>JAVTWD010000001.1:0-3571 GCA_032229505.1 Bacteroidota bacterium
TAAAAATGATGAAAAAAGTATTAATAACAGGTGCCAACAAAAGCATTGGCTTTGAAACTGCAAGACAATTACTTCAAAAGGGATATTATGTTTACCTAGGTAGTCGTAACTTGCAAAATGGTCTCGCAGCAATAGAAAAGCTTAAAGCCGAAGGTTTGAATAATGTAGAAGCTATACAACTAGATGTTACTGATGAAGAATCAGTAAAAAAAGCGCGTATTGAAATTGGTAAAAAAACGGATGGATTGGATGTACTTATCAATAATGCAGGCATTAACGGAGGTTGGCCTCAAGCGGCTTTAGAAGCAAGTCTTGATCAATTTAAACAGGTGTTTGAAACTAATGTGTATGGCGTGGTAAGAGTTACACAATCGTTTATGGATTTATTGAGAAAAGCAACGCAGCCACGTATCGTAAATGTATCTTCAAGCGGTTGTTCGCTTACTTTGCACTGCGATCCAACTTGGAAATACTATACGCACAAGGCAGCGGTTTATCCGGCTTCAAAAGCGGCTCTTAATATGTACACCATTAATTTGGCTTACGAATTAAGAGATACACCTTTCAGAGTAAACGCTGTTTGTCCTGGCTTTGTGGCAACTGATTTTAATGGGCATCGAGGCACTGGAACTGTTCAGGAGGCTGGTACTCGTATTTCAAAATATGCCATGATTGGCGAAGACGGTCCAACTGGCAAATTTATAAGTGAAGAACATAATCCTGAAACAGGGGAATGTCCTTGGTAAAATTGTAACTTTGTATAATGAAAAAAGAAGAAAACTCACTATATAAATTCGAGTCTTTAACTGACTTTCATCGGGTGTTCGGGCTGCCAAAGCCTTTACATCCGATGGTGAGTTTTATCGACATTAGGGAGCTTCAAAAACTTCCTGAAGAATTTCCTAAGTCGATGGTTTTGAACTTCTATAAAATTTCTTATAAAACAGGACTTTGTGGGCAGGCAAAATATGGACAAAATTATTATGATTTTGGCGAAGGCGGTTTAGTTTTTACAGCACCCAATCAAATATTCGAAAGCCCCATTGGAAACGTGAATTCCGGCTACCTATTAATTATTCATCCTGATTTTTTCTTGTCTTATCCATTAGCTAAAAAAGTCAAGGAGTATGGCTTCTTTTCATATGCCGCAAATGAAGCATTGCATTTATCTGATGGTGAAAAAGAAATAATTTTATCTATTTTCAAAATCATTAACGATGAATTAAACAGTAGAATAGATGATTTTAGTCAGGACGTTATGATAGCACAAATTGAATTATTACTTAACTATAGTAACCGCTTTTATAAACGCCAATTTATTACACGCAAAGTAGTAAATAGTGATTTGTTACAAAAACTGGAAATAACTTTAGATGATTATTTCAATAATAATAAATCGTTAAAGCAGGGAATCCCAACGGTTCAATATCTTTCGGAGCATTTAAATGTTTCTGCAAGTTATTTGAGTGATATGTTACGAAGCCTTACTGGACAAAACACACAGCATCTCATACACAACAAACTAGTAGAGAAAGCAAAAGAAAAACTATCTACATCCAATTTATCTGTGAGTGAAATTGCCTTTGAATTAGGATTTGAGCATCCGCAATCTTTTAGTAGATTATTTAAAAGCAAAACAAATCTTTCTCCAATTGAGTTCAGGCAATCTTTTAATTAAACATTTAAATAGTAATAACTAATGAAGCGTATCTGGAATCAAATATGATTGAAAAACAAAAGCAAAGCCAAAAAAGCCCTCGAGAAATCGAGGGCTTTTTTATTTGTAGTCATCACATAACTACATCGCACTATTAGTTCACTATGTTGTCCTCAGAAAAAAATACAAGAAAAATAATTGGTAACCTTATAAAAAAGCACCGTACTGCAAAAGATCTTACGTTGCAGGAATTGGCAACTGCCATGGATGCTGATAGGCAATACATCTGGAAAATAGAAAACGGCCATATTAACATAACAATTGATTATCTCGAAAAGATAATCTCAAAATTAAAGTGCACTCACAACGATTTTTTTAATGAATAATAATGAAAATAGAAATTTTAACTAAAGAAGATTTAACAACATTGAAAACCGAATTACTCGAAGAGATTCGTTTAATGTTAAAGAACAAAGGAGCTGGTGGACTTCAAAAAGAATGGCTCAAATCCTATGAAGTAAGAAAAATGCTAGGCATTTCACCTGGCACTTTACAGCAAATGCGTGTAAACGGCTCTCTCGAATTTACGCAGGTGGGTGGTTTGATGTATTATAAACACGACGACATCTTGAAAATGATGGAAGCCAATAAACGAAAAAATCCCTTTGCTACAAGAAAAAATTAGAAATGTGTCCTTACAAAACAAATAGAAGTGAAGATAAACGGGATATACAAAATATCCGTTTTAATAAGGTACTGGTCATTGATGATAATAGGATAGATCAGTTCATTTGCCAAAAAATACTGGAGATAGCAAGCTTTACTAAAGAGATCATACTCAAAAATACAGCCGTCGATGCGTTAGAATTTTTATCGGATGAATGCAAAACCAGGGACGACTTACCCGATTTTATCTTCCTTGACTTATTCATGCCAACACAAACCGGGCATGACTTCTTGCAGGAATATGCAAAGAAATCTAAAATGATTCGGGATAAATGCAAGGTAGTTATCTTATCTATATTGATCTATGAAGATGAAGTGCAAAGACTGCTCAGAAATCCAAATGTATACATGCTCTTAAGAAAACCATTGACGCTAGAATCTCTCAGTGCGCTTAAAGAATTAAATAGTATTCAACTAAGATCCCACGATGAACATATAGAATAACTGTAGCTTAATTATAAACTTAAAGTCAAGGCTTGTGAATGAACATTGTAAAACGTTTTTGCTGGAACTCGAAGAGCAGCTTAAATTTATTTCTCTTGAAACAGATAATCAGATGGCAAAAGCTGAATTGTCTATCGACGTATCACAAAAAATCATTAGCGATTTAAAGATTTTTATTTTAAAATATAAATTTCGCAGCACTGCCGAAGAAATTAAATTCTTTAAAGAATTAAAGCCGCTTTTTGCAAGTAAGCTCTTCTATCATATTGCCGTTTACAATATCGAAACTCGAAAGCCACAGGGAGGTTATAAAGTAATTAAAAAGTATTTGCAAAATGAACTCGATAAATTAAAACGTTACTTCGATAACAACCTTGATTTCTATAAATACTACCGTACCGGCAGCAATTATTTAGATCATAAATACTTTGTTCGAGGCAAACATGATATTCGTTTTTCATTAGAAACTTTCTTTTTTGAAACAGACGCTAAGTTTAGTACTAGTCACGATTATAAAATTTCTATGATTATGGCCAACGATCAACTACAGGTATATTTAGAACATGAATTAGCCGAACTCGAAAAAAAAGAACCGAAGCCAAAATCACAAGATGTTCCCAAGTCCAAAATAACCTGGGTAGAAAGTAAAACAGCTTTAATTGAACTAATATATAGTTTACAATCACAAGGTGCATTCGGTAATCAAGCAGACATTAAAGACATCGCTGAATGTTTTCAGGAAGT
>JAVTWD010000002.1:0-3568 GCA_032229505.1 Bacteroidota bacterium
TTGGTTTTTGTTTATGCGGAATTTCTTTTGCTAATTCTGATTTTTGAACTTGATGTGTTTGCATAATCGTGTAACCCGAAAAATTGCTTTTTCGTCCTGCTGAAACTTGCGTGTCAATAGGAAAATTTGGGTCAAAAAAATCTTGCATTAAATCGTTTTTCAGATAGTCCATTTTTTCAGTTATGTAATACTCAAATTCAACCGTTTCAATGTTTTTTAGTTTTGTCTTGTTGTGTAGAAATGACAAGCCTTCGTGTGTAATTTCATAAACGCCAATTTGTGTTTCTCTTATCAAGTCATTTTTTAAAAGAAAGTGAAACTGTACGGTTACAAAACTATCTTCATCAATTCCTAAAAACGCACATATTTCTGTATGGCTTGTAATCTTATTATTTATCAATTCTAAAATTATGCGACTGAAACGGTCAAGTTCAATTTCTTTTTCAATCACAACATTTTGTTTGCATTGCCAAAAAGGAAGATAAATATCAAAAATGCTAACAAGTTTGAAACCTTCTGTTTTATGGTGGTCTTTGAAACGTTCCCAAACTTGTTGGAAACGCTTATCAACTTTACTATTTGAATTTTTATCTTTTGCCATTAGAAAATTTCATTAAGTTGATTAAAAACCAAACCTTTTTCTTGTAGCTCTTGTCCGATTTGTTGCAACTTAAATTCTGTAAATCTTCCGCCTTGATTTAAAGTTGCTCTTTTAGTCAAATACTCACTGTCGCCAACAACAATCAATAAGCGTTTCACTCTTGAAAAAGCTACGTTTATTCGTCTGTAATCATCTAAAAATCCGATATTGCTTTGTCCTTTGCTACTGCGAACAATGTCGTAAATGATAATATCTCTTTCAGCACCTTGAAATTTATCTACGGTATTTATTTCAATGAGATTTGTTTTTTTTTGTTTCCCGTTTTCGTCTGTTACTACTTGAACGAAATTTGAATATTGGGAAAGATTGACACTGCTTTTTAGCAAATCAACTTGTCCACGATAACCAGCGATAATTCCAATAGTGAAAGGTTTTTCTTTATTCAAATTGTCAGAATAAAGTGTGTTTAGTTTTTCCAACAATTCTTTAATCGCTTGAACATTGCATTTATTTTGACGATTAAACTTGTTGTCGTTGTCGTTTGGATTTTCTCTTTGAGAAGTGCTGAAAAATATAATTGATGTGTCTTTCTTTAAAGTTAATTCGTGATGTTTTTGTTTGTCATAATCAGGAATTACAGATGTTCCAGGATTTTTGAGTTTGCCTTCATAAAAGTATTTTGAAATCAAAGAACCAACTTGTTTTGGCATACGATATTGTATGTCCAACATTTTAATATAATTCTGTTTGCTTTCATCTGTTTCAAATGCTTTGATGAGTTTTTCAAACAAACTTTCGCCAAACGCTTTTTCAAAATCTAATCCGTTATCTTCTAATTCCGTTTTTACATTTTTCTTAACGGCTTCTTCTCGTGTAATAACAGGTGGAAGTTGTTTATGGTCGCCAATTAGAATAATATTTTGTCCCATATTTATCGGCACAAGTGTTTCGGCAGGCGAAGCCTTGCTGCTTTCGTCCATTATTACATAATCAAAACGGAAATTAACTTTATTGTATTTGCTACTTGCAATGTGAATACAAGTTGCACCCATTATGTTTATTTGCAACATCATTGCTGTAAGGAAATCTATTTCTGTACTTCCATTATTCAGCATTGATTTTTTTCGGTCTTTTCCGTCTTCAACGGTTACACCGCCCAAGAAAGCAAGCCAATCTCGTTGTATGTTTTTTAATTTTAAAAATTCGCTTCCTAACTCTTTCTCAAAAATCTTTTTTACTTCTTTGAAGTCTTTCGCATTTTCAAAAAGTTGTTTGAGATAATTTTGGCTCATTCGTAGCCTATTGTTGAATTTAATCCAATCATTTTCTTTGTCAAGCAAAAAATAGAAGTCGTAAAATTCAATTAGGATTTTATGTTTTTGTTGCGTAGAAAAATGTTCTGAAAAATATTTTTTTGCTTGCTGTTCGGTTTCTGTAACCCAATTTTTGAGTTTGTTTTCAAACGTATGTGGCAAAATTGAAGTTCTGATATTTTCCTTTTCAAGCGTGTTTTCACTTGCTAAACGCATAAACAACAAGTCTGCTTCTTCTTTTTGATTTATTTCGTCAAGTTTTTCTAATACGTTATCAACGGCTAAGTTAGATTGAGAAGTAACTAAAATTTTTACGTTTTTTTGTCGTTTGATAAGCTGACGAATTAGCTCAACAATTACGGTAGTTTTACCCGCACCTGGTGGTCCTTGAATTAAATAAACGGGTTTTTGATGCAATGCTTCTAAAACTGCTTCTCTTTGCGTTTCGTCATTTTTTAAATTTGAATTAAAGACTTCATCTGCAAAGTTATCATAATCATCTTGGTACAAACGAGCGTTGGTAGGCACTGCAGTTGCTTCAGGCGTTGCCAAAATGCTACAAAGTGCAGGATTTACAACGTCTGTTTTTTCAAACTTCTTGCAGGCTTCAACTTGTTTTTTGAATTGACTTGTTTCTTGTCTTACATCTTCAATCAATTCGCCACTTTCAGAAATTTCATCAACGCTACAAAATGCGTCTTTGATTGTGATGAAATTTTCCTTTGGGTGAAAGTCTAAAATCTTACCGATTTTTTGGTCGTCAATGAATAAAATAACGCCTTCGTTTTTTAGTTCTTTTAGTCTAACCCAACTTTTGTCGGAAACATCAACAAGTTGAAATTTGATGTTTGAGCCATTTGATGTTGTTTCCCGACTTTTGAATTTAGCTTTAAACGCAGTTTCTTCAATGTATTCACGTTCCTTATCTGGCAAGGTTTGCCAAAGTTTTACTAATTGAGTTTTTGATTGGTTTAGTTCTGCTAATCTATTTTGCTCAGAAAACTTTTGTTTGAAGAATGAAACACAATTAAAAGGTCTTAATGGATTAAAGTCAAAATCAAAATCTGCTAAAAACGAATTGTGGTCTTTAATTAGTTTTTCCTCTTTTTTATTTTGATAGTAAGGGCAAAAAATATGATTGCTTTGCTCGTTCAAATAGAATGACCCCGACCAATTTTTAGTAGAAAACTTGATTTTTATATTTCCCTTGTCAGCTAAAACACTATCAACTAAAAGCCAAACATTTTCTTTGATTTCATTTAAGCAATCTTCAAATTCTTTTTCTTCATTTTGCTTTGTCGCAATTTTTATTGTGTTTCTATTAGTAACTTGTTTTCGAGCAATCGGAATTTGCTCCAACAATTCAATCAATTCGTGATACTTGGAAAAACGTTCTGTGCGTTTTACGCACAGAGATTTTTTCAAAATTTCATCTATCACGTTATGTTCTGAATTGTAAGTGTCTTGAATGTATTGCTCAAATGTCTTAACCAACGAATAAATGTCGTCTTGAAAATTCGGTCTTGGCTTTTTAGTGTCGTTAAGCCATTCCAAAACATTAGGCGACAAGTATTCTGTTTCTAATAGGTTTTCATATTTGAATAACTCAAATAGTCCAATAAACCTAATTTTTGCAGTTCCGTTTGTGTTTAGC
>JAVTWD010000003.1:0-3566 GCA_032229505.1 Bacteroidota bacterium
TGATAGAAAATGTACAACCGTTGGCGTCGCTAACTGTAATAACATGCGGGCCAAAGGATTGGCTATTTGCAACCGAACCACTTGCAACGCCATTAACACTAAAGCTATAGGCTGCTGTTCCGCCTGTTACACCTGTAATACCTATTACGCCGGTATTACCCAAACAGGCTGTTGGTGAAGTTGTAAACGTAATATTAGTAGGAGGAGTGCTTCCGGTTACTGTAATTGTTTTTGTGAAAGTACAATTATTAATATCCTTAACACCTACCGTATAGGTTCCCGGTGCTAAGCCTGTAAAGGAAGTTCCGGTTTGAAATGGTCCTCCATTTAAATTATATTGATATGCTGGTGATCCTCCGGTAATGGTGCCAACATTTATAACGCCGGTATTACCTGTGCAAGGTGCTCCAACAGCGCTTAAAGCCATATTGGTAATGCCGGGTGTGTTGGCAAGATTGGTTGTTAAAGAAAAAGTACATCCAAAATTATTTACCATCGAAATAACATAAGCGCCGGGAGCAAGCCCGGTAATGGTTTGAGATGGAACAGAAACCGAATTTACAGAAAAACCAACAACCGTTTGACCCGCAGGCGAAGTATTGTTTATTTGTATAACGCCATTGGCATTGCCGCAAATTGGATTTGAATTTGTTACAGTGGCTAAAGGCATTGGATCAACCTGTACTGTTTGTGTTATTACTTGTGTACAAGGGGCATTAGTAACTGTATGTGAAATTGTATAAACACCAGGTGTACTAAACGTAACATTTGTTGGATTTACAGCTGATGAAGTTGCGGGTGATGCAGCTGGACCAAAATTCCATTGATGTGTTCCGCTTGCAAGCGCGCTTGTAAAATTAAATGAGTTGCCGTTTAAACATTGTTGTGAAGGTGTTGGATCTCCTGCACCACCTGGACCTGAATTAGCGATTGTATAATTTGCATTTGACTGATTTACGGTTACAACAGCGGTTGTATTGCCTACTACGCTTCCACATCCACCGCTTCCCGAAACAGAATAAGTTGTTGTAACAGTGGGAGAAACTGATATTGTATTACCATTTAAATTACCCGGCTGCCACGTATATGTATTTCCTGCAGAACCCGTAACGGTTAAGTTAACGGCGTTGCCCTGGCAAATAGTTTGGTTACCTAAAGTTAGAGGGTTTGGAATTGGATTACAGCTTACCTGCGCAGATCCGAAAAAATTTAAATTTACATTTGTAGTTACGCTACTATAATTCGAAAAACAAACAATAAATTTTTGACCACACGTTACAGCAAGGCCCGGAGGAAAATTCGCAGCGCTTGCACCTGCCGGTACGGTATTAGCAATACCGGTTCCACCACTGCATAATGAATTCCAGTTGCAACGTATTGGAGCAACACTGCCTCCTGTAATTTGCGCGCAGTTATTTGTAAATGGATACATTATCCAGTCATAACAACCCGCTTGTGGGTTAACGGCTCCGGCCCCAAAAGAGAATTCAAGTGTGCCGGTCGTTTGCACGTTGATGATCATCCATGTGCTGTTTAAAGCACCTGCCAATAAACAGCCAAAGCCACCCGGTGCACCCAAAGGTGGGGCTACTGTACTGGGATTTCCAAAAGTTCCTGATGCTGGAAGCGTTCCGTTTCCATTAGGATTAATCCCAAAACTTGCGTTACTACAAATATTAACCGCCTGGTTACATTGGGTTGCCGTTACCTGCGAAAAACTTGTCTTGCAAAAGCCAAGTAATAATAAACTAATGGGTATAATTTTTTTCATATTACCTGGTTATTTGTTTTGACATTAATTTAAAAACATTTTCTTTTTTTGTGTCCTGTTCAACAATATTTCCATAACTATCAAATAAAATTGTGTGCGGAATTTGCGCTGTAACAAAACTATTTACTAAAGGTTTACTGTTTTCATTTTGAATATAACTGCTTTTATTATCCAGACTGTCTCTTTTTAAAGCCAGTTTAAAATTCATAACATTTTCTTCGAGGCAATAATTAAAAAAATACATACCATTCTTCCCACCTTTTAATTTTGCATTTTTATAAATATTGGCCACCCGGTTTATTTCTTTATTTAATTCACGGCTTTCATTATTGTCTGGAGACCAAAAAGAAATCAATATTAATTTATCATCAATATTTGCTTTTGGATCAGCTTCTTTAATAAGTTGTTTTATGTTTTCAAACTGGTTGTTTATGATTTGACTTTGCGAAACAAGGCAAATAAAAAACAAGAAAAAAAACAGGTATAATTTTTTCATAATAGTAAGGGTTATATACTTTGAAAATAAGATTTTTATATTTAGAAAACAACTCGTTTACTAAGCAAAACGGTAGTTTTACTCAGTATCTTGTTTAATACAATAAAAAACCGCCCCTCCAAAAAACTTATTTGAAGGGGCGGTTTAAATTTAACTAGTTAAGCTATTGTTTCATTAAGGTTACATGCCCCACGTAATTCTTCTTGTTATTCTCAAGATCGGTGATCATGATCTTGTAAATGTAAACACCGTCTTGCGCAATTGTTTCAGAGCCTTTTACTGTACCATCCCATCCTTTTCTAAATTCAGTTGAAGTAAAGATGAGCTCACCCCAACGGTCAAAGATCTCCATTTTGTATTTGTCTTCATTGATACCGTAACCGTATGGCATAAATATATCGTTGCGACCATTGCCATCCGGTGTAAATGTATTTGGTATATACACACCTATATCCGGTGTGATCTCTATCGATCCGGTTGTGGTATCTTTACAACCTTTATTATTCATTGCTACCATATAAATATGGTAAGTACCAACATTGCTGTACAAATGGCCGGGGTTCATTAATGATGATGCATTGTTTGGCGAACTATAATCGCCAAAATCCCATACATATGAACTTGCGTTTGTAGATGTGTTTGTAAAATTGATTGTAGGCTCCAATAAACTTGCTGTTGAAGGATTTGTAAAGAAGCTTGCAATCGGTACCGGCCAAACCTCTGCAACAGCCGGGGCTGCAATAAATTGTTTACAACCATATTTATTCACGATCATTAGCGATAATGAATATGTACCTGGATCAGGATAATTAATGATCTGCGGATTTAAAAACTGATTTGCAGTTCCTCCTTTTACATCAAACTGCCATAAAAATGGATTTGCATTGGTAGTAGTTGAATCACCTGTTGCTGTATATACCACAGTTAAAGGCGCGCAGCCCTTGCTTGATATTGGTGAGAATGTTCCGTTTGGTGTTGGTGTAACATATATACTAAACGTAGCATTTGTATTAGGTATCGAACATCCATCATCTACCACCACACTATATACATTTGGATTAGCCGCCGAATAGTTAGTGGTAACAGTATTATTGGCAATAGTTGCGCCATTACTCCAGTTATAAGTATAAGGCCCTCCGTTACCAATACTTGTAATGTTTGGTGTTAACACAACTTTTTCATTTGAGCAACTTGTATATGTTGCACCACTTGCTATAAGAGCCGGTCTCACATTTACTTTAATAATCATAGGCCCGTTAGGACAACCATTAGCATCAATCACAGATATAGTATACTGTG
>JAVTWD010000004.1:0-3530 GCA_032229505.1 Bacteroidota bacterium
AAAAATAAAAAACATAGGGTCGGTCGGCGTGTCGGGTTGCTCGTTGTCCGTTAATAATAAGGTCTATGTTTTGGTCGCTTTTCAAAATGGTTTGCTTTTGTGTTAATGTTCAAATTTTGGTCGTCCGTTTAATGTTAGCATTGTAGTCTGTTACACTTGCCGGTAACGTCCTGTGGCTTTGCGTCTGTTGCGGCAATTGGAACTGAGTTCGCTCGGCTCGACGAAAACGAAATTAAGAAATAAAAACGAACTTTTGCAACAAATGCAGCAATAGCGCAAAACCGCTGTTATGCCTCGTTCATTTGTCGGTCAGTAGTTAGTTTTCATTATTTCTTCTTAATCTTTGAAAATGTCTGTCCCACAAAATTTGTTGGTTTGTCTATGTCCATAATTGCAAAGTCAATAGCTTCACATATCAATGCTTTTACTTTCGGGTTACTGTAATCAATTGTTTCTTTTATGTCTATATGCCTGATTAAATTACCTGTTCCTGTTAGTAAGTTGTTTGGGTCTTTTAAAAGTGTTCCTTTATTAAATCCCAAGTTTAGATGGTTGGTATAGATAGGTATCATACAAAACGCATCTGATAGTTTTTCGGACATTGAAAAAACGGCTGTCAAGGCGTGTGTATGATACAAAAGCTCATTGCTATCAGGATATAGCTCTAAGATGTATTGACGTAGGTTACTAAATAAGTCAATAACCTCTTGGCTTTTAAAGTCTAAGAAAAATTGGAAGTCTGGATGTATCGGTCTTGATTTTATCATCTCGTATTGTTGTCGTATTGCATTGCACAAATCAAATTTCCTTCCGTGTCCAAAAACTTTGTAATCCACCCCACATAAGGGATAGCTGTTTTTGGCATTAGAATTTGTCCGCCATTATTTTTTACCCGCTCAACAATATCGTCCACATTTTCAACGCTAATGGTGCATTCCAAACCAATTATTTTTTCTGGAACAGGCGAGTAATTTCTTGATTGCAACGCACCAATTAATTCTCCTTCATCTGAATTGTCATCTTTAATTTGAAAAAAGTCTTGTTGACCATAAGACTGAAAACCCCAATCAAAAACATTGCTGTAAAATTCTTTTGCCTTATTGATATCTTCGGTATAGATTGCGAAGTGCGATAATTTGTTTTTCATTTATTTAATTTTCTGTTTCATAAATAATTGTAAGCTCATTTAAGATGACTTCCTTAAATCGTATCAATTGCTGGAAACTCCTCGCAAATTTTTTAGCTGTGTATTTAATAAAGTGGCTAAATCTTCTCTTGATGTTGTAATTGTTTTAGCATCGTTGCAGTAAGCTGTGGCATTGCCACCTATCCATAGTTCGTAACCTTCTGTTTTCAGCGTTGCAAAATCAACCCATTTTTCAGTTTTCTCCTTGTCCATCGTTAAAAATTCACCACATATCAAATATGTTTCTCCTTCATATAGTTTAAGAAAAGCATTGCGAAATTCAACAACACCATTTTGTTTGTTTTTATAAAAATCCTGCACGGTACTATTAACTAAAAATGTTTTTAATGTATCAGAAACAGATGCAGAAACAGTGATGCTGTCTTCCATTGCTGCCGGCTGATTGGTGTTAGAAGATTTCCTTTCTGCATTATTTTGACACGAATACAGAAGAATAATGACAAGAGTTGAAAGAAGAACGAATGTGTTTTTTAAAATGCTCATACTATTACTTATTTTAGATTAAACTGATTTACGATATTCCATTTACCCTCATTTAGCTGTTCAATAATCGAAATTGTTTTGAACGCAATTTTGGACGGCAATTTTTGTTTTTTTAATTCATCAAATATTTCATCTGTACACTTTCCGTTTCTTGGATGAATGAGCGTAATATGTGGATGTAATATTGAGATGTTACTGATTTCCGTATTTGCTAATAATTTTGCTCTCAATGAATGAAAAGAATTATTACTTCCCTTTCCCTCTATTATTACACCTTTGCCGTTATCAGACCTTCGGAGCTTTCCAAAATCTATTACTAACGTATGCTCATTTAGCTCCAAAAGATTTTTTGTTACCTTTTCAATGTCTGTTAGTTCATCATCTCTTAGTAAAGTGATATGACACCCAATTAAGCTATACTGTTCGGGATTATATTTTCTTCTGATTTTTTCGATGCTTTCCTTAAATGGTTCGTCAATGAAAAGAGTTGCCTGTATTCTTTGGCTCTCATCGTTATTTGCTATCCTGACTTTTTTCATACTGCTCAATTTCTTTATAAAATTCAATAGCGTTAATAATCGGTGTCCAAAAAGCATTTTGAACCATTTTTTATCTCTGTTTGAATATTTGATATTAGTAAATAACCAAATAGCCGAATAAAGAAATAGTAAGGTAAAGAAGCCGTTTACAAGAATGTAGGCAATATTTCCGCTAATAATCATTTCTTTTGACAAATAAAAGGTTGTCCAAAAAGGCAACTGTAAAAAGAGGATTTTTGCAGACCATAGCGTTGAACCTTTTAAGTAGGATAATTTTTTTTGAGCAGTAATAACACTGTCAGAGATATTTACATTAGCAATCATAATTAGCTGATAGAGATATATGCCTATTGCAACGGCAGTAAGTAAAAGCTGTGCAGCAGCAGAATAGAGGAAAAATAAACTTACCTTATCATAAGCATAAACAAAAAGATTTGTAACAACAGTACCTCCAAACAGTACCCAAATAATACCAACAAAAAGTGTAAATATTTTTATCGGTTTCATTTCAGACAGTACTGATTTTGTTTTTATCCGCAATATTTCTTGCGTATTTTTCTTATTGAGCGACAGTGCCTGTTCTACTTTGTCGTCATACATTTTCCATAGATTTAAAACTTCTGTATGTTCCATTTTTATTTTATTTTTTAAATTTTTGAGATAATAACAATTTAATTCTATTGACCTTAGTACCAACGTTACTTTCACTTATACCTATAATTTCTGCTATTTCTTTATGAGATTTTTGCTCCAAATACAGCAGCATTATAGCTTTGTCCATTTCTTTTAATTCGTATATAAACTGCTGAAGCAAGTTCAAATTATCCTCCATTTCCTGATTAAATAAAATGTCGGATACGACAAGTAAGCTATCGTCTATATCAACTTTGTTTTGGGTAATAGTCCATTCTTTTCGATAGAATGAAATAGCGGTATTTAAAGAAATGCGATATATCCAGGTAGAATATTGAAACTGTGGATTGTAATTATCAAATGCTTTCCAAAGCTGATAGATTATTTCCTGTATCAAGTCCCTTCTATCTTCGCTGTTTTTGCAGTAGTTATTTGCAACCTTATATAGAATACCCTTATGATTGTCTATTACCGAAAGGAATTTATCTTCCTTTTTCATAGTCAAGGGGATTTATATGTACAAGCTCTATAAGAAGGATTTTGGTCTCCGCAGTTTCTGCACTATTTGCAGATAGGTTTTTTACAGTTTGTGTCACCTTTAATTTAAACGAGCAAATAATAACAAGCACAATAGCCACGCCACAAAAGAGAGGATAAATTTTCTTAAA
>JAVTWD010000005.1:0-3460 GCA_032229505.1 Bacteroidota bacterium
ACAACAAGTAATGCGCCCCTGGGATGCTTATAACAGTGGTGTTATTTATGCTGCTACTAACGGACGCGGTGTTTGGATAAATAAAGATTATCAAAGCACTTATTATGTAGGTGTTGAAGAACAAGAAAATACAAAACATCAAAACAACATGAGTTTATTCCCAAATCCAACAAACTCAGAAGTATTTGTAACATTTGTAGCCGCTGATGGCGAGTCTGCAATATTAAATATTATGGATATTAATGGGCGTGTTGTTAAAACTGAGAACTTGGGAAAATTAAGCTCAAGCGGTGATCTTACTTATGTTTTTCAAACAACAGATCTTGCAAGCGGTATGTACATTGTTAACGTTAATGGTACTTCAGGCGCAAAACGTGTAGCTAAATTGATAGTTACTAAATAACATTGATCTTTAATAAAAAAAAGCTGCTTATAATAAGCAGCTTTTTTTTTTGAACTTAAATTATTCATTAAAATGAGAACAACAGACACTGCTCTTAAAACACGTTAATGTGAGAAAAGCTACTGAGGCATAAAAAGCAACAAATCGTCATTGCGAACGATAGTGAAGCAATCTAAGACACAGTAAAACTTTGTTTGAGATTGCTTCGTCGCTTTTGCTAAAACACAAAAGTTCCTCGCAATGACGGCTCTACTTCCCTAAAATAAACTCTGCCATTTTATTCGAAACTTTTTCTGAAGCGTAATTCAGTTTCGTCACATCTTCGGGCCTTGCTTTTCCTTTTCCTTCAAAAAACATGTGATCCAATTCTTCAAAATAAGCGGTCTTAAAATTTGCTTTTCCTTTCATTGCTTCCAACCAAAGATCATAATCTTTTTTAGTCACGTTAAAATCTCTTCCACCCTGTATCAATAAAATTTGTGTAGTTAATGTTTTCGCTACATCCAGCACTTTATAATTTCTGTCAAACAACCAGTATTTTGGGCCTGCTCCAAAAGGCAAACCTTGCCTGTTATACAAAGTAAGATCAGGTTTTAGCGCATTGTTTACCTGCCACTTCATGGCAATATCCTGTGCATCTGCTGTTTCACTTTTTACTGTTCTTAAGCTTGCCAAATAATCTACCTGCTCGGGTATAAGATCCAATAATCTACGTGCAGGTGCTGCCAACAATATCAATCCTTTTACTTTGCATTTTTTTGCCATTAGCGGCGCGCACAAAGCTCCCTGACTATGTCCGGCAATATAAATGCGATTGGTATCAATTCCTTTTTGCTGTTTTAAAAATTTTACAGCAGCTACTGCATCATCAACAGTTTCTGTTTGATAATCCATACTATCCAGCGGAAAAGGATCGTGGTATTGATACACATAAGTTCGTTTATCATAAATTAAAACGGTAATGCCTTTTTGCACCAGCTCTAAAGCCAAATCTAAAAATATCTTGTTACGCGCAACGCTCATGTTCCTGTCGTGCGGCCCGCTACCATGAACTAAAACAACAGCAGGTGATAATTTTTTTGCATCGTTTGGCTGGTATAAACTTCCGGGCAATTTTATAAAAGCATTGGTCTCAAACGAAATTTCTTTACGTGTAAAATTATTATTTACGATAGTTCTTGGTTTATGAAACCATTGTGTACTAAATGTATCAATGGCCAGCTTTTGAATATATTGTGCCTGGTCAAAATATAAATACCACAAAAATTTGCCATTACCGCTTTTAATAGATGTGCAGGTTGCCATTTTACAGCCTTGCGTATCTACTTCTGTTTTTTCTATGGCAACAATTACACCGTGCACCCTTCTAAAATCATTTAGCGTTCTATCGGTTTGTGCAGAGCTAATTTTTGCATAAAAAGAAGTATCAAAGAACTTTTCGTTACGATTTGGAATATCTCTTTTTACAGCGCCAAAAAACGATTTTGAAAGCTTTTTATAAGGATTAACTTCTTTGGCTTCATCCTGAGCCATATAGCTTGCGCTTACCAGCAACAGGGCTAAAATTTGTAAAGAATAACGTAATTTTATCATGTAATTTGCCGTATATTTATTAGTCCAAATTTACCATAAAAGTGATACCTAGAGACACTGTTGAAAAAATAATTGATGCCGCGCACGTTGAGGAGGTTTTGGGTGAATTTATCACTTTAAAAAAACGCGGTGCTAATTTATTGGGGCTTTGTCCGTTTCATGGTGAAAAAACTCCATCTTTTACCGTATCGCCGGTAAAAGGTATTTACAAATGTTTTGGCTGCGGTAAATCAGGCAACTCGGTTAACTTTATTATGGAGCATTTGCAGCTATCGTATCCTGATGCTTTACGTTGGCTTGCAAAAAAATACAATATAGAAATTGTTGAACGTGAAATAACACCCGCAGAGCGTGAAGCGCAAACCGAGCGCGAAAGTATGCTTATTGTAATGCAATATGCTCAGCGTTATTTTACCGAAACGATGTTTGATACGGATGAAGGCAGATCTATTGGATTGAGTTATTTTAAAGAGCGGGATCTGCGTGATGATATCATTGCAAAATTTCAGTTAGGCTATAGTTTAGAAGAAAGAAATGCCTTTACAGTTACTGCGGTAAAAAACAGTTACCAACCCAAATACCTTGCCAAAACAGGCATGAGCATTGTTAGCAACAAACATGTTGAAGGCACTGAAATTACTCAGGCCGACCTGTTTGACCGCTACGCGGGCCGTGTGATGTTTCCTATTCACGATGATGGTGGGCGCGTGGTTGCCTTTGGTGGAAGAACATTAAGCAACGATAAAAAAACCGCAAAGTACATTAATAGCCCTGAGACAGACATTTACAACAAGAGTAAAATTTTGTACGGTTTATGGATGGGAAAAAAAGCCATTCAAAATGCCGACAAGTGTTATTTGGTTGAAGGTTATATGGATGTGATTGCCATGCATCAGGCTGGTATTGAAAATGTGGTGGCATCAAGCGGCACATCGCTAACCGTTGAACAAATAAAATCAATACACCGTTTTACAAAAAACATTGTTGTATTGTACGATGGTGATGAAGCCGGGCAAAAGGCCAGCAACCGCGCCATTCCATTACTTTTAGAAGAAGGGATGAATGTAAAGCTGTTGATGTTTCCGGATAATGACGATCCGGATTCGTTTAGCAGAAAAGTTACCATACAGGAGTTTAAAGATTATTTAGAGAACAATACTGAAGATTTTTTAAAGTTTAAGGCAAAAAAATTAAATGAAGAAAGTAAGAACGATCCAATAAAACGCGCAGGTGTTATTAAAGATCTTGTAGATAGCATTGCCATTATTCCCGACAATATTATCCGCAGCATTTACATTAAAGAATGTGCAAATATTATGGAGATAGAAGAATCTATCCTCCAGTTAGAAGTAAATAAAATAAGAAGGAAAGGCGCGGCGAAAGCTTCTAATACTAATACAATTGAACCTCAGCAATTTACTCCTGAAAATATTGAAGAGGAATTGTTTTTGGATACAAAGAACG
>JAVTWD010000006.1:0-2942 GCA_032229505.1 Bacteroidota bacterium
GTGTCTTTTCGGTAACGTAGCCTAACAAACCTCTTAAATTTATGTTATTGAGATCACTGAAGAGATGTCTTTAATTGATCAGCCTCAGTGAGGTGTGGACCTAAAACAGGACTTTTAAAATAAACTTGCACTTACACGCCATTTTGGTATCCTATGCTTAACTATTTGAAGTTAGGATATTAAACAGATCATGAAACGCCCAAAACCGATAGAACTTAGCTTAGAAGACCGCCAAAAACTAATTGAACGTATCAAAAATAATATGACCTCAGAAGATGCAGAAATTTTAACAGGGATCATAGACTTTAATTCATGGCTGCAGTACAGCCTAGAAGAAAAGAAAATCAGTATTAGCAAGCTACAGAAGATTTTTGGCAACAGCAGTGAAAAAAGATCTAACAAAAATAAAAAAAATAGCAATAAAAACGGTGACAAAAAAGCCAATACGGCTGATGAACAAGCTAGCAATCCATCTGAATCTGAAAGTGCCGCTGATCGTACAACAGAAGATGTAGCTGAGGATCCTAGTCCTCCTGAACCTATAACAGATACAAATGCACGAAAATATGTTCCTAATAATGGCAGATTGGGACATGATAAATATACAAATGCTGAAATAATCCATGTGAAAGCACCGTATAGATCGGGTGACCCCTGTCTTGAGGAGAATTGCAAAGGTAAATTGAAAATAACTAAGTCTGGATGTGTTATTAAAATAGTAGGGCAAAGCTTTGCTAAGGCAAACAAATATGTTATTGAAACTTTACGCTGTAATTTATGTGAAAAATATTTTAGTGCTCAATTACCAAAAAATATTTGTAATGAAAAATATGACCCCATTTTTAAAGCGCAACTGTGTATTCATAAATATTATTTGGGTATTCCTAATAATCGTTTGGATGTTTATCAGCAATTTATTGGTGTTCCATTACCCAGCAGCACACAATTCGATAAAAGTGAAGAAGTGGCTAATGATGCATGCCCTGCATTTAAACATTTGGAAAAACTGGCTGCCAATGGACATTTAATGCATGGAGACGATACTTCCGTTCGGATACAATCTATTATCAAGTCTAATAAGAGCTTGGATGAAAAAGCTCGCGTAGGTACATTTACTACCGGCTTGATTTCTTTCAACGGAAATAACAAAATACACTTGTTTTACAGCGGGAGAAACCATTGTGGAGAAAATATATTATCTTTATTAGAAAAACGTGATCCTGATTTACCCCTTGTCAAATACATGTGTGATGCATTACCCTCTAATATGCCAAAAGGTTTAAAGGCGCTTATTATTAACTGTTTAGTACATGGCAGACGGAACTTTGTTGATATAGAAAAATTTTATTCTGAAGAGTGTGCTTTTGTGCTTAATATCATCAGCATGATTTATAAACATGATAAAGAGGCGAATGAAAATAGATTAAATGACGAAGAACGACTTTTACATCACCAAACTTATAGTATACAGCCTATGAATGATTTGCATGCACATTGCAAGAAACAACTGGACGAACATATTGTTGAGAAAAACAGCCCGCTTGGGAAGGCGTATAATTACATGCTCAAACATTGGGATAAATTAACCCGATTTTTGCATATTGCAGGAGCACCTTTAGATAATAACATCTTGGAGCAAGCCTTAAAAATACCGATTCGTGTGCGAAAAAACTCATATTTTTATGCCACAGAGCATGGTGCTTATATAGGAAGCATGCTGCAATCACTGATATGCACTTGCATAGCAGCCAAGCAAAACCCTGTAGATTATTTAACCGCATTGCAAGTTCATAAATTGGCTGTTCGTAAACATCCAGAGGCGTGGATGCCATGGAATTATAAGGACACGATTGCAAACATGCTGGTCGCGACACCCGCCACAGCTCAAGCCGCTTGAAATGTTTGAGTGGCATTTTCAGTGAGTTGACGCCAAGGGACTGGAGTATGCATAAATCGGGGATCTCCTTGACTAAGCAACACCTGTAAAGCAGCTACTTGCACTTGCAAGATAGGTTGATTATCCGTTGGCCACCAAGCCAACTTACCTTGGCTAAAACGTTTGGTTGCTAGCCAAAAACCATTACTATCGTACATCAGCAATTTAACTGCTGTTCGATTGCGATTAGTAAAAATAAATACCATACCAGAAAATGGATCTGCTGCCAATGTGGTTTTGCATAAAGCCATTAGCCCATTAATGCCAAATCTAAAATCTACGGGTTCAACGGCTAATAACAATTTTTGTTGTGAAGTCAATTGCAGCATGATTATATCCCTCTCATAAACTGGTTAAATATTTGTAAAAGTGTTGCATCGCTTAGCTGTTGCATAGCCAAAACCATGCCATCAGTACGTTTAATTTCGAATTTATTTCCTGCAGTATGTGTGTTATGTAACGAGGCTATAGAAGGTATATTGACTTCCATGAATTTAACTGTCTGTTTTGCTGGCTTAGAATTTTCTTTTTTTTGTTTACGTGTACGTATTTGACCACCAGTTACTCCTAATTTTTTCCTTATCTCCGTAACTGAGTAATGTGCTGATAACTGCAGCACTTTATTCCATAATTCTTCTGGAATTTTGGAGTGTTTGGTTGTTGAAGCTCGCCATAATTGAAAATCACTTTGGACTGAATCGATTGTTAATTGAGTCATTGTCACTACTCCTACATGTACATAACATGTTGAGAGTTTAATATGGGTGGTAGAGTAGGCTCTAGGCTACGTCATCGGAAAGACACGGTGCCCTAAGAAATCGCATACTTGATAAATAAACTCTAAAGGGATGAAGTGCCTGCACTGGCTATCTAAGCGTAAAATAGGTTTACTGACTAATGTTTAAAGGCGAACAGACCTGCACCACAGTGCTTGCCGATTGTCCTGCTGAATCTAGAAGGGTTAATTCCCAAAAGCCAGTCCCTTTAGGTTTCCATAAAATTTGAT
>JAVTWD010000006.1:2952-3402 GCA_032229505.1 Bacteroidota bacterium
ATTTTTCGTCCAATCCAATTATGTAAATGTTCATGCGAAAATAGCAGATAATAATCTAACGGTTTTGTATCCTTAGGGAAAAAGGCTGTAAAACTATTTTGTAAGGCTGTGCCCCCCATTATTTTTTGTTTACTGCCTTCAATGATGCTAATCGCATAGTATGGAAATTCAAAATCATTAAAAAACTCTCTTTGGCTGTTAATAATTTCTTTTAAATCCGATCTTATGCTTTGATCAGGGACATCAAAATTGCCATACAATGACAAAAAAACAGGTCTTAATTTATCGCCCATTTCATATACTCGGATTTTTCCTGCTGCATATATGGCATGTAGTAATTCCGGGATGGTTATATTTAGACTCATTGTTTTATTAACACCATAAGACGATAGTGTTTTCCAATCAGGATCCATCGATTGCCAATTTATCATAATCGGTATTTTATTGGTG
>JAVTWD010000007.1:0-3381 GCA_032229505.1 Bacteroidota bacterium
TAATAATTTAATAAAAAAATCTACTTTTGAATAGTCCAATTATGGGGAGCTTACAATATTTTATAGGAGGACTATTTTGCATTTTGTCCCAAGTTTTATCACTGACTTGAACAACGTACTCTGTCGATGTACAAAATAAACTGTCTGATTTTTGTTTATAATCGTATTTAAAAAGAAATAGTGTCTGCATTTTATATTTTTTGTCTTTCGCAGAATAACAAATGTACTGAGTCAGTCGTCCCAATGAATCGTATACAAAGTCATACATTGTGAAATATTTGCCACCTGTTTTCTCTCTGATAATTTTTCCATCGGGGTCAAAAGTGCGAACGACTTTATAGTCTTTTTCGTAGTCTATAGTATAAGAGTTTTTGTTAGCATACTTATAAAATGTTGAACCTAACCATTTATGGGTGTCAGAACGATATAAGTTTTCAGATTTAATGGTAGAGTCGTTGTTCAGCGAAAACAATTTGTAAACCATTGTGTCCTGAATTTTGTCCGACAGAATATTGATTTGTAAATCTGATTTGATTACACCGTTGGAATAATATTCTGTTTTCCTTTCTAGAATGTTGTGGTCATTTTCTCGATGCCTTATTGTGTCCTGTGACTTGAAGTAAGTGTAAATCGTCTTTACATTTTTTGGTCGAAAGAGGTCGACATGTAATTCCGCGAAAATCTGTCCGTGTGAATGCAAAGAATATAAGACTATTGTCAAAATATGAATGAATTTTTTCATCTAGGTCTGTCCAACGGCTTAGTTATAACGGTTTCGGGCTTTGCGTTGGTGGGCGTTTGAAACCGAAAACTGTCTGCCAGCACCAAAGTTTATTAATTGCTCAAATGTTTCTATTTGCACTGTCTGCCCACTAACGCAAAACCCGTGTTAGCGGTTCGTGCTTGTCCTTTCATGTCGTCTCTTTTTAATTCGTCTGAACAAAAATATTATTCCTAAAAGTCCACCAACGGAAACTGTCCCGACAATTATTAATGCAAACATTGGATTATCTTTTGCCCAGCCTTCTGTATTATTTCTAAAGTCTGCTTTTAATTGCAAACTTTCAAAATAAGACAGCCTTTTGTCAAACAGGTCTGACGTGTAACCATATTCCTTAGCTGATTGATAAATTTGTAATCCGCTTGTTGCATCCCTTGTCAAGGCACAAACATTTCCTAAGTCAAATAGCAATTGAGCTACAATCGGGTCTTTCGGTTTAATGAAAGACATTCTCTCATTTAGCTGGTCGTAAAGTTGGTCGGGTAAATCGTTTAGGTCAATATTGTCTTTGTTGACAGGAATTTTGTCGTCACCGAAGTTAAGTGAAAGTATGTTGTGTGTCCACAAATACTTTTCGTCACCGTTAGCTTTTACTTTGGCTTCAAGTATTTTTAC
The DNA here is from genome assembly GCA_032229505.1 of Bacteroidota bacterium. Taxonomy (GTDB): domain Bacteria; phylum Bacteroidota; class Bacteroidia; order B-17B0; family Aurantibacillaceae; genus Aurantibacillus. The sequence continues at coordinate 1,397 of JAVTWD010000007.1, forward strand.
ATGTATCCATTCTGAACCCCTGTGTGAGTTTGGGTTTATCTCAACAGCACGTTTTATCCAATAGAGTGCAGAGTCGTTTTGTCCAAGTAACTCGTATGTTGTCCCAAGATTTGCAGCAGTTTGATAAAGTCCTGGTGTTTTTTGTTCAATGTCTTGAAATATTTGTTTTGCTTTTAAATATTGTCCTGCGTAAACGAGCATTGAACCCAAGTCAGAATAATCTTCCAATTTTCCAGTCAGCTGGTAAATGCTGTCTGCTTCGTGTAATTTCTTAAATAGGTAAGGTTTATTATTTGCGTTAAATCGTCCGATTGGTGCTGCGTTACCTGCGTCCGTAAATATTACCTCACCACTTAAAAGTGTTCTGTATTCATTAATACAACAATGTCCAGACTGCCCTATAAACAGGAACAGAACAATTGTCAAATATTTTAGGAAATTTAAATTATTCATGTTTCATTTTTGTCTGTCGGTTTGAAGTTGGCACTGTTGTCATAGCATGACCGCTAACGGACCGCGGGCTTGCGTCCGTTTTTGCAAGTCTAAGTTAAGCATTTAGGCGTAGTAACGCAAAAATGGCGCAACTGCCCGGTGTTATGCGTCTGTGGTTGCCCATTTAGTGTAAGTGCTGGTTGCGGCTGCCGTCGTGCGTTTGCTGGTGTGTGAGCGGGCAGCGTTGGTCGATACGTTTAGTTGATAAAGTAGGTGTGCGGTCTGAAATTATTTTTGAATATTGTATTTGAGCGTTTGTGTTCTGGTCACCCAATGAAAAAATAATTTACGTGCGGCAGGTGTGCGGTCGCGGCAACCATTGCGTATAACGTTTTGCAAATAGACGTAGGCGGGCTTTCGAAGCTTCCTGTGTCTATACCCACAAAAGGTTATTTGAAGATACTTACTTTATTAGTGAGCCGCAAATAAAATTTCCCGAAGGGGCCACTATTTTGCGCGCGAACGATGACCGAGTCTGCCCGCTTACGTTTATTTGCTGTTATGGGTTGGCCACCGCACACAGTTAAGTTTGCGATGTTGTCCATGTGTCTAAAGGAACACCGAATTCTTCAAGTGCGCATTCTTTTGCAAATTGCAATGTGTCTTGAAGATGGTCGTGAGTGTTTTTACCATTACTGTCATATGCGTAAATGTAAAAGCCAACGCCAGGTAAGTCCTCAACTATTTCAAAGGTCTGGTCATTGTGCTTTGCAAATAATTTTATTCGTTCCATAGTCTGCTGTTATTTTATGGGATGTTCTGATGTCACGAAAGTGTATTTGTTTATAAGAGTCCTTGGCGACATTCTAATTTCTATCCCGTCCTTATTATGCAAGTCGCAGATTCGAGAATATATTGTTTCAACTAACTGTCCGAAGCCAAACAAGTTCACAAATGTCGTGTCTGTTGTTTTAAGAAAGTTTTTGTCGTCAATGTTTCCGTCCCACAGTTCTTTTGGTAATTTAACTACCCAAGAATTTATGTCGACCATTACAGTAAACTTATGTTGCTGCAAAGGAATGTATTTAGCATTGTAAGGAATGTTTAATAAGTTAAAGTCGTGAGTGAAAGCATTTCTGAGTGCAATAAGGGCATTCAATTGTCGCTCATCTTTTTCAATTAAGTCATAACCGAATTTTTCTATTGCGAATTTTATTGTGCTGTAATTCTGTTCGGGCTCTGCGTCACCCAAAGGTTTAAAACAACTACCCATTTGATCTAGCACTGTGAAATAACCAATACAAGCTAACCAGTTTCCGACGTCGCCGTGTTTTATTTCAGGATTATAAACGCCGTCGTTGTCATTGCGTTTTGTATAAACTCGGCAGTCCCTTAACCCAGCCACTAAAGTCGAGTGTCTTTTGGTTCCGAGAAATTCAAACGGTTGTTGTCTGTTTAAATAGTTTTGAATATGAATTTTTTCGTCTGGATTCATTTATTTGTCAAAAGGCTTTTTGTCTACCGGAATGTCCCGGAGGCTTACCCATAACGTT
>JAVTWD010000008.1:0-3346 GCA_032229505.1 Bacteroidota bacterium
GATAACAAGATTATAAAAACTGGTTCTTACGAAATAAGTTTCAATGCAGATTTGAATAACAGCACTTCGTTCCTGTTCGCACTCGGTAATCTGAAAGAAAAAATATCCCTGAACTATGATAAAGTGGCTCAAAACCTTGTGGTAGATAGAAGTGGCGCTGGTGTTGATTTTGCCAATCTCTTGGTACAAAAAATCTACTGTCCTTTTATACCCAAAGTAGGGAAAGCATCTAAGTTTCAAATTCTTGTGGATAAAACCTCAATGGAAATCTTTGTGGATGATGGAGAGAGGGTTATCACAACAATATTCTTTCCGAAATATCAATATGATCAGTTAAAAATTGAAGGCGATGGAACGATGTCTTTACTTAGTAATTTTAGTTTGAAAGGTATCTCCAGAACCGTTAACAGATAAGGGGTTTAATAAAAATAAGTTTGATACATGAAAACGAAAATAATAATGACGTATTACTTAAAATTTCTTATGATCATTTTCACGTTTTTCGTTGGATGTTGCTCATGTGCTAACTCACAGGTTGGAAAACTTCCGCCCTTTCAAATGATGCAGGTAAACAACAAGCTATTCAAGGCGCAAAACTTACCAATGGGCAAACCCATTCTGATTGTGTATTTTTCTCCTGAATGTGATCGTTGCGAAATTTTTACAAAAGAGTTGGTAGAAAAGGTATCAGCTTTAAAGAACACTTCTATTGCAATGGTTACTTACTACCCTGTAGAAAATGTAAGTCGATTTGTGAATAAGTTTTCATTAAATAGGTTTGCTAATATTTATGTAGGCACAGAAGGAGATAGTCTTTTTCTACGCGGATATTATAAAATAATAGAATTGCCCTTCGCTGCACTTTATACAAAGAACGGAGGCTTTGTAAAATCTTATTCTAAGAATATACATTTGAACAATATCATTAATATTATACAAAAAATGAAATAGTAAAATTATGAAACTGATTACACTGTTTTTATTCTCAACTTTATTGGCATCTTGCGCTTCAGTAAAAAACCATAGAGTGAATTCTAATTTTTCAGACGAGCACAGACCTCAAATACATTTTACTCCAAAGAAGGGGTGGATGAACGATCCCAACGGGATGGTTTACCACAATGGAACCTATCATTTATTTTTTCAGCACTATCCTGATGGTACAAAATGGGGGCCTATGCATTGGGGGCATGCAACCAGTAAGGATTTAGTACATTGGCAGGAACAAAAAATTGCCTTATATCCTGATAGTTTAGGAACGATATTTTCCGGTAGCGCTGTAATTGATAAAAACAATACCGCAGGTTTCGGTAAAAACGCAATGGTGGCAATCTTCACGCATCATAATATGGAGATAGAAAAAACGGGGTCTGATAAATATCAATACCAAAGCCTTGCTTACAGCCTCGATGATGGTAAGACCTGGACAAAATACAATGGTAATCCGGTGCTTCCCAACCCTGGTATTCGCGATTTTCGCGACCCAAAAGTTTTTTGGTACGAGGAAGGCAAAAAATGGATCATGACATTAGCAACATTAGATCATATCACCTTTTATTCTTCACCCGATTTAAAAAACTGGAAAGAAGAAAGCAAATTTGGCAAAACCATTGGTGCTCATGGCGGCGTGTGGGAGTGCCCGGATCTTTTTCAGTTAACTTATAATGGTGAGCAGCATTGGGTTTTAATTGTTAACATTAATCCCGGCGGCCCGAATGGCGGATCGGCAACTCAGTATTTTGTCGGTGATTTTGATGGTAAAACTTTTAAACCCTACCAAACCGATACACGCTGGCTGGATTACGGACCCGATGAATACGCGGGTGTAACATGGGATAATACCGGTAGTCGAAAATTATTTATTGGCTGGATGAGCAACTGGCAGTATGCTAATGAGGTACCCACGGAGAGCTGGAGAAGCGCGATGACAATTTCAAGAGAATTGGGATTGAATAAAATTGGCAATAAATATTTGGTCACCTCCAAGCCTGTTCAGGAGCTAAAGGTTTTAAACCAAAAGGAGTTTAAAATAAATACAGTAAGTACACCGCATTTTAATTTGTCAGAAAAAGCTGGCGCTCTCAATGGGCCGGCACGATTGAGTATTACGAGCAATCAAATTCGTTCATTTGATATTACGCTTTCAAACGATGTGGGTGAAAAAGTGGTAATTGGATTTGATACGAGGAAGAATGAATATTTCATTGACAGGACCCAATCCGGTAAAATTGATTTTGAAAAAGGCTTCGCAGCCAAACATGTATCTCCGCGTTTTAGTCTTAAAAATGAAATGGATTTTACCTTGGTTATTGATGATGCATCAGTTGAATTATTTGCTGATGAAGGATTATCTGTTATGACTTCTATCTTTTTCCCAACTAAAAATTATACAAATATTTCAATTAACAGTAATGATGGTTTTGTCGTAAAAACGTTGACGTATACTAAGATGAATCCTATTTGGAGGTAATAAATCTTTTTGATGTCATCTAATAGCAAAAAAATATTTAGAGAACGATTAAAAAATCAATTAGAGATTTCATCATTTCTTTTTTTGCTTCTAAGTCAAATCCTGCAAGGTAATTTTGAGTCGTTTTGATATCACTATGTCCAAGGCTTTCGGAAATAAATTCAACACTGGCTCCTTTTCTTAAAAGCATAGTTGAAAATGAATGACGTGCGACATAGGTTGTTATAGGCATTTCAATTCCGAGTAATTTACCAACTTTTTTCATCCAGTCGTTTGTTACTTTTACAAATTGATTTACTTTATCTTTTACATCATAGGCTGAATCGTCTTTACTTATTATATCAAAAACAAAATCATTTTCTGTAGCATTTATATTGCCCCACATTTTTATTGTTTGATTTATTATTTCGTTTCGAATTATTGTGATCTGTCTTGGAGATTGTCGATTTGATCGCTTTGTTTTCTGTCTGCTAAAAACAATCGTATCTTCAAAAAGGTCTTTTTTTCTAAGATTCGCAATGTCCATCATATTAATGCCATTTGCCAGATATGTAAATTTCCAAAATGCTAAAGACCTATTAAGGAAATAATTCTGAGGATCCGATTTGTAATCGAATATTGCTTTTAATTGTTCTTTATTAAGGCTTCGTTTATTTTTTGAACCTGTTGGGATTTGATATTTGTTCCTTCCAAAAGGATAGAATTTTGGATCGAACTGTCGTTCGACAATTGCTTTGTTGACCAGAGTTCTAAGTGTTCTAAGATAAATGCCTGTGGTTGTTGAACTATTACCTTTGGTTTGCATCCATATATCGAATTTATTTAATAATTTGACAGTTATGTTTGATAATTTGAGATTTGGTTTAAATTCTTCAA
>JAVTWD010000009.1:0-3273 GCA_032229505.1 Bacteroidota bacterium
CAAATTAAAATACTTCTATACAGAATGTATAAAGGCGGGGAGTTCCCCGGGGGAAATTCAGACCTGAAAGTCTCAGGATTTACAATATCAAGTAAGACAATACTAGGAGTGAATACAATTTTGTTTGGGATTTCTGTTTCTACATTCCCTTTTTTGGAGATAAAGACCTTATTAGTCATTTTATCCTTATGCTCTCCCTTTACTACCGCTTGTTTATCCTTACAGCAATCATCAGTGTGGTCCTTACTGTTGTGATTGCATTTGCATTTTTTGTGCAAAGAAAACCCATAAATAGAATATGATTTATGCCCGCCACATTCATGTATTTCCATACTAAAGCCAATCGTCGAAAACAGATGGGATAATATCAGAAATATGGAAATGAACAGTTTCATTACTTAATGTTTACAAAGATATATACAATTACTAAGAAAAAAAGAGAAAAAATGCAGTTGGCTGGTTGCATTAAAGGGTTTTCATCAATAGATCTAATACAAAATGCAAATACACCTACATATCATTCACAAGTTGATTCGAGATTTGTACAGCAAGGTTAACACGAAAAGTAAAAGCCGCTATAATAGCGGCTTTTGTTATTTTGGCAATTTCTTAGTCTGTTATAAATCGTTGATTCTCAATACGAATTGGTTCGAGTAATAATAGGTTTTATTATTAAATCTCCAATGAAAATTAGTAGAACAAAGATAAATGGACTGCCAACTTGTGTATATTTACAAGTTACCCGTCATTGCACAGCGACATCGAAAATAGAAAGTAAACAGAAATATTTTTTAACATAACGAATATGACAAATTTTCACAAACGACTATTCATTTTTTTAACATTAGTGTATCTGACAAATTTCGTATTTGGACAGACAAACGAGATTAAAATTAAGTTTATTGGAAATTGCGGGCTTTACCTAACTGACGGGAAATCAAATTTATACATAGACTTTCCTTATAAATCAGGAGCATACAATTATATGAAATATGCCCACACAGAAATTGACAGCATCAAGGAAAACTCAAATTTTCTTTTCACCCATAGACACGCTGACCATTATTCAAAAAAAATTATTAAGCGTATCAAACACAAACATAAAGGACAAGTATTTGGAAATTGGAATATCAATAAGTTTGAAAAACTAACTAACACTATGAATGATTTTAAAATTGAAACTTTTAAAACGAAACATAGATTTACATTCAAACACTATTCATATTTAATCACTTGGCACGGTAAAAAAATATTTCTATCAGGAGATACTGAAAGTGCGGAAACCATTTCAACAATTAAGGATATAAATTTGGCATTCGTACCAACATGGATAATGCTTGACGCTAAAGAGAAAAATTTAAAAATCAACGCAGACAAAATTGGGATTTATCACTTATATCCAAATCAAAAAATAAACAATTCATCACCAGAAAAAATTGTTCTTTTAGATAAACAAGGGGAAGTAATAAAAATTCAATACTAAAGAATAATACTGCCACCAATAAGGTATTGCCAATACGTAAACCGTCATACAATTTCCGTATTCAGGTGAGATCTTATGTTGTTATTTATAAAATATTTAATTATTTTCAATTAATATTTATTGTTTATCAATAAATTATTGATTACTTTTGCCATATCACTTAAAAATATCAATAAAATGTCAAAAACAAACAACTTCGTATTTTGGGGCTTATATATTGTGGCCTGGCTTATTTTTGTCGGCTTATGCATTGAAGCAGGAGGCTTAATCGTAAATTTCTTTTTCAGTCTGTATAAGCCCGAATTTATCCAAAACCTTTATCAAAAGATGGACTTAACTGAAATGTATCACGACAGCAGGTTAGTTTTTTTCGGTGTCTATAGCTTTATTCTCACCATTTCAATTTTAAAAGCCTGCCTGTTTTACAAAGTGATCAGGCTAATGCACACCATGGATTTGTCAAAGCCGTTCAGCAATTTTGTTGCCAGGCAAATCTTATTGATAAGCCACTTCACTCTTTCAATTGGGATATTGAGTTATATTGCCAGACAGGTAACAAAAAATTTATCGCATTATGGCTATATTACTGATAACCTTAACCAATTCTGGGAAGACAGCCAGGCATTTATTTTAATGGGGGCTGTAATCTATATTATTGCAACCATTTTTAAAACAGGGATGGAAATACAAAACGAAAACGATTTAACAGTTTAGGATATGGCAATTATAGTAAATCTTGACGTTGTGATGGCGAAACGAAAAATGTCATTAAACGAACTGTCTGAAAGAGTGGGACTAACTTTATCAAATCTCTCTATTTTAAAAACAGGCAAGGCAAAAGCAATCAGGTTCAGCACTTTGGAAATAATTTGCGATGTTTTAGAGTGTCAGCCGGGTGACATTTTAGAATATGTAAATGACGAACAAAAAACAACGAAGCGCTGACGGCAACAACAAGGCTGGCAGATGTAAATTCAGCATTTGTGCTTATATCGATTTGTCGTCTTTTTTAAATGCCTGTCATCACTAATATCGCCTGACCCATATCACCCAAATCTCTTTAGCAATCTATCAATTCGTCTTTTATTTTCCTGTTGTAATAATAATGGATATAAATTCATCAGCATATTGACTATCATAATAGTCAAACCAAATAAGAAGTGATGGCTATAAGATTTCATTACAGCAAAAACAGTGACAAAAATAAACCCGATTAAATGGTCTAGCTCAGCAATTGTCATTTCATTACGCAGTTTGTTTAAATCTGTCTTTTCAATTTTCTTTTTCAGTTTAAGTTTTTGATTGAAGAACTTAAAAAAAGTATTTTTTACAACCCATTTAAAAATACCAATTCCAATAATGCTGTTCAGCTTTTCATTTTTTATAAAATTTAAGTTTGATAATTTATTATCATAAAATGCAGTTTTTCTTAAGACCGCATTTATGGCCATTCCCACCATGAAGGAAATAAAGCATATTGCAATACTGAATGATAGATATTTATATGTCATTGCTTGTCACGCTTTTGGAATAATAATTTCTCGTCTGTACCTGACCTATGCCGTTACTCTTGGTCGTTGATATCAGAATTATAGTTAAAGCTCAAATATACGCAACCAGTTTCTTCATTTCTCATATGCATATAAAATTGGCTAAGGGTGTACAGTACGGCTAACTATTCAAATCCATTAGACCTAAAATGAAATTAAAATATAATTATTCATTGAACATTTTTTATTTCCTCCGTCATACAATATCTCATCAAAAGGTTCGTTTTATAATTAATTAAA
>JAVTWD010000010.1:0-962 GCA_032229505.1 Bacteroidota bacterium
AAACGCCCTGCAAAAGCAACTGGAGAAACTGGAAGCAAGAGCATTGGTAGGCATCAGAAATGAGCTGCTGACTAAAGTGCAAAATATAAACGGAACAAACTTCATTGGCGAACAGGTAGAGGTAAGCAATGCAGAGGCTCTTCGTAAGATTTGCTTTGATTTGAAAAATGAACTGCAGTCCCCGTATTTGGTTTGCCTGGCTGCCAATACAGGAGGTAAGCCTAATGTAGCAGTACTCATAAGTGAAGACATGAATCTCGAAGCACCTAAGATTATTAAGGAGCATATTGCCTCTCTCATCAAAGGTGGTGGCGGAGGCCAAAAGACTTTTGCCAGTGCCGGTGGTACAGATGCGGGCAGACTGGGTGAGGTGATTGATGTCGTGAAAGGATTGCTGTAATTTTTAAATACCAAATTTGTTTCTTTGTTCATCTATTTCCTTCAAAAGAATTTCTACAGGTTCTTGTAATTCAGGGGGCATCGTTAAATATTCTTTTTGCTTTTCATCTTTAAGTTCTGTGAGCAATGCAAAATATAAAGGCTTAAGCATATCTTTCAGGATTATATTTTCAGAGAAGAATTTATAGAGGATTTGCTTCTGCTTAAATACTAAAAAGTAAAATAAAACAGCTAAAAAGAGTTTGATATTTTCCTCTATATAATTATCTGATTTTTTTAATAGTTCCTTCATTAGAAATCCCGCTTCCTTTATTTTACTGTTCCATAATAATAGTATAACCCTTAAACAAACAATAATAGAATCTTCTTTATTTGATATAGTATTATTCATTAATTCCAAGGCCTCTTTCGGATTCTTATATTGTTGAAAGTATAAAAATGCTAAGCTTTGCATAGCATCGATATCTTTGTTCTCGGTGGCCAAAAGGTAATATTTTTCTGCATTTTCGTAGTCTTTTAATTTATTCTCGTACATAAATGCCAAATTGAAAATCGCATCAGCA
>JAVTWD010000010.1:1062-3255 GCA_032229505.1 Bacteroidota bacterium
TATTTATTATCAATCGCCATGAGATAGTATTTCTCTGCTTTCTCATAGTCTTTTAGTTTATTCTCGTACATAAATGCCAAATTGAAAATCGCATCAGCATATTTATTATCAATCGCCATGAGATAGTATTTCTCTGCTTTCTCATAGTCTTTTAAATCATTATTATACATCATTGCCAAATTATGCATTGCTTTAACTTGTTCATTTTCGATAGCCATAAGATAATATTTCTCTGCTTTCTCATAATCCTTTAAATCATTATTATACATCAAAGCTAAGTTATTCATAGCTAGTGGATTTTTACTTTCAACAGCTATCAGATAATTTTTTTCTGCATTAATATAATCTTTTAGCCCAGTATCATATATTAATCCTATGTTATTGTAGATTTCGACATATTTTGGTTTTATTCTTTCTAGAAAATTAATGGCCTCTATAAAATTACCATTTTCATATAATTCTTTTGCTTCATCATTTAATATTTCAAATTCAGACCCACCTTCAATTATTTCCTCCTTTTTCCTTTTTATCCAATTATTCTGCTCTTGTGATAATTGTGCCTCAGCAGAGTTAATTTCGTTTAATAAGCTAATTTTATGCGCTTTCTTTAATTTGTTTGTTTGCGCAAGTGCCTGCACAAATAAAAATTTATTTTCTTTACTAATTAATTTCCCCAAACAGCCTTGTGCATATTGTTTTATATCTTCTTCATCTAATATGGTATCTAATGTTTTGGTAAGCCACAATACACGGGTGCCATCATAAGGAGAGCCCTCACTCATTAAAAGCCAAATATTAAAAAAGCGTTCGTCAATATAATATAAGTGATTTCTGCCGGGTATATCATCTTTTATGACATATCCGTTTAATGCTAAACTTTTAAGTTGCGCTGATACATTTTTGCTTTCAGTGCGTATTCGTCTGGCAATCTCCTTTACACCCGTCTTGTCCCATTGCATGGCCAATGCATGCATTATTTCTCTTTGCTGCGGCGATAAATGATTCATCCGGTCCTGATATAAGGGTGTTACCAATTCTATTAATTTTTTTAAATGGTCCATAGTGCTTTCTAAACTTTTGTCGAATAGCACACTTGCAAGTAGCACAATAGTACGTGGCACTCCACCCGATAAAGTACTTAGAGTGCGGATTGTACTTAGCTTTTTCTCCCCATTTAAAATATGCCCTGCTTTTTCTTCATCTGTTAATATAGAATCTATATATTGAATAGACTCTTCAGGAGTGAGGTTCTTTAGTTGAATAATTTTAAAGAAGTCGTAAAATGGTTGGCTATATTCAAAGAAGTGTTCCTGATAAAATAATGTATTGCCAATAATCTGTACAGGATACTGAATAAGTATTTCCCTTAAAAGATGTTGTTCTTTAGTATTGAAGTTTTTAATAATCACATCAAAATTATCGATTAGTAAAACGAGTGTTTTAGCTTCTTTTTTTATGGTTTCATTGATGAGCAGAAAAATATTTTCTTCATAAGTTTTGCTTACTTCTAATATTTCTTTTTCTTTTTTTAAATCAGGATACTCTATTGAGAGAAAGTCAATAATTTGCTCCCATAGTTTATATAACTTGCTTATTCTATATCCTTCATTACCGAGCCGAACTGCAATTATCTTTTTTTTGTGATTTTGTTTTAGTTCAATATCAATTCGCCTTATCAATGTTGACTTTCCCATACCACGCTTGCCGATAATCAGGAAACTTTGCAATGAGTGTTTTTTCTGATTATTGATACTGTTCATAATGAGTTCAAACTCTGTCTTGCGGATAGTAAAGTTTTTTACAATTTCTTCATCAGTTGCATTATCAGTGTGGTATATGTTTTCCAGTCTTTTCATAGTTAAGTTAGTTTACTATATTTTGAAACCACCATTCCTGTAATAATGGCGAATTGAACCTGTATTTTTTTTGATCATCTGTTTTAGTTATGTAACCGTCATGTATCAGCATATTGATAATTGTATCTATGCTATCAATATCATACTTCTGAGCAATATCGTAGTATTCGGGCTTGCTCATTTCATTTTGAATAGCTGTTTGGTTCAGTATTTCTTTTACACAACTGGACTCTTTTCCTTTAAACATGATACGTAGCCTGCTTAACCAATGCTCAAAATAGCTTCTGTTATTCAGGCATTCTTTATAACCATTGTCAATTATATCTTTGCTTATTGT
>JAVTWD010000011.1:0-358992 GCA_032229505.1 Bacteroidota bacterium
CTCCTCTATTTGCGCCGGCGTTAAAGACGTTACGTGAATGGTAAGATTGTTTGACTTGGATTCTTCAACCACAACATCTTTCAGAATGGCATCTGTATAATCTTCGCTTGTTAATTTTACTTTATAGGTTCCCCTATCTAAAGAAATTCTTCCCAGTAAACCATTACTTTGCGAAGTTAAATTCAGTTTCATGGTATCGTTAATGGTCACTTCAAACTCCCTTCTTTCAATAGGAATTTCTACTTCTTTTACTTTTTCGGCAACGTAAATACGTATACACTGCGCTTTATAAATAAATGTTGATAGCATGATAAATGCAAACACAAATAATGATCTCATAACATAAAATGATTTATACTAAATTAATGAATATTTTGTAATTACAAAACAGTTGAGTTAACTATTTACAACTAAATTTTAGTGAAAGAATCCTTTATTTGATCAACAAAGTGACTAAAAATATTATGTTTAAGAATAAAAATAAAAACAATACCAAAAATGGCACCCCAGAAATGGGATTCATGGCTGATGTTATCACTGTAATCAGATGTTTTTTTACGGCGGATCAAATAATAACTTACACCTAATAACAGTATCCCTGCAATCCAACCTTTCATAGGAAAAAAGAAAAGAGAAATATCACTTAGCGGGCTGATCATGATATAGCAAAACATAATGGATGAGATAGCGCCACTGGCCCCAAGTGAGGAATAATCCGGGTTATTCTTATTTCTGAAATATTCGGTGAAAGACGCAGCATAAATGCCGCCGGTAAATAAAATAATGTAATATATCTTTCCCAGCCTGGTGTCGGCAAATACATCCTGATTTCCAAAGTATCCTTCTTCGAGACTAAGTCCAAAACTGTATAATGCCAAACAATTAAAAGCAAGATGCATAAAATCGCCATGTATAAAAGCATGCGTTAAAAAACGATAATGTTCTTTATTGTGGTAGATCGAATAAGGATGAAATAAATATTTATTCATCACATTCCTGTCGCTAAAACAGTAAACAGAAAATCCAATTATAATTGCTAAAAATGTGTAAGTGATCATCTTTAAAATGCAATGCCAAAGTTAAACTTTAATCCCATATCGGTTTCAAAAACAAAACTATTTGTAAATCTTAGTACAAAATCAACGCCCATATAGGCACCGGCCTTTTTAGGCGACATAAGATAGACACCGGTATCAAACTGGCTACCATAAAAAGCCTGCACTTTTGTAGTTGAAGAAAGACCTGATATGCTTACAGTACCATTGTTATTAATATACCCAACAGGATTATTATAAGTTATAAAGGTTTCTTTTCCAGCCATTAAATGCGGATTAAAACTAAAAAAAATCACATTCTTTAGCTGACGTAATAAACGCAAACCAAAGTCTGCTGTTTTAAGGGTATAAGATACATTCTCCGGTAAACCCACTCTATCCGGAAATTTTATTATAGAATAATTTACATTAAAGCCCAATAAAGATTTTGGCCTGTTTTTAAATCTAAACAAGAGGCTTCCATTTGCACCAAACATTTGATTTTCTGTACAAAAAACAGCGTGTCCTCCCAGCATCACAATTATATTTCTTGGGTAATTACCAGTGTTATAAATTTTTTCCGCTTCTTCTAATCTCTCTTTTGAATAACCCTGTGGCAACTTTTTTACAGAATCTTTTGCCAACACTTTTGTATCGGGTTGAATAGTTTCGATATACGATGCACCTGTTGCAACAATTGAATCGAGCTTGCTTACAGACAATAAAATAATTCTTTTTAACCTGTTGGAGTGCGTAAGCGCAATATTATCGTTCACATCCACCAGCATGTTTTCGTAATGATGAATGAGCACCGATGATTCTCCAGCCGCTTTATAAAAATCAAAATTGGCTTTTACGTAACCACTATCATTTCTTCTGCCTGAAAGTTTATGACCAATTTCTAAACTGTTTATCACCATTGTAATTTTTACAGTTGATAAGCCATTGGGAAATGTATTATTCAAAAATTCCAAGAATGCCGCATCTACAGGTTCTTTAAGATCTGCCAAAAATTCCTGGTTCATATCGCTTTTATAAACAAGGCCAATATTATCTTTATTGGCGCGGGCATCAATTACTTTATCAAACGTATAATCCTTACCTGGGTATATATTTTTATTTTTTTGAATATCGGTGTAAACCTTGCTTTGCGAGAAACAAATTGCAGAGAGTATTAAGAGTAGAAAAACACAATATTTTTTATTTATCGGTGTAATCATCATCCCGCTTTAAGTACTTATTAATTAAAAAATGACCAACATAAATTAATGGGATCAAACAAACAGCTATTAACAATTTGAACGAATAACCCCAACTGGCATTATGAATAAATTCATCCATGGTCCATTTACCAGGTAAAACAAATGCTACGTATTGCACAATAAATGTATCAACCAACTGGCTAACAATCGTACTACCCGTGGCGCGCAGCCAGATCATATTTTTACCGGTTTTATTTCTGAACAACCAAAAAACATACACATCCACCAACTGAGATACAAAAAATGCAATAATACTTCCAATAATTATCCATTGGCTTTGGCCAAAAACAACCCTAAATTGCTCATCGCTCACCGGACTAAAAGGAACTGCATTAATATTTAATGCAATAGAAATTAAAATGAATGTATAAGTAATTAAACCAACAGTTATATACGTAAGCTTTCGAACGCCCTGTTTACCATAATGCTCGTTAATAAGATCGGTTAAAATAAAAACAACCGGCCATAAAATAATACCAATGCTTTGTGTAAAAAGCCCGAAAAATTGAATAAGCTTTCCGCCAATTAATTCGGCAACAATAGCATTAGTAATAAAAAATCCGGCAAGGATGATAAAGACAAGATCTTTACGTTTATTAAAATCCATTTTTTATGCTGCTTGCCTGTTAAATATGTAAAAAATAAAAAGACAAATTACTATGCTGAAAATAATATTTAAAAAAGCGTACAAATACAACCCTTGTTTTAGCATTAAAAATGTTTCATACCCAAAAGTTGAAAAGGTACTTAAACCACCACAAAACCCTGTTAAAATTAACAGTTTTAAAGTAGTTGCAGACTCGCTATTATTAGTATTAAAAACAGTTTTGTTGTTAATAGCCCACATGGTAACTGCAAATATAAGGCAGGCAAACACATTAGAAACAAAAGTACCAATTGGCAAAGAACTTATCATCCTCAATGAGCCTAAACCTATTATGTACCTAAGCACACAGCCCACTCCGCCTCCAATAAATACTAATAAAAAATTCATTTTACACTGCTTTATTATCTCTCAAATTTATACAATTTAACTAAAAATATACCTAAACCCGGTTTAGACCCACTTATATTTGATTTAAATCATTGATTTTGTATATTCGTACACAACCAAAATGTATTATGACCCAGGTAAATTTAAAAAGTAAGCTAGTTACTAGTTCTAATTTATTAATTGTTACTGAAAAATTCGTTAACTCAAACGACTTTTCGCTTCCAAAAGAAGTAAGCGACTATATTTTAACCGAGCTTAAAAAAGAAGATAAAAAAAGTATTTCTTTAAATCATTTAGGAAGATATATATCTGTTATCGTTGTTAATTCTAAAACAGAGTTAAACGTACTGAAAGAAAAGATCCGTAAACATGCTGCCACCGTTACCGATGCGGTTAACTTTTTAAAAGAAAAAGAAGTAGTTGTTTACAATCAAACCAAACTCGCTGCTTTATCACTTGCAGCAGGCGAAGGTCTTGCCTTAGCTAATTACCAGTTTAACCGTCATTTAACAGGAGTCAAAAAAACAGTGAATAGTTTACAAACCGTTACACTTGTTGGCGCTATTAAACAAGCAGACGTAGATAATTTAAATGTTATTATTGATGCTACTTCAAAAGCACGTGATCTTGTAAATGAACCCGTAAACATTTTAAATGCAACTGATCTTGCCAATGCGTTTAAAGACATGGGCAAAAAAGCAGGCTTTAGTGTAGAGGTTTTAAATAAAACAAAGATCACGCAATTAAAAATGGGCGGTCTTTTGGCTGTGAATGCAGGAAGTGTAGATGAACCTACTTTTAGCATTATGGAATACAAACCTAAAAATGCAAAAAACAAAAATCCTTACGTTTTAGTTGGTAAAGGAGTTGTTTATGATACCGGTGGTTTAAGTTTAAAGCCTACGCCAAATAGCATGGATCTTATGAAATGTGATATGGCCGGTGCAGCCGCTGTTGGCTGTGCTATGTATGCTATTGCAAAAGCAAAATTAAATATTCACGTAATTGGCCTTGTTCCCGCAACAGATAATCGCCCGGGCTTTAATGCCTTTGCACCCGGCGATATTATTACCATGATGGACGGCACAACGGTTGAAATGCTAAACTCTGATGCCGAAGGGCGAATGATATTAGCCGATGCTTTACATTATGCAAAACGTTACAAGCCCGAATTAACTATCGACCTTGCAACTTTAACTGGTGCCGCCGCAGCAGCAATTGGTTCTTTTGGTATTGTAGGTATGGGTACCGCAAAACAAAAACAAAAAGAAAGACTATATAATAGTGGTTTTAATGTACATGAGCGTATTGCAGAGTTTCCTTTTTGGGATGAATATGACGACTTGATAAAAAGTGATATTGCCGATCAAAAAAATCTGGGTGGCCCATATGGTGGTGCTATTACTGCCGGAAAATTTTTAGTAAAGTATACTGATTATCCGTATTATCACTTGGATATTGCCGGCCCGGCTTTTCTTACCGGCAAAGATAGTTATCGCGGTAAAGGTGGAACCGGTTACGGTGTAAGATTGTTATTTGATTTTTTTAAAAATTTATAAAATGAAAAAATTAGCTGCGTTTATTTTATTTTTTCTGGCAAGCACAGTATTTGTTGCGCAGGAAGTTAAGCAAGGCCTGGTGGTTGTACATGTTGATCCTACAGGAAAAGCAGAGTTCAAACAAAAAATAATGGTATACCATTTTTTGAATGGGCATTATACAGGCCGCACTGAATTGCTTACCGTTTCGGGAAAAAAAGACGGAAAGGATAATATTCGCACAGATCTTGGAATTAATACTATATACAATAACCGCTATTTAATTACAGGTATTGGAAATATTATTGATCTTAAAGAGAAAAAAGTTTTGTTTGATGGCCGCGCTAATTTATTGCGTTGCAGTAACGATAGTGCTATTTTTTACACTAACGATATTTTTAAAGGAAAATTTTATTCGGTATATAATTTCAAAACAAACGTATATGGCGAAGTAAAAAGCTTAACTTTTAAACCAAAGGTTGGTCAGGATGTTGAGTTTGATAAAACTACAGCACCCTTTAAAATAAATTTTTATCCTCAAAATAAACCAAAAGTTTTATTGGTGGCTGATGCCGGTTATGGTCAGTCGGGCACCAAAGACGGCCGTGTGCCCGACCCGCCAATGTATTGGTTAGATAATTCTAATTTTGTTTATACAAATTTTAATAAGGAAAATACCGAGATCTCTTTTTTTAAAGTTAATATTGAATCTAAAACTAATTCATTAATTGGAAAAGTAGCTATTAAAGCCGACCCTCAAAATGCACAGATCCAAAAAGTAAGCAATACACAAGCGCTTTTCTTTATTGGCAGCAAACAAATTTTAGTAGATGTGGCTGCTAACACGGTAACCGACCTTCAATTCAGTAAACCAACAGATGGCTTTAGCTACGAATGCAAAACAAATAGTTATGGCCATTTAGTTAAGTTGAATGATAAAGATGTAGGTAAATATCATTTTCAACCAAAGAATTTTAAAACAGAAAATAATATTGCATCACTGGTAAAAGAATTAGTTGTTGGCCCCGAAAGCTACCAGCAAGGCATGGCTGTTTGGAATGCTAACAAACAAGGTTGGGAAAATGTTGACTCTGAAGATGTATTAACATTGGTAGGCTGGATAAAAGAATAATTTATGGAATACTTTAGCACAAAATATACCCCTCAAAATTGTACTCGTTGCGGCACTGAATTTACTTGTAAACCTTTAGATATAAGCCAATGTGACTGTATGAAAGTTCGTATTTCGCCTGAAGAACAGGATTACATAAGCTCAAAAGCTGCTACATGCGTATGCAACAAATGTCTTAAAGAATTAAAACTGGAATATTACCAGGAATATAAAAACAAAGTGCTTAATCAAAATGCTTAGATCTAAAATCTTACAACTACTTATCGTTCTTTCTACTTTGTCTTTTACTTCTTTTTCTCAAACATACGCCCCGGCTGTTGGCCAGCCTGGCACTACAGCAATGCATAAAGACAGCTCTGCATTTGTAAACTGGGCAACCGGTTGTAAAGTAGTAAGGGGCTACCAGGATATTTCAAATATTTCTTTAGGTTTTGCGAGTGCAGGCGATAGCTCAATGGCAACGGGTCAGGCAATGTATAACGGCGTTGTAAGCCTTGGAGATGGCGGCACCGCAGTATGTTCATTTCAATACCTTATAAAAAATGGTCCCGGTCCTGATTTTGCAGTTTTTGAAAATAGTTTTGATGATTCGTTTCTTGAATTAGCATTGGTAGAAGTAAGCAGTGATGGCGTTAATTTTGTGCGTTTCCCAGCTCACTCATTAACCGATACTTTAACACAAACCGGAAGCTTTGGCAGCACAGATCCCACAAAAATAAATAACCTTGCCGGTAAATACCGCGGTGGTTATGGCACCCCATTCGACCTTCAGGATCTTGCACTGTTTTCAAATATCAACATCAATGCTATTACGCATGTAAAAATAATTGATGTAGTTGGTTCAGTAAACAAAGCGTATGCAAAAAGAGATCATTACAACAACATGATCAATGATCCCTGGCCAACTGCATTTGCAAGCGGTGGCTTTGATTTGGATGCCATAGGTGTTATTAATCAAAATACAAATGTTGGCTTAACAGAGAATGGACTTGAAACTAGTTTTTCGCTCTATCCAAACCCTGTAAATAAAGGCGAAAAGCTTTTGTTTAATTCTTCAGAAGTTATCACTTCAATTGATGTTTACAGCTTTTCAGGACAAAAGATATTAAGCTCAGATTCTAATTTTTTAAGCACTTCCAACCTTGATAAAGGCATTTACTTTGTTCATGTAAATTCGGCCAAAGGTTCAATAAATAAAAAAGTGATCATTCAATAAACTGATATTATTGCATAATTAAATTATCTTTGATTAGTTTTTATTATGAAAAGATATCCCGTAATAATTTTATTTTTCTTATTTCATCTTTTAAGCTTTGCGCAATTAAAAGATATTAAAATAATTATCCCTAAAGAAACCGGTTTTAGCTATTACGATTTTGTTCAATTCTTTCCCAACGAAAAATTCTTTGCTGTTTGTGGCAATGCGCTTTCCATCATCAATACCGAAACTTCTGAAGTTATAGATGAATATGATCTTTCTTACGGCGCTAAAAATCTTTCTATTAGTAAGGACGGTTCTTCCATTATATTAACGATAAACAATGATCTTTTTGTTTTTTCTTTTATAAACCAAAAATTAAACCTTGTACAAAAAGTAACAACAGCAGAATTAATTAAGGGCTTGCCCAATAGTGAATACTATGCTTCATTACCAATTGGCGGTTGCTTTTTTACCGGCAAAGAAAATGAGATCTATGTCAGCATTGGTTCTTTTACGCTTAAATACGATCTTGTAAAAAAAGTAACTATTAGTTCACATGCCTTTCCTCTGGCTGAATATGTTATTCACTCAAACCTGTTTTCTAAAAAGAATGAAGTGATACTTGCAAAAACCTCAGGCACTGTTTCAGCTTTAATAAAACAATCATTGGATGATCTTTCGAAAATAAGTGAAGTAATTTCTGACGGATCTACTTTTACAAAAATAAAAGTGCACGATTCTTTGGCTTTTTGTTTCACTTCCAACAAGTATTTCGTTTTTGATCTGGAGTCAGAAAAAATAGTACACGAGGTACGCATGCCAAAATACGAAAGCTATGGCTTGTATGATAAAAAATTATTGAATGATATTAATAAACGTCCTTCCATTACAAAACCCGACACTATTAATTTTGCAAAAGATGAATACGTTTATGATATAGATTATTTAACTAAACCGGGACTTGTTGTTTACGCCACTTTAAAAGGCATTAAATTTTTGGATCTGAAAACAAAAAAAATAATCCGCCAAACCAAAGGCATTGCGTTTAGCATTAAACTTTCGCAGGCCGGCAACAGGATGGTTGCTAACAGTTTTTCTCCTTACAGGGCGCTTCGTGTTTATGATCCTGCTGATCTTAAAATGATCTCTGAACGGCCAAGCATGGGCAATTCTATTTACTCAGCACACATTAGCCCAAACAAGCGCTGGCTTTATACCAATGGAACTTCATCTGGTTTTTTCTGGGATCTTAGAAATTTCACAAAACATGCCGAGTTAAAAGATATTTCAGGAAGTGACTCTGCTTACATCAGCAATGTATTTTTTCTTAACGATTCAGAAGTTGTAGTAAATTCAGGTAAATCGTTTGATAAACTAAATCTTACCGTTTACAACATCAACAAAAAGAAATATGGTAAAACGCTTAAGAAAAATATTTATGCTACTACTTCGGGTTTTATGAATGGCGAATTTTATTATGCAGATTACACAAGCCTGCATATTTTAAATTTAAAGACCATGCAGGAAGAAAAATATGAAGGTCTTTATTCATTGGCCGCTTCGCCAATTTATAAGATAATCAATTTTACTAAAAACCTTGTATTTGTGCCTGAGAGTGGTAAGTATAAGATCATTAACCGCAAAACAAAAAAAGTAGAATACGAAAGTGAGAACTGGTCGGTAACTGCTAAAGTAGAGATCAGTCCGGATGAAAAATCGGTATTTACATCAGGACAAATAACCAAGAAGAAAAATTACAGCGGTACAGAAGTTAATGTACCCACAACTGCGATTGTAAAAATTGATATGCAGAAAAAAGAGATCGTACGCGATTACGCCGAGACTTTTTATCCTTATGATTTTAAATTTAAAAATGATGGCAAAATAATAGCTATTTGGTATGTGAAGTACCCGGCTGGTAATGAAGCTACAAAAGGTTATGAAACGATGTATACCGAATACGAAACCGAAAGTGGAAAAGAACTATTTTCGAAAACATTGATACGCACAAAAGAAATTATTTCGTTTCACAGCACAAGTGAAAACGGTAAGTATTTTGTTTTGAACGGACCATTTGGTGATTTTTTTAAAGTGTTTGATAGCAAAGGAGATTCTATCCTAGACCTGAAAGATTTGAAGATCTCGATGCCAAATTGTTTTTTTATTGAAGACCTGGATAGGCTTATTGTTACAAGTTCAATTAATTCGTTGGCAACCTTTGTTGACCTTCGTAAAAAAGAGATCATAGGACAACTGGCAAATGCAAAAGATGATAATTTTTTTCTTGTCACATCAGATCTTCATTATTTAGGCTCTAAAGAATTTATAAAAAGCATCCGTTTTAAATACCAATCCGAGATCTTTAGCTTTGAGCAGTTTGATGCATATTTAAATCAGCCCCACAAAGTTTTAAGAGCTTTTAGCTGTTCTGATAGCGCTATGATACAGGCTTATGAAACAGCTTATTTAAAACGCATGCGCGTTCTAGGATTTAAGCCGGGCACTAAAATTAATTTTGCCTCACTACCTACTTTTCAAACCATAAAAATGCAGGAAGAAAAACCCGGTATCGTAAAATTTTCTTTGAGTGCTAATAAAGGACAAAATAAATTATCAAAATTAGAAGTACACAATAATGGGACAAAAATATTTGCGGAAGAGATAACACCGGAACAAAGTTCGCGTTACGATAAAAGTATTTCTTTCGAAACTTCATCGGGCATTAATCGTTTTGAATTTATTTTAAAAGATGAGCAAGGCATTGAAAGTCCGCGTTTAACACGCTATTACAATAATACATCGAGTGTAAAAGCCGATCTGTATTTAGTGGTTATTGCCAGCGAAAAATTCAAGAACGATAAATTCGATCTGGCATATGCCGTAAAAGATGCAACGGATATGGCCAACAACATGTCCAACTCAAAAACATTTAACAGCATTAAAATAAAAAAGCTATTTAATCAATCTTTTAGCGCCGATTCAATTAAAAGTCTGAACACATTTTTTGCAAAAGCAGGTGTAAATGATGTGGTAATGGTATTTTATGCGGGCCATGGTTATTTGGATACCGATATGAGTTATTACTTCCCAACCTATTATACCGATTTTAATGACCCAAAAATAAATTCGGTAGCATATAAAAGCTTTGAGAATATTTTCAGAGAAATGAAACCATTAAAAAAACTGATGTTTATTGATGCATGCTTTAGTGGAGAAGTTGATGAAGAATTGCCGCTTGAAGAAGAAGATAAGACCAAAACAAAAAAGGACAGTTCGCGCGCTGTGCGTTTGGCTGGAAGTACTTTCGCGCAAAGTACAGCATTAGAAATGTCGAAAGCTGTATTTTCTGACTTGAGACAAAATTCAGGCGCAACCATTATTTCTTCCGCAGGTGGAACTGAAGCTGCTTTTGAGGGAGAGAAATGGAACAATGGCTTATTTACACACTGTTTATTAAATGGTATGAAAAATTACAAAGCAGATATTAACGGAGATAAAAAAATAACCTTAAGCGAATTACAAAAATTTGTTTCTGAAGAAGTGTATAAGCTCTCAGAAGGAAAGCAATCTCCTACTTACAGGATGGAGAATACTGTGTTGGATTATGAGCTTTGGTAAAGAAATGGAACGCAAATAAAACAAATTACTGTTTTAAACTTTTCAATTTCTCTTTCCCGATATAAAAATTCGGGTCAACTTCTACATCCGATTTTTTATAATTTAGTTGCTGCCATTTTTCTGTTGGCTGTAACCAGATTTCTTTCACTCCATCTTTTATTTTTAAAGGCATATTAAAGCCGTTCACACAGTTTTTCCAACGGTAATTTAATTTTCCACCCTTAATATGGTAAACAAAAACAGGAATTTGCGTAGTGCGTAAATACTGATCGAATATTTTTTGAAGATCTTTTTTCGAAAAACTGATCATCATATCTTCTACCTGTTTTGTTGTAACGGTTTGATGCCAGAAATCTTTATTAAGTTTTTGTAAAAGCGCTTTCCATAAGCTATCATTATTTACAATGGCACGTATGCTATGCAACATATTTGCGGCCTTATAATACATATCACCCGAGCCATCGCGGTTTACGTTATAATCAGAAATAATAGGTTCATCATTCTGCACTTCTTTGCGTGTGCCAATTACATATTCTGCGCCTGCCTTTTTTCCATACAACGATTCGGTAAATAAATTTTCCGAGTAAGCGGTAAAACCTTCATGCACCCAATTATCAGCCACATCTTTAACGGTAATATTATTTCCAAACCACTCGTGCCCTGACTCATGAATAATAATAAAATCCCATTTCATACCCCAGCCGGTGCCTGAAAGATCGCGGCCCATATAACCATTAATAAAATTATTACCGTAAGCAATTCCACTTTGGTGTTCCATTCCTAAAAAAGGCGACTGTACTAATTTGTAACCATCTTCATAAAACGGATATTTACCAAACCAATTCTCAAAACAACGCAGCATTGGTTTTACCTGTGCAAATTGCACTTTTGCTTTTTCTAAATTTCCGTCCAGCACCCAAAAATCAAGATCAAGAATTCCACCTTTACCATTAAATGTATCTTTAAAATTCACATATTTTCCAATGTAAGGAATGATATTATAATTATTAATAGGATTTACAACTGCCCAATTATAAGTTGCAGTGCCATTAGTATTATTTTTCTTTGAACGTAAATGTCCGTTAGAAACACTTATAAGATCTTGCGGTGCTGTTATGTGTAACGAAGAACTATCGGGCTCATCCGACTGGTGATCTTTACAAGGATACCATACGCTGCCAGCCATTCCCTGGCAGGCAACAGATATCCATGGATTTTTATTACTGTCTTTTGCCCATATCACTCCCCCATCCCAGGGCGCATTTTTTGCAACATGCGGCTTGCCATGGTAATAAATGATCACCTCTTGTTTACTATTTAGTGGTTGCGGATCAGGAACGTGCACCCAATAAATTCCCTTTTGTCCATTCCAAAAACATCTTTTCGAAGCATAACAAACACTATCTATTTGTAGAGGTTCAATAAGATCAATTTGCATTATATTAAGCGGTTCTTTTAAATTGCAAGTGCTGCAATATTTATCAAGTACTTTATAGGTAATCTTATTATAACCTGCAACACTACTATCTTTATAATTAAAGGCAACATGCACATCGTAATGCAAAACATCCCACCAGCTACGCTGAGCGGTTATCGAACCTTTCAACGTGTCTTCATGTGTATATTTTGTATTTTGGCCTTTTACAAAATGTGATAAAAGGATAATTCCAAATAAAAAGCTAAAAAAATTAACTATTCTCATTTACAGTTTAAAAATACGTGGATTTTTTAATAAAAAGGCGGCAATTTATACAGTTAAAATGCCTTTCATCATCTATAAAAAATAAGCAAACTTCTATTTTAGTTTTTAAAACCTACTATTTTATTCAATTTTAGGTCTGTTCATAATACACCGGAAAAGAGCGGTCTTTTATATGCTTATGGGTAGTATATTTTCATAGCGCTCTTTTTCCGGCTGTTTTAAGACTCCCCAGACTGTCTATAAAAAAAGCACAATCTTCTATTCTATAGCTTAAATACGGTTCTTTTTCACGAATTTTGACCTATGTTAGCAAACAGCAAAAACAAAACATCTTTTATGGTAAGCATTCATGTGCTTATCTGGTTAGTTTTGCTATTATTTCCCTACTTCCTTTCAAGTAATGATACGATCGACCTGGTAAGACAATTAAAATTTACATGGATCCCCATGTGTTTTTATGCAGTTCTTTTTTATTTAAATTATTTATTTCTAATTGATAAAGGATTATTTAAACAAAAATATGTTCTTTTTATTAGTGCTAATTTAATTTTGATACTAATATTTACCTGGATACATGTAGAATTAAAAGACCTTTTAAATTTAAAGTATGATATGAAAAATGTAGTGGGTCCAAAATTCATTCCACAACCAACGCGTTTGTTTGTTTATAAAGATATCATTGCCATGTTCATTCCCATTATAACTGCTTTTGCTGTAAGAACAACCGAAAAATGGGCCAAAGCAGAATCAGAAAAAAAAGAAAATGAAAAAGAAATTTTAAAATCAGAATTGCAACATTTAAAATACCAGTTGCAACCCCATTTCTTTTTTAATTCATTAAATACCATTTATGCTTTAATAGAGCGCTCTCCTTCATTAGCTCAGGAAACAGTGCATGATCTTTCAAAATTGATGCGTTACATGTTATACGATACCGAAGTTGGTAAAGCAAAATTAAGTGACGAAATAGAATTTATGAAACAATATATTAATTTAATGAAATTAAGGACCTCCGATAAAACAACTGTTACTGCCAATTTTCCAATAGTAAATGAGCAATACTTTATTACTCCGCTTTTATTTATTTCTCTTATCGAAAACGCTTTCAAACATGGTATTTCTGCAACACAAAATTCCGAAATAATTTTTTACCTTGTCGTAGAAGGAAAAAAAGTAAGTTTTTTGGCAGAAAATAAAAATTTCCCTAAAAAGGGTAACGATAAAAGCGGTTCAGGTATTGGAATAAATAATTTAAAGAAACAATTGGAGATCTCTTATCCCGGTAGACACACTTTTAAAACAAATGTAGAAAATGGTTTGTTTAAAGTTATGTTGGAAGTTTATACTGATTAAACGTAGATCATAAAAATAATGCGAAAAATAAGCTGTATAATCATTGATGACGAACCTCTGGCACTTGATCTTGTAGAAGGTTACGTAAACAAAACGCCTTTTTTGGAATTAAAAGGTAAATGCCTTAGCGCGTTAGAAGCATTACAAATAATGAATACCGAAAAAATAGACCTTGTTTTTTCTGATATACAAATGCCCGATCTTAATGGCATAGATTTTAGCAAAACACTTTCGGCCGATACAAAAGTTGTTTTTACAACCGCGTTTAAAGAATATGCATTTGAAGGCTTTAAGGTAGATGCGGTTGATTATCTTTTAAAGCCATTTAATTACCAGGAATTTTTAAAGGCAGCCAATAAAGCGCAGGAGCGAATTGGTAAGCCAGAAGAAAAAAGATCGACCATTGCTCATGATAATTTTATTTTTGTGAAATCAGAATACAAACAGGTAAAGATCAATTTAAATGAAGTGTTTTACTTTGAAGGCTTAAAAGATTATATTAAGATCTGGATAAGTTCGCAACCAAAACCGGTATTAACTTTAATGAGCCTTAAAACACTCGAACAGGAATTGCCTGATGAAAGATTTATGCGCGTTCACCGCTCATTCATTATTGCTTTGGATAAAATAGAATCTGTTGAAAGAAGCCAGGTGGTAATTAATAAAGAAAGAATTACTATTGCAGAACAATACAAAACTAAATTTCAGGAATTTATAGAGAATAAATCTTTTAATTGATTTACTGCGCTTAGAACAATTTTTTATAAAAGTCTTTACAATTACTTAAATGCTTTTTAAAATAAAATATTACATATCATTTTTTATTTTTCTTTTTGCCGCGAATACAATCGCTCAAACAAGCGTTTCAGGAAACATAAGTGACAAAGCCGGTGAGGGAATTCCGGGAGTGATCATAAAAGTAACTACTATTGATTCGGTATTTGTAACGGGTGCTTCAACAGATGTAGAAGGAAATTTCATCCTGTCATTAGAGCCTCAAAAAAAATATATTTTAAGGTTTACTTACCTTGGTTACAGCGATCTTTTTAAAACTGTTACACCATTAAGCGAAGCTATTGATCTTGGTAAACTGAACTTAAAAGAAACCGCAAAAACCCTTGCCGAAGTAGAAGTTAAAACAACACAAATACGCGGCGAGCAAAAAGGGGATACAACACAATTTAATGCAGATAGCTTTAAAACTAACCCCGATGCGAATGCCGAAGACCTGATCAAAAAAATGCCGGGCGTAACTTCTGACAATAATGGTGTAAAAGTAAATGGAGAAACTGTACAAAAAGTATTGGTAGATGGTAAACCCTTTTTTGGGGATGATGCGAATGCTGCTTTAAAAAATTTACCGGCCGATGTAATAGATAAAGTAGAGATCTTTGACAAAATGAGTGATCAATCGGCCTTTACCGGTTTTAGCGATGGTAACGAGCAAAAAACCATCAACCTTGTTACCAAAAAGGGAAAGAACGTTGGTATCTTTGGAAAAGTATACGGAGGCTATGGCAGTGATGAACGTTATAACGGTGGCGCTACCATTAATAGCTTTAATAGCCAACGCAGGATATCATTATTATTACTTTCAAATAATATTAACCAGCAAAATTTTAGTACTGCCGATATAACCGGAGCCATAAGTAATTCAGGAGGCTCAGGCGGCCGGGGTTATGGTGGTGGCCGTGGTGGTAATTCGGGTGAGTCGTCATTAATGATCTCACCACAAAATGGTAACACCACTACACAAGCTGCAGGATTAAATTATAGTGATGCATGGGGCAAAAAAATAACTGTTTCGGGAAGTTACTTTTTTAATTATACAGATAATAAAAATCATTCAGATATTACAAGAAGTTATTTCACGGATAATAACCTCATTTATAAACAAACCAATGATGACAGAGTTATAAACCAAAATCACCGTGCTAATTTTAGATTGGAATATAATATTGACTCATCTAATAAAATAACGCTGGTGCCCAGCATCAGTTTTCAAAACAATAATGCAAAAAGCAATTTAACCGCCAGCAATAGTGTTTATGATAATAAATTTTTAAGTAACACCAATACACATTCCAGTATAGATAATATTGGTTACGATTTTTCTAACTTCTTAATGTACCAACATAAATTTTCAAAAAAAGGAAGAAGCATTTCTTTAAGTTTTAACACACAGCTGATAGAAAAAAATAACAACGGTACCTATGTATCTCAAAACATTTATGAAGATACCCTTAGCTCTGGCCTTGATCAAACATTTGTAACTTATAGCAACAGCAAAAAAATATCTGCTAATCTTTCTTACACCGAGCCTTTGAACAAGTACACGCAGTTACAAATAAGTTATAATCCTTCTTATACGGAAGGATTGTCTAATAAAACAACAAATGATTATGATTCATTGGCAAGCGATTATATTGATTTTAATACTGCTTTATCAAACAAATACAATAACATTTATCAAACACAACGTGGTGGTTTAAGTTATAAATATCAAAAAGAAAAACTCAACTTAAGTTTTGGTTTTGACATGCAGCAATCAAATTTAAACGGTGAACAAACCTATCCCTTGGAGTTTAAAGTAAACAGGGCTTTTCAAAACATTTTGCCAAATGCAAGGTTTAATTATAAATTCAGTAAAGCAAAAAATTTAAGAATTAATTACCGTAGTTCAACAAATATTCCTTCTATTTCTCAATTACAAAATGTTGCAGATGTTTCTAATCCATTACAGGTAAAAACAGGCAATCCTGAACTTAACCAAACGTTTGAAAACAATTTAAACATTCGTTATGGTGGCTTTAACGCAAAAACTTCGCGTAATGCCATGTTATTTATAAATGGAACTTACACCGATAATTATATCAGCAATGCCACTTATATTCTAGCCTCAGATTCGGTAATTCAAGGCTACCTTGTTAAAGCGGGAAGCCAGCTTACAAAACCCGTAAATTTAAATGGCTACTATACTGCCCGCGCTTTTTTTGTATATGGTTTTCCGGTTGCGGCCATAAAAAGTAATTTAAATGTAAATGGTGGTGTTACTTATAATCATACTCCTTCGCTTATTTATAATAAACTGAATGTTTCTGACAACTATGCTATGAATGGTGGGGCTTATATAGGAAGCAACGTAAGTAAAAATCTTGATTTTTCAATAAGCTATAACGGTACGTATAATATTGTAAAAAATTCAGTTCAAAAGCAATCTGACAATAATTATATAACACAAGCAACCACATTTAAATTAAATTGGATATTTTTAGATGGCTTTGTTATTAATACTGATTTTGTTTATACCATGTATAGTGGCTTAAGCCAAAGCTATAATCAGGAGTATTTTTTATGGAACGCTTATGCGGGATACAAATTTTTTAAGGACAGATCTTTAGAAGCAAAAGTTTCGGTATTTGATATTTTAAACCAAAACAGAAGTATTGGAAGAACCGTTACGGGTAATTATACAGAAGATTACAGCACCACAGTTTTAAAACGTTATTTTATGTTTACGCTTACATATACTTTTAAGAAGTTTAAAAGTGGTGTACAACCCAAATCGCAACTGGAAGATGATCCTATGAAAAACATTCCCGGCTTGCCCGAGCGTCCGCCAAGAAACAACAATGGTGGCGGTGGAAATGGATTTTAATGCAAAAATTTTACGATCTCATCTAAATTAAGATCTTTAACATACTCATAGAGGATTTGATCATTCTCTTGTATTTCAATGCCAACAATTTCGTTTAAAACCCTATTGTAAAAAACCTCTATATAAAAACCATCCAATAAAAAAAGAGTGATGTTACATTCATAATATGTTTTTTCAGATACGATCTCGGCATATTTCCAAAGAAATTCAGTCTTATCTTCAAAATTTAATTCTATGAATTCTTCCTTATTCATTTATACATCAAAGGTACTTCATCGCATAGATTTTTATTGCTATGATTTATAGTATGTGAAATAAAAAACAGAAAGCGCGGCTAAACCCTATTTAATTACGTTTAGGCGAATTTACACCCTCTTTTTTGTTATATTTATGAACTATCTATTTTTATGAAAAAACTATTACTGATCATTAGCTGCTTTTATTTTGTTTCTTGTGGAAATAAAGAAACCGAAACTATAAATGCCCCCAATCAAAATATGCATTTTGACAGATACAAGGAAAATTTTGTAGAAGCACTTTGGAAGTTGTATCCGGGTTGGGCCTCGAGCATGGGTTACCACAAATACGATAGTATTTTAACTATTCCTAATCAACAAAATCGCGATAAATTATTGGCATTTGCAAAAGCTAATTTAGATTCTTTAAAAACCTTTGACCTTGATAAATTATCTGACAACAATAAGACAGATTACTTTATGCTTGAAAACTCTTTTAAAGAAACAGATTGGTCGTTCAATACTTTTAAATCATATGAATGGAACCCAGCGGCCTATAATGCTTGTGGAGAGTTTGCAGAAATGCTGGCCAATAATTACGATTCGCTGGATGTTCGCTTAGGCAATTTTTATTTAAAAATGGCTTACGTTCCGGCTTATTATGAAGCGGCCAAAAAAAATATAAAAGATCCAACAGCAGAACACACACAATTAGGCATTGATCAAAATATTGGCGGCGCTTCTGTTTTTAGTACAGATCTTGATGAGGCTTTAAAAAAATCGAAATTAAGCGATGAGAAAAAAGTAGAAATAAAAGCACGCGCTGCAGAAGCCATAAAAGCAATTACAGATTATGCCAGTTGGTTAAAACAATTGGATAATAAACA
This sequence comes from Bacteroidota bacterium, assembly GCA_032229505.1. Taxonomy (GTDB): domain Bacteria; phylum Bacteroidota; class Bacteroidia; order B-17B0; family Aurantibacillaceae; genus Aurantibacillus. The sequence continues at coordinate 18,616 of JAVTWD010000011.1, forward strand.
AGCCCGCAGTTTTAGAATTGGCAGTGAATTGTTTAAAAAGAAATTTGAATTTGATATTATGTCCGGCTACAGTGCTGATCAAATCTATGAAAAAGCAGTACAGCATAAAAAAGAATTGCATGATAAAATGATAACCATTACAAAAGAGCTTTGGCCAAAATATTTGAAGGATAAAAAAATACCGGATGATAATTTATTGGCCATTCGTGAAATGATCGATGCGCTATCTGCAAAACATGTTAAGCCCGATTCATTTCAGGCTGCGATAGAAAAACAAATTCCTGAATTAGTAGCCTTCATTAATAAAAAAGATCTTATTACACTAGATCCTACTAAGCCATTGGTAGTGCGAAAAGAGCCTGCGTATATGGCCGGTACTGCCGGTGCGTCCATCTCTTCTCCCGGCCCGTATGATAAAAATGGCAATACCTATTATAATGTAGGAAGCTTTGGTGGCTGGGATAAAGCACGCACTGAAAGTTATTTACGTGAATACAATCATTATATCTTACAGATCTTAAACATACATGAAGCCATTCCGGGACATTATACTCAATTAGTTTATTCTAACCAATCGCCAAGTATTATCAAATCTATTTTTGGAAACGGAGCCATGGTTGAAGGATGGGCGGTTTATACAGAATTAATGATGTTGGAAAACGGGTACGGCGCCGCTGAAGGTGCAACAACTGCCACGCCTGAAATGTGGCTAATGTATTATAAATGGAATTTGCGCAGCACCTGTAATACAATTTTAGATTACAGTATTCACACCAAAAATTTAAGTAAAGAAGATGCACTTAATTTTTTGATACATGATGCCTTTCAGCAAAAAGCAGAAGCTGAAGGGAAATGGAAGCGCGCTTCGTTAAGCCAGGTACAGCTTTGTTCTTATTTTACAGGCTATAGCGAGATATACAACCTGCGTGAAGAGATTAAGAAAAAACAAGGCAGTACATTTAATTTAAAAGCCTTTCACGAAAAATTTTTAAGCTACGGCAGTGCTCCTGTAAAATTAATTAGAGAATTAATGTTGAAAGAACCTAAAATGTGATCTATGCCTCATCCTAAAAATATTCTAAATTATTTTACCTCCGTTTTTTGTGCATTTATTCTTACAGATACTTTACATGCACAGATAAGTACTTCTATACCACAATGGGTAAATAAAATTGGTATTGAAGATATAGGTGTAGTTAATAAAAAACAGGTAAAGGATGGCTACCATTACGTAATGGTGGATGAGCAATACCACACTGTAAAAAAGCATAATTATTTTCATTATGCTATTTCAGCTATTACCGAGGAGGCGTTAACAAACGTTTCGCAAATAGAATTCAGTTATGATCCTACCTATGAAAAAGCATTGTTACATTTTGTGAAAATTCACAGGGGCAATCAAGTTATTGATAAAACATCTACACTGGAATTAAAAGAACTGGATGAAGAAAGTGAAAGGAAGAACGGAATACTTAACGGCAAAAAAACTATTTATACTAATTTAAGTGATATAAGAAAAGGCGACATTATTGAATACGGCTATTCAATAATCGGAGAAAATCCTATCATGAAAGATTATTTTACTTTAAGCTTGTGGTTTTCTTATTCGGTACCTGTAGGCAAGATCAATATGCGCGTGCTTTTTGCAAAAGAAATAAAACCAACTATTTTAAAAACCAATATTACTATTGATCCGCTCATTAAAATAAGCGATGTAAATGATTATACCTGGCAGGTAAAGAACCCGAAGGTAATAACAATAGAATCTTCAACACCGGCCTGGTATAACCCATATGATAAGATACAGATAACCAATTTTAAAACATGGAACGAAGTTAAGGATCATTGTCGCTCTTTAGTAAACATACCCGGAACTAATTTTCCATCCCTAAAAAAGATAGTGGATTCTATCGTTCAATTATCTCCCGATCTTGAAAAGCAGATCAGTTCTATTGTTGATTTTGTTCAAACCCATGTAAGATATTCAGGCAACGAAAACGGTATTTATTCACATGTACCACGAAATCCCGAAACAGTATTAAAAAATCTTTATGGTGATTGCAAAGAAAAATCGGTATTGTTAAACAAAATGCTGAATTTGATACATGTAGAAGCCTATCCGGTTTTGATCAACACATCTATTGGTAAAAAAGTGATAGACCAGGCACCGTCCATTAACGCGTTTGATCATTGCATCTCATCATTTATTTTTGAAGGCAAGAATTATTTTATTGATCCAACTATTACCTATCAACGCGGGAGTTTTAAGCTGAGAGTTGTGCCTTCTTACGAAACAGGAATGATCCTTAACAATAAGAAAGAACCCTTCGAAACAATTCCGCCAAATTTGCAAAGCAAAACATCTATTCTTGAAGAATTTTTTATTGAAGAATCGGGTAACACAAGATTAAAAGTTACATCTCGTTATTCAGGTGCAAGCGCAGATGAAACACGTTATCTTTTTTTAGTTAATTCGTTATATGATGTGCAGGATTCTTACAGAAATTTTTATACAAAATACACCGACGATATTGAAGTGATAGATACGGTTGTATATGTTGACAATGATGTTGAAAATGAATTTATAGTAACAGAGCATTATTACTTGAACAATTTCTGGGCCGTGAAAGATTCTTCTAAGTCGAAGATCATTTCAAAAGATTTTCTTCCATACAGCCTTCATTACAGGCTTAATTATGGCGAGGAGAATAAAAGAAAGCAGCCTTTACGCGTTTACAATCCTGCAAGTCACACACAAACAATATCTATAATTAAAGATGGCGGGTGGAACATTCCTGACCAAACAGTAAAAGAGGATAATGAATTTTTTACTTATACCTATTCTTCAAAAGTAACCGATACCAAAATTGATATATTGTATGATTTTGCTGCAAAAAAAGAAATTATTGAAGCAAAAGATTATTTAGACTATAAATCAAAAATGGATTTTATAGATAAAAATCTTGTTTTTAGTACTGAAGAAAAACCGTTAACCGAAGGTATTTTAGGTTTTAACTGGTTATTGCTTTTGTTGGCATTATCAGGTATGGCATTTGCAGCAGTGCTTGCCTGGCATTTATATAAAAGGCCTTTTTATACACCTTATGTAAATCAATACGATAGCATTGGCGGGTGGCTTATAATTGTTGGCATTGGTGTTACCATCAACCCATTTGTGCTTTTATTTTCAATATATACAGAATACAATGACGAAATGGGTGTAAATTACCTGGTTTATTTCTTTAACGAAAACTCTCCGTATTTTTCACCTCTCAGAGGTTATTTTACACTTTTTGTTGATTTTTTTAATTCGCTTTTATTTGTTGGAAGTATTTTAATTTTGATCTTATTTTATCAAAAGAAAAGTAGCTTTCGTTTATATTTTGCTTTATTCAGAATTGGCAATGTTGTGTTTCTTATCTTAAACGTTATTCTACTAAATATTATCTATTCAGATTCGACTAATTTGGAAGAAAGAAAAATTTTAGGTTCGGAAACATCCGGCATGATGCGTGTATTTATACAGGCCTGTATTTGGGTGCCTTACGTTTGGTATTCTGAAAGAAGCAGGCATACTTTTACAGTGGATAGTAAACCGGCTTCTTTTGAAAATGTTGCTGAACCTTTTCACTCAACAGAAAATCAAAGTACAGGAACAGATCCTGTTAACTAGACTATTGAATTAAGTGGCAGAATTTTCGCTTTGCCTCTCTAAGGATCGATCTTAAAAGATCAGAAGTTTACTGTATATACATCTGTATTATTACGGGGTATATTCAACACTTCAAAACCTCCGTCTTGCGGAATAATCTCTTTCAGATCAAATTTACTACAGCCCTTACTTAAACCTTCAAAGATCAATGTAAAACCTTTACCATCGTTAATGGTCCATTGTGGTGCAAAAGAAATATTATAAGCTGTAATTAATTTTGCACGCCGGCCGGTACCATGTTCAATTAAAAAAGTGCTTGGCCAAATGCGATAAGCATAATCTTCATTATCACCAATGGTACAATGCACAATGGTTTGCCGCTCTTCGCTTTCAAGGATTTTAATTTCTTCTTTTATTTCCGGTTCTGAGATCTCTGGCATACTCAAAGATAAGCGCAATTAATTAAAATTCGTACATAAATTTATATCTTGCCAATAATTAGCAAGCATGTGGAATAAATTGATCACATACTACAATTCGTAGCCACGTTTCTTTTTTCTTATTAATATCTTTGTTTTATAAAGAACGAAGGGAAGAGAAATGGAACTTTTATTTAAAATAGCGGCAGATAGACCGCCAAGGTTGGGAATAAAACATCCGTATGCTTACCAGGCATTAAAAGATTATGAGGCAATAATGAAAGTTTGTGGCGGGCATACATTTAACGCTAAGCTGGAAATAATAAATACCCGCATTAATTTATCGTTAACATCAGAACAAAACGGTTTTAAAATAGCTTATAAAGAACTCGAATTTAAAGCTATACTATTACAAAAATTAACGCAGTATATTCATACAAAAGCAAATATTGATTTTGTGCACGTATATATGGAAGATAACCAGGCATTGGTTTGCAAGCCTTTTAATAAAAAACAATTTATAACAATAACACATTTAGAATTGGTTGGCCCCGAATATTTTGCCGGCATACTATAATACAATGGAAGAAACTTTAATAAGCAGCGAACTGCTTGCAACATACGGCTTTAAAATAAATGAGAAGAAGAGTAAAGAACGAATTACTGTTTTTGTAAGAGATAAATTTGAAGTGGTACTGGTAGATGACGGTTCACTTTTTTACTCTAACCTTGGTTTTGATTATCCTTTAAAAGACCTTGCCGCTTTAAAAAAATTGTATAAAGAAGTAAGGCGTGAAGAATTAAAACCTGTTTAAACTTTCAAAATTATTTTGTTGTTGTATAAGTTTTACCTTGTTTTTCGGTAGAATGATTTTTTACTTTTTTAAAGTGATGTTTCCTTTTTGTAAAATCGCTTTTGGGCTGTTTATGTTCAGATACATATTTTCCGTTCGACCCATCAACATTGCCTGCTGTTTTTAGTTTAGGATTTTTTGGCGTTTTCATCGGATCCTGATACACTAAACTTTGAAATTGTTTTGGCGCTACATTGCTTGTTGGCGTAGCCGGTGTAATTGTTGCAGGATTTGTAGAATACTCTTCATTCTTAATAATAAAAGGATCGGGAAGAATTGTTTTAGGGTTAGAATTAACAGTATAACTGGAGTTAGGTATACCTGTTGAATTGGTAGCGTCATAAGGCGGACCACTTTGCGTTGGTAATTGATTACCCGGTGTAACAACCGGTGGTGGGTAAGGACTTGTATTTTGATTTTGCGCTTCGCTTATAGTGCAAATACAAACTATGCTGAACATTAAAAATATCGTTTTCATGATCTATGTTTTATTATTATAACATCTAATTTAATGCCTGCTTAAGGGTAGTGTTTTATGGCAATATTTCCCCATTTTAGTGGCATTGAAGGCGATTATAAAATACTACAAATCGTAGCAACACTTAACTTTAATTTGTAGTAATTTTGATTTAAACTTTAAAACCAGAAATCATGAGCCAATTGAATTTATTCGTGCAGGAAGAAAAGAAAACGTATGAATACTTTGTTCTTGCATCGCCGGATATGAATATATGCGGTAAAGTAAAAAATGAAAAGTTAAAGCTTCACAACGAAATAGGACTAAATAGAGAGAATCTTTACGCTGTGCCACACATTTCTTTATTTAAGCTGCAAAACTTTAGTGCAGAGGATAAGATCTTGCCTTTGGTTGAAAAAGCACTTGTAAATGTAAAAAGCTTTGCTGTTGAGATCAACAATCTTGTAGTTTTTGATCATGGCGAGAAAAAATCCATTGCCCTTGATTTTAAAAATCCCGATCCTATTTGCGATATCAATAAGCGCATTCTCGATCAGCTATTACTTAAACCAAATCCTTTCAAGCCACATATAACTATTGCCCGCTCTGTACCTAATAAAGATTTCAGAAAAATAAAAGATCTGAAAAGTTATGTTTTAAATGGTAGCTTTTTGTGTGATAACGTTACTATTTTAAGAAAAGAAATGGGATCAAAACAAAAATACGAGGTGTTTGCCAAGATCTGGCTAAACTAAAAAAGCCTTCAGAAAAAACTGAAGGCTTTAATGGGGCAAACTTTTATTAAAATTTAGAATGAACGAACAGCCCTAACGTTATAGGTGCTTGTTTTAGTCCCGGAAGATTGCGAATTGCTGTTAAATGATTGTACCCATGCGGCATTCATATTGTCTTCACTCGAACTCCAATAAAAAGCTACTGCAAATCCACCTATTAAAGATTTATTGGTATATAATTTTCCAAGTTCGTTAAGGCTTGGCAAATACCAATCATTATAACCTCCATCCACAAGATCATCACATATTTTAGCTGCATAATTACCGGCGCCCTGGTTTAGTACAATTGCGCTTGTGTTATTTTGGCCACTGCCTAATGCCTGGCTTGTTGCACCTGTTGAAGTTAAAGTTATAGCCCATGGAGCAGAAACGCTTTGATCGGCTGTTGCTGCAATGATACCATGTATTGTATTTGCATCATAACCTGGATCGCCCGGTTGAAGAATATAAGCAATGATTCCTCCCTGATAACTATCACCAATGGCCGGTTGTGTAGTAAATATTAAAGGGTTACCGTAAGCAGTGCCTGCAGCGTTGGTTGCAAATGCTCTTATATTATACGTGGTATTAGAGTTTAAGCCTGTAACTGTTCCGCTATAAGCCGTTGATCCTGTTCCGCAACTAAGAACTCCGTCATTTATAGTTGGCGCACTATTTGTTGAGCTATAGCAAAAGCCTTTTGCAGTGATCGCCGAGTTTCCATCTGAAACTATGTTTCCATTGCATACTCCCGAACTACTGGTAACACTAAAAGTTCCATAGGTAATAATAGTAGGAATATTAACTGCAAGTGCTGTAAAGTTTACCTGGTTACCATATGCCACGCCGGCACCGTTTTTTGCGTAAGCGCGCACATAATAAGTTGTACCCGGATTTAGATTAGTTATATGGCTTGTAAAGCTGCCTAATCCGGCTCCGTCATTTGTCATCAATGCAGTACCATATTCAGGATTGGAAGATAATCCCCACACTACCCCTTTTTCAAAAACTTCACCATTGCCATCACTTGTAACATTTCCGCCACAAGTAGCACTATTACTGCTAACACCCGAAACTGCAATTGTTGTTAGTACAGGCAATGAAATTTCGGGATCATTCTTGTTATCCTTTTTTTTACAGGCAAAAAATAAAAGTAAGGAAACGCTTAAAAAATAAATTGATTTTTTCATGTTTTTGGTTGTTTTAGTTTAATATATAATTTGTTTGTGATCTGCCTCAAAAGTACTGCTACATCTAAAATTAAACTTTGGCTTTTTTGTGAGCGGGTAGTTTTATTTTGCAAAACCAATCTTTTTGTTCACGAATTAATTGAATATTTATACAAACAACTTAAATCGACCTTATTCGGGACTTCACACTTACCTTTATTCTGATCTTGTTTAAAGAAAGAATTTTGTAATTTATTATTAATGTGTAATATTAATATGCCATATATAAACAACCGATAAAACTAACTATAAGAGCATGAAAAAAATAAAAATTAGTTTTACTCTATTTATTTGTCTTATTGCTATTACCGTGCAATCGCAAACATATAGCGATGATACACTTGCTATAAGTAAAAAGTTGAGATCACTTAGTAAAGCAGGGCTATCGCAGGATAGTATCATTACTGTATTACCGGCTATTATTACACAGGCAAAAAAAATAAATTATAAAAAAGGATTGGCCGATACATACTTGCTAAAAGGTATTACCTATTACCGTTTAGGAAAATACAAAGATGCTATACTTGCTTATGAACAATGTTTATTGAACAGAGATACAATAAAAGAATATAAAGAAACTGCAAGAGCGTATAATAATATGGCCCTTGCTTATAAAGACATGAGTGCTTTTGAACAAGCATTAAATATGCATAACAAAGCTTTAACTATCAGGCTAAAAAATAAAGATTCATTAGGTATGGCCGGCTCAATTATGAATATTGGCTTAATTTATGAGCGTCAGGGCGATTATGATAAATCGCAATCGCATTATTTTAATAGTTTAAAAATACGTGTACTTATAAATGATTCAGACGGGATTTCAAGTTGTTTAAATAATATTGGTACATCTTTCTTTTATGCCGGTAAATCCGAAAAAGCATTAGAGTACTATAACAAAAGCCTTGACATTGCAGTGCTGAGAAAAAACCAATTGGATGTTGCAAAATCCTATGGCAACATGGCAATGATCTATGACGATCAGAAAAAGTATTCAGAAGCCTTAAGCTATTATGAGCGGGCCTTAAAGGCGTTTTTATTATTACGTAATCCTTTTAATATTGCAACCTGTTACAACAACATTGCACTTGTTTACAACAACCTAGGCAATAACGATAAAGCAATTGAATATCACATAAAAAGCCTTGCTATTAAAGAACAGATCGGAGATAAGGTTGGTACAATAACGAGTTATCTTAATATAAGTAAAATATATATTGATCAAAAAAAAGCAGATAAGGCTTTAGTTTATCTTAAGAAAAGTTTAGAATTAAGTTTAAGTTTAAACGACAAGCCTTTTTTATTGAATACCTATAAAGGCCTTGCTGAAGTTTACAGGTTAAAAAGTGATTATGAAAAGTGTTTCAGCAATTATCAGCTTTATACAATGTATAAAGACAGTTTATTTACTATTGAAAAATTAGGAAAGATAAGTGAATTAGAAGGTCTTTATAATACCGAAAAAGCTACAAAGGAATTATTAAGTAAAGATCTCATGCTAAAGGAAGAGAGCTTAATAAGTACACAAAGAAGAGATTATCTTATTATTGTAATAATCAGTTTGTGTGCAGTGGTTATAATGCTTATTTATCTTTTAATAAATAACAGAAAAACAAAACAGTTAAATCACAGGTTAAAAAACAAAATTTCAGAAAATGAATTGTTATTGGCCGAAATAAACCATCGCACCAAAAACAATCTGCAAATAGTTTCAGGGCTTTTAAAATTACCACAAAAAGAAATTGATGCCGAGTCTGCAAAGGAAGTGATGTCGTCAACACGCGAAAGGGTTAATGCCATTGCTATTATTCATAAATTATTATATCAGAGCAGCACAACAACCGAAGTTAATATGCAAAAATATTTAAAAGAACTTTCAAATTCTCTTGTACGAAACCTTGGTCCGGATAATATTAAAATTGAAACCGATATTCCTGAAGTATCTTTGGATATTGATCTGACTGTACCAATAGGCCTTATTGCAAATGAATTATTGACTAATTGCATTAAGCACGCTTTTTCTTCCGTTCAAAATCCATCAATAAATGTAAGTTTGCTTAACAAACAATCGCATCTTGAATTAATAATCTCTGATAATGGAAATAAAGATGTAACACCTTTAACAACTCAAAACACTAATTCGTTTGGCCTTAAAATGATCAACACACTGGTTGAGCAAATAAATGGCAGTTTAAAAACCTATTTTGATAATGGTATGCATTTTCACTTAACGTTTACAAATAAATCAATTCACTAATGAGTATAAAAGTATTAATTGTTGAAGACGAGGCTTTAATTGCCAATGAGATTGCCGAATGTATGGAAGAAAACGGTTTTGAAACCATTGGCATCGCCTCTACCGCAGATACAGCCCTTGATCTGGTTGCAAACAATAAACCGGATGTAATATTAATGGATATTTCAATTAAAGGAAAATTAAACGGAATTGAGTTAGCAAAGCGCATTCTTAATTCACAAAATCTTCCGATAATATTTTTAACCTCCAACTCACAGGATACTGTAATAAAAGAGGCAATGAAAATAAACCCAACAGCTTTTTTATTAAAACCATTTAATGAAAAAGAATTACCTGTTGCAATTGAATTGGCTTTTAATAATCACAATCAGCAAATATTAAAAGAGCTTGGATCAAAATCAATACTTAATGATTGTGTGTTTGTTAAATCAGGAAAAAAATTCTTAAAAATTAAAACAGAAGAAATTTTGTTTATACAAGCAGAAGGAAGTTATTCGCGTTTAATTACTCTTAAAAATGAATTTGTTGTTTCGTTTAATCTAAGTCATTTTCATCAACAAATAGACAATAAATATTTTATCAGAATACACCGCTCGTTTATAATCAACATTAAAAACATAGATAGTTTTGATCTTGATAACGTTTATATAAACTCAAAGAGCATACCAATGAGCAAGCAGTTTTCGGATAATTTTTTAAACGTTATAAAAAAATTATAATATGCAAGCACTCTTAGAAGACGGAAACAATCATAACAAAACGCTTAATTAGCAAAGATTACATTAAATTTCCCCAATCTTCACCAACTGTTGTTATTAGGCTATTTTAACGCAGATGCGCCTTTTGCTGAACAAACAATCCTTATGTTGATAAATAATTTGCTTAACAAGCAAACTAGTCGTATATTTGCACCCGAATTTACAGCGCATTTAATTTTATAAAGATATAGTGCGGGATAGAGCAGGGGTAGCTCGTTGGGCTCATAACCCAAAGGTCGTTGGTTCGAATCCATCTCCCGCTACCACAGAAACCCTCAGCAATGCTGGGGGTTTTTAATTTAAAAATGGCTAATTTTATATAATATGGCTCACAAATCAGGTTTTGTAAATATTATTGGCTGCCCTAATGTTGGCAAGAGTACCCTTATGAATGCCCTGGTAGGAGAGCGTTTAAGCATAATTACCTCAAAAGCGCAAACTACACGTCACCGCATTATGGGCATTGTGAGTGGTGAAGACCACCAGATCGTGTTTAGCGATACCCCCGGCATTATTAAGCCTTTGTATAAATTGCAGGAAAAAATGATGCAGTTTGTAATTACTGCATTTACAGATGCCGACCTGTTTTTGCTGATCACAGATGTATTTGAGGATATTAAATTAGAAGAATCTTACCTTGAGAAGCTTCAAAGAACGGAAACCCCTATCCTACTCCTCATTAATAAGATAGATATTACCACCCAGGAAAAACTTGAGGAAAAATTGATATACTGGCGCGAAAAACTACCAAAAGCCGAAATAATTGCCATCTCGGCCCTTGAAAAATTCAATATTGATAAGATCATGAATCGCATTATTGAACTATTACCTTCCGGCGATGCCTATTACAGTAAAGATGAATTTACCGATAAATCAGAGCGCTTTTTTGTGAGCGAGATAGTTCGCGAAAAAATATTACTGAACTACAAAAAAGAAATTCCTTATAGTGTTGAAGTGGTTGTAAACTCTTTTAAAGAAGAAGAAAAAATCATTAAAGTACAGGTAGATATTTTAGTTGAGCGCGATAGCCAAAAAGGTATTATTATTGGCGATAAAGGCGCTGCTTTAAAACGTGTGGGCATGGCTGCCCGAAAAGAAATGGAAGCTTTTTTTAAAAAGCAGATCTTTTTAGAATTATTTGTAAAAGTGGATAAAGACTGGCGCAATAACGAAAAGCGCTTGAAGAATTTTGGGTATTAAAACACTAAATTATTCTTTTATTAAACGTATTGCTTTTTCGGAACCGTTATTAAAAAATATTTTTGCTAGATAAATTCCATTGGGCCAATCAAATAAATTAATTTGATTAATATTTTCAAAACTGACATTATTAATTATCTGACCTGTAGCATTAAAAACAATAATTTTATTAAATTCTTCGGTGCTCTTTATAACATAACTGCCCGACGAAGGATTAGGATATATAGTAAGTGTTTGATCATAGATATTATTTTCAATTGCTGTACAAACCGAGACGATAATAGTGACTGATGAAGAATTTGTACATCCCTGTTGATTGGTGCCTTGTAAAATATAATTTGTGTTAGAAGTTGGTGAATCTATATAAACAGATCCTCCAGGAACTGAATTCCATGTGTAGGTATTTGCACCCGTGGCTTGAAGAGTTACGGTTTGACCAGTGCACAACATCCAACTTGATGGAGAAATATTAATAACAGGCAAAGAATTTACGGTTATTGTAAAAATATGAGTATTTGCACAATTATTACCATCTACTCCTAAAAGAGTATAGCTTGAAGTAGAAACTGGAAATTGAATACTTGTATTGCCAACCATTGAATTATTATTAAGATAGTAATATGTTGCACCCGTTGCAGTTAAAGAAAAAGACGCATTCTGGCAAATCGCACTATTACTTAAAACAGCATTAACAACAGGTAACTGTAATATAACAGGTGATACGGTTTTTGTATTTTCACAACCTATTGCACTTGTTGCAGCAACTGTATAAACAGTACTGACAGTTGGAGAGACCACCATACTGTTTGAAATTGTTGAAGGCAACCAAGTATAAGTATTAGCGCCGGTAGCCGTTAAAGTGGTGGAGTTACCAATACATAAATTACCAGCACCTGATACATTTAAAACCGGCAAAGGTAAAACTGTAATCGTTTTTAAAGCTGTAATAACACAATTATTAGGATCAAAAGCATTTACATAATAGTTTGTAGTACCCGTTGGAGTTATAACAATAGATGATGATATTGCAGATGTGTTCCAAGTATAAGAAGATGCGCCAGATGCAGTTAAAACCATGGTTTGTCCACTACAAGCGACAGGAGATGTTGTGATACTTAAATTATTTATGAACCCGATTTTTTTTGCATAACTTTCGGTGCTTTTATGGAGCAGATAAATATTTCCTGAATTGTCTGCGGCAAGCTTTGTAAAAAATGCCGTACCTGCACTTACTGCTGAATCAGTTACTCCAGCAACCCAATTAATACCATTAAATTTTAAAAAATTTGTTCGATAACCATAACCTTTATCGCTGTAAGCAATATATTTTGTTCCATTAACATCAATAATACTATTATGCACTGCTGCTCCATAGGATATTGCGGCTCCTCCAACCGAAGCCCAGCCAGATGATGTATATTTTCTGACTGACACTTTGAACGGGCTATTAACATTAGAAGATATTACATACGGCACTCCGGATTTTTCAACAAAAAAATCTGCATTGTTACCACTTCCTAAACCGGTTGTAATACTCTGCCAACTAGTTCCATTATATTTTCCAATATCCAACTGCGATGAATTTCTAGATAATAAATAAAGCGCGCCGGTTGTGTCAAACTGAATTTTAACATCTAGATTTCCGCCATTGTTATAAGATGTACTCGGATATAATACCCAATTAGAACCATTATATGTATATACGTTTCTATAATTTGTAACTGTTCCTGTAGAAACAATATAGGGCGTGTTATTATAAAAAGTTAAGTAATTACCACAAGAAGGGAAAGGACTAAAACCCGGACTTCCAATATAATTCCATGTAGAACCATTGAATTTCATAACTGATTGCTTTGATCCAGAAGATCCATCTGTAAAAGAAATATAAGGTACATTAAGGGTATCAAATTTTAAACACATATGATCAACACTGCCAGATGTAAAGCCAGCTGAACCAACATAAGACCATGAACCACCAAAATATTTCATTACAGTTGCTTTAAATCCATTTAACGAATCACTGAAGCATGCATAAGGTATACCATTTTTATCAATTTCTAAATTATGAGAATTATTCTTAGAGTAACCTATAGAAAAACCTTTATCTCCTATAAAATCCCAAACTAACCCGTTAAACTTTTTTACAGCTACTTTACTATGCCTATTTTCATCGATGTAACATATAACAGGTAGATTATTTTTATCAATAAGCATTCTTGTATAATAGGCATCTCTTTCAGAAACTATCCATGATGGACCAACATTTACCCAATTACTTCCTGTAAACTTAACAACATTTGCTCTCAAATAGGATGGTGTAGTTAAGTTATATAAAAGTCGTGAGGCAACATAAGGAGTTCCATTTGTATCAGTCTCAAGGCTAATATAATCTGCGCCATTTGCTGTAAATCCAGGTGAGCCAACATTTACCCAATTTGTAAAATTAAATTTTTTTACTGTAATTGATCCGCTATAAAAACTATCAGAATAACCAATATATAAGTTATTATTTTTATCAAATTCAAGATCAATATAACCTGCGCCAGAAAGAGAAATTGGCTGAGGACCAACTGTCACCCAATTTGTTCCATCAAATTTTTTCACTGCTGCTTTTAATCCATTTAAACCATCACCATAACCAACATAAGGTACATCTGCTGTATCCAATTCCAAAGAAACGTCAGCCATATAACCAGTACTAAGATATTGTGAACCAACATAACTCCATGAAGTGCCATTAAATTTTTTTACAGATCCAGGGCCTCCTTGTTCCTCATAAACGACAATAGGGAATCCATTCTTATCAATTTTAATATCTAAAGTCCAAACCGGGCCAACAGAAATTCCTCCAGTACCTACATAGTTCCAAACACCTGCTGTATATTTAAGTACAGAAAGTTTTAACCCATTATTCCCATCCCGAAATGCTACATAAGGAGTACCTCCATCATCTACAGCTATTTTCAAATTTTGGCTACCACCATTATTATATATTCTACCAAGCTTTTTCCATTTATTCCCATCAAACATATGAACGACAGGACAGGCAAAATTATCCATATCAACGGAAGCAACAAAAATACGGCCTAGTGTATCTCTGGCAATAGAAGAATAACTTGCCTTTGCATAGCCAGGTAAATTATAATCATCATTTAAAAGCGGAATAAAGTTACATTGAGAAATGATCTTTCCACAAACAAACAATATAAAGATTATAGAAAATTTGATTTTCAAGACAAAATTTTATTATACCAAATTTAATAAAAATATTTAAATAGAAAAAATCATGCCTGATCAATCAAACTTCAACGTTTTAATTGGTGTTAGCTTGGTAATAATAAGTGTTGGCAATAACAACATTAAAAAGCAAACTACAAAAGTGCCAATATTCAATCCTAAAAAGTACAGCCAATTAATATCTACTGCAACGTACTCAACATAATAAATACTACTATCTAATTTCACTATCTTAAAGTATTGCTGTATCAGGCAAGCGGCAATGCCAAATACGTTACCCCATAGCAAACCTTTACCCACTAATTTTAAGCTTATTCTTAAAAAAACCTTTCGCACATTAACATTGCTCATTCCCAATACTTTTACTAGCCCTACCATATTTGTTCTTTCCAAAATAAGTATCAATAAAGCCGTGATCATATTAATAGTAGCTACAATTACCATTAGCACAATGATGATAATGCCATTGATATCCAGCTTTTCGAGCCAGATAAAAATATTTGAATAGATCTGTTTAACACTATTTACATTATAATCATAACCTAAAAGATCCTGAACGGTTTCCAGGTTAGCATCCAGTTTTTCAAAATCCTTTATTCTTATTTCATAGTTACCAACCTGGTTATCATTCCAATAATTTAAACGCTGTATCTGCTTAAGATCAACAAACGACAAACTATTATCAAAATCAGAAAAGCTGGTTTTAAACACACCGCAAATTGTAAAATTACGTGAGCGCGGCTCGTATTTAACGATCATATCTTTTACAGTGCTATCATACACTTCGTGCTGAGAAATGAAATATACGAGCATTTTTTCGTTAACCTTTAAGTTTAATTTCTCGGCCAGGCTCGAACTGATCAAAACATCTTTGCTGGCCTCATCGTTCTTAAATTCAGGTAAACGACCTTCTACCATGTATTTTTTTATAAAATCGAAATTGTAATTTTTATCAACACCTTTTAAAATAACACCTTCATTCTCAGTTTCTGTTTTTAAGATTCCATTTTTAAAAGCCGTGCCTTGCAAATAACTAATAAATGACATTTTAGTTAATGATTCGATCGTATCGGTACTCAAATAAATTGGTTCGGGTTCATTGCTTGCATTAACATTAATATTACTGACAACCAGATCCGTTGTTAAACCTGTAATGCGGTTAACGATCTCTTTTTTAAAGCCAAGAACAATACTTACCGTTAAAAACATAACAGAAACTCCCAAAGCAATACCAATAATGCCTATTTTTACAATAGGCTTAGAGATGTTACCTTTGTCCTGCTTTGGGTCGGAAATACGATCGGCTATAAATTTTTCTATATTCAAAAATGTACTCTTGTCACAAAAATAACAAATTGATTGGCTTTATCAGCGCTTTACTTCTATTATCTGCGGTTTTAACTGCACAAAATACCCTTTCAGTAAAAGAATATACTTCGGTAATTCTTGGTGCACAACAATTTGATAAGTATGTACCTCAGTTAAAAAAGAAACGTGTTGGCATTGTTACAAATGTTACGGGTGTTATAAATACAACTAGTATTGTAGATACGTTACTAAAACTAAAAGTAAATGTAAAAAAGATCTTTGGGCCTGAACATGGCTTTAGAGGGAATACTGAAGCCGGCGAAAAGGTAACAAGTATTATAGATGCAAAAACCGGTTTACCAATAGTTTCGCTTTACGGTTCCAATAAAAAACCTACAGCAGAACAGTTAAAAGATATTGATGTGTTGATATATGATATTCAGGATATTGGGGTTCGTTTTTACACCTACATTTCTACCATGTGTTACGCTATGGAAGCCTGTGCCGAAAGCAAAAAAGAATTTATTGTATTAGATCGTCCAAACCCTAACGGTTTTTATGTTGACGGACCAACCATGAAAAATGAATTTAAGAGTTTCTTAGGGATTCATAATGTGCCGTTGGTTTATGGTATGACCTGTGGTGAGTATGCCCGAATGGCCAATGCAGAAGGTTGGTTAAAAAACAAAGTAAAATGTAATTTGGTTGTTATTCCACTAAAAAATTATGACCGTAAGGCAACTTATGCTTTGCCTTTAAAACCATCGCCAAACATCCCTAATTTAGATGCTATTTTACTTTATCCGGGCTTAGGCTTATTTGAAGGAACTATTATTAGCCTTGGCCGTGGAACTGATGTCCCTTTTCAGGTTATTGGTCATCCTGAATATAGTGATACCAGTTTTAGCTTTATTCCAAAAGCAACGGCATTATCAAAAGAGCCAAAGTATCTGGATAAACGGTGTTATGGCTTAGATCTTAAAAAAGACGTTTACTTAAAAGAACACCCTCACAAAATGAATTTAAGCTGGATAAAAAAAATGTATGCCAACTTAAATAAACCTGATTTTTTTGACAGAAATTTTAATTTTCATTCAGGTAATTCAGAACTGCAGGAACAATTAAAAGCAGGTCTTTCGGAAGAAGAAATACGAAAAACATGGCAAAAAGACCTTGACAATTTCAGAATTATCCGAAAAAAATACCTTTTATACCCCGATTTTAATTAGTTGTGTGTAATATTTTTGGGTTTTCTTGTTTAGAAACCTATTTTTGTAACTCTTATAAAAATAAAGATGGCAAGCTTTGATTTAATTATGCCTAAAATGGGCGAAAGTGTAGCAGAAGCTACAATTATTAAGTGGACTAAAAACGAAGGTGATAAAATTAAAATTGATGAAACAGTTTTAGAAATTGCTACCGATAAAGTGGATAGCGAAATTCCGTCGCCGTTTGAAGGTACGCTTGTAAAACGCTTATTTAAAGAAGGTGATGTTGTACAGGTGGGTGCTGTAATTGGTGTTATTAGCAGCGAAGCAAACGCTTCAGTTTCTGAAACTCCTAAAACTTCTACTCCTGAAGTAAAAGAAACTAAAAAAGAAGAAACTTCTTCTTCTACTTCAAGTGTAAGTTCGCCGAAAACTGCTGTAGATAACAACTATGGGGATTCAAATAAATTTTATTCTCCACTTGTAAAAAGCATTGCCAAAGAAGAAGGCATTTCTCTTTCAGAATTAGATGGCATTAAAGGTACAGGGCAGGATGGCCGCGTTACAAAAGCTGATATTTTAGCGTATTTACCAAACCGTAATAAACAAAGCAGTTCTTCATCTTCAGAAACAAAAACTGAGACCTCAACCAGTACTTCATCAAAATCAACTCCGGTTAATGTTGGTGATAATACTGTTCTTGTTCAACGTCCTGCAGTTGCAGTTGGCGCGGGCGACGAGATCATTGAAATGGATCGCATGCGTAAGATCATTGCCGATCATATGGTTATGAGCAAACATGTATCGCCGCATGTAACTTCGTTTGTAGAAGCAGATGTAACTAATTTGGTTTTATGGAGAGATAAAGTGAAAAAAGAATTTGAAAAACGTGATGGTGAGAAATTAACGTTTACGCCTTTATTTATTGAGGCTGTTGCAAAAGCAATTAAAGATTTTCCAATGATCAACGTATCGGTTGATCAAACCGGAACAAAAATAATTAAACGTAAAAATATTAATATTGGCATGGCCGCTGCTTTACCAAGTGGTAATTTGATCGTACCTGTAATTAAAAATGCAGATGAGAAAAATTTATTAGGCCTTACTAAAAATGTGAATGATCTTGCTAACCGTGCCCGCGCAAATAAATTACAGCCGGATGAGATACAAGGCGGCACCTTTACATTAACTAACGTTGGTGGCTTTGGCAACGTAATGGGTACACCAATTATCAATCAGCCACAAGTGGCTATTTTAGCAGTTGGTACTATTAAAAAGAAACCGGCAGTAATTGAAACACCGCAAGGTGACATGATCGGTATCCGTCAATTTATGTTCTTATCATTAAGCTACGATCACCGTGTGGTGGATGGATCTTTAGGCGGCACTTTCTTAAGAAGAGTAGCTGATTATTTAGAGAATTGGGATCTGGATAGAAAAGTTTAAGCCTCATCCCCCTCCTTCTCCAAAGGAGAAGGAGCTAAAAAATTAAATAAAACCGATTCATAAATGAGTCGGTTTTTTTTATTGGCCATCAATACAAGCACAGCGCTTTACCGATAAAAACTCTGCTTCGTTCTCTAAATAATTTCTGCAATACAATTTACCTTTTGGCCCCTGGTTAATAATAAAATAATTTATGAGCATGGCTTCGTAGCTGGCATCAATGTAAACGTATTTACTTATTTTTTTATACCATTTATATTTTTGTTGAAGCTTAGCAGAAGGTTTATCAAAAAAATGATTGATACCCGAAAATTCCTGAAACTGAAAAGTATGCACCATTTCGTGTGCATAGGTATTATAAAATATTTCGCCCGATATTAATGTGTCGGTAAACAGAAAACCGTTAGAAGCCGTAGAGCCTACCAAACGTGGCTCGTAACGGATCTTATCTGTATAAAAGGTTAATGTACCCGAGCGTAACGATGCCTTGTAATCAAACGAAGTGCTGTTCAATGTCATAAATACCAATCCTCCAAAAGTAGATGGCATAAAACGCGGTGTTATTGAAAGGTCTTTTGTGTGAAATTCTAATCGTATAAAACCAACATCATAATGCCACTGACTCCAAAAATCGCGATTGGCGGCGGCATTTTCTACAATTGAATTTCCGGCACTAAAAACAGCGCGTGATACCCATCCATAAGAAAGGTTTTGTTTTGCAGCAATAAGATTATTTAATTTTTTTCCTGAATATACGATTGCTCCTCCACCCGCTCCTACTACAAAACCTTTTGCAAAAGCCTTATGCCATTTTTGATCCTTCTTTTTATTGATCATAGAACCCAAGCCCCCGGTTATAGCACCTGCAAGCGTATTATAAGCAACTATTTTTGGTTCAAGATTTTGCGATCTTAATTGTGCGCTAAAAGCAAAAAGCAGGATAAAACAAAAGGTCTTCATTGCAGGATAATCTTAGATCGAGCAATTATATTGCCAGATGTAAAATGGTTCATATTCCTTGTATTAAGTGTTTATATGTACTTTATATTTTGTTCACTTCCCCAACTTGTTGAATTATTTCAGCAGTTCGCAAATACGGTTGTAAATACCTCAGTTCTTTAATTACATTTTTTGTATCATTATGGTATGAAAGCTTTTAAATTAATAAACGTAAACGGTACTGATTGTTCTTTTGAAGAAGGCACAATTGCCGAGTCGGTTAATATTGATGGAAATCATTTTATCATTAAAACCGATTTTGATCCTTACCAGCTAACTGCACATCCGGCGCCGCGTTACCAATTTGTTATTACGTTAAAAGGAAAATTAAAATTTAAGGTCACCAATGGTGATTCGTTCATAATTGAACCCGGAATTATTTTAATTGCAAAAGATACTTTAGGAGCGGGTCACAGTTGGGAGATACAGGATGGAAAGAAATGGCACAGGATCTATATTGTTCCCGATACAGACGCTGATGATTTTTTTATTCCGAAAAAATAAAATTATTTTTCTTCTTTAAAGGCCAGCTTCATAAATTTTAGCACCTCTTTATTGATATCTTCTTTATAAAGAATTCTTAAATGATGATTGACTTGATTTTGCCCCGGCACCTCTGCTACTTTTTGAAAACAAAGATTATCAGTATACGCTTGCTTGAATGGAAAAACAACATGGATAAAATTTTTACCTAATTGCGTTACCCAGGCAATACGTTTGTTGCTGTTAGAAATACCGATCATGGTTTTGGTAGATTCGATCTGTATATCTCCGATCTTTTTAAATTCGAAAATAAAATGATCGTACAAAGCCAACGTATATTCTGATTTTCCTTTCAAAAAATCATCAGGACTATTAAAAGGTGCTTTCTTTGCCATTAAAAAGGCTAAGTAACAAAAAAACCACGACATTTCTGCGTGGTTTTGGTTGCTCCCCCTCCTGCCCCGATAGCTATCGGGGCGAACCAGTCCCGATAGCTATCGGAACCGTGATTAACAGTCACGTGAATATTTTTGAATTAATTTTGCAGATATTTCCGGATATTTCTTTAAATTCTCAATATATTTTTTGCTCTTCATTTTCTTTATTTGAGTTTCAATACGTCTCGCCAAACTTCTGTCTAAAACTTCTAAGCTCCAAAATAATTCCCATGGAATACCTGATTTTGTTGAATTTGTATTCTTTAAAGGGTCATTATGAATCTCTAAACGATCTTCAATAAGAGGTGTTTCTCCAACATAATATCTTCCTGATTTTAGGCTTTTAATGATATAAACGCAATGCATATTGGAAATAAAAAAGCCGCACTTTTTGCGGCTTTGAAATTTTAAATGTGAAAATTGTGCTTCCTGCTTTTGCTCCCCCTCCTGGGCTCGAACCAGGGACCCCGTGATTAACAGTCACGTGCTCTAACCAGCTGAGCTAAGGAGGAATGTCTGGTTAATGCGAGGAAGCACAATTTTTCAACATTTAAAGAACTTTCAATTTCTTTCCTTTTGCTCTAACCTCCCGATAACTATCGGGAGAGCTAAGGAGAAATTTTTTCCGAAGGAGTCCTTCGGACTGGTTATTCTAATCTTTTAAAACAGCCTGTACAAACAGATAATTTTTCTTGATTAGGGTGGCAAATTTACACTAGTTTTATGAAATAAACAATATCTTTACAAAAAAAAATAAAATTAATTAAATGAGCTTATTAGTTGTTGGTACAGTAGCCTTTGATGCTATTGAAACACCATTCGGAAAAACCGATAAAATTGTTGGCGGAGCCGCTTCATATATTTCATTAGCAGCTTCTTATTTCACTAAAGAAATGTCACTTGTATCGGTTGTAGGTGATGATTTTCCGCAGGATTTTTTAAATATCCTTAAAAAGGAAGGCGTTAATTTAGAAGGTTTGCAAATAAAAAAAGGTGAAAAATCTTTTTTCTGGAGTGGTAAATACCATAATGATCTTAACACCCGCGATACTTTAGATACGCAACTTAATGTACTTGAAAAATTTGACCCAATCGTTCCTGAATCGGCTAAAGAAAGTGATTTTTTAATGCTTGGCAATCTTGTTCCTGCCGTGCAACGCAGCGTTATTAACCAAATGAAAAAACGCCCTAAATTAATAGTATTGGATACTATGAACTTTTGGATGGATATTGCAATGGATGAGTTAAAAAAAACCATTGCTATGATAGACGTTTTAACTATTAACGATTCGGAAGCTCGTCAATTATCGGGTGAATATTCGCTTGTTAAAGCTGCACAAAAGATATTGGCAATGGGCCCTAAAGTATTGGTGATAAAGAAAGGTGAGCATGGCGCCTTGTTATTTAACAAAGAAGAAGTATTTTTTGCGCCTGCCCTGCCTTTAGAAGAAGTTTATGATCCAACCGGTGCCGGCGATAGCTTTGCAGGTGGTTTTATTGGCTATTTAGCTAAAACAAAGGACATTAGCTTTGAAAATATGAAACGTGCCATTATTTTTGGTAGTGCCATGGCCAGCTTTACAGTTGAAAAATTTGGTACTGAGCGCCTTATTGGTCTTTCGCAAAATGATGTGGATGAACGTGTTCAGGAGTTTATTGACCTGGTGCAGTTTGACATAGTTTTAGTTTAATTTTTTTAACTAAAAACACATACTAAAACAGCCTGTTTTAACGTTATAAAAAATTAGTGCTAATTAAACGTTTCATATCCATTTTTATTCTTGCTGTAGTTTTAGCGAGTTGCAGTACAAAAAAGAATACTGTTGTAAGCCGCGCTTACCATAATCTTACTGCGCGCTACAACGGTTATTATTATTCTTGTGAGAATATTGATGAAGGTTTTTATAAGATAGAAAAAGCCAATAAAGATAATTTTGATAAGATCCTTCCCGTATACATTTACCCTCCCGGAGATAAGGCAAAAAACACCTTCCCTGAATTTGATAAGGCCATCAAAAAATCATCTACCTGCATTCAGCGTCACGCCATAAAAGATAAAAAAGGCAACGAGATACCTAGTTCAGGTAAATGGATAGATAATAACTGGATAAACATAGGTATCTCTCACCTATACAAACGCGAATTGTTTAGCGGGCTCGAAGCTTTTGAATATGTTGCAAGAACATATACCAAATCAAAAGATAAATACACCGCAATGGCTTGGATGATAAAGACCAATAATGAAATTGGCTCTGTAAGCAGTTCAGAACAGATCATTTCTTTACTAAAAAATGAAAAAGATCTTCCCCGTAAGGTAAAAAAAGAATTGCCGGTACTTGAAGCAGATTATTTTATGCGCAGAGGTTTAAATACCGAAGCGGCTACTAAATTAATGGAAGCTTCGCGAAGCACAGGCTTATTAAGAGGTTTAACCACCAGAAAAAAAAGAGCCAGGTATACGTTTATTGTTGCACAATTATTTGAACAGCAAAAAAACAGCAAACGTGCCGTTGAATACTACAAAAAAACAATTAAGCTAAAACCAAATTACGACCTTGTATTTTACAGTAAAATTAAAATTGCAAAACTGTTGGATGTAAAACGTAATAACTCTGAAGGAACTAAAAAAGACCTTTTAAAAATGGCCAAAGAGTTTAAGAACAGTGAGTATTACGACGTTATTTATTACACCTTGGGTGAAATAGAAGAAAAAGAAAGAAATGCCAACCAGGCAATGTTTTATTATAAAAAATCGGTACAAACAAGCGTTAATAATCCAAATCAAAAAGGTTTATCGTATTTAAAATTAGGTGAAATTAATTTTGATCTTACCAACTATCAACCCGCAGAAGCTTATTACGATAGTGCAGTTGTTACAATATCAAAAGATCATCCCGATTACACTTCTATTGTTGCGCGTAAAAAAACATTAGAAACATTAGTTGGCCATATTCGCACCATTAACAAAGAAGATAGCTTACAACGCTTTGTAAGTTTAAGTGAAAGTGAACAAAATAAGATCATTGACCGTATTATTGCAGAACTTGAGAAAGAAGAAGCAAGGAAAGAAAAGGAAAAAGAAATGCTTGAAAAAAGTAATACTTTGCCCGGTAATGGTCTGACACAACAACCCGGCATGAGCGAGATTGCCGGCCCCGGTACCGCAGCGTCTTTTTATTTTTACAATCAAAGTACCGTTGCCTTTGGTGTAGCCGATTTTACAAAAAAATGGGGTAACAGAAAGCTCGAGGATAACTGGCGTCGTTCTAATAAAGCGCTTATTGTTGAAGTTGAGAAAGAAGATACAGCTCAAACAAAGGTTACATCTGTTAGCGCCAATAAAACACGTGATTTTTATCGTAAAAATTTACCTGTAAATGATTCGCTTATTAAAAAAAGCAATAAAAAGATCATTCATTCTTACTACATGATGGGATCTATTTATAAGGAAGAATTAAATAATACAAAAAAAGCAGTTGCTACTTTTGAAGAATTGAATAGCCGATTTCCTCAAAATAAATATTTATTAAATACCTATTATATTTTATACCGCACTTATCTATCCGAAAAAAATCAACCTAAAGCAGATTTTTACAAAGAGAAGATATTGAATGAATTTCCTGACAGCGAATTTGCATTGATCATAAAAAATCCTGAATATGCATCAGAAGCCAATTCTAAAAAAAGCGAAGTAGAAGGATTTTATACAACCGTTTACCAAACCTATCTTGAAAATAATTACCCGCAAGCCTATGCGCAGGCAAATGAAGGCTTGTCTAAATTCGGCAAAAATGTTTTTGTACCTAAATTTGAATTTATTAAAGCTTTAAGTGCCGGAAAATTAAAAGGCATTGATTCGCTTGAATTTTATTTAAAATTATTAGTTGCAAAACATCCTCAGTCGGAAGTAACTCCATTGGCAAACGACATTTTACTATCCATAAAAAAACAAAAAAATCCGGAGCTTTTTAAAAGTGCCGAACCCGGAAAATTACAGTTAGATACTTTTACTGTTAACCAGGATGCTGAGCATTTTATAATTGCGATTGTACCAGATGATGCGAAAATCTCTGACGCATTTAAAATAAGATTAAACACCTTTAATAACACGTATTATTCATCAAAAGTATTTAACTCAAACAGCAATTTATTTGGCAATAGTAAACAATTAATAGTTTTAAAATCATTTGCCAATGCCAAAGAAGTGGTAGATTATTATGAAAATCTTATAAAAGATCCTGAGCTTTTCAAAGATGAAGTAAAAAAGGAATTAATAGAAATTTATCCTATCTTAGGAACTAATTTACCTGTATTATATAAAAAGAAAAATGTAGAAGGCTACAAACTCTTTTTTAAGGATAATTACAAGAATTTAAGTGAGAACAAAATAAAATAAACTATTAACTTAAAATTGAATGTTATGTTAGGAATGAATTCAAACAAAAATCAAAACCTAGACGCTAGTTCAGTAAATTTAATTGGTAATGGTACTAAAATTACCGGCGATATTAATTCTGCCGGTGATGTAAGAATTGACGGAGTATTAAGTGGTAATATTGTTACAACCGGCAAATTTGTTCTTGGGCCAAACGGTGTTGTAGATGGCAATGTAACCAGTGGTAATGCCGATATAAGTGGCGAGATAAAAGGAAAAGTAAACGTAACAGAAATGCTTTCTTTAAAAGCAAGCGCTAAAGTAAGCGGCGATATTATTACCGGCAAACTGGCTATTGAGCCGGGCGCAATTTTTACAGGAACCTGTAATATGGGGGCCAAGGTAAAAAACATGCACCAAAATATACAATCAAATAATGCTGCCTCCAAAACAGCCTAACCAACTTCTTAAATACAGCAATTTAGGTATTCAAATGGCTGTAATTATTGGTTTATCGGCTTGGGGAGGTCACAAACTTGATCTTCATTACAAGAATGACCCGCCCGTTTTTACTATTGTTCTTTCACTTTTGGGTATTGCAATTGCATTATACATTGTTTTAAAAGATATTATCAAATCCAATAAATGAAATTAAAAAGCATATCGGCCATTTTAATTTCTATTGGCGTTTCTTTTATTTATTCCTACATTTTAGATGCTCAGCTCCATAAAACATCGCCGCAATGGTGGCATAGTTTATTATTCTTTACCCTTATTTCTATTGCATTTAATGTAGCTTATTTCATTAAAACGGATGGTAAGACCTTTGCAGGCATATTGTTGGCCGCAGGTGTTGTAAAGCTCGTTTTATCAATGATTATGGTTTTTATCTATTCTTTCACCCTAAAAGGGGGATTTTTTGCCTTCTTTCTTCACTTTATGGGGCATTATGTTTTGTTTACTGTGTTTGAAATAAGATATTTGCTGCAACTAATCAAAAACCAATCAAAATGAAAACTAATTTCTTTTTTGCGTTACTATTCGTTTCATCTGTTATTGTTGCCCAGGAAAAAACAAATAAGGCAGGCAGCGAAATAAAATTTACCACCGTTAAAAATTTAGAAGGTACTGATGTTCAAAATCAAAATATAACCGGCACTTGCTGGTCTTTTTCATCTATGTCGTTTTTTGAAAGCGAAATGATACGCATGGGTAAAGGCAAAGATTTTAATTTAAGTGAAATGTTCATTGCAAGAAAAGCTTACTCATTAAAAGCAGATAATTTTGTACGTATGCACGGCAAAACAAATTTTGGTGAAGGGGGAGGTTTTCCGGATGCTATTCATGTTTTAAGAGAATATGGGATGGTACCTGAAGAGGTATACACAGGAAAAAAAGATATTAAAGATCAGCACAACCATAAAATGTTAGAAACAACATTGATCAACATTTTACGTCCTGCTGCTCAACCAGAAACACAGGAAATTGATTTTAGCTTTTTACACAATTCGGTAAACGCAGTGTGCGATGAATATTTAGGCAAAGTACCTGAGAAGTTTAATTACAAAGGGAAAGAATACACACCTAAAACTTACGGCGAAGCAACAGGACTAAATCCAAATGATTATGTGTTCTTAACTTCATTTACTCACCACCCGTTTTATAGTAAGTTTGCTTTAGAAGTACCTGATAACTGGAACTGGGAATTGATGTATAATATTCCATTGAACGAATTACAGGAAACTATGAGCAGTGCTATTAATTCAGGCTATTCATTTGCATGGGCTGCCGATGTAAGCGAAAAAGGATTCTTATTCAGAGACGGTTTGGCAATTATACCTGAAAAATCTTTTGCATTGATGACTGATGAAGAGAAAAAAAATCTTGGTACAAAACCTACCAAACAATTAAACATTACACAAGAGATCCGCCAAAAAGCATTTGATAATTACGAAACACAAGATGATCACGGCATGCATATTTTAGGTATGGTAAAAGATCAAAACAATACACCTTACTATTACGTAAAAAACAGCTGGGGAAAAGATAATAACCAGTGCGATGGTTATTTTTATGCAAGCGAAAGTTATGTACTTTATAAAACAACAAGTATTATGCTGCACAAAAAAGCAATTCCTGCTGCTATTGCAAAAAAACTAGGAATTACTCAATAAATTTATTTTTTACTTTGAATGCCAAAAAACCATGTGTTTTTTGGCATTTTTATTTTCATTTTATAATAAAATATTGACAATCAATATTTTACAACATGTCTTATTTTTTCTAATCAAAAGAAATGTTAATTCACCCAACTATTTTATTGGCTTATAGCGTATATATAATTAACAAACTGGCAATCTAGCACAGTTTTTGTATATAACCAATAAGATATGAAAACCCGACAAATAACTATTCCAATGTTTCCCTTAAACATGGTTTTATTACCCGGCGAAACATCTAAAATACATATATATGAAGAACGCTATAAGCAATTGGTAACAGAGTGCTTAGCTAACGATGCTTCATTTGGTATTCCTTATTTCGAAAAAGGAAAAGTAAAAGATTATGGCTGCGAAGTAAAGATAAAACGCATCTTAAAAACTTTTTCGAATGGTGATATCGAGATCCTGATAGAAGGCACTAATCTTTTTCATTTAATAGAATATTCTGAAATTCTTACCCCAAAATTATATGGTGCAGGTTTGGTTGAATACTTACCTATCAATCAAAAAATACTTTTAAATAATTTACAAGATGCAGTAGTTAATTATTTTGGCTCGGTGCAAGGTAAGTTTGTTGATTACGAAACAGTTTCCAACTTATCTGTATTTAATATTGCTTCTTCATTGCAATTAACCAATACTGAAAAATATCAATTGATCTCACACAGGAATCAACAATTATTTTTATTGAATCAGATAAAATTTATTGTTCACATTATTAATACCGAACAACAAATTAAAGATAGGTTCATTGAGAATTAATCTATTCTTCATTTTTTTTTATTAGACTTATTTAGTTATTTTTACGGTAAATGCGTTTGTATTTACACAAATTATTTTGGCCGGTTATTTTTGTTTTAATTAACATTCTTTCAAAATCATTTCATTTAACCTCCCAATCTATCTGTATTGATGAACCTTTTACAGTTTATCACGCACAATTTGATCTTGTAAATCTTATTTCTTTTTTAGAGAAATACAATAATCCCCCACTTTTTGAGCTGATCATACATTTTTGGATCAAACTCTTTGGTATAAGCCCCGAAAGTATTAGAACATTGCCAATGTTATTTAGTTCTATTACTGTTTTTTTTATTTACTTAATGGTACTAGAGTTCTTTAACAAACGTACAGCTATACTGGCGGCTATAATCTACACTTTATCAACTGTAAATATTTGGTTTGCGCACGATTGCAGAGTTTATTCTCTTTTTGTTCTTTTAACCGTTATCTCGTTTTATTTATTTTTTAAATTCTTAAAAGCGCCTTCTGAATTTAAAACCAAAGGTCTTATTGTTTTTTCGTTTATAAATCTATTATTGATCTATGGTCATTACTTTGGATTTATTGTTTTGGGATTGGAATTTTTAATTATTTGCTTGTTTTTTTTAAGGTCTAAGCATGTTGTAAAAAAATATGCAATAACCTTAATTATTGGTTTAGTAGCCTATTTACCACAACTAATGATCTTATGGCAACGAACAAAGCAACACACTCACAATGGCACCTGGGTTGTTCCACCTAAAGGATTAGAAAGCCTTTATAATATGCTTTGGTCATTCTGCAACGAGCCCGTTCCAACTGTAATTTGTATATTATTTCTTTTAGTTACTATTACAGTTTTTTTTATCAGAAAAAAGGATACACCCATTAATCCTTATGTCAAATATATTATGATATGGTTCTTAGTTCCTTTTTTTGGTATGTTTTTAATTTCATACAAAATCCCAATGTATATTGACAGGTATCTTGTGTTTGTTAGTCCGGCGTTTTATATTTTACTTGCGGTAAGTATTTCTTATTTATTTAAAGATCAGAAAAAATATTTAAGCGCCGCAGGTATTATTACCCTGATTTTCTTTTTTAGTGCAGAGCTTAACCCTAGTAAGAAAAATGATGTAAACGATGTTGTTAATTACATTAGATCAAAAAAAGATAAAAAAACGATTGTTATTGGTTGTGGATATGATTTTGAAGTAAACTTTACTTATTATTATAACATTGATCTTTTTAAGCTAAAAGATCAAACTACAGAGTATGCAGCACTGGACTCTTCTTTAAAAAATGAGAATGTATATTTTGTAAACAAGCTTAATGATAAATTATTAAGCACAATTAATGGTTTTGAAAAAATAATATACCTGGATGTCGCTGCTAATTTTGCCTCACCAAATAATAAAATAAAAGAGACATTTTATGAAAAATATACGTTTGTTGAAAGAACGTTTTATTATCGCGAATTCAATATTTACACCTTTTCAGTTAACGCCGCAAAGCCGGGAGCTTTGTAATTTAAGATCTGTAATTTTTTAGTTCAGGCCAGGTTTTAATCTTGCTTTATCAACGATCCTTTTCCGTCGCCTTTAAAACTATTTATTTCTGCAGGGTTTCCCTTATAATAAATATTACCGCTGCGCCAGATATTATACTCTAACTTACCACCGTTTGGCGCATTAATAAAACAATCGCCAATACTTATACTTTCTACAAATACATAATTATTTACAGTAAGTCCTTCTCCTTTTAAGAGATTTGTACCATAGGTATAAACATACAAGGTATTGCAAATTCCATTCAGATAAATGTCACCATTACCGTGCGAGCTTGTTCTTACCTGATTAAAGGTGCCATTTAATATAATGTCTCCTGAGTTCTCTGCACGTAGTTGTATAGTGTCCTGTACATAACCTTCGCTAAATTTTGTTGTACCTACTCCATGATTTTCTACCCTAACCAAATAAGGTAATGTTACATTAACTGTAACCTTTCTTTTATAACCACGCACAAAATTACATTTGTTATTATTGTCAATAATTAAAGTACCGTCTTCTACTTTTGTTTTAATATTCTTAATAATATTTTTTCCGGCAACAACATCTACTTTAAATTCAGTTCCCTTATTAATATTGAGATCTATCTTATCGAAGGTTTTAATAATTGTGAACTGACCGGGATTTCGCGAATCGGTTATCTCAGTACCGTTAGATTTAAAACAATCCAGCGCATTTTCTTTTTTACATGCTGTAAAAAAAAGAATAATACATAAATATGTTATACTTTTTTTAATGATTTATTTTATAAAAAATCTATAGCCTAAGCCGTATTCAAAATTATAAGCAACTGCAAAATGTGTGCGTAAACCAAAATGACCAACTAAACCGCATTTGCTATAATAGCGAACCCCTATCCTGCTAACAATACTGCCGTCAGGCACTGTTTTTTGAAAAACATAATATCCTATTTCTATAGGAAAACTAATACGACCAAGATTATAAGAATATCCTAACCTGGCCGAAACCCTCATCTGATCAAAACCCTGAGGTTTTTCATGAAATACAGTTTCGTAATCGTGCTGATAGATCTGATCATAGAACATATCTATTCCTGCACTGAATTTATGTGTATTGCGCACGTTACGCTGGTAAGTAAGCGAAGTAACAAAAACATGTAGTTCGTCTGTAGCAATTTCCTGCTGGTTAAAACCAATTGCTGTAAATGCAAAGATCTCATTTTTTGATCTTACACGTGTTGAAGAATCAATTTTAGCGATCTCAGGTTTTGGTTTTTTAGAAGGTATAAGCATATTTAAACCCGCATTTAAGCTTACCACATTTAAACCAAGATTCGGATTTCTTGATTTACCGTTGCTTGCATGTGTAAATGCAAAGCCAGGTTCAAATCGTATATTTTTGCTTAACTGCAAATGCCAAAGCCACTTAAATTGCACAAATGAGTTTACATGGCTACCAATGGCAATATTCTTTCTGTTCTCATTAAGATCAAAACATTTTGTAATGTATGTTGCACCCCAGCACAAACGCATAATTACACGCGATCGCTTTTCTTTAACGTTTAATGGAATTTCAACATAAGGCGCTGCGGTTAAAGCATAACCTAATTGAGATGGATTTTTAAAATCAAGACATTGCAAAGACACACCAATGTCAGGTTTATTGTTTTCTAAATGCCAAAGTTTATTTCCTAAAGTTGGTTTAGAAATATTTAGCTCATAAGTAGTAGGAAAACCTTTTATGAGATGCCCAATGCTTGTGCGGTGAATAAGCACAAACCCCTGGTTAATAACAGGTTTTATCTGCCAATCAGGATTACCTGTAATACCATTTTGTGCGGCTATTGAACAGGTTAATGCACTTAATAAAATGATGAATATGCATTTATAACGCATGCCGCTAAAATACTTAAAATAACAGTAAATTAGACAGTTAACGGCCTAATTATTTATAAAAAAAGCGGCTAACCAAGGCTAGCCGCTTAATTTTAACTAAATAACAATTATTTATTTACTACAATTTTCTTAACCGCAATTGTTTTACTTTCTTGTTTTATATTAATAAAATAAATACCGTTGGTAAAAGAGTTCATATCAATTTGATATTTTTCATTTAAGCTTGCAGTATATTTTTTATTATAAACAACTTGTCCTAAAGTATTTTGCAATTCAATTGTAAAATCAAGATTGCTTAAAGCTTTGCTGTCAAGGTTAACCATATCACTTACCGGCGATGGATAAACATTTATTAAAGCATTAAGAATCGTGTTTTCTTTTATTCCGATCGGTCCCATTAACCTGTCATTTTTAATATTACTTTTTGTTTTAATTTTTTGATCCAGTGTTCCGCTTACTTTTAAAGTTGGGTTACAATTAAAACCGTTGGCTTGCACGCGCCATCTGGCGGTAGTTTGCCATAAACCATATAAAGGATCGGTAGCAAGATTTGCAGTTGTTGAAGTAACCAATGAATAGGTATTGTTGCTTAAATTGATCCTGTAAAGATCATAAACAGAAACAGGTGAAGAGCTGTTTTCAACAGCGTAAGAGTTCCAGTTAAAATTTCCATTTTGCTGATCCTGGATAAAAATAGTTTGGTGCCATTTACTTAACACACCATAATGACCACAGGTATCGCGAATCTGTAATTTATATCTGTAAGTTGTAGTATTAGGATCTCCATTTGCCGGGCCAATACTTCTTACAGTATCAGTGTAACCGCTATAAGCATTTTTGCTTACAGCAGCAATCCGTTTATAAAAATTATTGTAGATCTCGCGATAAACAATAAAACTATCTACATTATCATATAGAGTTTTTTCCCAATAAATAACATTGTTATCACCAAGCGAATCAACCGTAACCATGCAAATACTTGGTACCTCAACAAACGGAATGATAACGCTGCCTATTGCTGTATTTGTACAGCCACCGGTTGTTCCTGTTACGGTGTAATTTGTTGTAACTGTATTGGAAGCGCTTACGGTAATATTCTGACTGGTTTGTCCGGTACTCCATGTGTAGGTTGTGGCACCACTTCCATTAAGTGTTACACTTCCACCTCCGCAGGTAAGAATGGATGTTGCGGCAATACCCGGAACAGGATTAATTGATATTGTTTTTGAAATAGAAGCGCCACTGCCAAACGTATTACTTGCATTCATGGTAATTGTTTTTGTACCAGGAGTACTAAATGTAATAATAGGATTTTGTGAAACCGAACTTCCCGGCGAACCTCCCGGCATGATCCAGTTCCATGAATTAGCCATATTAAAAGAATTATCAGCTAATTGAACAGGCTGCCCCACGCAACCGGTAGATGGCAAAGTGAAATTAGAGATAGGGATCATTTGTGATTTTAAATACATGTTATCTATTTTAAAATCTGCCCCGGCATAAGAGTTCAAAACAGGAAATTTAGAAGACTCTAAAAAAACAATAAGTGTATCGGGCGCAATTGCACAAAAAAGCGGGATCTTTTTTAATGTATATACGGGCGCTTGCGGTAAAAGCATTTGCATACCACCAATACCGGCAGCATTCTTTTTAAAAGCCACGCTTACCCTCGCGCTATCAACTGGATTTGCCGGCAAATATTTATAACGTATAATTAAAGTATCGGTCGTATTTGAATAGGGATACCCTCCCAGTGTATTACTTTGTGTAGGAATACCTGTACAAGCAAAACCGCTTTGCGTTTGGCTATTTGTAAAGTTTGGCGGAGTAGTTTGTAATTCAAGCGCATAAGTTCCTGAAAAAACATCTGTTGTTTGAAAGGCATTGCTAGTTTTCCAGTTATTTAATTTGTAATCTGAATTTGTTTGCCACAATTCAAAATTACCATTAAAGTTATTGGGCTGAAAAGCTACACCCGTAAAAGCAATGCTATCTAACTGAAGTGAGTTACCCGGAATACCATTGTTAACAAAGGCATTACTTGAAGCCGCAGCAAAAATAACAGTATCAGGAAAAACAGATAAGGCAGGGCTAAATGTTTGATTGAATAAAGTATAAGCTGTATGCGTAGTAGCTATCTTATACATATAATTTCCAATAACAGCACCGGCCTTTTTAAATATAGTTAAACAAATTGCAGTATCATTTGGCATGATATTACTTTTATAAAAGAATTTTATACCTGTTGGTTTTTGCGAATAAGGTATGCCACCCGGCGCATTTGAACCGCCCGGACTGCCATTAGCAATAAATGCAAAATTAGTGGAAGTTGGTGCCGTTAAAGTTGTTGTTAACTTAATAGCAAACGAGCCCTGAAATGCATCTGTTACTTTAGTTGCATTAATACCTACCTGACCACTGTTTTTATTTTCATAGTTAGAGGTTTGAAAAAATTGTGGGTTTTGATAAGTAGATACCTGCCAGCCTTCGAAACCGCCATTAGGAATAGATTGCGATAATGCAAAACCTGAACAAATTATGGCAATGATAGTTAGTAAATTTTTTTTCATTCTTGTGATTTTAGAGTATTTAAAATTAATGTTTTTAACTTAAGTTAATAACTACCAAATGCGGTAGTTATATCGTTAACAGTTTTTACACGATCTTATTTTTTATGGCCACAGAAACTGCTTCTGTCATTGATTCTACGTGCAATTTTGAGTAAATATTTTTCATATGAAAGCGCACTGTATCGTAACTGATGTCGCACTTATCGGCAATCATTTTATAGCTCAGGCCTTTTACCAGATGGTTTAAAACTTCTTTTTCGCGATCAGACAAATTAAAATCTACGGTAGAATTGCCTTGTTGCGAAGCTTTGAACATATTTAATACTTTAGCCGCAATGCTTCCTGTAATTGGCGCTCCGCCATTATATGCTTCAATTATTGCCTGCATGTATTCATTAGGTGTTGATCTTTTTAGAATATATCCTGATGCTCCATTACAGATGGCCTGGAAAATAGAATCGTCATCTTCAAAAACCGTTTGTATCACAATTTTCATTTCAGGAAATTCAGCTCTCAGTAATTTAACCGCTTCAATACCATTTGTGCCCGGCATTTGAATATCCATTAAAACAACATCCGGTTTAGACGCTATTATATCTTTAACAATAGAGTTGGCATTAGAAAAAGAACCAACCAGCTTAAATCCTTCATTAATTGAAAAAAGCGCGATGATGCTTTCTCTTAAGGCTTTGTTATCTTCTACTATTGCAACTTTTATTGTCATTCTTTTTATTTACTATGTTACAAAATTTAGATTTTGAACTGTTAAAAACAACTACTAAATCAGGTAGTTTTAAACTCTAATTGTATAATTGTTCCTGTTTCTTTTCCCGGCTGTATTTTCAGCGATCCATTTATATCTGCCGCCCTTTGTTTCATATTACCAATACCATTGCCTTTAAACATGCCTTCCTTATCAATTCCTATACCATTATCAGTAATGGTCATGCTTAACAAACGGCCTTTTCGCTCCAGATCTACACTGATGTTTTTAGCTGCGGAATATTTTACAGCGTTATTCATGGCTTCCTTATAAATAAGAAATAAATTTTTGCGTTGCTCAATATCCAACATTAATTTATCAATACCCGTTTCACTCAAAAAAGAAAAAGAAATTCCTGATGAACTACAAATACTTTCTCCAAAATGTTTCATCTTATTTAAAACCAACTTAAAATTATCATTCTTAGGATTAATACTCCAAACAATGTCACTCATATTCTCTATCGTTTCGCCACTGGTCTCTTCTATCTTTTCAATTGCTTCTGCGGCCTTTGCAGGATTTAGCTTTGCAAGCCCAGCAAACATTTTAATACTGCTTAATGCCGAACCAATATCATCATGCAGATCGCTGGCAATTTTATTACGCAATAAAAGCACCTTTTGCTTTTGTATATTTCTGCTTCTTTGAAACAACATAAAACCAATTAACAACATTAATACTAATCCAAGTACTAAAAGATATTTATTGGTTCTTTCCTGTTTTAGTTTAACCTCAAATATCTTTTTTTCGTTGGCAGTACGTATACTATCAGCAATTATTCTTTTTTCATATTCGTATTTGAACTGACTGCGAATGGCGCTTTTCTTGGTTGCTTCATTATTAATACTATCTCTCATTTTTAAATACAATTCTTGCATTATAAATGCGTCTTTGTAATTGCCTTGTATTTTGTAAACATTCATTAATGATTTGCTGGCATCACTTATTTCTTGTGGAAACCCTATTTCCTGTGCCAACAAAAAGGCCCGTTTGCTGCATGCAAGCGCCTCATTAATTTTATTTTGCTTGATATACACATCGCTTAGTTTTGTTAGTGCATTTGAAATAAGGTCTTTATTGTTTAATTCTTCTGTAAGTTTTAATCCTTTTAAGTAATATTCAAGTGCTTTATCCAACTCATTTTTGTATTCGTAAACTCTGCCAATGTTTAAAATACAAACCGAAATACCATGCTTATTATCAAACTCAGTATACAGTTTCAGGCATTTTTCAAAATACTCTAAAGCTATGGGTATCTTTTTTTCATGAAGATAAAAAGTTCCGATAGCGTTTGAAACTTCAGCTACACCTTGCTTAAACCCTATCTTTTCGCGCAATGCCAATGCTTTTTGCCAATACTCTATGGTCTTGGCTTTTTCGCCATGATTATAGTAGATCATGCCTATTTTGCCTAAGGCCAAAGACGCGCCAAAATCATCATTTATTTTTTCACACAACTGTAAACTCTTTTGTAAATATTCAAGTCCTTCTGAAATATTACCTTTGCTTGTATATACAGAACCAATATTACTTAAAGAATTAGCTTCGCCTGGCAGATCTTTTGCTTCCCGGCTAAGATCCAGACTTAACACATAATAATATATAGAACTATCCATTTGGCCTA
Organism: Bacteroidota bacterium; assembly: GCA_032229505.1. GTDB lineage: Bacteria > Bacteroidota > Bacteroidia > B-17B0 > Aurantibacillaceae > Aurantibacillus. Next base: position 55,070 of record JAVTWD010000011.1, read on the forward strand.
AGCGCTCAAAAATAGAACCAATATTATTGACAGATGTTGCCTGGCCGGCCTTATAATTTATTTGCTTATGCAGCGCAAGACTTTTTCTATAGCAGGTAAGCGCTAGATCATTATCACCATGATTTTGCGCTATAGATCCTTCGTTTGTTATTGCGTTGGCAAGATGCCTGATATATGTTCTTTTTAAAACTTCGTTAGATGTGGCTTTGAGATTTTTTTCTGCTAATAATTTTAGTTGCGTGTTAAATGCAGGCCATTCCTCATCAGGCGCGTTCTCGGCCAGGCGCGACAAAACATTACATTTAACCGTATCGTTACTTGCTTTTTTTAATTCTAATTTTAGCGAATCAATGTACTCTACCTGTGCAGCAAAATGACCGAAAGACATTATTAAACAAAAAATAACGACCGATCTGAAAAATGTATTTAGCTGTATACACATAAAATTGCCACAACAAGGTAAGCAATTTTATTTTTTGAGAAAACTTGGTTGTAATTAAAAAGATCCCGGCCAGTATCATGGCCGGAATCCTTTGCTTCTACCCTTCTTTATTTATTCACAACAATTTTTTTAATGGCAATTGCCTTATTATACTGTTTAATATTTACAAAATAAACACCATTTGTAAACTCACTTACGTTTATTTGGAGATCACCGTTTGCTATTGCTATGTATGATCTGCTGTAAACAATTTGCCCTAAAGCATTTTGTATCTCAACAACAAGTTCATTATTTGCAAAGACTTTTCCGTCAACATATAAAAGATCTTTAACAGGCAATGGATAAACTTTTATTAAATCATTTAAAATTGTATAACCGTGTATGCCCTGTGGCGCCATTAATTTATCGTTCTTGATATTGCTTTTTGTTTTTATCTTCTGATCTAATGTACCGTTTACTTTATTTGTTGGATTACAATTAAAACCATTTGCCTGCACACGCCATTTAGCGGTAGTTTGCCACGATGTGTATTGCGGATCGGTTGCTAAATTAGCAGTTGTAGATGTAACTAAAGTATAGGTATTGTTTGCTACATTGATCCTGTATAGATCATATACACTAACCGGCGTTGGACTGCTTTCAATGGCATAAGCGTTCCAGTTAAAATTACCATTTTGCTGATCTTGTATAAAAAGTGTTTGATGCCATAAGCTTAATTGACTATAGCTACCACACACATCACGAATTTGTAATTTATATTTATACGCAGTTGTATTTGGGTCGCCATTTGCAGGGCCAATAGCTCTTGCAGTATCTGTATAACCACTATAGGCATTAACGCTTATAGCAGCTATACGTTTAAACACATTGGTTGATACTTCGCGGTAAACAATAAAACTATCTACATCTACATACAATGTTTTTTCCCAGAAAATTTCATTATTAATGCCCATTGTATCCACCGTTACCAAACATATATCAGGTCTTTGTGCATATTGTGTTACTCCTAAAGTACCGCTTACAACACAGCCATTACTTAATGTGGCGTTAACTGTATATTGCGTGTACGGTGCAATTGGTGCAAAAACAGGTGTTAGAGTTGTTGTACTTGATATACCCCCTGTATTAGGTGTCCATGTAACAGATGAAGGACTTGCCGGGCTTGTTGTAACAGTTGGTATTTGAACACTACTGCACAACAAATTTAAATTTGGCCCCATACTTATACTTGCAGGCAATAAGCTTACACTAAAATTGTTGCTTGAACCGGTGCAGGTACCTATTGCACCAACTACACTATAAGTTGCGCTTGTGGTTGGTGTAATTATAACAGATGAAGTGGTTGCGCCTGTGCTCCATGTATAATTAGATGCACCCGTTGCTGTTAATGTTGCCGATGAGCCCGAGCATACACTTGATACGCCATTTACGGTAGCTGTTAAGCAAGATATACGCGCAAGAAAAACATCATTAACACCCGTACTTGTAATTGTTGAAGTACCAAACACTGTAGGCGATGTATAAATATTTCCTGAAACATAAATATTTCCCGATGCATCGCATGAAACATCATTACCTTGTTCATCAGCACCTGCACCGGCTGCGGTAAGCCCCCATTGAGTTGTACCGGCATTATTATATTTTAAAACAAAAATATCGGTGGATGTACCCGGTGTATTATTTGTAAGCGTTGTTGTTCCAACCACCACATTTGTTCCTGAAAAAGAACCCGTAACAAAAATATTTCCGGCATTATCTGTTGTAATACTGTTACTGTACTGATCTCCAAGTGCACCAATTTTGTTAGCCCACTGAAAGACACCTGTAGAATTTAATTTTGCGGCAAAAGCATCGTAACCACCCGAATTGGTCAACGTAAACGAACCGGCAACCAAAGATGCCCCGCTATAAGTACCGCTTACAAAAACATTGTTAGAGGCATCAATACCAAGACCGCCAATAAAATCGCAGCTGCAATTAATACTGCCTCCAAAATTCTTTACCCAAACCGACGTGCCTGCCGAAGTATATTTACCTGCAATCATATCCTGTCCGCCATAGGTTGTTAGCACAGTAGAACCAATGCTGGTAGTTAAGCCTGATGTTGGTGCAAAAAATCCGTTATAATACGGATCGGAATTTGAATCGATCTCAACTTTTACAATTACATCATTACTTGTAGATGAACCTCCTGTTTTTAACCAGGTTGCAGTTCCTGTGCTGGTAAGTCTTGCTAAAAAAAGATCTTTTGTTGTACCTGTTGCATCGGTATTGGTTACAGTATTTGTATTCATTACCAACGTTGAAGAGTTATAACTGCCACCAATATATAAACAAGAAAGTTGGTTAGAAAAAGCACAACCGCCGGAAGATTCATCTTTTAAACCACCATACGATTTAAACCATTGAATGATGCCCGATGAATTAAAACAAGCAACAAATACATCATACGTTCCGGTATTAGAAAAATTTGATACTGTTAATGGAGGCACAGTTAAAAAAGCGCTGTTAAAATTTCCATGTACATAAATATTACCGGTTGCATCGGTACAAACACCTGTAATTGCTTCATTGCCCGATCCACCTATCTTTAATGCCCATACAACTGAACCATTAGGATCAACTTTAGCAAGATAACCATCACCACCACCTGCATTATTTAATGTTACGGTTCCCATTTGCAAGGGACTACTGTAAAATGAGCCGCTTATAATAATATTTCCTGAAGCATCGGTACACGATGTGCCGGAATATTCACTTGCTGAACCGGAGCCTGAAATGGCCCACTTCCAATTCTGTCCAAATAATTTAGTGATGTTGCAAAAAGTAATTCCAAAAATAAAAACAATCATGAATATTGTTTTTTTAGAAATGTTATAAGTAATTGTTTCTTTCATTTTAAGCGTATTTGTTTTAAAGATAGATGAAACGAAAAGTCCTTTTTTGGAGATTTACAATTCGGCTATATTCACTTACAATTCGGTAAAAAATATTTTTTAACCGCACTAATGAAAATTATTCTTAATTTAATGTTTTCACTAAGAAAGCCTTGGGAAGAACTACAATAAACGTTTCATTTTTTTTGATCTTGTTTTGCCATTTTTTGTCATTTGGCAGAAATGAACGGCTTATTGATTCAATTAGGATGGAATTAAAAAAACCGCAGCCCGACACAAGTAAGATAAAACTCTTAAACGATCTTGGTGCTTATTATGCCGGTGATAGAAATTATACCGAAGGACGAAAACATTTAATGGAAGCCTATGAGCTTGCACAAAAAATCAATTATGAAGCGGGCTCACTTGTTGCCCTTAACAGAACCGGGATATCTTATCTGAGCCAAAATGATTATGTAAATGCACTTGATAATTTTTTGAAAGCGCTTATAATAGCAAAAAAAATAAACGACAAAAAAGGAATTGCTGATATAACCAGCAACATTGGAATTATACATTCTGACAAAGGAGAATATGCAAAGGCGCTTGAAAATTACTTAGAAGCTTTAAGAATAAGGGAAGAAATAAAAGACGCAAGAGGCACAGCCGGCTCGCTAATGGCAATTGGTAATATTCATTATTTACAAAATAAATTTAGTAACGCTCTTAATTTTTATTTAAAAGTGCTTAAAGTAAAAAATGTAGATAACGACAGTTATTTTTATGCAGAAGCCTTGTATAATACCGGGCTTGCTTACCTTGAATTAAAAGATTATGACAAAGCGCTTACCTATTTAAACTATACTTTAAAAATAGATGAGGAAATTGGCGACAAGCAAGGCGTGGCCTTGGTTTATACTAACATGGGCACCATACACTACATTATTGGTGATTATAAAAAGGCATTAGAAGTTACTACAAAAGGCCATTCCATCTTAAAACAACTGAACGATAAAAAAGGCATTGCCGAATCAAGCGGTGAACTGGGTGTTATTTATGATTCGCTAAAACAACCCGAAAAAGCTTTGGAATATTATGGCATACAGCTTAAAATATCGAAAGAAATAGGCAACAAATTTAATATGCGTAAAGCCTATTTATACTTTTCAAATCACTTTCAAATAAAACATAATTATAAAGAAGCTTATGATTATTACAAGCTGTATAAAGGCATGGAAGACAGTATAAAAAACGAGTCAAGCATTAAGGCTATCAGTGAACTGGAAGCTAAATATGAAACACAGAACAAAGAAAAACAAATTGAATTATTAAAAACCGAACAACAACTACAAGCTGCAAAAAACACTAAACAAAAACAATTAATTTATGGTTCTTTTATTTTAGCCATTGTTATAGCTTTTGCCGTTTTTGTTTTTTATAACCGGCAGCAAATTAAAAAGAAGAGTTTGCTTGAAAAGAAAAATTTTGAACTGGAACGAAATGCGTTATCAGCACAAATGAATCCGCATTTTATTTTTAACTCACTGGGTTCCATTAGTGGTTTTATATCTGAAAACGATAAAGATAAAGCTATTGAATATCTTGGTATCTTTTCACGTCTTATCCGTCATAATCTGGAGCAATCGCGCGAACAATTAATTTCAGTAGCACAGGAAGCGCAAATGTTAAAGTCGTATCTGTTCTTACAACAACTGCGTTATAATAATGCTTTTACTTTTGATATTGACGTTTCAGAAACTATGGAAGTAGAAATTGCTATTCCTCCTATGTTCATTCAACCGTTTGTTGAAAATGCGATCATTCATGGTATTATTCCAAAAAACGAAACCGGCAATATCTTGATTAAATTTTACCAGGAAAATGAGCATGAAGTTATTTGCGAGGTGCAGGATGACGGCATTGGAAGAGAAGAATCGAAAAAAAGAAAAACGGTTTATGACAACAATCATAAATCTTTGGCCATGACCATTACAGAAGAACGTGTACAGATCATCAACTCCATGAATAAAGAAAAAATTCAAATATCTATGAGCGATATTCTTGATAAAAATGCCACTGTAAAAGGTACTTTGGTGAAAATAATTTTCCCGGCAGATTACATTTAAAACTTATAATTTAAATGTTTTTTTAAAGCGTTTTTTGTTTAATTTAGTAACTATAAATTAAATTTTTAAAGTGTTAAGCGCTGTTATTATTGAAGACGAGAAAAAATTTCTTTCGGCTTTTAAATCCATACTTTTTTCTGCCTGTCCGCAGGTTAAACTGGTTGGCGATTGTGGCAGTATTAAAGAAGCGCGTAAGCTTATCTCGGATATTAACCCTGATATTGTATTTTTAGACATTCAGCTTTCCGATGGCAACGCTTTTGACCTCTTGCGCCTGCTTGAAACAGATCTGGATAAAACTATTTTTAATAACCTGCGCATTATTTTTACCACTGCCTCTAATCAATTTGCTATACAAGCTTTCAGGTTCAGTGCTATTGATTATCTTTTAAAGCCTATTATTTCTGATGAATTAAAAGAAGCGGTAAAAAAAGCCGAAATATTAAAAACAGCATTAGGCAATCAAAATCAATACCGTGTTTTATTGGATAATGTTTCAACTCCTGATGCTGAAAAAAAGATCTGCCTTTCTACCCAAACCGAAATGCGTGTTTGCTCGGTTACTGATATTGTGCGCTGCGAATCGGAACATAATTACACCACCTTTTATTTTACAAAAGATAAGCCCTTAATGGTGTCTAAAACTTTAAAAGAATATGAGGATCTTTTAAAAGAATATGGTTTTGAACGCGTTCATCAATCGCATTTGGTTAATCTCAGTCATGTTAAATCGTATATCAAAAAAGACAGCGGTTTTATTCTGATGAAAGACGGTGTTGAGATCCCTATCTCAAGAAGAAAAAAAGAGCAGGTATTAGAGATCTTTAAGAACCTGTAAATGAGCCTATTTAGCTTGTAATTACTAAAATAAAGTTAAATACAAACAGCTTATTCCATAACCGCCTTTTTCATTTTTTTATTTGTTAAATTTGTGGGAATATGGATCAACGCGCAGTCTCTTTTTTAAAGCTTTTAAAGATAATGGATGAACTCAGGGAACAATGCCCCTGGGATAAAAAACAAACCATTGAAAGCATAAGACATTTAACCATTGAAGAAACATATGAGCTCAGCGATGCTATTTTAAAAAACAGCATGCCTGAAATTAAAAAAGAGTTGGGTGATATTTTATTGCATATTGTTTTTTACGCGCGTATTGCAAGCGAAACAAATCAATTTGACATTAAAGACGTAATAGATGTATTGTGCGAAAAACTTATTTTCAGACACCCGCATATATATGGTGAGGTAAAAGCAGAAACGGAAGACCAGGTAAAACAGAATTGGGAACAATTAAAACAAAAAGAAAAAGGCGGTAACACTTCTGTTTTATCAGGCGTACCAAATAGCATGCCCGCTTTATTAAAAGCGTACCGTATACAAGAGAAAGCACGCGCTGTTGGCTTTGATTGGGAAGATCCTAAAGATGTATATGAAAAAGTAAAAGAAGAATTGAATGAATTTGAAACTGAGATAAAAAATAAGAACATGCAGGCCGCCGAAAAAGAATTTGGCGATGTTTTATTTTCTTTGATAAACTATGCCCGCTTTTTAAACATCAATCCCGAGGATGCTTTAGAACAGACCAACAAAAAATTCATAAAACGCTTTGGTTATATGGAAAGCAAGGTGAAAGAGCAGGGTAAACAAATTGCCGATTGCAAGTTGGAAGAGTTAGACATTTACTGGAACGAAGCAAAAAAACTATAATAAAAAGATCTTCATTGAAAACATTCATAAAAAATAACTGGCTTTACTTTTTTCTATATATACTCGTTTTAATTATTTCTGCGTATTACTTACTTCAGTTTGATAAAGTTTATATTCATCTTAAAATAAACAAGCTGGTTGGTAATTCAGTAATCGATACTTTTTTTAAATATTTTACCCATGTTGGCGATGGTGTTTTCGCTATCATACTTTGTGTAATTATTTTAATTTTCAATATTCGTAAAGGCATTTTTGTACTTAGCACCTACGTTCTGTCAGGCATAACCACTTCTATTCTAAAAAACTATTGTTATGATAGTAACCGTCCGCACTTTGTATTTGGTTATTTTTTACCTAATACCAAAATTAATTATGTTGAGGGAGTTGACATGATGGGTTTAAATAGTTTTCCGAGCGGTCATGCCACTTCTGCTTTTGCTGTTTTTACCTGTATGGCCCTCGCAAGCAATAATAAATACCTAAAGATCATTTTCTTTCTTCTCGCTTTTCTTTCGGCCTTCAGCCGCACCTATCTTTCACAGCATTGGCTGGTAGATATTACAATTGGCAGCTTAATTGGCACTCTTTTTTCGTTAGCTCTTTATTTTGGATTTTATCAAAGCAATAAACTTCAAAATTTAAATAAACCTCTATTTAATTTTAAGAACGCTTGACACTTTATCTTAAAAATAATACGGTCATCATTTTTTTAATTGCACTTATTGCTGCAATTGTCTTTATTCCTTTTATTGGTAATTGCCCTTTATTTGATTGGGATGAAGTTAATTTTGCCGAATGTGCCCGCGAAATGCTGGTGACCGGAAATTATTCACGCGTTCAATTAAATTTTCGTCCCTTTTGGGAAAAACCTCCCTTCTTTATCTGGCTGCAAGCTGCAAGCATGAATATATTTGGCGTGAACGAATTTGCAGCACGTTTTCCAAATGCGCTGTGCAGTATAATTTCATTAATTATCTTATTTAATATTGGTAATAAATTTCACTCACAAAAATTTGGTATTGTTTGGAGCTTACTATACGCCTCTTGTTTACTTCCACATCTTTATTTTAAATCAGGGCTTATTGATCCGTGGTTTAACCTGTTTATTTTTCTTTCCATTTACAATTGTCTTCAATTCATTAATAACCCAAACGGCAAAAAAGAGATCAGCAACGCTTTATTGGCCGGGTTATTTTTAGGAATAGCCGTATTAACAAAAGGTCCTGCTGCAATTCTAATTGTTGGTATAACGTTAACAGCGCATTTTATCTGGACAAAACAATTAAAGCTTTTTGTTTCAAAACCATTTTTAATTTTTGCAATCACAACACTTTTTGTATCTGCCAGTTGGTTCATAACAGAGTGGCTTAAAGGCAATCAAATCATTATTACTGAATTTATAGACTATCAGGTGCGACTTTTTAAAACAGAAGACAGCGATCATGGCGGACCTTTCTTTTATCATTTTGTTGTTTTGCTCATTGGCTGCTTTCCGGCTTCGCTTATTTTTATTGCATCGTATTTAAACTATACAACACTTACACCGTACCAAAAACAATTTCGTAAAATTTTTATTTGTTTATTCTGGGCGGTGCTCCTTATTTTTTCTTTTGTACAAACAAAGATCGTTCACTACTCTTCCCTTTGTTATTTTCCTTTAACCTTTGTGGCTGCAATAGGTATCACTCAAAACTTTGAACGTTTAAAATTTAACACTGTTCTTAAAATAATTTACTGGTTAATTGCAGGCCTTTTTACAATTGCTCTTATACTTATTTGTTTTATAAACGTGTTAAAGCCATGGTTAATTACAAGCGGCCTTATCAAAGATCAATTTGCACTTGAGAATTTACAGGCCGATGTAAAGTGGACAGGCTTTGAAGCATTCATTGCTGTATTATTTTTAATGGCATCTGTTTTTGTTTTTGTTGCTATTAAACGGCATAAGGTAAAGACCTTGTATTACGGACTGGCATTTAATTTGCTTTTTATCTACACAACCATCTCGGTTATTATACCTAAAGTAGAACTATATTCCCAACATGCGGCCATTGAATTTTACAAGGCCTGTAGTAAGCACGATTTTTATGTAGAAACACATGGCTTTAAAAGTTATGCTTACATTTTTTATTCTGAACTAAGTCCAAATGATTACTCAGACCCAGAACAAATACGATCGATTAATAAAATGCTCGATGATATGGAGAAAGACGGGCAATCACGCATAACAGGCTTTGCGCTTGCCAATTTATTATGGCTCGAAAACTCTCCAATAAGAAAGCCGGCCCTTATAGTAACAAAAACAAATGCCGAAGGAGATCTGCCACAAAAGCCGGGTGTAAAAAAATTATATAGCAAAAATGGCTTTAGTTTTTACGTAAAAATGCCTGCCAAATAGTCTATTTTTATTTACTGGCACAAAATATGATTTAAACTAAATGTAATTTAAAGAAAATTAAGCATGAATTTTGGAGATATGGATGAACTGACCTTTAAACAAGGGCTTGACGAGGATTCGGACTTTATTCCTTTATTGAGTAGTGAAGATGAAGATACAATGCAGAATGAGAAAATTCCCGAAATTCTGCCAATATTACCGCTTCGGAACACGGTTTTGTTCCCGGGGGTAGTTATTCCTATTACAGTTGGCCGCGATAAATCTATCCAACTTATAAAAGATTATAATAAAGGTGATAAGACTATTGGAGTTGTTGCGCAAAGAAGCGATGTGGTTGAAGAACCAACTGAACAGGATCTTTATACGGTAGGCACGGTAGCACAAATAATAAAAATGCTGCGTATGCCCGACGGCAATACAACAATTATTATACAAGGTAAACGAAGATTTAGAATAGATGAATTCATTCAAACAGAACCTTATCATAAAGCAAAAGTTTCTGCATTTGACGAAGTAAAACCGCCAAAAACAGATAAGGAATTCAATGCCATTATTTCTAATTTAAAAGAAACCTCAGTGCAGATCGTAAAGATCTCACCAAACATTCCGAGCGATGCCAGCTTTGCAATAAATAATATTGACAGCCCTACTTTTTTGGTCAATTTTATTTCTTCCAACATGAATGCGACTACCGCCGACAAACAAAAAATGTTAGAGGAGGCCAATTTAAAAGACCGCAGCTTACTGGTACTTGAAAATTTAAATAAAGAATTTCAAATACTCGAGTTAAAAAATCAGATCCAGAATAAAACAAAAATGGATCTTGATAAACAACAACGCGAATATTTTTTAAATGCACAAATTAAAACCATACAGGAAGAATTAGGTGGAAATAATTTTGAGCAGGAAATAAATGGTTATCTCGAAAAAGCAAAAACAAAAAAATGGAGCGCTGAAGTAAAAGAAACTTTCGAAAAGCAAATTGCCAAGCTGCAACGCATGAACCCCAATGCCGCAGAATATGGCATTCAAACCAATTACATTGAGCTTTTATTAGAATTACCCTGGAACGAAAATACCACAGATAATTTTGATCTTAAACATGCGCAAACAATATTAGATGAAGATCATTTTGGTTTAGAGAAAGTAAAAGATCGCATTATTGAGCATTTGGCGGTATTAAAATTAAAAGGCAATTTAAAATCGCCTATTATTTGTTTATACGGTCCTCCGGGAGTTGGTAAAACATCTTTAGGAAAAAGTATTGCAAAAGCATTAGACCGTAAGTATGTGCGCATGAGTTTAGGCGGTTTAAAAGATGAAAGCGAGATACGCGGACATCGTAAAACCTATATAGGCGCTATGCCGGGAAGGATTCTTCAGAATTTAAAAAAGGTACAATCTTCTAACCCTGTATTTATTTTAGATGAAATTGATAAAGTGGGCGCAGATTATCATGGTGATCCATCATCTGCTTTATTGGAAGTTTTAGATCCTGAACAAAATTCAACCTTCTATGATAATTTTTTAGAGCTGGATTATGATTTAAGTAAGGTAATGTTCATTGCAACCTGCAATAATTTAGCAAGTATACAACCTGCCCTGCGCGACAGGATGGAAATAATTGAAGTGAACGGCTATACGGTTGAAGAAAAATTAGAGATCGCAAAAAGACATTTAATTCCGAAACAAATTGAAGAAAGCGGACTTAAAAAACCGCAATTAAAAATAAGTGATAAAGTATTGGAATTTTTAATTGAAACTTATACTGCAGAAAGTGGTGTACGTAATTTAGAGAAGAAGATCTCAAAAATAGCCCGTAATACTGCCGTACATATTGCGCGTGAAGAAGAGATACCTAAAATTACAGAAGAAAGTGTGGTTAAGATCTTAGGCCCCTCGCATATAAAAGATAAATACCAGGGCAATGATATTGCCGGTGTTGTTACCGGTTTGGCATGGACACAGGTTGGCGGCGATATTTTATTTATTGAAACCAGTTTAAGCAAAGGCAAAGGCGGTAAATTAACCTTAACCGGTAATTTGGGTGAGGTAATGAAAGAAAGCGCGACGCTGGCTTTGGAATATTTAAAAGCGCATCCTCACATTATTGATGTTGATCACGAAACATTTGAAAATTACAACATACACGTGCATGTACCTGAAGGTGCAACACCAAAAGACGGACCAAGTGCCGGTATAGCTATGCTTACCTCTATTGCCAGTGCCTTTACAAAACGTAAAGTAAAAAAAGCGTTGGCAATGACAGGTGAAATTACCTTACGCGGCAAAGTGCTACCCGTTGGCGGCATAAAAGAAAAGATACTGGCGGCAAAGCGCGCCGGTATTAAAGAGATCATTTTATGTGCAGATAACAAGAAAGATGTAGACGATATTAAAGCAGATTATGTAAAAGGCGTTAGCTTCCATTACGTTACGCACATGGAAGATGTGTTGAAAATGGCTCTGCTAAAGGAAAAAGTAAAATAAACATTTAAAGCGTAGCTTGGTTTTAGGATTTATTTCTAATTTTATAGATTATTATACGCTACAGTTAAATGGATAAGTTTAATACCTATTACGTTATACAACTTTTAATTAAAAATTGGAAAAAACTCACCATTGTTGCTATTCTTGCAAGTGGCATTTCAGTTTTTATTACTTCACCATTTATAATGCCTCCCGATTACTGCTCGGAATTTACACTTTACCCAACTAACTTAGTTCCCTTTAGCAGGGAATCCACTACCGAACAGTTATTTCAGTTTCTAAACAGTGAAGAAATAAAGAATAACGTAGCAAAACGCTTTAATTTATACCGCCATTATGAAATTGATAGCAGCAGCTCAAAAGCTTTAAAGGAATTTAACAGCACCTATAGCTCTAATGTTCAGGTAAAATTTACAAAGTATCAGTCTGCCGAAGTTTATGTGGTTGATCGTTCACCTGAATTTGCACAGCAGCTGGCTTTTGGAATAATTGAAGAAATAAACACGCTTATTCGTAAACGTAAGAAAGAAAAATATTATGAATATGTGAATCTTTATGAAAAACAATTAACTTCTAAAAAATCGGAGATCGACTCAATTGAACAGAAGTTAAAATACATGCGCACAACTTATGGATTGCTGGATATTAAATCACAAACAAAAAATGTTACAAAAAATTCAGGCGATAAAGAATTAAACGCAAATGATAAAGCCTTGTTAAACAATTTAAAAGAGTTTAGTGGAGAATTCACTATCCTTCAAAGCCGTTTTGTTATTGAACTTGAGAACTATAAGATATTAAAACAGGCATACGATAAAAATGTTTTAGAATTTAATAGTAATTTAAGTTACGTAACAGTAATTTCCCCACCAAACTTTCCCGACAAAAAAAACTCACCTAAAAGAACTGTAATTTTATTGGTTATAATACTTTCTTCGCTTTTATTGAGTGCAATTGTTATTGCGATGAGAGATAGGAAAGCTGAATAAGCTAGATACTTTCGTAAAGAAAGATCATCGTGAGATAACAAACCGTTTACTAGCGCTCTCTGATTTGTTATTAATTAAATTTAAAATATAGATACCGGTTGGTAGATCCTTTATTTTTAGAACAGCATTCTTATCTTTAGAAATAAAATCTTCTTCGTAGATTACTTGACCTAGGTTATTAATAATTTTAATTTGTGTAAAATCGTTTTCAGCTGATACACTCAAAATATCACTTGCCGGATTTGGAAAGAGTTTAATTGAACTTATATTCGCTTTTAATTTCTCATCCAATTTTGTAGCTGATAAATACATTGGATAACAAACCAGATATGCTCCGCATGTTTGTCCGCCCTGAAAATCTACATACACTGTATATGTTCCATTACACAAATTATACAAAGCTCCTGAGCCCCATGTAATTGTTGTTCCGCTTGTGGTAGATTGAATGCCAACCTGCAATGGTCCAAGGGCGCAGGAAAAACCATTAATGGCAATTGATGCTGATCCATTACAGCATAAAGTGCATGGGGGCGGATTGCTGATCTGAACCGTGGAAGTAATATAAGGTTGTGATTTAACAAGTTTGCTAAAAGTAAAAAAACAAAGAATAAAAATATATTTTATCATAGTAAGTGTATCACAAATATTATGCCATAATTATCTTGAAATCACAAAACGTTTACTAATGCTAGGTCGTAAAAACGAAACTTCCCAGCAAAAAAATTATGTTGTTTTTGACTTATTTTCGAAGGATTTCAAATCCTTCGGAGCAGTATTTAAACTTTTATTCCGATAACTAAAACGTCGTCCACCTGCTCCAAATCTTTTTTCCATGCCATAAAGGCTTCTTTGATCTTTTGCTTTTGCTCCTGCATTGGTAAATGCAAATTATCAAACAATAATTTTTGCATGTTAGAGAGCATGAATTTTTTGCCTTTTGGTCCGCCAAACTGATCGGCAAAACCATCACTGAAAAAATAAAAATAATCACCATCGTAAAAATCTACAATGTGATTGGTGTAGGTTCTGTTCTCTTCCAACTCTAAACCACCAATAGGAAATTTATTTGGCTTAATTATTTCCAAAGCGTAATTATCTTTTTTGCGGTAGATCCACAACGGCCTGTTAGCACCCGAGAATTCGATCGTATTTGAATTACGCTTAATAGCGCACAAAGCAATATCCATACCATCTCGTCGCTGCGAATCCTGGTTACTTTGGCTTAAAGCAATTTTAACGCCTTTGTGCAGTTCTAATAATATATCACCAGGCGAAGTAATTTTCTTTTGCTCAACAATTTCATTTAATAAAGTATTACCAACAATACTCATAAACGCGCCGGGCACGCCATGGCCTGTACAATCGGCCGCTGCAATATACCGCGTAGTTTCGTTTTGTGAGAACCAGAAAAAATCGCCGCTCACAATATCTTTTGGCATGTACAAAATAAAACAACCGTCAAATGCTTTTTCAGTTTCCACCAACGATGGTAACAAAGCCTCCTGGATATTTTTTGCATACTTAATACTATCCGTTATCTCGCGGTTCTTATGTTCCAGTTCTGATTTTTGCTCACTTACTTCTTTGTTGATCACTTCTACTTTTTCTTTTTCTTCGCGCAATTCTTTTGTGCGCTCATCCACTACCCTTTCCAGCTTTTGTTTATCGGCCACCAGTTTTTTTGTTTTAATATAGTTGTAACAAATAATACCGGTAACAACAGTCACCACACACAATAAATAAAACCACCAGGTGTTATACCAGGGCGGCAAGATCTCAAAGGTAAAGGTGGCAGGTGTTTTATTCCAGATGCCATCGTTATTCATGGCATTTACTTTAAAGGTGTATTTACCAGGCGGCAATGAGGGATACGTTACCTCGCTTTGATTAACAGCAGGTGTCCAGTCAACATCCAACCCTTCTAACTGGTACTGGTAACGCACTTTTTCGGGTGCTACCAAACTAATACCCACAAACTGAAAGGTTAAATTATTTTTTGCGAAAGGCAATACTAAATTTTTTGGCAACAAGGTTTCAGCATCCAGTGAATCTGAATAGTTTAAAATATTTTCCTGCCCAAAAAACAATTTAATACTGCTGATATTTATTTTTGCTTCGTTGGTATTAATGATGTCCAGTTTAGGATTGTATATTTCTAAACCATTTACAGTTCCGATCAGGATCCTACCGGCAGTATCTTTAGCGCTCGAATTAAAATACGATTCCAAACTCAACAAACCATCGTCTTTTCCTAAATGTTTTACGGTTTGTTTTTTATTATAAAAATCAGTGAGGTTAATAATATCCACACCATTATTTGTACCAATAATTAATTGATTGTTATTATCTATCTGCAATAAATTAATGTAAGATGAAGTGATCCCATCTTCCTTATCTATTTTTTTAAAGGAACTATTATTATACAGATACAAACCTTCTTCTGTACCAAACCAAATATTATTTCTTTCGTCTACCGCGCCACAAATAATAAGGCTGTTTATAAATTTATTGTTCTTGTTAAAGGCTGTAATTTCATTTTCTGCCTGAAGGATCAATCCTTTTTCGGTTCCAAACCATTTGCGGTTCTGCTTATCTTCTAAACTAAAAAAGATGGCAAATTGAGCAGCATCTGTTTTATATTTTTCGATAGCAGTCTCTTTGCTTATTTTTCCATCCACCAATTTGTATAAACCTTCAGTAGTACCAATTAAAATTTGTTTTTTACTATCGCGATATAACGAAAGAATGTACTTGTGTTTAAAATCACCATCTTCTATCGTTTTTAAAATTTCATTTTCAAAAGAACATAAGCCATCAGAAGTACCGAACAACATTTTTCCATTCTCTAATGCTAACATAGCGTTTACATCATTATCAGGCAACGCTTTGGGACGCTTTAGATCGAAAACATATTTTTTTAATTGTGAACCGCTGATCTTTACCAAACCGTTTTTTTGAATGCCTACCCAAATATTATTGTAAGAATCAACCGCAACAGAATTAATATAATTTTCGGGCAAACCGTTTAATTTACTGTAAGAAACGATCTTATCATTAAAGTATTTAAAAACACCCGCGCCATTGGTTCCTATCCATAAATTATTATCACGGTCTTTAAATAAAGATTGTATTGGGTTATTGGTAAGACCATTTGTTTTATTAAAGCCCGAGATAAGTTTATTTAAACTGAAATTAAAATTCTTTATTCCTTCAGAGTGTGTGCCAATATAAAATTCGTTGTCACCATTTGGCAATAAACAGTTAATGGAAAAATTATCGTTGCCCGGAATTTCGTTTGCTTTACTTATTTGAAAAGAGCTGTTTATTTTATTTAAACCATATTCAGTGCCAATTAAAACATCGCCCATTTTATTTTGAGAGATAGAAAAAATTAAATTGCCATTAAGTCCATTTGCGGTTGTAAAATTTTTTGTTTGTTTAGTTTTTACATTGTAATAAATAACGCCATGTTGCAAGGTACCAAACCACACATTGTGCATTTTATCAATAAAAATAGAATAAACTGAACTTTGATTAAATGTAGAATCTAACAAAAAAGGAATGATCTTTTCGTTCTCAAAAGTATAAACACCTTCCTGTGTTCCTATCCATGTTTTATCTTTATCGCTTAATAATTTATAGATCAACGGGTTTTTTAAACCTTCCTTCTCACCATAATTTTTTATTTTAGAACCGTTAAAACTACTTAAGCCCTTACTGGTTCCAAAAAGCAATTGGTTATTATTACTCTCCACTATCGAAAAAACAACGTTATCTATTAAACCTTCGTTGCTTGTATAATTTACAAATTGCTTACCATCAAATTTTGAAACACCGCCGCCATTGGTGCCAAACCACATATAGCCTTTACTATCTTGTGTAATAGCCAATACCTGCGATTGTGCAAGGCCCTGCTCTGTTGTATAATTTTTAAAATTATAGGTTTGAGCAAACGCCGCACACTGCCAAACAAACAGTATAAAAAGTACTTTATATTTTTTTAAGGCGCTCATTAAAAGATAGCATCAAATTTAAATAAAAAAGCCAACGTGGTTATTGTTGGCTTTTAAATTTGACGATGCAATTTATTAATCGGTTATAATTACTTTTATTGATACCTGTGAATGATCTATTTTAATATTCACAAAATAAACCCCTTGCGGCACGCCGTCAATATTTGAAGAGAGCTTTACTTCGTTTTGATTATAGTAGCTTACCGGTAAAATAGTTTTTACAACTCTGCCTAAAATGTCTACTACTTCTACTTTAACCTGTGAAGGGCTTGCCAATTCAAAATCAACATTTATTTGCCCGTTAGTTGGATTTGGATATAAACGTACTTTATTATCAGCGAAGCTAAGTTCTTTTACACCCACAAAGTTGCCAATAGGATTGATCTTTGCAGAATCTACCGTAAAATCAAGATTATCGAATTGCTGATTAGTTGCAGTGATGATCCTGTGATAAGTTGTGTTTGTATCCAAACCTGGAATATCCACTAAAACAAAATAATTTTCGTTAGCAGCATTTACAGGTAAGCCTGATAAAGTATACTGCCCTTGTGCATTTGTTCTTGATTGAGCGCCAATATCACCGCCCGGATTTCTGCCACCTTTAACTATTACACCTTTAATTGGGCCAACCATACTTGTTCCATTTGTTCTTTGTCCGTAACCCGGGCCCTGAGTTATTTGCCCGGTTAAAATACCTGTACCAACTCCAAAAGATACAATAGGTATAACGCTGATGTTTTGCGTGCTTGTATTTACACAACCGTGATTAATAACATGCGCTGTTAACCAACTGATAGAACTGTTACCATAAGTAACTTGTAAATTATTACTTGCTGTTGGAATACATTTTACAATATATGTTCCTGAATCAACTGTGTTAAATGTATACTCACCTAAAGCATTAAGCGCTTGTGTGGTAACAGAGTCGAATTTTGTAAGAATAGGTTCGTAACGGTATAACACCGCATCACCTGCAACAATAGTGCTATTGGTTTCGGTAACAACACCCGAAATATTTTTTGAAGAGAAAACGTTTAATGAAACCGTATTACTTATTGCCGAACAACCATGAACATCTGCCATAGTTGCATAATAACTATATGAACCCGGATTTAAAACAGATACCGTTGGACTGCCAACTGTTGGTGGTGTTACAAAGGCAGGAATTTGTGTCCACGTATAAGTAATTGTGCCTTGTGCATTATTTGCAGTAGATTGAATTTGAAAAGGTGTAACCTGACAAGCTGTTGCCGGAGCATTAATGTTAAGCGACACAGAGTAAACGTTAACACTGATTAGTAAAGTATCTTTTTGTGTACCCGAAATTGCAATGATACCTAAAGTATGCGTACCCACGGTATTAAATGAAAAACCAAAATTGTTAGAAGTGCCTGCAAAAAAATCATTATCCTTAATCCATCTTACCGAGTCGGCGTTTAAACTACTGTTGGTAGCAGTGTATGAACTATTAAGGCAAAGTTGATTACTGTTTAAGGTAATATTAGCTACCGGTGGAATGAATTTGTAAATGAATGTTCCAAATTCGTTTGGTGCCTGAAACGCATGAATATAATTACCTGCAAAATAGAGTTCAGAATTTAATCTATTCAGTTTAAATGTATAAGGATCGCTGTCTTGTTTACCAATGTCCTGAACAGATGTTATTTCGTTAGTAAAAGAAGGCGCTGTAAGGTACCTTACTGTTGGCCTGCCGGTAGAGGTAACAGAATACCATATTTTGTTATCGTAAAATTTTAAACTGGTTACCAAACCGGCACTTGAATACAACTGGGTAAAATTTATACCGTCGGGCGTTTCGTATATCTTATAAATACCATCTCCATCATCAATCGCAAAATAAAGTATATTGTTAAATATGTCAGTGGCTACGATTTTATAATTACCAACCACAGAGGTAAAATTGGTGTTATAGGTAAATGTTACGCCATTGGTACTGGTTAATAATTCGGGTTGAAATGTAGAATTGTCATATCCTGATACATAAAGCACATTATTAAATACAAAGCTTGAATACACTTGTGTAAATGGAATAGATAAATTGTTTGTGTTTGAAAAACCAACCTGGTTATAATGTTTTTTGAATATACTTGTTTTCAGATTTAAAGAATCATCAAATATCAATAATGTATCATGATTAGTAGTTGGGCTAAAAAAGCAAAGGCTCCTGATGCCATTTCTGTATTCAGGTGTAGGGTAAGCAATTTGCTCATATGTTACAGCCTGTGTTAATGTATTTAGCTTATAAAGGGTAAGGCTGTTTGTTTGAATACTGCTGCTTAGCTTAGATCCAAAAAATGCAAAAGAAACATTTGCCGTTGGCGTAGTAATAGTTGCTTCGCCATTTAAACCGTGATCTTCAGGCGCGCGGTTATAGGCCATTGGCGTAAGTACCGAAGTAGTTGGATTAAAGGCCGCGATATACGATTTATGTTGGTAATAAGAGTTATATACATTGATAGTATCACCGTATAAAAACAAAAGACCATTACGCACAACATTATTACATTGTGAAAAATAGTTATCCGGTTGAATAGCTGTGGTATTATAAAGCGTATCCCACCTGTCGGGTGTTTGGGCAATAATTAAATTGTTTACTAAAGTAAATAGTAAGAAAAAACTTAAAGTAATTTTTTTCATTTGTGATCGTGGTTTTAAAACGTCAACGAAGATAGCAAATTATCGTGCTCAAATTGTTAAAATTATATGATTTAACGCTAAAACGGGTTTAGTAACTAACTAAAAATCAGCAAATTCTTATGCTTAGAAGGAATCAGAGATGCTGAGATTAATTAAAAGTTTTTAACAGTACAAAAGCCGCCCAAAAATAAGGTTTGGGGTATTTCTTTTTAACTTGTAGCTGCGCTATCTTAAAAGCCGTTTCTGCATTTTGCGTTGTAGCATAATTTTTATAGAACTCTGTCATTAATTGTTGTGTAGCATCATCATCAACAGGCCATAAGCTCATAATAATATTTTTTGCGCCCGCAATGGTAAATGAGCGCTGCAAACCGGCCACGCCCTCACTCCCCATTTCATCACCTAAACCTGTTTGGCAGGCAGAAAGGACAACAAGATCTGTATTTGATAAATTAAGTAAAGATGCTTCGTAAGCAGTAACAATGCCATCGTTCTCTGAATCTTTATTTAAAGAATCTGCCGTTGAAGGTCCTGCACCTGCCAAAATAATACCTGAACGTAATAAGGAATTATCATTTATTGCCGAATTTTCAAAACCTAAAAACAATTTATCATCGCTCTCAACACTTTTTAAATAAAAACCGTGTGTTGCAATATGTAATACTTTAGGTGAGTTTACTTTTCTCAAATTTTCTTCACTCGCATACTCGTCGGTGTAACTTAAAGTTTTCCAATTGTGTGCATTTAAACTTTTCGAGATCTCTTCCACTTCTGTTTTTGTACCCGGTAGCTTAGCAAGATTGGTAAGCCCGAAACGCTGTGCTACCAATTGATTGGAAGCGAGTACTTCTTTAGCTTTTTTTGTTTTGAAGTCGTAATCGTAATCAGGGTAACCAAATAAACTGGCAGTAAGGTTTGGCGTTGGATCAATTTTAGGCTCTTTAGAAATAGAACTTAAATTCGAGATCTGATAAAATTCATGATCATCTGCCAGATATTTTTTTGTAGCAGGATTGTATAAACTCAAAAAACTTAATTTGTGGAAAATTCCATCGGAGCTCACATAAATACGGTTAGCGCCTTTGATCGAATTTTCCAATGGTTTAATAAAAGCCGCGTAACTCAAACTGTCTCTTAACTGATCGTCGATACATTTTGAATAATATGTGAATTTTTTTTCTTCCAGATCATCACCATCTTTATAAACGATAAAATCAGGTTCGTTTAATTTATTTTTTATTACCAGGGCACCATACTTTACAACACCTTCGGTATCATTAACAGCTTCGTTAACTTTAAATATTTCAATGGCAGCTTCGTTATCTTTTAAGTTTTGTTTTATTTCATCAAAATTTTTAGAACCGCTTTTTGAAAATGATTTTAATTTGGATTTTAATTTCACTTCCAGATCAGATGTTTTTTTAAATAACTCGTTATTATCAAAAACTGCTTCGGTAGATTTAAAATTATTCAACAACTCATTTTTCACAAGCAGCCAATCGCCGTATATCTTTTTAAGATCCGGATCGTTGCTTGCTTCTACTTCTTTTTTTACCTGGGCCGAACGGTTAGCTAATAAAGATTTTAATTGCAGTTGATACCGCAACGCACGTTTTAAATGTTCGCCAAAATTTTTTGTCGGCTTATTTAATTTATAGTTTATGAGAAAAATATTATAGCTTTCAAAAACAGGCGTTATAAATTGCAGATAAGCCATTTGATCAGCCTCGCTCATGGCATTAAAATAATCGTTTAATTGAGCAGAGTAAAGATCAAGGCATTCAAAATACAAAGGGGTAGCTTCTTCAAAACGGTTTTGCAAAGCATACACCTCCGCCAGCGCCAATTGCGCCTCACCATACAATTGATGTTTGCGACCAAAGTTACGCTCCATTAAATTTAACGCTTCTTTTAAATTTATTTCTGCTTTTTGTAATTGTTTTGTTTTACGATATAAACCATAGGTTGAAATTAAATACGCCGAATAACGGTAATGATTCTTGCCAACACTTTTTTCAATAATAGCTAATGCTTTTAATTTACACTCTTCTGCCTTTTTATATTCTTTAAAATATAAATAGCATAATGATAAACTGTTCAGGCAATTGCCATAACCCTGATGTTCTTCGCCCACCACTTCCTTATAAATATCTTTTGCCTGTAAATGTCTTTCTAATGCTTCTTTATAATAACCGGCATCAAAATACACATTGGCTAAGTTGGAAACTGCATTGGCATAATTTTCTGTTTTTTCGCCATAACGCTCTTTGCGTATTTCAATAGCAGTTAATAATAATTCAGAAGCTTCACCAAAACGACCCAGCATTCTTAAAAGATCGGCCTTATTACTTAACGTGCTACAGTATGCTTCTGTTTTATCTTGGCCTGCTGCTTTCCGAATTTCGAGTGAATTATTATACGCATCTTCTGCCAGTTTTAATTCACTTATGTTTTTATGACATAAAGCTAGATTGTTTTCAATGGTTGCTAAAATATCCCTGTCTTTTATTTTGCATTTATAATGAAACATTTTTGCAGTCTTCAGATTGCTAATACCCTTATCGTATTCTCCAACCTCTCTATACACATCTGCCAGGTTAGAAAGGCCTATCACATATCCCAGGGTATCGCCCAATTTTAGCGCACTTTTTTCATTTACAATGTTCGCATAAATATCAATGGCGCTTTTGTAATCTCCTAAATTTTGAAGTACAATGGCCTTATAGTTCAACAAACTTAAATACCTTAAAGTATTCTCACCCTCAAGTGTTTTATAATAGAACAACAAGGCCTCTACACTTGGTTTTGCTTTTTCGTACTTTTCAAGATCAACCAATAGTTTTGTGTAATTGTAATATACCTGCGTATACTCTTTACTGTTAGCGCCATAAATAAGCGACATGCCATACATACAGGCTTCGTAAAATTTTTCCGCTTCTACCAAATAATCCTGTCCCTGGTAATAATAGGCAAGATTTAACTCTGTAATATAAATCAAAAGCGTATCCTTTGCTTTTTGTGAATAGTTATAAGAAGCCACATAACTCTCGCCTGCTTTTTGAATTTCGTTAGCATTATAATATTCACTGGCAATAAGACTATAGATCTGTGTTGAATTATCGGGAAATTCGGAAAATCTTTTCTGGTGTTTTTTTTCAAACGATAAAAGCTCGTTCAATGAGGCTCCGTTTGGCGAATCTATTTTTTTTAATAATACTTCCCAATCTTTTTCATAGGTTTGAGCATTTAAAAAATTAAAAAAGAAAATGAAGCTTATTATTTTAAAATGTAATTTCACATATCAAATTTAACCAAACTTTTATGAAAAAAATATTTTATCTCTCTACCTGCGATACCTGTAAACGAATTATTGATGAATTAGATCTCAAAAAAAAGGGTTTTGAATTTCAGGATATTAAAACCGAAAAGATAACTGCTGCACAATTAGATGAAATGAAAAAGAAAACAGGCTCTTACGAAGCCCTGTTTAGTAAAATAGCACGTAAGTATAAAGAATTGAAGTTAAACGAAAAGAAGCTGACAGAAGCTGAAATGAAAAAATTTATATTGGATGAATACACCTTTTTAAAACGTCCGGTAATATTTATTGGAGATAAATTATTTGTAGGTAACTCAAAAAGTGTTATTGCAGAAGCAAAAGCTGCATTAAAATAAAAAAGCCCGCAGATTTGCTGCGGGCTTTTTTTGTTGGATTGAAAAAATTAACCTACTTCAATATCTTCTTCTACAGGATCAACTGCTCCAACTTTGCCTGATTTTTCTTTTGCTTTATGATTATTACGTTTTTGCGTTTTAATAGCGTCAAATTTTGTTTTTTGTTCAGCTGTTAAAAAAGCATCTACCGAAGTTTCGAAAGCATCGTAATTTAACTTCATATTTCTACGGATCTCTTTCCTGTCTTCAGGTGTAGTTGCTCCTTTTAATCTTTCGTGATACGGTTGATTTGCTGTTACACGCTTTAATGCTGCAACTTCCCATTGCGATTTTTGATCGGCATTCAATCCTAATTTTTTCTCAGCCCAGTTAGCTGCTTTTTTAGCGCGTTCTTCCGGCGTTTGCTCTTTTTTAGTTTCTTTTTTGGTGACAGTAGTTCCTGTTGCGTCCTGTGCATTGCTTAAAGTAGCTAATCCTGTTACTAATGCAAGCGATAAAATTATTTTTTTCATATTGGTTGGTTTTTTGTTTTTGACTTATCTAAATTATAAAGGTTTAATTGATAAAACTAATTTTATCATTTAATTAACGAAATTTTCATCCTAATATCTTCCAAAGGCCGGTCGCGCTTGTCGGTTTTTGCAGCGGCTATCTTATCTATTACATCCATTCCCTCAATTACCTCACCAAAAACAGTATAAGTACCATCCAAATGGGGCGTTCCGCCAACAGTGGTATAAGCATCAATTTGCTGCTGGTTAAACTTATATTCAGGCGTTCTTTGGTGTTCGGTTTTTATGAAGGCTTCTATTTGCGCGTTCACAAAAACTGCGCTGTCTGTATTATTCTCAGTTTTAAACCTGTCGTACTTTTTCTTTAACATCTTACCTTCATCTGTTTTCATAAAAGCCCTGGCACAATTAGTATAATGGGTCTTATTGATCCTGTCTTCATATTTTTTAAGATCTTCCAATGTTCTTTTTTTACCCATAACTATATAAAATTGCGAGGCACTTGATTCAAATTTTGGGTTAATATCATCGCTTTCGCGGGCTGCTGCCAGCATGCCTTTTTTATGGATCAATTTAGTGTTAAATTCTGCCGGTACAGTATAGCCTATGTCTCCATGCCCGAGCGAATCGCCCGGTTTAGCCTTTTTGCTTAAAAGATCGCCACCCTGTATCATAAAACCATTTATTACCCTGTGAAATAAAAGCGAATCAAAGGTTCTTTCCTTTACCAGTTTTAAAAAATTAGCTTTGTGCAAGGGTGTTTCTTCAAATAGCTTTATTTTCATTTTACCATAATTTGTTTCTATGATAATGGTTTCTTTACTCAACGTTTGAGCATTTACAGTAAGTAAAACCGCATTTAGGGCAAAAATTAGGCTAATTATCTTTTTCATTTAAAATAGTTTACGTATATTTGTTAAGCTAATATCAATATAATTTATTATGAAACAAATTGCGATCATTCTTGCTGGATTTTTGATCTCTACATTCGCTCTTACAACCACATCTTGTGAAAAAAACACAGATTGTGTGGCTACTATCAATTGTGTAGATTCAGTGGGTGTACCTGTTAATAATGCAGCTGTTTTATTGTATGCTACTATAAAAACGGCAAATGGCGGAACCGTTACTGCCGACCTTAAGGCCAACGCTACTACAGATGCCGGAGGACAGGTTAAATTTACCTTCAAACTACCTGCAATATATGATATCAGAGCTACTTGTGTTCTTACAGCACCTACAACCAAAACAATTGTTGGTACAGGTATCATTAAATTAGAAGAAGGTAAAGGTTCTGAAAAGACCGTTACACTAAAATAAAACATTCCAATCTTCGTTTTCAACTTTAAGCTATTCATAAAAGGATAGCTTTTGTTTTTTATCTACGTTTTTATGCGTATCTTAACTCCCGTATAAGTGACCATTTTAAAGTTTATAAAAAAGATCCCGGTATTTTTACCGGTTGTTTTTCTTTTGTCGTGCGGGCCTGCTGAAAAAGCCTGTGATGAGGAAGGTATTATTGAGTTTGCAACAAATCCAATAGACGAAAAACACCCTTTATTTGGCCTGGCCCCAAGCTCTGCTACCCTAAAATATAAAAAAGAAAAATTTGCACTCGAAATGAGCTCTATGGGAATGTTTCACACTGCCATTATTGGGGATGTTGAAGCCAAAACCATTACCCAAACAGTTAAATTCTTAGATATAAAACAGGCCTGTATCGAAACCGAAAAAGACATCGTTGCCGAAAACAAGGATTTTGCTTTGAAAATTGAGGAAACCAATGAGACCAAGGAAATTATTGGTCTTAAAAGCTACAAGATAAAAGTTACAATGGTTAACGACCCCAGCATTAAATTTGACGCCTGGTATACCAAAGACCTTGGAATGGAAGATTGTAACAGCCTAAACCCATATGCCCAGATAAAAGGGGTTTTATTGGATTACAGAGTTAAAAAAATGGGCATGGAAATGCGTTTTGTTGCTACCTCACGAAAAAAAGAAGTAGTTCCTGAAAAAACCTTCGAGATTCCCTCACACATGAAAATTGTTGATAAAGCAACAATGGCAAAAAATTTCACCAATTAAACCTTATTGTTTGGCCACCTATAAAAAGAAAAGCTTTTATTTTTAATATTGAATTTATTTTATACATTAGCCGACTATAATTTTGACCACATTTAAGTTTATATCTAAGTATTTTATCTTGGTTATTGCCTTTGCATTAGGCGTTTGCTCTTCATGCTCTTCTGAAAAATCGGGGGGTAGCGAAGAAGGTATTATTGAGTTTGATACAAAAGCCATTGATGAGCAACATCCACTTTATGGTTTGGCGCCAAGCTCAGCTACTTTAAAATTTAAAAAAGAAAAATTTGCTATTGAAATGAGCACCATGGGCATGTTCAATACCGCTATTATTGGAGATAATAAAGCAAAAACTGTTGCGCAAACAGTTAAGTTCATGGATATTAAGCAAGCCTGTATTGAGAATGAAAAAGATATAATTACAGAAAACCTTGATTTTGCTTTAAAAATTGAAGAAACAAAAGATACCAAAAAAATTATGGGCTTAAAAGCTCATAAAATTAAAGTTACAATGGCAGCTAACCCTACAATTACTTTTGATGCCTGGTATACAAAAGAATTGGGTATGGAAGATTGTAACGCTTTAACGCCTTATTCGCAGGTTAAGGGCGTTCTTTTAGATTATCGCATTAAAAAAATGGGATTAGAAATGCATTTTATTGCCAAGTCAATAAAAAAAGTAGAAGTTCCTGATAATACCTTTGAGATCCCGGCTTCTATGAAGATCGTATCAAAAGAGGAAATGGCCAAGTTTTTTGCCAACCTTCAATAATAATTTCCTTTTATACATTTAAGCAAATTTAACATCGAAAAAATTTTACCTTGGTATCATATTTGAACGTACTTAACACAAACTTTAAAACAAAAACAATGAAAAAAATAATCACTTCGGCTGCATTAATACTTGTTTCGGCCTTTAGCTTTGCGCAAGATAACTTCACCGTTAAAATGAATATGAAAATTGAAGGTTTGCCACCTGAATATGCAGGTTTTGGTGAGCAGGAAATGGTGAATTATATTAAAGGAGAAAAATACAAGAATGAGATCACCAGCATGATGCTTACTTCTATTACTGCATTTGATGGTACTAAATTAACTTCTGTTACTGAACAAATGGGAAACAAATCGGGTTATACTGCAACTAAAGAAGAATTAGAAGCTGCTGAAAAAACAGAAAAACCGGAATCAAAACCAAAAATTGAATACACAACCGATAAAAAAACAATTGCAGGTTATGAGTGCACAAAAGCAATTTTAACTACTACAGGCAAGGATAAAAAAGACAACAAAATGACTGTTTGGGTTACTGAAAAAATAAAATCGGCTCAAACAAAAGGTAAAAAAAGTGTAAGAGGTAGTATGGCAATGGATCTTGGAGATCTAAAAGGTTATCCCTTAGAAATGGAAATGACAGCCAGCCAACAAGGTTTAGATATGAAAATATTAATTACTACAAGCGAAGTTTTAACTACAGCAATTGATGATGCTGTTTTTAATGTAAGTACAGAAGGTTATAAAATGTCTACTTACAAAGAGGTTCAGGAAAAAATGAAAGCCATGAAAGAAGAGAAATAATTTTTCTTTTTAATAAAATTAAAAGCCCTTCATAAACGAAGGGCTTTTTTTATGCGATGATCTTTTCAGAAAAGATGATCTGATTTTCTTCCAGCTCTTTTAAAAGCGGTAAATAAATTTCTTTTTTAGTTGGAATTTGTACCCCACTCAAATTAAATTTTTTGGTTAAAAAATTCTTTACAGTAATTGCCAATGGCAAACCTACAGTTAGCGCCATACCTGTGTGATGTTCGTCTTTACCAATAACAACCAACGATGAATTTAATTTTTGATTGCCTTTGCCCGGCAAACTATACTCAAATTGATGTTGCATAACGATCATATCTTTATCGTTAGGCTTTAATTTCCATTTTTCTTCAAGTAAAGCTTGTAGTAATTGCGCAGGTGTACCTTGTGGTAAAATAATTTTTTTATCAGAAAATAATTCCAAATAATCCATTTGCTTTTCTATTTCATTATCCCAACCCGAGCCCATAAACGCTTTTAATCTTTCTTTAAGAGTTCCTTTTGCGGGCGGTAAAAAAGATGCTACTAAAGAAGTATAGGTTAATTTATCTGCATTAGTAATAAGAGAAGTATCGTCTGTTAATCCCAATTTTATAAAAACATTCCAGGCCTTGCAATAGCCGTGCTGACGAAGTGTACCGCGAACCATGGTTTTAATACTTTGTAAACCATACGACTCAATATAACTTATACTATCACGATTGGCATAGGCATCAAACTTTCCGTAACCATCCATTTCAATCACATCGTTTTGAGTGTACAACCTGTTGTATGGAATGAATTTTAATTCACCATCATTTAAATATTGCGCAGTGCCCTGCCCTGCTAAAATAACATTACGGGGATTCCAACTGAATTTATAGCCCCATGGATTATCGTTACTCTCCGGTGCTACCAAACCACCGCAATAGGATTTAAATGAAAGTATCTCTCCACCCTGGTGTTTTATCTCATCAATTAATTTCATGGCACTGGCATGATCAATTCCCGGATCAAGGCCACATTCATTCAATAAAATAATATTTTTCTTTTTTGCTTCAGCATCCAGTGCTTTCATATCGGCACTTACATAACTTGCTGTAGCCATATGCTTACCAAACTCTACACAATCTCTGGCAACATCGCCATGCATAAAAGCAGGCAGCATAGATATAATAAGGTCGTGTTCTAAAATAACCAATCTTCTCTTCTCTTCATTCTTTATATCAAAACTAATGGCTTTGCCATTTGAATTGCCTGCAACTTTTTCTTCCGCTAATTTTATATCCATATCAGCAACGGTAATTTTCCAATCATTGGCTGCTGAATTTTTTAATAAATAATCAATTAAAGAAACTGTTGAGCGCCCCGCTCCTATTATTAAGATTTTAACCATACAAGAACAAAATTACACTTTTGAAACAAACTATTGCCACCAATTACACCAATTTCACAAACAAAATTTTCATAGTAAACCTCTTAAAAAAATCTGTGTAATTAGTGAAATCTGTGGCAAAAACATTACACTAAACTCGCAGCATTGCTGCGAGTATGTCAAAAATCAAACTTAACATAAAACAACGGCAAAAACCCTAACTGATAGTTTTTTATCAATGGATCGGCATTAATATTTGCCGGATCCGGGGCATAGCTTAATGCTAAAATATTTTTAGCCCCTAAAACATTTACCAAGTCCAACGCAATTTCGGTACCCACTTTTTTACCGTTTATTTTATAAGAGATCTTCAGATCCAAACGATTGTATGGAGCAAATTGTAAGGTGTTTACTTTATCGTCCTGCGCCACAACATCCATCACAGCATTACTGGCAGCAATATTAACCGGAGAATACCGTTTACCGCCGCCATAAGTAATTTTGCCACCAAGTGTTAGAATATTTTTTTTCTCTTTTCCTACATTAAATTCATAGCCTCCCAAAGCGTTTAGCATATAGTTACCGTTAAAATTAGTGTTGGCCGTTCTTCCGTTGCTTGCTGTGTACTTGCTATCATATAAGCTACTGCTGAACATAAAAAAATAGTGTTTGTGAAATAATTTTTCAATTGTAAATTCTAAACCGTAATTATAGCCCGTGCCACTGTTTGTCATTTCATACATTGGCAAAAAACGGTTAAAGGTTGAACCTGCATTAAGCGCCGAAACACTTGATGGAACAACATACACCGGCGCGTTCCATAAATACTGATAATATATTTCGGTTTTAAATTTTAAATAACGGTTTGCAAAATAATCATAACCTGCAACAACATGCTGGCTTTTTGTAAAATCAAGATCTTTATTAGCGAGTGTTTTATTTGTATTTGCAACCAACACAGCTGTATTAGGCTCTGTACCCGGATTTAAAACGCTATCAGGTACCGTAAAATATAAATAGGTTGATTGCATTTGACTGTGCAAACCATACGCTAAACTCAAAACCTGATTAGACTTAAATTGATAACGTAAACTCGCACGCGGCTCTACACTGTATTTATTATTAAGTGTAAGATATTGTGAGAACACGCCTCCGTTAAAACTCAGCTTCTCATTAAATTTGTGCACATAACTTACATAAGGTTGTATCAAATAAAAATCTGCTTTTGAATTCATTCTTATTTTGTAGATTTTATTTTCGATCGTTTGCGCAATTGTATCGTATAAAGAATTTACTTTTACCTTATCATAATAACTTACATCAAACCTATTTGCAAAAACTCCTGCCTTAATACTATTTTTAGGATCTAATTTGCTTTTTACATACCACGCCAATACCGATTTTACTTCTTTAAAATCATATCCTAAAATTTGCGGCAAGGTATCATTTGGTACAAAATTATCATTCCTTAATATTAAAAACTGATCGCCTTTAATAGTTTGCGCTGAAGTTGCAAGACTTGTTTTCATTACGGTACGGCTGTTAAGTGCATACACATGACTTAAAATACCAACACCCATATTAGAAGCAAAGTACTGATCACGATTAAGATCTCCATATAGTTCTTTTGGCCTTTCGTGCGTTTTACTTAAAATAATTTTAATATCACTTAAACCACCAATACTGCTAAAACTAAATACACCTGCTTTTTTTGTAGGAAAATTTAAGCGCACACCCATATCCTGATAACCCGGCACTGCACTTGTGCCTAAATGAAAATTAATTGTGCTGAATAAAGCCAAAGTTGAATAACGGTAGGTTACTAAATAACTGGCGCCTGTTTTTTTGCTTATTGGTCCTTCTAACGAAAGTTCAGTTCCCAAAACACCAAACTGAAAAGTGCGTTCATGTTTTTCGTTATTACCATTACGCATTTTAAGATCAAACACACCACCTAATGCATTACCATAATTGGCGGGAAAAGCACCCGTATAAAATTCGCTATTAGATAAATATTTATTGTTGATAATGGCTGTTGGTCCGCCGGCAGAACCACCTACAGCAAAATGGTTTGGATTATGAATATCTATATCTTCTAAACGCCATAATAAACCAGAAGGGCTATTGCCTCTTATTACAATATCATTTCGTGAATCGTTGGTACCTTGTACACCTGCAAAATTTTGCGCCATACGTGCAGGATCTTGTCTTGAACCGGCATAACGTTCTGTCTCTTCAATACTAAATGCTTTTACGTTTACCGATTGCATGGTGTTTACAACATCCGTATCGTTTGTTGCTTTTACTTCTACCTCCTCCAAACCAACGGTACTTTCTTCCAGCTCAATATTCAAAACCATTTCTTTACCAGAAGTAACTATTACATCGCTAACCGGTATAGACTTATAACCTGTATATAAAAACAAAAAGGATTGACGCCCAACGGGTACACCGGTTAATTTATAAAAGCCATCATTGTTGGCTGTTACTGCCAAATTAAGTGTTGCTGATTTAAGTTGTACGATTGCTCCCGGCAAACCAATGCCCGTTACTTTATCTACCACTTTACCTTTTACTGTTTGAGTGATCTGTGAAAAAGAAAAGGCTGATAAAAAAATAAAGCTTAATACAAGTAATTTATTTTTCATACGTAAATAATTTTCATCAAATGTATGCTTCACTTTTTGTAAGGTTATAGTATAGAATGTAAATAAAATATTTTTTTTTGCATTTACCGCAAAAAGAAATCAAATTTTATGCAAACTGCTTAATTGCCACCAATTACACTAATTTTCACAAAATACTTACCAAATACTAAACTATTTATTTGTGCTAATTATTGTTTTTCTTACGTGTAATTTTAAGAAAAACAAAATTCACAAAAAAAACACACAGCAAAATTCTTAATTAGAGTTTATTAGCGAAATTAGTGGCATATATAATTAAAGCAAAAAGCCCGCATTTGCGGGCTCTTAAGTAAATACCTTATCAGTCTAATTCATTTTTATTTTTAATAACTGACCAAAAGTCAAGTTATTTGATTTTAGTTTGTTTAGTTTTTTTATCTCATCAACATCAACACCGTGCTTTTTAGCAATACTAAATAAAGACTCTCCTTTTTTTACTTTATGCCAGGTAAAATCACTTTTTGCTGTTGCTTTGTTTTCTGCCAGTTGCTTGGCATCCTTTTCTTTATTGGCAGCAATGTTTTGATTAGATTCTGTTTTAATTTCTAACTCTTTTGATTTTGGTTGCTCGCGTACATAAACGATTATTTTTTTGCCAGGCTTAATACCTTTTTTGCCAACATAATTCCAGTTTTTAAGATCGGCAACTGTTACACCATACTTTCTTGCAATTGTACTTAACTTTTCACCGGATCTTACCGTATGTACTTTTTTTACTTCTTCTAAATTATCTACTATCAAACCTTCTTTTTGCTGAGCCATTATGGCTGCATATATATCCTGTTCGTTAGTTAAGAAAATACCGATCTTGTTTTTTGGTAAACACATAGCATTACCGCCTGCCGGAATAATATTTTTGCGGTACTGAGGGTTAAAGTACATGATCTCTTCTTTAGTAACATCCAAAGCTTGCGAGATCTGATCAAAATTCATTTGTTGTTTTACTACAACAGTATCTACTTCAAAATAAGTTTTACGAGGCACTGCAGGATAGATATTATGTTCTGCCGCATAACTCATTACATAATTGGCCGCAATAAATGCAGGCACATACCCTTGCGTTTCGGTTGGTAAATACGGACGAATTTCCCAATACGTTTTTTTTCCACCACTTCTGCGAATGGCTTTGCTGATAGTGCCTGGACCTGCGTTATAAGCTGCAAGCACCATTTGCCAATCGCCAAACATATCGTAAAGTGATTTTAAATATTCTGCCGCGGCAACTGTTGCTTTATATGGGTCGCAACGTTGATCGATATAAGAAGTAACATTTAAACCGTACATTTTACCTGTTGGATACATGAATTGCCATAAACCCATTGCACCTGCACGTGATTTAGCATAAGGTATCAAAGCACTTTCAATAACAGCCAAATGTTTTAATTCTAAAGGAATATTATAACGATCAAAAACCTCTTCAAACATTGGGTAATATAATTGGGCAACCCCCATCATACGGCTTACACTCTCGCGCTTACGAAAAGCATACATATTAATAAAACCTTTTACATGCTCATTATAAACCAGATCGAACGGAGAGTTGGCATCCAGCTTTGCCAAACGTGATTGATAGGTATAATCATCGTATTTAGGAATACTATCTGCAGCAAATTTATATTTGTTATTTTTTGGAAAAACAGGTCTTGAAAAAGCTGTTTCAAACATTTTTTGGGTTGATAAACTATCCAGCATAGCTGCAATAGGATCATCTACCCCAAAGGTTTGTGCTTTGGCAAAAAAGCCAGTCAATAAAATACCTAAAACACAATATTTTTTTAGTGAACCCATGTTTGTATTGATTAAAAGCTTATTTATAATTATTAAACGGTAAATATCTAAAAACGTTACAATTTAAAATTAATATTTTAAAAAAGCAATGTTAGCCCCTTGATTTTAACAAGTTGCCGGTATTACAAGAATAAATATTATTTGAAAATAATAAGCGTTAAAGATTTTTTAATTTTTAACTTTGCGCTGTGAGAAACAAAGAAAAAGACGAAGTAGCGTTGGTTAACATAGACCGCAATCCATTGGTATTATTGATTTCTATAGCTTTAAGCGCTTTACTTGATTACTTATCCTATACATTTATTTTAGACCTTAATCCATGGGGATTTGTGATCATGATACCTGCCACTTTCCTTTCTTTTCAAACAGTATGGCTGCTTTTAACACCGTACGCCATGCTTTTTGATGATAAATTAGAGATAAAACGTACGCTTTTTAGTAATAAAATGTTATTCTTCACAGATGTTAAAAAAGTGGGGAATGTAAAAAAAGGCAGCCTCTTTATTTCTTATAATGATGATGAGGTAGATAAGATCAATCTGTTTGGTATAAAAGCTTCACATGTTGATACACTTAAATCTGAGTTAGAGAAACACGTTACCATAACCATCAGCAAACGGGTTTAAAATTCTCCGTATCCTTTTCCGGCATTTGCATTATAATAAACACAACACTGTTTAAAATCATTTATTTGAGCGTATTTACCTGTTTTTATTAAACTTAATTTCGTATCAACTAAACTATTTTAGCAATGTTAAATTTCATTTTACAAGCAGGCACAAGCGTTGCCACACTAGCAGCAACAGATTCAGCTACATCACCCGTAGTTACAGGTATTCAAACAGCAGCAGCTAATCCTGAAATAACCGAAACAAAAATGTCGTTAATAGAACTGGTAATGAAAGGCGGACCCATCATGTACCCAATTGGTCTGTTACTTTTAGTTAGTATCTACTTATTGGTGGAGCGTTTATTGGTGATCAGCAAAGCCGGTAAAAAGAACGAAAATCTTATTTCAAGCTTAAAAGAAATGATACACAGCGGCAATATTGCCAATGCACGCAGCATGTGTAAAAATTTAAATACTCCCGAAAGCACAATGATAGAACAAGGCGTATCGCGCATTGGTCAGCCGGTTGAAGAAATAAGAGAAGCCATGAACAAAAGTGGTTCTAACGAAATTGGTAAGTTGGAAAAGAATATGAATGTACTAAGCATCATTGGCCGAATTGCACCTATGTTTGGATTTGTGGGTACCATTATTGGTGTAATTACAATTTTCCGTAAGATCAGCGAAAAAGGAACTGTTGAGATCGTTCAGATCTCAGATGGTTTGTATCAAAAAATGGTTTCATCTGCCGGTGGTTTAGTTGTGGGTGTAATTGCCTTTATTTTTTACTACTGGTTAAACGCGCGTATTGATAGGATCGCTCACCGTATGGAAGATACCCAAATTAAGTTTTTGGATATGTTGAATGAACCAACTAAGTAAATTTTAAATTATAAATGCTGAATGTTGGATGATGTGTATGGAATAATTTAAAATTTATCATCTAACATTTATAATTTCAAAAATATGGCTCTACGAAAAAAACACAGGGAAGCAGAAGTAAGTACAGATTCACTTAGTGATATCATGTTCTTTTTAATGCTGTTCTTTTTGATCTTATCAACCATGGTGAGTCCTAACGCTATTAAAGTTGCACTGCCAAAGTCAGAAGTAAAAACAACAGTGAATAATGATGTTAAGCCTATTCATTTAGCTATTACAAAAGACAAAAAATATTTTGTAAACAGTAAAGAAGTAAGCCTTGCAACACTTGAATCTGAGATCTCTGTTTTATCTACTGCGCAATTAGAACCTACTGTTATTATGCATTTAGATAAAGAACTTTCTATACAGGATGAAATTGATATTATGACCATTTGCTACAAATTAAAATGTAAAACAGTTTTAGCAACGGCTGCAACCAACAAATAAAATGGAACTAACAAAACAAGAAGAGAATAAAAACAGGGTTATTTCCGGAATAATTACTGCGGCTATTTTTGGCTTGCTTTTATTATTCCTCATTTTATTCCATCTTATTACCCCTAACCCACCCTTTCCTGAAATTGGCGGTGGCGGCGGGCAAGAAATAGCTTTGGGTATGATGAATGTTGGTAATGATGATATTGATTATGGCAATATGGGAAAAGTTACCGATGTTGTTGTAGAAAAAGAGACTCCAAAAGAAAATATTGTTACAGATGAGAATGGCGAAGATGTGAAGATGAGCGAAACTCAACCGGAAATTAAAGACAATAAAGTTGTTATTACGCCGGTAAAAGAAAAAGTGGTTGTAAAAGAAAAAACAGCGGCAGAAAAATTAGCAGAAAAATTTAAACAGAATACAGGTAAAGATGGCGGCGGCGGAAAAGGAGATAATGATATTGCCGGCCAAAATGGTAACCCTGATGGCGATCCTAATAAAAACGGTAATGGAGGTCATGGTAACGGCGATGGTGGCGGTGATGGTGATGGGCATGGGCCCGGAAAAGGCGCAGGTAATGGGCCGGGAAGTAAGTTT
Source organism: Bacteroidota bacterium (assembly GCA_032229505.1). Lineage (GTDB taxonomy): Bacteria > Bacteroidota > Bacteroidia > B-17B0 > Aurantibacillaceae > Aurantibacillus. Next base: position 91,024 of record JAVTWD010000011.1, read on the forward strand.
GGTATTGACTTAAAGGGAAGAGCGGTAGTTAAACCACCACAGTTACCAAAAGACACAAAAGAAGAAGGTAAAGTAGTGGTTGAAATTACAGTTGACAGCGAAGGAAATGTAATTGAAGCTAATCCTAACGGTCGCGGTACTACCACAAGCAGCGCTTTATTAAAAGCAAAAGCAAAACAAGCTGCATTAGCTACAAAATTTAATGTAGAAGGAAAGTTTGAAGAACAAAGAGGAACCATCACTATCATATTTGCATTTGATTAATTTTATCTGTTATGGAACTAAGCCGTAAAGAAGAATACAGAAATAAAAAGATCTCAATAGGAGTTACTGCATTTGCTTTTTTAGTAATGATAGCTTTTTTGATCTTTAAGAACATTATTACTTCTTCACCTTCTATTGTGAGTTCCGCAACAACTGAAATGGCAATTGGCATCTCAAGTGAAAATAATGTCAATCCAACACATGGACAAAAAAGCAGTCTTATTGCCTCAAACAACAAAGAAGAAAATTCTGAAAATAAAATTGTTACAGATCCAAATAGTGAAATACCGGTTGAAAACAACGCAATAGCTTTAGCAAATAAATATAAACGGATTAAAATAAGTACTTCACGTGAAACGACTAATACAGAAAGTAACTTACCATTAATTGAAGGCGAAAACGGTACAGAAACCAAAAACGGTGTAGATACAAAATTAGGTTACGATCTTGAACAAAGAAGCATGGTAACATCTCCTTCATTTGATAACGATACAAAAGAAGAAGGAAAAGTGATCGTTGAAATTGTAGTTGATAAAGATGGAAACGTAACAGAAGCTAATCCCAATGGCAGAGGAACAAGCACAAGCAGTACCCTATTAAAAGCTAAAGCAAAAAAAATGGCAATGGCAACGAAATTTAGCAGCGATCATAAAAGAGAAGAACAAAGAGGAAGCATTACAATAATTTTTTCATTCAACTAAAACATGACCTACCAGCAAACGCTTGATTATCTCTTCGCGCGTTTACCAATGTTTCAAAGAGTTGGGGCTGCAGCTTATAAAGCTAACCTGGATAATACAAATAAGATCGTTGAACTTCTTGGCAAACCTCATCAAAAATTAAAATGTGTTCATGTTGCAGGCACCAATGGTAAAGGTTCCAGCAGTCACATGATCGCCTCTGTGTTGCAACAAGCGGGCTATAAAACAGGTTTATATACATCTCCCCATTTAATTGATTTTAGAGAGCGTATCAAGATCAATGGTAAGATGATATCAAAGAATTACATTGTTGACTTTGTAGAAAAATATAAAGAAGAATTTGAGAAAATAGAGCCCAGTTTTTTTGAATGGACGGTTGGTTTAGCATTTGATTATTTTGCAAAAGAAGAAGTAGATGTGGCTGTAATTGAAGTTGGCTTGGGTGGTAGACTGGATTCTACCAATGTTATTACGCCAAAAGTTTCGTTGATCACAAATATCAGTTACGATCACATGAATTTATTGGGAGATACTTTGGAAAAAATTGCAGCAGAAAAAGCCGGCATTATCAAAGCCCGCGTGCCGGTTGTTGTGAGTCAATATCAAAGCGAGAGCGGTCCTTTATTTAATGCGGTAGCAAAAGAATTAAAAACAGCGGTGCAATTTGCAGATAAGAATTATAAAGTAATTGATCATACATTAAAAGACGATTACTTAAATACAAACATTTTAAATAAAGTAAAAAATACAAGCATAAATTTAGAGCTTGATCTTACCGGAACCTACCAGTTAAAAAATGTTTTGGGTGTTTTAAATACATTAGATGTAATTGAAAAATCAGGTTTTATTATTGAAGAAACGGATATTAAAAAAGGATTAAAGCAGGTTGTAAAAAATACCGGACTTGAAGGCCGTTGGCAAACAATAAGCGAAAAGCCTTTAATAATAGCCGATACGGGGCATAACGAAGATGGTATTAAAAATGTAATTGCTAATTTAAAAACAATTGAATATTCGCATTTACATTTTGTTTTTGGTACCGTGAATGATAAAGATGTTTCAAAAATTTTAGAACTATTGCCTAAAGAAGCTACTTACTATTTTACAAAAGCAAACATTCCCCGTGCTTTAGATGAAAATGAATTATTTGAAAAAGCACAAAAACTAAAATTAAAAGGGAAAGCCTTTTCTAGTGTAAAAAGTGCGATTGAAGCGGCAAAGAAAGCTGTAAAGAAAAATGATCTTATTTTAATTGGTGGGAGTACATTTATTGTTGGGGATGCTTTAGCGGAAAGCTGAAAATTTAAACCACATAGACACATAGTTTTTATTTTTTTATCTTAAAGACTTTCAAAAAGAATAGCATAGCATAGCATTGTTTTGCCTTTGGCAAAACAACTATGTTTAACTTAATAATAAAATGGGCAACTTATTTTCTATGTGTCTATGTGGTTAAAACACTTCGGAAACAGGCTCCGCTCCTATTCCTGGCAGCTCATTCAAATACACTTTTCCGTTTTTATATGTAATTCCTTTAAACGGGTCGTTTAATAATAAATTTGGTGCATCCAGATCAATATAATCTGCAAACTTCATGAATTGCGCCATAGCTGATGTAGCACAAGAACTTTCGGCCATGCAACCTAGTAATATTTCTAATTTATTTTTCTTAGCATACTTTATCATCTCATAAGCTTCGGTTAAACCGGTGCTTTTCATGAGCTTAATATTTATTCCATTAAAACCATTTTTTATAGTATCAAGATCCTTTAAACGCTTTACACTTTCATCTGCAATAGTTGGTATCGGGCTTCGTTCAGTTACCCATGCCATTTCATCCAGCATATTTACAGGCATTGGCTGTTCAATCAAGATCACATTTTTTTCGTGCAGCCAATGTAACATTTCCAAAACCTCTACTTTGTTCTTCCAGCCCTGGTTCACATCCACATATAAAGGTTTATCAGTGTATCTTCTAATTAAATTTATGAGTGCTTTATCATCTTTTGTGCCCGCTTTAATTTTTAAAATAGAAAAATTTGCCGCCTCTTTTATTTTTTGCCCGATCATTTCTTCCGCATCAATACCTATGGTATAAGAAGTTAAACGCGAATCGCTTTTGCCAATTCCTATTAATTCGTAAAAAGGTTTACGGTCAATTTTTCCTGCAAGATCATTTAAAGCAATATCAATAGCCGCTTTTGCCGCGTTGTTTTCTGAAGAAAATGCATCAATAGCTTTTAAAATTTCTGTAAAAGGTGAATTTGCATGCTGTACCAAAAAAGGTTTTACCTTTTCAAAAAAAGTAATGGTTCCTTCAACCGTTTCGCCTAAATAAACCGGTAAACAAGCTTCGCCATAGCCTACTTTCCCTTCGTGTTGTATCTTTATAAAAACCGAAGTGGTTGTTCTTCTGGTATTTGACGATACGCCAAAAGGATGTTTATATTCTAAAACAAAGGTTTTATAGCTTAAAATCATTGATTTTTACCCGCATTTTATGTAAAAATATACAAAGAATAAAACTTTGCCCAATCTATTTACTGCAAACCTAATTTTAGGTGGTTTTTGTGCATTTTTCTGTTATTTTTGTGTCATTATAAATTCCGGCATTATGGCTAAAACGTTGACTGAAAAAAAACTAAAGTTCACTAAAGAAAATTATTTAACCTGGTACGAATCCATGTTATTGATGCGTAAATTTGAAGAGAAGACCGGGCAGGTTTATGTACAACAAAAAATTAAAGGTTTTTGCCATTTGTATATTGGCCAGGAAGCCATTGTAGCAGGCACTGTGAGCGCTACAAAAAAAGGAGATAAACACATTACAGCCTACCGCGATCATGCACACCCAATTGGTTTAGGCTTACACCCAAAATATGTAATGGCCGAAATGTATGCTAAAATTACCGGTTGCAGCAAAGGCAAAGGTGGTAGTATGCATATTTTTAGCAAAGAACATGGTTTTGTTGGAGGCCATGGTATTGTTGGAGGCCAGGTGCCACTAGGCGCAGGTATTGCATTTGCAGAAAAATATTTAGGTACAGATAATGTTTGCGTTTGTTCAATGGGCGATGGCGCAGTGAGACAAGGGGCATTACACGAAGCATTCAATATGGCTATGACATGGAAATTACCTGTGGTATTTATTGTTGAAAATAATCAATACGCCATGGGTACTTCTGTTGAGCGTACCAGTAACGTACACGATCTTTGGAAATTAGGTTTAGCTTACGATATGCCTAGTAAACCTGTTGATGGTTTAACTGTTGAAGCTGTACACGAAGCTATGGAAGAAGCTGTTGCACGTGCTCGCAGAGGCGATGGTCCTACCTTTTTAGAAATGAAAACGTATCGTTACAAAGGCCACAGTATGAGTGATGCACAAACCTACCGTACAAAAGAAGAAGTGAAAGAATATCAGGAACAAGATCCAATTTTAAAAGTACTGGATACTTTACAAAAAAATAAATGGATTGATGAGGCAGGTATTGAAGCAATAGAAGCAAAAGTAAAAGCATTGGTTGATGAATCCGTTCAGTTTGCTGAAGAAAGTCCGTATCCGGAACCTGAAGAGCTTTACAAAGATGTTTATTCGGAACCAAATTACCCTTACATCATAGAATAATTATAAATTAAAGATTAAAAATCTTAGATCATAAATTAAAAATCTTAAAAAATTATGGCAGAAGTTGTTAGGATGCCCAAATTAAGTGATACCATGACAGATGGTGTAATTGCTAAATGGCATAAAAAAGTTGGCGATAAAGTTAAAAGTGGTGAGCTTTTAGCGGATATCGAAACTGATAAAGCAACCATGGAATTTGAATCTTTTCAGGATGGTGTGTTATTACACATAGGAGTTCAGGAAAAACAAGCAGTACCTGTTGATAGTATCATTGCAATTCTTGGAAAACAAGGAGAAGATATTAGTGGATTACTGAATGGTGATTCTGGTAAAAAAGCTGAAAGCAAGACTCAAGACAGTAAGAAGCAAGACACTTCTTCAAACGATAAACAAGAAACAAAGAAACCTGAAACTGCTCTACCTTCAACTATCCAAGTTGTGCGTATGCCAAAATTAAGTGATACCATGACAGATGGTGTGGTTGCTAAATGGCATAAAAAAGTTGGTGATAAAGTTAAGAGCGGAGATCTTTTAGCAGATATTGAAACTGATAAAGCCACTATGGAATTTGAATCTTTCCAGGATGGCGTATTAATGCATATTGGTGTGGATGCCGGAAAAAGCGTTCCTGTTGACAGTGTTCTTGCAATACTAGGCAAAGGCGATGAAGATATTAAGTCAGTATTGGAGTCTGTTAATCAGCAGTCTGCAGGTGGTAGTAAGTCATCAGAAGGAAGTAAGCAGTTATCTGAATCTAAACAAGAAACCTCAAACCCAAAACAAGAAACTTCAAATAATTCAACAACTGCTGACGGTGGAAGAATAAAAGCTTCTCCATTAGCAAAAGCTTTAGCAAAAGAAAAAGGAATTGATCTTAGCAAAGTAAAAGGTACTGCGGATAACGGACGTATTACAAAAGCCGATGTTGAAAATTATAAACCAGGAACAGCTTCTGCTGCAAAAGGTTCTTCATCTTCTGTTCAATTAGGTACAGAAAGTTTTACAGACGAACCTGTTTCGCAAATGCGCAAAACAATTGCACGTCGTTTATTGGAAAGTACAAACGGTGCACCTTCGTTTGTTTTGAATATTGAAGTAGATATGGATAATGCTATTGCGGCGCGTAATGCAATCAATGCTATTCCTGATACAAAAGTTTCGTTTAATGACCTTGTAATAAAAGCTTGTGCTGCGGCTTTACGTAAACATCCAAAAGTAAATACATCTTGGTTGGGCGATAAGATCCGCACCTACTCACACATACACATTGGTGTAGCGGTTGCGGTAGATGATGGTTTATTGGTACCTGTAGTTCGTTTTGCCGATCAAAAATCTTTATCACAAATTTCGGGCGAAGTAAAAGATCTTGGCAAACGTGCAAAAGATAAAAAATTACAACCGGCAGATTGGGAAGGAAATACATTTACCGTTTCTAACTTAGGTATGTTTGGTATTGAATCATTTACTTCTATTATCAATTCACCTGAATCATGTATACTTTCAGTTGGGGCAATAAGACAAGTACCTGTTGTAAAAAATAATACGGTTGTTCCGGGCAATACAATGATGTTAACATTAGCCTGCGATCACAGAACAGTTGATGGCGCTACCGGTGCAGCGTTCTTACAAACATTAAAAGCATTTATCGAAAATCCTGTTACTATTTTAGTTTAATATTTATGGAAGCATTTGTAAAGTCAGAAGTTAAGAACGGAATAGGAACGATTACTTTTTTTCATCCGCAAAGCAATTCAATGCCCGGTACGCAATTACGTAACCTCGCAGCGGAAATTGAAAAACTTGGAAAAGATAATAACGCAAAAGTTATTGTTTTAAAAAGTGAAGGTGATAAAGCATTTTGTGCCGGTGCCAGCTTTGATGAATTAATTGCCATTAAAGATATTGATACAGGATTAAAATTCTTTTCAGGTTTTGCCGCAGTAATTAATGCCATGCGCAAAGCACCAAAATTTGTTATTGCACGTGTGCAAGGTAAAGCAGTTGGTGGTGGTGTGGGTATTGCTTCAAGCGCCGATTACACTTTTGCAATAGATGCCGCTTCGGTAAAATTAAGCGAGTTGGCTGTTGGTATTGGTCCGTTTGTGGTTGGCCCTGCGGTAGAACGCAAAGTTGGCACTTCTGCATTTTGCCAGTTAACGATTAATGCTACTGAGTGGCAAACCGCTCAATGGGCAAAAGAAAAAGGTTTGTATGCCGAATTATTTTCTTCAACCGAAGAAATGGATAAAGGCATTGATACGCTTGCCAATAAATTAGCAACAAGTAATCCTGAAGCAATGGCCATGCTTAAAAAAGTTATGTGGCAGGGAACGGAAAATTGGGATGAGCTTTTAATTGAACGCGCTGGTATGAGCGGTACTTTGGTATTATCTGAATTTACCGTTAATGCTATTAATAAATTCAAACAAAAAGCTTAATTGCTTTACTGAATAATCAGGTTGCAGACGTACTTCACACCTTCCATCATAAACACCACTTTGTAAAGTCCATTGGCCGTATCAGACCCAAGATTAAAAGTGAATTGTTTATTCTTTAAACTATCAGCATCTGTTTTTGAATTATAAATTATTTTACCTGAAGTTGAATAGATCGATACGTCAATATCATGATTATTTTCAATTCCTGTTATATCTACAGAAAATTCGCCTTTATTTGGGTTTGGATAAACAACAAAGGATACATTATCTCCAAGTGTATTTGCAACTGAAACTATTTTTGATACCTGAAAGGCTTTATTAAGATCTACTTGCTTTAAACGGTAGTAGCTTGTACCGTTAACAGGCGCATTATCAATTGTTGCATAACTGATCTTGTAATTACTGTTTCCGTTCACGGCTTTGGTCTTTACTTTTTCCAATACAGTAAAATTAACAGCATCAATACTTTTTTCAATTTCAAAATAATCGCTATTTATTTCGCGCGCTGTTTCCCAGGTTATCTCGCATTTTCTATCCTTACATACTACATCAAAACTTAATAATTCTATCGGTAATACACCCATTGTATTTGTAATGATACCTGAATTATTTGGACCACCTCCAGAGCTTCCATTAACCGCAGCCGGACAACCTGTACAACTTGTTCCACCGGAGCCTGCTGTTGTACTTGTTGTAACATTTGCTGTGGGCTGCGCTGCAGAATAGATCACAGCGCCTTGTCCACCACCCCCACCTGCACCGTGCGCACCTGTAGTTATACTCGATCCGCCATTGCCACCATTTGCAGAAACCACCAAAGGACAAGAACCTGAAATACTATATGTATTTACCTGCATAACAATTGATCCGGCAGCTCCTCCACCACCACATCCATCATTAGTGGCGTTTGCTGCGGTAGCTCCATTCGCAGTAATTGATATCCCTGCACACGATGCTGTAACCAATGTTCCTGTTTTAATTAAAATAATTCCGCCACCTGCGCCGCCAGGAGATCCGTTACCATCATTCTCATGCCCACCACCACCGCCGCCACCCATAAACACACGCGATGGATTAATTGAAGCACTTAGTGAAAGAGCTCCTAAACCGCCCGCAATTGGGCTGCAGCCTGCTCCTGATGGAGTCCACCCCGACCCACCGTTTCCGCCTGCGGTATAATTTCCACCGCCGCCGCCGCCGCCATTTACATCATTACCACCACCTCCACCATTTATAATTTTACCTCTTGCTGCAGCAAATGCAGTATTGGTAACTTTATAAATACCTTGCCCCTTACCTGCATATAAAGAACCTAAGGTGGTTACATAAGTTGTTGTATTACATGCGCTGTATGCATTTGGTGTATTTTTTACACCACCTAAAAAACCCATGCCACTGGCAGTTATACTGTGATTTAAAGTAAATACATTGGTAACCCAAAGCGCTGTTACACCGCCTACATTGCCATTCCATGCCAGCGTACCAATGTTTGCTGATGATGTATAACTGGCACCTAATACCCTGAAAGTTATTATTTGAACAGATGAATTGGCCCCTGTATTATATGCATTTGTTAATGGTGTAGTTAAGGTAATTGAATTTGGTAGAGAAGCTACCTCCGTGTGTGAGGCTATTCTTGCCACCTCAAATCGTCCGGCATTTAACATACTTCCTATATTTCCAAAAGTTGAAACATTAGTTGTGTTTGTTCCAATTACATCATCCTGCATTTGCATTACAATAACATAATCATTGTCTTCAAACGTGTGAAAACTTTCATTCACATTTGCAACCGTTAAAACCAAAGAGGAGGCCGATACTGCTGTAACTTTAGCATAGGCATTTAAAGGGTTTTGCGCGAAATTTTTGGAGAAAACACAAAGCAGAAACAGTACAACATAATTTTTCATTGTAAAAAATTTAATTTTTCAATTACATAAAACAAAACAATAAATTATATAAACAAGTTAATTAAAATCAATACATCGGCTTCAAGCCTCTTAAGCCCATATCTACAACTGTTTCACCTATTTCTGGTTGAAACAATCCATCAAAGGTCAATTCTTTCCATTCAAAACTTTTGTTGGTTGAAAGTGAAACAGTAATAATTATGTCTTGCGTTTCAGAACCTGTAATGGTTAAAGGCGCCGAAACGTTCGGTGCAGCTGTTGTTACAAAGGTGCCTGTAACCAAACAGCTTCCCGCAGGTATTGGCGAACTTGGGTTTGGATTTACAACTGTAGTTTGTGGTGCCTGTCCTTCCGCTTTTACATCAGTACTCATGTAATTTGTATAAAAGCCCCAATAGCCCTGCAATTTATTTCCTGCACCATTTGCAGTTGGTGTCATAACTGCATTATGCATTTTATATTTTGATACGTAAGTATTAAATCCAACAAACGATGCTATTGTTCCTTTTATAACTCCTGCTGAAGTTGTTTTAATTTTAACATCGTAATTTTGATATGCTAATGATACTCTAAGCCATTTATAAGTACCCGGTGTTACGCTTGCAATTGGCACCGAAAAAAACACATCGCCATCTTTAGCGACAACCGATTCACAAAAAACAATAGCTTTAGCGCCGCCACATTCAGTTTCTGCAGCTCTGTACAAAACTGCACCTTGACCAACCTGCGTCAGATCACTTTGGGCCATTTCAATATAGTGAGCACTCATACCGTTAAAGGTTGGCGACTGCGCTGCATTTGTACTTGGCACCGTTGCAGGCATAGCAAAGTTATTTAATCTTGCTTGTGTACTATCGAACTTAAATTTAAAAATAAGCTTTGGCCCGGTTGCTGTACTTGTCCACATTGTATCGGGAAAATTGCATGTAGGGCAACTTACCACAGGTGCGGGTTCGGGCGTAGGTTCTTCTGTAAGAGTTTCTTTTTTCTTACAAGAAATAAATATCAATAAAAATAAGGAGGCAATAAATACGTTCTTCATTTTAGTTATTTTTGTTTGGGATTAGTAAAGATAGAAAAATATGCGATTAGTTTTACAAAGAGTTAAAAAAGCCGGGGTTTTTATTCATAATACCCTACACGCCTCTATTGACAAGGGTTTTGTAATATTAGTAGGTATAGAAGATGAAGATACTATTAACGATATTGAATGGCTATGCGCTAAAGTTTGCAACATGCGTGTTTTTGCCGATGATGATGGGAAATTAAATCTGGACATAAAACAAGTGAACGGTGAGATACTTATTATTAGCCAGTTTACTTTACATGCTTCTACCAAAAAAGGAAACAGGCCATCGTTTATAAAGGCAGCAAAACCGGAAATTGCAATACCCATGTACGAAAAATTTATTTCAGAAACCGAAAAGCAATTAGGTAAACCTTGTAAAACAGGACAATTTGGTGCAGATATGCAGGTAGAATTGATAAATGACGGCCCTGTTACAATAATTCTTGACAGTAAGAACAAAGAGTAATTTTGAAATAAAGACAATATCCTTAATTGGATTTGTTTTTAAACTTTGTTAGTTATATTTTTACTTTATTAAAATACCTACAGTGCAACCAAAGATATTATTAGAGAAAAGTCAGTTTGATGTAAAAATAAAACGTTTATGCCATCAGTTAATTGAGGCGCATAACGATTTTAAGGATACCGTTATTATTGGTTTACAGCCACGTGGCATTTTTCTTGCAAAACGCATTCAGAAAGAGCTACAAAGTATTTTAAAGAATAAAAAAATAAATTGCGGCGCTTTGGATATTACTTTTCATCGCGATGATTTTAGAAAAAAAGAATTGATCCCAAATCCAACCAGCATAGATTTTACCATTGAAGATAAAAATGTTGTTTTGGTAGATGATGTGTTATTTACAGGACGTACCATTCGCGCGGGCTTAGATGCTATGCAGGCATTTGGCAGACCAAAAGATGTTGAACTCCTGGTTTTGGTTGACAGGCGATTGGCAAGACACGTTCCTATACAGGCAAAATATATTGGTATAACAATAGATTCTATTGAATCACAAAATGTAAAAGTGGAGTGGTCAGAAACTGATGGAAAAGACCGTATTACCCTTTTAAGTAAATAAAATGCGACCGGTAAAAGAAGAATGTCCTGATTATTATTGGTATTATATTGGGCTTATAAAACAAGCCGATGTAGTAAGCGCATTGACAGAAACTAAAAAAAGTACGCTGGATTTTATTAAAAGTATTTCATCCGATCTTGAAAATTTTGCTTACGCAGAAGGAAAATGGACAGTAAAAGAAGTGCTGATACACTGTATTGATACCGAACGTATTTTTAGTGCCCGTGCTTTAAGTTTTGCCCGTGGTGATAAACAAGTGCCAAATTCTTATGACGAAAATCTTTATGGTGCAAATTGCGAAGCAGCTTCAAGAACAATGAATGACATTATTGAAGAATTTGACGCAGTAAGACATTCAAACATCTGTTTATTCCGCTCTTTTAATGCTCAAAATCTAAAAAAATCAGGTCAAACACCTTCGGGCCCGGCAACTGTAAATTCTATAGGATTTACTATTTGCGGGCATACGCAGCATCATTTAAACATTATAGCCGAGCGTTATTTACAAACAGTGAAAAAATAATTTTCCAGTTAAAAATTAAAAGCTATCTTTAGCTTTTGAAAATCAATTTTAATCTGTTTTCAAAAATAATGAGCCACCTAAGCGTCAACCACCTACTCGGAATAAAAAATCTTACAAAAAACGACATTGACCTTATTTTAAGTACCGCTCAAAATTTTAAAGAAGTTATTAATCGTCCCATTAAAAAAGTTCCTTCTTTAAGAGATATTACAATAGCCAATTTATTTTTCGAGAATTCTACCCGCACGCGTTTATCTTTTGAGCTCGCTCAAAAAAGATTAAGTGCAGATACTATTAATTTTTCCGCATCCAACTCTTCTGTAAAAAAAGGAGAAACTTTAATTGATACCGTAAATAACATTCTTGCCATGAAAGTGGATATGATCGTTATGCGCCACGCAAGTGCAGGAGCTGCGGTTTTTCTTTCAAAAAAAGTAAATGCAAAAATAATCAATGCAGGTGATGGTGCTCATGAGCATCCAACACAAGCTTTATTAGATGCGTTTTCGATACAGGAAAAATTAGGAGACCTTAAAGGAAAAAAAATTGTAATAGTTGGTGATATTTTACATTCACGTGTAGCACTTTCAAATATCTTTTGCCTTCAAAAATTAGGCGCCATTGTAAAAGTATGTGGCCCTTTAACCTTGATACCAAAACATATTCGTTCTTTGGGAGTTGAAGTAGAGTTGGATCTTAAAAAAGCATTAGAATGGTGTGATGTAGCAAACATGTTACGCATACAATTAGAGCGCCAGGATATAAAATTCTTTCCTTCGCTAAGAGAATACTCTATGCTTTATGGTTTGGATAAAGAAATGCTGGACAGTGTTTCTAAAAAAATAATCATCATGCACCCGGGTCCAATTAATCGTGGTGTTGAAATCACAAGTGATGTGGCAGACAGTAAACAATCTATTATTTTGGAACAAGTTGAAAATGGAGTAGCGGTAAGAATGGCGGTGATGTTCTTATTAGCTGGAAGACAATCCTGATTTACAGTTTATTTTATTTACAATTGACAATTTTTTCATTCATCCAATTGTAAATCGTCAATCATTAAATTGTCAATTATTTTAAAAATTACCCATCATCAAATTACAGCCTCTAACATCGCTATTGTCATAACGGCCCATTAGTTCTAATTTTCCGTTTGTATTTATTTTACCAAGATCTTTTGTTGCAATAAATGAACAGGAGTTTACATTGGCAAGATCTATTACATTTATACCACCCGTTTTATGATCGGTTCTTATTTTTAAAGGATCATCCACTTCACGAATTAAAAATCTCATCCAAGGTGGTGAAACAAATTCTTCATTACCCAAACTATAAGCCTGGCTTAATAATTCTGTCATGCCGTATTCGCTGTGAATGTTATTTATTTTAAAACCATCTTTGAGATAAGTATGCAATTCAGATTTTAATAACTCTTTACGCGTGCCTTTCATACCACCCGTTTCCATTACAATAAAGTTTTCATTTAATTGGATGCCTCTATCGCACAGATCCATTAAGGCATATGACACTCCAATTAAAATTACTTTTTGTTTTGTTTTTTTTAGTTCATCAATAATACCAATTAGTTTATCTGTTTCATCTAAAAAAAATCCACTTAAAGAGTGCTTTGAATCTTTGATCAATCTATCACACATATAAACCAAGGAAGAACCCTTACGTTGCAAATAATTTGGCAGCAAAGCTAAAATGCAATAACCAGAAGGCTTTCCATAAAACAATTCAAAACCTTTTAAAAAACTTTTTTCGTAAACCGAAATATCGTTTACAATATGTGTTGAAGGTGTTTGTGACGTTGTTGAGCTGCTTGTAAATTTTATAGAGTCTTGAGTTAATGGCGAACTTATAATTTCATGTTTTTTAAAGAATTCAATAGGTAAAAAGGGTATTTGTTCGAGTTTTTTTACAGAAGATAGTTCAATCTTTAAAAGCTTTATCCATTGGCTGTAAACCGCATTTTGAGCCGCCTGAAAGTTAAAAATACTTAAAGAATGCTCTAAAAACTCCTTTTCGGAAGCAATATTAAATATCCTATTTTCGTTATTGAACAAAGCTTTGGCTGTAACGTTATAATTTTGTAAATTTATAGATAGATTTTAAAACATGCGCTTAATTACGATAATATTTTTGGTTGGTTTTTTTAGTTTTGGTTGTGTAAAAAGACCAAGCAAATCACCTGAACCTACATTGGATTATCTTGATTTTACCTCATCAAAAACAAATGGTGTAGATAACGGGCAGTTAGTTTTAAGCTACGAAGATGGAGACGGAGATATTTTTAGAGAAGAAAAAGCAGTTGTACCAAATGTGATCATTAAATTTTATTATTACAACTCAGGCACTCACCAATTTACCGGCTTTTTTGACACTAATGTTAACGATACATTTGCTATTGCAAAAATAATTACACAGCCAGGTGATGGCTTTAAAGGAAAATCAATTAAAGGAGAGATCTATATTCCTATGACTGAGTTCAGACCTGCTGATTCGATCAAGATCTTTAAATATTCAATTTTTGCTATTGATGATGCAGGGCATAAATCTAATGTAGTTACTACACCACAATTCACGGTAAACTACTAAAGCATTTTACGCTTTTAATACATTGATCATTTTCTCAGCAATTATCTTACTCATTTTAAAATTGCTTTCATGCGTCCAGCCACCAATATGCGGGCTTAAAATAACTTTATCTGAATTGATAAGATAGTTTAAAGGCGCAGGAATTTCTTTATTTTCAATTTGCTCAAACGATACGCTTTCGTATTCTAAAACATCCAAACAAGCGCCTTTTACTTTTCCGTTTTCAATAGCTTTAACGAGATCTTCTGTTCTTAAACATTTACCTCTTGCGGTATTGATAATATAAATTTCTTTTTTAAATTTATTTATAAAGTCTGCATTTACCATATACTCAGTTTCCTTTGTAAGCGGTACATGCAGACTTACAATATCACATTCTTCAAACAACCTTTCCAATGTTGATTCAGTAATTAATTCATTACCAAAACCCGAAAGGTATTTATCGTACACTAAAATTTTACAATCAAAGCCCGTCAGTTTTTTTGCAAAGCTACTTCCCATTTGTCCGTAACCAATAATACCAATAGTTTTATCCTTTATTTCAAAACCGCGATTTTCTGACCTTAACCAAATTCCTTTTCTAACTTCAAGATCAGCCTTTTTTAGTTTAGTGGCCAGCATTAGTAACATCGCTATAGCGTGCTCGCCCAGCGCATCCCTATTACCTTCGGGCGCACTTACACATTTTATTTTTTTTGTAGCCGCATATTCAACATCAATATTTTCCATACCTGCTCCTACCCTGCCAATACATTTTAAACGTGGACAAGCGTCTATAATTTGTTGCGTGATCTTAAACTTGCTTCGTATAACCAATGCATCATAATTTGGTAAAATTGAGATCAACTCTTCGGAACTTTTATTCCAAAACAGATCACACGCAAAGCCCGCAGCAGTAAGTGTTTCATTAAGAACAGGATGATTAGAATCGGCAAATAATACCTTCATAATAGATACTAAAATTAATCAAAATTAAAGCACCTATTTTGCATTAAAAGTTTAATTGATTGAAAATGAACCGTAATAAACAATTAACAATTATCTAACATGCTGACTGTTAAGAAATGGGTTTTTGAATTATTAACAAATAAAATACCTTAAAACACTGATTTTATTGGGATTGCAACTGGTGATAAATTTTATGCACAAGTTATGAGTAATTTCGTAAATTTAAGAGAAGCAATTTTTCGCACATTTGCCTCCCCCCTTATGCTAATAAGAATTGAAAAGAAGAACGTGCAGGAGATGAGAGAATTATTACAAAGGATGGAATAAAACACAATTTTACTTTATGAACCAGGACAATCAAAATAAGACCCGTAAACGTATTTTTAATAACCCTTCTACAAGTGTGAATGAAATAGGCAAAGTTCAGCCTCAAGCTAGAGAGTTGGAAGAAGCTGTACTTGGCGCTATGCTTTTAGAAAGAGAAGCCTTAAGTACTGTAATTGATATTTTAAGTCCGGAAGCTTTTTACCAAGAACAGAATGGTCGTGTGTTTGCTGCTATGATGTCTCTATTTAATCGTTCAGAGCCAGTAGATATCTTAACGGTAACACAGGAATTAAAACGTACCGGTGAACTTGAATTTGTTGGTGGCGCTTATTACGTTTCTGCATTAACTAACCGCATTGCTTCATCTGCAAACATTGAAACTCATGCGCGTATTGTAGCGCAAAAATTTTTACAGCGCGAATTAATTCGTTTAAGCACAGAAACTATTAAAGTGGCTTACGAAGACAGTACAGACGTTTTTGAATTGCTTGACGAAACAACAAAAAATATTTTTGAGATATTGGATTCTAACGTGCGTAAACAGCACGATAAAATGAGTACATTAATTGTCAAAGCCCTTGATGAAATTGATGCAGCTGCCAATCAAACAGATGGCTTATCCGGTGTACCAAGTGGTTTTACCGCTATGGACAGGATTACAGGTGGTTGGCAAAAATCTGATCTTTTAATTTTAGCGGCAAGGCCCGGTATGGGTAAAACAGCTTTCGTAGTTTCTATGGCAAAAAATGCAGCGGTTGAATTTAAAAAACCCGTTGCCATTTTCTCTTTAGAGATGAGTAGTTTGCAATTGGTAAAACGTTTGATCTCCAGCGAAACTGAGATTTCTCAAGATAAAATTTTAAAAGGCAAATTAGAAGACCATGAATACCATCAACTTCATGAACGCATAAAAAATTTATCTGTAGCCCCTTTATTTATTGATGATACACCAGCTCTTTCTATTTTTGAATTGCGTGCTAAAGCTCGCCGTTTAAAAGAGAATCAAAAAATAGAACTAATAATTATTGACTACCTTCAATTAATGAGTGGTGGGCCTGACGGAAAAGGAAACCGTGAGCAGGAGATCAGCCAGATATCGCGTGGTTTAAAAAGTTTAGCAAAAGAATTAGAAATTCCGATCATTGCACTTTCTCAATTAAGTCGCCAGGTAGAGAACAGACCGGGCGGCAGCAAACGCCCTCAGTTAAGTGATTTACGTGAATCTGGAGCTATTGAACAGGATGCGGATATGGTAATGTTCATTTACCGTCCTGAATATTATGGTTTGGAAGTAGATGAAAATAATGAGCCTACACGCGGCCGGGCGGAAGTTATTATAGCCAAGAACAGGCATGGTGCTTTAGAGACCGTTAAACTGCGTTTTATTGGGCAATACGCTAAATTTGCCGATCTGGATTATACAGAAGGGCAAGATATTATTTACAATCAAAATAATCCAGGACCATTGCAACAAAACAATGATTTCTTAAATACCGGTACTAAAACAGTGGCATCTAAAAACTGGGATAAGGTAGAAGACAATAACAGCGATATAGTAAAACGTAACGATATTGAAGATTTTAACGAGCCTCCGTTTTAAAGAGGTTCATTAAACTTTCTGTTCTAAAAATTAAAATGCTTTTTTAATAGCGTCAGCAACGGTTTTCACATGCTCTTGTGTCATTCCCGGCCAGATAGGTAAACTCAAACAATTTTCAGCTAGCTCTTCAGCAATAGGGAAATCGCCTTTTTTCTTGTTTAATGATGCGTACGCTTTTTGTAAATGTGGTGGAATTGGGTAATGTATCAATGTACCAATGCCATTATCTGATAAATGTTTTTGCAGCTTATCTCTGTTTTTAGTTTTAATAACATATAAATGATACACGTGTGTGGCATCTTTATGCACTTCGGGTAAAATAAGATCGCCTATATTTTTTAAAGCCTCGTTGTATTGCTGTGCAATTACTTTTCTTTGTTTTGTCCACTCGTTTAAATGCTTTAGTTTAACCGAAAGAAAGGCAGCCTGCATTTCATCCAAACGCATATTAAATCCAATTTCCTCATTATGGTATTTTTTTTCTGAACCGTAATTACGCAGCATCATTATTTTTTTTGCAATATCAGCATCGTTAGTCGTTAACGCTCCACCATCACCCAAAGCACCTAAATTTTTTCCAGGGTAAAAGCTTGTGCCATTTGCGTGACCAAAACTACCTGTTATTTTTCCATTAAATCTGGCGCCATGGGCCTGCGCGTTATCTTCTACTACAAACAAATTATTTTTTTTCGCAATAGCCACAATAGCTTCCATCTCACAAGCCTGGCCATATAAATGCACGGGCATAATAACTTTTGTGCGAGGCGTTATTGCTGCTTCAATGTTTGCAGGATCCATATTATAGGTTCTTGCATTTGGTTCTACAAAAACAGGTGTAGCGCCAACATAAGAAGCTGCCAGCGCTGTAGCAATATATGTATTTGAAGGAACAATCACCTCATCCCCTTTAGTAACATTTAATGCTTTTAGTGCCAAATGTAAAGCATCTAAACCATTGCTAACACCAATTGCAAATTTTGTATCATTAAAAGCAGCATATTCCTTTTCAAATGCTTCTAATTTTTTTCCCATTATAAACCAATTGGCATCATAAACATCTGCAAATGATCTCATGATCTCGTCACGGATCAGTTTATGCATTGGATCAAAATTTAAAAAAGGAATTGTACTCATTTTGAAATATATTTTTAAAAAATTAATTACTGAACTTTTTCGATCAGGAAGTTTGGCCTGTTCCTTGAAGCTTCAAGGCCTCTCCAAACATATTCTCCTATTATACCTAAAGCTATCATTTGAAACGCAGATACAAATAATATAACTACCATTAAACTAGACCATCCCTGAGTATCTACATAACCTAAAAGTTTTCCTGCAACAACAAATATGCCATAAGCAAATGCAAGAAGTCCGAGAATTAAACCCGAAATAGAAATTAGCCGTATAGGAAAAAAAGAAAAAGCAACAAAGGCGTCAACAAACACCTTGATCTTTTTTGCCATTGTATAACCCGATTTACCGATCTCTCTTTTGCGTCTTACATATGGAATGCTAACAAACTCATAACCCAACCACATAAGCAGGAAAGGGAAATATGAATTCTTATCGTCCATTTTTATTAAAATATCTTTTATTTCCTTATCAAATAAATTCATGTCGAAACCGCCCTCGGGTAAGTTCTTTAACCCGAATTTTTTCATCATCATGTGTGTGCTGTTTGACAAGATCTTTTGCATTATGGGCTCTTCTCGGTTGGTACGATTAGCTAAAACCAGCTTAAATCCTTTTTTCCAGTTCTCATATAATTTAAGTATCAAGTCAGGAGGATCCTGCAGATCGGCAGAAATAATAACAATACAATCACCTGTGGCATATGGCAATGAAGAAAAAACGGCATTAGTGCTACCAAAATTACGAACCAATTTTATAATTCTAACTTTATCAGGATATTGCTGCTTAAATACCTGCATAGCAGCCCAGGTATTATCTTTAGAGCCATCGTCTATCAAAATATACTCAAACTCCACATCTGCCGGAAAGATCTTTTCATTCTCAAGCATTTTAACTGAGTAGTCTGGAATATTCAATTCATTACCGTAGCATGGGGTGATAATTGTAATTTTTGACATACGTTTAATGATGAGCGATCAACGCAATATTTGCAAGCAAATTTTTTGGCATTAATGGCGAAATTTTATTTAAAGCTACAATTAACTCTTTAGAATAATCCAACATCATTGAGTTTGGCAATACTTTTAAGAAAAAACCGCAGGTATCAGAAACTTTTAAACCAGCTTTAACTACATCATCTTCTAATGTTTGTAATGAATAAACTCTTTGATGACCAACTAATTTATCTCTGCCACCCAAAGTATCCAAAGCGGGTTGCAAGCCCATAATTACAGAAAGCTGACGATGAATGGATTCTTTATTCGGAACAATAATAATAATTTTACCATTTGGCGTTATCCAGTTCTTCATATGTTTTAATAAAGCCACCGGCTCATCAACATGTTCTAAAACGTGGGTTGCCAAAACACAATCAAATTTTGTTTCAGGTATATATTCTTCAAAAAGCGCGTGAGCTACATTAACTTTATCGCCGTACAAACTTTTTGCTTTGTCCAACAACACATCCGAACCATCAATAATTGTTGGAACAAAATTACGTTTTACTAATTCGTTTGTAAAATTGCCTTCGCCATAACCCATTTCCAGAACATTCTTACAGTCTTTCATGTTATCAAACACCCAGTTGTAAGTATGAAACTGGCACTCATCTTCAATAAACTTATCCTGCATCACATCATTATTATGATACTCGTGAGCTATCTTGTTTAATTCTTCCTTCGTTAAACTCATAATTTATTGTATTTTACCCCTAACTTAAGGCCTTGTACAACCTGGCAGTTAAAGGAAGTTGAACCGAAACCCGATGCCGGCCCAACTAACTCCACATTACCAAAATGTTGGGCAGTTAATTGTTGATTTTTTATAAAATTATTAAAATTATTCAAGGTTGGCAAATTAACAGCATTTTTTATGCTTTTAACCTCAAAGAAAATGGCCTCAGCAGAGGTTTGCAGGCAACCGGAACTGATCAAAAAATTCCAGATATAGTCTTTGATCTTTTGATCTTCGGTAATACCTTTTTCGTTTAATTTATCAAAATTTAATTCTATAGAAATTTTTGTGATATCTTCATTTAATCCCGCGCAAACATTTTGGTTAGAAACCCTGTAAACCATCTCTTCGCCAGCCGAAACATATAAAGTTGAGAATTGTGTTTTAATAAACTCAGACTTAATTGCCAAAAATGCCACTGTAATAGAAGCTTTATCTAAAGTTATTGGTTGCAAGCTTTTATTATAACTCAATAATGATTGCAGATCGTTTGCCCAAACCAGTTTAGAGCCGCTTAACTTTTCTTCTGCCGTTTCAACAATATATTTATCCCCTTCGGGTTTTAATTCCGTGATCTTAGAATTAATAAATTCAATATTGCTATTGCTTTTCATTTCAGCAAGCAAAGTTTCTAAAGCGCTGGCAAAATAATTTGTTTTAGGGTAATGAAACAAGGTTGGTTTGATCTTATAAGCCGGGTTTTTAAATGCCTGCAGTAAAGTTTCAGGATAAAAAAGAGGGGTCCAAGGAATACGATGATAAATTGCAGGCACTTCCTCTGATGAAATATTAAATATTTTGTTGCATAAAGGTTCAATAAAAAGATCATGAAAAGTTTGACCATGATTAGCTATAGAAACTTTTTTATAATTTGTTCTTAAAAAAAGATCTTCGTTTATTTTTTTATTTGACGCATGCAACTCTGTTTTTGGAGTAGCTAAAATGGCAGTTAATTCGGCAATGATCTTGTTTTTTATGTCTGCTGGCAGTTTATCTAAAACATCAAAATTATTCGCAATAATTATGTCGTCGCCAAACGTTCCATTTACAAGTGTTTTTAAATTGTGTGACTCGACCACTTCAGTACGTTTTGTAAAAAACTCTTTTACAAGAGGTAAAAATCTTGCAGAATCATTTCTGATCTCGGGATTATAGGTTAAAAGATCTAACGCTTCTTTATGAAAAGAATCAAATTCAAAAAAATTCATTCCTATATCAAACTTGTATTCACCCAATTTAACACCGGCAAAATGAGCGCCCCAGTTTGGCGTTGGATTAATTACAGCAACATTGTTTTTTTTTGCCAATTCAATAGCAGCAACCATTGCACCTGCATTGTTGCCACAAATAATAAAATCAAAATTTTTCATTTTCTTTTTTTATGCAATGTCTTTAATTTAACACGTTCGATAAATGATTAAAATCACCTTTTTTGAATATTCACATAAATCTCTGAACCAATACCGTGCAAATACTTTTCCATTTTATAAAATCCATCTAAAATTTCATCAGAAATAAATTTAGCATCAATCATATTTTGCATTTGTTGGTGCGTGAATGGTTTAAACGAATAAGATCCGCTTTCAATTACTTTAAATCCATTTTTTTCTACTGTAGACGTTAAAAGTTCAAGATCGAAAATAGTATGCTGCTGAAACTGAATGTTACTTTCTGATTTTTGAAATACAGACGGGATTAATCCCATTTCAACTGCCAAAAGGCGATGAAAACTTTTTGCATTTGGAACATTTACGTGTATTATAGTTTCGTTAGAGGCAATAGAATGTAAAGTAGATAAAAACTTATTTTGTTCAGGAATTTCATGCAACAAAGAGCTTAATAAAATAAGATCGAACTTCGTTTTTTTAAGTTTCTCAACCGCATCTTCAAGCAAAGCCTTTACAAGCGTGATGTTTTTATTTTTTGCAAGCGTAATATCCTGTTTTGCTTTATCATAAAAAAGATCGGCCGGTTCAACAACAGTAATATGATCGTAAGATGCAACGTCGAGAAATATAGATTCCAGACCGCAGCCTATCTCTAATAAATTAGCGTGGTTATTTTTAGACAACAGATCTAGTAATTTTCTTTTTCTAAAAGCTACCTGGTATTTTTCGTAAGGCTGTTTTGAGTATTGTTCCTGGTAATCTAATAAATCTCTATTGCTCATAATTGTATGAATAGGTTAGTTTTAATGAAGACGTAAAGCCTAAATTCTCTTTAAATGTAATTAAACCAAAATTCGGAATACCTTCAAAGGTAGAAATGCCGGCATCCATCATTTTAAAATTATTTTTTGCAGCAAATTCATATATGCCATTTGCCAAAAAGGCAATAGGACTGTAACTTTCAAAACCATCCGCATCGCCCCAATAAAAAATATGCAACACGTTAGAATTTATTCTTATGCAAATACTTGATGCTGCCGCTACACCATTTTGTGTAACATTAAAAAAATACATATCGTTTGGAAATAAACGGTACATGGTCATTATTTGCTCAAATGTCATTGAGATCTTAATGCCTTTTCTTTTACGTGATGCCTCGTTCATTTTATGAACAGCCTCAAATTCAGTTTCAGTAAATACCTGTGTAAACTTAAAGTCTTCACGCTCACATTTTTTAAAACGCTTTTTATTGTTGCGCATCATTTTATCTATCATTGGTGTATTATCTACAACAAGCGATTGATTAAATTCCTGATTACTGATATAAAATTTATTGGTTAGCAGCGCATTGAATACAGAGGTACATAGTTCGATATTATGACTAAAAGGCGATTGAACAAAAATTAGCTCTTTTATGTTTTTTTCTTTAAAATAATCAATAAGCAATTTAACAGATTCGTAAATACTGCTTAGATCGATATCTTTAATAAAATTAAATCCGCCGTATGTGCCACGATGCGGGCTTCTATAAACTCCCGGATCAATCTCGGTAAAATGACAAACGCCAATAAGCTGATTGTCTCTGAAAACAGATAAGTAAACAGAATTTTGTTTTTTATGAAGGTTAAAAAATTCTATTCTATTAAAAATATCAACACCTTCAATATTTTTTTCAGGTAACTCGTCAGTTAATTTAAAGTTCATTTTAAATACATCTTTTTGAACTCTTCAAAATCCCTGATATAATCTTTTTCATCATATTCAAGACTTGCTATACACATTTGTACCGCATTGTGAGAGTATTTCATCGTTCGCCAGCTTTTTTTAGGGATGAACAGACCTGTGTTGGGTGATTCAAGCACGAAATCAAGTTCTTCGCCAGTGCTTAAAATAATATTTACAATAACCTTACCAGCAACTGCTACCAATATCTGCTCCAATTCGTAATGTGAATGATTTCCACGCACAACTGCCTCAGGCGTATAATAGGTCCAATAAATTCTTTTTGGAACAAATGGTAAATTCTCTTTTTCTGTTAATGAAATATATCCTAAAGCAGAATCTCCAATTTTGGGAAAATTAATTAAATATGGTTTAGACTTATCTTTCATTACTTTATAAACTTATAATATCAAATATACTTAAAAAGCGCTATTGTTTTTACTAAGCCTGCTTTTGGTTTGCAAATTTAATTTTTAAAAAATTCTTATTTTTCTTATCCAAAAAATATAAACCCAACATTAACAATAAACCAACGGGAATTAACATTAAACCTTTATTAAACATTCTTAATTTAAAATTCATTTCGATTTTATGATTTCCTTTATCAAGATAAATACCTGTCATGCCATTATTAACTTCTACCAGGTCTTTTTCCTTGCCATCTAGTGTTAAATGCCACCCTTTATCAATAGGGAAAGACAGGTACATCAATTTAGCTGAATCTACATTTATATCACCTTGTATCTTAAGATCATTAAAGCCTGTAAGCTTTAACGAATTTTGGCTTAGTTTTTGAACATCGGTCTTATAGGTATCAAATGTAAATTGCGCGTTTAAGGCTGTATCGGCTACGTTATATTTTTTAAGACCAGCTAAACTCTCGGCATTTTTGTCATCAACAACAATTGCTTTTAAGCTTACAAAATCTCTTTGGTTTAAGCTTAATTTCTCAAACTCACTTTGTTTAATGTACTGATCATATGTATAACCAAATGGCAAACTGAACTTATTCTTAAGAACCAGCACATCACCAAATTTAGCAACAGAATCATGCGTATTATGCCAAACAGGATTAGTATATCCTTTTGCCATAATATATTTTACATTGGTAAGCGACTCAAGTATAGGTCTGTTAATTAAACCCGGCGCCCATCTGGTTTCGTATTCGTTTTCGGTACCAATAACACCATACAGCCTTAAGAAATTCACGTATTTGTTGCTAGAAAAGGAGCTGTAAGCTGATGTGCTAAAATAATCATGAATCTTGTTATCACTTAAACTACCATGCATAGCACCTGATGAATAATAATTTTTATCGATCCTGTAAAAGCCTGTTTCCTTCTTTTTTATGTAATCTACTGCTTCAACAGAATAATCGTTGTAGCCAACTTTTTCTTTCCATTCGTTTGCCGAAACTATATCTCTTCTGTTAATAGAAAAACTGGAAAGAAAAGCCATTTCAATACAAACAAATGCCAGTAAAGCGTATTTTATATTTTTGTTTGCACCGGGCCTGGTCATTAAAAAAAGTAATAATGCATAAACAAAAATTGAAAAGTAAACGAACATTGAAACTGTTGAATCTACTTTTACCAGCGTGCCTTTAAAATAATTATATGTTAGCAAGATGATGCTTAATAAAATGGTAATACCCAAAGTAATTAAATTGAGTTTTTTTGTTTTTAAAATAATATCAAGGGCCAAAACTGAGTAAATAATAAACACAAGTGAAAGACAGAAAGAAAATACCCTGAAGTAATCACCCGAGAATAACCAGAAAGCATATCTGAAATAAGGAAAGATAGTTGCAATAACCCAAATTGAAAGCCAAATGATATACCATTTGCGGGTTGATTTGCTAACAGAAGTAAAAACCTGTGGCATTAAAACAATGCTTAGTATACCGCAATAAGAAAGAGGTGCTTCCAAAAAATTTTGAAAACCTCTAAAATTATTTCCTGTACCAATATAATCGTTGCTGAATAAGCGAGTAATAAACGTGCCAAACTGCAGTTTATCAATAAGCGCAAACATTGGCTTTGAAGATAATATTTTAAAGTAGCCTGTTTCACCGCTTCCACGTGGACTTTGAAGAAGCAAAAGAATTGTTTCGAAGAAAAAAGGAGCGCTTAACAACAAACCTATCAAGCCCAATCCTATTAACTTAAAAATAACTTGTAATAGGTTTTTAACTGTTAATTGTTCAGTTTGACCCAGTCGGAAGATGATATAAAACAATAGAATAACACCTGTTATATAAATATTTACCGGCATTGAAATTGCAATTAAAAATATGGCCAAAATAAAAACAAACCATTTGTTTTTTTGAAGGAATAATTCAAAGCCCAATAAAGTTAGAGCTAAAGTAAATGCTTCAAAAGTAAAAACATACCAGCACGAACCAACGATCATAAAACCACTAAACGTAAATAACAAACAGCCAACCAAAGCTGAAAAATTAGTTACTTTAAGCTGTTTTAAAAACAAATAAAATACAACGCCTCCCGAAATTATTTTTGTAAGTTCTTCAAACACATAAATTTTAGGCATGGAAGCCGATCCGGCAAGGTAACCAATAATCATAAAAGGGTCCCTTAAAAATCCACCTAATACATTTTGCCCTAAAGCTTCCTGAAATGACCAACTTGGAATGCCATATCTTTCTACATAATTCGCATAATTATAAAAGAAAGGAAAAACCCCATTTAAAGTATCACTGCCAATATCTTTATAGAGATAGAGTTTTTTTAGTAAAATAAAATCTTTAAAAATAAAAAACGCCACTAATGCTATAATGCCCAAAGCTAAAAAAACACCCCTATTTCCTAATTTTTCAAAAAAATCTGCCTTGTTAATCACCGCACCTGAAACCTGTGGCTCTGTATCTTTGTTTTTACTCATATTAAAACTCAAAATAAGCAGTAAATATGCGTATTTTTTTCGGTTTTTAATGCAACACAGGCAATAATTATATTATAAATCGTGCTGGTAATTTTACCATAAATGGTACTGGTTATTGATTGGCCTGATACTTTAAATAATCCTCGTAACTCCTGATATAATCCTCTTCAAAATAGGCATGAGATGCTATTACAAGGCATATAGCACCATCTGAAAAATTTTCTTCCGAATCCCAAACCCCCGGCGGCACATGCAATCCTACTTTTGGATCGTTAAGATGCACCCTGCTTTTATTAATACCGTCATCCAGTAAAATATCAAATGAGCCGCTAACGGCTATCATAAACTGGTGGCAGGCCTTATGGGCATGCCCCCCACGCGATTCCCCATCAGGAATATCGTATAGATAAAAAACCCGTTTTAGTTCGAACGGAAGGTCAGTATTCTCCTTTAAAGAAATAATATCACCTTCTGCGCCTTTTAATTCAGGTAACGTAACCCAAACACAATCGTTTATTGTTGCTCTCATTTGGCAATCCTGTTTTTAAAAGTTTCAAAATTATCTATTTGATCGCCTGAACTGTCTTTTAAACTGCATAAATGAAAACCAATTGCCCCAACAGAAAGATTTTCGATATGGCGCCATGATAAAGCAGGCAGATAAAGGGCCTGATGAGGCGAATTTAAATGAAACTTTTGAACAGTGCCATTTGTATTGGTAACAACTACATCAAAACTACCTTTAAGGGCTACAATTACCTCTTGCCCTTTTTCACTTGCAGAACCCGCCTGTATTTTGTTTTTGAATTGATTAAGAGACCAAAAAACACGCTTTATTTCAAAAGGAATGTGTGTAGGATTTTGAATGAATGTTAGATTACCCCTGGGATCAGTGATTTTCGGAAAATTGAGGATCTTAACAGACATTAAAGTTTTATAAAAATTTTATCAAAGATAGAACTTAAAACTTAATGCTAAAAATTTATTGGTACACCATTTTTTAATTTTATACCCATTATGGTAACGTTAATGCGCTCATTAATACGTTGGTTAATCTTTATTATTTTTTTTATTCAGAACGCTTGTATTTTCATATCTTTAAACCGTTGAAAAAACTCATTTTAATATTCCTGGCTTTATATTTTGTTGCATGTAAAAACAATTCTAACACTACTACAGAAAAAATAGAAGTAAAACAACCGCAAAACGTAAATGCCGAAACTGAAAAACTACTCACAGCATATTTTAGTAACGCTATTGGAGATACTTTGCTTGTAATAGATAAGGATACTTTAATTACTTACCGCTTTTTTGACCGTTTAAGGGATAAACAACATCTTATTTTTTCTAACAAAGGAAAACTAACCGTTTTGGGCGATTCGCTTTACGCTACCATTAAACAAGCCCGCATGTATGGCTTATACCCAAACGATTATCATTTTAAAAAACTTGAAAAATTAAATTCAGAATTTTACAATAAAAAGGATGATGTTTATGATGTAACTGCAATTGCAGCCGCTGAAATTTTATTTACCGATGCTTATTTAAAATTTGGGGCACATTTAAATAAAGGACGTTTTAACACTGACACTATTTTATTGGAGTGGAACCCGAAAAAATTAGACACAAATTGGGTAGAGATCTTAAAAACCGGATTACAGCCCGGACAAATGACAAAAGCCTTTGATTCTTTAGAACCTAAACATGCGGGTTACCATTTTTTAAAAGAAGCGATTAGAAATTATATTACAGAAAATGAGAAACTAAATTGGGATACACTTTATTGTAAGAATATAAAAGATACAATAAAATTTAAAGAAGACCTGAAACAAAAGTTAATTAAAACAGGAGATTATAACGATACTTTAAAGCTAAATGACAGTTTAAAATTAGCAGAAGCCATTAAATCCTATCAAAAAAAATTTAACCTTGAACCCGATGGAAAACTTGGTAAATTAACACGACAAACATTATCCTTATCAAAAGAACAAACCATTCGCCAAATGGAAATGGCCCTGGAGCGCTGGCGTTGGGAACCCGCCAGATATCCTGAAAGATATGCTATTGTAAATATTCCATCGGCAGAAATAAATGTTTATGAATGGGATAAAAAACATAAAGAAGATACATTAGTACTCTATAGTAAAATTGTTGTTGGAAAGCCAGAAACGCAAACACCCACTTTAAAAAGCAAAATAAATTATATATTGATTTACCCTTATTGGAGTGTACCCTACACTATTGCATGGAAAGAAATTTTGCCTATGGTAAAACGAGATACCAATTATTTACACAAACATAATTTTGAATGCATTAATTCTAAAGGCGAGGTTATTCCGGCAGGAAAATTAAACTGGAAACGCTTTAGCAAAGAATACCTGCCTATTAAATTCAGACAGCGCATTGGTGACGATAATAGTTTAGGTATTTGTAAATTTAATTTTAACAACAAATATGGCGTTTACCTGCACGATACAAACAGCAAACGTTATTTTAAAACTTTTTACCGCTACCAAAGCCACGGCTGTATGCGCTTGGAAAAATATGTTGACATGGCAAGATTTTTAATTCGTGATGATACTTTAAAATTACCTTACGATACACTGAATGCTTATTTTGCAAGGCCTGAACAACGGCAAATAAATTTAAGAAAGCCTTTGCCCATATATGTAAGATATTATACGGCCAACGTTGAAATTGCGAAAGATAAGAAAGGTAGAACCAAAAAAAACCCGCAAGATGAGGATAAGAAATTCAACCAGTTCATTGATATTTATAAGAAAGATGAGCAGATGATAAAACTTATCTATAATTGATCTGTATCGGCTTTTACTAATCCTTTTAAATTTTTAAGATCATTTTTAAAGCTTATTAAACGCATAAAGTTTAATTTATTGCTAATAAAAAACGCTACACTTATTGCTATTGCTACCGCCAAATAAGCCAGGTTTACAGTATACGCCGCCCCATCCACATCATACTTCTTAATTAAATAAGGTGCTGAAATTAAAGTAATAATAAACCCAAAGCTATTGCAAAACACAATGAGTTTTAATTTTCCAAGGGCAGAAAAATAATTACTGATGATGCCAAAAAAACTAACCATTAATATACCCGGTGAGTATAACATCATTAAGCGTTTAATACCAACGTAACCATTACCTAACAGGTAAAGAAAAAAATCTTCGGGTAATAAAAAAATAACCATCACAGCAAAAAAACTAAACAACAAACTTGCTTTGCTTAAGCTTAACGTCATCTCTGAAGATTTAAGTGTATTACCTGTATTTGCAACCCTTGCCAATAAAACAGGCGAAATACCATTTGCAATAATTAAAACAGATTCTATTAATGAAGAGGCAGAAGAATATAAACCAACCTTTGCAGAATCAGGCAGCAAATAATAACTATAACGGTTGCAAAATATATGCATTAAAACCGCAGCCTGGCATAACAAACCGTTTATTACAATAGGTTTTAGATCAAATATTTTTTGAGATGAACTTTTAAGATTAAAATTTAAAACAATAAAGGTTGAAAAAAGAAATGCCACAATAAATGAGATCAGCAAAGGAAAAATATAGGCGTTAAATGTAAACTCCTTTAATACAATAAGCGAAAAACCTAAACCTATCAATAATAATAATGGTTGTATAAGGTTTAAAAAATTATACACCTTCACTTTTTCTTTTCCTAAAATTAAAACACAATTAAATGTATTTACAATTATCAATAGCGAAACAATATACCCTAACCATCCATAACCCGGCACCTGTTTATCTAAAAAAACAACTACAATATTACTGAGCGAACAAAAAATAAGCGTGTAGACCAAACCTAAAACATACAGCTTTTTTATATTGAATTTTGGAATAAAATACACAAGACTGTATCCTGTATAAACCTCATTAATGATCTGGATAATAGCAATGTTTAAAATAAAAATACTTATTTCACCACGCGAACTAACACCCAAATACCTTGAAGAAACAATAAGAATAAAAAAATTAATAACAGCAACCAGCCCTTTGGTAAACAAACTGTGTAAAATATTCTTAAACATAGGCGGCTAAATCTCTGCTATTAAAGTGAAATTAAGTTAAAAATTACCAGATAAATTCAACGATCTGTTTAATATCCGGGTGTAGGCTTTTAGCTACCGGGCAGGTAAGTGCAGCATGTTCATACATCTTTTTTTCCTTATCTGTAAAGTTCTTTTTAGGAAAAGTGACCTTTACATGTATCTCGCCAATACGCCTTGGATCGGGATACATGACCTTAACAACCTCGGCGCTGGCCCCATCAACAGTGGTAATACCCTCTTTCATGGCCACAATTCCCATTATGGATATCATACAACTTGCCAGTGCAGTTGCCACAAGATCGGTAGGTGAAAAGGCCTCTCCTTTACCGTGATTATCTTTTGGAGCATCGGTAGTTATAACTTTTCCCGATTGAAGGTGGGTGGCTTCTGTTCTCAATTCTCCCACATATTTAACTAAACTTGTTGCCATAACATTTGTTTATACAAAAATAGGATAAT
Source organism: Bacteroidota bacterium (assembly GCA_032229505.1). Taxonomy (GTDB): domain Bacteria; phylum Bacteroidota; class Bacteroidia; order B-17B0; family Aurantibacillaceae; genus Aurantibacillus. The sequence continues at coordinate 121,531 of JAVTWD010000011.1, forward strand.
ACCTCGTAATTCTTTAAATTTGTTATAATGTTTAGAACCTTTTGTATACTTGTTTTTTGCACTCTTTTATTTGACTTTTCTTTTGCGCAGGATAAACCTGCTTTAAGCGTTGATGAAGGAACAAATTTAAATGTATTGTACCGCAACGAAGGTTCAGGTAAAATATATGCCAACACAAGAGGTTTGGGCATCTTATACCGTCGCGGTAAACATATTACAGCTAAGACCCGTTCTTACTGGGAAATTGATCTTCAATCTTTAAAACATCCTAAAGAAATAAAAGTAACCGGTACTTCACAAGATAAAAAAAGGTTTGTGTACGGTAAGATCAATCAAGTATTTCTTTTAAGGGGTGCTGTTGGTATGCAAAAAGTTCTTTTCGCAAAAGCAGATAATAAAGCCGTTGAAGTAAGATATAGCTATTCTATTGGCCCTACCCTTGGATTTGCAAAACCTTATTACGTGCAGGTTTACAGGGCTCAGCCTGCTAATGGCGGACAAGTGAGTACTGATGTAGTTAAGTTTGATAGCGAAAATTTTACACAAGATAGCGTTGTAGGAAGAGGTTCTTTTTCTGACGGACTTGCTGAAACAAAAATTTATCCTGGTGGAACCGCAAAATTTAATTTAAGTTTTGAATACGCACCGTATACCAATCTCATCCGTGCTATTGAAACGGGCGTATCTTTAGACTTTTTCCCAAAAGCTTTGCCTATAATGGCAAGGAATCCAGCAGAGAATCTTATCGTGACCTTTCACGTAGGCTTTGTATTTGGGTCTAAATGGTATTGACGATGGAACCCACACAAGAAATTCAAAAGATCAAAAAGCCCGATTGGCTGCGCGTAAAATTACCCACCGGCGAAGAATACGTTAAAGTTCGCGGCATTGTAAGCAAACATAAATTACACACCATCTGCGAAAGCGGAAATTGCCCAAACATGGGCGAATGCTGGGGTGCAGGCACTGCTACATTTATGATACTCGGTAACATCTGCACACGCAGTTGCGGTTTTTGTGCTGTAGCAACAGGTAAACCAAAACCAGCAGATTGGGATGAACCAAAACGTATTGCCAACTCAGTAAAATTAATGGGCGTTAAACACTGTGTTATTACGAGTGTTGACAGGGATGACCTGAAAGATGGCGGCTCAATTATCTGGGCCGAAACAATAAAAGAAATTCGTTCTATTAGTCCTGAAACAAAATTTGAATGTTTAATTCCTGACTTTGCCGGCAAGTGGGAAAACTTGCAGCGCATTATTGATGTGCAACCGGATATTGTGTCGCATAATATTGAAACTGTAAGACGTTTAACTGCGCAGGTGCGTATACAAGCTAAATATGATCGTAGCATGGAAGTTTTAAAACGTTTGGATGAAGCAGGCGTTAAAACAAAAAGTGGCATTATGGTTGGATTGGGTGAAACTGAAGAAGAAATTTTTGAGACCATTGATGATCTTGCTAATGTAAAATGTGATGTTGTTACAATAGGACAATATTTACAACCTACTCCAAAACATTTACCTGTTGCGCGTTTTGTGCACCCTGATGATTTTAAAAAATATAAAGATTACGCTTTAAGTAAAGGATTTAAATTTGTTGAGAGCGGGCCATTGGTGCGTTCATCATACCACGCCGAGAAACACGTCTTTTAAGAAATTAAATAATTCCAACATCATTTAGCTTTAACCAACCTTCATTACCATTATCCAGTTTAATAAGTAACCAATTGCCATTATTTTCAACAACGCGAATTTTTGTGCCTTCGTGTAATGTGAATTTAGAATTGGCAGTTGCCGTTGGTTCATTCATGATCTTTACTTCCTTAGCTGTAATAATGGCAAACTTATTTTCTACCTTAGATTTTAAAGCCGAATAACCTAAAAAATAGGTAACCAAAAAACCAATTAATAATATACAACTTAATAAAAACGAAATTCTTTTTATTATAAGTGTTGACGAATTAACAAAAATAAAAAACAATATACAGGCAACAACTAAAGTGCTTATAGAGAACCATGCCCAGGCATTTGTAGTAAACGACGATAACAGGTTTGTTTTAACCGCAGTAATAAAAAAATTCTCTTTCGAATCTATTTTATCAATTGTTTTAGCAGCTGCAATTCCTAAATTAATTCTCACATCTTCATCATCGGGCTCTACTTTACGCGCCAATTCATAATAATAAATAGCTTTGCCTAATTCATTATTTCTATAATAAGCGTTTCCTAAATTAAAATACAACTGATATGATTTGTAGCCATCGCTTACCAGCTTTTCATAACTCTCAATTGCTTCTTTATATTTTTTTGAGTCGTATGCTTTTTCTGCTTTTTCAAGCAGATCGTTACTATACCCTTTTATTGAAAAAGATAAAAGACAAACCAATAAAATAAATATATAATTGCTTTTTTTCATCTGCTTATACTTTTTTATTTATTTGTTCTTCAAGGCCGGTAATAAGATCAACAGTATCTTTATAAACCTGCTGCAGATCTCCACTTACTGCTCCCGGTGCATATTTGGCATATTCGCTCGTTTCTAACGTTGAAACTAATTTTGTTATGCTTAGCTGATCAACTTGTTTATTCGTTAAAACGCTGGTTATTTTTTCTCTTGAAAGATCAGCTACGGGAATATTTAATTTATTTCCTATGTAATTATTTAAAGCAGTTAAGATCTCGGTATAGAATTCATCTTTTTTATTTTGTTGCATTAATTTCTCTGCATTCACTAATTGTTTTTTAGCCATTTTTGCAGCTTTACGCTCTTTAACCAAAACCATATTACTATTATTCTTAATGTAATTTCTTCTTAAGAACAAACCTGTTCCTAATAATAGTAATGGCAAGATCATTAATAAAATATGCGTAAATGAATTAAAAAATTCAGTTTCTGATCTCATCAAAACAAAATCGCCTTTTTTAATGTAGCGAATATCATTCTCGGTTTCTTTTACCTGGCTTTGTTGTACATAAACCTGAGCACCTTTGCTGTTAGGATCTGGTGGAAGTACTTTGATATTTATTTCAGGAGCCGGAATAGTATTGAATTTTTTCGACTCCAGACTAAAATAAGAGAAATCCAAATTCTCTATTTTAAAATCACCTTCGCTTCTTGGAATAATTAAATAATCGAATGTTTTAGAATTTCCCGTTTCGGTGATCTTTGGATCATACGCTTCAAAACTTTCTGGCAAGTTTAATTTTGGGGCATCTACTAATTTTATATTTCCTTTTCCTGTAATAGTAAGCTTTAGATTAAACGCATCATTAGCCTTTACTTCATTGCGCGAAGGTTGTACCTTATATGAATACTCACCAACCGCACCATAATAACCAGCCGGTTTTCCTGCTTCCGGGATTGGCGCAACATCAATGGTTAAAGCACTGCTTTTTGCATTTACCGGAATATCTTCATAATTAGAAGCTCCAAAAAATTGTTCAAAGATGTTTTTAGGTTTTGCATTAGCGGTTTGTTTTCTAACAACTACTTCTGCCGTCATTGGATTTAAAGTGATCTTACCTGCTTTATTAGCAGTAGCAAGCGTTCTGAAGATTTCATAAGTTTGGTACACTACCCCATCTACATTTTCGTTAGCCACTTGTCCTTTACTAATTGGCTCTAAAGTTTGGGCGTAAAAACCATCATATGCAGGCGTGTTTATTTTTTTAAAGCCAATAATAGAAAAACGCGAATATACTTTTTGAGTAATAAGTATTTGCTCACCATAATAACATTTTGTTTTGCTTACGCCTGTTCGTATAAAAACATCTGCCCCACTAATTTTACTATTATACTTAGGATCATCTTCTGCATTGCCATTAGTTTGATTTGAACTTGCTCCTTTTCCAACTTCCATTACAATAGGTTTTGTCTCCAGTTTTTGTCCGCCGGCCATAACACTTGCCGGACCAATAGTTAGCTTACCTTCTTTTTTTGCAACAAGCCCGTAAGAAATAACAATTTGCTGGGTCATTACACCATTTGTGTATTGTACACTGTTACTTTGGTTTGGACCACTAACAATATCAAAATCTTTAAATGTTGGTTGAACAAGGTTGGAAGCACTAACCGTAAGCACAAGCGCATACTCAAACGGAACACCAACCTGTACCCTGTTTGAACTCACTTGTGCATAAAAACTTTGTGATCTTGCTGAAAAAGCAAAAAAACAAGATACTAATACAAGCAGTATCCATTTAGTTTTTATTTTATTAACTGTCATTTTACTTTATTTGATTTTAAAATTACCAATCTTTATCTACAGACGATTTGCCGGGGTCTTCCTGTTTTTGTTTGCGTTTATCCTGTAATTTCTTTTCCTGGTTCATTAGTGCTTTTAATAATTGCTCTGCCTGGTCTTTATTCATTTGATTTTGTTGCGGAGCAGAATTTTTCTTCTGATCTTTTTTATCTTCTTCCTTTTGGCCACCGCCACCACCGCCTTTTTTATCCTTAGGCAAATTCTTTAAAGCATAGGCAAGGTTATAACGTGTTTCTTCATCTTTGGGATCGAGTTTTAATGCTTTTTTATAAGCATCTACCGCGTTTTGATATTCTTTCTTTTGAAGATAGCAATTTCCCATGTTATGCCATGCCTGATGAAGCGTATCTTTATTTGAAACAGAGTTGGCCACCTGGGCAAAGCTTTGTGCCGCTTCTTCAAATACAAGACCTGCTAGCGAATCCGGGGTTACTTTTTTTCCTCCTTGCACAAAATTTTCTTTACTTGCTTTTATTTGCAATGCATTTTTATATAATGAATTTCCCAAATTAAAATTAGCTTTTTGATTGTTGGGATTTATTTTTAATGCTTCCCTGTAACGATCTGTTGCATCAATGGTTTTACCACTATGATACAAATTATTGCCATCGTAAATCTTCATTGCATCTTTTTGCGCAAGCACAAAACCCGTTGCAAATAACAATGCAATCACAAAAAGACATTTAAATTTACTTAGCTGCATTGCCGTACAAATTAATTTTTTTAAACCACTCACTTACTCTTTCACTAATTAAAAATTCAATAAAAAATAAGATCAATGCCAAACCTAAAAACCATTGAAACTGATCTTCATAATCGGTGTACATTTTATTTTCTATTTGTGCTTTATCCAATTCATTTATCTTATCCAATACTGCTCCCAAACCAATATCGGCCTGGCTTGCTTGTACAAATACGCCATTACCTTTTGAAGCTATCGTTTTTAAAAGATTAGCATTTAGTTTTGTGATAACGGTTTGTCCTTCTTTATCTTTCCTATATCCTTTGTTAACGCCATTCTCAACAATTGGTATAGGAACACCGTTTGCCGAACCAATACCAATGGTACTGATCATAATTCCCTTTTTACCTGCATCTTCTGCTGCTTGTATTGCTTCTGAATCATGGTTCTCACCATCAGTGATCAAAATAATGGCACGATTCTTTCCTTCATCGTTACTAAATGATTCTGATGCTTTCTCAATAGCATCGGCAATATTTGTTCCTTGCACAGGCACAATTCCGGGGCCAATAGATTCTAAAAATAATTTTGCTGCACTATAATCGGTGGTGATTGGCAATTGTACGTAAGCTTCTCCTGCAAAAACAACAAGTCCTAAACGATCGCCCTGCAAACCGTCAATCATTTTTTCGAGCGCGTATTTTGCACGGGTTAAACGGTTAGGGCTAAGATCCTGCGCCAACATACTATTACTAACATCTATACAAACAATTATATCTGCGCCTTCACGTTTCACTTCTGTTAACTTACTTCCTGTTTGCAAATTGCACAAGGCAATTATTAAGCTGCTGAACCCGGTTAAAAATAAAACAACTTTAATAATGCGTTTTCTCCTACTCGAATAAGGGATCAACGCACTAATTAAATTTGCATCACCCAAACGTTTTAATTTTCTTTTACGCGAAACAAAATACAGTATTACCAGCAACAGCATTACCGGTATTGCCGCAAAAGCATAAAAATAAATTGTATGTTCAAACTTAAACATCTATGGTATTGATCTGAATAATGTAAAACGTAATAAAAATTCTAATAATAAAATAATCGCTGCTGCCAGGGCTAATGGCAAAAAGTGTTCTGCCTTGTTGGTAAAACTCTTTTCGCTGATAATTGTTTTCTCCATCTTATCAATTTCTTTGTACACATCAATTAAACTTGCCTTATCTGTAGCACGAAAATATTTCCCACCGGTCATATCTGAAATCTCCGTCATTGTTTTTTCGTCAATGTCCACATCTACATAATCGTACTCGTATTCTGTTTCTGTATACCTTGCCACAGGCGTTAAGGCTTTACCGCGCGTTCCCACGCCAATGCAATAGACGCGCGCTTCCATTGTTTTTGCCAGTTCTGCCGCAGTAAGCGGTGGAATTTCGCCCATGTTACTTACACCATCACTAATTAAAATAACAACTTTACTTTTTGCCTTACTATCTTTAATGCGCCCTACAGCAGTTGCCAAACCCAAACCAATGGCGGTACCATCTGCCACCATGCCGGGGCGAATGGCGGGGATCATATTCTTAAGCACTTTGTGATCGGATGTTAAAGGACATTGTGTAAATGCTTCGCCACCAAAAACAACTAAGCCAATACGATCATTAATACGCGCATCAATAAAATCTATCATTACATCTTTTGCAGCTTCTAAACGATTGGGTTTAAAATCTTTTGCGAGCATTGATGGAGAAACGTCCATACTAATAACAATATCTATCCCTTCTGTTTTACTATCTTTCCAACTACTGCGCGATTGTGGACGGGCAAGTGCCGCAATTAATAATGGAAAGGCTATTAAACGTAAAGCAAATAATGAATGTCTGAACTTTGCTTTGCCCGACGATTTTATTTTACCGAATAAGGCAAAGGATGAATAATTAAATTCGCCTTCGTGTTTTTTTAAACGAATTAAATACCAAACTATCATTAACGGCAATATGCACATTAACCAAAACCAATGCTTTTCAGCAAACTGTATGTCATTAAAATAACTTATCACGGTGTTGGCTGGTTACTGGTTTGAGGGTCGGGTATTGTAATTTCTTCTTCACGTTTGGTTCCGTTCACAAAATCAAAAGCGTTCTCTAAAGTAAATCTATGTTCATCTTCAACGGGTGTCATTTTAGCAAACTTTACAAAGTCGCTTAATGTTAAGATCTGCTCCAGCTTTTCTTTGCTTGGTTTATCCACAACCTGTGTGCGAAAAGCCTTCATGATCTCATCCGTTGTACTTTCTAAAGCAAATACATTAAATCGCTCTTCAATATATAAACGAATAGTGTCTGAAATTGAAGAATAATATTCTTTTACATGTCCTTCTTTCCAAACCTGTTCGGCTTTTATTTTTTCTAAAGAAGCCAAAGCTGTAATGTGAGCGGGAATCTTTGGCTTTTCTGGCTCAACAACAATATTTTTTTGTTTACCTGAAAAATACATTGTGATCAAAACAATAGCCAACGTAAAAAGTAAGATCCCAATACCCCAGTAGATATAATTTAAATACCACTTCCAATTAAACTTTTCATCAAAGGGTGGTTTAATATCTTTGGTTTTGGTAATACTTGTATCGGTTGGTACTGTGTGTACTTCCAATAAAAGGGTTGGTGTAATAAACGGACGGGAGGTGTCGCTGTTTACAACAAATTCAAAACCGGGAATGGCAAAATAACCGCTATCATAAGCGCTTACTAAAATTTGCTGGTGCTGCTGAAATATACTTGGATTATTTTTATCGGGAATAGTTGTATCAATTGGTGTGATTGATATTACTTCCACTTTACCGGTAATGGTATCGCCAATGGTTGGCCATTGAATTTTAAGATCTTGTTGAGAGGCGTCATAATTCACATACAGATCTAACTTCACCTGCTCGCCAATACGAATTTTAGAAGAATCTAAAACCGCATTTACGCGAATTTGTGAAAACGAAAATACAGCAAAAAAGCAAAATGTAATTAATAATATGGATCTTAAAAATTTCACCTAATATTTAAATTCTTAGCGGTTCTTAAATAAATTCATTAACGGTTTTACATAATTTTCATGTGTGAAAATTTTTGTAGCATCGGTTCCACTACGGTTAAAAATATCCTTTAGATCATCTTCAAACTTTAAATGGTTAGCTATAAATTGTTTTCTGAAGTTTTTATCGCTCGTATCTACCCACATTACTTTGCCACTTTCGTTATCACGTAATTTTATTAAACCAACATTTGGCAATTCCGTTTCTGTTTTGTCTACAATACGCAAGGCAACAAGATCATGTTTTTTATTGGCGATCTTTAAAGCATCTTTATAATCCGAATCGGCATAAAAATCGCTGATCAAAAACACAATGCTTTTTTTCTTGATAACATTGGTAAGATATTTTAATGCCAACTCTAAATTTGTTTTTTTATTCTCAGGTTTAAATTCCAATAATTCTCTAATGATCCGCAGTACGTGTGATTTTCCTTTTTTAGGCGGGATGAATTTTTCGATCTTATCGCTAAAAAAGATCACACCAATTTTATCATTGTTTTGCGATGCAGAAAACGCCACAACAGCGCACAATTCTGTAATTAATTCTTGTTTGTATTGTTTGTTGGTACCGAATAATCCACTGGCGCTAACATCCACAACTAACACTACACTTAGCTCACGTTCTTCTTCAAAAACTTTTACATAAGGCGTACTAAATCTTGCGGTAACGTTCCAGTCAATGGTTCTTACATCATCACCCGGTGTATATTCACGAACTTCAGAAAAGGCCATACCACGACCTTTAAACGCACTATGATATTCTCCCGAAAAGATCTGACTGCTCAAACCACGGGTCTTAATTTCAATTTTGCGTACTTTTTTTAAAAGTTCTGAGGTTTCCATTTTATTTAAGATTTGAGATTTTTGATTTAAGATTTTTGAAGACAGATTAAATCTAACTTCTTACTTCTAAAATCTAAGATCTCTAAGGAACTTCAACGGTATTTAAAATTTCAGTAATGATATTTTCTGAAGTAATATTCTCTGCTTCTGCCTCGTAAGTTAAACCCACACGATGACGCATCACATCTAAACAAACAGCACGTACATCTTCCGGTATAACATAACCACGACGCTTAATAAAAGCATATGCTTTTGCAGCCAACGCTAAATTAATACTTGCACGCGGCGAACCACCATAAGAAATTAAACCATCAAATTTTTGAAGTCTGTATTCTTTTGGGAAACGGGAAGCAAAAACAATATCTACGATGTATCTTTCGATCTTCTCATCCATATAAACATCTTTTACAACCGAACGGGCATTAACAATAGCATCGGTAGAAAGAACTTTATTTGCTTTTGGCATACCACCCGGCTGAATGTTTGAGGTAATAATTTTACGTTCGTCTTCTTTGGTTGGATAACCAATAACAACTTTCAACATAAAACGATCCATTTGTGCTTCGGGTAAAGGATATGTTCCTTCCTGCTCAACAGGATTTTGTGTTGCTAAAACTAAAAACGGGTTTGGCAATTTAAATGTTTGATCACCAATTGTAACCTGCTTTTCTTGCATGGCCTCTAACAACGCAGATTGCACTTTTGCTGGAGCACGATTGATCTCATCTGCCAAAACAAAATTGGCAAAAATTGGTCCTTTACGTATTGAAAAAGCTTCTTGTTTTTGATTATAGATCTGTGTACCAATAACATCGGCAGGTAAAAGATCGGGGGTAAATTGAATACGGCTAAATTGTCCATCAACGCAGGTAGCCAATGTATTAATAGCTAAGGTTTTTGCAAGTCCCGGAACACCTTCCAGTAATATATGCCCATTGCTCAAAAGCCCTATCAGCAGGCGCTCCACCATGCTTTTCTGACCAACAATAACTTTATCCATTTCAACGGTCAGCATGTCTACAAAGGCACTCTCGCGTTGAATTCGTTCGTTAATTTCTTTAATATCTACCATAAATCTATTTTATTAGAATAACTGGTAAAGATAACATTGGTAAGGGTTTGCAGAGTTTTTGAGGTAGTTAAAATATGTTAACTAGTCTCTTAAAAAAGCAAAAGAAAAACCGGGAAAAAGAACGCTGTTTTTAATTAGCGTTCTTTTTTAATATTTCCAATTTGTAATGGATTTTCTGTTATTTCAGCGTACAATTTTCTATTCTTAAAAATATCAATGGCCGCGTATAATGCTTTTTTAAATGATTGCTCATTGGCTTTATTTTTTCCGGCAATATCATAACCTGTGCCATGGTCAGGACTTGTTCTTACTGCATTTAAGCCCGCAGTAAAATTTACACCTTCGTTAAATGCTATCGTTTTAAAAGGAATAAGTCCCTGATCATGATACATTGCTAAAACAGCATCAAATTGTTTGTACGTACCATTTCCAAAAAAGCCATCGGCTGAGTACGGCCCATATATTAATCCGTTCAATTTTGTTTTTTCAATGGCAGGAATTATAATTTCTTTATCCTCATTGCCAATAGCTCCGTTGTCACCCGCGTGTGGATTTAATCCTAATACCGCAATTTTAGGTTTACGAATAGCAAAATCTTTTACAAGCGATTCGTGCAATTGAACAATTTTATTTGAAATTCCATCAACAGTTAATTTTGAAGCCACCTCTTTTAAAGGCACATGACCTGTAACAACTGCAATGCGCAAACCGTTATCTGAACACATGAACATTAAAGGATCGCCACCCAATTTTGAACCTAAATATTCAGTATGGCCAACAAATTTAAAATTATCGCTTTGAATGTTACTTTTATTGATCGGCGCTGTAACCAGGGCATCAATGCTTTTGTCAACTAAGGCTTGGGCTGCTTTTTCTAAAGAAATTAAAGCGTATTTTCCACCAACATCTGTTGCTTTTCCCATTTCAATATTTACCTCTTCTTCGTAGCAAACAAATACATTTACTTTTTTTGAATTGAGCTGAGAAAATTCACGCATTGGATTAAAGCTAAATTCTTCTAAACCCAAAACTTTTCGATAATACGAAACCGTTTTTTGAGAGCTGAATAATACAGGTGTACAAATATCTGCAATACCAGGTTCCATAAGTGTTTTAAGAACAACCTCCAAACCTACTCCGTTTATGTCACCTTGTGAAATACCAACTATTACTTTATTATCTATCATAAAAATTATTTTATACCGTATTTAACTTTGTATTTTAAATACAGTTCTGTTTGTTTATTTGTGAGACCAACATTTTTTCCGGCAATGTAAGCCAAAATAATGTTGTTAGTTTTCATGTCTAAAATATCTCCGTCACTTACCACTAACGATGCTAATTTTCCTTCCTCCAAAGTTCCGATTTCTTTTTCTACTCCCAAAATTTTTGCAGCATTTGATGTTATGCTTGCCAGCGCCTGTTCCTTTGTTAAGCCATAAGCAACCGCTACTCCTGCATTAAAAGGCAAGTTCCTGCTTTGAGCAGCTTCCATATCTCCTTCCAACTGAAGACAAAATAATACACTGTCTTTTTGCAAAAGATAAGGTGTTTTAAAAACCATATCCACATCGTCGTCTGTATTATCTGGCAGATCGTTTACACGGTTTAACATTACAGGAATATTACTTTTCTTTAGCGCGGCAGTGATCTTGTAAGACTCTTTGCCACCAACAATTACCGGTTTTTTGATATTATATTTTTTTATAAAATTAATAACGCTCATTATATCTTTTGCTTTTTCGGCATGCAAATAAAGATTTTGAGTGCCGTTAAAAACACCACGCATGGCTTCAAAACGAATATTTTTCTCAACTGCATTTGCGGTTAAACAATAGGCCTGCGCATCATCAAAGAATTTATTTAAGTAATTGATCTCAGTATTATAGTTTTTGTTAGATACAACCGACATTCCTTCTTCTTCGGTAAATTTTTTAGTAATTGCTTTTGGATAATTAAGATGAATGCCATCATCGGCTTTTAAAACAGCATCTTCCCAGTTCCAGCCTTCTAAGGCCATTACAGAAGAAGAACCGCTAATTAAACCATCGCGTGGTGTTGCCTGTGTATACAGGATACCGTTTGTCTTTACTGTTGGTGTAATAATATTATCAGTATTATAAGCTATTAACGTTCTTACGTGTGGATTGATATAACCCACTTCCGAAAAATCGCGGGTTGCTCTTACCGCTTCTGCATCGTGCAGACCTAAAATATTATTGGTATTGATCAACCCAGGATAAATGTGTTTTCCGGCTAGATCAATTACTGTATCATAAGCGCTTGGGTTTAAACGAATGCCCGTTACACTGTTTACCATTTCCAATTTATTTTTATTGATCACCACAATACTGTTCTCAATAATTTTTCCATTGCCAATATGTGCCGTTGCATTTATTAAAGCAATATGTGTGTAAGTTTTTTGGGCGAGCGTTTCAAATCCTGCCAACAAAAAAATTATGTATATCAAATTTTTCATCTTTCAAATCTTATCTATGTCCTGTTAATTCTTCATCTACACCTTCAATTGTATTGCAATGATACAAGCGCTCGTGTTTTGATTTTAATTTTTCAACCTTGGTACCCTTTTGTTTTTCCAACAATAATTTTGCAATTATTCTTGCTCTTTCTGACTTTACATAAGCTTGCAATTTAGCATCTTCTTCCCTATCAAAATAAATTTGTCCATCAATGATCGTTTTATCAGCTTTTGCATAAACACTCATTGGATTATCCGTCCACAAAACAAGATCAGCTACTTTTCCTACTTTAATGCTTCCTACTTTATCGTCAATGTGCAGCATTTTTGCAGGATTAAGCGTTACCATTTTTAACGCTTCTACTTCTGTTAAACCACCATACTTAATTGATTTTGCTGCTTCCTGGTTCAGGCGACGCGCCATCTCTGCATCATCACTATTAATAGAAGTGTTCACACCTACTTTGGTTAAAATAGCTGCATTGTACGGGATTGCTTCTAACACTTCGTTTTTATAAGCCCACCAATCTGAAAATGTAGAAGCGCTAACGCCATGCATTTTCATTTTATCAGCCACTTTATAGCCTTCTAAAATATGCGTAAAAGTGTTTACTTTAAATCCAAAACTATCTGCCACATGCATCAACATATTAATTTCGCTTTGCACGTAACTGTGGCAGGTAATAAAACGTTTTTTATTTAAGATCTCTGCTAAAGCCTCCAATTCAAGATCTTTACGCGGTATTGCAATTTTATTTTTTTCAATATCTTTTGGAGATAATTTAGAGAACGATTGCCATTGCAGATCATATTCTTTAGCACGTGTAAAATAATCTTTGTACACCTGCTCAACACCCATACGCGATTGTGGAAAACGGATAGAATTATGATCTCCCCAGTTGCTTTGTTTTACATTTTCACCCAAAGCAAATTTGATGAATCCATCTGCTTTTTCGTATTTAAGATCTTCGGCAGTATGCCCCCAACGTAATTTTATTAATACACTTTGTCCACCAATAGGATTTGCCGAACCATGCAACAATTGCGCTGTTGTAACACCACCTGAAAGCTGACGATAAATATTTATATCCTCTGGGTTTAAAACATCTCCCATTCTTACTTCTGCACTGCTTGATTGGGTTCCTTCATTAACGCCTGCGGTTAAAGCAATATGGCTATGCTCATCAATAATTCCGGGAGTTAAGTGTTTTCCTTGCGCATCAATAATTTTTGCAAAGGCAAGCTTTGGAGTATCAATATTTTTTGCAATGCGTACAATTTTCCCTTCCACAATGTAAATATCATGATCCACCAAAACACTATCTCCGTTATTTGTCCAAATAGTTGCATTTTTTATTAAGATGGCAGAATAACGATTCTTAAATTTGTTCCACTGTTCTTTAAAAATTCCTTTTTCATCCGGCAAAGGTTCACCAAAAGCAGTAAAGGGATAAATTACTTTTCCTAAATTAAGATCTGCTTTTTTATCTGCCGGTTTAGGTTTAGTTGTTGTATCAACCGCCGATTCATATGCCATTTTAAAATCAAACCATTCACCGGTTGCCATTTGCGCTTTCCCTTCAAAGCTTTTTGTAATCGCATCATAATTTCCATTAGCACGGATAGCTTTTGTTGAATCATACGAAAAGCTAAAAGCAATTTGGTTATTTGTAAAGTGGTAGCTTAAGTTCTTTTTTGTTGTATCAATGGTGATCTTGGCCTGAGGCGTTGGCATATCGCCTGAGATCTTTACTTTAAAATTTTTATCCGGTGTGCTTAACACGTAATTACCGCGAATATCTACAGCATTTATATCTAAAAAAATGGCCGGCTCACTGCCACACCAGTTTTGCATGATCACCGCATCGTTTTCAAAAATTGATTTATTGCTAATAAAAAAATTAGCATAAAGGTCTTTTTTTAAGCTTCCAACTTTATCCTGAACATTAATAAATGTAGCTGGGTTTATTGTTAAAGCTTTTAAAGCCATCTTCTCAGAAAGTCCATATTTTACAGCTTTGCGAAGGTTAGGCAAAAACTGACTTCTTTCTTTTAGATCAGAAGCTGTTAAACAAAATGCGATCTGATTTTTTTCAAACTCAGCCGGGTTAGTTGGCGCTAATTCCCAGTGTTTTAATTCTGCCAACGAAACTGCTTCTGCATCAAAAGGATCTTCTACATCATAAGCGATTGGAAAGTTTAATGGTACAATGTATTTTAATTGTGTAAACTGAATATCGTTAATGCGTTGGTATTCATTTCCACCCGCCTTTATGATATATTTTATATTAAATTCTTTACCAACTTTTGCAGCACGCAAAGCATTGTATTTATCATTGGCTTCAAAAATTGCAGGCAGGTCTTTTATTTTATTTAATGCATCTAAAGAAATATTGTATTCTGTTTTATTTGGATTTTGTGAATACCACAAAGCATCGTAATAGGTTTGGCGTAGCAAAGCAATACTGCCAGTTAAAGAGCTCGGATAATCCTGTGTAGAAGAACCCTTAGAGAAAGAATAAAATCCTGCGGCCTTATCTAAAATAATATTTTCGTTCTCGTTCTTATAACTTAAGTTTACAAACACACCACTTCCTCTTACAATTCCGTCTCTTTTAAAAGATAGAACAGAACCAAAACCTATCTTCCTTAGTTCTTCGGCTTTATCTTTATTCACTAAAAAAACTTTGTATGCTTCATAATCCGAGCGTATTGCCTGGTTCCAACCATAAGCACCTTTTACATTACTTTCCATTTGCGGTGCACTGTTATAATTGCGTGCACCTACAGGTTTTTCATCAGGAATACCGTAATCAGAATAAATATCAATAAACGAAGGATAAATAAATTTTCCTTTAAGATCATATACAATAGCATTTTTTGGAATATCTACTTTTTCTGCCACGGAAATAACCTTGCCATCCTGTATCAACAGTGTACCTTTTTTTATTATGGTTTCAAAATCAACATAAATAGTTGCATTTGTAAATGCATATATGCTATGCACATTAAATGGTGCGCCATTGGTTGGAAAAGTAGATTGTGCAGCAAATTTTAAACTAAAAAAAACTAAAATTATAAGCACTAAGCGTATTCGTTTCATCTATGAGCTTTTATTTAAATGTTACATTTTGCCGTTATATGGCAAACCCTCAAATTTAAACAGATTTACTAAAATTACTAACTCTTATTTGCTTTTTTATTCCGTCTTTATCCTTAATTTTACAACAAAATATCAAAATATGTATAAAGGTTTTTTACACACCCATTATTTAGTTGTAACCCTATTTTTATTGCTTTATGTTATAAAAACAGTTTTACTGTTAAGTAATAAAAACGATCTGTTAACAGTGTTTTCAAAAAAGACAAAGGTCTTTGAAATTGTTATCAGTTTTATATTCTTATTAACGGGAATTTATTTAATGACCCAAATACCGTACGGTGGCAAATACGATTATTTATTATGGATAAAACTAACCATGATCTTTTCGTCTATACCTATTGCTGTTATTGGTTTTAGAAAACAACGCAAAATGCTTGCCGCATTAAGTTTATTAATGATCACCGGTAGTTTTGGCTTAGGAGAAATTTATCACAAAAAGAAAGGCATTTCTAAAGATGTAGAAGTAAAAAACGACACACACGAAATAGCAGCAACAGATGGCAAATCGCTTTATGAAGCTAATTGTGTTTTATGCCATGGCTCTGATGGAAAATTAGGAATGGCGGGCGCAAAAGATCTTGGAGCAACAGTTTTAGACCTGGCAGGCATTAAAGAAATAATTGTTCATGGTAAAGGCGCAATGCCTGCTGCGCCCGTAAATGATGAACAGGCAACGGCTATTGCAGATTATGTAAATAGCCAGATCAAAGGGCACTAAGATTAAATGAAAGAAACAGTATCTACCGAAATACCTACTCATACCTGCGTTTTAATTGGTGTTATAAATAAGTTACAGGATGATGGTCTTGCCAAAGAATATTTGGAGGAGCTTGCTTTTTTAGCGGAGACCTACGGACTTGAAACCAGAAAATCATTTACCCAAAAGCTTGAAAAACCTGATAAAGCAACCTTTATAGGCAAAGGAAAAGTAAACGAGATCAAAAATTTTGTTGTAGAGAATAAAATTGATGTGGTGATTTTTGATGATGAACTTTCACCATCACAACAACGAAATTTAGAAAAAGAATTTGGTAAAAAAATATTAGACCGTACCACTTTAATTCTTGAAATATTTGAACAACGCGCGCAAACTGCACACGCCAAAACACAAGTGCAATTAGCACAATACCAATATTTACTACCCCGCTTAACCGGTATGTGGACGCACTTAGAGCGACAACGAGGTGGAACCGGAACCCGTGGTGGGGCTGGTGAAAAAGAGATTGAAACAGATAGACGTATTGTGCGCGATAAAATTGCTTTATTAAAAGAGCGTTTAAAAGAGATCGACAAACAAATGGCCACACAACGTAAGAACCGTGGTGAATTAATTCGCGTGGCATTAGTTGGCTATACAAACGTTGGTAAAAGCACTATTATGAATATGCTGAGCAAGAGCAATGTTTTTGCCGAGAATAAATTATTTGCCACCTTAGATACAACGGTAAGAAAAGTAACCATTGATAATGTGTTTTTTCTTTTAAGTGATACCGTGGGATTTATACGCAAACTACCCACACAATTGGTAGAAAGCTTCAAATCTACGCTTGACGAGGTGCGCGAGGCTGATGTACTAATTCATGTAGTTGACATTTCTCATAAAAATTTTGAAGAACATTTAAATGTTGTAAAACAAACTTTACAGGATATTGGTGCAGGAGATAAACCGGTAATCTTGGTATTCAATAAAATTGATGCTTTTACCTATACCAAAAAAGATGAAGACGATCTTACGCCAACAACCCGCGAAAATTTATCGTTAGAAGATATAAAAAACACCTGGATGAAGGGTCTTGGTAATAAGGTTTTATTTATAAGCGCGCAGGAAAAAGAGAACATTGATGAGTTTAAAAAAACAGTTTATGATCTTGTTAAAGAATTACATGTTAAACGTTACCCTTATCATAATTTATTATACTAATGCCTGTTGAATTCATAAATGCTTCTGCAAGTGATTTGTCAAAGATCGTTGCTACTTATAATTCAACTGTGGCTTCGCGCCTGGTTACAGCTGATCTTGAGCCTGTAAGTGTAGAAAGCAAATTAGCCTGGTTTAATGCACACTCTTCTGAAAAAAGACCTTTATGGCTGGTAATGCTGGATGGAAACTATGCCGGATGGATGAGTTTTAATTCTTTTTACGGCCGCCCCGCATATGATGGCACCGTTGAAGTAAGCATTTATTTAGAAGAAAATGCAAGAGGAAAAGGTTTGGGAAAAATTTGTTTGCAAAAGGCAATTGATATTTCACCTTCGTTAAAAATCCATACGCTTTTAGGCTTTATTTTTGGGCACAATAAACCAAGCCTGAAATTATTTTACCAGTTCGAATTTGAGAAATGGGCGCATTTACCAGAAGTTGCCAATATGGATGGAATTATGCGCGACCTTATCATTCTTGGAAAAAAGGTAGGTTAAAATCTTTGGCTTATTATTGTTATTTAAGTAAATTGCATTAATAAATCATGTCTTTTTTCTCAGAAATAACTAACGAGTTTGCATCTCAACAGTCTCAGTTTTGGAATTATACTAAAGACAGTCTAAAACATCCTGCTTTAAAAAATGTGTATTATGCCGTTTTTCTAGCTTATTTACTTTGTTTTTTTTTAGAAATTGTATTACCCAAACAACGCAAACACGGCGTTATATCGCGTAAGTATTTTTGGCAAGACACTTTTTACGTTTTATTTAACGATATATTAATAAATGTTTTAGGTTTTTTTGCCTTATGCGCGGTGACTGAATTCATTCTTTATAAGTTTCTTCTTATTTTTAATATACACAGCATTAAGATCGTTGACATTACCCATCTTAATCCTTTGATTCAAATACTGATCATGTTTATTTTGCAGGATTTTTGCGAATGGCTGGCACATATAATTTTACACCGTTCTGATTTTTTTTGGGAATTTCACAAAATACACCATGCGCAGGAAGAACTTGGCGCAGCATCTACAAGGCATTTCCACTGGGTTGAAATGGTGGTTTTTAAACCACTAATATTTATTCCATTTGCGCTTATTGGTTATTCTGCGGTTGATTATTTTCTTTTTCAAATTACAGTTCAAAATGTTTGGGGCTTTTTTACACACATGAATATTAAAGTAAAATGGGGATGGCTAAATTATATTATCAATACGCCCGAAAGTCATGCCTGGCATCATGCAAAAAATGTTGACAGAAAGTATGGCGTTAATTACGCTTCCATTTTAAATATCTGGGATCTTATGTTTGGCCAGTTTTATCTTCCAAAAGATAAGCAACCTATTTTAGGTGTTGAAGGTGGCAAAGAGGTTCCGAATACCTTCATCGGGCAATTCATGTATCCATTCAAAAAACATTTTGGCCGTAGAAAAAAATAATTCTGTCAATTCAGCATTATTTCGATTTTGATATTTATTTCCATCCATTTTCGAAATTATAAATTATTATATTTTCCAGAATATTCTAAAAAGTTTTAGTTTTAGATTCAGGTTTAGAAACCTTAATAATGAGTGAATAAACGTTTTTGCTGAGCGGAGCGGTTTCATTTATTTATTTTAAAGATTAGATTTATGTAAAATCTCCGCTTATGAAAAAAACTCTATATTATACCCTGGCTATAATTCTCACTTTTTTTTATTCTGATTTTTTTTCCCAAACACCTGCCTGCCCTAACGGGCTTGTATTTATGCATACCAGTCCTATTATGGCCTACAACCCGGCTTTACCATACAGTGCAACAAATCCAAGTAATACAGCCATTCCTCTTGGTGGAACAGGGTTATCGTATGGGCCAAACCTTAATGCAGCTTTTCCAAGTCCAACGTTTTATACTACTATTGGCGGCTTTATGGCTTGGTGGAATGGCACTGCCTGGGTAACCACAACTCATACCATGCCTTTTGTAAACCTTGGCGGTGGCGGCGGTGTAATATATGGCCTTAATGGCAGTACGGGGCAAATTTATGTATATAACGGTACCGGCAATGCCACACCTTTAACAACAATAACTAATTTTAATGGCGGTGGCCCTTACGATCTTGTAGTAGATAATTGCGGGAATTTTTATGTATTAATAACCACAACACCACAATCAATGGCCATGTATGGCCCAAACGGCGCATTGCAATGTACTTATAACATGACCGGCATGCCAAGTACAAGTGCCGGAGGTGGATTTGCTATTGTAAACGGACAAGTAGTTGTAAGTAATGTTGGCGGTATTTATACCGGAAATATTACAGGAACAACGATTTCATTTACCAACACAAGCACCAATAGTTATGGAGCAGGAGATTTTGCCAATTGCCCTCTTCCATGCGGCCCATTAACAGTAACTGCAGCTAATACAACCACAAGCATTCCTTTAGGCTGTAATTCTGGAACAGCAAATGTTGTTGCTAATACAACAGCAGCACCTGTAACGTACAACTGGGCTGGACCGGGAATTGTGAGCGGTGGAACTTCATCCTTAGCCGTAGTTAATGCACCGGGAGTATATACTGTAACAGTGGTACAATCAGGTTGCCCTTCACAAACTGTTACTGCCACAACAAATGTTGTAGGCACAACTACTTTTGCTGCTACTATTGCTGCATCCGGCAGTATTACCTGTACTAACACAAGCATACAACTTACTGCAAGCCCCGGCCCAGCTGGCCATACATATATCTGGACCGGCCCGGGAATTGTTGGCGCAAATAATACACAGGTAATTAATGTTAATCAACCGGGGGTTTATACCACAACCGTTACAAATACAGCTAGTGGTTGTAAAGGCACTGCAACAATAAATGTTGCAGCTAACCTTACACCTCCCACTTTAGTTGTTGGCCCGCCAACATCCTCCATATGTTCAGGTAGCTCTGCCAACATTTCTATATCCGGAGCCAACTCGTATGTCTGGAGTCCGGCAACAGGTTTAAATACAACTACTGGTCCAAATGTTGTAGCCAATCCTGCAGTTACAACAACCTATAATATAATTGGAACGGTTGGAACCTGTACAAACTCTGCCAGTGCTGTAGTTGTAATTAATCCGCAACCGGCAATATCAGCTAATGTAACAGATGCCAATTGTGGAAACGCGAATGGTATTATTGTTATTAATAATATTTCTCCACCGGTACAAACCGTTATTAGTTTTTCATTGAACGGAACCGCAATACCGTCGCAAACCATTACCGGTTTAGCGGCAGGCTCGTATACGTTAGGAGTGACCAATAATTTTGGATGTAAAACTTTTATCACTGTAACCGTAAATAATACACCGGGAATTACAGCCCTGGCAACAACATTTGCAAATCCAACCTGCGGTAATTCAAACGGATCTATCACGCAGGGTGCCGTTACGGGTGGAAGTGCGCCGTATCAATATAGTGTTAACGGAGGGCCATTTACTACCACACCTGCTTTAACTAATTTACCAGCGGGTACTTATACGATCACAGTAAAAGATGTAAATAATTGTATTTTCACTAAAACAGTTACACTTACAAATACCGCAGGGCCAACTAACATTACATTTACAACTTCGGCAACAGCCTGCGTAGGTAATACCGGCATTTTAGGTATTACAGGTGTTACCGGAGGAAGCCCTGCTTATAGTTTTAGCGTTAATAGTGCTGCAACAGGTTCAATTACAGGTAGTCTTGCCGCCGGACCAAAAACGATAACGGTTTCAGATGTAAACGGATGCACCTTTAGTATCACTGCAAATATTCCAACCGTTGCCGGGCCAACAGCCGCAACAGTTGCTGTAACATCCGCAGCGTGTGGTAACGCTAATGGCAGTGCAACTGTTACCGGTGTTACAGGAGGCTTACCAGCGTATCAATATTCATTTAATGGGGGGCCTTTTGTTGGGAGTGCTATACAAGCAGGTATGCTGGCTGGGCCAAAAAATGTGATAATAAAAGATGCAAATGGCTGCACACTCACAGTTAATTTTGTTATCGGCAATACAGGCTCTCCAAGTTCTGCCATTGCCACATTAACCAATGTAAACTGTTTTAATGGTGCCAATGGTGGCTTCAGTGTTTCAACAACCGGTGGTACTCCCGGCTATAGTTATACATTAACTCCGGGAAATATTACAAGTGGCTTTGGTACATTTACAGGCTTAACTGCACAAAATTACACGGTAAACGTTCAGGATGCGTTGGGCTGTGTTACAACCGTAACAACATCTATCGGGCAACCTTCTGCTTTAACATTAAGTGTTTCTTTTCTGCCACCTTCATGTAATGGTGGTAACAATGGTACAATAACTGCTAACGGAAGCGGAGGCACTATTCCGTATGTTTATAACATTAACGGTGGGCCAAACCAGGCAAGCAATACCTTTACGTCAAATATTTCTGCCGGCGCTTATAATATTACAGTTATTGATAATAATGGCTGTAGTTTAAGCCAAACCATCAGTGTTACACAACCTCTGCCAATAACACTAACGCTTAGCAGTGTGCCGGCCAATTGTTCGAGTGCAAATGGTACAGCAAGTGTTTTTGCCAACGGAGGAACCCCTATATATACTTATACATGGTTACCTGCCGGTGGTAATAATCCTCAAACAACAGGTGTTGTGGCCGGAAGTTATACTGTTACAGTTAAAGATACAAAAGGCTGTATTCAAACAGGAATTGTAAGTGTTACTGCTACGCCTGGTGGTACAGCTGTAATTACCAATACAACCAATGTTAGCTGTTTTAATTCTGCAAACGGCAGCTTAACTGCAAATATGATCGGCAATGTTACAGCGCCTTTAACTTATTCTTGGAGCAATGGTTCAATATTACAAACACCAACAGGCTTAGCTCCCGGGAATTATACAGTTACTGTTTCAGATTTCTACGGATGTAAGTCATCAACGGTAGGAACGATAACACAACCAGGAAATATTATTTTAACTTCTGCGGCAACCGCTGCATCGTGTTTTAACTCTGCAACTGGTAGCGCTACAACCCTTGTAAGCAGCGGTGGTACTCCCGGCTTTACTTATTTATGGTCGCCGGGTGGTGCAACCACAAGCGTTGTTTCGGGTTTATTTGCCGGCACTTATACCTGTCAGGTTACCGATGCCAATGGCTGTATCAAAACAAATACCGTAAGCATTACACAACCAAGCTCTGTAACAATAAACACCAGTACTTTAACAGCAACCTGTAACCAGGCAAATGGTGTAGCTTCTGCAACAGCGGTTGGAGGAACAGGTCCGTATACATATACATGGAGTACAAATTTTGTTGGCCAAACATTATCAAATGTCGCCGCAGGAACATATACAGTGCAGGTTAAAGATGCAAACGGTTGTTTATATGTATTGGCAGCAACGGTTCCTAACGCAACGGGGCCTGCCATAAGCATTACAAGTTTTACTAATCCAAGTTGCTTTGGAGGAAATAACGGTATTGCCACAACTACAATTAACCCCGGTAATCCGGGCCCCGGCTTTCCTGTTTACAACTGGAGCAACGGACAAAATACAGGCACTGCTACAAATTTAATGAACGGCGTTTATACCGTTACATTAACCGATGCAACAGGTTGCATTGCTTCGGCAAGTGTTACCATAACACAGCCCAGCTCATTAACACTAAATGTTACGGGAACAAATCCAAAATGTTTTAATGCAACAAACGGTACTGCGAACGCCGGTGTTTTAGGTGGCACACCTGGTTATACTTATGCATGGCTGCCCACACCGGGTGCCGGAGGAAACTCTGCCACACCAAGCGGTATGGGCCCCGGTAATTATAATGTAACCGTTACCGACAGCAAAGGATGTGTCATACAAGGTTCGGTAACATTAGCTAATCCTCCACAAATGTTATCAAGTGTCAGTTCTACAAATGTTACCTGTTTTAACGCATGTAATGGTTTGGCCGTAGGATCTGTTTCAAATGCAATTGGAGCGGTTTCTTATTTCTGGACTGGAGGACCGTCTCCTCTAACAACTCAAAACGTTAGCAATTTATGTACAGGAACTTTTAGCATGCTGGCAACAGATCAAAACTCATGCACATCAACAACTGTATTTAATATTACACAACCACCTTTATTAACTGTAAGCATTAGCGCAATAGGTACACCAAGTTGCAGCGGTTACAGTAACGGTTTTGCAACCGCGTCTCCCAACGGCGGAACCCCTGTCTATACTTATAGCTGGAGCAATTCTCAAACCAATGCTACTGCAAATAATTTAATTGCCGGAAGTTATACCATAACTGTAATTGACTCTAAATCGTGTACCGCTACGGCTGTTGCAAATGTTACACAACCTGCCGGACTTTCAGTTTTAGTAACACATACAAATATTTCCTGCTTTGGTTTAAATAATGGAATTGGAAACGTAAATTATTCGGGCGGAACAGGAATTCCAACAATTTTATGGCAACCAAGTTTGGCCAATACGCAATATGTAAACATTCTTGCCCCCGGAAATCATACCGTAACATTGACCGATGCAAATAATTGTACTGTACAATCTACTTTCTCATTAACACAACCACCACAACTGGTGGCCGCTATTACAACTGTTGTGCCTACCAACTGCGGCCAGGCAAACGGAAGCTCATCGGTGGCAGCTACTGGTGGTGCGGGTGGTTATACCTACCAATGGACATCTAATCCAAGCTTTACAGCTCCTTCAATAATAAATGTTGTTTCGGGCGCCTACTCAGTTACCATTACTGATGCGAATGGATGTAGTGCAACCACAGCAACTGTAATACCAAACATTGCTGCACCAGTTGTGGCAGTTACAAATACAATTGCGGTATCATGCTTTGGTATGGCTAATGGCGGCGCAACCATTACAGCTACCGGTGGAGCTGGCGGCAATACTTTTTTATGGAGCTATCTTGCTCAAACAACACAAAATGTAAATAACCTTCCTTCGGGCTTACATAGTATTACAGTAACAGATGCTGCCGGCTGTGTTGGCGGCGCGGTGGTAAATATTACCCAACCAACGCAACTTGTAACTGCTATTGGTTCTGTTACCAATGTTGCCTGTAGCGGGCAGTTTAATGGAGCTGCGCAAATACTTACAAACGGCGGCACGCCTAATTATTCTTATTTATGGTTGCCGGGAGCGCAAAGCAATTCTGTATTAACCGGTGTAGGAACAGGTGTTTATAGTTGTACAGTAACAGACGCTAATGGTTGTGTAAGTTCAAAAACAGTTAACATCTCGCAACCAAATCCTTTATTGATCACTACTAACACGGTAATTCCAAACAACTGTAATGCATTTACCACTGGGCAAATAAATACAAGTATTACAGGCGGTACACCTACTTATACATTAACGTGGACACCTGCTCAACCTGCGAATCCAACAATTACCAATCTTGCAGCAGGAACTTACAGTCTTGCTGTGATAGATACGAAAGGCTGTACAACAAATAGTGTGTATACATTAACAGACCCGCCGGCATTGGTAATTCAATCTACAGCCACAACACAAGCAACCTGTGGTAACTCTAACGGAACAGCAAGTGTAAGCATTACCGGTGGAACGCCAAGTTATGCTTATAACTGGAATACTTCTACGCCACAATTAACACCAGGGGCATCAAACCTTCCTCCTGGCAACTGGGTGCTTACTACTACAGATGCAAAAGGATGTGTTATAACTGCCTCTGTCAATATTAATGCCGCTCCTCTTCCTTCAGTTACTGCTGTATCTAGCAATGTTACCTGCTTTAATTACGCCAATGGCAGTGCTACTTTAACACCGGTCGGCGTTGGTCCATTTTCTTATAACTGGAATCCTTCTGCTTTAACCACATCTGTTATTAACGGTATGGGGCCCGCTGTGTATTCAGCTACCGTAACAGATAATAACGGTTGCCACACTTACACAACTGTAAATATTACGCAGCCAAATATATTAGTTCTTGTTCCTTCACCGGCGCAAACTATTTGTTATGGAAATGTAGCGGCTATTTACGGACAAGCATCCGGTGGAAACCCTCCTTATTCTTATACATTAACCAATCTAACTACAAACACCAGTACTACAGCAACCACGGCCAATGGCATAAACTCTACTCCAACCTTAAGTTCAACAACACAATACACTGTAATAGTAGTGGATGTTAATGGTTGTGCTAATGGCCCTCAAAATATTTTGGTAAATGTAAGGCCCCAATTACTTGCAAGCGGCGGATCGTTTACCGTTTGCGATAGAGATATGATTACTTTAACACCAAGTATTACCTCGCAAGGTAATGGCGGACCTTATACGTACCAATGGTCTAACGCCAGCATTGGCGCAACATCAACAGTTATTGCCAGTTATGCCAACAATCCAAACTCGTATAACGTAATGATAGAAGATGGTTGTACTATTCCGGGGGCAACGGCAAACTTTAATATTATTGTTAATCCTTTACCGCAATTTACATTTACACCGGCTGGCGCTAAAGGTTGTGCGCCGCTGGCAGTTACGTTTACCGGCACATCAACCAGCCCTGATTATGACCCATCAACTGATATATTTTACTGGAATTTTGGAGGAGATCAAAACGGCGGCGGACCAGTTCCCGGAAATCCGATCAGTATGACCTATCCAATTCCAGGCTCATATACCATGCAGGTTATGGTAACCAATTCTTTTGGATGCAGGAAAGATTCATTAACAAATAAAATAATAACAGTTTACCCTGTACCCGTTGCCGGCTTCTTTGCTAATCCTCAAAGTGCAGATCTATTAAATCCAACCATCAGCTTTACAAATACATCTATTGGAGCTTCTGTTTACTCATGGGATTTTGGAGATTATGGCGCTCAAAATAATTCATCGTCGGTTGTAAATCCATCACACGCTTATAGTTTGATTGGAAATTATAAAGTTTACCTGGCGGCTACAAACGCATACGGTTGCTCAGACACTACTGAGAATTTTATTGATATTACGCCGGCAATGACCATTTATATTCCTAACGCTTTTACACCTGATGAAAACGGAAGAAATGACTTTTTTATACCATATGGTGTAGGTATTAATGAGGAAAAATACCGCATGGATATTTTTGATCGCTGGGGGGAATTGATCTTTACTTCAACTGAGCTTAAAAAAGGATGGGATGGCCGAGCAAAAGGATCGACCACTATCTCGCAGGATGGTGTTTATATTTACAAGATAACTGTAATGGATTATGAGAATAACAAAAAAACCTACGTTGGGCACGTAACACTGCTAAAACAATAAATCACTAAAGCCATCCAATTGCGGATGGCTTTTTTTGGGCCTTAATTTTAGGGATCGTATTATAATAAAATTTTTATTCTTTAGGATAATATTAAGTTAAAAAGCAATAAAATTCGTTTTTATTATCTCATCTTTATTTTTAAAAATCTGACGTTCTCATTAAAATTGTTATTACATTTATTGCTAAGAATGACCTATGACACATTTATCAAAAAGAGTAAATAAAATATCAGAATCGCAAACAATTGCGATGGCAAGAAAAAGTCGCGAATTAAAAGCGGCTGGTATTGATATTATCAGTTTAAGTCTTGGTGAACCGGATTTTCACACACCTCAGATCATAAAAGACGTTGCTAAAAAAGCAATTGATGACGATTTTAGTTATTACACACATGTATCGGGATATGTGGAATTGCGTAATGCCATTTGCGAAAAATTCAAACGCGATAATGGTTTAACTTATACAAATGATGAGATCGTTGTTTCTACCGGCGCTAAACAAAGTATTGCCAATGCGGTATTATGTTTGATCGATCCGGGTGATGAAGTAATTATTCCTGCACCATTTTGGGTAAGTTATTTAGAGATCTTAAAATTAGCAGAAGGAACGCCTGTTATTGTTGATACAACTATTGATGCGGATTTTAAAATAACACCGGCACAGTTAGAAAAAGCCATTACCCCAAAAACACGCCTCATAATGATCAGCACGCCCTGTAATCCAACGGGCAGTGTGTATTCAAAAGCAGAATTAAAAGCATTAGCAGATGTTATTATAAAACATCCTGAATTGTATATTATCAGCGATGAGATCTATGAACATATTAATTTTATTGGTGGACATGAAAGTTTTGCACAGTTTGATTTTATAAAAGACAGAGTAATTACTATCAATGGCGTATCAAAAGGATTTGCTATGACCGGCTGGCGCGGCGGCATTATGGCCGCACCAAAATGGATCGCACAGGCATGCGATAAAATGCAGGGTCAATTTACATCTGCAACCTGCAGCATTACGCAAAAGGCTATGCACAAAGCTATGGAGTTGGATTATGACACCTACATCAAACCCATGCGCGATGCATTTTTAAAACGCAGAGATCTGGTACTTGGATTAATGAAAGAAATTCCGGGATTAAAAACTAACGTTCCGCAGGGTGCCTTTTATGTTTATCCTGAAGTAACTTATTATTTCGGCAAAAAATATAAAGATCATGTAATTAATAATGCCACCGATCTTTCATTTTATTTATTGGATGAAGGTCATTTGGCTTTGGTGCCGGGCGCAGCATTTGGCGATGATATTTACATTCGTTTTTCTTACGCTACCAGCGAAGAAAATTTAATAGAAGCTTTAAAACGTATGAAGGAAGCTCTAGCAAAACTTCAATAATTTTCAGTTCACAGATGAAGAAATTTTCAGTTAAAAAAGATTATATCCGCGAAGTATTTAAATCTTTCAATGACCTTAACGTACTTATTATCGGGGATGTAATGATAGATAGTTATTTATGGGGCAAAGTTAGCCGTATTTCACCCGAAGCTCCTGTACCTATTGTAGCAGTTACAAAAAAAGAAAGAAGACTGGGTGGCGCAGCAAACGTGGCGCTTAATGTTCAGGCTCTTGGTGCAAACCCTATTTTATGTTCAGTAATTGGTGTTGATTATGAAGGCCAGGCTTTTTTAGATCTTTTAAAAACTCAAAAATTAAGTCAGAAAGGAATTTTAAAAGTGCGCGACAGAGTAACTACTGTTAAAACACGCGTGATCGGAAATAATTCGCAATTATTAAGGGTAGATGAAGAAATTGAAGATGAGATCGAAGTTGCAGCAACACAACAATTATTAACCTTGATCTCTCATATTATTAATCATGATAAAATTGATGTGATCATTTTTGAAGATTACAATAAAGGATTGATCACTTCCAAATTAGTAAATAAAGTAGTTGAGCTGGCTAAAAGTAAAAATATTCCAACCTGTGTTGACCCTAAAAAGAAAAACTTTAATACTTATAAAGGCGTTAGTTTATTTAAACCAAATTTAAAAGAACTGCGTGAAGGCATTAAAATGGATGTGAGTGGCGATAATATTAATGAACTACAACGTGCTGTAAGCAGCTTTAGGGTAAAACAAAAAGCAGAAACGATACTGGTAACGCTTGCCGAAAAAGGTGTGATAACCAATTCACGTAAAATTAAAGAACACATTACTGCACATATTAGAAGTATTGCAGATGTAAGTGGCGCCGGTGATACAGTTATAAGTGTTGCATCTTTATGCCGTGCCTTAGAGTGTAATGATATTTTTACTGCTGCATTAGCAAATCTTTCAGGTGGTATTGTTTGCGAACAAATTGGTGTTGTGCCTATAGATAAATCTCAATTGTTTGAGGAAGCATTAAAGCTCGACTTCGTAAAATAATGCAGCACGATAACGTTACTCCTTACAAAAACACTGATCCTAAAAAAGAACAGGTTGCAAAAATGTTTGACAACATTGCCAAACGTTACGACCGCATAAACACTATTCTTTCCTTTGGCGGTCATAAAAATTGGCGCAAAAAATGCGTCAGCCTTTTAAAAGCCAAACAACCAAAAATAATTTTAGATGTAGCTACAGGTACCGGCGATTTTGCAATTGCCTGTGCAGGCTTAAAGCCGGAAAAGATTATCGGTATTGATATAAGCGAAGGCATGATGCAATTAGGCAGAGAGAAAATAAAAGATCTTAGCCTTGATAAATTAATTACACTTGAAAACGGCAATGCTGAAACGCTTGATTTTACCGATAATACCTTCGACGCCATTGTAGTTGGTTTTGGTGTAAGGAATTTTGAGAACCTTGAAAAAGGTCTTTTAAATTTACAACGCATTTTAAAACCGGGCGGACAAATAGTTATTCTTGAAACATCCTTTCCTGAAAACAAATTTTTTAAAGGCATTTATAATGTGGGCTTTTCTATTCTAACTCCTTTAATAGGGAAAATGTTCTCACAAGATAAAAAAGCCTATGATTACCTTACTAATAGCGTAAAAGCATTTCCTCATAATCAGAATTTTGTAGACATTCTGAATAAACTTAATTATAAGAATACCTTTTACAGAGGCCTTGGAATTGGCTCTGCAGCCATCTATTACGCTGAAAAATAATTTCTTACAATATTCTGTTTTTAAAAAACCGTTATCTCAAATAACTCGTATATTTAATATTAATTTATTAGTCAAAATATATGAGTAATTATTTATCAATTCCACTTATTTCATGGGCAGCCGTTGCTGTTATAATGATAATAATTTACCTGTGGGCATTAAAAATAAAAAACAATGGTATTGTAGATATTTTTTGGGCTTTTAATTTTACGGTTATCGCTGCTATAATTTGGTACCTGGCAGATGGAGATCCTCAAAGAGTAAATTTGGTTTGTGGCTTGGCAGGCTTATGGAGCTTGCGCTTGGGAATTTATTTATTAATTCGTGTTGGTGGACATATTAAAGAAGAAGAAGGTCGCTACAAACAATTACGCACAGAATGGAATGATACAAAATTCTTTTTCTTTTTTCAGATGCAGGCTTTTTCAAATGTAATGCTGGCCATTCCATTTTTTATTATTGCTTTAAATAAAAACACTGAAATTTCTATTATAGAATACATTGGTGCCGGTTTATGGCTTTTATGCATTATTGGCGAAGGTGTTTCTGACTGGCAATTGGCTTATTTCAAAAAGAAACCTGGGAATAAAGGAAAAGTTTGTCAGTACGGTTTATGGAATTATTCACGTCACCCGAATTATTTTTTCCAGTTCTCCATTTGGGTTTCAGTTTTAATTTTTGCTTTGCCTAGTCCGTATGGTTGGCTGGCAGCTATTTGTCCTTTATCTATAGGTTATTTAATTTTTAAAGTTACGGGTATACCTATGACGGAAGAGCAGGCGGTTCGTAGCAAAGGTGAAGCGTATAAAGAATACCAAAGAACAACAAGCGCTTTTGTGCCGTGGTTCAAGAAAAATTAATGGAAAATGTTCACTCCATGTTCCATCTTACATTTTACATTAAAAAAACATGTTTTACGATAAATTATTAGAAAAAAATAAAGTTCCCGATTCGTTGATTCGTATTGGCATTCGTAAATTACTAAAACAACGTTTGCAGGATGAGAACAAAGGAAATACAGAAGCACAACAAGTGCATTTAATGAAATTGATAGATGAATTAAAAGCATCGCCAATTGCCATTAATACACAGGAGGCCAACGAGCAGCATTATGAAGTGCCTACACAATTTTATCAATACTGTTTAGGAAAACATTTAAAATACAGCAGCGGTTATTGGAAAGATGGTATAACAGATATTGACACTTCTGAAAAAGACATGCTGGAAATAACCTGTGAGCGCGCAGAATTGCAAGATGGGCAGGATGTTTTGGAACTAGGCTGCGGCTGGGGATCGCTTTCATTATTCATGTCTGCCAAATTTCCGAAAAGCAATTTCACGGTAGTATCCAACTCGCGTACACAAAAAATTTATATTGATGAACAGGCGAAATTAAGAGGCATAAATAATTTGACTGTAATTACCATCAACATCAACGATTTTACTTTAGATAAATCATTTGACCGTGTAGTATCTGTTGAGATGTTTGAACACATGCGTAATTATCAAAAATTAATGCATAAGGTTTCTACACTTTTGAAACCCGAAGGAAAACTATTCGTTCATATTTTCACACACAAAGAATACGCTTATAAATTTGAAGTGATAGACGATACCGATTGGATGAGCAAATATTTTTTTACCGGTGGCATTATGCCAAGCGATGATCTTTTATTGTATTTTAATGAGCACTTAAGTATCCAAAAGCACTGGCATGTAAGTGGTATGCACTACAGCAAAACTTCTGAAGCCTGGCTTCAAAATATGGATAAACATAGGGCAGAGATCATGCCTTTGTTTGAGCAAACTTATGGCAAAGAAAATTCTGTAAAATGGTGGGTGTACTGGCGTATCTTTTACATGGCCTGTGCTGAATTATGGGCTTACAATAATGGCGAAGAATGGATCGTGAGTCATTACCTGTTCACTAAAAAATAATATCATGCAAACATTGGCTATCATAGGAACCGGTATTGCGGGTATGGGATGCGGACATTTACTTCAAAAAAAGTATGATATCACTTTATTTGAACAGAACAATTATATTGGCGGGCATACAAATACTTTTTCAACAGATGAAGATGGAAAGCAAGTGCATATGGATACCGGTTTTATGGTGTTTAATTTTGAGACCTACCCTAACCTTTGCAAATTGTTTGAAGAAATAAAAGCGCCTATCAAAAAAACTGATATGTCGTTTAGTGTACAACATACGCCAAGTGGTTTGGAATATTGTGGCTCAGGCTTGAACGGTTTATTTGCACAGAGAAAGAATATCTTTAATAGGAAATATATAAAAATGCTAATGGATATTACCCGCTTTAATAAAATAAGTGTGGAGATATTAGATGATTCAAACTATCAAAATTATTCTTTAGCAGAATATATTAAAGAATTTAATTTCAGCGAAGATATGTTGTGGAAATACCTGGTGCCAATGAGTTCTGCTGTGTGGAGTACGCCAATGGATAAAATGTTGGATTTTCCGGCAGTAACATTAATTCGCTTTTTTAAGAACCATGGCTTTTTAGGATTGAATACCCAACACCAATGGTATACTTTAGAGAATGGAAGTCAATCGTATCGCGAGATTTTGATCAAGCCTTTTAAAGATAAAATCCACATTAACAATGCGGTTATTAAAGTCAAAAGAAATGGAGACGGAACAGCTATCGTATTTTTAAAAGATGGATCATCTCAACAATTTGATAAAGTTATTTTTGCCAGTCATGCCGATCAGACTTTAAAACTATTGGAAAATCCAACCCAAGAAGAAAAACGTTTATTATCACCCTTCAAATACCAGGAAAATTCAGCAACGGTACATACCGATGAATCCATCATGCCAAAAACAAAACTAACCTGGAGCAGTTGGAATTACAGAATTGAAGAAAGAAACGGTGAGCAAATTCCAAGCACTATTTATTGGATGAACAGCTTACAAGGAGTTTCAAAAAAGAAAAACTATTTTGTTTCTATCAATGCTATTCCGGGAAGTGTTGATAAAAACAAAATTCTGAAAGAAATAATGTACGAACATCCGTTATTTGATGTTGCTGCGATAAATGCCCAAAAAGAATTACAAACTTTAAATGAAAAAGGCCCATTGTATTTTTGCGGAAGCTACTTTAAATATGGTTTTCATGAAGATGCTTATGCGAGTTCTGTAGTATTATGTGAACATATACTACGAAACACGAATTAATACGAATGTACGAATCTGTGGGTGCTATTCACTAAATCTACGAATACGAATTAATACGAACATACGAATCTGTGAGCACTATGAATTACGAATTAATACGAATGTATGAATCTGTGAGCACTACGAATATGAATTAATACGAATGTACGAATCTAATTGTACTAAAAGGAATAGATTAAATCTATGAATTGTAGCAAGATAGCGGTACTTAAACAAGTAATTTAGCATAATGGAAGGTAAATTGAAAAGAAGCGACCTGGTCTATCCAGAACTGAGCTACAAAATTGTTGGTTGTGCATTTGAAGTATTTAATGAATTAGGTTTTGGCCATGCTGAAAAATATTATCAAAAAGCAATGGCAATCGCCCTCAAAAAAGCAGGTTTAAATTTTAAAGAGCAGTTTTATGCGCCGCTTAAATTTCAGGGTGAATTAGTAGGAAAATTATATCTTGATTTTTTGGTTGATGATAAAGTAATTGTTGAATTAAAAAAGAGTGATCATTTCTCAAAATCAAATATCGATCAGGTAAATCAATATCTATTATCTAGCAAAACACAACTGGCAATACTAATCAACTTTTCATCAAAAGGCATCATTAGTAAAAGACTTATTAATATTGAAGACAAAAAATAACGAGCATTGATTTAGGCGTTTCGATTCGTAAATTCGTTGTTATTAGTATTCGTTGATTGGCATTAAGATTCGTAAATTCGTACATATTCGTAATTCGTAGTGAATAGCTGTTTATATAGAGCCCATGTTATGCATAACCGTATGAAGCCCGTTTCACACCGTTTTCATTACAATGTATTTATGTTCTATATTGACCTGGATGAAATTGAACAATTAAGAAAAAAATTGCTTTTATTTAGCCATAATAAATTCAATTTTTTTAGTTTCAGAGATAAGGAGCATTTACAATTACCCATTGAAAATCCCGATAAAACAAAAACTACCAAACAACATATTTTAAATTACCTTGAACAAAATGGCATAAAGACTGTTCCAACTAAAATTATGTTAATGACCAACCTAAACGTATTAGGTTATAATTTTAATCCGGTCTCTTTTTATTATTGTTTTGATGAAAAGAATGAAGCTATTTGCTGTGTAGCAGAAGTTGGAAATACATTTGGTGAAATGAAACCGTACTTAATGACAAAAGAAAACTTAAAAGAAAATATCTTTCACTTAAATACAGAAAAGTACTTTTATGTTTCTCCTTTTATGGATCATGATGCGAATTTTGATTTTAATCTGGCAATCCCAGGTGAAAAATTAAATAACAGAATAGATACCTATAAGAATAGCGAAAGGGTGTTTATTAGCACTTTAACAGGCAACAAAAAACCCATCACAAACCTTAACTTATTATGGTATAGTGTCCGTTTTCCTTTTATTACCCTAAAAATAATTACCCTTATTCACTGGAATGCCCTGCTGTTATGGCGTAAAAAGATCCCTTATCACAAAAAAGCCGAACATGCCAATCTGCAAAAAGACATTTTTCGTAAATATAAGAACGAATAAAAACATAAAATAATGTAAGGATATAAGCTAAAGTTCGTCTATTGTTTGGTTAATATTCTTAAATTCGAAGTAGATAATGTCAACATTAACAAGTGCCATATCAAAACCCGGTTTTTATGAGAAAGTGATCATTGATCTGCTTTCTAAAATGCAATTGGGTACACTTAATCTTACTTTGCCAAACGGCCAGTTAATTAAGATCGGCAATGGTGAAGGAAATATTGAAGCAAACGTAGAGATAAAAGATCAGCATTTTTTTAAACGTTGCGTACTCTATGGCGATATTGGTTTTGGCGAAGCTTATACCGAAGGAGAATGGGAAACTGATAACATTACCAACGTTATAAAATGGTTTTTATTAAATGTGGAGAATGCACCAACAGCTTCCGGCAGTAATGCCAAATCGTTTATTCTAAATGTGCTTAAAATATTTAATAAGATCTATCACACTAAAAGAGCAAACAGCGTTGATGGATCAAAGAAAAATATTTCAGAGCATTACGACCTCAACAACGATTTTTTCGCTCTATTCCTGGATGAAACAATGACCTACTCTTCTGCATATTTTAAAGAAGAGAGTATGAGTTTGAAAGAAGCTCAACTGGCAAAATACGATCGCTTGTGTAAACAATTGCATTTAAAGGAAAGCGATCACGTATTGGAGATCGGCAGTGGCTGGGGCGGTAATGCCATACACATGGCTAAGAATTACAACTGCAAAGTAACAACGGTTACAATTTCTGAAGAGCAATATAAATTAGCAAAAGAACGTGTTGCAAAAGAAAACCTTTCTGATAAAATTACTGTGGTATTAAAAGATTACCGTTTACTGGAAGGAAAATTTGATAAGATCGTTTCTATTGAGATGCTCGAAGCAGTAGGTGCTGAATTTTATAATACCTATTTTAAAAAGTGTAGTGATCTTTTAAAGAAAGACGGGATTTTTGCTGTGCAGGTAATCACTTGTCCTGACTCACGTTTTGAAAGCTTAAAGAATGGTGTAGATTGGATACAAAAACATATTTTCCCGGGCTCTTTGTTGCCTTCGGTGGCAGCTATAAATAGATCGGTTAACGAAACAAGTGATCTTACTTTAGTTGACCTTAAAGACATTGGTTTAGATTACGCGCATACATTAAATATCTGGTTTACCGAATTCAATAAAAAATCAGATAAAGTTAAAGCGCTGGGCTTTGACGATCATTTTATCCGCAAATGGAATTATTATTTATGCTACTGCGAAGCCGCTTTTGCCATGCGCAACATTAATGTAATGCAAATGGTGTACGCAAGACCGAATAATATTCGGAGGTAAATTCTGATCTTTTTTGTATCTTTATACTAAGATGCTCCGAAGCCCTCTTCTATTTATTATAATTACTTTTCATTTTGTATCATATGCTCAAAAATACAGGGCTTTTGATACTACCTTAACATGGCATACAATAAGAACGGGCAATTCAAATTTTGGAGAATACTGTTCAAAAGATGATGCCTATAATTATTACACAAAAGGTTACGTTATAAATAATAGCCGTCTTTGGCATAAATTGCACGCCAATGTTATTTTACATTTTTACGCCGGCGCTTCCACATCAGATTGCAATGTGAAGGGAAGAGATTCTACTGCATTTATTGGCTATTATTATAATGATACATTAAATAAAAAAGTTTATTTTATACATGCCGACAGCCTTACACAAAATTTTACGCCTGCAAACCATCATATTCTTTTTGACTTTAATAATAAAAATGTAAATGATGTTTTTAACATTGGTCCCGGCTTATCTTATAAAGTTACGTCAATAGACTCTATATCATTTGACAATAAATATCATAAAAAATACAATTGCCGAACGATGATCGATTTTAATTACTCTCCAAACTTTGCTTATGTAATTGAGGGTATTGGCTCTTCTGTTGGCGTCTTTAATAGCAGATTTTATATTTTCAGTTATATTTCAACGCCTGTTGTTTGTTTTACAAATGCAGGCTCAACAAAATATTTTACCAGGTCAGGCAGTATACAAAACTCAGCAACAGCATTACGCGATACAAGTTTGTGTCCGTTTAAAACTACTCAGCCTTTAAAAATAATGGATGACGATAACTTAACAGGTATTTATCCAGTACCCGGTAACGATAAAATAACGGTAGAATTGAATGACAACACCATTGTTTCCTTTACTTACTTTATATACAACACTTATGGCGCGCTTGTAAAAAGTAACGAGTTGCTAAACACTAAAAAGAATACATTTATTGATGTTAAAGACCTGCCGGAAGGAACTTATACTTTAATTATAAGAGACGATAAAAAACAGGAACAGATAAAAAAGTTTATTGTATTAAGACGATAGACTACGTTTTTTTCTCTTTAAACCTCGTAAATATTAAAGCTGCTAAAAAGCACAATACAAATCCTAAAATTCCATTTAAACGAATTCCAAAATCATTTCCTACATCTTTTCCATAAAGCAAGAACATGGCAAATAAAGCAATGCCAAAGGTTTGCGCTATTTTTACAAAAAAGTAACGCACGGCAAAATAAATGGCTTCTTTATTCTCTTTTGTTTCTTCACTGTCTTTTTCGATTATCTCGGCCAAAATAGCATTTGGTAAAATGTTTAAAGATGCCAATGGAATGGCTGCAAAAGCGATCAATATATAGATCTGTACCAGCGGATGAAAATCGCTTTTTCCTAAAAAGTAAATTCCTAAAAATATAACTGCCAACAAGCCAAGAGAAACAATCACAATTATTTTTTTACCAACTTTTTTTGCCAGAAAATTTATGATAGGATAGAAAATAAATGAAACCAATACCATCATGATCATTAATTTATTTCCGATCGTTTCAGGTAATTGCAATAACACGGTTACAAAATACATTAAGCCCGAAGTAATAATAGTTACAGCAATAAAATAAGAGAAGTCTGCCACAATGAACAACAAAAAATTCTTATTGGTAAGTGTTTGCCTCAACGCTTTTTTCATTGGTATAGCACTTGGCTGGCTTATACAGTATTTTTTTTCATCGATGGCTAAAACAGACACCAACATACAAATGGCGCCCAATACGGCCATTAAAGCAATGGTAATTTGTAAAGATGAAATACGCGACATACCTTCAAACGAATTTTGAATAACATCAGTTAAATTAAATGCGTTAGAGGCAAAACCAATTCCAAACACATAACCAACCGATTGCCAGGTTGCCAAGCGCACCTTGTCTTGCGACGATGGTGCCAGTTCAGGCAACAAAGCATTATAAGGAATAATATAAGTTGTGGATGAAATATAAAACCCGATCAACATAAAAATCAGCCACACAATATTAAGTGTACATTCTTCCTGCTTTAATGGATAAAAAACAAGGCAACAAAAAATAAGCGAAGGAATGATGGCTAATTTCATTAAAGGAATTCTTCGTCCTTTTGGGTTTTTACTCTGATCGCTGAATTGTGCGATGAAAGGATCGTACACGGCATCAATCAATCTGCCACTTGCTGTTACAATAGCAATAACATTAAAGATACCAAACACTGCAACCTGTGTAATTAAATTTGGTAAGCCACTGCTTGTTGGTGGAATATACAAATAAACAAGAATAACACTGATCAGGTTGATCATAATACTCCAGCCCATCATGCCAAAAGCATAGGCAATTTGTTTTGAGAGTGGAAGCTTTTCTTTCAAGTTAATTAAATTTTAATACCGATCACCAACACATCATCTACCTGTGCCAATGAGCCACGCCATTTTTCGAAGGTGTTATACAAAGTAGCTTTTTGTTCTTCCATGCTTTGATCCTGCATAGCTACTAATGTTTCTTTAAAACGCTTATACAAGAATTTTTTACCGCCCGATTTTGTACCCGGAATATTCTCTCCTCCAAACTGATCGGCATAACCATCAGTAAATAAATAAACCACATCATTTTTTTGAAGATCGAATAATTTATTGGTAAAAGGTTTTGCAACTGTATCCATTGATGCTGTGATCGGTTGCTTATCTGCTTTAAATTCTATCAGTTCTTTATTTCTTACAATATAAATAGGGTTATTGGCTCCTGCATACTCTAAACGCATGCCTTTTATATCAATACAGCACAAAGCCACATCCATTCCATCGCGTAATGGTGTTTCGTTACTATTTTTATTTAAGCTTTTCTTTAATTCAGAATTTACATAATCTAAAGCGCGGGCGGCAGAATCTACAGTAAGATTATTTAAAGTTTGATTTAATAAGGTATTACCAATAATACTCATAAAGGCGCCGGGAACGCCATGTCCGGTACAGTCTACAGCCGCTATCACTAAAATATTTGTTCCTGCTTTATAGTGATAACCATTCTCTGAATGCAGATCTTCTTTTATATCGTAATTAGTGAACCAGTAAAAATCGCCACTTACTACATCACGCGGTTTAAAAAAAATAAAGGAGTTGGGTGCGTATTCTTTTAATTTTTCTTTCTCAATAAAAATAGATCGCTGTATCCGTTTTGAATATTCGATACTATCGGCAATATCTTTACTTTTCTCATCTATCTCATTACGTTGTTCATTTATCTCGCGTTCCATTCTTAAACGCTCGGTAATATCACGCGCATAAATAACAATAGCAGGGCGCCCATCAAATGGCGCTACCTTGGCAGAGCATTCAACGGGAATCAATTCTCCCGATTTTGTTACAAAAGGAATGTTATCATAAATAAGCCCTCCTTTTTCCCAAACATCGGCTACAATGCTTGAACTTTTTTCTAAATATTCTTTTGGATGAAGATCGAAGAGTGATAATTTTTTTAATTCTTCTTTTGAATAGCCTAATAATTTTGCGATGCTTGGATTGCTTTGATGAATGCTGCCATCTACAATATCAATTACGATCACAGAATCATTGGCCTGATCGATAATACTTTCGTAATTGCTTAATTCTTTTTTCAGAGAAGCAATTACACCTTCCTGATCTTTTGCTTCTTCTTTCGAAACAACTTTTTCTTTTGTTGCATTCGTTTCACTATTTTTTGAAGCCTTATAAGAATCATCCAAGCCTTCAATTATTGGAAATATTAACGATGGATTTAAGAACTCCCCTACTTTATCGGGACGGGAAACATAGCGCACAATACCGCTTTTATCAATTAAAAAAGATGCTGGCAAAGGAATACCTTCTTCATACTTCTCTGCAAAATCGTTATCGTATTCTTTTAACTGCACACCATAAACCATGGCTGTACGTTGCCCTTCGTCGGCCAATACTTTAAAATCCAATCCCAATTTTTCTACCATCCCTCTGTTCACACCTATAGGATCGGGGCCAATGGCCATTACTAAAACATCTTTTGACTGAAATTTATGGTTGTTCTTTTCGTAAGTACGCAACATCATGTGGCAACCCGGACACCAATCTCCCCGCACAAAGATCAACAATAAATGACGTTTATC
Source organism: Bacteroidota bacterium (assembly GCA_032229505.1). Lineage (GTDB taxonomy): Bacteria > Bacteroidota > Bacteroidia > B-17B0 > Aurantibacillaceae > Aurantibacillus. Next base: position 161,656 of record JAVTWD010000011.1, read on the forward strand.
TTTAAAATCAGAAAGCTTTACAAGATTACCATCCTGGTCAGGTAATTCAAATTCATTGGCCGGCTTTCCTATCTGTACTCGGTAACCGCCTGAGTGGATCTTTAATTGTTTTTTATCTTTTAAAATTCCCCAACCTAAAAGTGCAGCAAATAATAATATGGGAGCCGGAAATGCGTAACCCTGCCAACCGTAAGCAACAAAAATATTACCAAGCACGTAAACAAGTGTTGACAGGCAAAACATTAAAGGCTCAAACCATGAATAGCCGGTGTAAGAAAATGTGGTAAAAAACACGATCCGTAAAATTGAACCGAACCCTGCCAGTAATAAAGCAAGTGTTAAAAATGGAAAATGATAGAAAGGAAGATCAAGAGAAAGACCAATTAAAAGTGCCGAACTAAAAACAGTAATGAATTGGTACCAGCTGGTATATTTTGAAACTTCTTTAATAGAAGCAAAATAAGCCACCAGTGATAATATGGATGCAGGCAAAGCATAGCCTAAACCCAGGCAAACTATTGAAGCTATGTTAAGAACAACACCTAAAGTGGTACTTGGATGGATCTTTTTCATTTAGCATATAAATATAGAAAATAAATTAAAAAGAACTAAACGGTTTAGTTACAGAATTTCCATTTATAAACCGTTTTTAACCAGTAGTAAAAGTGCTTTTTTGCTATTATTTAAAACACTATATTTATATAAGTTTAATTTATTTATAATGAAAAACAATTATTTGAATTTCAGATCGGCAGTACTTGGAATTTGCCTGGTGGCAGTTTCACAAAATGTTGCAATTGCAGGACAGGTACCTCAAAAGAACGCTAAAAAAGTAGCTGAGAATTTTTTCAGACAACACTCTGATGCAGAAACAATAACTGCTGAGTTAAAATATACAGCCCTTGACGCGCAAGGCTCACCGGCTTATTACGCTTTTAATATAAATAATAACAGCGGCTTTGTGATTGTAAGTGCCGAAGATGCAGGTAAACCAATTATTGGTTATTCTACCGAAGAAGGTTTTAAACAACCAGATCCAAGATCAACTACAGCAGTGTGGTTGGCAAAGCGTACTGAAGAGATAAATTATTTACGTAAAAATCATATTACGCCAACAAATGCTATCAATGCTAAATGGAATGAATATGCCACTGCGCAAACTGCTAACAAAACCTCATCAAGCGGGGCTGTAGCGCCTTTACTTTCTACAAAATGGAATCAATCTCCTTTTTATAATGATTCTTGTCCGGGCGGCTCTGTTACCGGTTGCGTAGCAACTACAATGGCCCAAATTATGAAATACTGGAGCTATCCGGCAAAGGGAACAGGCTCTAGCTCTTATTGTGATTGTACTTCCGGTGGCTTCTCAAACAACTTTGGAATATTAAAAGCCAATTACGGTGCTGCAACTTATAATTGGAACAATATGCCAAACCAATCAGGACCAAATGGCGATGTTGCAAAGATCATGTACCATTGTGGCGTAAGTGTAGAGATGGATTATGATCCTGCGGGCAGCGGTGCATGGGTTATAAATTCCGATTCGCCTGTATCTGCAGAGCATGCCTACATTGCTTATTTTAAATATGATCAAAACACCATATTAGGTGTTAACCGTTCAGATTATTCAGACAATGTTTGGATGAGTATGGTAAAAAACGATATTGATCTTGGAAGGCCAATTCAATATGTTGGTTTTGGAAGTTCAGGTGGCCACACATGGGTTTGCGATGGATACGACCAAAATGATTTCTTACATATGAACTGGGGCTGGGGAGGTTCGGGCAATGGTTATTTTGATGTGGATGTGCTTAACCCGAGTGGAATGGATTTTAGCGGATGGCAACAAGGTTTGTTTGGTATTTTGCCAATTGCAACTGATCTGGTTGATGCGGGAATTGTTTCTATTAGTCCGACTACAAATGGATGCACAGGTAATCAATACGCACCAATAATTAAAGTAAGAAACTATGGTATTAACAACCTTACATCTTTCACCATTAATTATAAATTAGATAACGGTACTGTGCAAACATTACCATGGACTGGCTCATTAGTAACAGGCCAAACAGCTATTATTAATTTAGCAAATTATAATTTATCAAACGGCGCGCACGCATTTACTTGTTTTGTTTCAAATCCAAATAACAGTACAGATGCAAATACCGGCAATGATCAATCGGTTTACAATTTTGCGGTTTACAGTGCAGACAATTTGCCCATTGTTGAAGGCTTTGAAAACGTTTCGGTAACAAATACACATTGGAGCATCATCCCTTCTACGAACGGTTCTGACTGGGCATTTACCGGCCAATCTTTTTCGGGTGGAAGTAAATCGTTAATGGTAGACAATTTAAATAATACTGCAGGCAACGTAAGCATTTTAAAAGGCTTGAACACTTATGATTTTTCAAATACAAATGATCCTGCTATCTATTTTAAAGTAGCGTATCAAAGAAAATCATTTGCTAACAATGATAAATTACAATTACAGATCTCGAATGATTGTGGTAATACCTGGTGGACAAAATGGAGCAAACAAGGTGCTGCATTAGCTACTACGACTGTTCTATCATCTACAGCCTTTGTGCCTGCAGTTGCAGATTATGTTGAATACGAAGTGCCGGGTGTAATGAGCGCCAATAATATTTTCCGTTGGGTATTTACGGCAGATGCAACAGCACCGGGAAATAATATTTATTTAGATGATATAAATATTTTAGATAAAACAACTGTTGGAATTAAAGAAAATAAAAATTTAACAAACGGTTTTGAATTATTCCCTAATCCAGGTAGTGGTGAAACTTTTATGAGCTTTAATTTGATCAATGCTGCTTCAGTAGAAATAAATGTAACAGATATACTTGGTAAAAAAGTGATCGCTCTTGAAAAAACAAACTATAACAGCGGCAATCAAACCATTTCTTTCAATAAAGAAAATACATTATCAAAAGGAATTTATATGGTAACGATTTCGGTTGACGGTGCTAAGTCGACAAAGAAATTAATTATCAATTAAACTTCAAGGTCTCTTGCACAAACGCTCGCTCAAAAGTCTACAAGACTTTTGCCGTGCTCGACGTGACACAACTTAAAACAAAAAAGCCCTTCAGAAAACTGAAGGGCTTTTTTTATTATTAAACTTTAAAGCTATCTAATTAAGATCGCAAACATCATTACCAGTGCAGCTAAGGTCCATGTTGTTTTTTCAATAAAGGTATTTGCCTTTTTTATACTCACAACTTGTTTAGCCATTTTGCTTTGAAATTCGCCCTTTGAATTTTGCATCAAAACTGCTGCAATCAACAAAGAACAAAAAACTATTAATGCTAGTGATAACATGTTTTTATTTTTTTAGCTAAATTATTTTACTTCTTCAAAATCAACATCAGTTACATTTTCGCCGCTATTATTATTAGCATTGTTTTGTGCACCGTTGTTATTCGGATCGGTATTATTATTTTGCTGATTTGCTCCTGCGTTTTGTTGCGCTTTATACATATCTTCACTTGCTGCACCCCATGCTGCGTTTATAGCAGTTAAAGAGCTATTTACTTTATCAATATCTTTTGAAGCGTGCGCAGATTTAAGATCGGCTAATGCGCTTTCAATAGGTGATTTTTTCTCAGCAGGAATTTTATCTCCAAACTCTTTTAATTGTTTTTCTGTCTGAAAGATCATCGCATCTGCTTCATTCATTTTATCCACTTCTTCTTTCGCTTTTTTATCTGAATCGGCATTTGCTTCTGCTTCGCGTTTCATACGATCGATCTCTTCCTGGCTTAAACCACTCTTAGCTTCGATACGAATGTTGTGCGATTTACCTGTTGCTTTATCTTTTGCGCTTACATTTAAAATACCGTTAGCATCAATATCAAACGTTACTTCAATTTGTGGTACGCCACGTTGTGCCGGAGGTAAACCATCTAAGTTAAATTCACCCAGCTTACGGTTATCGCGCGCCATTGGACGCTCACCCTGATAAACAACGATCTGTACTGAAGGTTGATTATCTGCAGCGGTGCTAAAATCCTGCGATTTTTTTGTAGGGATTGTTGTATTCGACTCAATTAATTTTGTGAATACACCACCCATTGTTTCGATACCTAATGATAAAGGTGTAACATCTAACAACAAAACATCTTTTACCTCACCGGTTAACACACCACCTTGTATAGCTGCACCTAAAGCAACCACCTCATCCGGGTTAACTCCTTTGTTTGGGGCTTTGCCAAAGAATTTTTCTACAGCAGCCTGTACAGCAGGTATACGTGTTGAACCACCAACTAAAATAATCTCATCTACTTCTGAGGTTGATAAACCTGCATTTTTTAATGCTGATTTGCAAGGCTCAATTGTACGTTGAATTAAGCTATCTGCTAATTGTTCAAATTTTGCACGTGTTAAACTTTTAACCAAGTGTTTTGGTATACCATTAACCGGCATAATATAAGGCAAGTTTACTTCAGTAGAAGTTGAGCTTGATAATTCGATCTTCGCTTTTTCTGCAGCTTCTTTTAAACGTTGCAAAGCCATTGGATCCTGACGTAAATCTAACCCTTCGTCTTTTTTAAACTCATCTGCTAACCAATCAATAATTACCTGGTCAAAGTCATCACCACCTAAGTGTGTATCACCATCGGTAGATTTTACTTCAAACACGCCATCACCTAATTCTAATACAGATACGTCATGCGTTCCACCACCACAATCAAACACCACTAATTTAATATCCTTACCTTTTTTATCCATACCGTAAGCTAATGCAGCTGCAGTAGGTTCGTTAATGATACGTTTTACTTTTAAACCTGCAATTTCGCCGGCTTCTTTAGTTGCCTGACGTTGTGCATCGTTAAAATAAGCGGGTACTGTAATAACAGCTTCGCTCACTTCTGTCCCTAAAAAATCTTCAGCGGTCTTTTTCATTTTTTGTAAAATGATAGCTGAAATTTCTTGCGGAGTATATTTACGGTCGTCAATTTCAACACGCGGTGTGTTATTGTCGCCTTTAATTACTTTGTATGGTACACGGCTGGCCTCACCACTTACTTCATCAAAAGTGTGACCCATAAAACGTTTAATTGAATAAACAGTTTTACGAGGGTTTGTGATAGCCTGACGTTTTGCAGGATCTCCAACTTTACGTTCGCCACCTTCTACAAAGGCAACAACAGAGGGGGTTGTACGCTTGCCTTCATTATTTGGTATAACCACAGCTTCATTACCTTCCATAACCGAAACGCAGCTATTTGTGGTTCCAAGATCTATTCCTATTATTTTTCCCATTTTATTTATTTTTAATTAAGTATGTTATTTTTTCAAATAATATCTCAATAAATATGCCAAATGGACTAATGTAAAAATTAACGACAACCTGTCACAAAATCTGTGAAAAAAGGCTACAAAATGGCACAAAAAAAGGGTGACTTGTTACTAAAAAGTCATACTAAGGGCAACCTTGCGGGAAATTAGTAGAAGTAAGAAAGTGATACTTACAGGTATACTGGTTATATGAAAATTGCGATACAAAAGGGCTTTGCAGCTCCTTATAAACCGAATGGCGGCTTCTGAAAGTAAAAATACCCATAGCGGCCCTGTTCTCAAAGTTAGAATAAATAGGTTTTTCCTGAGCAATGCTTAAAGAAGGGGCAGTAAATTGTAAATAGTCAATATACTCCTGGGTTGACGAATATGCAAAGGCTTGTAATTTATACATTTTACGGGCAACAGTTGTATTAAGATTCATTTTAGACAAACCGTATCCTAAGGCATTAAAAAGATCCTGCCCCCTGAAATCAAAAGCAAAAACTTTAAAATTTTGAATGGTTCTAAGGTCTTTTATATATTGATTTCCAAAATTATAATCTACATACCTTGAAACAGAATCTATACCAAAGCCACTTGGGTAATCGTTAAAAAAGAATCTTAATTTCATGGTATAAATAACACCTTCATTAGGAAAAAATTTAGGAGAGTAAAGCTGTGCTTGTTGACTGTAATCAATATACGCCGCATTAAATGCAGGTGGATCCAATGGCGAAACCGAACCCGGAGTAACAGGGTAATACGGTGGACAAAAAGGTGCAAAACCGGAAACACCACTTTTAATACTATCAATAGCATTTGCTTTTGCAACAAATTCGTTACCGGATTTGGTGTTTTTTATTTTTAAAACGTACTGACCATTTGTATATAATTTATCATTGGTAACATACACTCTTTGGTTAGTGTTAAAAGCACCAGGCTCAGCCTGAATAACAGAATCACGAAAAGTAATAGTTGAATGATTTGAACCTGATGGTGTTGCCCAGGCAGCTACGCCGTTCACAAAACGCTCTAAAGTAATGCTTAACTCACCTGCAGGGTAATTAATAGAATCTGCCACCTGCGCCATTTGATTGGCATCACCCTCACCTAAAAAAACTTTGTTAACCCTTATCATTTGCATATTATCCTGCGGACATAACACTGCATAAACAGTTGGTACTTCTTTATAGGGAGCATTAATGTTTAACTCGTTCTTACACGATGTTAAAAACAATGCGCTAAAGCCGGCTAACAGGTATGAGAATTTTAAAGGTTTCATGGTTTAAAGATACAATATTTTTTTGTGGGGTTAATGATCATTTATTGTTTGGTAAAAATTATTATAAATACGGTCGTAACCGGGGTATAAATGGTTAGAAAAGGTGCGTTCGTGAAACACAGAAACAAAAAGTCCGTTTACTTTTTTAACCTCAGCCGCCAGATCTTTTAAAGAACTTAACATTTTTTCAGGATCTGTATTATCATATACAAAATACGCGCCATCCATTGTACAAAAAGGAACCATTAAAAGCTCTTCTTGTTTATTCTTATTAAAATTAAAATAATAAAACGGGAAAGAAGTGCCCGCACGAAAACCGGGCAATGAAGCAAAGCCCATTGTAAAATCGGCAATGATGCCATTTTGTATTAACAAACCCGGCGTGGTTTTTATGTTAAATCTTAAATAATGCTGGCGCGATAGCTTTATGGGCAATGATGAAGTTTTGGAAAAAGTCTGTATCTCATCTTGTAAAAGACCTTTCTCTTGTGAGGCATAATAAGATGGATGCAAGCCAATAATAGCCCCCCTTTTTTTTAGACGTTCGGTTACTTCGGCAAAAGCAGCTGATCGTGGATCAACCGTTCTGTCATATTTATTACCGGTTCTGAAAAGAAAAAAAACAAAAAGCGGGATATTTTTTGTGGCGCAAAATTCAGAAACCTCGGTATAAATATCAAAAGGATCTTTCTTTTTATTTTGAAGAACACTTATGCGATATTTTAAATTAGCCAGATCGAATTTTAAAACATCTTTTAAAACAGCACCGCTTGTCCTTAAAAATCCTTTTGCTTTGTAGGCATACAAATTATCTACATCAATAGTGCTGATAGCTTTAAATTTAGTTTGAGGAAATTGAATGTTGCTGTAAAATTTTTGCAGCTCATTTTTCAATTCCATTATCCAGATATCTACAACGGGTTTTAAGTGTAAGTTGTTTTTAAAAAGAATACTTGCTTTTGCCTCAAAACGGCCATGGCTGTCAGTTTCAAAGCTTTGCCATTCTTCATGCCGTGATATGAAATAAAAAACAGCAGAAAAAATATCATAATCAAGGTTTGCTTTTTCTTTTGTTTCAAAAAAATAAATAAGCTCGTTTTTAAGAGTGTAAAAAGGTTTACTTTCGTCAATACCTTTTTCACCTAAAAAACCTGCCGGTAAAATTTGAAATGAACCTGTAATTGCTTGCTCTGAATAATTGATCTTAAAAAATGCTGACGCTCCAAATTCAGAGATAGAATTACAAATAACAACTTTTACTTTTAAAACATGTTTAAATATAAATTCCGCAACGTAGTTTAAGCGCGGTGAAACTTCTTCTGAATAAATAATAAAATCGGGCGAAGCAGCATTTACGTCAAGGCCAAGTAATGTATGTAAACTTTTTTTATCCACCGGGCAGCGTAATGCTAATAATTAAAATGTGGTTTGCTATAAAAATAAAACGATAAAATTATTTATCGTGTTTATATTTAATATAAGTTACCTTAAATTTTGGGCGAAGCGCGGGATTGTTATTACCCGCCAGCACAACTCTTTCAGCCATATTATCACGACGAATAACTTCCGACCTTTCAGGATCTGCTACAACCAAATGAAATCCCCAGTTCTTTCTTTCTTTATTTAAGATCGCCTGCACGTGTCTTGCAATGTTAAATACGTAACGGTTATTGGTTGCATCATAATCGCCGCCATATCTTAGATCAAAATCGGTTTGACTTAACTGGTCAATAGCATAAGTCTCTTTACCTGTAGAATCTAAAGGCAAAAGCGCCAGCTTTGGTGGCGTATAATACACACCAGTACCCACAACGCCTAAAAATGAAGGATCAACATGAAAACTAAATTCTGCACGATTAATAGCTAAAGGAACAGTATCTGAATAATTTTTTAGATAATCTAAAAAAGGAATTTTAAATTTTATTCTTGTTGCGCCTAAGCCTTTTAAAAATAGATTTTGATTGCCAAGAACAGAATCTCCATTAAGCTGATTATGTAATAAATAATTACCGCTGCTTGTATTAAATTTTACGGTATTAAATCTTAATGCATTGCTTCCTGAAAACTGAAACCTGAAAGTAAGATCTTCTTTAGTTGCAGATGGGGTACCTTTTTGATAACGTAAATAAAAACCACTTAAAGGATCTTCTAAATTAAAATGCGCAATAACACCTTGCGATCCGGGAGTAGTGCCAGGATTTAATGAGCTACCGGCAGCAGTAATATAAAAGCCTTTATACTTACTCAGGAATGTTGAATTATCAACCAGGTATTGAGGGTTATTTAAAATAGATTTTGCAAAATTATTATCTATTGGAATTCTTAATACCAATTTACTATCTAACACGCTATACGTTCCTGTGTAAACACCAAGTAAAGAATTTTTATTGTGTAAGTTAGTTTTGTTTGTGAAATATAATCTTGAATTATCTAAGGCCGAATCAAGTGCAAAAACCGAATAGGTTAAAGGTGTGCTTTGATCGCCAATAAAATTTATGGTGTTTACCGTTAAAATTATTTCTGATGAAACTAAATTAGCATCATCGCCAAACGAAACAAAAGTAACACCGTTGGGAATGTTTGCGTTTAAATATAAACCTACATCCATGCGCCCAAACGTTGGATCCTGATTACTGCCTAAATACTTAAGCTTATCGTTAAAAGTAGCAATTGAATCGTATTTTTTTGTGAAGGCTGTAATGATCGCAGTATCACAAACACTTGCATTTAAGCCATCGATCTCGGGTTGGCCATCAACACCCAAAATGTTTTTGTCTTTTTTACAGGCAGTAAAAGCTACTAAAAAACAGAGTAATAGCGTTGTATTTTTAAAGATCTTCAAGTTGTTATTATAAACGCTAAAAATAGGGATTTATTTAAACACGGATTTTGATTATTTACTAAAAAATCAAAAAAAATGCCCTACAAATTGCAGGGCATTTTTTTAAGGTTTAAAAGCTTAGCTTAAAACGTTAGCTTCTTCAAGCATAACATCATAAAACTCATTGAAAGAATCCATATATTCTAATTCATTTTTATATCCAAGAAATGGTTTTCCTGTTTTTTTGATGAATTTTTCAAGATCAGGATTTAAATTCTCGGTTCCCTGAATAATACCATCAGCATACTCTAAAGATTGTTTCAACATGTTAATGTGAGACGATTCTTCTGCAATATGTTTAAGGTCTTTTTTATTAAAACCATCAAACGTTAACTTATCAATGAATTTTTTATTTAATGTTTTTGGATATTCATCTTCATAAAGGGATACAACAACTTTTGTATCTGCAAATAAAGGATCCTCAGCATAATATTTTTTAATATACAATGGCATTAAGGAAGTAAACCAGCCATGACAGTGGATGATATCCGGCTGCCAGCCTAATTTTTTAACCGTTTCTGCAACACCACGCACAAAGAACATAGCGCGTTCATCGTTATCATCAAAGTATTTACCGCTTGTTTTATCGGTTAAAACCGCTTTGCGGCTAAAATACTCCTCATTATCAATAAAATACACCTGCATACGCGCACTCGGTATACTGGCAACTTTAATAATTAAAGGATGATCAACATCGTTTATCACCATATTCATTCCTGAAAGGCGAATAACTTCGTGTAGTTGATGTCTTCTCTCGTTGATACAGCCGTATTTCGGCATAAAAGTACGAATTTCTTTGCCTCGCTCCTGAATACCCTGCGGTAGCTTTCTGGCAATTTTTCCAATATAGGTTTCGTCTAAATAAGGGGTAATGTCTTGCGAAACAAAAAGAACTCTGGCTTTCTTCATACTAAATTTTTAGTTTTCTCCTTTGAATATTATACAAGTGCTGTAAAATATTATACAAAAGTAATAAAAAAAAATCCATATTTCAAAGTAAAATGTACATTTGCCCCTCTTAAGCATGTTAATTTTCACCAAAATAGCAGATTTAAAGGGCTTTTTAAAGCAAATAAAAGCCGAAGGCCGCACTGTAGGCTTTGTACCAACCATGGGTGCCCTGCATAACGGTCATATCTCGCTTATTTCTATCTCAAAAAGCGCCTGTAATATAACGGTTTGCAGCATTTTCGTTAATCCAACGCAGTTTAATGATAAGGCCGACCTTAAAAGATACCCCCGAATGCCCGAAAAAGATGCTGCTTTTTTAGAAAATGCGGGCTGTGATGTGCTTTTTATGCCCTCAGTAGAGGAAGTGTATCCAAATGGCCCGGTTACCGAAAAATATGATTTTGGATATTTAAATACTGTTTTAGAGGGTAAATACAGGCCAGGGCACTTTAATGGCGTAGCGCAAGTGGTTAAACGTTTATTTGAAATTGTAGAGCCTGATAAAGCCTTTTTTGGCAGTAAAGATTACCAGCAGGTAATGATCATTAAAGCGCTTGTAAAACAAATGCAGTCTTCGATAGAAATAGTTAACTGCCCTATTTTAAGGGAAGCAGACGGTTTGGCCATGAGTTCACGCAATGCATTATTAAGTGAAGAAGAAAGACGCATTGCCTCGTTAATACCAAAAATAATGCAAGAGGCAAAACATATTGCTTTAACCAATGGCATTAAACGTGCTAAAGATTTTGTAACTGCCGAAATTTTAAAAGTGCCGGTCATGAAATTGGAATATTTTGAGATCTGTGCAGCTGACCTAAATGAAATTGAAAAAATTACCCCTTCTATAAAAGCAGTTGCTTTAATTGCTGTATTTGTTGGTAAAATAAGATTGATAGATAATCTTGAGTTGAATTAACATTCATAAAAAGATTATTTTTGAACTTTTAATTTTGAACTTTAATTTTTAATTCCAAGATGAGTAATATAAAACCAGAAGATTTTTTTAAGAATGTAATTTCTCACAGTAAAGAGTACGGATTTATTTTTCCGAGCAGCGAAATTTATGATGGCCTTGGCGCCGTTTATGACTATGGACAATTAGGTGCTGAGTTAAAGAAAAACATTCGCGACTATTGGTGGAAAGCCATGGTGCAAATGAATGAGAACATTGTTGGTATTGATGCCGCTATTTTTATGCACCCAACCACCTGGAAAGCCAGCGGACATGTAGATGCCTTTAACGACCCTTTGATTGATAATAAAGATAGCAAGAAACGTTACCGTGCCGATGTATTGATAGAAGAACACGTTGCAAAAATTGAAGATAAAATAAATAAGGAAGTTGAGAAAGCGGCCAAGCGTTTTGAAAATTTTGACGCGGCCATGTTTAAGAGTACCAATGCGCGCGTAAAAGAATACCAGGAAAAAATTGATAACATTAATGCGCGTTTTAAAACAGCGTTAAACGATAATAATTTAGCAGAGGTAAAACAAATTATTGTTGACCTTGAAATTGTTTGCCCTATAAGCGGAACAAAGAATTGGACAGATGTTCGCCAATTTAATTTAATGTTCAGCACATCTATGGGTTCTGTTTCTGAAGAAGGAAATACTATTTATTTAAGGCCCGAAACAGCACAAGGTATTTTTGTGAATTACTTAAATGTCCAAAAAACAGGAAGAATGAAAATTCCTTTTGGTATTGCACAAACCGGTAAAGCTTTTAGAAATGAAATTGTAGCAAGACAGTTTATTTTTAGAATGCGTGAATTTGAACAAATGGAAATGCAGTTTTTTGTGAAGCCGGGAACAGAAATGGAATGGTATGAGTACTGGAAACAAGCACGTTTAAAATGGCATTTATCTTTAGGTTTAGGAAAAGAAAAATACCGTTTTCACGACCATTTAAAATTAGCACATTATGCAAATGCAGCGGCTGATATTGAACACCAATTTCCTTTTGGATTTAAAGAATTAGAAGGTATTCATAGCCGTACAGATTTTGACTTGAAACAACACGAGCAATTCAGCGGAAAAAAGTTACAATATTTTGATCCGGAGTTGAATCAAAGTTATGTGCCATATGTTGTAGAAACTTCTGTTGGATTAGACCGTTTGTTTTTATCAATACTTTCTTCTGCTTTAAAAGAAGAATCTTTAGAAGGTGGAGATACAAGATCAGTATTAAGCCTACCTCCTGCTCTTGCACCATACAAAGCAGCTGTTTTTCCTTTAGTAAAAAAAGACGGCTTGCCTGAACTGGCAGAAAGTATTATGAAAGAATTGAAGTTTGATTTTATGATGGCTTACGATGAGAAAGATACTGTAGGAAAACGTTACCGCAGACAAGATGCTATTGGAACTCCCTTCTGCATTACGGTTGATCATCAAAGCTTAGAAGATAAAACTGTAACTATCCGCGACCGTGATACGATGAAACAGGAACGTATGGCTATTGATAAATTACACTCTATACTTTCAGAAAAAACAAGTTTACAGAGTTTGTTGAAGACGTTGTAAAAACGCACAGATATCTCGACTCCGCTCGACATGACATGATATATTAAAATAAAAAAGCCACTTAAAATTAAGTGGCTTTTTTAATAGGTATATATTTCAAACTACAATCCTTGTCCGTGACAGCTTTTGTATTTTTTACCGCTTCCGCACGGGCAAGGATCATTACGTCCTATTTTTTGCTCTACGCGAATGGGTTGAATTTTTGGTTTTTGTTGCGCATTTTGCTCTTCAACAATATTTTCATCGCGGCTCTCAACTAATTTTTCTTTCTTTTGTTTTGGCTGCTCTTGTGTAAAACGTTGTTGCTGTTGATTTTCAGTTGGCAAACCACCTTTCATTAAGAAAGAGATCACCTCTTTATTACTCTTAATGATCATGTCTTTAAATAAGTTAAACGATTCTAACTTATAAATTACCAAAGGATCTTTTTGTTCTAACGAAGCATTTTGTACTGCTTGTTTTAAGTCATCCAATTCACGTAAATGTTCTTTCCACGAATCGTCGATCATTGCCAATACAACTGCTTTTTCAAAACCTAAGATCAATTCGCGACCTCTTGTTTCATAAGCTTTTTTAAGATTAGCAATTACCTGGATACCTTTTATACCATCGCTAAATGGTGTAACAATATTCTCAAATGTGTTGTTAGGGTTCGTGTAAACATCTTTCACCACCGGGAAAGCCTGTTCGGCCATAACGTGTGATTTTTCGGTATAATATTTTTGAACAGCATCAAATAATTTATTGGCCAGATCGTCGTCTTTACCTGAATTAAATTCCTGCTCAGTGAAAGGACTTTCAATTCCAAAATTCTTAATGCACTCTAAATTAAATCCTTCAATATCTTTATTTGGTTGATACTCGTCAATTAAACTTCCTGCCACTTCATAGATCATGTTGGCAATGTCAATGCTTAATTTATCTCCATATAACGCGTTACGGCGGCGTTTGTAAATAACATCGCGTTGCGCGTTCATTACATCATCGTATTCGATCAAACGCTTACGTGTACCAAAGTTATTTTCTTCCACTTTTTTCTGCGCACGCTCAATACTCTTACTGATCATGCTGTGCTGAATAACTTCGCCTTCTTTTAATCCCATACGATCCATTAACGAAGCAATACGCTCGCTACCAAATAAACGCATTAAGTTATCTTCTAACGAAACAAAGAACTGTGATGAACCCGGATCACCCTGACGACCCGCACGACCACGTAACTGCCTGTCTACACGACGCGACTCATGACGCTCGGTACCAATAATTGCCAAACCACCCGCTTCTTTAACACCTGCGCCTAATTTAATATCGGTACCACGACCAGCCATGTTGGTGGCAATGGTAACGGTTCCCGCCTTGCCGGCTTCAGCAACAATGTCTGCCTCTTTTGCGTGTAACTTCGCATTTAATACGTTATGTTTAATGCCGCGTAATTTTAACATACGGCTTAATAATTCAGAGATCTCAACAGTTGTGGTACCAATAAGCACCGGTCTTCCGGCAGCTACTAATTTTACAACCTCTTCAATAACCGCATTGTATTTTTCGCGTTTTGTTTTGTAAACCAAATCCTGCTCATCTTTGCGGGTAATAGCGCGATTGGTTGGAATTTCTACAACATCTAATTTATATATGCTCCAAAACTCTTGCGCTTCTGTAGTTGCAGTACCCGTCATACCTGCCAGCTTGTTATACATACGGAAATAATTCTGTAATGTAATTGTAGCGTAAGTTTGTGTAGCTGCTTCGATCTTCACATTTTCTTTTGCCTCAATAGCCTGGTGTAATCCATCGCTGTAACGACGGCCTTCCATGATACGGCCGGTTTGCTCATCAACAATTTTTACTTGTCCGTTATCGATCACATACTCCTGGTCTTTTTCAAAAACAGTATATGCTTTTAATAATTGATTTACTGTATGGATGCGCTCGCTCTTAATGCTAAATTCGCGCATTACAGCTTCTTTAGCCAATAATTTTTCTTTAGGATCGATGATTGTTTTTTCGATCTCAGCAACTTCATCACCAACATTAGGAATTACGAAGAACTTCGTATCTTCAGTATTACCGGTAATAAAATCAATTCCTTTTTCGGCTAACTCAACGTGGTTATTTTTTTCATCAATTGTAAAATAAAGCTCTACATCAATTTTATGCATTTCTTTATTTTGATCCTGCATGTAATAATTCTCTGTTTTTTGTAACAAAGCCCTTACACCATTCTCACTTAAAAATTTAATTAAAGCCGTATTTTTTGGCAAACCACGATAAGCACGTAATAATGGAATGCCTGCTTCTTTTTCTTTACCTTCTGCAAATAATTTTTTTGCTTCGGTAATGCAGGTATTTAAGTATTGTTTTTGAACGTTAACTAATTTTTCAATACGTGGTTTGTAATCTAAAAATTCGTGTTTATCACCTTGCGGTGTTGGTCCGCTAATGATCAATGGCGTACGCGCATCATCAATTAAAACTGAATCCACCTCATCCACAATAGCAAAATTATGCTTGCGTTGCACTAATTCATCAACACTACGTGCCATATTATCACGCAGGTAATCAAAACCAAATTCGTTATTTGTACCGTAAGTAATATCTGAGTTGTACGCTTTACGGCGCTCATCGGTATTAGGATCATGCTTATCAATACAATCAACCGTTAAACCGTGAAAATAAAATAAAGGTGCGTTCCATTCACTATCACGTTTAGCCAAATAATTATTTACCGTTACAACGTGAACACCACGACCTGATAATGCATTTAAGAAAACAGGTAAAGTAGACACCAAGGTTTTACCTTCACCTGTGGCCATCTCAGAAATTTTTCCTGAGTGCAATACCATACCACCAATTAACTGCACATTGTAATGCACCATATCCCAGGTAATTTCATTACCTGCAGCTAACCATTTGTTTTTGTATGAAGCTTTAGCGCCATTTATTTCAACATTTGGATGTTGTTTTGCTAACTCACGATCAAGATCAGTTGCATTTACTTCAATACTTGAATTGTCTTTAAAACGACGCGCAGTTTCTTTTAAGATGGCAAATGCTTCGGGTAAAATTTCATTTAAAACCTCTTCTATTTTTTTGGTGATCTCTTTATCGATCTCATCAATTTGTTTATAAGCTTCTTCTTTTGCGTTTACATCAATATCCGGATTGGATTCGATATCGGATTTTATTTTTGCGATCTCATCATTTTGCGGTTTAACAGCAGCTTGTATTTTTGCTTTTAGCGCGGCAGACTTTGCACGTAACTCATCGTGTGAAATAGAATTTAAAGAAGTATAGATGGTATTTATTTCTTCAACTTTTGATTCAAGGTTTTTAACATCCTTCTCGCTTTTGGTACCCAACAGCTTTTTTAGAAAATCGAACATGTATTTATAAATTTTTAAGCCAATAAAGGTAGCAAAATTTAAGAGTTAATAGCTACTAATTTTAATTTGTTAACAGAATTCTTTGTTTGAATTTTTGAGCTGCAAAACTAATAAAAGAACAGCTGATCTACCATCCATAAAATAAAAAGAAAGCCACTTAAATGGCTATTTATTTGCCTTGATTTATAAGCAATAGCCTTGTTCTTAAAGTCTTTTGGTTTAATTCGCTCAAAATTAACGTATTGACAAACAATATTTTATCCAAAAATTGGGAAAGATGGTGTAAAATGATATATTTGCACCCTTAAATTAAAAAAATTACTTAGTTAGAATTCAGATTATGCAAAACAAAGGTGCTGTTAAATTATTTGCCATTTTATTGGGCTTGGCGTGTATATTTTATTTATCATTTACATGGGTTACCAAGGGTGTAGAAGAAGATGCGAAAGAGTATGCTGAAAACATTGTTGCCTCTGCCAAAACAAAAATGGCTGCAAAAGAATATGCAAATGGAAATCCGTCAAAAGAATTAAACTATGTTGATTCGTTAAAGGATTATTTAGCCGACCGCTATCTGGATTCAATGAAAAAGATAACTGTTTATGACATTTTCATTGCTGAATATACTTATGAAGAGTGTCAGAAAAATGCGATCAACTTAGGTTTGGATTTACGTGGTGGTATGAACGTTACCTTAGAAGTTTCGGTAATGGATATTATCAAGAATTTATCTAACGATAGCCAGGACCCTGCATTTAAGCAAGCTTTAGCACAAGCACAAGCCGAGTTGGGTGTAAAAAATAACGATAGCTACATTAAATTATTTGACCAGGCTTACAGAAAAATTGCACCACAAGGTCGATTAGCACCATTGTTCCAAACCATAGAGAACAAAAGCAAATTACCTTATAATTCTACAAACGAGGAAGTAATTAAATTTATTGATGAGCGTGTTAAAGAAGCAATTGGTAATGCAGAAAAAACATTCCGTAGCCGTATTGACCGTTTTGGTGT
Source organism: Bacteroidota bacterium (assembly GCA_032229505.1). Lineage (GTDB taxonomy): Bacteria > Bacteroidota > Bacteroidia > B-17B0 > Aurantibacillaceae > Aurantibacillus. The sequence goes on from JAVTWD010000011.1 coordinate 178,991, forward strand.
AACACAACCAAACATTCAAAAACTTGAGCAAAGCGGTCGTATCTTAGTTGAATTACCGGGTGTAAAAGATAAAGCACGTGTGCGTGAATTATTACAAGGTACTGCTAACTTAGAGTTCTGGGAAACTTATGAGAACGCTGAGATCGCACAGCTTTTTGACAAAGTAAACTATTTAGTAAGAACAACTTTAAACCCTGAAACTATCAATGCAGTAGATTCTACAATTGTTCCTGTTTCAGATTCTTTAAGAGCTGCCAATCCTGCTTTAGCTGCAAAAATTGATTCAACCAATAACGCTAACAAAAAAGTTGACTCAGCTAAAGTTGCTGCTACTCCAACTGTAAATCCACAAGATACAGCGTTAAAGAATTTCGTTAAACGTTATCCTTTATATTCAATGTACTCTCCATTAAAACCAAACGTTGTAATGGATGAAAAAGGTCAACCAAAAAATTATGGTGAAGGTCCGGTTGTTGGTCGTTCTTATTCGAAAGCTGATACTGCTTTGGTAAATCAATATTTAAACATTGCAAAGTCAAAGAACATCTTCCCTTCAAAATTAAAATTCATGTGGGGTTCAAAAGAAGTTGAACAAAAGAATGAAGAAGGAAAAGTGGTTGCTACTTATTTTGAATTATTTGTTATTAAACAAACAGATAGAAATGGTAAAGCTGCATTAAGTGGTGACATTATTACTGACGCGCGTAAAGATTACGATCAAAAAAGTGGTGGTACGCCTTTGATCAGCATGAGCATGAATTCTGAAGCTGCACAAAAATGGGCAACCATTACAGGTGCTAACAAAGGAAAGTGCGTTGCTGTTGTAATGGATAACATGGTGTTCTCTGCACCACGCGTTAATGGCGCTATTACAGGAGGTCAATCTCAAATTACAGGAAACTTTACAGATGCTGAAGCAGACGCTTTAGCGGCTATTTTAAGTGCCGGTAAATTACCCGCAAAAGCACATATTGTTGAAGAAAGCGTTGTTGGTCCAACGTTAGGGCAAGAAGCCATTGACTCAGGTTTAATGAGCTTTGGTATTGCTTTATTAGTGATCTTATTATTTATGGCTGCTTATTACAGCAAATCTGGTTTAGTTGCTAACGTTGCTTTGATCGCCAACATGTTCTTTATCATGGGTATCTTAACATCACTTGGTGCTGTTTTAACTTTACCAGGTATCGCCGGTATAGTATTAACCATAGGTTTAGCGGTAGATGCCAACATCTTAATATTTGAGCGTGTACGTGAAGAGTTAGCTTTGGGTAAATCAACCTCTCAATCTATTAAAGAAGGTTTTAAACATGCCATGTCTTCTATCATTGACTCTAACGTTACTTTAGCTATTCTTGCCGTTATCCTTTATGTATTTGGTTCTGGTCCGGTACAAGGTTTTGCTACTACTTTATTTATTGGTATCTGTACTTCATTATTCTCAGCAATATTAATTACACGCGTTATTTTTGAATGGATGTTAGAGCGTAAAATGGAAATTCCATTTGATACTACTGCTACACGTAACGCTTTCAAAAACATTTCAATTGACTTTGTTGGAAAAAGAAAACTATACTATGGAATTTCAACTGTTATTATTATTCTAGGTGTTGTTTTCTACTTAAAAAATGGTGGTTTAAATTTAGGTGTTGATTTTAAAGGTGGTCGTACTTACCAGGTACAATTTGATCAGGACGTTAACACTGAGAATATTAAAAAAGCTTTAGGGCCTTTATTTGAAGGATCTCCGGAGGTTAAAACCATTGGTGGAAGTGCCAACAAAGTAAAGATCACTACTACTTACCGCGTAAGCGATACTGATCCGAAAGCGGATAGTTTAGTTGAAGCTAAATTATTACAAGGTTTAAGCGAATACAAAGCAACTGAAAACAACATTGTTTCGCAACAAAAAGTTGGTCCAACCATTGCAACTGATATCGTTTATGGCGCATATGGTGCGGTATTATTCTCTTGCTTAATGATGTTCTTATACATTGTTGTACGTTTCCGTAAATGGCAATATGGTTTAGGTTCGGTTGTGGCTTTATTCCATGACGTGTTAATTGTATTATCATGCTATACTATTTTCCATGGTTTATTCCCTTCATTATTGAACTTAGAAATAGGTCAGGATTTCATTGCCGCTATTTTAACGGTAATGGGTTATACTATGACAGAAACAGTGGTTGTGTTTGACAGGATTCGTGAGCGCTTAACCGAAAGCGGAAAAGCAGATGTATTTGGCGAAGAAAGAAATAAACTGATCAACTTTGCTTTGAACAGCACATTAAGCCGTACTATCTTAACGTCGTTAACTGTATTCTTCGTTTTATTAGTGATCTTCATCTTTGGTGGCGACAGTATCCGCGGATTTATCTTCGCGTTATTAATTGGTCGTATCATCGGTACTTACTCATCATTATGTATCTCTACACCAATAGTTGTAGATTTTGATAAAAAGAAATAAGAATTAAAATCCCAAAAAAACCTCCGTTATTCCGATAGCTATCGGGAGCGGAGGTTTTTTATTTAAAAGAAGTGATATGAAAAATGCGTGGTTAGGCTATTTAGGCTCGGTTTTAGTGCTATTTGCAGGGGTTTTACAGATATTGGGTGGTAAGCCGGTATTGGGTGCTATTTTAATTGTATTATCGATCGTAGGCGTTGTAATAAAGTATTACTTGGGGAAGAAATCAGGAAATCCGTAAAAATTAACCACTAAATTCACTAAGTGCCACAAAGATCTAAGCATTTTTTCTTAGTGTTTCTTGTGTTCTCAGTGTCTTAGTGGTTTTATTACTTATTCAAAGTTTCTAAATTCCTGTGCTCGGTCTTATTTAATTCTTCTTTACTTAGCGATTTAAAATATTCAAACGTAATTTTTAAACCTTCTGCCCTGTTCACTTTTGGTTCCCAGCCCAAGATCTCTTTTGCTTTTGTAATATCCGGCCTGCGTTGTTTAGGATCATCTTTAGGCAACGGCAAAGAAATTAATTTTTGTTTGGCACCGGTTAATTTTAAAATTTCCTCACCAAATTCTTTAATCGTTATTTCGCTTGGATTACCAACGTTTACAGGCATGTGATAATCGCTCATTAATAAACGGTAAATACCGTCCACCAAATCATCTACATAACAAAAACTTCTTGTCTGGCTACCGTCTCCAAACATAGTCAAATCTTCACCTCTTAATGCCTGGCCAATAAATGCAGGTAATACGCGGCCGTCATTCAGTCGCATACGCGGGCCATAAGTATTAAATATTCTTATAATGCGTGTTTCCAAACCATGTGTATCGTGATAAGCCATTGTAAGCGCTTCCATAAAACGTTTGGCTTCATCATAACAACCACGTGGCCCAACAGGGTTTACATTTCCCCAATACTCTTCGTTTTGCGGATGCACATGCGGATCGCCATACACCTCGCTGGTAGAAGCAACTAATACGCGTGCTTTTTTTGTGCGCGCCAAACCTAAAACATTATGTGTACCTAATGAAGAAACTTTTAAAGTTTGAATAGGAATTTTTAAATAATCTATTGGACTTGCCGGCGAAGCAAAATGCAGAATGTAATCAATATTACCCGGCACATGAATGAATTTTGAAACATCGTGATGATAAAATTCAAACTCTTTTAATTTAAAAAGATGCTCAATGTTCTTAAGATCGCCTGTAATAAGGTTATCCATAGCAACTACATTCATTCCTTCTTTAATGAATCTGTCGCAAAGGTGCGATCCTAAAAAACCTGCGGCTCCGGTTATTAAAATTCTTTTTTTTGTCATAGTACTAATTAGTTTTAATACCGATACAGTAATAATCGTATCCGGCTTTTTTCATGTCTTGCGGATCGAAAATATTTCTACCATCAAACAACACTTTATTTTTTAAACGTTTTGTAATATTATCAAAATCGGGCACGCGGAATTCAGGCCATTCTGTAACTATTAATAATGCATCAGCACCATCCAAAGCTTCATACATATCTGTTGCGTACGAAATTGTTTTTCCTATCATACGCTCTGCTTCATGCATGGCTACCGGATCATAAGCCACAACGCTTGCACCTTCTGCCAATAATTTTTCGATGATCACTAACGATGGGGCTTCACGCATATCATCGGTTTTTGGTTTAAACGATAAACCCCACAAAGCAAATTTCTTTCCTTTAATATCTCCTTTAAAATGTGTTTTTACTTTATTGAAAAGAACTTCTTTTTGTTTATCATTCACTTCTTCAACAGCATTTAAAATACGCATGTTGTAATTTTTTTCTTTCGCTGTTTTTATCAATGCTTTTACATCCTTAGGAAAACAGCTTCCACCATAACCAACGCCGGGATAAATAAATTTAGTACCAATGCGCGCATCGCTGCCAATACCTTTACGTACCATGTTTACATCGGCTCCCATTATTTCACAAAGATTAGCAACGTCATTCATAAAGCTGATCTTAGTTGCCAGCATGGCGTTTGCGGCATATTTGGTCATTTCTGCAGAAGGGATATCCATAAAAATAATTGGATGGCCGTTCATTAAAAAGGGTTTATACAACTTGCGCATAATTTCTTCTGCTTCCGCTCTGTCTGTTCCAACAACAATTCTATCAGGCTTCATAAAATCTTCAATAGCTGCGCCTTCTTTTAAAAACTCAGGATTTGATGCTACATAAAAATCAATTTTTGCGCCGCGTTTATCTAATTCTGCCTGTACAGCTTTTCTCACTTTTTCTGCAGTGCTAACAGGCACGGTTGATTTTGTAACTACAACTAATGGTTTTTCCATATGCTGGCCAATAGAAGAAGCAACGGCTAAAACATATTTAAGATCAGCAGATCCATCTTCATCGGGTGGTGTACCCACTGCAATAAAAGCTACTTCAGCCTGTTTAATATTTTCTGCCAGAGAAGTAGAAAAATGTAAACGTTGTTTTTGCGTATTGCGTAACACCATTTCTTCCAAACCCGGCTCATAAATAGGAAGTATGCCTTTATTTAAATTCTCTATTTTCTTTTGGTCAATATCAATGCAGGTAACATCAACACCCACTTCAGCAAAACATGTTCCTGTTACCAATCCAACGTATCCTGTTCCTATAACTGTAATTTTCATATATTTCTTTTATTAATTGTCAAATCGACTAATTATCTAATTGACTAATTGTAAAACTGTATCTGTAATATATTTTAAAGTTTCTTCATCGAGTTCTGTATGTATAGGTAATGACAAAACAGTTGCACATAATTTTTCCGTAACCGGAAAATCGCCTTGTTTAAATCTATCACTTTTAAAAGCATTTTGCATGTGTAAAGGAATTGGATAATAGATCATAGCAGGAATTCCCTTCTCTGCCAACTGTTCACGCAATTTTGTTCTGTCAATACCATTTAATTGTAAAGTGTATTGATGAAAAACGTGATTTGAATTTTTTGCACGAACCGGTGTTTTTAATTTTGAATTATTTGCAAATGCTTTATCATAATAATCTGCTACTTTATTTCTTGCAGCAGCATATTCATCCAGGTGTTTTAATTTTGCTTTTAAAACAACCGCCTGTATCGTATCTAGTCTTGAATTTACACCTAATACATCATGCACGTATTGTACACTTTGTCCGTGATGCGCAACCATTCTCATTTTTTTTGCCAGCTCATCATCGTTAGTATACATAGCACCACCATCTCCATAACACCCTAAATTCTTGCTTGGGAAGAACGATGTACAGCCAATGGTACCAATAGTTCCGGCCTTTGCTTTTCTTCCATCAGTAAAAGTATAATCAGCGCCTATAGCTTGCGCCACATCTTCAATCACATATAAATTATGCTTTTTTGCAAGTGCCATTATTTTTTCCATATCGGCACACTGGCCAAATAAATGCACCGGTACAATAGCTTTTGTTTTTGGTGTAATGGCTTTTTCAATGGCCGTAATATCAATATCAAATGTATCAGCATTTACATCTACTAAAACAGGTGTTAAGCCTAAAAGGCCTATCACTTCTGCAGTGGCAACATAAGTAAAACTGGCGGTAATAACTTCATCACCGGGTTTTAAACCTAAAGCCATCATAGCAATTTGCAAAGCATCTGTGCCGTTTGCGCAGGGAATAACATGCTTTACATTTAAATATTTTTCAAAATCTGCCTGAAATTCTTTTACTGCCGGACCATTAATAAACGCAGTTGAATTTATTACATCCTGTATACCTTTATCAACTTCGGTTTTTATTTTTTCGTATTGACCTTTAAGGTCAACCATTTGAATTTTTTTTGTAGAGATCATGCTGAATTAATAGATGAGCGAAATTAAGGAATTTTAGCTAGAAAACGCTTAAAAAAATGGATCAAAACCCTTTTGAAACCAATCGGGAATTTTACACATTTTATTAGTTGCCTTGTCTATTAATACAAGGGTAACTTTACCTGTGTTTAAAAGATCACCGGCGGCATTAAAGCACTCGTAATCAAACACCAAACGCAGGCCATTAGGCCGTTCGCGCATATAGGTAACAACGGTAACCTCATCGTCGTAAAAAGCAGGCTTTTTATAAGAGATCGTAAAATCAATTACAGGCATTAAGATCCCTCTTTCCTCCACCTGCTTATAACTAAAGCCTAACATGCGCATGGCCTCTACCCTTCCAACTTCGTAATATTGTGCATAAACGCCATAGTAAACATATCCCATTTGGTCAGTCTCACCATACCGCACACGTATTTTTGTTTCTGCTTTTATCATTTAATAATTATATTTTATTGTGCAAATTTAAAGCAATGTTAAATTTTTAGTTGCCTTAAATATAAATAAAACACCGCTGTTTTAAAATGCTATTTTTACAAAAATAAGTTTTTTAATGAGAGGAAGAATTTTATATCTTTTTTTAGGTGTTTTACTTTTAGCTTCCTGCTCAAAACACTACTTAAAACAAAAAGAAGATTTCTCTCATTACTCTTTAAAAGAAAATAACGAAAGCCAGATAGCGAAAGTTACCATTGCTGAATACAAAGCAAAAGTAGATGAACAAACCGAAAAAGTAATTGCTGTTTCAAGCGATATTCTTACAAAAGAAAGTGTCGAATCAACCCTCGGCAATTTTGTTTGCGACGCCTTAAAATACAGTGGTGAAAAGGAGTTTAAAGATTTACCTATTGATGCGGTATTTATTAATCGCGGTGGTTTACGTGTTAATTTACCTAAAGGTGATATTAAAGTGGTGAACATTTTTGAGTTGATGCCTTTTGAGAATGATCTTATTTTAGTAAAGATAAAAGGAGAAAAATTATTGGAAGGAATACAAACGATCATTGAAAAAAAGCACTCCTTTTCGGGACTAAAAATAAAGGTGGAAAATGATATTTTGATGGAAGCTACTATTAATGGTAGTGTAATTGATAAAGAAAAAAATTATATCATTGTTACAAGTGATTATTTGGCAAATGGAGGTGATAATTTTCTTTTTTTGAAAGATCCTGTTGGAGTTGAAAAAAGTAAATTAAAGATAAGAGAAGCTATTATAAATTATTGTATTTTTTTAACGGAAAATAAAAAACAAATTGTACCGTATACCGATGGGCGATTACAAATTTCAAAATAGACGCGATTTTTTAAAGTTTACGCTTGGCACTGCGGCTGCGGCTTACGGACTAAATAGTAATGCTCAATCTGTTTTATTAAATGAAAAAGGTTTTACAAAATTAACTATCTTATATACCAACGATCAACATAGCCGGATAGAGCCTTTTCCTACAAATGACGCAAAATACCCCGGCGAAGGAGGTTTTGCAAAACGCGCCTCTTTAATTGAAAAAATAAAAGCAGAAGATAAAAATGTATTGCTTTTAGATGCAGGAGATATTTTTCAAGGCACGCCTTATTTTAATTATTTTCATGGTGAAATTGAGTATAAATTAATGAGTTTAATGGGTTACGATGCCGTTACTTTTGGCAACCACGATTTTGATATGGGTTGTGAAAATATCTTAAAACAAATGCCACACTCAACTTTTGATTTTATTAATTGTAATTATGATTTTAGTGACACCGTTCTTTCAAAAAACAAGAGAATTTTGCCTTATAAGATCTATAAAAAAGGTCCGTTAAAAATTGGTGTTTTAGGTGTTGGAATTGACCTTGAAAATTTAGTAGATATAAAATATACAAAGGGAATTTTGTATAAAGATCCAATTGAAAATGCAAATAAAATTGCCGCTATTTTAAAGCAGGATGAAAAATGCGATTATGTAATTTGCCTTTCGCATTTAGGTTACAAATACGATACAAATAAAATTTCGGATGTGGTTTTAGCAGAGAAAACCAAAAATATAGATCTGATAATTGGCGGTCATACGCACACTTTTTTAGATAATCCGCAAATAGCTTTAAATAGCGATAAGCAACCAACTCAAATTACGCAGGTTGGCTGGGCAGGAGTATGGTTGGGAAAGATAGAGATCTTCTTCTCTTCATATAACAAAAAAACCTTACAAAACAACAAAAATATCCCTATTTAGAAGGGTATGTAAAAAAAAACTAATCCTGCAAGTTTTAAGCGAAAATTTTCTTAAACTTTTTTTTGAGTTTTTTTGTTGCAAAGACAAATAATCCCATTATATTTACAAACACGAATTAGTTAATTACTTTTTACACAACATAATATTTAAACTTTTTAATAATGATGAAGGAGAAAACTGCAGATCAAGTTTGGAATGGATGCCTGGAAATAATAAAGGACAATGTGAGCCCTCAAAATTTTAAAACGTGGTTTGACCCGATTAAACCAATTAAATTAAACAACAACGTTTTAACCATACAAGTTCCATCGCAGTTTTTTTATGAATGGATAGAAGAGCATTATATTACCTTAATTAAAAAAGTAATTAAAAAAGAATTAGGCGCAGAAGGCAGATTAGAATACAACATTATTATGGATAATGCTTCAGGTAAAACTGAAACACCAATCACTTTTAAATTACCAAACATTAATACCAATTTAAAAAATCCTGCCGTATCAATGCCAATTGATATTGGTTCAAATCCAATTAAAAATCCATTCGTTATTCCGGGTTTAAAAAAGGTACAGGTAGAATCACAATTAAATCCAAACTATAGTTTTGAAAATTCGGTAGAAGGAGATTGTAACCGTTTAGCACGCAGCGCAGGTTTTGCAGTTGCACAAAAACCGGGTGGTAATGCTTTTAACCCATTATTATTATATGGTGGTGTTGGTTTAGGTAAAACTCACTTAGCGCAAGCTATTGGTATTGAAGTAAAAAAGAATTTCCCAAACAAAACGGTATTATACGTTCAGTCAGAAAAATTCATCACTCAATTTATTGAGTCGATAAAAAATAACAATCAAAATGATTTTGTACACTTCTACCAAATGATAGATGTATTGATCATTGATGATGTACAGTATTTTGCAGGTAAAGAAAAAACACAGGATGTATTCTTCCATATCTTTAACCACTTGCACCAATTAGGAAAACAGATCGTATTAACGTCTGATCGTCCGCCGGTTGACATTCAAGGGATCGAGCAACGCTTATTGTCTCGTTTCAAATGGGGCCTTAGTGCAGATCTTCAGGCTCCGGGCTTAGAGACACGTATTGCCATTCTTGAGAAAAAAGTTTACAACGAAGGTATCCAATTACCAAAAGAAGTAATTGAATATTTAGCTTACAGCATTACCTCAAACGTTCGTGAATTAGAAGGTGCTTTAATTTCATTATTAGCACAATCCAGCTTAAACAAAAAAACGATCACTTTGGAATTAGCCAAAACCATGATCGACAAATTTGTGAAGAGCACAGCCCGCGAAGTTTCTATTGATTATATTCAAAAAGTGGTTTGCGATTATTTTGATCTTGCTATTGATACGATGAAATCTAAAACACGTAAACGTGAAGTAGTTCAGGCCCGTCAAATTGCAATGTATTTTGCAAAAAGCATGACCAAATCATCTTTAGCTACCATTGGTATGCACTGTGGCGGTAAAGATCACGCCACTGTATTACATGCTTGCCGTACGGTAAATAACCTAATGGATACTGATAAACGTTTTAAAGCTTATATCGAAGAGCTTGAAAAGAAAATAAGCATTAGCAACTAATTTTATAAAATTTAAAAACCTCAAATCCAAAATTTGAGGTTTTTATTTATAGAGACAAATGTTTACAATTTTCTTTGCTTAAACCAAATTTCTGAACTAGATTTAAAATTCCGAAAACCGTGTATTTATTGTAAAAATCCCTAAATACATTTAGTAGGATCAAAAAAATAATAAGAACAAACATTAAAATTTTTAAAATGAAAAATATAACTGTAATAGGAAGCGGCACAATGGGAAATGGTATTGCACACGCGTTTGCGCAATGCGATTATAAAGTGAATTTGGTGGATATAAGTGAAGCTGCTTTGCAAAAGGCTTTAGCTACCATTACAAGAAATTTAGATCGTCAGGTTCAAAAAGGAACCATTACGGAAGATGCTAAAAACTCTACCTTAAAAAACATTACTACTTATACTGATATTGTTGCAGGTGCTAAAAACGCGGACTTAGTAGTTGAAGCTGCCAGCGAGAACGTGGATATTAAACTAAAGATCTTTAAACAGCTGGATGAAGTTTGCTCTCCAAACACCATTTTAGCAAGTAATACATCTTCTATTTCAATCACCCAAATTGCCGCTGTTACAAAACGTGCAGACAAAGTAATTGGTATGCACTTTATGAACCCGGTGCCAATTATGAAACTGGTAGAAATTATTCGTGGTTACAGTACTTCTGATGAAGTAACTGAAACTATTATGAAGATGTCTAAGAACTTAAATAAAGTACCGGTAGAAGTAAATGATTTTCCCGGCTTTGTGGCCAACAAAATTTTAATGCCAATGATCAACGAAGCCATCATTACTTTACAGGAAGGTGTTGCCGGCGTTGAAGAAATTGATACTGTTATGAAATTAGGAATGGCACACCCAATGGGTCCGTTACAATTAGCAGATTTTATTGGTCTTGATGTTTGCTTAAATATATTACGTGTATTACAAGACGGATTTGGCAATCAAAAATACGCGCCTTCTCCATTATTGGTAAATATGGTTACTGCAGGCCACTTAGGTGTAAAATCAGGTAAAGGTTTTTACGATTACAGTGGTGGAACCAAAGAATTAGTGCTTGCAGACAGATTTAAAAAAAAAGTAGCTGAGTTAGCTTAATTTAAAACATAGTTTTATCTCAAACACTTATAAAAATATTCTCCCAATAGAATACCCCAACATTCCAAGTGCGGGTGTGTATTATTTTAACACCAAAAGCGCGCTGAGATACGAGGTAAGGTTTGGGCGCTTACAGGATAACATCCTGCATTCTAACATTGTTTTTGGCGTTGTAAACGACGAATTTGAAGGCGAAGAATATGTCGCCACCAACAAAGGCGAAGTTTACCAGGTAATGAATACTATTGTAGAAATAGTAAAGAATTATATGAAAGAACACCCAAAAGTAAACGTATACGAATTTAACGCTGTAGGCCGCGATAACGAGGATGATTCTGTAGAGAATGGCCGTATGGTGTTATACCGTCGTTTCTTGCCTAAGATCTTCGAAAAAGGCTGGCACTTTAAGATAGAAGGTAACTTTGCTTTGGTGACGAAGCTTTAACTAATAATGTTCCAGAATGCTGTAAGACGGCTCTACTAAAAACCACTTTTTATTTGCATAAATAACATCCGTTACACTTAATATATAAGTTTTCTTTGATTTTATATTGGTAAAAAAAAGTTTAAGATCATACTGGGTAAATTCATACTTCGACTTCATTTCAATTTTTTTTCTTTCTTGAGAAAAATTAAGTATTTTAATTTGACTTGCTTTTAAAGAATCAACGTTAATAAACAATTGTGATCGAATTTTTTTCGATGCTAAATTAAATACTTTATTAGTAATATTATCTCCACAAATTTCTTCAGTATTCAATGTTCCTTTTGGGTTTTCTTTTTCAAAATCTTCCTTTATAAGCAAACATAAAACGTCAGAATTATAATATGAACTATACTGAACTGAATCCTTATTCAAAATCACTAATAACAATTTTGAACATAATTGTTGAGCGTCATTAAATCGATTGTTTTTTGTCAAATTGACATCGAAATTCTCTTTTGACTGCGAAAAGGAATTAAAAAAAGTAAAACAAAAAAATAAAATTAAATTTTTATACATTTTGTAAATAATCTAAATATAATTTAAAATAGGCTAAATCCCCAACCAAGTCTTCGCTCCAGTTCCCAAAATAATTTCTTTTTCTTTATCAGATAAAGGTGCAGAACGCACTAATTCTCCCGGTACAGCTTCCCCTAAAGGGAAAGGATAATCACTGCCCTGGATCACTTTATCGGCACCAACCAAATCAATTACATATTGCAGCATTTTATGATCGCATACATGGCTATCTACCCAAAATTTACCTAAATATTCTTTGGGGTTAATGGGATTATCAATAGCTACCAGATCGGGACGGCAATCCCAGCCATGTTCTATCCTGCTAATTGTTGGCAAAAAAGAACCACCGCCGTGCGCAAAACACACTTTTAATTTTTTATATTTTTCAAAAACGCCGCCAAAGATCATGCTGCAAATAGCACGGCTAATTTCTGCCGGCATACCTACTAACCAAGGCAGCCAGTATTTTGTCATGTGCTCCTGCCCCATCATTTGCCAGGGATGAACTAATATAGCTGCATTTAAATTTTCGCAGGCAGCAAAAAATTCATCAAACTGCGGTTCGTGTAAATTTAAATTGTTTACATTACTTCCAATTTGTACTCCTCTAAAACCGTTCTTCATACAACGTTCTAATTCCTGCACTGCTAATTTTGTATCCTGCATTGGTAAAGTAGCCAGGCCAATAAATTTATCAGGATGAACATTTATAGTTGTTGCAATATCATCATTTAAAAATTTACTTACCTCTAAACAATCATTTGGTTTTGCCCAATAACTAAACATAACAGGAATAGTACAAATAACCTGCATATCGGCTTTATGCTCCGCCATTTCTTTTATGCGCGTTTCGGCATCCCAGCAATTCTCCAAGATCTCTCTAAAGCGTTTATTGCCCTGCATCATCCATGCTTTGCCTTTTTCGTGATGATCGAGCATAATAAAATCACCATAACCAAATTTTTTATTAAAATCAGGAATGTGTTTTGGAATGATGTGCGTGTGGGTATCTATTGTAAACATAATATCTTCGAATTACGAATTTTATACGAATGTACGAATCTAACTGCCTAATACAAATTCGTATATTCGTATCGATTCGTAATTCGTAGATTATTTCTTGGTAGCGTAAATGATCACGTCCTTTTTACTTCCCCAATGGTAACCCAAATGAAAAGGCAATTTTTTTACATTTAAACTATCTTTATGAAAAGCGTCCTGCAAAGGTTTTTGTAAGCTTAAGTATGGAAAGTCTTCAACAGGGCGCGTGTATTGTCCGTATAATTTTGTAGTGAATTTACCATCTTCTTCAAAGAATTTATAAGGTATTCCGGTATCATCCTGTACTACCGCGCTTGAATTATTTAAAATTAACGTACGCATGTTACTCATAAATCCGGCGTGTAATAAATACGATGCACTTTTAATATAAGTAATAGCGCCTTTTGTATTCTCATCAATGTATTTTCTAAAAACAGTAGTATCGTTAAAATTTTTATTACTTACATCGTATTTAAAATAGTAAACCGATTTTTGTTTTCCTTCCTGTAAAAAATCTACTCGCACACCAAAAGGTTTTTTATCTGCGTTTTTAAAATCATAAGCTACCTCAGCAATACTATCCTGCTCGTAACGCACCAAATATTTAATATCTAAAATATCATTTCCGCTGCGTTGAATAAAGAATGCTAAAATAGGTAATAAGCCGTTTACTTTTTGCGCCTGGAAATCGCTCTGCATTTTACGGGTAATAAAATAACTTTTATCAAAAATATCACCTAACGACTTTTTAAAATCTGCCGAATATTCTGATGGTTCTCCTTTTTTAAATTTATCCAGTTCGGGTAATTTACCAACCGGCTCTAAACCCAACATAATATATTTATCTGCATTTGGAAAGAAAGCATTGGCTGTTAAATAATCCGGTCCGCTAAAAGGATAAAATACAATGTTTGTTTTTGCGCTTGCCTCTTTAAATTCTTCTCTGCCCCAATCTTTCATTGCTTTTAAACGTTTACGTTCTAAACGACTCCAGCTACTGTCAATAAACTTCGAGTGGTTATTCCAGATCACTGTATCAAACAAATAATTCAGATCATTTGCCTTTCCTTTATAACCCGAAAGCACTGCAGTGATATTATTAAATTGGTTATTGGTATTAAAAGTTGGTGTAGCTACAACTTCGGGCGTTGTATCTTTTGGCGTTTCCACTTTTACAGTATCTTTTTTTACTACATCTTCTTTTACCGATTCGTTAGAATTACAAGCTGCAATAAAAACAAGACTTAAACAAAATAAAATGATCTTCTTCATAATGGCTTCAAAAGTAAGTATTTTAAGGTTACGGGAATAAAAAAAGCGCCATTCCGGTTACGAAAGGCGCTTTGCTTTATTAAGGGTTAAACGGTTGTTTTTAGCTTATTCCTGGCTTTTGCCAAGTTCTATTAATTTTGCTTTTATTTCTTTTAGTTTGGCAATTACCTCTTCATTATTGCTTTTTTTAGATGCAGGCCTGTTTTTAAGTTGTTCTTTTGCTCCCTGGATGGTAAAGCCTTTTTGTTTTACTAATTCAACTATCTGAGCAAGATATTCAATATCCTTTTTTGTAAATAAACGGTTTCCCTTTTTATTTTTGGTTGGACTTAACATCTCAAATTCCTTTTCCCAAAAACGTATAGTACTTGCATTTAGATCAAATAACTCTGAAACTTCGCTGATGGAATAATACAGCTTTTCGGTTTCTTCTTTTTCGTTAACTGGCATACATTAAATGTACATTAATTTGTTACAAAATCAAATTATTAGTTTTCAACAGTAAAATTAAGGCGGTTAATAATACAAATAGTAGAATTTTGCGCCTTTTTTACTGAACTGAATAGCAGGCGCAGGAAATTTAAGGATACCAATAACAGAAAAAACTTTCTTCAATACTTTAGATCGCGTTTTAATTCTTGTAAGATCAACATCCAGACTAAAATAAAAACGCCGCTCTCTTTCAAATTTAAAAACATTTCCATCTGCATCCTGCACGGTAAAATTATTGTAAGTGCCTGCAAGCATACCATAGGCGCTATACCCAAAGGCTACATTCAACCATTTGGGAAATTTATTTTCTTTTTTTATAAATGCACTTGGATTAACACTTAGCCAATGTGTTTGTGCATTATAATCTTTTAAAATTTGAGTTGTAAAACTCTCACCCAATAATTCGGGATTGTATTTTGCCAAACCACTTTCCGAATATGAAAATTTTAACTGAATGCGCTGTTCATTCCAATAAGCATGTTGACTAACTGCTAAAGATGTTCCTAGTACATTTGCAATTCCATCGCCATACGAAAAACCCCAGCCATTGCTAAAGCCGTCCATTACTTCAACGACTGTCATATAAGCCAGGCCAATTGTACCGCCGATAAATAATTGTTGTTTCTTTTTAAAACCTGCCCACTTAAAACCACCCATCATTAAACGCGCCATTTGGTAATTAGTAAATACGTGCCCTGCTTTATCCATTTGCAACCACTCATCATTATCATTAAAAAAATGAAATTTACCGGTGTTGTATTGCTGATACCAGGCCTGATTTAAATAAATAAGTGAACCTGTAGTTAATACTGCAGATGATGTTGCTAAAATTATTTTGCGGCGCCTGGCATTTGGAAACTCTTCATATGCTTGGCATTTTTTATTGAAGGTAAAATCAGGTTTACTAATGCGCATCGAGTCATCATTCGCCAATAAAAAATTGGATGAAATAATTACAAGAAAAAAGATGCAAATTGACCTGTAGCACATTTAAACAAAGATAAACCTTTTAAGCGCAGATTTTACAACTTAAAAATCATTGTAATCTATCAGATCCTGTATGGAATTAAGGTTAACATTCTTGATCTTTTTAGGAGTTACCGGTATTTGCGGATTGCCCATTGAACTGTTATTATCGCCTACGCCGTTTGTATTATTAAGATCCATAACATCGTACATATTACGATCGTTTATAAAAGTACGTGTCTTGCCGAATTTAATTACCATACCGGCATTAAAGAAAATGGTTGGCCCTAGATTTTGCTCAAAGAAATATTTTTTGTACATGCCTTTTTTATCCTTATTTGCCGTTTCCGAATAAAAAGTAATATTGTTTTTTGAACTAATACCCATTGCCAAATAACAACTTACATTATTACTAAATCTTACATCTGCTCTTAAACCCGAATTTAATTCGTAACGGGTATAACTAAAAGTAGCATCGTTCTTTAAATAATAAAGCGAATCGTGATTAGAATAATTATACATACCGCCTTGTGGTTTTGTATAAAAACTCAATATTAATTTTTCGTTTGCCGGAATGTTTAAACTAATGCTTCGTGGGAACTGAATACTTAAATTTACTTTATCCAATCTACCAAAACGCAAACCAATAAAAGGCCAGTACGAACGGTTACCCCACATAAACGATTTAGTAGCACCAATACGCCAGTTAAAACGCTCGCTAACGTTATGACTGTATACAATAGTACTTGCCAAACGGAAATAGGGTTTTGAGGTATACGTTCTGTCTTTTGTTACAAATGGCGAAACATCAAAGAACCAAACTCCTTTTTTACCGGAGTTAAAAATAAAACGTAAACCCAAACCTGATTTTACAAGATCGTGCGGTTTTAAACTATCAAAAACTGGTTTTAAACGTATGTAAGTTCCCGTTAATAAAATGTGTGTGCTTTTTGTAATGTGCTTAACCGTATCTTCCTCAACATCGGTAATTATTGGAGTGTAAAACGATAAAGAGAACTGATTCAACCCATAACTCTTCAAACGTTTTGCTAAAAAATCAGCAGTGTCAGTAAATTTCTGATTAGCTTTTCGGTAACCATCCAAGGCTATAACCGTATTAAAATAATGTTTAGGCGTTTTGATCTTTAAACTATCGTACGTAGCCTGAGCTTTTAGTTGTGCACTAAATAAAAAAATGGTGCAGATAAATACCGGCACCTTAAATATGTATTTATGCAGCTTCAATTTAATCGTCTTTATCTTTTATAGCTTCCATTACCTTGCGCTTAAATTCTTCTTCAGCGGAACGTAACTTCATAGTTTTTTTTGCGCCAATAATGGTTTTTATTTTACCTCTGTATTCTTTATAAAGCTCGGCCTCGGCCTGCTTTGTTTTAATATCCAATTGGTATAATTCTTCAGCTTCGGTTTCAGAAGGTTCTTCAGGTGCTTTTTTAAGGCTTTGTCTTAAATTTTTACGTAATGCTTTTACCTTATCGTTGTACTCATTATAAACCGGCCAAAATTTTTCAGACTCATTTGTTGTGAGTTTAAGTTTTTCATTAATAAAATTATAACGTATAGCCTCCACCTTATCTTTATCGCCCTGCGCTACAGAATAGCCCGAGCAAAAGATCAGACAGCTTAAAATAAATATTTTAAAAAGGCTTTTCATTATATTTCATCCAAAAGATCTTCTTCAGATACATTTTTTAAACTTGTATCCAGATCTTTCTTTTCAGTTTTTTCTTCTGTTTTTGTTTCAGCTTTTTTTTCAGGCTTTGCTTCTAATTTCTCTTCCAGTTTTTTCGTATCTACCAATTCGTACAACTCATCGTTATCCAAAGCTTCTAAGTTTTTTGTTTTAACAAGATCAAGTTTATCTACACAAGCTAAAGTGCCACAATCCTGCAATTCTTCAACTTTGTAATATTGGTTATAGATCCATAAGCCCAAAGTAATAGTTAACACCGCGGCTGCCGCATACCATATTTTTGAAGAGAATAATTTAATAACCCTGGTTTCTTTTTTCTCACTCAATAAAGCTGCGGTAATTTTCGCTTCTGTATTCGTAAAATAATTCTCGTTAACTTTAAAATTATTTTTCTTTTCAAGAGATCTTAATTTTTCGAAGCTTCCTAATTCATTTTCTTCATTCAGTAAATAAGAAAAATCTGAATTTTCAAAATAATGAGCAGGCGTTTTAAATGTGTTTGATTTTGCTATGGAACTTAAAATTGGAAATTCTAACAGCTCTAATTTATTTTCAGTCGCGTTAAAATAATTTGCAGGAACAACAAAACCACTTTCTTTTTTTAAAGCACTTAAATTTGGGTAAAGCTTATGCTCTTCTATCCATTCAATTTTTTGCAGGATAGAATTGGCCGACTTTTTAAAATAGCCCTCCGGCATTCCAAATTTATTTGGCTCTTTGTTCAACTCGTTATTTTCGTTATTCTCAAACATTATACAATCTATAGACTCTCTTTGTGCACTAAGGTTTAACGGGCGGTTAAAAATTCTTCTATTTTTTTTGCTGCTATGTGATAGCTGGCTTTTAAGGCTCCCACCGAGGTTTCCAGTATTTCCGACATCTCCTCATAAGGTGTTTCATCGTAATAACGCATGTTAAAAACCAGCCTTTGCTTCTCAGGAAGTGTTAAAATAGCCTGTTGCAGTTTTAATTGGATCTCATCTCCCTCAAAATACACATCACTTTCAAGGCTTTTGCTTAATTGATACTCTATTGGGTGTAAAGACTCGGTATTTTTCTTCTGTTTTTGCTTTAAATGCGTTAAAGCCTCGTTGGTGGCAATCCTATACATCCAGGTATACAGCTGGCTTTCCTCCTTAAAATTTTCTAATCCTTTCCAGATCTTGATATAGGTGTTTTGAAGCACATCATCACTGTCATCATGGTCTATAACGATCTTACGGATATGCCAGTAAAGCCTTTGCTGGTATTTGGCAATCAAATGACTTAAGGCCGTATTTCGGGTTTTTTCGTCCTTGAAAAGGTCTAAAATGGTTTTATCGTCGATTTGAGCCACAAATTTTAATTATTAGATGTAAAAATAAACTAAAAGTTTAATTTTGATCAAAATTTTTATGGAGCTTTTAGAAAAAATACGCAAATACGAAAGTATGCACATTGTTTTTTGGCTTATAAAAGACAGTTGCTGGATGCTGGAATTAAAGTGGCTGGGCGCTATTATGATGGTGCCTACGCTGGGTATTGCTGTTTATATTGTTTACAAGACCATAAGTACTTTAGATCTTTACATTAACCTTGCTATCTTGTTTTGGATAATGGCTAATAGCTTTTGGATGATGATGGAGTTTTTTAATGATAATGAGTACCGTTATTTTGCTACCATTCCCTTCAGCCTCGGCTTTATTTTTGTAGGTATTTTTTACTGGAAAAC
The DNA here is from genome assembly GCA_032229505.1 of Bacteroidota bacterium. Lineage (GTDB taxonomy): Bacteria > Bacteroidota > Bacteroidia > B-17B0 > Aurantibacillaceae > Aurantibacillus. The sequence continues at coordinate 198,408 of JAVTWD010000011.1, forward strand.
CTACAGAAAAAAACGAAGATCAAATCTTCAAGCATAAGCAAAAAATTAACCACAAAGCACACAATCCCGATAGCTATCGGGATCACAAAGGGCACAAAGAAAAACACTTTACGTTCTCCGGGCCTTCTTAGTGTGCTTTGTGGTTAAAATACTCCTTTTTACCTAAAAAAAGTCAAGTTCAAGCAAAAAATTAACCACAAAGCACACAGAGTTTTTTCGCAAAGAGCCTAAGGAAAGAAAAGCTTTGTGTTCTTAGTGCCACCTTAGCGCCCTTTGTGGTTAAAATACTACTTTTTACCTAAAAAAATTGAAAAAATAGCCTAAAAATGCTAGCTTTATGGCTCAATTTTAATTTTATCATGATCGAAACAGTTCCATACCAAACCAAAAATAAAATACGCATTGTAACCGCTGCTGCACTTTTTGACGGACACGATGCTGCCATTAACATTATGCGCCGTGTAATGCAAAGTACAGGAGCAGAAATTATACATTTAGGACACGACCGCAGCGTACAGGAAATTGTAGATTGCGCCATACAGGAAGATGCCAATGCAATTGCTATTACCAGTTACCAGGGCGGCCACAACGAGTATTTTAAATACATGTACGATCTATTAAAAGAGCGTGGTTGCGGACACATTAAAATTTTTGGCGGCGGCGGTGGAACTATTTTACCCTCTGAAATTGAAGACCTTCATAATTACGGCATAACACGCATTTACCATCCTGATGATGGGCGTTCTCTTGGATTGCAGGGAATGATCAACGATGTATTAAAGCAAAGTGATTTTGCTTCGGGCGCCAATTTGAATGGGGAAGCAAAACATTTAAAAGAGAAAGATCATAAATCTATTGCCAAATTAATTTCGGCAGCAGAAAATTTTAATGAAGAAAGTAAAGCAGTTTTAGATCCAATTCGTAAAGAAGCTAAAGATTCTAAAGTGCCTGTAATTGGTATCACCGGTACAGGTGGCGCCGGTAAATCTTCATTGGTGGATGAATTGGTAAGAAGATTTTTGCTGGATTTTCCTGACAAAAAAATTGGGATAGTTTCTGTTGACCCGAGTAAACGTAAAACAGGCGGCGCTTTATTGGGAGATCGTATCCGTATGAACTCAATTAAAAATTCGCGAGTGTATATGCGTTCGTTAGCAACGCGCCAAAGTAATTTAGCGTTGAGCAAATATGTACAGGATGCCATTGATATTTTAAAAGTTTCTGGTTTTGATCTGGTAATTATTGAAACTGCAGGTATTGGCCAAAGTGATACAGAAATTATTGAGCACAGCAACATGAGTTTATACATCATGACTCCTGAATTTGGTGCCGCTTCTCAATTGGAAAAAATTGACATGTTGGAATTTGCCGACATTGTTGCCATAAATAAATTTGATAAACGTGGCGCATTAGATGCATTGCGCGACGTGAAAAAACAATACAAACGCAATCATAATTTATGGGAAGCAAAAGATGAAGAGTTGCCAGTGTATGGAACCATCGCTTCTCAATTTAATGATCCGGGAACAAACACATTATACAAAGCTTTGATGGATAAACTGGTTGAAAAAACCGGAGCCAATTTAAAATCAGGCTTTAAAATGACGGATGAAATGAGTGAGAAGATCTATATCATTCCGCCAAACCGTACCCGTTACTTAAGCGAAATTTCTGAAGCATCACGCAACTACGATAAATGGGCAGTTGATCAAAGTGAGATCGCTATTAAATTACAAAGCATTCGTAATACCATCGAAACTTTAAAAACATCTAAGATCGATGATAAAGATCGTATCATAAAATCTTTAGAAGAACAAGCTTCTATTATTCAATTAGATTTGGATCCGCGTAATTTGAAAACTTTAGAAACCTTTGATGATAAAAAGAAAAATTATCAAAACGAATATTATATTTTTAAAGTGCGCGATAAAGAAATTAAAATTAAAACGCATTACGAAAGTTTATCGCATTCACAAATTCCAAAAGTATCGGTTCCAAAATATACAGGTTGGGGCGATATTTTAAAATGGAGTTTACGCGAAAATTTCCCGGGAGAATTTCCTTACACTGCAGGTATTTATCCTTTTAAACGTGAAGGCGAAGATCCTACGCGTATGTTTGCCGGCGAAGGCGGACCCGAAAGAACGAACAAACGTTTCCATTATGTAAGTTTAGGCATGCCTGCGCACCGTTTAAGTACGGCGTTTGATAGTGTAACACTTTACGGTAACGATCCTGATCATCGTCCGGATATTTACGGTAAAATTGGTAACTCAGGTGTAAGTGTTTGTTGTTTGGACGATGCAAAAAAATTATACAGTGGATTTAATTTAGCAGATCCGAAGACATCAGTTTCAATGACCATCAACGGTCCGGCTGCTACCATAGCTGCATTTTTTATGAATGCTGCCATTGATCAGCAATGTGAATTATACATCAAAGAAAATAAATTAGAAAAAGAGATCAATAAAAAGATCGACGAAATTTATAAAGCAAAAGGCACAAAACGTCCGCGTTACAATGCAAAAGACCTTCCTGAAGGAAACAACGGTTTAGGTTTAATGTTATTAGGTGTTACCGGCGATATGGTATTACCTAAAGATGTGTATGAGAAAATAAAAGCGCATACTTTATCACAAGTGCGTGGTACTGTACAGGCAGATATTTTAAAAGAAGATCAGGCACAAAACACCTGCATCTTTAGCACAGAATTTAGCTTACGTGTAATGGGTGATGTGCAGCAATATTTTATTGATAAGAATGTACGTAACTTCTACTCTGTTTCTATTAGTGGTTACCACATTGCAGAAGCAGGTGCCAATCCTATTTCACAATTGGCATTCACCTTATCTAACGGCTTTACCTTTGTAGAATATTATTTAAGCCGCGGCATGAACATTAACGATTTTGCGCCAAACTTATCGTTCTTCTTTAGCAATGGTATCGATCCTGAATATTCGGTGATAGGCCGTGTAAGCCGCAGGATCTGGGCTAAAGCCATGAAACAAAAATACGGCGCTAATGAAAGAAGCCAGATGTTGAAGTATCACATTCAAACTTCGGGTCGCTCGCTTCATGCACAGGAAATTGATTTCAACGATATCCGTACAACATTGCAGGCGCTTTACGCTATTTATGATAACTGTAATTCATTACACACAAATGCGTATGATGAAGCCATCACAACGCCAACAGAAGAATCTGTTCGCAGAGCAATGGCTATTCAGTTGATCATCAATCGCGAATTAGGTTTAGCAAAAAACGAAAATCCTTTACAAGGCGCTTTCATTATTGAAGAGTTAACCGACCTTGTTGAAGAAGCAGTATTAAGTGAATTTGATCGCATTACAGAACGTGGCGGTGTGTTAGGCGCGATGGAAACCATGTATCAACGCAGTAAGATCCAGGAAGAAAGTTTATACTACGAAACATTAAAACATAATGGTGAATATCCCTTGATTGGTGTAAATACTTTCTTAAGCTCAAAAGGTAGTCCAACTGTTTTACCACGCGAAGTAATTCGTTCAACTACTGAAGAAAAAGAAGACCAAATTAATACGCGCAATAATTTATGGGCAACCAATAAAGACAAGAGCGCTGCTGTTTTAAAGGATCTTCAACACAAAGCCATTCAAAACGAAAATTTATTTGAAGGTTTAATGGAAGCTGTTAAGTATTGTTCACTAGGACAAATTACCAACGCTTTATTTGAGGTTGGTGGACAGTACAGAAGAAATATGTAATGCTTATTTTTAAAAAGTATAGATCTGTTTTTAAAAAAGTGCTTTTGTTAAGCACTTTTTTATTTTTGGATTTACTACTCCATTCGCAATCTGATACAATTGCTGTACTTCAAAACATTGACCTTGCACGCGAACAATTTTCTAAAAATCCGGGTGAAGGCCTGAAATTCGCTATTAAAGCCTTTGATCTTGCAGCACGAAGTGATAACAAAAAATTTATTGGCAAAGCCTATAACACAATTGGCTCAGCTTATTATTTTTTAGGTGATAATGATTCTGCCGAAGTGTACCAATCCAAAGCACTCGAAATTCAGTTGGATATTAATGATTATGAAGGCATAGGACGTTCATACACAAATCTTGGTACTACTTATTCTGAAAGAGGATTAAATGATAAAGCTATAAATTATTTTTTAATGGCCGAAGAAAAATTCATTAAAATTAATTTTCGTTTAGGCTTAGGCAAATTATATAATAGCCTTGGCATTTTATTTTATAATATAAAAGATTATAAAAGTTCGGCCAGATATTATTCTAATGGATTAAAAATAGCCCGTGAGCTGAAAGATGAGACGCTTTATTACAGCATAGGTACTAATCTTGCAAATACATTAAGCTATCAGCATAAAAACAAAGAGGCCATTTTTATGTACATGTCAAGCTACAACATTGCCAAGCGCCGATCCAATTTTTCAGATCTTGTTACTATTTGCAATAGTATTTGTCAGGAATATCTTAGCTTAAATAATCTGCTCTCTGCAAAAAAATATGATAATGAAGCATTAAGCTTAATTAGAACGTATCAACTAAGCGATTATTTTAAGGTATCTGCTTTTGGCAATCATGGCATCATCCTTCAAAACGATGGAAAGTTTAACGAGGCAATTTTATATCTTGACTCTGCCTTAAACTACGCAAAACAAGGCGAAAATTTAGCAAAGCAAATTGATCTTCATATGCAATTAAGCCAGGCACTTTTAAAAGAAAATAATTTAAAAAGAGCTGTCGAAAATTTAACCATCGCGCACGCTCTAAAAGACTCTTTATATGTAAAAAACCTGGAAGAAAAACTTGAAGAAGTAAATGCGGTGCACAATACCGCAAAAAAAGACAAGGAAATATCTTTATTGAACAATGAGAAAAAAAATCAGAAAAAAATAAACATTCTTTTAATTGTTATTGTGGTCGTATCAGTAATTTCATTAATAATTGCCATTTACAGTTATATAAGAAAGCGAAAAACCAATGAGCTTATTTCTTCTCAAAAACAAGAAGTGGAAGCAAAAAACCGCATTATTGAGCATAAACAAAAAGAGATAATTGATTCTATAAAATACGCTCAGCGCATCCAAAACGCTCATTTACCTAAGGAAAACTATATTGCTAAAAATTTAGACCGCTTAAAAGGCAAGGATTAAAATTATCGCTAAAAAACCAAAAAAATTGATATCTTCGTTAAGCTAAAATCAATGCAATTATCCCTAATAAATAGATCGGTAACGAAAGTTATTTGCTTGTTTATTGCATTGGCTCTTAGTTCTTATTCTTTTGCTGATAATGGCCGCAAAATAGATTCTCTTTATACCATTGTAAAAACTTCCAATAACGATACTGTAAAAATTAACGCGCAATTAAAGATCGCTAATTTGTTAATGCAAGAAGATACGGTGAAAGGCACGCATGAGATAAAAAAAGTGATGTATGCACTTAATTCAATCCCCAATAAAGCTTTCATTTATAGATCGTATGATAAGGCAGGTAGGATTTGTTTGGCCAATGCAATGATCCATAAATCACGCCAATATTGGGATGCAGGCTTATCCGCTGCAAAAAAAGAAAAGAATATTGAATACCAGGCAATTTTTTACTGCCGTATTGCTAATCTTTTACAAAGCGAAGATCTATCTAAACAATGCCTTGCCTATTTTGACAGTGCATTAGTTATTGCAAAAAATGGCGATGAAAAATTGTTGAGTGATATATTAATGAAAAAAGGCCGTGGCCATTACGATATTGGTGATTATAAATCTGCCATGGATCATTACATACAAGCGCAGCGTTTATTCGAAAAAAACAAATGGCAAACTGTAGAGTATGGGCATTTGTTGCATTTTATTGGGTCCGTTTTTAAGCAACAAAATTTTTACGATAAGGCACTCGACTATTACGAACAGGAGTTACAATTGTCGCGTGATATAAAAGACAAGTCTCTGGAGGCAGAAGCACTTTACCTGTGTGCCGCTATGTATGGCACCAATGGCGACCTGGACAAAGAACTGGAATATTTAAACAATGCGATCCAATTATTTAAAGAACAAAAAAATTACAGGATGCTGGGTTTAATGTATAGTAATCTTTCGGCAAATCATTCTGACAGAAAAAATTACAAAGAAGCCATTGCCAGTTGCGAACATGCTTTAGAGATCTTTAAAGAAATTGGTGAAGACGAAAGTACCGCTGCTACATTAAGAAATTTAGGCGATCTATATTCTAAAACAAATGATCCGAAAAAAGCATTGGAGTATTTTAAAAAAGCAATGGATGCTGCCATGAAAGTGGAAACCAAGCAGCTTTTAAATAAATCGGAGATCACCGAATCAATGGCTTTTGCCTACTCTAACCTAGGCGATTACAAAACGGCCTTTAACTTATTATTAGAACACAGATCATTACACGACAGTTTAAGCAATGCAAGTAACGTAGAATATCTGCACACTTTAGAAAAGCAATACGACACCGAAAAAAAAGAAAAAGAAATTGCCTTACAAAAAGTAGAGATCGATAAAACCAACGCCGTTGTTAAACAACATGAAACACAACGTAACGCATTAATTGGCGGTTGTATTTTAGTATTACTGGTAGCAGGAATTTCTATTGTTGCGTTTATTAATAAGCGTAAAACAAGCAGGTTGTTATCTAAACAGGTTAACGAAATAAATTACCAAAATGCAGTGATCAAAGAAAAAAATAAAGATATTACAGATAGTATTCAATATGCTAAACGCTTACAGGAAGCGGTGTTTCCGGAAGCAGATATTTTGAATACCTATTTTGCAGAATCATTTGTATTATTTCGCCCCAAAGATATTGTGAGTGGTGATTTTTATTGGTTTGAAGAAATTGGTGACGAAACCATTATTGTTGTTGGCGATTGTACAGGACATGGCGTTCCCGGCGCATTCATGTCAATACTCGGACATAATTTATTGAATCAAATTATTTTAGAAGATAAAATAACTTCTCCCGGAAAAATTTTAAATATTTTGGATAAACGTGTGAGCAATGCTTTAAATAAAAGAGAAAGCAAAGCAGAATATAATGATGGTATGGATATGGTTATTTGTACCATTAATAAATCAAAAAGTACTTTATCTTATGCAGGAGCCAACCGTCCGCTAGTAATAAGAAGAAATAACGAACTGATAGAATTAAAGCCCAACAAACATGCTATTGGCGGCATACAAGACAGTACCTGCAAATTATTCTCGCAACAGGATATTGAAATTAAAGAAGCCGATGTGTTATACCTGTTCTCTGATGGCTATTATGATCAGTTTGGTGGACCAAAAGGAAAAAAATTTAAGTATAAGCAATTAACCGGACACATAATTGAAATGGCTGCCAAACCATTAGAAGAACAAAAAAGAATTTTAGCAGAAACACTTACCAGTTGGCAAGGAAATTTAGAACAAGTGGATGACGTGTGTGTTGTAGGAATAAAGATCTGATGAATGCACTAATTATTTTAAGAGGCTTACCAGGCTCCGGAAAAACCACATTGGCAAATTTATTAAGTGAAAATAAATGGCCGGTATTTTCTATAGATAGTTATTTTACCGATCCAATAACAAAAGAGTACAACTTTCAATTCGATAAAAATCATTTGGCTTATAAAAATTGTGAAGCGCAAACACAAAAAGCCATGCAAAATAATATCGCAAAGATCTTTATTGACAATGTATTTAGCATTGATTGGGAAATTGAACCTTACTTTAAATTAGCATCAATTTATAATTATTCGGTTCATGTTGTAACTGTTGAGAATTATCATGGCTCAAAAAATAAACATAACATCAGCGATGAACAGTTGCAAAAAATGGCTGCAAAATACAAAGTTAAACTTCTTTGATTTTCACAAATCTTATATAATTTGTTCAAAAACAAGTCTTTAAAAATTTAAAATTACTGTATCTTTATTGCTTAAATTACTTATAGTTTTTATGAAGAAAATAGTATTTATCCTGCTAATTTTAAACGGTCTTTTTTCTGTTGCGCAAACAACCGATGTCAATGGAAAAAAACAAGGTTATTGGAAACAAAAAGATGAAAAAACCAATAAGCTAATGTATGAAGGTGAGTTTAAAGACGATCGTCCTGTAGGAAAATTTAAATACTATTATCCAAACGATTCTATCCGTGCAATTATTGATTTTAAAAAAGGCGGTAAAGTTGCTTACGCAAAATTATATCACTATACCGGCAAACGTATGGGCGAAGGCAAATACAACAGCGAAGTGTTAAACAATTTAAATCGTGATAGCGTTTGGTTGTTTTACGATGAAGCAGGAATTTTAATTTCAAAAGACAAATATGTTAACGGAAAAAAAGATGGTGTATCTTATGTATACTTACCCGATGGAAAACTAGCAGAAGAAAAAACATACAAGAACGATGTATTGAACGGACCATTTAAACAATACTTTGATGGGGTTAAATTACGCGGACAAGGTGCTTACAAAGATGGCTTGTTAGAAGGAAAAGTAAGTTATTATTTTCCTAATGGTACAGAAGTAGCAACTGGTTCTTATATAAAGGATAGAAAAAACGGTCCGTGGATCTTTAAAGAAGAGAACGGAAAAATAAAAGAAAAAGAATTGTATAAAGAAGGTGTAAAAGCTTCTCAAAAAGAAACAGACGAATTTTTTAGTAAAGGCAAAAAAACTGAAACTCCAAAAACAGGTACAGTAACGCCAAAAGGCACTACTACCAAGGGAACTAAGAAATAGCCAATTCCCTCTTATTAAATTTTAACGTTAGTTCCTTTATCCATAAGGCAAACAGCAATTTTATTAGTATCTTTGCATTACTGTTTTAAACAGTAATTACAAATGAGCAAACACGGAAAAGTATTAGTAGCCATGAGTGGCGGTATTGATAGCAGCGTTACTGCTATGATGCTGCATGAGCAAGGCTATGAAGTTATAGGTATTACCATGAAAACATGGGATTACGAAAGCTCCGGCTCAAGTAAACGCGAAACAGGTTGCTGTAGTTTAGACAGCATTAACGATGCCCGTACCATGGCCGTATCATTTGGATTTCCACATTATATTTTAGATATCCGTGGCGAATTTGGAAAACAGATCATAGATAATTTTGTTGAAGAATATTTAGCAGGACGTACACCAAACCCATGTGTTTTATGTAACACACATATTAAATGGGACGCACTTTTAAAACGTGCAGATATGCTGGATTGCGAATTTATTGCAACCGGACATTATGCGCGTTTAAGAAAAGAAAATAACCGTACTTTAGTTTACAAAGGAGTTGATCATACAAAAGATCAAACTTATGTGTTGTGGGGCTTAGACCAGGATTGTTTGAACCGCACCATGTTTCCTTTAGGTGGATTTAAAAAAACAGAAATAAAACAAATGGCAAAAGATGCCGGCTTTTATGATCTTGCCAATAAAAGCGAAAGCTATGATATTTGTTTTGTACCCGATAATGATTACCGTGCATTTTTAAATCACCGCATTCCTGAATTAGAAGCAAAAGTTGCAGGTGGCGATTTTATTTATAAAAATAAAAAAGTAGGTAAACACAAAGGTTATCCCTACTTCACCGTTGGGCAACGTAAAGGTTTAGAGATTGCAATGGGCGTTCCTGTTTTTGTAAAAGAAATTATTCCTGAAACCAATACAGTTGTATTGGGTGATAAAGATGATCTGGAAGAAAACCATTTAACGGTACGTGATTTTAATTTAATTAAGTACGAAACCTTACCACATGATTTTGTTGGCTTAACCAAGATCCGTTATAAAGACCCCGGAACTTTAGCAACCATAAATACGATCGATAATAAGCTGGATGTTATCTTTCATCAACCTGTAAACGGCGTGGCACCGGGCCAAAGCGCTGTTATTTATGAAGGTGAAGACCTTGTTGGCGGTGGATTTATTAATAGGAAGGTTTTGATCTAACATCTATTGTCACTTCGAGCTGCGTCGAGAAGCGTAATGGGTCTCGACTGCGCTCGACCTGACAGTAAACAAAAAAGGCTATCAGAAATGATAGCCTTTTTTATTAAACCTAAAACTAAATTATTTATTCTGTAATTATTCTATAATTAGCAGAATTGTTATTGCTCATTATTTTCACAAAATAAATTCCTTTAGCGTATTCTCTAAGATCTATCACTTCAGAATTATTTGTGGTTTTAATAGTTTTAATTATTTGTCCAACAGAATTCATAACAACTAATTCTTTATTGCCTTCAAAATTAAATTCGGCAGTAATTAAACCGTTTGATGGATTAGGATATACATTAATTAAATTATTGAACGATGTTGAATTAGCATCAATACCTACACATGTTGTAACAGATTGAGTAAATGCTATTGCTTTTGTACAGCCATTTGCGCCCGTACCAGTAACAGTATACGTAGTGTTAGTTGTTGGCGCAACAGTAATTACCGTATTTGTTGAAGTTGTGCTCCAAACATAAGTATTTGCGCCGCTCGCAGTTAAAGTTGCAGTTTGGCCGTTACATAAAATACTGTTTGAAGTTGCAACCGCTACGTTTGGTAATGGTTTTGCAGTAATTAAAATATTTGCAGTACCCGAACAACCCGGTGCTGTTTCACCAATAACGCTATAAGATCCTGTTGCATTAATTGTTGGTGTTATTAAAACACCGTTTGCGCCTGTGCTCCATGTGTATGTATTTGCACCTGTAGCACCAATGTTAACAGTACTTCCAACGCAAACAGATGTTGAGCTTGCACCTAACGTAATTATTGGTTGTGAGCTAACAGTTAATGTTACCGGAATGATCGGACTTGTACAGCCTTGTTTACTATAGTAAACATTTCCATTGAACATCCTTCCTGCATTTACCCCGCCAAATAGTGAACATAAACCTGCCCCCGTTTGTATTGTAACATCAGAGTTAGAATATGCATTTGTACCATTAGTGTAGTTTGCCGCATAATTAGCATAAATTGCATAAAGCTGATTGTTTGGTATGCTTAGAGGTAAAATAACCACACGACTAGGTTGAGATGGACCGTTACTTGTAACCACAATAGTATCCCATGGCACCCAAGCTGCAGCGGTTGTTTCATTTCCTAAATAGGTGCCCACCTTATAATATAATAAAAGAGAAAAAGTAGACGCTGCTGTAACAGAAGTATTTACATCTAAGCTATCAATAACAATAGCGCCACTCGTGGCAGTAATATTAAACATACTTCCACCACCACAACCATTACCACCCGTGAAAAGAGTTTGTATACTTCCTGTAGATGAAGAACTTGCTTGTGCATAATACGTTGTTGTTGTCGCAGCTGTTGCTGTAAAAGAGTTACCTGTTGCTATTGGATTAGTTGGTGTAGATGTTGCATACCAATTTACCGGACCAAAAGAATTAGCCGTTAAAGTACCTACACCAGTACCGCAAATTACTGCTCCGGTTCCTGTAATAGTTGGATTAATAACTGTAATAGTAGCCATTGCACTAGCCACACAATTTGATGTTCCTGTACCCGTAACAGAGTAAACCGTTGTTACAGCCGGTGAAACAACAATTGAATTAGTTGTTGGACCGGTACTCCATGTAAGTGTAGTTGCATTTCCTATAGCCGTTAATGTGCTTGCACCTGTTGAACACAATGTAAGAGGTGAAGCTTGTATTGCAAGGCTGGTTGAGTTAACTGTTGCAGTTGTTGTTACTGCTGTAGCAGAACAATTTAACGCAGAGATCACTAAAGTATAAACACCCGATGCACTTGCTGTAGCAGCAGTAATAGTAGGGTTTTGAACGCTTGAAGTAAAACCTGCAGGACCTGTCCAGGCAAAATTAGTACCAATATTAGTTGTACTTGTAAATGTAAGATTTTGTCCTGCACAAATTGGAGACATTGGTGCGGCTGTTGCTGTTGGCACAGGATTAATAGCTACTGTTGCCACATTTGAAACAGCTGTTAATGAAAGAGAAGTACAGGTTGTTTGTAATTGATAGAATAAAGTACTGGTTGTTAACGTACCTGTATTATAAGTAGTAGTGTTGGCACCAGTTCCTCCGGTAACATTCGAGAATGGACCACTTGCAGAAGTTGAAACCATCCATTGATATACTGTACCTGCACCCACACTTACACTATTAGAAGTTAAAGTAATAGCCTGTCCATTACAAACGCTATAAGAGCTGTTTGCTAACGTACCCGAGCTTGCAGCAGTACAAGTGGGCGCTGTAAATTCATCGGCACCCATGTCAGGTGTAGTTACGTTTCTTGATTGATTGTCAATGTCAATTGTAACGCCTGCTATAGGAGTACCGGTATTATCTAAAAATGAATTTGTTGCAGGAACTAAATGCAGATCGTTCAAACTTGTAAACGCAGGAGCGATGTTTGATGAGTTAGCATTTTGACCAAAGCTACTAATGATCATTGGGAGGTTAGTTTGACTTGTAGCAGCAATAAGCGCTAATGTTGCCTGCGAACCGGCTGTATAATAATTGTTAAAGTTAATGTTTGTATATGCGGATGCAGGCGCCGCAGAGTAGATCGCATACGTTCTTGATCCAAGGTTTGTGCTGTACTGAATATCACTATATAAGATGTTATTTCTAAGATCGATGTTAGTAGCAGTAGCGCCAAAATAGATGGCAGCAGTATTGCAAGCAGTATTAAATCCTGCAATTGTAGTTCCCTGATTCATTGCAATTGAGTTGTTATGGACATTAATTCCACCTACTGCACTTCCTGAAGATACACGAATACCTGCAAATGCCCCGGCAGTAAAACCGCTCCAACCATCTCCGGTAATATCAGATATCATATTATTTTGAATATTTATATTTGCACCGCTTGTAATACCAACGTTCACATCAATACCCAAACCGCCATATCCACCTGTACCGGTATATTTAACAGAAGTAATTGTATTTAAACTAATAGTTGCATTTCTTACACCTGCATTAATATTTAAACCCCACTCATAAGCACTTGCACCAATTACATTGCTGATAGTATTATTTGTTATGGCAACAATGTTTGCATTTGATAAATACATAGCTGTATAACCAATATTTAAAGGACCTGCCGTAGTTGGCCCAACTCTATTATTGATAATAGAAAGGTTATCCATAGCGCCTGCAGAAGCTGTTGCTGTACCACTCGCATAAATACCATAATACTCATTATAAATTGTATTTCCCTGAATGGTTATATTATCATTATCCATACCCGCTGTTGTTGATGGGCTTGCACCATCAATACCGGCAAGGATACCATAATTACCCGTAGTTTGAGCCCCACCATTTAATGTAAGATTTTTAATACCTGTGTTAGTATTTCCTGATCCTGCTGCTGCAGAACTTGCTAACCAAATTACCGCTGAAGAAACTGTATTTGGATTGGCCACTGAAATTGAACTACCACCTGTATTTAAACCATCAATGGTAATGTATTTTGAGTTTAAAAATTTAAGAGTTGCATTAGCAGTTGAAGTGCCTGTGATAGTAACCGCATTACCATTAGAAGGAATGATCAATAATGAATTGGTAGCACTTGCGTATGGATTATTATTGAAAACAACAGGGAAAGTTTCTGCAGCCGAATAAGAAGCGTCTATCAATACAAAAGTAACGGGACCAGTTAAACAACTATTATTGTAAGCAAATGCAGCTTGTGTTAATGTTGTAAAATTACCTGTTGCACCAACCGAATAAGTACCGGCCATTGAATTAACCAACGTATATGTATTTGGTGTGGTTGGAGGTGTTGTAATACTATTTACACTAGTACCAGAAAAACCAGCGCTTGGAGTTGCGCCTAAATTTGGTGTGGTAGCAATATCTTGCGCAACGGTATAGTAATAAATAACATCGTTTAAATTTCCTGAGTAAGATAAACTAAATGTCCACACACCATTAACGGCGGTGCCCGAAGTTAAAGTACCTTGAGTACTTGTATACGGACCATTATTAACGTTGTAATAAACGCGCGGAGACAATGCTCCAGAAGCAACACCCGAAACATCTGTAATATTCATAGTATATGTACGTGATGTTAAGTTGCAAGCAGAACTTGTAAAACCTGTTGCTAAAAACGAAGGTGCTAATACATCACCACTTGAAACAAATACTCCTTCCCATGCTCCAATATCAGGTGTACCTGCATTTCTTGTTGTTCCAATATAATCATCTGTAATACCCGAAATAGTTGCTGCACCTGATTCAATTTGCGTAGGTGTTACAGTATTAATATTTAAAAAATTTGGATTGCTTCCAACTGTAGAAACAAAAGTTGGATTTTCTGTTACAGAAACTGCATCACGCGGAGCAACAACTGTTTTAAAAGCACCTAGTGTTTGTTGCGCTGTCGTACCATCGTAATAAATTACATTATTTGGTCCCGGAGTACCGGCATAAAATAAATTATTATTTGATGTAGAAGAATAAGTTGTTAATGTAGTTGTACTTCTTCTGTAAGCTGCTGCAAATTCAGTACCTGTAGGTGTTGAATTATTTACAAAAATATTATTTCTTAAATTTACATTTGGTCCTGTAGTAGCATAAATTGCATTTGAGCCAAAGTTAGCACCGGTACTTGTTCCATTCAAATAAACAGAATTGTAATAAATATTTGCCGTAGTACCACCTGCAACATAAATACCATTTAATCTGTTAGCTCCTGTAGCGCTTGGCGTATTTATAGCACCAAGTATATTATTATAGATATTTGCCAAAGTAGCAGAAACATACATGCCATAAAGTACGCCTGTTGCACCTGTTTGATTGATGTTGAATGTTCTGTTCTTATAAAAATTAATTCCGCCTGCACTACTACCTATATAGTTTGCATAAATTGTAGATGCCGATCCGTTAGATGTAATATTGCTAACGGTGTTAGTAAATGCAGAAACCGGATACGTTGGTGAAGCTGTACCTGTTTCGTACATACCATAAATTGTACCCGAAGTAGTAACATTGTCAACTAGATTATTATAAACTGATGATCCTGAAGTTGTGGAACCATCACCAAGATACGAAGTGTATATACCATAAAACGTGCCGGTAGTATTATAATTGATATTTGACAAAATATTATTAAAAATTGTCTTTTTAGGATATGGCGAGGTTGCACCATCTGAATTATAAAATCCATAAAAAGTTCCTGAACCTGAAGTTGTACATGTAATATTCGAAAACAGGTTATTTGAAAATGTTTGAAAGCTTGTTCCAAGAGAAGAGCTTCCGGCATAATAACAATACATTGTTCCGGCAGAAGCGTTACGCGTAACATTGGTAATGGTATTACCTGTAACTGCTAATGAACTTTGCGTGCTCGATGCATTATAGTAGCAATACTCTGCTCCGCTATGGTTTAATGTTAAGTTACTGATCGAGTTATTATTTATTGAAAGGTTAGCATTACCATTAGTATTGTAAATAAAATAAATAGATCCTGTACCGGTAACTATATGGTTGTATGAAGAAAAAATATTATTACTCAAGCTAGCACTTGTAAGCGCTGTTCCGCCACCATTATAAACGTTATACATTGCACCTGTATAGGCAGCCGGGCCATTAAAAGAAAAACCTAAATTATTATTATTCATATTTACAACAGAAGCAACCGCACCTGAATTATAGATCAAATAAGTAGACCCCGAAGTTGCAAATGAACTGTTATTTGTAAATGTGTTATTATTCATATTTAAATAAGCACATGAAGCAGTATTATAAACACCATAAAAAGCACCCGTGGTTACCATTGTATTTGTACAATTAGTAATAAGGTTGTTATTAATAGTTACGGTATTATTTGCAGCAGTTGCACCTGAAACGTTTTCAATAACAGAAACCTGCGAAGTTGTTGTACCACCGCTAACTGTTAATGTATTGTTATTGATCGTCGCATTTGCGCTTATTGCAGTATTTAAATAGATACCTCTCAATGTACTTGTGTGATTTATTCCTGAACCATTGTTATTGTTCACAGTGTTGTAAGACACATTGATATTATACTGCGCTAACGTGCGCACTGCAGCAGCAGGGTTTGTTGCAGCAGCACCGCCGCCATAATTAATAATTGTATTTCCTGTTGCTGTTGTGCTACCGCCAATATCATTTCCTGTATCGGCTAATGAAAAAGGAGTAACATCTGCAAAACCAATTAAAGCAATACCAATATTGCAATTTTGAATGGTGTTACTGTAAAATTTATTATTTGAGTTTGAGCCTGAAGCTGCGGTTATAGTTAAGATAGTTGTATGTGCACCCGTTAATGCGTTAACCATATCAATACCCCTAGATCCGTCAACTGCAGGATTTGTTCCTCCAGCATTGTTATCTTTATTTAAAGTGATCACACAATTTTTAATGGTATTGTTTTTACACCCATCTGTTGCACTTGCCTTAAATAAACCATAACCAAACTCCATAGTTGAAGGGTTGGTTGTATTTGGATCAGTAATATCAATTCCATCAATGGTAATATAATCTGATCCTACCAGGCGCCAAACACCGTCTTGCACCGCAGAGCCGGGAGTACCTGTACCGCCGGTATAAGCTGTAATTAAGGGATTAGCTCCAATACCACTTTTTTGAAATGTAATTGTATTGGCAATTGTACCGGTTGCAGTTAATGTAAAACCGCCCACCGGCGCTGTTTCGGTATAACCGGCAGCTACATTAATTGTAACGGCGCCGTTAACACCTTGGGTATTTAGATCGGAGATTGCTGCTGCTACCGAAGTATATGAACCCGGAACAGTAAAAACACCCGAAATTTGTGCTTTTGAAATGCTTATTACCGAAAGTAATAAACCTAGTGTGATCAAATAGATTTTTCTCATTCTCTTTTTTGTTTTTAATTAATATTTCAAAGTTCAGTAAGTATGCTTCAAAACACTTAGTGGATTTATTTAATTGAACTAGTGCAAAACCCTTAGTTATCTTAAAACAAGCTTTATTAAACAAAGTTCTTAAAACAGTGATTTTAATGATATTAAAATGGACTAATTATTTCCTTTCAACAGTTAATTTAACATTATTAAATTATTGTAAATCAATATATTATATTTATTATATTTTACTCTTTAAAATAAAGTTTATTTTCGTGTTAAATAATTGATAAAGTTTGTCTCAACAACTTGTTAACATAATTGGGTCTTTAACTAAAACTGAAAAAAGATA
Source organism: Bacteroidota bacterium (assembly GCA_032229505.1). Classification (GTDB taxonomy): domain Bacteria; phylum Bacteroidota; class Bacteroidia; order B-17B0; family Aurantibacillaceae; genus Aurantibacillus. The sequence continues at coordinate 215,580 of JAVTWD010000011.1, forward strand.
CATTAATCTTAGTTTAAAAGCTTTTTCATTCGATGAAGAGTCGAATGGTTTATTATCTGATTTTAATAAAATTGAGAAGCAACTAAGCCTAAAAAAGAAAAAAGATGAGCTTTTGATCTCAGGAAATTCAACACGTCTTTATTATAAAATTATTGATATTTTATATCAGTTTCACGAACAAGAATTACCTAATTCAGACGATGCTCGTAAAAATTTGAAACGTTCCAAAGTTTTAATCTTTAAAGGTCAATACAAAGAAGGTTTTAAACTATTGAATAAGATCATTAATGACTCTACAAAGTACGATTATCTTACAAAAATGGAAGCGCTGGAATTAAAATTAAATAGCGCTATTGAGTCGGTTGATATAGACTATTTAAAAAACGACTATATAAAAGATAAAGAAACCTTCTCAAAATTTCATAAAGAGTATTTGAATTTAATGGAGTTTGAAAGCATGGAAGCGCTCATAAAATTAGAATCTTCCACTTTGTATTTTTATGGTGACGATCATCAATTGACAAAAACCTACAAAACGCTTCTTGAAAATGAAGCCAATGCGTTTCATCCGCTTGCAAAGATCTATTTTAATAAAGCCAATGCTTTTCTGGCTATGAAACGTGGTGAGCCCGATAAAGCATATGTGTTTGCAAAAAGAACCATCGATCTTTTCGAAGAATATCCCATTATAAAAGTTAAAAATCTTGTCAGTTATTTAAAATCGATAAGAAATCTTTGCCTGGTACTTCTTTATTTAAATAGACATAAAGACGCTGAAGCTTTATTAACTGAGGCCGAAACAGCTCTTAAAGATTTAAAAAAAACAACTAATGCCGATGTTAGAACAGAGTTGTTTACTTTATTTGTTTTAATAAGAACCAACATTTTAATTTCAAACGATCTTATTGAAGAAAATATTGCAAGAATAAAATTGTTTGAAAACGAATTTAAATTAAACGTAGATATTTTAAAAGACGATGAAAAAGCAAACTCATATTTGAATTTTACCATCCTTAACATTTATTTAAAAAATTACAGGCAAGCATTAAAATATACTATACAGGCTTTAAAAGTTGCCGGTAAGGTGCGAAAGGATATTTACCATATTTCTTTAATGAACGAAATTACCATTCATTACTTTTTAGGAAATTCAGATGTTATGCTTTCAAAATTGAATGCGTACAAACGCATTATTGCAAAAGGCGATACGTTATTCGGCTTTGAAAAAGAGCTTCCGGCATTGTTAACAGCCATATTTAATTCGCCACAGGATAAAAAATTGTACGAAAATCTTTTCAATAAACTCAATACTTCGCTTAGTGCAGAAGGCAAAATAATCACCAAACCATTTATTGCTTTATTTTATCTAAAACCTCTATAACGAAAAAAGGCCATCATTTCTGACAGCCTTTTTAAATTATTAACTTTAGCTTATTTAATTTTAAAAGCAGCTTTTACTTTAGCAACATAATCTAATTTTTCCCAGGTAAACAATTCTACTTTCATAGTTTTTGTTTTTCCGTCAGGCGATTTAAATGTTTTAGTAACCACTTCATTTTTACGGCCCATGTGCCCGTAAGCAGCAGTTTCGCTGTACATTGGTGTACGTAATTTAAAACGTTGCTCAATAAAGTATGGACGCATATCAAAAACTTTTTCAACGATCTTAGCAATTTGACCATCGGTCATTTTTACTTTTGCTGTACCATAAGTATCAATAAAGATACCCATTGGTTGTGCAACACCAATTGCATAAGAAACCTGCACCAATACCTCAGAGCAAACACCAGCAGCAACTAAGTTTTTTGCTATGTGACGCGTTGCATAAGCAGCAGAACGGTCAACTTTACTTGGATCTTTACCGGAGAATGCACCACCACCGTGAGCACCTTTTCCACCGTAAGTATCAACAATAATTTTACGGCCTGTTAAACCAGTATCACCATGCGGCCCGCCTATTACGAATTTACCGGTAGGGTTAATATGGTAATTGATCTTGCTATTAAATAAGTGGGCGTATTTTGGATATTTCTTTTTAACGCGTGGAATTAAAATATCAACGATGTCTTTTTTAATTTTCGCTAACATTTTTGGCTCAGTATCAAAATCATCATGTTGTGTTGAAACAACAATAGCATCAATACGTACAGGCACATTATCATCACTGTACTCTAAAGTAACCTGTGATTTTGCATCAGGACGTAAATATTTAATTTCTTTGTTTTCGCGACGTAATGCGGCCAATTCTAATAAGATACCATGAGCAAGATCTAAAGCCAATGGCATGTAGTTAGCAGTTTCGTTAGTTGCATAACCAAACATCATACCCTGATCACCTGCACCTTGTTCTTCTTTTTTCTTTTTATCTACACCTTGATTAATATCAGAAGATTGTTCGTGAATAGCAGAAAGAATACCGCAAGAGTTTGCCTCGAACATGTATTCAGATTTTGTATAACCAATTTTACGAATTACTTCACGTGCAATTTCCTGCACATCCAAATATGATTTTGATTTTACCTCACCTGCAAGAATAACCTGACCTGTTGTAACTAAGGTTTCACAGGCAACTTTACTGTTAGGATCGAATGCTAAAAAATTATCAATTAATGCGTCCGAAATTTGATCGGCTACTTTATCCGGGTGTCCTTCCGACACTGATTCTGATGTAAATAAATATCCCATTTGGATTTTAGAATTAAGATTTAAAAATTATGATTTAATAAGATTTCAAATATAGAGTAATGCTTGCAATAAACAAATTATTTAGAAGGAGTTAACTTAAATTCGTAAAACTCCATTATTTGATTGCAAAGCAGCTTTTTGCAGGCTTCATCCACCTTAGCTTTTGCAGCATTTTCATCGTTGGCTACTATTTCTAAAGTAATGTGTTTACCAATGCGAACGTTCTCAATCTCGCCAAGGTTAAGGTTTTTCATTGAGCCTGTTACAGCTTTGCCTTGTGGGTCTAATAATGCGCGAAGCGGCATTACATCAATATCTGCAATAAATTTTGCCATTTTGTGTGTGAATTTAGGTTAACAAAAGTAGGATTAAACTTTCTTTTTGAAAAATATGTTATTCACAATACTTAACAAAATATAAAGAATAATAACCAACGGAATACCCACAAACTTAAATACTGCAAGGCAAGCAACCGAAAGGCCAATTAATATAAAACGCATCTTGTTATCGGCCCAGCTAAAATTCTTGAATTTAAGGGCCAATAAGGGCAGCGGAGCTATAAGTAACAAACTCATGACCAAAGACACAAGACATAAGACGAATGGATTCAAAAGTATAAGTTCAAACGTTCCGTAATAATTATCTATTGGAAGAAATGAACGTTGCATGGGATTATTTAAAGATGGAAAATTAATAAATAAAGGTAAAGAGCAAATTACCATTGCATTGGCAGGCGTCGGCACTCCAATAAAAGAATCTGATTGTCTTGTATCGTTATTGAACTTAGCAAGACGAATTGCCGAGAAAATTGGAATTATAAACGAGACGTACTGTAAATAATGAAATTCCCAAGGTTGGTAACTCCTAAATCCCAAACTCATATTCTCTGACAGAGAAATCATTTGATACATCACAATACCTGGTACCACACCAAAAGTTACCATATCGGCTAAGCTATCAAGATCTTTACCAATGGGCGAAGCAACTTTTAATAAACGCGCGGTAAAACCATCAAAAAAATCCAACACCAAAGCAATACCCACTAAATAAGCAGCCCAAACCAGATCGCCTTCAAAAGCTTTTACAATAGCTAAACAACCGCATAGGAGATTGCCACAGGTAATAGCATTTGGAATATTGCGTTTTATCATGAGTTGAATTTACAATTTAATTATTTACAATTGACCATTGAAGCAATTGTAATCCCGATAGCTATCGGGAGTCAATTCTAAAATTGTCAATATTTTAACTAAGTTTTCCGCTTAGTTCCTCCCACTTTTGCATCTCTTTCTCTAAATTACTTTTTAATTGATTGTAATTATCAAAAAAAGTTTTATCGTTTACCAATTTATCGTATTGAGAAGCATCACTTAATTTATCATCGCACTCTTTTACCTTTGCTTCCAAGTTAGAAATATTTTCTTCCACTTTTTTTATCTGGCTTTTAATTTGTTTTTGCTCAGCTTCTTTTTGAACATCAACTGTATTTGAAGTGACAGTTTGTTTCTTCTCTTCTTTAATTGCGGCTACTTCCTTTTTCTCAAGATCCAATTCGTTCAAACGCTCTACTTTACGCAATTGCATAAATTCTTCAATATCGCATAAATGTTCTTTTACTTTTCCTTCACGGAATTCGAACAAACGGTTACAAATGCCTTTCATAAAATCCCTGTCGTGGCTTACCATTACAACAGTTCCTTCATAATCCATTAAGGCCTTTTTTAAAATATCTTTTGAGCGTAGATCCAAGTGATTGGTTGGCTCATCCATTAACAACAAATTATATGGCTCTAATAACAATTTACACAAAGCCAAACGGCCACGCTCTCCCCCACTCAACACCTGTACTTTTTTATCAATATCTTCTCCTCTAAATAAAAACGACCCTAATAAACCACGCACCTGTTTACGTACTTCACCAACAGCTGCTTCATCAATGGTTTCAAAAACAGTTTTCTTTGGATCGAGTTTTTCTTCCTGATCTTGTTCAAAGTAACCCATCATTACACTGTGGCCAATTTGTACTACACCATCATGATCTACTTTCTTTGCAATCATTTTCATCATGGTAGATTTACCTTCACCGTTTCTTCCAACCAATCCTATCTTCTCACCTTTGGTAATAATAAATTCAGCGCCAGAAAAAATACGTTTTGGTCCGTAAGCTTTACCTGCATTTTCAACCGTTAAAACAATTTTACCGCTATGCGCGGGTGCCGGAAAACGAAAATTCATACTTGCATTATCTTCTTCGTCAACTTCAATACGCTCCATTTTATCGAGCTTTTTAATTAACGATTGCGCAAAGGCCGCTTTACTGGCTTTAGCACGATTCTTGTCAATCAACGTTTCGTACTGATCAATAATTTTTTGCTGGTTCTTTGCAGCATTCTCTTGTTGTTCTCTTCTTTCTTTACGAAGAACCAGGTAATGCGAATAATTTGTTTTGTAATCGTAAATTTTTTGATTTGAGATTTCTATCGTACGATTAGTAACGGCATCTAAAAATGTTTTATCGTGACTGATCAACATTACAGCACCGGCAAAGGTTTCCATAAAATCTTCCAGCCACATAATGGCTTCAATATCCAAATGGTTGGTAGGCTCATCAAGCAATAAAATATCAGGGCGTTGTAATAATAACTTTGCCAGCTCAATACGCATGCGCCATCCCCCGCTAAACTCGGCAGTTTGACGATCAAAATCTTTTCTTTCAAAACCTAAACCTTTTAAGATCTTTTCTATCTCTTCATTTCTGTTGCCTGCGCCTAAAACATCCAAACGCGAATAGATCTCTGATTGTTCTTCAATTAATTTTGAGTACGAATCACTTTCATAATCGGTGCGCGTTTCTAACTGATGATTAATATCGTTAATGCGCGCTTCCATTTTTTGAATTTCTTCATACGCAGTTTCTGTTTCTTCAAAAACAGTACGTCCATGCTGGTGGATCATATCCTGTGGAAGGTAACCGATCTTACAATTTTTAGGCATGGCAATATCACCTTTGGTTGGGTTTTGATTACCCGATAAAATTTTAAGCAAAGTAGATTTTCCCGCGCCGTTTTTTCCGGCAAGACCGATCCTGTCTTTTTGATTGATTAAAAAAGAAATATTATCGAAAAGATTGAACCCTCCAAAACTCACTGTAACGCTGTTAACCGAAATCATTGCAAAAAATTATTAAGCCGCAAAGATAGGCAAATTTTGTAGATTTTTGAAAATGCCTTACATTCACAAGGCATTCTGACATGACTTATCTTAAAACACTTTTTAATCATATTTTACAAAAGCCTTCGCTTTATTTTTTTGTATTTCTTGTCATTTTTACATTCGACAGACATCATCGCTATGAGGCGCACAAGGAAAACCTTGGCACCTTTTATCAGGATGTAGAGCAGTATTACCGCTTTCTTCCCAATTTTTTTATTGATAGCCCTGAAGTTGCCGAAACAGGCATTAAACAAAACAAACGCACTATTGGCATGGCTTTGATGTATGCACCGGGCTTTGCTATTGGGCATTTAAAAGCAAAACTTACCGGCGCGCCTGCAACCGGCTACTCTTTGCCATACCAATGGGCGGTGCGCTGGGGCAGTATTATTTACGTTATTATTGGCCTTTTCTTTTGCCGCAAAAGCTTGCTTATGTTCTTTAGCGAAACCGTTACACTTATCGTACTAATATCTTTGTTGTTTGCTACAAACCTTTTTTATTATACTTACAGTTGGGGAGAATTGGCGCATGGCTACTTATTTTGTTTGAATGCAATTTTCATTTATTGCATTCTTCAAAGTCTTATTCATGCTAAGCCACGTCATTTTATGTGGGCAGGCCTTATGGCAGGATTAATTACTTTAATACGCCCAACCGGTATTTTAGTGCTTTTGTTTCCACTTTTGTATAATGTATATTCATTTAATGATTTTACCAATAGAGTTAAATATATTTTCGCTTCACGGCGCATAGCAGGATTGTCGCTGCTAATATTCTCTTTGCCGCTTTTGGCACAAATGATTTTTTGGAAAATATATTTCGGGCAATTTATATACTATAGTTATGGAAAGGAACGGTTTTTTTTCGATGACCCGCAAATTGTAAACTTTTTATTCAGCTACCTTAAGGGCTGGTTCGTATATACGCCAATTATGTTGCTTGCATTAGTGGGTATGCTCTTAAGTTATAAACGCATGAAACCTTTTTTTTTGTTTAATATCGTTCTGTTATCTCTTACCGTTTATATTCTCAGTAGTTGGTGGGACTGGACTTCCGGCGGGTCTTTAGGTTGCCGTGTAATGATTGAGTTTTATGCATTCTTTGCTTTCCCCTTGGGTGTTTTTATTTCCTGGTTCTGGCACAACCATGCTAAAAATATATTTTTCAAATACTGTTTGCGAATTGTGCCACTTATTGTGTTTTGGTTGTTTATTGAGCTAAACCTTTTGCAAAGTATGCAGTTACGATTCAGTATTATGCATTGGGATGGCGTAAGCAAAGAGAGTTATTGGCTGATGTTTGGTAAATACGAATTCACAAAAGCTGAGCTCGAGGAAATTCGTGCGAAGGACAAACTTCCCGATCCTGATAAAATGCTGCGTGGAGAAAGGGATTTTTAATTGCCTGCGTAATTTTTATTTACGCATTCATACGAGTCAGCAAATCTCTCCTTGTATAAAGGAACAGAAACTTTTTGGCCTGGAAAAATAAAAGAATTAGCTATTTAAAGCCAAAATCAAATAACTATTTGATTTGTTAACTAAGTTCATAATTGATCTCTACCAGTTTATCAATTTCTGAAAGAAAAGTATCATTGATCTCTATCTTGCTTTTTTTAGAGAACAGCTTTACATTTTGGTGCTGCTCTTCATCTTCTACATAAAATTCAACACTACTTTTACCTGCATTATTGTTCATCAACTGATCCAATTTATTGATAAGATCTTCGCTTACATTATCCAACTTCACTTTCATCCTGATAAGATTAAAAGCATTTGTTTTAACATCGTTGAGCAATTCAATTTTGTTGATCTTAATTTCTAAACTGCCAGGTTGATTATAACGTTCCTGCACTTTGGCTTTTACAAATACAAAAAGCCCTTGCACCATGTATTTATTGTACTCAACAAAATCTTTACCAAACAACATTAATTCGGTAGAGCCGTGATAATCTTCTACAATTAATTTACCAAAGGCATTACCTGTTTTGCTGGTACGGTTCTCAAAGCCTGTAATAATGCCACCAAAAACAACTTCGCGATTTTTAAAAGGTTCTAAGCCTGCTTTTAATTGCGCGCAATTGGCATTGCATTTATATTCGATAATTAATTTAAACGGATCTAATGGATGACCGCTAATAAAAAATCCCACCACTTCTTTTTCGCGGCTTAATTGCTCTAAAGCATTCCACGGTTCGGCTTTTGGAAGCTGTGGTTCTGAAACTTCTACTTCATTTTCTTCACCAAATAAACTTGCCTGAGACGTATCGTTACCTAAATTTTTTTGGTTACCATAACGGATCATACGATCGGTTAATGTGTTTCCATCCAGGTCGGCCACAAAGAACATAGAACGCGTCATTCCTTCAAAACTATCAAAAGCACCTGATAAGGCTAAACCTTCAATACTTTTTTTGTTCACTGCTTTACTATCTAATCTAGCAGCCAGATCAAATACATTTTTATAAGGCCCGTTGGCATTTCTTTCTTCAACAATGGCATTTACCACATTCTCGCCAACGCCTTTGATACTGGCCATTCCAAAACGGATATCACCATTTGGCATAACCGAGAATTTTCCAAAACCTTCGTTCACATCCGGCCCCAAAACTTTTAAACCTGCACGTTTACATTCTTCCATAAAAAACGCAATAGACTCAATACTGCCCGCGTGATTTAATGTAGAAGCCATGTACTCGCTAGGGTAATGCGCTTTCAAATAAGCAGTTTGAAAGGCAACATAAGCATAACAAGTTGAGTGTGATTTGTTGAAAGCATAACTCGCAAAGGCCTCCCAATCTTTCCAGACTTTTTCTAATACTTTTGCATCGTGTCCGTTTTTGGTTGCATTCTCAACAAATAGTGGTTTTAATTTATCAAGTGTTTTTTTATCCTTCTTCCCCATTGCTTTACGCAACACATCGGCATCGCCTTTTGTAAAATTTGCAAGTTTCTGACTTAAACGCATTACCTGCTCTTGATAAACTGTAATGCCATAGGTCTCTTGAAGGAATTCATCCATGCCTTCCAGATCGTAAGTAATTTTTTCACGACCATGCTTACGCGCAATGTAATTTGGAATGTATGCAATTGGTCCCGGACGATACAAAGCATTCATCGCAATTAAATCGGTAAAACTATCCGGCTTTAATTCTTTTAAAGATTTTTGCATACCAACACTTTCATACTGGAAAATGCCATTTGTTTCGCCACGTTGAAAGAGCTCGTATGTTTTTTCATCTTCTAAAGAGATGGCATCAATATCCAAATCGATACCATGATTTTGTTTTATAAGCGCAACGGCATCTTTAATAATAGTAAGTGTACGCAAACCAAGGAAGTCCATTTTTAATAAGCCAGCGCTTTCTGCAACCGAGTTATCAAACTGCGTCACTAGCATATCACTATCTTTACCTTTGGTAACAGGCACATACTTCATCATTTCGCCGGGTGTAATAATTACACCGCAGGCATGAATACCGGTGTTGCGCAAACAACCTTCCAATTCATAAGCTTGATTTAATACATCCGCTTCAGGACCTTTTTCTTCTGCCAGTTTTCTGAATGCATAAGATTGATCTATTACTTCACGTTTGCCTTCTATCTTACCTAAATATTTTGGATCAATGCCTCCCGGTTTTAACAATGCTTTTAACTTAGCGTCTAAACTATCAGGAAATAATTTTGTTAAACGGTTAGCGTTATCTAAAGGAAGGTCTAAAACCCTTGCAGTATCTTTGATAGCAGATTTGCCACCCATTGTACCATAAGTGATGATTTGCGCTACCTGGTTGGCACCGTATTTATTAATTACATAATCAATTACTAGGCCACGCCCTTCATCATCAAAATCAATATCAATATCGGGCATTGAAATACGGTCGGGATTTAAGAAACGCTCAAAGAGGAGATCGAATTTAATTGGATCAACATTGGTAATTCCTAAACAATAAGCAATGGCTGAACCCGCCGCCGATCCACGACCCGGACCAACAGAAACCCCAAGTCTGCGTGCTTCACTAATAAAATCGGCAACAATTAAAAAGTAACCTGGGTAACCCATTCTTTCGATAGTTGCCAATTCAAAATCAATGCGCTCTTTTTTATCGGGTGTAAGATCAGGATAACGTTTTGCTGCACCCTGGTAAGTAAGCTCAGTCATGTATACAAACTGTTCGGCAATGGTTCTTACCTCAGCTTTGTTGTGTTCAATTTGTTCTTCGCTTAAATTTTTTGATTGCCAGTCTTTTTCTTTTAAAGCGCAAATACGTTTAAATGATTCTTCAATCTCAGCAGCTTTACTTTCAATAAAATCCGCGGCAATTTCAAATTTAGGAAGGAGTACCTCTCGGCCTAATTTAAATTGTTCTATTTTATCTACGATCAAATTTGTGTTGTGAAGTGCCTCGGGAATATCTTTAAACAGCGCCACCATTTCGGCAGGAGATTTAAAATAAAACTCATCATTAGGCATACCATACCTAAAGCCACGACCTTTGCCTTTAGGCGTTTCCAGCTTCTCATTATCTTTTACACACAATAAAATGTCGTGCGATTTAGAACCTTTTTTATCAATGTAATAATTACTATTTGCGGCAAAGTACGGTACGTTATGCTTTTTTGCCAATGCAATTAATTGTTGATTGGCAAACTCTTCATCCTGATTTTTATATTGACGGTTGATCTCTACATAAAAATCATCGCCAAATAATTCTTTATACCATAAAAAAGCAGTTTCGCCTTGTTGCTCGCCCAAATTAATAATACTGTATGGCACTTCAGAATTTAGAGAACCTGTGGTGGCAATTAAACCATCTTTATATTTCACCAAAAGTTCTTTATCAATACGCGGCACATAATAGGCCCCATCAATTAAGCCAATAGAACTAAGGCGGCATAAGTTTTCGTAACCTTTACGATTTTTTGCAATTAGCACCTGCGTAAAGCCATTATCTTTTTTGCTTTTATCTTTGTGATCGGCACAAATATTTACTTCGCAACCAATAATACATTTTAATTCTGTTTTCTTTTCGCCGGTAATCTCGCCTTTTTCAAGGGCTGCATTATGCTCTTTTATTTTTTTATTTTGTCCGTCAATTTCTTTCCAAAATAAAAATGCACCGTACATGTTACCATGATCAGTTAATGCAACACCGGGACTTTTAAATTCAATTGCTTTATTTACAAGTGCTGCTACATCGCTGGTAGATTGCAACACTGAGAATTGTGTGTGATTATGAAGGTGTGAGAATTTAAGATCAGCGTCAACCTCGGTAATAATATTTTCAATCGAAGCAACTTTTGCTGCCTCTTCTTTTTCTTTGGCTTCTTTGGCTTTACGCTCTTTCCAATACTGTTCGTGTTTAATTAATTCGGTAAAATCAGGGGCAACATAATTAATTACCGGAAGCATTTCTGCAGAGATCTCCTGCACTTTTGTTATACCTCTTTTTATGATCTCAAAAAACACTTTGGTTGTAGCAGCCACATCAAACGCTGCATTGTGCGCCTCATCAAAACCGCTGTTAAATAATTTTTGATATAATTCGGTTAAGGTTGGCCATTTAAATTTACCGCCTCTTCCGCCGGGTAAAGCACAATATTCAGTAGTTTGATCATTCTTGGTATCAATAAAAGTTTTGTTTTCAAGCACATTTGGCAAACCACAACGCAATAATTCTGCCCCCACAATGTTTATATCAAACTCAATATTATGCCCGGCTATGTAAGTTGTTTTATTAACCGCATCACTAAATTTTTGTAAGGTGTTTTTAAGATCCTGCCCTTCTTCATTAGCCCTTTCGTTAGTAATACCATGAATTTGAATAGTAGCAAAGGGAATGGTATAACCTTCGGGCTTAATGATAATTGAATCGTTGCCTATCAAATTACCCGCTGCATCGTGCAATTGCCAGGCTATTTGCACCATGCGCGGCCAATTATCAAAATCGGTTACGGGTGCGTTGTAATTGCGTGGTAAGCCTGTGGTTTCGGTATCAAAAATTAAAAACATCTTAAAAAATATGGCGTTTTTTAGTTAAAATTATATCAAATTGAGGACTATAAATTTACGATTTTAAAGGGGTTTATTTTGGCTTGTTGAAAAATATGGAAAGCTTATTGGTAGCGGGGATTTAACAATCTTTTAAAAACCTTAAAAATTCATTTTTCCGTTTCATTAAAACTGCTATCTTTGCCAGTCATAAAAATTTTGAACGAAATGAGTAAAGAAAAAAACATCCAGCAACAGGTTGATGCTGAGAAGAAAAAAGAACACACAAGCGTATTAGAAAAGATCCGTAGAAGAACGGGTTTATTGGTTGGTATTGTGGGTTTAGCCCTTGTTATTTTTATTTTAGAAAGCCTCTTAGGCTCCGGTGCCAGTATTTTTGGCGATAACGAACAAATGTCTGTTGGCTCTATTAACGGTAAAAACATTGATAGAAATGATTTTGTGACCCGCGTTGAAAATCAATTGAACATTATTCGTCAGCAAAAACAATCAAATGATATTGATGATGCTACCCGCTCGCAGGTAAACGATTATATCTGGCAACAATATGTTTCTGATTTGGTTATTAAACCGCAATATGATAAAGTTGGTATTACCGTTGGTGAAGATGAAGTTTACGAACGTGTTGTAGCGCACCCTGTACCTTCTGTAGCTCAACGTTTAACCGATCAAAAAACAGGTAAAGTGTATGAGCAATTAGCTGCGGCAGACGGAAGTCTTGACCCTGCTAAATTCCGTCAGTTCGTTCAAAGTGCAACCGGCGATCAGGAAATGTTTGTTAAACAAATGGAAGAGGATATTAAAAACATGCGTTATGCAGAAAAATATGCTACGCTTATCCGCAAAGGTTTATACACTACAACTGCTGAAGCAAAAGAAACTTATAAAGCGCAAAACACTAAAATTAATTTTACTTACGTAATTAAGCGTTTTGATTCGGTAAGTGATAGTACTGTTAAAGTTACTGATGATGACATCCAAAAATTCTATACAAATAATTCATACTTATTCTTAAATAACGAAACAACACGTAAAATTGAATACGTATCGTTTGATGTATTGCCAAGCCCTGCCGATGTTGAAGCAATTTCAAAAGAAGCTCTTATTGCTGCCGAAGGATTTAAAGGAAAATCTTTAAAAGAAGACAGCGCTTTTATTGCTCAGGAAAGTGAGAATGGTGCAATTAACATTCAGGACATGAACAAAAAAACAATGATCGTTCGTGATTCTAGTATTTTTACTGCCGCTGCAGGTACGGTTTTTGGTCCGTATAACGAAGGCGCTTATTTTAAGATATACAAGTTAGAAGCAGTTAATTCAATTGCTGATAGCGCACGTGTACGTCATATTTTAATTGGCATTAACGATCCTCAAACACAACAACCAAAACGCAGCATGGCGCAAGCTAAAAAAGCTGCTGATAGTTTATTGGTTTTAATAAAAGAGAAAAAAGTAACTTTTGATACTTTGGTAAAAACTGTAAGTGATGATGGCGGAAGCAAAACAAATGGTGGTGATTACGGTTGGTTTGATGAGAACAAAGGATTTGTTGAGCCGTTTAAAAATGCAGGTTTAATGGGTACTAAAGGTAATATCTCGGTTGTTGAAACACAATTTGGATACCATATCATTGAAGTGAAAGATGTAAGTAAAACACGTCATAATACTTATAAAGTAGCGCAGATCTTTAAGTTAATTTCGCCAAGCGATGAAACCAACCAGGCCATTTTTACAAAAGCTAATCAGTTTGCCGGTGAAAATAGTTCAGGCGAATCTTTTGATAAAGCTGTTGATGCACAAAAATTAACCAAACGTTTAGCAGATAATATAAAAGAAGGCGTTTATACTTTACCGGGTTTAGATAATGCTAAAGAATTGGTAAAATGGGTGTATACCGCTAAAAAAGGAGATGTAAATATCTTTACTTTTTCTGATAAACATATTGTAGTTAAAGTTTCAGGCATAAAAAATAAAGGTGTTTTACCTTTAGAAGATGTGAAAGACGAAGTAAAAGCTTTAGCTATTAAAGATAAAAAAGCAGAGATGTTTACTGCTGAATTTAATACAAAAGCAGGTAATACTAAAAACGTAACTGAGATCGCCACAAAAATGGGCTTAGAAGCTAAACAACAAATGGATATGCCTTACTCGAGCCATAACGTTGAAGGGTTAGGTCATGATGATATTTTAATTGGTACTGCTATTGGCACAAAAGCCGGTGCAACCAGTAAATTTATTGCAGGTGATAATGGGGTGTTTGTTTTAAATGTAGCAAACATTACAGATTCAAAAATACCCGAAGATCTTAAAATGATAAAAATGCAAATGGAACAAGCAAGTGGTGGAAGAGCAGATTATGAAGTTTATAATGCCTTAAAAGAAATGGCAAATATCGAGGATCACAAATCCAGAATAGAATAATAAATTTTAAAGATCCCCTCTTTTAAAATGAGGGGATTTTTTATTTAAGAACCTTTCATTTTTAAAATTAAACTCTATGACCATCCTGGAAATAATTACCGAAATTGAAAACTTTGCACCTCTTGCTTACCAGGAAGATTATGATAATTGCGGGCTTATAACCGGCCATAAAACGCAGGCTGCAACCGGTGCTTTACTAACACTTGATTGTACCGAAGAAATAATTGACGAGGCCATTAAAAATAATTGCAATTTAATTATTGCGCACCACCCCATTTTATTTAGCGGCTTAAAAAAAATAAACGGCAATAATTATATAGAGAGAACCATTATTAAAGCCATTCAAAATAACATTGCCATTTATGCCTGCCACACCAATTTAGATAATGTAAAACAAGGCGTAAATAAAAAACTGGCCGATAAATTAGGATTAAAAAACCTGCATATTCTTGCACCAAAAAGTAACCTGCTTAAAAAGCTGGTGGTATTTGTACCCGAAAGTCACCACCAGGTTGTATTAGACGCTTTATTTAGTGCAGGTGCGGGCCATATTGGCAATTACTCTAACTGCAGCTTTAATTTGGAGGGAACCGGCACATTTAAAGGAAATGCAGATACCAAGCCATTTTTAGGAAAAGCAGGCGAATTAAGTAAAGAAAAAGAAGTAAGAATAGAGACCGTTTTTGAATTTAATAAAGAATCAAAGATCATCTCTGCCCTTTTAAAGGCGCACCCTTACGAGGAAGTTGCTTATGATATTTATGCCATTGCCAATAAGCACGGGCAAATTGGCAGTGGTATGATTGGTGAGTTGAGCACTGAAATGACGGAGAACAATTTTTTGGCACATGTTAAAAAAAGTTTAATGAGCGGTTGCTTAAAACACACCAAAAAAACCGGAAAATTGATCAAAAAAGTGGCAATTTGTGGCGGAAGTGGTCGTTTTTTGCTCAAAAATGCCATAAATAGCGGTGCTGACGCCTACATTACCGCTGATTTTAAATATCATGAGTTTTTTGATGCCGAGGGCAAGCTCTTAGTGGTAGACGCCGGGCACTTTGAAACAGAGCAATATACCCCTGAAATTTTTTATGAGATAATTCAGAATAAATTTCCTACATTTGCAATCCGTTTATCAAAAACAAACACAAATCCGGTAAACTATTTTTAGAACATGGCTGCAAAAATTAAAGAAAAAATTGACGCTTCGGTTGAAGGAAAATTAAAGTCGCTTTACCAATTACAATTAATTGATAGTAAAATTGACAAATTAAGAACAGTTAGAGGAGAATTACCTTTAGAGGTAAGTGATCTTGAAGATACAGTTTTAGGTTTAGAGACGCGTTTAAAAAATGTAGAAGAAGAAGTTGCAGAACTTGAAACTACTTTAAACGAAAAGAAACAAGCCATTAAAGATTTCCAGGCTAATATTAAAAAATACGAACAACAACAAGGTAAAGTTCGTAATAACCGTGAGTACGATGCGATTACTAAAGAAATTGAATTTCAAAATTTAGAAATTCAGTTAGCAGAAAAACGTACCAAGGAAGCTAAAGCAAGCATCACTATTAAAAGTGAATTACTTGAAAAAAGCAAAATTGAATTTGAAGAAAGAAGCAAAGATCTTAAAGCTAAGAAAGGTGAGTTAGATGAGATCATTGCTGAAACTGAGAAGGATGAAAAAGAATTAATGAAACAAAGCGAAGCTGCCAGTGCAGGTATCGAAGATCGTTTATTGAATGCTTACAAACGTATCCGTGCTAACTCACGTAACGGTTTAGCGGTTGTAGCAGTAGAGCGTGATGCTTGCGGCGGATGTTATAATAAAATTCCACCACAACGTCAGTTAGATATTCGTTTAAACAAAAAAATTATTGTGTGTGAGCATTGCGGTCGTGTATTAGTAGATGGTATGCTTATTCCTGATGCAGGATTAGAAGATGTAAAAAAATAATTTAATTATTTTTTGAATAATTAATTATTATCTCTTACATTTGCACACCAAAAATTTTGGGAGCTTAGCTCAGCTGGTTCAGAGCACCTGCCTTACAAGCAGGGGGTCACTGGTTCGAACCCAGTAGTTCCCACAGAAAACCTCGCAATTGCGGGGTTTTTTTATTTCATGAATATTAAGAAAATTCTGATTTTTATACTGCTAAGCTATTTGCAAAATAGTATTGCGCAAAACTATTTTCTTATTCCTGACTCCAACTTTGCTTCTTACTTAAAAAGAACAATACCAGACGCTGTGAAAAACAATTCGCTAAACATCAACAACGTATTGGTAACACAATCAACTCAAACTATAAACGTAGAAGATCAAAACATTCACAATTTAAGTGGCATTGAATACTTTTCTTCACTTACTTGTTTAATTTGTAATAATAACAAGCTAAAAGAAATTCCTGCACTACCTTCATCTCTTCGCATTTTAAATTGCAACTTAAATAATTTAACCAGTTTACCAGCTTCAATATCTTCGCTATACAGTCTTGAATGCAACTTAAATTCTTTAGTAACTTTGCCTTCTTTAGGCGCTTTTCTTAAGAATTTAGACTGTTCTTATAATTTTCTTACCAAACTCCCCACTCTTCCTGATTCATTACAAAAACTGCATTGTGGATACAATGAAATAACAACTCTTCCAGTGTTACCAAATAACCTTCGGATGTTAAAATGTATGTATAACCGTATAAATTATTTCCCTACTTTTTCTGATTCCATAAAAGAACTTGAAATATACTCTAACCCTGCAACAAGTTCCACTTTAGATTCATCAGTAAGCCATACGGATTATTCCTCTTCAAATTCATCAACAAGTAGCACGGATTATTCCTCTTCAGATTATGACGCCTCACAAAATCTATATTATGTATTAAACGGTAAAATAAAAAGCTCAGGAGAATTTCATATTTTTCGTACAGAAAAAGGGCTTTTTGCTTACCCAATTAATACACATACTTTTTATCGAAGAAATGGAAAAATAAAAAAACAAACTACTTATACTAAAGACGGCTATAAAATTTCGGATACAATTTATAAAAGAGATCAAAGCATAAAAAGTTCTAAAGTTTATTAATCCGGCAAATTTAATATTATGCAAACACAGAATTTAATTTTAATTACAATTATAATTGCACTTTTTTTTGCTTGTAATAACACTAACCAAAAAGAAAATACAAAACCTGTTAATACAAACGATATAACACAAATCACTATGAACGATACTACTTTTACAAAAAACGGTTATGCCAAAATAAACGGCATAAACATGTATTACGAAATTTATGGAGAAGGCAAACCTTTAGTATTAATTCATGGCGGCGGTTCTACCATTCAAACTTCTTTTGGTAGAATTATTCCTATTCTTTGTAAAACCCATCAACTAATTTGTGTTGAGCTACAAGCGCATGGGCGAACATCTGACAGAGATAAAGAACTTTCGTTTGAACAGGATGCAGATGATGTGACTGCACTTTTAAAAGAGTTGAAAATTACAAAAGCAGATTTTCTTGGCTTTAGCAATGGCGGCAATACCACCTTACAAATTGCCATTCGTCATCCTGAACTCTGCAATAAAATTGTGGTAGCCTCTGCCCTGCTTAAACGAAACGGAACGCAATCACAGTTTTGGGAGTTTATGAAAAAAGGAACTTTTGAACAAATGCCGCAGCCATATAAAGACGCCTTCTTAAAAGTAACTCCTGATAGCGCAAAGCTATTGAACATGTTCCATCGCAGCGCAACCCGCATGATCAATTTTAAAGATGTGCCCGATGAACAGATCAAATCTGTAAAATGCCCTGTATTGCTTGTTAACGGCGACGCTGATGTTGCTACAACAGAACATATGGAGCAAATGTCAAAACTGATACCGAATTGTAAACTTGAAATTTTTTCGGGTGGCCATGGAGAATATATGGGTGAGATAACTACTTTAAAGCCCGGTAAAGAATATGCCTATCCGGTTGTTACTATTGTAGAGAGTTTTCTTAAATGATCAAATTTATTCCATTATTACAAATCCTGCCAAGCGGATTATTCTGTAACACGTATTACCCAATTACAACTATCTAATTGTTTTTCGTTTAATTTAAATACTTTAAAGTATTTTTTAGCTAAAAAGTACGTTTGCATATTATTAAACTTATGCATATTTATTTTCAAACTATCGATATTATAAAAAAAGAGTGATAATTGTTTATTTTCACTTTGCTTAAGTTTTCTCAGCCAAGTATCCGTGCCTAAAATGGACTGCCTTGAACTATCACCAATAGCTATTGCATCATTTATGTAAACATTAAAGTTATCAAATACGGTATCGCTTTTGTTAAATTTAAAATCATAGTTTATTGGGAATGTTGTTTTATTTACAATTGTCAACCTACTATCATGTGGATCACATGAACATAAACTAAAAAACGCTAAAAAATATATTAAATTTTTCATCTTATAATTTTTAATTTTTTTATTTTAGTCATAAAAGCAGGTACACCGGCTCTGTAGAATTTGTAAATCCTGCCGAATTACCTCACAAACACAAACTCCACCCTTCTATTCAACGCCTTATTATCACTAATAGGTTTTGTATCACCAAAACCATTGTAAGTTATTCTGTCTGATTTTACTCCTTTAGAAATTAAATAATCTGCTACTGTTTTTGCACGGTCTAAGGATAAGGTTTTATTTTGTTCTTTGCTGCCATTATTATCTGTATGTCCATTCACTTCTAGATGCATCTTTGCATCCTTCTTTAAAAGATTGATCACTTTATTAAGTTGAGCAAACGATTCTGCTTCTGTAATTTTATAAGAACCGGTCTCAAAATTAATATTTAAGTTAACCGAAATAGAGTTACCAAGATCATTAAACACTTTTTCACCAAATTCTTCTTTCGCAAATTTTTCAAATGAGATTGTTTTTGATGACATACTTTTAAAAGAACCCGCTTCTAAAAAAATAGCCGAATCATATAATCTATCACCCACATCGGCAATGGCAATTTTAATATGGTACTTTTTGCCGGGAACTACTTTTGCACCGGCATGCAAAACAACCGTAAAACCATCAAACTGAAACGTAGAAGCCAGCTCGCCTCCGGGCTTATTACTCTCCCATTTGGCAACATTTTCAGGATCCCACAAATAGTTTCTTATAAAATATTTCTTATTTACGATCGAATTAATATTGTCAACTGTGATAGGGATATGCCTTTCCAGCATTGCTAAATTTCTTCTGCCTGGTGGATCTTCGCTGCTTAGAAAAAAACCAAAAATATCATTCACATTCTTGCTCACATATTCGGGATATTCTTCTGAGCCAAAGAAAAAATTAAAAGCAATACTATCATCTGTGGGAATAAAATCAAATTCTAAAATAGCGGCATCGTATGTTGGCCCTTTGGCAATAGCACTTAAAGAAACATCGGTATTGTTCAAAGCCTTAGAACTTTTATCAGGTGTATTATTAGGGCCAATGGCATCAAATACATTGCCGGTAGAAAGGATCAAGCCTTTAGAAATAACCTTGTTATACACCATTGAGCATTTAAAAATGCCCAGCGATTTTTTATAGCCCTTGTATTTTACATTTTCAATTTTAGAATCGTTATCGGATGCCGCAAAAACGGTTTTTACCATATCTTCGGCAGATAAAGTGGTATCAATGCTTAATTGTGCTTTTGCACTGGTTAAAGCGAAAAATAAAAAGCAAATAAATAAATGGGGTACATTTTTTACCATATGTTCAGTTTCAGTGCTTATAATACATGTTGAGAGAAAAAGATACCCTAAATTTAAAAAAAATAACGGGCTTTTGTCCTATTGCAGGCATCTCGTTTGTTATAGAGATAATTAATATATTTAATAACCTTAAAAAATTAAAACAATGGATGAATTCGCGTTAATTATGAGGCATCAGGAAGGCAGTGAAGTAGCCTCTCCTGAGCAGATCCAGCAATGGATGAAACAAACTATGGATTGGATCGGTAGCATTAAAGCCCCCAATAAATTTGTAAAGGGTATTGGCTTGCCTTTTGCCGATGCTAAAGTGGTAAACTCAAAAAAGGTGGTAACCAACGGGCCTTTTGGCGACATTAAAGAAACCCTTGGCGGCATTATTATTATAGAAGCCAAATCGGCTAACGAGGCGGCCGAATTTGCAAAAGGCTGCCCTGTTTTGCAGGGAGAAGGAAATACAGTTGAAGTTCGTAAAATTGCAAAGAACGACGGTACACATTAATAGTATAAAGTCCCTGTAAATTAACAGGGACTTTTTTTACAATGGAACAAAGCGAATTAATACCACATTTATTCAGAACAGAGTTTAGTAAAATTATTGCTGTGCTTTGCAATTATTTTGGATTTAAACATATTGAAATTGCTGAAGATATTGCGAGTGATACTTTTTTATCGGCCTTTGAAACATGGACGTATAAAGGTGTTCCTGAAAACCCAAAAGCCTGGTTATATTTTGTGGCGAAAAATAAAGCAAAGAATCATATTCAGCGCGATCGTATATTTAAAGAAAAGGTCATTCATCAACTAGATGCAGATCTATCCAAACTTCCGGAAATTGATCTCTCAGAAAAAAATATCAGCGATAGTCAATTACAAATGTTGTTTGTGGTTTGCCATCCTTCATTATCTAATGAGTCGCAAATAAGTTTGGCCTTGCGCGTACTTTGCGGCTTTGGAATTGATGAAATTGCAGCTGCGTTGTTATCACAAAAAGAAACAATAAATAAACGTTTGTTAAGGGCAAAAGAAAAATTACGATCAGAAAAAGTAAAAATTGAATTTCCGGAAAAAAAAGAAATACAGGTGCGTTTAGAGAATGTGCTTACAACTTTGTATTTGCTTTTTAATGAAGGTTATTATTCTGAAAGCAGGGACAGTATTTTACGCGAAGACCTTTGCTTTGAAGCCATGCGCCTTATACAATTATTGCTTGATAATGAAAGTACAAATACAACACAAACAAACGCCTTATTTTCTTTAATGTGTTTTCAATCATCAAGATTTGAAGCGCGAAAAAATAAGAATGGTGAATTGGTTTTATATAGCGAGCAGGATGAAACGCTATGGGATCAAAAATTGATCTCAAAAGGCGCTTATCATTTGCATAAAGCATCGCAAGGAAACATACTTTCAAAATACCATTTGGAAGCAAGCATTGCTTATTGGCATACTATAAAAGAAGATATGCCTGAAAAATGGCAAAATATTTTACAGCTCTTCGATCATTTATTACAAATAGAATATTCACCTATTGCGGCATTAAACAGAACCTATGCCTTTTCAAAGATCTATGGAAATGCAAAAGCAATTTTAGAAGCAGAGAAGCTGGCGCTTAATAGCAATCACTTTTATTACACTTTACTTGGCGAGCTTTATAAAACTATTGATAAAGAACGATCAAAAGAAAATTTCTTAAAAGCTCTTACGCTTGCCAAGACAGAACCAGACAGGAAAACCATTCAAAATAAGATGGACGAGCTTTAGTTTGTTTTTCTTATAATTCTGTAAAAAAGCTGTTTTTATTTCGGCTATTTCCATGTATATTTATACAAATCAATCGTTTTAATGCGTTCAGCTTTCTTTTATTTAATGCTTTTATTTTTACCTGCATTTTCGTGGGCCGTAAATGTTGATTCCTTAAAACAAGCGCTCTCTAAAGAAAATAATATTGATAAAAAAGCTGATCTATATTATCAGATCTGTGAAAATAGTGAAGGCCCTGCTTTACTAAAAATAGCCACCGAATTTTTTAATTACAGTCAAAAAAAAAATTACGAGAGAGGTATTGCCCTTGCAAGTGACAACCTTGGTTATTATTACCAACAGAACAAACCTGATTCAGGGATCTATTTTTACAAATTGGCGCTTACCTATTATTTAAAAGAAAAAAATAACCGGAAGATCTCTCTTTTTTACAATCAGTTAGGCGTGTGTTATTATATAAAAGGCAATTTAAATGCCTCTCTTGATAATTATATTAAAGCCCTGGCTTACGAGGATGATAAAAAAGGTTATGCTTTAAATAATATTGCTCAGATATATGGCAAGCTTGGCAATGAAGCTAAAGCAATGGGCGCGTATAACGAGGCCCTTGATTATTTTGGAAAGAAAAAAGATACCTTGATGTTGGCTACCACCAATCAAAACATTGGTATGCTTTATACCGAAAAGAAAGATCTTGAACAGGCAGAAAAATATTTAACGTTGGCATTAAATATGGTGCGCGAAAACTCTAAAGCTTATTCGCAAATACTTGCTAACCTTGGCATCAATTATACATTAAAAGGCGATCCTGAAAAAGGAAAGATCTATTTACAAAAAGCAGCTACTTTGTTACGAAAAGAAAATAATTTACGAGGTCTTGCGTATGTGCTCACAAATATTGGAACAACCTACAGTAAATTGGGAAAAAATTATGAGGCCATAAAATACGCTACCGAGGGATACGAATTAAGTCAAAAATTAGGTTTTCTGGAGAATATTGAAAAGACCTCTAAAATGCTTGCCAGTGTTTATGAAAACATGGGCGACCATAAAAACACATTAAAATATACCCGCATTTATTTCAGGATCAAAGATTCTATCTTTTCAGAAAAAAGTATCCGCCAACTAAATGCCTTAAACGCCATGTATGAAAGCAATGCAAAAGATTATGAACTTTTAAAACAGGCAGAGAAATTAAACAAGAACGAGATCCTTATTCAAAAACAAAATTTAGAAGATGAAAAAAAGCGTAAATATATTTTTGCGCTGGCAATTGTAGGTTTATGTGTACTTTTTATTGCGGCATTTATTTTCAGGGCTTATAAACAAAAAAAGAAAGCCAATGAGATCATCACTCAACAAAAAACTGAAGTTGAAAAACAAAAATCGATCATTGAAACTCAAAAAGAATTGGTTGAAGAACACCGTAAAGAAATATTAGATAGTATTCATTATGCAAAACGGATTCAAAATACGTTGATGGCCGATCAAAATTTTATTAATGAGCATCTACCTCAAAATTTTATTCTGTTTCAGCCAAAAGATATTGTAAGTGGTGATTTTTATTGGGCTGCAAAAAAAGGCGATAAATTTTATCTGGCTATTTGTGATAGTACCGGCCATGGCGTACCCGGTGCTTTTATGAGCTTGCTCAATATTGGCTTTCTTTCTGAAGCTGTTAACGAAAAAGGAATTGAACAGCCTAATGAGATCTTTAACTTTGTACGCCAACGTTTAACAAATACCATTAGTAAAGAAGGCCAGCGTGACGGGTTTGACGGGATACTTGTTTGTTATGATCAAAGAACAAAAAAACTTAGCTATAGTGCTGCAAATAATTCGCCGGTGCTATTTACAAATAATTCCATTAATGAATTAGAATCGGATCGTATGCCTGTTGGCATAGGTGAAAGGAACGAAGATTTTAAATTATATAATGTTGATATCAAAAAAGGCGATACATTATATCTATATACAGATGGTTATGCCGACCAGTTTGGTGGACCTAAAGGAAAAAAATTCAAATACAAACAGCTTAATGAATTGCTTTTAGCAAACGCGGGCTTCCACTTAAAAGAGCAACACGATATTTTAGATACTACATTTAAAAAATGGAGAGGAGAATTAGAGCAAGTGGATGATGTTTGTATTATTGGAATAAAGTTTTAATCTATGCATGCCTTATAAAGCCAAAAGTTGTGAAAACATTAGCAATAAAATAATGTCTTTTTAAATTTGCTATTTTTGTTGAGATGAAACGGATATTATTGGTTGAAGATGAAACAAATGTGGCTTCTTTTATAAAAAAAGGGCTTACGGAAAGCAATTATGATGTTTCTGTTTGCCTGGATGGTGAAACAGGTTTGCAAATGGCTTTAAAACATAGTTTCGATCTGATAATTCTTGATATAATGTTGCCGGGAAAAAACGGATTAAATGTTTGCGACGAGATAAGAGCAAATAATATTCTTACACCTGTGTTGTTTCTTACTGCACTTGGCACATCAGAAAATATAGTGTTAGGTCTTGATAAAGGTGCGGATGACTACCTTGTAAAACCATTTAAATTTATTGAACTGCAGGCCCGTGTGAATTCACTCATTCGTAGAAACAACTACAATACTATTGAAAGTACCGAAGCTGTTTTATTTTCTTTTGATGATCTTGAACTGAATGATGAAACCAAAACGGTAAAACGCGACGGAAAACCAATTTCACTAACATCTACCGAATACCGTTTACTATTGATCTTCTTAAAAAACAAACGTAAGGTTTTATCGCGAAGCTATTTATTGGAAAACGTTTGGGATATTAATTTTGACATGGGCACCAACGTAGTAGATGTGTACGTTAATTATTTACGAAAAAAGATAGACAAGGATAAAAAGAACAAACTCATTCATACCATTGTTGGTATGGGCTACGTATTAAAGGAATTGGATTGAAAAGTCAATTTAAAATAGCTCTTATTTTCTTTACAGGTACACTGTCTATCATATTGCTTTTAAGCATTTCGGTGTATTACTTTTCTTCACGTTATTCTTTTACTGATTTTTACAAGCGATTAGAAGTACGTGCTGTATTAGCTGCAAAATCGCAGTTAGATTCGGAAGAAGAAAAAGCTTCGGCTTTTAAAGAGATGCGGGAAAAACATCTCGAAAAACTAACAGGCGAAAGAGATTATTTTTTTAAGGTCGATGCAACATCTGATCTTGCAGATAGCGCAAGGCAATTAGAAATACCGGTGCAATTTTTTGAAGAGATCGTTAACAAAGGAAATTCTACTTTAAAAAAAGGCGATCTTTTTTTTTCCGGAATAAATTACAAAGGATTAAAAGGTAATTACATTGTTATTGTATCGGCCACCAATGATTATGATACGCAACATTTAATTCACTTGCGTAATATATTTTTTATTGCATTGCCTCTTGCCTCTCTTCTTTCCATGATCATATCTTTCCTGTTCTCAAAACGCATTTTTAAGCTTATAAAAAAAATTACCGACAATGTAAAAGAGATAAGCTCCGAGAACATGCATCTGCGCTTGGAGAAAACTCAATCTGATAATGATGAGATGGGCGAGCTTATTACAACTTTTAATAATATGTTGGATAGACTGGAAACTTCTTTTGAAACACAAAATAATTTTATAAGCAACGCATCACATGAATTAAGCACGCCATTAACAGCCATTATTGGTGAAACTGAAGTAACTTTAAGTAAAGACAGAACATCTAAAGAATATACCGATGCCTTACACATTATACTTAACGAGGCTGAACGACTTGACAAAATTACCAAATCACTTCTATTTCTGGCCCAAACCGGTTTTGACGGAAAAAAACAAAAAATGGAGTTACTGCGCGCTGACGAACTTTTATGGGAAGCTAAAAAAACCATTGACAAAATGAATCCAGCCAACCAATTGCAAATAGATATGAATATGGTACCCGAAAATCCCGAAAAGCTTACGATTAATGGCAATGCACAATTGCTTCATCTTGCGCTGGCAAATATTCTTAGTAATGCCTGTAAATATTCTTCAAATAAACCAGTAAAAATCTCTATTGCAACAACTGATAGTGATGTGGTTATCATTGTAAAGGATTCGGGCATTGGTATTCCTGAAGAGGAATTAAAATACATTTACGATCCTTTTTTTCGTGCCTCAAACACACGTAATTTTGAAGGTTATGGTATTGGCCTGCCTCTTTCACGCAACATTATCCGTTTACACAAAGGCTCTTTGCAGGTATCGTCTGCTATAAACAAGGGTGTAACTGCACAGCTGCGTTTTCCGAGATCAAAATAAACTCTAATGCAATTCTAATCCGGCTTTTAAGTGTCTCTAATAAGGTTTATTGAGCTTTGTATCAATAAATTTTATGACATGAAAAAAACCATTCTCATTCCGACCGATTTTTGCATCGAATCTTTAAATGTTTTAAAACAGGCATTATTGCTCAATTCTGATAAAGAGTTAACGGTGGTGCTTTTAAGCGGACAACTTCTTTCTGATTCTATTGTTGACTTGATGTTTTATTCGCAACAAAAAATAATTAACTCGCTTTTAAAACCTTCATTTAATGATGCTATTTCTATTTTAAAGAACAGGTTTACAAAAAATATTGTTGCTGTAAATATTGAACTCTTTCATGGCATAAATAAAAATGCCTTTAAAAACTTTATTAGTGCGCATAAAATAGAAGAATGTTATGTGCCAAAACATTATTTATTAAAAAAAAACGGTAATGCGCTAGATATACTTTCATACATCAGAAAAAGCAATTTGCCTGTATACGAAATAGAATGGCCATTAACCAAAGGTAAATCAGAGTTTGACGAATTAGAAACATTATTATCTTAATCTAAATTTATGTTATTAAATAAACGACTTCCATTTTCATATATTTTTCGCAAAGCACAAAAACATTTCATAACCGTAAGTATTATATCTGTTTGTATCTACTTTATACAGCGGCAACTTATAAATGTTCTGCCTTCCATTCCTGTTAGTATTCCTATATTTTTAGGAACAGCTATTTCCCTTATTCTATCCTTTAATCTAAATCAGTCTTATGAACGTTGGTGGGAAGCCCGAAAAATATGGGGCTCAATAGTAAACGACTCTCGTACACTCGTAATTGAGGTGAAAAATTTTACCAAAACAGCTAATAAAGATATGCTTGCTAAAATTGCCAATCGCCAGATTGCCTGGTGTTATTGTCTTGGCCAATCACTGCGTGAAAGACATGCGGCTTTTGGTATTAGCCGTTTTTTATCAAAGGAGGATTTTGAAGAATTATCCGAACACAATAACAAACCATTAGTTATGATCGATCAGCATAGCCGTGATATAAGATCATTATTGGAAACCGGAGAAATTGATTCTTTTCATCGGATCCAGCTTGATGATACATTATTGCGCCTTTGCGATTCGATGGGCCGGGCAGAACGAATTAAGACCACTGTTTTTCCTACCACTTACAGCTTTTTTCTTCATAGCCTTATTTACATTTTTATAATTCTACTCTCCATTTCTTTGTCGGAAATAGATGGTTTATTTGAGATCCCGCTGCTCATTATTATTTCAGTTCCATTTCTGTTACTTGAAAGAACGGCAAAAGATATGCAGGATCCCTTTTCAGGCTATGCAACAGATACACCAGTAACTGGCATTGCACATACAATAGAGACAAATTTAAAACAACTGATTAAAGATAAAAATATTTCGGCAGCACCAAAAGGAAACGGCTTTTACACAGATTAGTTTTATGATTTTTATCTAATTTTGTAATGAGCCAAAAAGCCTTTCAGAAACACTGAAAGGCTTTTAATTTATTGTTATAAAATGGCAACGCATAAAATTGCTTAAAACCATCAAACAAATTATTACTTTTAGGCTAATGACTGAGATAAAAAAAGCCACATTAAACGATCTTGCCACACTTACAGCCTTAGCAAAGGTTTCATTTATGGAATCGCATGGGCATTCGGGACCGGAAAAGGACATAAGCAATTATATTGACGCTAATTTTACTTTAAAAACATTTAAGAACGAACTCAACGATCCTAAGAACAATTATTACATTATTTATTACAATAACAAAGCCGCGGGCTTTTCAAATATTATTTTTAACGCGGCTTATGAAAGCATCAAAGAAAAAAATATTACAAAATTAAGCCGCTTATACCTTAAAAAAGAATTTATCGGACTTAACTTAGGCAAAGCTTTATTTGATTTTAATGTGACACTTTCAAAACAACATGCGCAAAAAGGTATGTGGTTGTATGTGTGGACAGAGAATGAACCGGCCCTCTGCTTTTATAAGAAAGCAGGTTTTATTAAAGTAGAAGATACTTTTTTTAAGATCTCAGAAACACATTCTAATCCGAATTATATAATGTATTTGAATTTTTATTCATGAATTACAAATTCATTTATTTTGGAATTTTCCGCAGGATTTTCAATCCTGCGGAGCAACTATAATTGTCATATAATGTTACAAATATCCACAAATAGGCTCCGCAGGATTTGCAATCCTGCGGTAAACAATAAAACAATTGGATCTGTGATCCACTTTTCAATAAGTAATTAATCGTTGTGGGATACATTCTACTTCAAAAACATTATCTAATCCAGAATAATTTCTTGCCGAAGAATACAACCAGTCTTCTGGTTTTTGCACATAACCTGACCTGACAGGATTTTGATGGATATAATTTATTTTATCCCAAACAAATTTTTCGCTATAAAGCTCAATGGCATGATTACCCTCTTGCCAAAATTTATAATTCTTATGCCTATTACTATTTGCCGCACCAATTGCAAATATAGATAACATCCATTCACGCCTGCTTTCAGGTTCATTTTCAATTAAAAAAGTAAATTCCTTAGATGTAAATTTTTTAAGATCTCGCATAACATCTTTTAATAAAAAAGGTTCTTCGGTATTAGCAATTAAATGAATATGATTACTCATAATGACGTAAGCAAATACAATAAGGCCTTTTTCCCGATGGCAATATTCCAAAGATTTTATTAATACGTCACGGTATCTTTTTCTGGTAAACACATCAACCCAACCTACAACGGTTGCTGTCATAAAATAAGCTTTATCTGTTTTAATAGTCTGTTTTACAGAATTTCTCATAATTTTAAGTATTGAATTACAAATTCATTTGTTTTTTGAATGTTCCGCAGGATTATAAATCCTGCGGAGCTAACTAATTCTTTACGATCTTTTTTGAATAATTATTTTCCCCCATCAAACTAAAAGTATAAATACCTGTTTCCAAATGTTGAATGCTTATTTGATCATTTTCTAAAACACCTTCCATTACTGTTTTTCCTGTTTGATCAACAATTAAAAAACGTGTACCAATAACATTTAAAGCTGAATTTATATTTATTTTATCCTGTGTTGGATTTGGAAAAAGAGAGATAACATCAGTTTTACTATTTTCTTTTATTGCATTAGGTGTATTCATGTAAACTGACAGGCCATCCATTGTTCCTATCCAAACATTGCCAGTATTATCGGTAACAGATGTATTTACAATATCACCGATCAATCCATTGTTGGTATTATAGGTTGTAAAACTATTTCCATTATATTTTGAAACCCCTGCCGAGTTGCCAAACCATTTGTTATTCTCCGAATCAATTGTAATTGCATAAACATTATTTGATGCCAGGCCATTTGTTGTACTATAATTACTCCAGTTTGTTCCGTCAAATTTTTTAATACCTGTTGCAGTTCCAAACCAAAGCGTTCCATCAGTTTCTGCTTTTATTGCATATACATAATTGGCTTCTGAAAAGGTTGTCCAATTATTGCCGTTAAAATTAGAAACGCCTCCACCCCAGGTACCGAACCAAAGTGTATTGGTATTATCTATTACCATTGCTGTTACAATATTATTCGCCAGTCCATCGGCAGTTGAATATACTGTCCAATTATTCCCATCAAATTTTGAAACACCCATATTTGTTGCAAACCATTTATTACCGGTTGCATCTATTTCAATGGCATACACAAGATTGTTTGACAGACCTTCCAAGGCTGTGTAATTCTGCCAGGTACTTCCATCAAATTTTGAAACACCACCATCTGTTCCCACCCATACATTTCCAAACGCGTCAATTTTAATGGCCCGCACAAAATCACAAACCAAACCATCATTTACGGTATAGTTTGTCCAGTTAGCGCCATCAAATTTAGAAATTCCGCCACCATAAGTACCTATCCATTTTGTTCCGTTGGCATCAATTGCAATTGACTGCACATTATTATGAGCCAGACCATTTGATTCATTATAAGAGATCCATGTTTGTGCTTTTATTAATGTTACTGAAAGTAAAAAAGCCAATGCAAATAATTTTGTTTTCATGTTGTGTTTGTTTTATAGTTAATTAATAATTTATAAAACAAAGGTGCGCTTAACGCAGCCGAAAAACTTATTGATTACTGAAGCAGAATTTTAAGTAGTGGCGATTTTTATAGAAAAAAGTACTTTATGCAATCAGGGACCATGCATTTTGCATTTTTTGCAAATAATAAGAAACAACTACTGATTTACGCAAAATAAAGGTTTAGAAAACCGGAAATAATACAAAAAAAGAGGGTTATAATCTCATCCCAATTACGCACACATTCCTTCGACTTCGCTCAGGATGAACTGACTCGTTTGTATTATAGTCTAACGCCTATAACACACACATCGTCTACCTGCTCCAATTGGCCTTTCCAGTCAATAAAGGCCTTTTCAAGAAGTGCTTTCTGTTCATCCATAGTTGCACTCTTATTATTTAAAAGCAGCTCTTTAAGGCGCTTGTATTTAAATTTTTTGCCCTTCAAGCCGCCAAACTGGTCGGCCAGGCCATCGGTAAACAAATAAATGTTGTCACCTGCGTTTAATTGTATTTTATGAGTCGTAAAAGGTGTTTGTAAAGCGTATTTGCCAATGGGTTGTTTATCGGGTTTTATTTCTTGCATTAAATCCCCCGGCCTTTGGCCACCCCCTTTTTCAAAGGGGGAAGATAGATACCATAATGGATTATTGGCGCCGGCCCATAATAATTGGTTTGTTTTGGTATTTAAACAACACAGGCTAATATCCATACCATCCTTTACTTCTTCGCCGCTCTTTTCAAAAGTAGCAATTACCAATTCGCGAGTTTTATCCAATATCTTTCCCGGATCGGTGATCTTAAATTCCAACACACTTCTGTTTAAAGCATTGCTGCAAACCACGCTTACCAAAGCACCCGGCACACCATGCCCTGTACAATCTGCCACCGCAAACAAAACAAGCTCGTGTACTTTTTCAAGCCAGTAAAAATCTCCTGCTACCAGATCTTTTGGTTTATAAAAAACAAAACCATTTTTAAAATTCTGACTCCAGTGGATCTCTGCCGGTAAAATAGCTTCCTGCAAACGTTTGGCATAAGTAATAGAGTCTACTATTTCTTTTTGTTTTTCTTCTACAATGTGCTTTTGCTGTTCAATTACTACTTTTTGCTTTTGTGTTATTTTAAAACGGTTAAACATAAACACAGCAAATATTAAAACAAATAACAAGCCGCCATACAATGCATAACGCTGTGTTTGCTCTTGTTTTAGTTGTATGGCTATGGTCTTTTTTTCTTCGGCTATGCGAACGCTATCTGCCGTAATTTTTTTATCGTACTCGTATTGAAATTGTTTTTTTGTACTTGACTTTCGCGTTTCTTCATTATTGATACTATCGCGCATGTGTATGAACAACTCATGCATTTCGAGTGCATTAACAGGTTTATTAATTTGTTTATAGATCTTATACAACAATTTTGCAGAAGCACTTATTTGTATTGGGAAACCCAGTTCTTTACTCAGTTTATAACCCTGCTCGGCATTTTCAAGTGCTAAAGCATATTTTTTTTGTTTAAAATAAATGGCACCAATGCTGTTGTAAGAACGCGCTACTGCATTTTTATCGTTTATGGCTTTTCTTATTTCAAAGGCTTCATTATAATATTTTAGCGCCCTGGTGTAATCACCATTATTAAGATCGTCCATTTTTTCGTAAGCCGAACCAATGTTATTTAATGAAGCAGAAACACCTTTTCTATCACCCGTTTGTTGGCGAATGGCTAAACTTTTTTGAGAATAATCTAACGCTTTGGCAGCGTCTCCTTTATTTAGTGCTATCACCGCCAGATTATTATATGCGCCCGAAATACCTGGCTTATCCTTAATTTTTTGTGCCAGCATTAAACTTTTTAAATACCAATCTAAGGCTCTGGTCGTATCGCCTTGCCCCTGGTACAAAAACGCAATGTTATTAATAAGATAGGCTTCATTTTTTTTATCGTTTATCTGCTCAAATATTTTTATGGCTTTAAGATAATAATCCAGCGAACGGTTAATATCACCACGCAATTGATAAATAAAACCAATATTATTGAGTGACTCCCCTATTCCGCTTTTAAAATCTATTTCTTCGCGCAGCTTTAAACTTTTATTAAAATACTCTAAACCTTTTTCAGAATCGCCGCGATCATGAAGCACAAAACCCAGGATGTGCAGATTATTGGAAGCTTCTTTTTTGTTGTCTATCTCTTCAAAGATCTTTAAACTTTTATTAAAACTATTTATAGTATTTGTAGATTCTTCTTCCAGCTCATCATACACAATACCCAAACCTCTTAGTGCAACGGCTTCATAATATCTATAACCACCTTTTTTTGCATCGTTTAAAATACTATCCCAATAAGGCACTCTTATTATAGTTGCCGCCAAACCTATCCTGCAACGCAGGCCAAGTTTCACTGTATCGTGTTTGGCTAATTTAAGTTCCTTGTATAAAGAATCCACCCGCGAATCCTGAGCAGGAATCGTACTAACTAAAAAGAAAAGAAGAATTATTAAAATACCTCTCATTTATTTAAACGCTAATGCGATTTTTTTTCGATGGTTTTGTGAATAGTATTTATTTCGCTTACCGCCGCAGAACCGTACCATGGTAAATAATCAACAGCAAATAAATTTATTTTAATGGCAGGATCTTTTGCCGTTAATTCTTTTGCTTCTTCAATTGTTTTTACATTAAAAATAAATACACCACGGTACAGATCGTTTTTACCAAAAGGTCCTGCAACCGCCAGCTTACCTTTATTTGCAAGATCAATAATATTATCCATGTGCCCACGGAAAAGAGAATCAGATTCGCCTTTTGTTTTTGCTTTATAGGTGCCGGTCTTTAATAACACCATTACATAACTTTTCATACCGTAATCATCGGCTCCCAGCTTTTTTGCTAGAAGCGAATCATAAACAGGTTTTTGCGCATAGCTGATCTGAAAAGCAAAAAATGCTAAGGAAAGAAAGAAAAGTTTTTTCATGGTTTGTTTTTTGTGATATTAAATATACGTAAATTTTACTTTTGAAATGTAAATTGCATGTAAATAGGTTTATTGACCCAACCTAAATGTAGGTGTCTTCGTATAATAGATGCTGACTTAAATTTTTAAGTATTAGAGATTATAAAAGAATAGATATATTACTATGAAGGAAATTAAATTAAAACTCGCTATATTATTTTTTATAATTAATTATTTAGGATTAAATGCTCAATTGGGTATCACAGGTTTAGCCATAAACCCTACTTTTCCTAATATAACAAGCCAAATTAAAGTAGTTGCAAATTGTGAATTTGTTCAATCTAACTGTATATTTAAAAGCTCTAGCGTAACAATTAATAATGATACAATAAAAGTAATTGCAAAACATCATTTAGGTGTTTTCATGGGCACCTGTTTCGCTACTGACACTGTTGCTATCGGCCAGTTGCCGTTGGGTAATTACACTTTAATTTTTTATTTAAAAGATTTTGATTTTAATTCTATTTATGATATTGACACTATTAATTTTAATATAACTCCAACAGGGCTTCTATCAAATATTAAAACAAATGATGTATTTAATTTTTTTCCGAATCCTGTAAAAGATAAATTACAGATCGAATTTAAAGATGTGAATTTATTATCTAGATTAACAATAACAAACCCAATTGGTGATATTGTTTATTCTACATTCTCTAAAAATTTAAAAGAAGAAATAGATCTTGAATACTTGAGAAGCGGAATTTATATTTTGACTGTAGAAACAAAAAAAGTTAAGCAGGCTTTTAAGATAATTAAAGAGTAATCACACTCTCACCCCAATAATACACACATCATCTACCTGCTCTAGCTCTCCCAACCAATTCATAAATGCAGTATCTAATCTTTCTTTTTGTTTTTCCATTGGTTCACTATTAATGGCAATTAATAATTCTTCCAACTGTTTGTACCTGAATTTTTTTCCTTTTTCACCACCAAACTGGTCGGCATACCCATCGGTTAAAGTATAAATAGTATCACCTTTTTGTAATTCAATTTCATTATGCTTAAACAAAATGCTATCATCGTGCCCCTTCCCAACCGGCATTTTATCGGCCTTACAATCCATTATTTTATTATCGCGCACTATGTAAAACGAATTATTGGCTGCCGCGTACTGCAAACGCATGTTCTTTACATTTAAATTACACAATATGGCATCCATCCCATCTTTACTTTCTTCTTTTTTGCCACCCGGGTTTAATGCTTTAATTATTTCAGTACGCACATTGTTTAAAATAAGATCGGGCCGCGTAATTTTGTTTTCGTTAATGGTTTGGCTTAATTTACTAATGTTCAATAAACTCATAAAAGCTCCCGGCACACCATGGCCCGTGCAATCTGCCGTTGCGTAAATAAAGCCGTCATTGGTTGGCGTGGCCCAGTAAAAATCACCGCTCACCACATCTTTCGGTTTAAACAATACAAAATGTTCGGGCAGGTGTTTTTCTAAAAGTTCATCGCTTGCCAATAAAGCGTATTGTATTCGTTTGGCGTAATTAATACTGTCTAATATTTCTTTTTGTTTTTCTTCTACCAAATGTTTTTGTTTTTGAATGATCTCGTTCTGGCGTTGTGTAACTTTAAAACGTTTAAATAAAAAGAAAGAAAAGATGATGATCAATACCAGAATGATCAAAGTACCTATGATAATATAGCTTTGTTTCTTTTTTTCTGCCTTTGCTATCATTTGATCTGCAGCGCGCTGCATATTTATTTCCTTTTCCTTCTCTTTTACTTCATATTGCTTCTGCATTTCAGTAAGCTGGCTGGTGTTATTTAACTTAAGCAAGCTATCGTTCAGTTGAAAATATACTGTAAAATTATCGTATGCTTCTTTATATTTACCCGTTCTTGATTGCGCCAAAGCCAATGCCCTGTATGCTAATGCCTGGTCTTCAAGCAGGCCATTTGCTTTATCAAATGTAATAAGGTCTTTTAATAGTTTTAACGCTTCGGTGTATCTGCCTTGCCTGTTATAAAGATCTCCCATATTATTCATAACCATTGATTGGCCCGCAATATCTCCGATCTGGTTGTATAATTTAAGCGATTCATCATAATATTCTTCTGCTTCTTTAAAATATCCTTTTTCTACTTTTAAAACACCAATGTTGTTGCCTGACATGGCCACATTTCTTTTATCACCAATTTTTTTTGAAAGCGCAAAACTCTTAATATAAAAATCCATGGCCTTATAATTGTCCTTTAACGTACTGTAAAGCTGACCAATATTATTATAACACAAGGCCACGCCTTTTTCATCTTTTATTTGCTTTGATAAATTAAGAGCGTTGTAATAATATTTTAATGCGTTTTTATAATCACGCATATCATCGTAAATAAGTCCCATGTTTAAAACACTTGACGACATGCCATCAAGATTGTTTACTTTTTTATCGAGATCGTATGATTTTAAAAAATATTTTAAAGCAGTTGGCAAATCTCCTTTATCCCAATAAACAAGCCCCATGTTATTATATATTGGCGACAATTCATCTTCGTTACTTGAAATTTTTATTGCCTTGTTATAATAAGTCAATGCTTCTGTATATTCGCTTTGGTTCCAACACGATACACCAAGCCTTGAATACATTTTAATGGCACTTTTATTATTTTCATATTTAAGTGCTAATGCTAAACCAATATTGGCATATTTTTTAGAAGAATCAAATTCACCAAGATTGTTATAATAATAAGCTATGTCGCTTAATAACTGTAACTTACTCGTATCGATACTTGTTTTGTAATAAACCCTCTTTGTAGAATCAACAAGTTTATCATCCTGTGCAAAAACAGAAAAACAAAAGCATAGTAACAAAAGTGAATAATATATTTTTTTGTACTGAAACATTTTTAAAGCTAAAAGGGAAAAAGCCAGTACTAAGTTAAAAATAATTATCACTTAATGTAAGCCTGCCTCTTTTTTGATCCTTTCGAACAAAAACTCTAACCCGTTAAGCTTAATTTCATACAGCGTTTGTAATAACATGCCCAATTTACCTTCAGGAAAACCCTTACGGGCAAACCATTCTAAATAAGATACAGGCAATTTATACAAGATAACGCCTTTATATCTGCCGTATGGCATTGGCATTTTTACCAGGTCAATTAATAATTGCGGGTTGGGTTGATCAGGCATCTTAATTGATCAGTTTATCAACGTCAATTAAAAAATCATTCTGCAGATCGGGATGTAACGTAGAAATAAGCGTATTTATTTTTTTGAGAGTGCCTTCCATAATATTTACGATCATCTGGCTTTTATGATATGGGATACCCGAGTTCTTTAATTTTAAACAGAAATAAATATACAGCTCTGCAGTAAGACCTTTATCATCTGTATACTTTGCATATTTAGAAAGAATGCGAAGGATCTTACGCAGGCTTTTTTTCACATAATATAAATTAGCTTGTGATCTAAGCGCTTCAAAATTTGTATCAATTTCTTCTTTTACATCTTTAATGAATTGAACTTTATCGTGGGCTTCAAATAATAAATAACCTAAATATTCTTTATTATCTTTTTTATACTTGGCTACAGCAATGCAAAGATCTAATAACTCTTTTTGAGAAAGATGTTCGAGTTCTTTTTTTATTTCGCTTATGCCTGCTGCTTTCATTTTAATAAAAAACCCTTCCTGTTAAACGCAAGAAGGGTTAGTGATGAGTCATTTAAATTATTTCATAAATTTTTGCTTCACATCGCTATACGTTGGGAAGTTATTGTGATGCCAGTTCATAATAACAGTTCCGTCTTTTATCAACATTAAACCCGGATTGCTTCGGATCATTGTTTTTAGAACGATACCATCTACCATGGCAAAATCATACAAGGCATTATGCTCATGTTTAAACTTATCAATATCTGCCGGACCGCTGGCTGTAAAAGCCATAAACTTATGTTTATCCAACATGGCTAATTTATAAAAATCGTTGATCTTAGCCATTAAAGTAGGATCAGTGTCTGTTTCTTTAAGATCATAAACAATTAGCCAGAAACTATAATTCTTATCATTTAAAACAGAATCGGTAATTGCTACACCATCTAAATTATTTACAGTAAAATCGGTGATCTTTGGTGGATTAACAGCGGCCTGAACCTCTGCGTTATCGGTAGATACCCATTTCCAGGTTACAGTATCCTGCCACGGATAATTTTTAAGATCAAATTCTTTTACCGTATGATCTTTTAGATTCTCGTATTTAAAACGCGTTTCATATTTAGCAGGCTGATAATCTGCTCCCGCTTTCATGTTTTCTTTAATATTCATTCCAGGTGCATAAGCTCTGAAATCCAATAGCGGTAAATTACGGTACG
This sequence comes from Bacteroidota bacterium, assembly GCA_032229505.1. Classification (GTDB taxonomy): domain Bacteria; phylum Bacteroidota; class Bacteroidia; order B-17B0; family Aurantibacillaceae; genus Aurantibacillus. The sequence goes on from JAVTWD010000011.1 coordinate 253,162, forward strand.
CGTATATTGGAAAACCAAAAGAAAATAATACGCCCAATAAAAAAATAGTACTTAGTATCATCGGTGCAAATAGCTCATGGATATTATCCTTACCCGCAAATAAAACAGTTATCAATATCATCAGTGCAATATCTTTCCAGAAACTTTCCCATGGTTTTAATTTTAAGAAATCGCCAAAACAACCGCAATGCGTTACTTTATTATAGCAGGCCGAATAAAAAGTTAAAAAAGTAAAGAAGGCAATTTGCGCAAACAATAACCATAAGGTTAAATTTGTTTTATAGCCTATTAATAACATTACGCCTAAAATAATTTCGCTGGCACAAATAATAACAGCTAACGGAAGAGCAATGTGAGCAAAACCTTCAAATAAAGACAAACCTGTATCATTTTGAAATACTTCAAAATATTCTTTTAACTTATAAGAAAAACCAAGCGGATCATTTGCTTTTATAAAACCCGAAAAAATAAACAAACCTCCTACCAATACACGCGCAACATGCGTTATCATTGGTATTTTGGCAATAAAAGCAGCACCGTTGATCAGCAATAATTCAATAGCCAATAAAACAATGGTGGTTGTTTTACTAAAACATGGTGGCATTATTAAATAAATAATGGCGGCTAAACCTACCGACCATATAAAACGAAAAGCTTTTGAGGCAAAGAATTTTTTCATGTTTTGAATGCTTTTTTTAAAGTTAACTAGTTATCGTTTCATCAAAAGTTAAATAAGATATTTTAACTATTGTTTTGTTAGTTTAATAAGTGAGAATACCGAATAGTTGATCATATCCATATAATTAGCATCTACACCTTCACTTATAATGGTCTTGCCTTTATTATCTTCTATTTGTTTAACACGAAATACTTTCATTAAAATAAGATCGGTCAATGAGCTTAAGCGCATATCGCGCCAGGCTTCGCCATAATCATGATTCTTATCTTCCATTAATTGCTTGGTTTGATCGGCGTATTTAATATATAAATTGGCTACTTCTTCATATGGCAGATCAATCCTAGCATCATTAGCAAGCTCTAATTGAATAAGGGCGATAATGCAATAATTAATAATGCCAATATATTCTCCTTTAATATCGTCCATTACTTTTTGAGTGCCTTTTTCTTCGATACTTTTAATGCGTTGAGCCTTAATAAAGATCTGGTCGGTTAAAGAAGTGGGCCTTAAATTACGCCAGGCAGTACCATAGTCTTTCATTTTCTTTAAAAAGATATCTTTGCACTGAGAAATGGCTGCGTCGTATTGTTGAGATGTAGTTTGCATTGAGGCCAATTTAAAATCCATATAGTAATTTGTTTATGCTTATTTTTTGCTGCAACTTCGTTAAATTTTTCGCCATAAATATTCAATTATGCCTGCAAAATTTGCCTTGTTTCGCTAAAAAATAAGCTACAAACAATTTTACAATATGCATCTTAAACAGGCCTTAAAATCTGACTAAAAATAACGAAATTTACCCAATGGAATACACCTGTAACGGCAAAATAATAACATTTATTAAACCATTAATAATGGCTATTGTAAATATTACTCCCGATAGCTTTTACGATGGTGGAAAATACAGTACTGTAAATGATGTTTTGAGGGATGTGGAAGAGAAAATTGAACACGGAGCTGATATAATTGATATAGGTGCAGCCTCTTCAAGGCCTAATGCCAAAGATATTGGAAAGAAGGAAGAATGGACACGCTTACAACAGTATTTACCTGAAATTCGCAAAAAATTTCCAACAATATTTATAAGTGTGGATACATTTTATGCTTCAATAGCTCAAAAAAGTGCTGCAGAAGGAGCAGATATAATTAACGATATAAGCGGCGGAAACCTTGACCCGCTTATGTTTGAGACCATTGCAAAATTAAATCTGCCTTATGTTTTAATGCATATGCAGGGCACACCACAAACTATGCAGCAAGCCCCTTCTTACACCAATGTTGTTAAAGAAGTAAAGGAAGAGCTTTTGAAAAAAGTAGAAAAATTAAGAGCATTAAATTTTAATAAAATAATTTTAGATCCGGGTTTTGGCTTTGGAAAAACAACCGAACATAATTACACTTTACTAAAAAATTTACAACAGTTTTCAGATCTTCCGGTATTGGCGGGCATGTCGCGCAAGGGTATGATCAATAAGGTAATTGGCACTAATCCTGTAACATCCTTAAATGGAACTACCGTTTTAAATACAATTGCATTGTTAAATGGTGCTTCCATATTAAGAGTGCACGACGTAACAGAGGCTAAACAAGCCATTGAACTGGTGGAATTCTACAAAACAGTTCAATAGCCAATTTTCTTTAAAATGTTTTAGCATTTCTTCCTCAAATTCGCGTTTTTTTGCTAATTTGTTCTCTTAAAATCATTGTTTTAAAATGCACTTTTTTAAAAAAATAATTGTTTTTATTTGTGTTCTCTTTTTTATTGAAGGACGATCTGCTTTAAAATATGGTGAGTATTATATCATACCTCCTTACAGCTTTCAGATAGCTGTTTTAAAATATAACGGCGGTGGCGACTGGTACGCTAATTTAGAAACCTCATTACCTAATCTTATTAAATTTTGTAATGATAATATTAAAACAACCATTAATCCCGAGCAAGCTACAGTAGATGCGGGAAGTGTAGAAATATACAACTATCCCTTTATCCACATGACGGGCCACGGCAATGTTATTTTTTCTAACCAGGAGGCCGAGAATTTACGAAACTATTTAATTGCCGGTGGCTTTTTACATGTAAGCGATAACTATGGCATGGATAAATTTGTGAGGACACAACTAAAAAAAGTTTTTCCGGAATTAGATTTAATCGAATTGCCATTTGATCACCCGGTGTATCATCAAAAATATGATTTCGCAACCGGCCTACCAAAAATTCACGAGCATGATAATGGCGCACCAAAAGGTTATGGCTTAATTTATAAAGGCAGGCTGGTTTGTTTTTATGATTTTGAATGTGACCTGGGTGATGGCTGGGAAAGTGCTGAAATTCACAAAGACAGTGAAGAAGCAAGAAGCAAGGCTTTAAAAATGGGTGCCAATTTAATTTCTTACGCCTTTATGGGTTTTGATAAAAAGTAATTTATGTGCAGATCAAAAGGCCATAAATTATTTTTCACTTTTATTTTGTCCTTTCTGATTCAAAATTATTTTGCTCAACAATTTATTCTTTCAGGAAAAATTACGGGTAATGGCGAAAGCCTTCCCTTTGCAACCATTTATTTAAAAGGTACAACCAAAGGCGTTAACAGTAATGATGAAGGAAGTTATTCTTTAAAATTAGATCCGGGAAAATACGTTGTTGTATTTCAATATGTTGGTTACTCCAAACAGGAAAAAGAAATTAACCTTACAGAAAATAAAACACTGAATATTAATTTAAAATCAGATGGTATTGCTTTACAGGAAATTGTGGTAAAAGCCGGTGAAGACCCCGCCTACCCTATTATGCGAAAGGCCATCAAAAAAAGAAAAGTGTATGCCAATGAAGTAAATGAATACAGTTGCCAATCTTATATCAAAGGCCTTCAACGTTTAACCAATGTGCCTGAAAAATTTAAGAAACTGATAAAGGCCATGAGCGGCGAAAAAATAGATTCTACGTTATATGGTGTTATTTATTTAAGTGAAAGTGAAAGCAATTATTATTTTAAAAAGCCAAATAAAGAAAAAGAAATTATGTTTAGCAGTCGCGTAAGCGGCGCCAGCAAAAGCTTTAGCTTTAATCAATTAAGTCAACTAAAATTTAATTTTTATGAGAATTTAATTCCCTTAAAAGGCTTAAGCGACCGGCCTTTTGTTTCGCCGTTAAATAAAAATGCTTTTTTATATTATAAATTTCGTTTACTGGGAACAATAAATGAAGACGGAAAGATCTTTAATAAGATCGCTGTTAAGCCAAAACGGCCAACAGACCCTTGCTTTACAGGTGTTATTTATATACAGGAAAATTCCTGGCGATTAACAGGCATAGATGTTGAGTTGACAAAAGAAAATAAGATAAAGTATGCAGACACACTTACAATAAAACAATTATTTGCGCCTGTTGCGGGCGATAGTATTTGGATGCCCGTAAACTATAACCTGGGCTTTTATTTTAAAATATTAGGGATTGCCGGCAATGGTTATGTAAACGCCATTGTAAAAAATTATAACCTTAGCCCTGCAATTGACGATAAATTTTTTAGTAACGAAGTATTTGTTGTAGAAGATGGCGCCAATAAAAAAGATTCTAATTATTGGAACGTCAATCGCCCGGTGCCATTAACATCAGAGGAAAACAAAGATTACAGAAAAAAAGACAGTACCGAAAAAATAGAAGAGACCGACAGGTATAAAGATTCGGTTGACAAGCGCTGGAATAAATTGCGGCCCGCCAACATTCTTTTAGGATATACCTATCACAAAACAAAAAAAAATATACGTGTAGTACTTCCCGGATTAATAACCAGTGGTATACAATACAATACGGTTGAAGGAGTAAATGTGAGCTATGATTTTTTGGCAACAAAAGAATACGAGAATAAAAAAGCACATCGCATTAACGGTCGAATACGTTATGGTTTTAGTAATTATTTATGGGGGGGTGAAATAGGTTACAATTATTTTTATAATCCGAAAAAATTCTCACGTTTTGGTGTAAAATTAAAATCAATAAGTGAACAGTACAATCAACTGGACCCTATTTCACCATTGGTAAATTCACTGTATTCGCTTTACCTGAATGAGAATTTTATGAAGATGTTCAAAGAAACAGGTGTTGAAACAAATTATTTTACCGAACTTACCAATGGCGTTTATTTTTCAACCATTGCAAGATATGTAGAGCGTGACGCTTTAAGAAATACAAGTGATCGTTTAATTATTGATGATAAAAAGAAATTATTTACCAGTAACGATCCGCGCAATGGTGCCACGCACGATTCTTTATTTAATACTAATAATGCCTTTACGGCTGAAATAACATTCTCTTTCCGTTTTAAACAAAAATATGTTACACTTCCCAATCAAAAAATTGTTACCGGTAGTAAATATCCGCGTTTAAGTGTAAGTTACAAAAAAGCATTTCCTGTTTTAAATACTACAGCCGATTATGATCTTGCAAGCGCCATGATATATGATGAAATAAATTTGGGCTTGTTTGGCCGCCTAGGTTTTAGATTAAAAGGTGGTGGCTTTGTAAACACCAAAAAATTATTTTTTATGGACTTTAAATATTTTTTGGGTAACCAAACCTTATTTAATACCAACGATTATTTAAGCAGTTTTAGATTATTGCCTTATTATACATTTAGTGCCGATAAATGGTTTAGCGAAGCACATGCCGAACATCACTTTAATGGTTTTATAATAAATAAACTACCGGTATTAAAAAAACTAAAAGTGCAGGAAGTAGTTGGCGGACATTTATTAATGAGCAATAAATTAAAACAGTACTATGAGATAAATTTTGGCCTTGAGAATATTTTTAATGTTTTAAGGCTTGATTACGTATTAGGCTATGGTATTGATAATAAGGTAAATAGCGGCTTTACAATTGGTATAAATACAAGCCTTTAATAAAATTTACTACTAGCCCAACCTTTAAAGATATCTTTTTGTACTAGTTAGATAAGAGAATTATAAATTCAAAAATTAAGAATCATGAAAAAAATTAACAGCTTTAAAATCATCGCCATCCTTTTTGCCTGCTTTATGTTCAGCAATGCAAAAAGTCAATGTACAGCCAACTTTACATATACTGTAGGCGCAAACGGCCTTGTGGGTTTTTCAAATAACTCGCAACCTAACAACAGCCCAAGTATTACTTATCAATGGAATTTTGGTGATAACCAGTTTTCCACACAAACTAACCCTACCCACACTTACGGTGCTAATGGAAGTTACCTTGTGATCTTACACAGATCAGACAGTATTCAGCCGTGTAATGCAACTTACAGCACAGTAGTTACAATTACTAACGTTGCCTGCAATGTTAACCCGGGCTTTAATTTTACCGTTAACCCAAGTGGCCTTGTAACGTTTGTTAATACGTCAACAGGTACTATTCCTCAAACTATGTATTATTTACAATATGGAGATAATTCGTCAAGTACTTTTGTAAATAATAGTTTTAGTACTATTTCGCATACTTATCCAAATTCAGGTAATTACACAGCAACACTCACTGCATACAATAACTCGGTAACTTGTTTTGCATCTTACACAGCTAATATAAATGTTACTATTCCACCATGTACGTTAACTGCAGGTTTTAATTTTAACGTTAATAACGGAACTGTAAATTTCACTAACACATCTACAGGTGTATCTCCTACTGCTTTTCAATATTGGAATTTTGGAAACTCAACTACTTTTTTTGGTGCTAACCCACCGGCGCAAACTTATGCCAACGGAACTTACACCGTAACCTTGCATATTAACGATTCAATAACTACTAATTGCAGCAGTACTGCCACTCACACATTTGCTATTACCAATGCTCCGTGTGTTGCTACCGCAAATTTTGGTATGGTAAAAGATTCCACTAATACCTCAGCAATTGTTTGGAATGCTTATCCTACTTATCCTTCAAATGTTAGTAATGTAGTTTGGAACTGGGGTGATAATTCTTCAAGTACAGGTTTATATCCATCACATACTTATTCTGCAGCCGGTTTTTATAATATTTGTTTAACAGTAAGTGTTTCTTGTGGTTCTTCTACAACAACCTGTATCAATCAAAATATTTTTAAATCAAGCAATAGCATGCAAATGGCAACTGTTAACGTATTAAGCGCCGCACCAACAGGTATTGTTAAAAATAACGCATTAGCTGCTGCGATCCGTTTATATCCTAACCCTGTAAAAGATGCTTTAACCATTGAAAGCGATGCAGCCGATTTTAATGTTAGCATTACTGACATTTACGGAAAAGCAGTTTATAGCGGAATTCGCAACGGCAACACAACTAACGTAAATGTTCAAAATTTAAACAGCGGCATTTACTTCGTTAAAATATCAGGCACTGATTTTAGTAAAACAGTTAAGATCATTAAAGATTAAGATCTTACATCCCTGAGTTCTTTTTAACCATTTTCACCGTCAAACTTTACCAGTTATAAAGTTTGGCGGTGATTTTTTTTGAATGCAGTTTTTTTGGATTATCTTTATATATGCTTAAAAAGTATATATTCATTTTAACTATCGTTTGGGCAGTTTCATCCTCAGCCCAAACATCTGCCACAAGTCCTGAGTTTGAAGCTAAAGCCATAGGCGGTAAAGAACAGATCGAACAAATTTTGGAGACCCAGTTAACATTGCCAAAAACCTTGCTTACAGGAAATTTTGATACCGAGTTGACTACTTTTTTCGACCTCGATTCTACAGGGAAAGCTGTAAACATAAGAGTTGACGGAGGCACGAATAATGTTTTAAGACAAGAGATAAAACGTATTTTCGGTTTTATTAAATTCAATAAAACATTGCGTTTGCCAAACGAAAGCCGTCCCTATTTTTTAATGTTTAAACTATCAACCGATAAATACAACAAGTATTTTAAACAAAAAAACAAATTCACTATTAAAAAACCTTTGCCGGCAGATAGCAGTTTTGTTATTTATACAAAAGCAGATAAATCGCCTGAATTTTATAAAAATGGTGATGAGGGCTTAACTGAATTTGTTTTAGGTAATATTGAATATCCTAAATTGGCAATAGAAAAATCAGTTGAAGGTACGGTAATTGTAGAATTTGTGGTTGAAACAAATGGCTATGTAAGTGGTATTACCGTTAAGCAACCTGTTGGCGCCGGCTGCACAGAAGAAGCTTTACGCATTATTAAGCTCACAAAATGGCAACCTGCAATTTTAGGTGGAAAGTTTGTAAGGTATAAAACCACTTATCCATTTACATTCAGTTTAAGAAATGTCAATAAAGATAATACGGGCGGAAGCCAGTTTGGACAATAATTTACAAAAAACTCATTCCTATAAGCCAGCTAATCATGCCAATAAATAAAATAAAAAAGTACATGCCAACTCCTGTACAAAATAAAACCGAACGCTGAGGGTCGGTTGGGTCAACATAAATCTCGGCAGTATCTTTTATATTTTCAAGAACTCTTTTAGCGGATGATTCCATGTAATTGGCTTGTCCGCCAAGTAACTCAGCAAGATAAACTTTATTATTTATATACTCTTTATTATTAAAATTGTACCTGTACTCTACCCTTATTGCGTAAGGAGAATTTCTGGACGAAACTTTTTTATGCAATTCAATTTTTTTGGATATGATTGTAGCCTGAATTCTGTTCCACGACCTTACTTTAAAATATAAAGAAATTAATCTCGCGCTTGCCCAAATACATACTACGCTAATAATGATCGAAAAAATAAATACACCCATTTTACTTTGGGTATTTTTTCAAAGCTGCATTTTCTTTTCTTCTCATAAGAGTAACATCTTTTTCAGATTTATCCTTATAACCGCATAAATGCAAAATGCCATGTATGATCACACGCTTTAATTCTGTTTCAAAATCAGTATTAAATTTTTCAGCATTTTCTTTTACACGCTCTATACTTATAATGATATCACCATTAATTGTTTTTTCATCACAGTAATCAAAAGTAATAATATCCGTATAGGTATTGTGTTTTAAGAATTGAATGTTTGTTTTCAGGATCTCTTCATCAGTTGTAAAAACAAAATTTATCTCTCCTTGTTTTTTCTTTTCAGATTCAATAACTGTTTTTATCCAGCTTTTGATCTTTGCTTTTTCTAATAATTTAAATTCTATTTCCTGATTTTGAAATGAAACAGCCATACTTATAGTGATAAGGTATCTTTGATAATAGTTGGTAATTGTCCGTTATTCCTGGCTTTTATAAGCTCTTCCACACCTTTTAATGAAGTTTTAAATTCTTGCAGATTCGTGTAAAAAAGTTGCTGCTGGTTATGTCCCGCCTCAATTAAGCGGTTCGCTTCTTTTTTTTCAGCGTTTGTAAACTCAATTAATTTTTCTTCAGTGATCAGATTCTTTTTAGCATCATGCTTTAATTTTTCTATCTGCGAATTAATTAAATTGATGCGTGCTTTAACCGACTTACGGTTCAGCTCAAAATTTTTAAGACTGTTACCGCTGGTATAAAACTGTTGTAAAAAGTCTGCTTCGGTTTTAGTTAAAGTATCTTTTACATTTTGTTGAATGAATACTTTGTATTGTGTTAAACGCGAAATAGCCTTTTCTAAAATAACGGTATCGGTTTTCAGATCTTCTTTAACCAACGCGTTAACAGCGCCACTTAGGCTATCTAATGCCTTTACATTGGCAGCATAAACATCGTTTTGCCTGCACGATTGAAAAAATGATCCTGCAAAAAATAAAATCAACAAACTATTTTTAGCAGCCCTTATCATTTTAGTTGATCATATCAAAACCACAATATGGTACCAGCACTTTTGGAATTTTAATTCCTTCTGCTGTTTGATTATTTTCCAATAAAGCGGCAACAATTCGCGGCAATGCCAAAGCACTTCCATTTAAACTATGCGCTAACTGTGTTTTACCATTAGCATCTTTAAAACGGCATTTTAAACGGTTGGTCTGAAATGTTTCAAAATTACTAACGCTGCTTACTTCTAACCAACGCTCTTGTGCCGCACTCCAAACTTCCATATCGTAAGTTAAAGCACTTGCAAAACTCATATCGCCGCCACATAATTTTAAAGTACGAAACGGTAATTCTAATTCTTTTAAAAGACTTGCAACATACTCACGCATTTCTTCTAAGGTCTCGTAGCTTCTATCAGGATGCGTAATTTGTACAATTTCTACTTTATCAAATTGATGTAAACGATTTAAACCGCGAACATCTTTTCCGTAACTTCCCGCTTCTCTTCTAAAGCAAGGCGTATAACCCGTATTTTTAATTGGCAATTCGCTTTCTTTTAAAATAACATCGCGGTAAATATTTGTAACCGGTACTTCGGCTGTTGGAATTAAATATAAATTATCAATACCCACATGGTACATCTGACCTTCTTTATCAGGCAACTGGCCTGTACCATAACCACTGTCTTCATTCACCACAATTGGTGGCTGTACTTCTAAATAACCTTTTGCCGTGGCACGGTCTAAAAAGAAATTAATTAAAGCGCGTTGTAAGCGCGCACCTTTGCCTTTATAAACCGGAAAGCCTGCACCTGCAATTTTAACGCCCAATTCAAAATCAATTAAATTATATTTTGTAGTTAAGTCCCAATGCGGAACATACCCGGCAGCTAATTTTGGTTTTTCGCCATGTTCAAAAACAACCGCGTTATCTTCAGGCGTTTTGCCTAAAGGCACTGTTAAGTTTGGGGTATTTGGAACAAGCACTAATAACTGGTGAATTTCATCTTCAACTGTTTTTAATTGCTCATCCAATTCTTTTTCTTTTTGTTTTAATTCGGCAGTACGAAGTTTTACTTTTTCTGCTTCTTCCTTTTTTCCGCTTTTCATCAACTCGCCAATTTGTTTGGCAATTTGGTTTGATTCGGCTTTAATATTATCGCCTTCTAGTTGAATGGATCTGCGTTGCGTATCTTTTATCAAAACAGAATTAATAATGCTTTCTGCATCTTTAAAATTCTTAATGGCCAAACGTTTTAAAACGTCATCTTTATTTTCTCTGATATAATTTAGTTGCAACATAAAAGTTCGATTTTATTTTAATACAAATTTAATTTTTTAATGATTGATGACAGGAAATGCTAAAAGAATATAAGAACATTTATAAACAGAAAAAGCCCACCAAATAAATGGAGGGCTTTAAGCTTATATAAAGTAATTATTACCCTTCAACAGGAACGATCGATACATACGAACGATCATCTCTTTTCTTTTTGAAAACTACTTTACCATCGATCAAAGCGTATAAAGTATGATCTTTGCCCATACCAACACCAACACCAGGGTTGTGTTTAGTACCACGTTGACGAACGATAATGTTTCCTGCGATACAAGTTTGCCCGCCAAAAATTTTAATGCCTAAGCGTTTACTGTGCGAATCGCGACCGTTATCCGATGAACCCGCGCCTTTCTTGTGTGCCATTTTTTCTTATTTTAGATTTATGATTTATGATCTAAGATTTATGAATTCTTAAATCTAAATTCTTAAATTAATTAATCTTCTTTTTTCTTAGTTGTTTTTTTAGCTGCTGCTTTTTTTGCAGGTGCTGCTTTTTTAGCTGCTGCCTTTTTTGCAGGTGCTTTTTTCTCAACAGCTGTTTCGCTTACAACCTCAGCTTTTTTAACGCCTTGTGTGCGAACTTTACGTTCTGCTGTTAATTCTGATTCTAATTTGTCGCCTTTAGCTAACACACCCTGAATAAGGATTTGAGTTAAAGATTGACGGTGATTGTTCCATTTTTGGTAACCTTTACGGCGTTTCTTTTTGAAAACGATCACTTTGTCTCCTTTTAAGTGAGAGATCACTGTGGCTGCTACTTTAGCGCCATCTACGGTAGGATTGCCAACTGAGATCTTGCCGCCGTTATCTAATAAGAAAACTTTGTCAAACTCAACTTTAGCACCTTCGTTAGCCTCTAGGCGGTGAACGTAAACTTTGTTTCCACGTTCCACTTTAAATTGTTGCCCGGCTATTTCTACAATTGCGTACATTTAAATTGGTTTTAAATTGTTAATAATATCCCAAAAAAGGGGACGCAAATATAGTCAATTCTTATTAACCGGCAAAAATTTAATCGCGGTTTATTAAATAAACGCTTAAAATTATGACAATTATGCTAAAAACCTGGTAAAAATTAACGGTTTCGCCATCAAAAAGTCCCCAGCCAATGGCCACAACCGGTATTAGATAGGTGCAACTGGCCGCGAAAACAGTGCCCGAATTTTTAATAAGAATATTATAGGCAATTACCGATAAAGCCGAGCCAACTATGGCTAAAATGCTAATGTAGCCTAATGAGGTCATAGCCATTGGAGAAGTGCTAACATGAACCGTAAAATCAGAAAAGCCAAACAAATAGATCAAAGAAATTGGCCCTGTTATACAAAAAGCCCAAACAGTAGCGGTAATAGAGTTAATATCGCCCAGGTATTTTTTAATGCCGCATACACTTATAGCATAAAAAAATGTAGCCGCCACAACCAATAAACTGTAAATGATATTTTTTGAGCTGCCACCGTCCGTATCAAAGATCATAAGACAAGCCGCGCCAATAAAACCAATAATTATGCCCACTATTTGCATGGCTTTTGGCTTTATTTTTAACCAAACCAAGCCTACCAAAACGGTAAATAAAGGTGTTAAAGCATTCAACATACCTGTAAGGCTGCTACTTATTTGCGTTTCGGCTTTGGTAAATAAAAAGGCCGGCAATAAATTTCCAAAAACACCCATTAAAATTAATCCGGGCAAATATTTCTTAAGATCGATCTTATAATATTTAATTAAGAACGGAACCAAAAATAAAAATGCTATCGAAATGCGTAAAGCTGCTACTTCATCGCTACTAAAGGCATCCAGGCCACGTTTCATTAAAATAAAAGAACTACCCCACACCAAAGATAAGATGATGAGCAGCGACCAGGCCAGCTTTTTATTTTGCATGGCGCGAAGTTAGAACTTTAAACTTTCTAAACCTTTAATTAAAACCTATCTTTGTGAAAAATTATAGAATGATAGAAATTGGAAAAGTAAACACACTAAAAGTTTTGCGAGAAACTGAAGTAGGTCTTTATTTGGGAGATGAAGAAAAGAACGAGGTTTTACTGCCAATTTCTTATGCTAAAGACAAATATAAGAACGGAAAATATTTAGATGTATTTGTTTATCCTGATGCAGATGGAAAAGCGATAGCAACTACATCAAAACCATACATAAACATTAATGAATTTGCTTATTTAAGGGTTGTATCTGTTAATGATATTGGCGCTTTTTTAGATTGGGGGATCGAGAAAGATCTGCTCGTTCCATTTAGCGAACAAAAATATAAGTTAACGGAAGATCATTTTTATGTTGTGTTTGTTTACCTGGATGAAGTAACCAACCGTATTGTTGCCTCTACAAAAGTGGATAAGTTTTTAAGTAACGAAGAGCTTACAGTAAAAGAAGGGGAAGAAGTTGACCTTATTGTTTATGAAGAATCCCCTTTAGGCTTTAGCGCCATTATTAACGGGCAGCACCAGGGTTTGATATATCATAACGATATTTATAAAGAGGTAGAGATTGGCGATGAAATGAAAGGTTTTGTTAGAACCATTCGTGAAGATAAACTCATTGACCTAAGCTTTCAAAAAAGTGGTTTTAAAAATGTGTTGGATTCTACCGATGTGGTTTTAGAATACCTTCAAAAAAATAATGGTTTTGTTAACCTTCATGATAAAAGCACGCCGGAAGAGATCTCTATTCGCTTAAGCATGAGCAAAGCAACTTTTAAAAAAGCTATTGGCATTTTGTATCGTCACCGAAAGATCTTAATAAAAACGGATGGCATTTATCTTGTTAAAGAAGAAGATGAAAAAAAATCAGAAGTTAGAGATTAGAAGTTAGATTTTAGTCTTTGAAACTATTATTTTTACAAAAAATAAATCTATAAAAAATGAAAATTGCAGTTGTTGGCGCTACCGGTTTGGTAGGCACAAAAATGTTGGAGGTTTTAGCAGAAAGAAACTTTCCTGTTAGTGAATTGATTCCGGTTGCATCTGAAAGATCGGTTGGAAAAGAAATTACTTTTAAGGGAAAGAAGTATAAGGTTCACTCTATGCAACAAGCCATTGATGCAAAACCGCAAATAGCTTTATTTTCGGCCGGTGGCGATACTTCTAAAGAATGGGCACCAAAATTTGCAGCAGCAGGAATTACTGTAATTGATAATTCATCGGCGTGGAGAATGGATGCAACAAAAAAATTAGTTGTGCCCGAAGTAAATGCTAATGTATTAAGCGCAGAAGATAAAATTATTGCCAATCCAAATTGTTCAACTATACAAATGGTGGTGGCGTTGAATCCGCTTCATAAAAAATATAAAATAAAACGCGTTGTGGTTTCTACTTACCAAAGTGTTACAGGTACAGGTGTTAAAGCCGTATCGCAATTAATGAATGAGCGTAAAGATGGTAAAAGTGATGAGATGGCTTATAAATATAAAATTGATATGAACGCTATTCCGCAAATTGATGTTTTTTTAGACAACGGATACACCAAAGAAGAAATGAAAATGGTGAACGAAACTAAAAAAATTATTGGCGATGATACAATTTCTTTAACAGCTACAACTGTTCGTATACCTGTAATGGGAGGCCATAGCGAAAGTGTGAATATTGAATTTGAAAATGAATTTGAAGTAAAAGATATTTTTGATATCATGAAAAATACGGCAGGAATTATTTTGCAGGATGATATAAAAAATCAAATTTATCCTATGCCAATGAACGCGCATAATAAAGATGAAGTTTTTGTGGGAAGGATAAGAAGAGATGAATCGCAACCAAAAACTTTGAACATGTGGATAGTTTCAGATAACCTCCGCAAAGGCGCTGCTACCAACGCTGTTCAGATTGCCGAACATTTGATCGCTTCAAAAATAATTGCTTTAGACAAAGTTCTGGCATAACAATTTTGAATCTTTAATTTTAAATCTTAAATTTAGAGTATGGTAACACGTCCGTTCAATTTCAAAAAGTGGATCGAAGAAAATCGTCACTTATTAAAACCTCCGGTAAACAATAAAGTTGTTTATAAGGATGCAGAATTTATTGTAATGGTTGTTGGCGGACCCAACTCAAGAAAGGATTATCATTATAACGAGAGTGAAGAGTTTTTTTATCAACTGGAAGGTGATATTAAAGTTCAGATACAGGAAGATGGAAAAGCAGTTGAAGTAGATATTAAAGAAGGGGATATTTTTCTTTTACCTGCAAAAGTACCTCATAACCCACGCCGTTTTGCAAATACTATTGGCTTGGTAATGGAAAGAAAACGCAGACCGGATGAAAAAGACGGGCTTTTATGGTTTTGTGAAAAATGTAATCACCCCTTACATGCGGCTTATTTTATGTTAACAGATATTACTTCGCAATTTCAAACCGAGTTTAAACGCTTTTATGAAAATAAAGATCTTCGAACCTGCAAAAAATGTGGCGCTGTTATGGAACCACCTCCTGTAATATCCTAATAATCAATGTGTTAATTTAAAAAGTTAACCATTTATTTATTAACAAACAGTTTATTTTTATCGGATGTGATTTAATTTCTGCAAATCACCCAACTTATTGCATTTTTTTGCTGTTGCCTTAATGAGTAAACACCCTGTTTAACTTAGTGAAATTATTAAGATTTACTTGTTTTTGGGTTAACTTTGTGTTATAAATAGACCCAAAAATGAAAACAAATTTTAAACTATTTTTTCTTGGCATTTTTATTTCGATGTCGTTTTTTTCTTTTTCACAAGATTGGAGCAAGATAAAGCTTGATCCTGTTAAAGAAAAACAATTTGAACCATATGTTCAATTCAGACATTCATCAACTGCCACAGAATATAAAACCTGGAAAGAGAATAATAAATTCCAGTACGTTAAAGAGATGTGGTATTATTCTGAGTCTTTTTACATTAAGCGTAATCATTCAGCTTCAGGCGAAGCAATGAATGAAGCGTTAATAGATATTAGCCGTTTTGAAAGCAATAGAAAAGCAACTGAAGAATCAATAGTTGTTATTCCGGGCTTTAAAGATGCAATTGTGTTATTACCTGCTAATAAACTTATTTACAAACCGTAATTTACCTTTAAATGAAAAATATATTAAATAAAGTTAGCGTTTTAATAGTTGCATTGATCGTATTCTCGCAAGCGAATTTATTTGCTCAACCGGGTGTTGGTCCTGCTCCTTATTGCTTTCCATTGTATTCTCAAATACCTTGTAACCAACCGGGGCCCTCTAATTCACCCGGTAATTTTATTAATGACTTTATCAACAGTTTTAGTACTACCGGTGCTAACGTAAATATTACAAATAACAACTCGGGATGTAATGCTCAAAATTTTCCAGCGGTAGGTATTCGTAACTTTTTCTATTTTGGCTGCCAGCATTATTTAGTGGTAACTCCAGGGCAGGTTGTTAACTGTACTTTTCAGTCAGGCCAAACATACAGCCAGGGTTTTACCTGTTTTATTGACTGGAACCAGGATGGTGTTTATAATTTAACCAATGAGCGTGTTTGTTCTATACCTGGCGTTCCGGCAGCAGCGAGTTTTAACAGCGCAAGTTTTACTGTGCCGGCAGCGCAAGCAACTGGTACTTACAGAATGCGTGTTAGATGCGCCTATTTTACTAACGGCCCAACAATTGATCCTTGTATCAACTACGGTTTTGGTGAAACTGAAGAATACAATGTTTATGTAAATATGACACCGGCCGGTATCATTACTGCAACGGCTTCTACTTCTACTCCATCATTATGTGCTGGTCAAACTGTAAGTTTAAATGTGCTTACTTCAGCAAATCCTACAACTGCATTAACCTATACATGGTCTGGCCCGGGTAATTTTGCCAGCAACACACAAAGTCCTACTATTACAAATGCTACCGCAACTATGAGCGGTGTATACAGTGTAACTGTTTCTCCGGGGTCATGTCCTGCAACAAAAACTGTACAGGTTACGGTTACCGATTATCCAACTTACACGGTTACGCCTTTAACGGCAACGGTTTGCCAGGGTGGTGTGTTAACACCATCAGTAATTTTAGGCACATTGCCGGGTACGCCTTGCTCTACCACTGGTGTTGGGCCAGCTTGTGCAACGCCTCTATTAAAAGACGTGGGCTCGTCAACTACATCAAATCCCTCATGGCAACCACCAACGGTATACGATAAGTATTATTACGATACGCATATACAGATGATATACCGTGCTTCAGAACTATTAGCATCAGGTGTGTCTGCCGGTTATTTAACCAGTATGGCATTTAATGTGGCCGCTACAAACGGTATTGGTAGCTTAACAAACTATACCATAAAAATGAAATGTACAACCAACTCGGTTGTAACTGCTTTTGATAATACGGGATTAACGCAAGTATTTAATCAGGCCAACTTTACACCTGTAGCAGGTTTTAATACACATACTTTTTCAACTCCATATTATTGGGATGGTGTTTCAAATATCTTAGTTGATATTTGCAGAGGTAACGCGCCTTGGATGTTTGTAACAGCTTCTGTTATGTATACACCAACAAGCTATAATTCAATGATCTGGGATGGTGTTTTTGGTCCTAATCAAACAAGTTGCGGTTCTAATGGTAACCAGGGTATTTCAATGAACAGGCCAAATACACGTTTTGGAAATTGTGTATCTGTATTACCACAGAATTTTACATATCTCTGGAGTCCGGGTCCTGGTATTGCTGCACCAACTGCAACAAGTACACAAATAACAACACAACCTATTACAGGTACAGTTGCTACGGCTGTTTACAGTGTTGTTGTTACTCCAACAATTTACGCTTGTCCTACATTACAAACATTAACTGTAACAATTGTTAATCCTATGTCTCCAACTATTACACCGGTTGCACCGTTATGTAATACTTTTAGTACTGTAAACATTATTGCAAATCCTCCGGGAGGTGTATTTAGTAACAATGCGGCTATTTCACCGGCAGGTGTTATAAATCCCGCCATGGCTTCTATTGGCACAAGTACTGTTTTATATACTGTGGGTATAGGATCCTGTATTGCCACAAATACTACATCTATTGATGTTTCACAATTCAATACTGCTGCATTAACAGGTTCTTTACCTGATCAGTGTAACACATTTACACCATCCAACCTTATGACCATTGTGCAAAGTACAGTGAATGGTGTATGGAGCGGTACAGGTGTTTCGGCAAACATTTTCTCACCTAATTTACCAACCGGAGTTTATACATTGACCTACAATACTACATCAGCGGCAAATGCAACATTATGCCCTGATTCAAAAACACTGACGGTTAATGTTTTAAATCCGCCACAACCAACGGTTTCCCAGGTTGGGCCATATTGTAATACCGCGCCTAATTTCCAGTTATTGGTATCGCCTACTACTGGCTCATGGATACCTACTACATATAACAATTCTACCGGTACATTTAGCCCAGGGTTGGCTGCTATTGGAAATAATGTTGTTACTTATGTTATTGGCACGAATACATGTAATGTATCCAATACAAAAACAATTTCTATTGAAGCTTATGTACCCGCAGTTATTACAGGTACAATACCTGATCTTTGTGTAACATCATCGCAGGTTAATTTAGTACCACTTACAACTAATAATTTAGGTATCTGGAACGGCCCTGGAATTAGTGGAACTTCGTTTAATCCTGCAACTTCCGGAACGGGTAGTATTGTTTTAAGTTATAATACTGCATCATCACCAAGTGGTTTATGTCCTGCACAGGCTACCACGGCGGTTAATGTTTATTCGTTGGCAGCGCCTGCAATAACGCAGGTTGGCCCTTTCTGTAATACTGCTGCTCCTTTACAACTACAGGTATCTCCTTTAGGTGGTGTGTTTAGTGGTGCCAACAATGGTGCTACAACTGCTAATGGTGGTTTTAATCCTTCTTTTGCAGTTATAGGTGATAACATTATTAATTATAGTGTAACGGCGGGCCCTTGTGTAGCGTTTGCTCAAACAACAATTAATATTGAAAAATTTGTTTCTGCTGATCTTTCTCAATATGCAGGTCCTTATTGCAGAAATAACCCTCCTGTTAACTTAAATAGTATTGTTCAAAATCCGGGTGGTGTTTGGTCAGGACCGGGTGTAACAGGAAGTTTATTTACTCCAGCAAATGCAAACGTTGGCGATAATAACATTGTTACTTACTTTACCCATTCATCGCCTACTGCCAGTTTGTGTCCTGATTCAAGCGCTGTGCGTATCACTGTTAATGAAATACCTAACGTTTCGGTTGTAAGCAATCTCGAAAAAGGATGTTCACCAATAGTTGTAACATTTAATACACCAAGTGCAAATACAGGAAATGGTTTATGGAATTTAGGTGATGGCTCTGAGCCAATGCCTGGCTTAAGTGTTACGCATACATTTGATATACCGGGATCGTACACCGTTACATTTAATTATGAAGACGAGATAGGCTGTTCAACACAGGCCGTACTTGCTAATCCAATTGTAGTATATGCAATGCCACGCGCAGGTTTTAATTACAATCCGGATGAAGTAACTATTGGTACACCTGAAGTTCAATTTACTAATTTAAGTACTGTGTTAGGTAACAATACATACCAATGGCAAATAGGAAATTTATATCAGTTAAATGATATCAATCCTAAAGTTATTTTCCCTGTGGCCGGAGATTATGAGGTAACATTAACTGCCACTACATTTCATGGTTGTAAAGATGTTGTAAGCCAACTGATCCAGGTTAAAAATGACTATGGAATCTATATCCCAAGTTCATTTACACCAAATTTTGATGGATTAAATGATGAGTGGTTCCCTATCTTCTCGCCATATGGTTTAGATCTTAAAACTTACGAAATGGAAGTATTTGACCGCTGGGGTCACTCAATGTTCCATACAAAAGATTATACCATTGGTTGGAACGGATCTGTAAATAACAAAGGCGACGATGCAATAAAAGAAGATGTATATATTTACAAAGTAAGATTTAAAGATATTGATGGTAAGATCCATAACAAAACAGGACATGTTACCTTAATGAAATAAAAAGCTTTATACTTTATATTGAAAAGCCTTACCTTTATGGTGAGGCTTTTTTATGGAAAAAATTGATGCATTTAAACAACAATTAAATGCCGGTTATACTACAACCGGCGATGCTATAACACTTGGTGCTGCTCTTTTTGAAGGACAAGCTCAAAAAGAAGTGGCAATAAGAATACCTTTAAAAACACTTAACAGGCATGGGCTAATTGCTGGTGCTACCGGAACTGGTAAAACAGTAACACTTCAAATAATTGCCGAAAGCATGTGCCAGGCCGGAATTCCTGTTTTATTGATGGATCTTAAAGGCGATTTAAGTGGCATTGCAAAAGCAGCAATTATAAATCCAAAAATTGAAGAACGTCATAAATTAATTGGTATTGATTTTAATACCGGTGCAACTACAACAGAATTTCTTACCCTTTCAAAAGAACAAGGTGTTAGATTACGTGCAACAGTTTTGGAATTTGGACCTGTATTATTTTCGAAGATCTTAGATCTTAACGATACACAAAGTGGTATTGTTGCCATCCTCTTTAAATATGCAGATGATAAAAAATTACCTCTGTTGGATCTGAAAGATTTTAAACAACTCTTACAATTTGCAACTGCCGAAGGTAAAGAAGAAATAAAAAAACAATACGGCAACATTACCAGTACAAGTACCTCAACCATACTCAGAAAAATAATTGAACTGGAAAGCCAGGGAGCAGAATTATTTTTTGGAGAAAAAAGTTTTGAAGTAGCTGATCTTGTAAGAACTGATAATAACGGAAGAGGAATTGCATCCGTTATTCGTTTAAGCGATATACAGGATAAGCCAAAATTATTCTCAACATTTATGCTTAGCCTCTTAGCCGAAGTTTACGCTTCATTTCCTGAGGCAGGCGATCTTGAAAAACCAAAGCTTTGTATATTTATAGACGAAGCACATTTAATATTTAATGAAGCTTCAAAAGCATTACTAGATCAAATAGAATCTATCATAAAACTTATTCGTTCAAAAGGTGTTGGCATTTATTTTATTACTCAAAATCCTTATGATGTACCCGATGCTGTACTTTCACAATTGGGCTTAAAAGTTCAGCACGCTTTAAGGGCTTTTACCGAAAAAGATAGAAAAGCCATTAAAAAAACAGCAGAGAATTATCCAATTTCGGAGTTTTACAAAACTGATGAATTATTGACCAGTCTTGGCATTGGCCAGGCATTGGTAAGCGCTTTAAATGAAAAAGGTATACCTACCCCTCTGGCTGCTGTTCACTTAAAAGCCCCTGCAAGCAGAATAGGTGTTTTAACTCCTGAAGAAATTGCAGAAACTATTGCCGGAAGTAAAATTGCAGCAAAATATAACGAAGTAATTGATCGTGAAAGTGCTTATGAGATATTAACCGGCAAAATAAGCGAAGCTGAAGAAGAGAAAAAAGAAAAGGAAGAAAAACCTAAAACAAAACAAAAAGCAGAAAAATCTGTATTGGAAAAAGCTTCAGAAAATACCATGGTAAGGCAAATTGGCCGCACGGTTATAAAAGAAGTTGCCCGTGGCCTATTAGGAGTGTTGGGCCTTGGTGGGGGCAGCAAAAAGAAAAAAGGCTGGTTCTAACCTATATTAACAGTATGTTAAAAACCATTATTTTTAAAGTTTAAAGTATTTGGTAACTTTGTATTCTAAAAAAAAATAAAATGAAATTTGGCGTTGTTGTATTTCCTGGTTCTAATTGTGATGAAGACATGGTATATGTTTTAAAAAATATTTTAAAACAAGAAACTGTAAAGCTTTGGCACAAAAATACCGATCTGGAAGGTTGTACTCATATAATTTTACCCGGCGGATTTTCTTACGGTGATTACTTAAGAAGCGGTGCCATTGCAAGATTTTCACCTATTATGGAAAGTGTTATTAAACACGCTAATAACGGTGGCTTTTTATTTGGTGTTTGCAACGGTTTTCAGATCTTATGCGAAAGTGGTTTATTGCCGGGCGCTTTACTTCACAATAATACACGTAAATTTATTTGTAAGAATGTATATATTAAATCGCAAACTACTAATTCAATAATTACTTCACAGGTGCCTACAAACAAAGCATTAAAAATTCCTATTGCTCATGGCGAAGGAAAATACTTTGCAGATGCAGATACAATAAAAAAATTAAACACCAACGGGCAGATCTTATTCCGTTATTGCGATGAAGATGGAAATATTACTGATGCTGCCAACCCAAACGGCGCCACTGATAATATTGCAGGTGTTTGTAATGAAAAAAGAAATGTGTTTGGTATGATGCCTCACCCTGAAAGAGCCGCAGATAGTGAACTTGGTAATGAAGACGGAAAATTCTTATTTGAAAGCATCTTAAATTTAGTAGAAGCTTAAACTATTTCTTACTAAAATTATTTATAAAGGTTGAAGTATAAACTTCAACCTTTTTTATTTATTATCTTATAATAATTTCTTTTTCGCCGCGTTATAGGTTCTCCTCAACAAGGCAATTTGAGGGATTCTACTTATATTTGAGCACTTGAAGCATATGCAAAAACACCAACAAAAAATAGAATACCTTTTTGCTATACTGCTTTTCTTTTTTGGCCTGTATTATTATTGCTTTCGTATTTTAGGTTTTGATCTTTCTTATACACCCGGCGATTTTGGCGACTCAAGATTCATTAACTATGTATTAGAACATGGCTATAAATGGCTGCGCGGCATTGAACCCGATTTTTGGCGCGCTAATTTTATGTATCCTTTAAAAGATAATATTGCCATTTCCGATTCTATGGCCGGCGCTTTGCCTATTTACGCTTTATTTCGTTTTATGGGAATTGAGGTAGAACCTTCTTATCAATTATGGTGGCTTAGCTGCTGCATCTTAAATTTCTGGCTGTGTTTTATTGCTTTTAAAAAATTAGGCTTTAACCCTTTTTTAAGTGCCATTGGTGCTTATGTTTTTGCGTTTGGCATAAATAATTTTAACCAATTTGTGCACCTGCAATTTAATTGTAAATTTTTTGTGCCTATAACAATAGCCCTGTTTTATGAATTTCTTAAAGAGCCCAAACAAAAAAAATTTATTTTAATAACCTTATTTACTGTTTTACAATTTTATTGCAGCGCCTACATTGCCATATTTTTAATTATGTTCATGGCATTATTTGCAACAATATATTTAGGATCTAAAACTAATAGAAAAGTATTTATTGATGGTTTTAATAAAAAACTGGTTGTTCGGTTAAGTGTTGTTTCTGTTATTGGTATGTCCTTAATTTTATTGCTGGCATTGCCCTATCATTCAATGGCAAGGGCTTTGGGCTATCAAAAATATGAGCATATAGCATCCAGCTTGCCTGCCTTTTTTAGCTATTTTTTACCAAACGACAGTTCAATTACCTGGGATTTTCTAAAGGATTCTCCGGCTAAAGAATATCCTTTCTGGTACCTGCATGATCTTTTTCCCGGAGCGTTTTGTTATTTGGGGCTTTTAGCTGCTTTTATTCATATTGTTTACACGCTTATTAAAAAACAAAAAATAAATTTTATAAGTGCTTCTTTATTTATCATTTGCTTTTGTTTTATTTTTCTTTTCTCCAGAACAAATTCAAATCTTTCCTTGTTTAAATTCATACAACTATTTCCCGGCTTTGGCAGTATGCGCTTAACAAGCAGGTTTATGATCGTTGCTACTTTTTTAATGATCTGGTTAAACTTGTATTATTTTTCTAAATTCACAAAAGAAAAAACTATTTTGCTTTCGTTGCTTTTGGCCATATTTGCAATTGCAGATAATTTATTTGATCCACAAAGACTATCTCGATCACTTACACAAGAAAGAATTGACAGAACCGAAAACATGTGTAAATTGATCCGTGAAAAAAATACTGCAAACAATAAAATAATTGCGGTTTTAAATTTAAAAGGAGGGCCGGAGTATTTTCATTTAGATGCTATGCTTGCTACGCAAAAGCTTAACATTTATACATTGAACGGTTATTCGAGCACCTGTTATGGAGAGTTGTGCGGTGCTTACAGCGACTCAGCACATGTAAAACTATCTAACTGGCTTAAAAATTTTTATATTGAAGAAAGTAAAGTAACTTTTATTGCTCAATAAACTTCACACAACAATTCAAAAAGGTTTATCAGAATTTATATCTGCATTTCAGGCACATCGCCTTCAATTATCAATTTACCGGCAGTAGCATTTTTTATTTGTTCCACACTTATTCCCGGTGCACGTTCTAATAATTTGAAACCACCATGTGGAGCTATTTCATAAACACCTAATTCGGTAACTACTTTTTTTACACACCTTACTCCTGTTAAAGGTAGTTCGCATTTAGGTAAAAATTTTGACTGTCCTGCTTTATTAACCTGTTGCATGGCTACAATAATATTTTTAGCACTGGCAACAAGATCCATTGCACCTCCCATACCTTTTACCATCTTCCCGGGAATTTTCCAGTTAGCAATATCACCATTCTCACTCACTTCCATCGCTCCAAGAATGGTTAAATTCACTTTTTGAGAGCGGATCATACCAAAGCTCATGGCACTGTCAAAAATACTTGAACCTTTTAATAAAGTAATAGTTTGTTTACCAGCGTTTATAAGATCGGCATTTTCTTCTCCTTCATATGGAAAAGGTCCCATACCCAATATCCCATTTTCTGATTGTAATACAACGTTTACACCTTCCGGTATATAATTTGCAACCAGTGTAGGTATTCCAATTCCAAGGTTTACAAACATGCCGTCTTTTACTTCTTTTGCTATTCTTTTTGCTATACCGTTTTTATCTAACATATCAATATGCGTTTTTATATTCTTTTAAAAATTGTTTATTTAATGCTTTAGCTACGTTCTTTGCAATTATCATTCTTCCTTTATATCCATAATGTTCTGTTGTCCAGTTTTGATCAGTAAATTCAATACCGTTTACCAACTCAAGGTTATCAATAACAACACAATTGTTTTTTTGATAGCGTTTAACTAAATAATCTCTGTTTTGCTTCATTAAAAATACTAATTCTTTACCAACTAAACTATCGGCGTATTCAATATTTTCTGCCATTAAATTCAAATACAAATTCACTTTGTTTGTATTGCACCAATCTGCTATTTCATCAAAATCTTTTATACGTGGATTATCTTCGCGAATATTAAAGGCATAACCTTTTATATAATGGCATGCAAGCGTTATTTTTTCATTATCCCAACTACCATCTGCTTTTACATAAGTACCTTGCGCCATTGCATTATCCCACTCTCTTACTGTTTTATATTTAAATGGAAACGGAAAGATCAAAGGTGTGTCTTCCCATTCTTTTAACATCTCAGCTTCTCTTTGTTGTTCCGTTTTGTTATCAAATGCTTGTAACGAAAGAAAAAAACGGTTGACAATATTCGGATATGGTTTGGCTAAAACTACTGATTCCTGTAACTGTGTTTCCAGACGCGAATGTATCCAGGCTGCATCAAACGAACGCATATTTAAAGTAACAATTACAGCTTTTGGCTTTTTTTCGTTTACATTTATTTGTTTTAACCACTCTTTATAAATACCGGCATGTGTTGCAGGCTTATTAATGGTGGTTAAGGTAAGCGTTGGAAAAAAGAAAGCCGTGATCTCAGAAATGGTGTTTTTAATAGAATCAGTTTCTCTAACATTAAAGTTGGATGATTCACCAAAATAAAAAATATCGGTAGCTGCTTGTTTCGTTTTTACTTCAACGATCTGTTCGCATTTTTCATTCAGATCGCGTTTATACAATGTAAAATTATAAATAAGGTCAAGACCACTAATTATTATTAGCAGCATAACCATTTTTATTATAATTTTTTTTACCATTTAAAACTGAAAATAAATAAAAGTGAATTTTTGTGTGCCCGACAAAGCCATTAAACAAAATAACAATACCGTATAAAAAGCCCACCTATAAGGAGTTTTAAGCGTGTTTAATTTAGAATCAAAACGCGAGTTATATAAAAATATATCAAAAATAATTATTAAGCCTGTAAACAATAAAGGCATAATTATATCCAATTGGGCCCATTGAAAAGAGTGATTTCTCACAATTGCTTTAATAACATCTTTTGCTTTCTGAAAATTTTCTGCCCTGAAAAATATCCAGATGAACGAAGTAATTACAAATGTTTTTAAAACCAAAAAAGTATTCAGTACACTCCATTCTTTTTTGATTTCAAATTTAAAAAGTATAGAAAAATATCTTTCCAATAAAAGCATGATGCCGTGCAGTGCACCCCATGCAACAAATGTCCAACTGGCACCGTGCCACAAGCCGCTCACCATAAAAACAATTAAAATATTAATGCTCCATCTTGGAATTTTTACACGATTACCACCTAAAGGAATGTATAAATAATCTCTAAACCAGGTACTGAGTGAAATGTGCCAGCGCGACCAAAATTCAGAAACACTTTTTGCTAGATAAGGCGTTTTAAAATTATTCATGATATTAATTCCTAATAAACGCGCGCAACCTAGTGCTATAGTCGAATAGCCAAAAAAGTCAGCATAGATCTGGAAGGAGAATAAAAACACAGATAATAACACTTCATAAGAGTTATACTTTAAAGGATCGGCATAGATCTGATTAATATATGGTGCAATATTATCTGCAACGGCCATTTTAATAAATAAGCCAAACAGTATTAATTTAAAGCCATCAGAAAAATTTTGGTACACAGGTTTGTGCACATTTTTTAATTCGTTTCCTAATGTTTCATAGCGCTCAATTGGTCCGGCTACCATTTGTGGAAAGAAAAGAACGTAATTGGCAAAATAACCTAAATGTGTTTCTGCCTTTTGTTTGCCACGATACACTTCAATTGTATAACTCATTGATTGAAAAGTATGAAATGAAAGGCCTATAGGTAAAATGATATTTAAATTTATGGGATGGAATTCTTTTCCAAATAAAGAAAATACCGAAACCAAATTTTCATTGAAAAAATTAAAGTATTTAAAAAAAGCCAAAAGACCAATGTTTGCTGTTAAGCTGGCAACAAGATAAAATAGTTTTAATTTACCATCTACCCTTTCGATTGTAAGGGCGGCAATGTAATCAACAATTATTATTAAAAAAAGAATAAGAATGTATTTTGGAACAAACACCATGTAAAAATAACAACTGGAAAGAAAGGTCAGCATCCATCTGAATTTTTGAGGCAACAGATAATACAAACCAACAACAATTGGCAAAAAGAATAAAAAATGTAACGAATTAAATAACATTTACTGCAACTCTTTACGTTTATACACTTCTACATGTTCCTTTTTAAGGAGAAAATTATAATTATCTGTTACCAATTTAAAAGAAGGCTGGTTTTTTAATGTGGGATTATTTACAACAACATATTTTAAGTTTTCTTCTAAAATTAATCGTTTAACCAGGTTCGAATCTGCAAATCTTTGCTCGCTAAGGGTAAACCCTTTTTGATCCATTAAATAAAGTGTGATATTAAAACTTTCGTCAGGAATACTCAATACCCTGTCTTTTCTATCTATACCTGCCTTCCTAAGATCAGGTATGATTGTTTCTAACGGCTTTGTAGAATTACCATACGACCATCTTAAATATGCCATATAATCTTTTTCTTCTTTTGATAAAAAAGGATACCAACTACACATACTGTCGTTTCTTATGGTTCTTAAACGAAAAAAAGCAGCCGAATAAAATGAATTAAAAACAACAACTATTATAACGAAAGCAGTAAAGAATTTTTTATTACCTACCCAATTAAATTCAGTTTTAAAAACAATATAAGCTATACATAAACACGTAATGGCCGGTAGTATCATTAAATTATTTAAATAATAATCGTGAACTGTAAATACCTGGAAAAAGAATAAAATATAAAACACAAAGAATAAAGTGGCAAACACAAAAGAAAATTGAAAGAAAGTACTCAGTTTTTTAAGATTTGCAAAAACAAAAATAACTGCCGATATAAATAAAAAGAACATTGGTTTGTTTAAGAATACAGGAAAAAGAATATTAAATAAGGATTGGAAATTAGAGATTATAGCTTCTTCTGACATTTCCCAAATTGGTAACACTGTTAAAAGAAAAACGCCATTATTACTATCGCCATTATAATATACAGCATATTTATACCAGGAAATAATAAGTACTATTGCTAAAATAATAAAAGATACAGGTATTATTTTTTTTGTAAATAACTTTTCGGTTTTAAAAAATCTGTTTAAATTAAAAATATCAATTAGCGAGAAAAACAACAAGAGGGCAAAAGGCATTACAGCACTTGCTTTTATAAGAACTGCAAGTGAAGAAACAAACAAGCACCAATAAAAATATTTCAACGACCGTGTATCATAAAACAAATACAATAAACAAAAACTCATTATTGCCAGTGATAAAGCAGGCACATCTGCAATGAAATTAAACCCATAATACACAAGCATTGGTGATGTTAAAAAAAAGCTTGCGCAAAAGAATGAAAACAAAAAAGAAGCATTTGTTCGCAGAAGGGAATTGAAAAGAAAAAAAACAGAGAGAATGAATATGAAATATTCTAACAATTTATAGATAAATTCATGCTCACCAAATATCTTCCAAAGGCAGGCAACAGTATAATTTAGTATAGGAAATTCGCTAACAGCACTTCCATCTTTATTGGCCTGAAAATGTAATTTTGGATGAAAAAAATCAAGTCCTTGTTCGTAATAGTTCTTTGTAAAAGAAAGGCAATCACTTTGTCGCCATTGGTGCATGATCGAAGGTCTTTCTTTGAGTGCAAGATTATAGGCATTCACAAAAAATAAGAGAATAACAAAACCAAGCAGAAATAAATTCAGGTTAAGTTTTCCTTTACTGCTAACTATTTTTTTAAAAGAACTCTCTTCTGTCATTTTTAATATCTAGTTGCGCAGGTAATAATGTAAATTTTATTGTGTGATTAAATGAAGTATTATTTTTTTCTTACAGTTCTTTGTTCAATTCGTTTTTCGTATTTCTGTCCTTGAAAAATACGGTGAACGTAAATACCAGGAGTGTGAATATGATCAGGATCTAATTCACCTGCAGGCACCAACTCTTCTACCTCGGCAATTGTAATTCTGCCGGCCATTGCCATTAAGGGATTAAAATTACGGGCAGTGCTGTTATAAATTAAATTTCCGGCTGTATCTCCTTTCCAAGCTTTTACAATGGCAAAATCTGCTTCAAAAGCTTTCTCCATCAGGTATTCCTTTTCTTCGCCGTTAAAGGTAAATTTCCTTGTCTCTTTTCCAATTGCCACTTCGGTACCAACACCTGCGGGTGTAAAAATTACAGGCATACCGTAACCCGCTGCCATGCAACGTGTAGCCAAAGTACCTTGCGGTACCAATTCAACTTCTAATTCGCCACTTAACATCTGGCGTTCAAACTCATCATTTTCGCCAACGTAGCTTGAGATCATTTTTTTTATCTGCTTGGTTTGAAGCAATAAACCTAATCCAAAATCATCAACACCTGCATTATTGCTTATGCAAGTTAAATTCTTTACACCTTTTTTTACCAATTCGGCAATACAATTTTCAGGAATACCGCACAGACCAAAACCACCTACCATAAGGGTATTGCCATCTTTAATATCTTTTAATGCTTCTTCAACATTTTTTACGACTCTATTGATCATACTTGTTATTCTTTTAAATTATCAAATTCATTAATATCTTCAGAACCATCATTATCGGTTGCATCGTATTTACTGCAATCCAATTCAAGGTTAGGATCTAAATTTTTTGGTCTAGGAAATTCTCCTTTACTTACTTTTAATTTTGGATCGGCATACACCTTACTAAAAAATTTTCCCCAGATAGGCAAAGCCATGGTTGCACCCTGACCTTCAACCATCGAATTAAAATGTATACTTCTGTCTTCACCACCAACCCATGCACCGGCAACTAATTCGGGTGTTAAACCAATAAACCAGCCATCTGCATTTTTTTGCGTAGTACCTGTTTTACCTGCTATCTGGTTCATTAATTTATGCTTAGATCTTAAACGCGAACCTGTACCGCCATCAACAACACCACGCATTAATTGTATCATGGTATAAGCTTTTTCCTCACTAAACACTTCATCGGTGGTTGGAATAAATTCTTCCAATACCTTACCATTCTTATCTTCAATACGTGTAACAAAAGTAGGTTGTATATAAGTGCCTTTATTAGCAAATGTTGAATTGGCGGCCACCATTTCAAATACGCTTATATCAGCCGTACCTAAACAAATTGAATGTACTTCAGGAATTTCCGCAGTAACACCCAAACGTTTTACCAATGTAACCAAAGCGTGCGGCGTGTATTGCTTCATAACCCAAGCCGTTATATAATTAATTGAATTTGCCAATGCTTTTTTAAGCGTAAGCATTTTACCATTGTTCTTATCATTTGGTCCGTCTGAATTACTCGGACACCATTCTTTACCATCCGGTAAAGTAATACACGTTCTAACGTTTGGCACCTGGTGACACGGTGAGTATCCTTCCTGTATTGCCAATGCGTATACAAAGGGTTTAAATGTAGAGCCTACCTGACGTTTACTTACCTTAACGTGATCGTATTTAAAATGTTTATGATTGATACCACCAACCCAAGCTTTCACATAACCCGTTTGTGGCTCCATTGCCATAAAACCTGTTTGCAAGAATCCCTTATAATATTTAATACTATCAAAGGGTGTTAATACAGTATCTATATCCCCACGTAAACTGTAAACCGACATTTCTACTGGTTTATAAAAAGTAGCAATTGCTTCTTCATCACTCATACCTGCTTTTTTTGCGGAGCGAAAACGATCGCTGCGTTTTATAGAGGCATTCATTATACCATCGATCTCTGCTTTAGAAACATTCCATGCAAAAGGTGCGTTCTTCTTTTTAGCAAGATCTTTATCAAACATTTTTTGCAGATCGTGCATGTGCTCAAACACTGCTTCTTCGGCATATTGCTGCATGCGTGAATCGATAGTAGTATAAACTCTTAAACCATCTTTGTAAACGTTGTAAGGTTTATTTGTTTCGGGGTTGATGTGCTTTTCGCACCACAATTTTAAAAAATTATCGCGCAGGTATTCTCTTAAGTAAGGAGCTAATCCGTCGTTATGATCTTCCGGATGAAAGCTAAGATCTAATGGCAAAACTTTTAAACTATCGTATTTTTGTTGTGACAAGTAACCATATTTTACCATTTGGTTCATTACAACATTTCGTCTTTGCTTTGTTTTTTCAGGAAAGCGAATAGGGTTAAAAAGTGCGGGGTTTTTTGCCATACCAATCAGCATGGCTGCCTGCTCAATATTCAGGCTATCCTGCGAGCGGTTAAAATAAATTTGTGATGCCGATTTTACGCCTACCGCTAAATTTAAAAAATCAAATTTGTTTAAGTAAAGCGCTAAGATCTCATCTTTGGTATAATATTTTTCAAGGCGCGTAGCAATGATCCATTCTTTCATTTTACGAATAACCAATTCAAACTTGCTTAATTTTTCGCGCGGAAACATCATTTTAGCCAGCTGCTGTGTAACTGTACTTCCCCCACCTTTATTCCCTCCAATAAAAGCGCCTGCAACAGCACGACCCAATGCTTTTACATCTACTCCGCTATGCTCGTAAAACCTCGCATCTTCAGTTGCTATCAAAGCCTCAACAAGGTCTTTATCTAACTGATTGAAATTTACATTAACACGGTTTTCACTATAATACTTTCCAAGTATCTTCATATCACCGCTATAAACAATAGTAGCCAGATTGTTTTTTGGATTTACCAGTTCTTCTACATCAGGCAGAGCGCCAAAAACACCAAAGCCGGTAAGCGTTACAATTGTAAAAAGAAGCAAGAAAGGACCCAGGAAAAGTATCCAAAGCCACTTAACATATTTATTAGATTTTTGAGCCATTATTGAAAGGGTAAAAATAACAAAAACCCTTAATGTAAAAAGTGAAATAAACTAAAAATATTAAGATTTATATGCCTATTAGCCAATAAAATAAGGGTAAAAGATATTCTTATTTGGATGAGCTTTTGTTATAACGCATAAACAGGTTCAAAGTATCCTTTTTATAAGGAAAATACCTTTGAAATTCATATTGACGCAACAGTTTAAAATCAGGCTCGACCTTGTATTGTATCAAATAATCAAAATCAGTGAGATTTCCATACTCATACCACCAATTAGCACGCCCATCATTCCAGCAATTTACCTCAAAACCACCATTAATTTTTTCGGAAGTTACCTTTGCAGTTGACCTTACATAATTTACAGCCTCCCATTTTGTACGGTTAAGTGTAAGGTAATCTTTTGTTCCTGATACTGAAACATAGCAAAAACACAGCAGAGGCAAGATAATAAGCCAACGATCGAACTTTAAGAATGTATTTATAAAACTCAACAATACTATTAAAACAAGGATCAAGGGAAGATGATACCTGTCAAAATAAGCATCTCTTTCGGTAATAAGAATAGTGAAAATATAAAAACCAAAAACAGTTAATAAAAATATTATTGAAGGTTGTAAAACAAATTTGGTTTTTTTTGCTTTGAAAGCTGCTGTTAAAGCAAGTACAATTATTATTAACGTAATAGAGCAAAATACATATTTTACTATCTCACATGTTTTTTCAAAGCTTGAAGAAAAAGTATGACCTCGTTCTTCATAAAAAACCTCGGGACCGAGCGACATGTTTGTAAGAATATTATGAAAGGGGAATTTTACGTCCTGTAACAAAAAATAAATACCACTTGTGCAAATAATACCTACCACAAAAACATATATTTTATTTGATGCTTTGATAACCGAAACGCTAAAAGCCAGAGCCAACGGAAAACAATAAAGAAGAACATGAATAAGTATAACCCTGTATTTTAAAATAAGATTATCGAAAAAATTCTGCCAGAATTTACTACTTAAAAGATCAATAGAGCCTGAGAATTTATAAGCTGCGCCAGGAGAAATAACACCTCGTAAAAAAGCTTCATATACTTTTAAGCCTATTAAAATACAAATAACAACAGCTAGTGAAAGGCCAATCACTTTTTTTTCTTTCAAAAAAACACAAGCAATAAAAAAACAAACAGGAACTACAATACCAAATTGACGAATAAGTACCAGACCTAAAGAAGCAAAAGAGAATAAGAGAATGTATTTTGTTTTTTTTGTTTCGAAAAAAACAAATGCAAAATAACACGAAATAATAAGTAAGGTGCAAAAATTAACATCTGTCATATAAGTATTTGCCATACTAAAATAAAGAGGATTAAAAAGCAATAAGGCGCAGGCAAAAACACTTAATACACTATTACCGGTTATCTTAGTAATAAGTTTATTGAGAAAAAAGAGACCGATCACTGCTGAAATTAAAGTAGAAAATCGCAATACTGTAAATGAAAAGCCAAAGATCTTAACAAATCCCATGCCCCATACTAAATGTGTAAACAAGGTCATGGCACCAAAATCTCCAATAGTAAAGCTACCTTTTAAAGACAAAAGAACTGCTTTTCCATAAGACCAATCATCGTTCAACGGAAAGTCTCCGATCGGGTTCACCATTATCTCACAAATAATGAATATTAAAAGTAAAACTAAAAAATGCTTATGATTTAATATAAAAGATCTCATGAAATAATTTAATCGTTTTTACTTTACTAAGCATAACGCTTATTTATCTTATATATTGCCAGTGGTTATAAATTTGGAATCTAAAATAAGAAATATATCTATCTTAAAATAAGTAAGCGATTAGAGTCTAACTTTATAAAAATGAAAAGCAAAATAGTAAACGACCATAACGACGAACCGCCGTAGCTAAAGAATGGCAAAGGAATTCCGATAACCGGCATTAAACCAATGGTCATACCAATATTAATTGCCAGGTGAAAAAATAATATGGCAGCAACACCATAGCCATATATCCTGCTAAAATCAGAACGCTGTCTTTCCGCTAAAAAAATGAGTCGGAGTATTAAAAATAATTCCAAAAATATAACTACTGTACTACCAACAAAGCCCCACTCCTCACCTACCGTACAAAAAATAAAATCGGTATCCTGCTCAGGCACAAAATCGTATTTGGTTTGAGTACCCTGTAAATAACCTTTTCCAAAAAAGCCACCACTGCCAATTGCAATTTTTGCCTGGTTAACATTGTAGCCTTCTTTTTTAAGATCCACATTCCCTCTTCCTAACAGTACATCTATCCTTACTTTTTGATGTTCTTCGAGATGATTATAAACATAATTTGTTCCGAGCACAACACCTGCAGCCAATAAAAAAACAACGGTTACACCAATAAGATTAGCGCGGCTGCGTTTAATGAATAAAAAAGCCGAGGCTGCAATAACAGCCAGTGTAATTAAAAGACCGGTAATATTTGTAACGATCAATGCCACCACAAAAAGAATTGCTGCCAATAAACCAAAAATTAAAAAGCCTACACTTAATCCTTCTCTGTACAGCACTATAACCAATGCTACAAAAACAATTGCAAGACCGGTTTCATCCTGCAGCTTTTTTATAATTACCAATGGCAACAAAATAAAAAGTAGGGCTATAAAGGTGTTCTTATAATTCTTTATGAGATCTTTTAAGCGCAAGCGAAATTGCTGGCTTACCACAATATTCTGATTACTTAAAAACTTTGCCAGCGCAAGTGTAGTGGCAAATTTCATAAATTCTGCCGGCTGCACACCAAAGCCACCAATACCAAACCACGATCTACTTCCTTTTATTTCGCGGCCTAAAAAAACCACAAGAATATTTGCAACTATCAACACACCGTAAAAACCATAAGAGAAAGCGGTATAAAAATTGGCATCTATTAATAAGATACTAAATGCGATTACAGCAGCGCCACCAATCCAAATAAGCTGCTTACCATATTTTTGTGTTGTATCAAAAATGTTCTGATGTTCTTCATCGTAAACAGCTGCATAAATATTTAACCAGCCCATAAATACTAATAGTACATAAACAATAAGCGTAATACGATCTACGCCATAAAACATACTATTTTCGTTCCTTGCCAATTATTTTAATTCTTTACAGGGCGTTTGGTTTTTGCCAGCTCTTTTAAATTATTTTTTGTTATCAGATCACCTTCCAACATTCGTTTCTCAGTTTCGGGTCTATCTGTTTTTCCTTTTAAATATTTTTCGATCATTAAAGTCACAATTGGCGCACTCCAGGTATTACCAAAACCGGCATTTTCAACAATACAGGCAATTGCAATTTTTGGATTATCGCGCGGCGCAAACGCCAAAAACACAGCGTGATCATCACCATGCGGGTTTTGAGCCGTACCTGTTTTACCGCACACTACAATATCTTTTAAACGGTTTGTAAATGCTGTACCACCAGGTTCTAAAGCACCCTGCATGCCATCAATAACATTTAAGTAAGCGGTTGGGTCCTGCACACCCACATAATGTTTTTCTTTAAATTTTTTATCGAGATGTTTATCAATGCCCACACCTTTTACACTGTGAGGTGTATAATAAAAACCCCTGTTAGCAATGCTTGCTACAACATTAGCCATTTGTAAAGGCACCAGTGTTAACTCCGCCTGGCCAATACCCAATGATACAATAGTATTGCTTCGCCAGCCATTCTTTCCAAAAACCTTATTGTAATACTCTACTGATGGTACGTTGCCCGGCTTATCGTAAGGAAGATCTGTTCCAAGACGAGTACCCGGCCCAAATGTTTTTACCATATCGCGCCAGTGATTATACCCATCAATAAAATTCGGATATTTCCGTTGATCAACAATATCCCTAAAAACATAGGCGTAATAAGAATTACAAGAAGCTGCAACAGAACCCGGTAAATTTTTTCCGCCACCATGCGCGTGGCATTTTGGTTTACCACCCATAGGCGGATATCCCATAGCACAAGGATACACGGTGTTGCGATTTATAAGTCCATCATTTTGCGCGATCAATGCATCAATTAATTTAAAGATAGAACCGGGAGGATACATAGCTGTAAGCGCACGGTTAAACAAAGGCCTGTTTAAACTATCGTAATAGAGTTTAGTAAAATTCTTTGAACGTTCTTTGCCACCAACTAATAAATTTGGATCGTATGCCGGACCTGAGATCAAACATAAGATCTCGCCTGTTGAAGGTTCAATTGCAACAATTGCGCCTTTTTTATTTACCAATAATTTTTCGCCATACTCCTGAAGATCTCTATCGATGCTACAATACAAGGGCTTACCCGCAATTGCCAACGTATCATATTTACCATCCATATACCTTCCTATAACTTTGTTATGTACATCGGTAATGGCAATTTGTGTTCCTTTTTTTCCGCGTAAAGCTTCTTCGTAACTTCTTTCAAGACCAGTAATACCAATGTAATCACCTTCTTTATAATATGTATCTTTTTCTGCCTGCTCTTTACTTACCTCACCCACATACCCTAAAAGATGCGCCGCTATTGGCCTTGGATATTTTCTTACAGTACGTTTTTGAACAAAGAAGCCTTTAAAGCGATAGGCTTTTTCTTGCAGCTCGGCATATGTTTGTGCCGACATTTGTTTTTCGAAGATGCTTTCTTTACGTGGCGAATTAGGTGCCTGGCAGGCTTTTTTCATCCGCTTTAAATACTCTTGTTTGGTAATTTGCAACACTTCACAAACGCCCATAGTATCGCAGCCTTTAGTTTCGCGCGGAATTACCATAAGATCGTAAGAAGGCGCGTTGAATACCAATAATTTTCCCTTACGATCGTAAATGTATCCGCGTACCGGATACTCCGTCATGTAACGAAAAGCGTTTTTTTCTGCATCTAATTTGTATTGAATATCTATTACCTGTATGTAGAATAAACGGCACAAATAAATAATTATCACTAGGCAGAAAAATCCACCAATGATCAATTTTCTATTGCTAAGCTGCTGCGAATTGATGCTCATGATCTTTTACGGTTTGTAAAGAATAAGAACTGGATAAGATACACCAAACCAAAAGTACCGATACTGCTTAATATTGCTCTTAAAAAAGTTCGGAAGAACTCGGAGAAGCGAAACACTTCAATAAAGAAAAAATAAAAATGATGAATGATCACTAAAGTACCGGCGTAACTTAAGAACCATGCAAGCCCCATATCTGTTACTGTTGGCTGTACACCGGCATCGTAACCATCGCGCGGGGCAATAAATTTTAAAACATAATACCTGCTAAAACCCATTAATGTACAAGCAGAAGTATGAAGGCCCGATGAATCGAAAAAATAATCGATGCAAACTCCCAGGAAAAATGAGATCAATAAAACTGTAACACGCGATAATTCGAAAGGTAATAAAATAATTACCAAAACATAAGGCAATAAAATAATGTAGCTTGACAGGTTAATGTTTTGAATGATCAAAACCTGCACCAGTATCAATAATATAAATCGAAAAATATTTTTAGCTATCTCAGTCGTCAACTTGTTTTTGTGTTAAGTTCTCTAATGAATCTCTTTCTTTTTTAAATTTATTTTTGATCACGTAAACATGATTTACCTTTTTAAGATCAGCACTTAATTTTACTCTTACCGTATAAAAGCTTTCGTTTTGCCTGCGCTCAAAACTTTCTACAAAACCAACCATGATCCCTTCGGGAAAAATACCCGAAAGCTCACTTGTAATTACAGTATCACCGGCTTTAAGTTTTGCATGTGTTGGAATATCCGTTAACAAACAATAACGATAATCTTTTCCATCCCAAATTAACGGACCATAACTTCCATCTTTTTTTAGCTGGCAGTTAACGCGAACATCTTTATGCAAAACACTCATAGCACTTGCAAAGTTAGTAGAGGCGTTGGTAACAATACCAACAATGCCTTCGCTGCTCATTACAGCCATATCTTGTCCTATACCCTGGTTAGCACCAACGTTAAGCGTTAAAAAATTGCGGCGTTTATTTACAGATGAGTTTACAACCTTTGCACTCATAAAAGAATATTGCTGTTTATATAACGTGTCGTTCTTTTTAAATTCGCGCAATGGCAAAATAGAATAATTTGATTTTAAAAAATTTCTAAGAACAGAATTTTCCAAAGCGAGTTTATCGTTCTCCTGTTTTAAAGCGAAGTAATCTTTTGTATTGGCAGCGGCAGTGTAAATACCTGCAACTACTGTATTAGAAGAATTTAAAACCTGTGAACCCTGGTAACCATTTTCTTGCACCATTAACCAAATACTTATCATTTGCAGGAACAAAAAAATAAATATAAAATGGTGTTTTACTACAAAGGCAAGTAAGTTTCTCACGTTTTAAATTGTTAGCGAGTGAAACAAATGTGTCACTATATAAAGCTACGCCGCGCTCAGGCAGTTTACTTGATAAGGAAAGGGAATTTATGAACATTTTTAAGTGCAATTCCCGTACCACGCGCAACTGCACGAAGAGGATCTTCGCAAACGTGAACCGGTAATTTTGTTTTCATTGAGATACGTTTATCCAAACCTCTCAATAACGAACCACCACCAGCCATAAAAATTCCTTTGCGATAAATATCCGCAGCCAACTCAGGCGGCGTCATCTCTAAAGCGTTTAAGATAGCCTCTTCAATTTTGGAAATTGATTTATCCAAACAATGGGCTATCTCAACATAACTAATATAAACTTCTTTTGGGATACCGCTCATTAAGTCGCGCCCTTGTACAGCAAAATCAGCCGGTGGGTTATCGATCTCTGTCATAGCAGCACCTACTTCAATTTTCACTCTCTCTGCACTACGCTCACCAATTAAAATATTGTGCTGGCGACGCATGTACTCTTCAATGTTCGCGTTAAAATCGTCACCTGCAATACGGGTAGATTTATCGCACACAATACCTCCCAAAGCAATTACAGCGATCTCAGAGGTACCACCACCAATATCAATGATCATATTTCCCATTGGCTCTTCCACATCAATACCCATACCAATTGCAGCAGCCATTGGTTCGTGTATCATGTATACCTCTTTTGCACCCGCATGTTCAGCACTATCACGCACCGCACGTTTCTCTACCTCGGTAATGCCACTCGGAATACAAATTACCATACGCAATGATGGTTTAAAAAAACGATTTCCGGGATTGATCATTTTGATCATACCTTTTATCATTTCTTCTGCAGCCTGGAAATCGGCGATAACTCCATCCTTTAACGGACGAATTGTTTTTATATTCTCATGTGTTTTACCATGCATCATTTGTGCCTGGCGACCTACAGCTATTACTCTGCCCGTAGTTCTGTCAACCGCAACTATACTGGGCTCATCAACTACAACTTTATCGTTATGAATAATAATTGTATTTGCAGTTCCTAAGTCAATTGCAATATCCTGGGTTAAAAAGTCAAATAAAGCCATATAAAAATTAAAGAATAAGCTGTAAAGTTATAAAATAAGAAAGGGCTTTGCTAATAGAAAAACAGCCTTTTCAAGAAAGATTTAAAGAAGAAGTTAACACTGTAATGTTTCGGGTTTTTTATTATTTATTCCGAGTTTCGATTTTGAAAAAACGAAATAATAAACCTGAAACAATTAATAACCTAATATTTTAAGCATACTCTTATAGCTTTGCTCTTTTGCAAATAAACGTGTTGTAAATTCTCCATCTTCATCCCTATCAATCAAAACATGTTTTGGTGCCGGAATTAAACAATGCTGAGTACCGCCATAACCGCTCAACGCTTCCTGGTAAGCACCTGTATGAAAGAAGCCTATGTATTGCGGTTCTTTTTGATTTTTTTCAATGATAGGAAGGAACACCTGGTTGGTATGCGCCTCGGTATTATAATAATCCATGCTATCGCAGGTCATGCCGCCTAAATTTACAGGTCCATAGGGCTTATCCCAATTGTTAATGGCGAGTAAAATAAAGCGTTGATTAATTCCCCATGTATCGGGTAGGGTTGTAATAAAACTGCTGTCAATAAAATACCAGGTCTCACGATCGTTTTGTTGCTTTTGATCTACAACAGAATAAAGTGTAGCACCACTTTCTCCAACTGTATAAGAACCGAATTCAGTAAATATATTTGGTTCGGGAATTTCATTCTGATCGCAAAATGCTTTTATCTGCTCCACAATTTCTTCGATCATGTATTCATAATCATATTCAAAACCCAAAGATGTGCGAATTGGCATACCCCCACCAATATTGAGTGAATCAAGTGTTGGACAAACAGCGCGTAACTCTTTATAGATCTGAAGGCATTTATTTAATTCTGTCCAGTAATAAATAGTATCCTTAATACCAGTATTAATAAAAAAGTGCAATAATTTTAAACTGAATTTTGGATTGGTCTTTATTTTTTCGTTGTAAAGGCCCATGATCTCACTACTGCGAATGCCAAGACGCGACGTGTAAAATGTAAATGAAGGCTCTTCCTCTGTACTTATCCTTATTCCCAAATTTAAATTTTCGGCTTTGCTATACTTTTTATAATGATCTATCTCATCTAAATGGTCCAATACAGGTATCACATTAAAGCCATCGTTAATTAATTCGGTAATGTTTTGTTTGTAATTATGGCGTTTATATCCGTTACAAATAATATATGTATCTTTGCTTAACGCTTTTTTTTGAAATTGCTCTTTGATAATGTTTAGATCGAATGCCGATGAAGTCTCAATGTGAACATCATTTTTGAGTACCTCGTCCAGAACAAAGCTAAAATGAGAGCTTTTTGTGCAATAACAATACACGTATTTGCCCTTGTAATCTACCTTTGCCATAGCAACGTTAAATAAACGCTTTGCTTTTTGAATTTGAGAGCTTATTTTAGGTAAATAACTGATCCTTAACGGTGTACCATATTGTTTAATAATATCCATTAAGGGTATATTATTAAAATATAATTCGTCATCCACTACATCAAAACCTTCTTGCGGAAAGTTAAATGTTTGGTTAATAAGGGTTGAGTATTGATTATTCATTTTAAATGTAAGTTAGTTACTTATACTAAACAGTTACTAAAGTAAGTTGTTTACTTTACACAAAAATAAAGCTTATTATTAATAAAAAGTTAAATTTTATGATAAAACCTATCAAAATTATTGAAGTTAAGAGTGAGATTGGTGCCGGAACCCGCGGTTCGAGCATGGGTGTTGATGCCATTAAGATCGCCGCCCTGGACTTTGGTAGCGCTTTCTTTAAAAGGTACAAATCTGTTGAGATACCAAACGAGAACAATTTATTGCTGGAGCCTGTGGTACATGACTATGCCAAACGTATAAAAGGTGTATTTAGCCTAAATGAACGCATTGCAAAGGAAATACAAAAAACGCTGAAGGCAGATCAGGTACCAATTGTATTGGCCGGCGATCATAGTTCGGCCTTAGGAACCATAAGTGGAATACGTATGGCCTACCCTGATAAGAAGCTTGGAGTGATCTGGATAGACGCACATGCAGACCTTCATAGTCCTTACACTACACCAAGCGGTAATATGCACGGCATGCCGCTGTGCTGTGTTTTAAATGAAGATAATCGCGACAGACAACAAAATAAACCCGATGATGAAACAGTTGAATATTGGGAAAAACTGAAGAATTTAGGCGGAATTTGTCCTAAAATTAATTACTCCGACCTGGTTTACATTGCTTTACGCGATTTTGAACCACCTGAAGATTATTTAATTAAGAAAAATAAAGTACGTGTATTTCATTTACA
This sequence comes from Bacteroidota bacterium, assembly GCA_032229505.1. Classification (GTDB taxonomy): domain Bacteria; phylum Bacteroidota; class Bacteroidia; order B-17B0; family Aurantibacillaceae; genus Aurantibacillus. The sequence goes on from JAVTWD010000011.1 coordinate 294,586, forward strand.
GGAAATCCGTAAAAAAGCGGTTGAGCGTGTGGCCATTGAATCGTTGAATTACCTTGATCATTGCGACATAATCTATGTAAGTTTTGATGTAGACAGCATGGATTCACGTATTTCAAGTGGTACAGGTACACCAGTTCCGAACGGAATCACTGAAAAAGAAGCAGGCAACCTCATCTATTATATTATGAGAAGCAAAAAAATTGTTTGTTTTGAAATGGTTGAGATCAATCCTACTTTAGATAAAGAAAATTTAATGGCTGAAAATGCTTTTGAAATACTTCAAAAAACAACGAATCAATTAAGTAACGACTTTTAATTAATAATAATTTTCTTCACAAGGCTTGTATTTTCCGGCAATATGATTGTTAAAAAATACAAGCCTTTTTGCATTTGTGATACATCTATTTTATTGTTAATTAGTTTTATATCCATCATTTGTCCGAGTGCATTTGTTATAAATACAGACTTTAGTAAAACATCTGACTTAATTGTAATAAAATTTTGCGCAGGGTTAGGATAAATAGCAATTTGTTCAATCAGTTCATTTTCTTTAACCGTTGATGTATTGCAGGTAAGTTTATTTATATAATCCCAAAGCACATTATCAAAAGCAGATGCGGCCAGATTAAATCCGCCCGCAGTATTTCCCTGTCGTATAACTACTAATTTCTGGCTGGGTACAACATATATTTTTTGATCGTTCTTGCCCAAAGCTGCAAACATATCCGATGGCGCGTTGGGCATTAATGTACCCGGAAACGTTGTCTGAAAACCAGGGGTCATAAAATCAGTTTTTCCATTTAACCACCACAAATATCCATATGCTTTATTAAAGTTTTGCGATGAATTGGTCATATCTTTAAAATATAACGAATCTTTCATTATTGTATCATTTGCCCAAATGCCTTTATTTAAGTTTAACAAACCAAAGCGGGCCATACCCCTTGCCTTACTATAATATATTTGATCAAACCAAAATCCATCCATTCCAATCTTATTTTTTACCCAATTTGTAGTAACTACATTATACGATTGTCCGGCTGCGGCGCTAATTACACTTTGAGTTTTTTTATAGGCTCCGGTATGGTAAGCCCATCTTGTGCCGGCATTTGCCTGATAAAGCAAACATGATTTTGCCGTATCTTCATTATCACATGGTGATGGTGGCGCATCATCCAAACCGCTGGTCATTTGTAATAAATTTTTTACGGTAATTAAATTTTCTTTTACCAGTGGCGCACTTGTCCAACCGGCGCCAATATATTGAGATACCTGGTTGTTTATATTTATCAATCCTTGTTGCTGCGCCACGCCTGCTAAAAAGCCCGTAAGACTTTTACCAGCAGATGCCCAATACCACGTTGAATCTATAGTGTAAGTACCAAAATATTTCTCCAATACAATTTTGCCATTCTTTAAAATTATAAACGATTTAGTGTTTTTAATCTGCAAATAATTATATAAAGAGTCTATTCTTTGTTGACACCAATTAATGCTTTGTGGAGATATGGTATCCCATGCCGACCCGCTTAGTGGCGGAAAATATAATGACTGTGCTTTTAAAAAAGAAACGCCAAATGCCAATAAAAAACCAAAATATACTTTTCTCATACGTTTTAGACTAATTAAAGGTATTAAAGTTTAACCGATAATAATAATTTTGATTTAAGGCAATTAGTTACGTAATTTGGTATTATTAAATTATGGATAGTTTATTTAAAGCGGAAACAGCACAAAAATTCATTGACAGAATAAATCATTTAACCCCTCAATCGCAGGCGCAATGGGGAAAGATGAATGTTGGCCAAATGTTAACCCATGTTCAAAAACCTTTTGATATTGCTTCAGGAGCATTGGTACCAAAAGTTAATCCTATTATTCGCTTTTTATTTGGCAAACGTGCGCGCAAGCAAATTATGGAACAACCTGAATTTAAAAGGAACATTCCTACATTTAGAGAAGCCATGATAACCGACGAACATGAGTTTGAAGTTGAAAAGAAAAAATTAATTGAAGCAATACTAAACTTTCAACAAAAAGGGCCGGAAGGTATTACAAAAGCACCTCACCCTTTTTTTGGCCCTTTGACGATCGAAGAGTGGGATGTGTTACAAACGAAACACGTCGACCATCACTTACGCCAATTTTGGGTTTAACCCTTTTTATTTAAACACAACTAATTTATTTTGACCGGCGAGTTTATTTCCTGAATATATTTTCACGAAATAAATTCCGCTTTTCATATCATTTGTTTCCAATTCAAATTCTTTTACAAAATCAGTGTCAACTGCTTTTATTAATTGACCTTCCATATTGTAAACTTCAATCCTGTTAAAGTAATTTTCGCTTTGTAAATTAAAACTAAATGCTGTTGGGTTTGGATAGATCTTAACCCTGCTATCATTGTTTGCTTTTACAAATTCATTTATTCCATTTGGTACAGGATTACCTGCTACACCGTTTGTACTTAAATAAGCGCCGGTTGATGTTGATGCGGTGCCATTAAGATCAGCGATCAGTGCCATATATTCATTTATATTAAAAAAATGTGTGCGGTAAATTTTATTTCCAAGATTGGCGTTTGGTACAGAAAAATTTGTGTTCACGCTTGTCCAGTTTAAGCCGCCATCTGTTGATCTGAAATAATTTGTAGCTAAATTGCCTGTACCACTATTTCCGTTAGAAGAAAAAAAGATGGTATCAGTACCAATTGTTTGGATCTTGCCTGAACCGATTATTGGCGCAGTTGTTGATGTAGGTATTGATGACACAAGTGTTACATTTTGCCAGTTATTTGTTGTTTTGTAGATATATAACATGGTAGGGAAAGAGTTATATGAAAAGAAATAACCGGTATTATCATCTGCCATATGAATTGCAGAAATATATTCATTTGCCATATTAGTTGTAGGAGTTATAGTAGCTAATAAAGTTTTTGTTCCGTTTATATCTACCTTGTTAATTTCCCAGGCAGCTAATGTAAAATTTGGTGCAGGAAAAGCGCCGCCAACATCGATCATATCTCCGGATACAGGCCTTTGTGCCTGGGCGTGATTGCCGCCTCCCACAGTTACTATTGAATAGTTTACACCTCCGTCTGTTGACATTAAAGGCTGCCCATATCTCTGGCAGATGATGGTATTTGTATTTTGTGAATACATAAATTTAATTGCATTAATGTTCGAAACCGTGTTAACAAATCGCGGCGTCCATGTTTGCCCCAGATCAGAGCTTTCATACACTGAGCCTTTTCTATCACCTACAAGAAATTTATTGCCCGGTAAAACTTTCACCGCCATAACGTCTTCCTGGTTGCCGATCTTTGTTGAAGAAATTTCAAAGCTTGCCCCCCTGTTAGTTGAATAAGCAAAGTAGCCTTGTGCAAATCCAACCAAACCAACATTTGCTCTAAAGTCAAGATCCATAGCGCCTGCTTTTACTTTAGGGAATACGTCTTGAGTCCATGTTGTGCCATCAATTGTTCTGTAAGATGGGTACATCATAAAATATTTACTTGTTGCTATCAGCTGATCGCTGATTCCAAATACCGGTAAACCGGTAAGCAAGGTCCAGGTAACACCACTGTTATTACTGTAATAATAACTTTTTTGCGAAAGGTTTGAACTAACCATATATAGCATTAACTCTTTACCATTCTTACAAACCAGGTTTGAGGCATTTAGTGTTGTAGAAGGCAAAGCACCTATATTCCAGGTTAAGCCGCCATCAAACGATGTTTTAAAATTATTGGAACTCATTATAAATAATGTATCATCGTTTGCTGCATATAGTTTTCCTGAACCCATTGTAGCCGTATAAGTAGTGGTTGAATAAGATGAGCCACCGTTTACAGAAGCTAAAAGCTTATCTCCATCCAGTACAAATAATTTATTATTTCCTTTTACAAAGTATGGGTAATTGGTAACAGATGTAACGCTTGTCCAACTTATACCATTAGAAGAAAACTGTAAACCATAAGGTGAAGTGCTAGTGTAAGAAAGGTAACCAAATTTCGTAGCATCATAAGGTAAAGTTGTTAAAGTTGTGTGTAAAGTACTTGTTTGCCAGCCATCTGTTGTAATGTAAAAATTATTCGTATTGGTATAAATAGCGCCATTCATTCTGTCTTTCATTATTGTAGTTGGATAAACAGAAGGGCTAATGGGTGAGTTTAAATAACTCCATGTAGAAGTATTTGGATTTAAAAACGCAATTGTATTTGGATTTGAAACATTTTGGCCTACCCTGCAAATATTTACCAATGTATCTTTGTGATAGAAAAAGGGTGTTCCATATAAACCTTGCTTATGCCATTGAAAGTGCAGCCCTGTTTGGGCAAAAGAAATTTTTACAATGCCAAGTACTAAAAGAAATAGAATTTTTTTCATGTTTAACACGTTTATATTTTATTTCAAAATTACTTTGCTATATTCTTTAACTAAATACCCATTCAAGGGTATTTTTTGTAAATTTGGTTTCATTCAAAATAAAATTTATGTCGTTTATACTTAGTGAACAAAAAAACAAGGTTTTGATTTTAACATTAAACCGTGCAGATAAATTTAACAGCTTTAACCGCGAAATGGCTTTGCAATTAATTGCAGAATTAGATAAAGCCGAAAAAGATAAAAGCGTTAGGGCAATTATTTTAACCGGAACCGGAAAAGCATTTTGTGCAGGACAGGATCTTGCAGAAGCAATTGACCCGAACGGACCCGGCATTAAAAAAATTGTTGATGAACATTATAACCCCATTATTTTAAGGATACGCAGTATTGAAAAACCAATTATTGCTGCGGTTAATGGCGTTGCCGCAGGTGCAGGCGCGAATATTGCATTGGCATGCGATATTGTTTTAGCAGGGAAAGCGGCGAGCTTTATACAAGCATTCAGTAAAATTGGATTGATACCGGACAGTGGAGGTACTTTTACTTTACCGCGTTTGGTTGGTTTACAATTAGCAAGCGCCTTAATGATAACAGGAGATAAGTTAAGTGCGGAAGATGCAAAAGGTTTTGGAATGGTATATAAATTATTCGAAGATGCAGAGCTTTCTGAAAAAACATTGGAGTTTGCAACCACTATTGCCGCTATGCCAACGCAGGCTATTGGTTTCACAAAACGTTTATTGAATGCCGGTGCTACAAATAATTTAGAGCAGCAGTTAAAAATGGAAGGTGATGTGCAGGTAAAATCTGCAAATAGTTATGATTATAACGAAGGTGTAAAAGCTTTTTTAGAAAAACGTAAACCTGATTTTAAAGGAGAATAAAAATCAAAAAAGCCCCCAACGGTGTGTCTGTCTTTTGGGGGCTTTTAAGTTCACAAACTTAGTCCAGAATTAAGCTTGTAATGTCTTTGCTGTTTAGATTTTTAACATTATGTTGTTGTTGATAGGCAATATTAACACTGTTGCCTTTTTTTAATTGCCTTAATTCATTGGGCTTGGTAACCTGCATGTAACCATTGCCTGAGAATCTTACAATATAATTATCATTACTTTTAAAATAATATCCGGCTAATGAATTTCCATTATAACTTTTCGTAATAGGATAACTTGTATTAATGCTTTTAAAAAGAACAGCATTGTATTCGTCTGATAAACTATCTACATCCCTGTTATAATCTACGAGAATATCCTCCATTTGCCCACTGTGAATATAAGCATCAATATTTTTTACACCCATACCGCTTTTTACTAAAGCATTGCCAACATCGTTATTATTTTGAAATGAGTTGTAATTATATTCAGGAAATATTTTTTTTACATAAGCTTTCCAGGCGGCAAAATCCATTTGTACCTCATCTTTGTTCTGATACTTTTTAGAATAGTTATATGCCTGTACATCTTTTTCATCTGCACTTACTCTTGGAAAATATAAATCGTTATAGCCGTAAGGCGACATTCTTTCTTTTTTATTAAAACGTTTTGCATCTGAATAAAGCGCTCTTATTACCGCATTACACAAAACAAGATTTGCCTTTTTAGAAACATAACAGGTACCATCATCCATTAATGTTACTGCCTTACCTTTTAAACTTATAAATGAATTTTCGGTTTTAATATTCAGTTCTATACCATTTCCGACAGAATTAAGCCTAACATCCCAACACAAAAGCTTACGGCTGTATGTTTGTTTGAATTCTTCTTTTGATAAATTACCAGTATAGAGGTAAGTTCTGTTAAGCAAGGGTAAAATATGTTTTGGAATATCGTAATTATTTTTATTTGCTTTTACAATAGTATAAATGATCTCTTTTTCCTTTGTTAGTTTTACAAACTTTACTCTGAAAAAAGCTTTGTTCCTGCTTTTTTTCTTATTGAACATGGCGCCATAAGTTGGGAAAAATCTAATTGAATCTGCTTTTGCTTCCAGGTTATCTTTACGATAGGTATAGAGGTAGTTTTTACTTTTAAATCTTGCTTCATAACTGGTTGTATCGGCTTTGCTTCTTACATTGCTATAAAAATAACCATAGTATTCTTTTACAGCCCTTGTAGCCTCTGGTCTGTTAGATTTTTTTGTAACAACCGGTTTAACGGCTACATCGGTGGTTGTCCAACTTCCATTATCATTTAAAGAGTAAAATTTAAAACTTTCAGAAGTATCGGTCAAAGCAAAATTAATTTTTACAGATGTATCACTTCTCGTTTTTAGCTCGTTTCCATTTACATCGTAAGCGGCTATTTCATACATGCCACCACTTTTAAACAACTCTGTTTTATCGCCAACCTTGGTTGACATTGGAATGCCTGAAAGCATGATCTCGACCGGATTTCTGAATTCGCGGTAAAACAATTTTACATTGCCTGTATAATTTTGTCCGCTTAATGTTACAAAAGCATTTTTATCAACTGTAATTTCGCTACCCGATTCATAAAAAACAGTACGGCCGGCCATAGAATTAAAATTATAAGTGGTATCATTTATATCAATGCCCGGAATTGGTTGTTTGATACAGGTCATTGAAGCGTTTTTTATAGTTTGTTTTTTTGTTGGAGAATGATTTACTAAAACAGATTTATTTTTATACTCCTTATAAAAATCACCAAAGTAAGCAAGATCGATCGTGTGAATATTATCGTTAAGATCAATTTGAATTTTCTCACTTTTATTAGGCAATGTAAAATTATTGTTGCTACTAAGTTGTAGTAAGTTCAAATTCTTTAAAAAATGTAAACTATCTGTAACTAATTCAGCATCTCTTTTTTGAAGCCGCAAAGTTTTGATCGGACAATCTTGTAAAAGCTCAAATAAATTATTTTCATAAAATGTGCAATTACTTAAAAGCTGCACTTCTTCTAATTCGTTAAACATTTCGAGGGGCTCGGTAAGTCCTGATACATCACAGTTTTCAAAGATGATTGTTTTCGGATTAAATTCTTCATCGATCATTGCTATTAAAGAATCCATATCAAAACCCGGCTTATTAAAACCTACAAGCTTTATTACTTTAAAAGCTGCATATTTATCAAGATCATTTAAAAAGAGTAATGTACGCTTATCATTTTTAAGAACCAGACAAGCGTTTTCGGTAGAAGAAAAATTCTGGCCCGGTTTATAATACCTGTAATTTTGTGAAACAAGGCTTCCTGTAAGGCATAACAATGCCATGATCATAATGCGTTGCATAATAAAACAATTTTAGGTTAAACTAATAAAGATTAAAAAACGAAAGCGAACAAAAATTATTGCGCTAAAGAACGTTGTGTTATTTGAACCAACTGCTGTACATTAAATAATTATTTGCTATTCTGTCAATTTCGCCGTTGATCAATTCCTGCGAAATATCTTTTACTTTTTTTGCCGGCACACCTGCAAAGATACAACCGCTTGGCACCTTTGTTCCTTCGGTAACCACCGCGCCCGCCGCTATAATAGTGTTGCTGCCAATTTCGCAATTATCCATTACTATGGCACCCATACCTATTAAAACATTATCGTGTACTGTGCATCCGTGAACAATGGCATTATGCCCTATAGAAACATTGTTACCTAAGTTCACTTTTGTTTTTTGATACGTGCAATGTAAAACGGCGCCATCCTGGATGTTTACTTTGTTGCCAATTTTTATACTGTTTACGTCTCCGCGAACAACCGCGTTAAACCATATACTGCAATCGTTTCCTATTAATACGTCGCCAACAATGGTAGCGTTGGGTGCAATAAAACAATTTTCTCCAAATTTAGGAGCAACTCCATTTACAGGTAAAATAACAGGCATAATTTTATTTTTTTAATTCCATTTTACAATTGTCTAAACCCGGACCAAAACCATCTTTTGTAACACTTACTATTTTAAAACCATACTTTTCAAAAAAGCCCGTAGTATGTTGCGATGTTACGTTGGTAATTGTTTTACCGGGATATACTTTTTCTATTTCTTTTAATCGAAATTCTAAAAGCGCTTTTCCTAAATTTTGTTTAAGATGATCGTTATGCACCATACCCCAACATAAAGAAACTGTATCGTCTTCATTCAAAGCATAACCACCGGCTCCAACAATTTTATTATTATAGTACATAACATAAAACGTTCTGTTAATTTCAGGCAGATCTTCTATAAGATCTTTTTCTTCAAAATCAAAAAAGTATTTTGGAATGTTACTTCTGAAAATTGAAATAACATCGGGCAAAAATTTCTCAGAATATTTTTCAAAACGAATCATTACATTCCCGGTAATAAACCACCGGCGGCTTTTTTCATTTCTTCTTCGTTCAATTTATCCGCGGCTTCAATGGCTTTGTTCATTGTAACCGTTAATTGTTCTTCCAACTCATCTTTACTCCCATGCTGTAAAGCCGGTGCAATAAAAATATTCTTTACTTTTTTGTTACCAGTAATTTCAATTTTAATATCACCACCCGCGCCTTCTATTTTTAGTACAATGCCATCGAGTTTCGTTTTTATTTCATCTGCTTTTTGCTTCATTTCCTGAAGCTTCCCAAGCATATCTCCCATTTTTCCAAACATGATCTTTAATTTTTTAGATTAATATTTCCTTCTGTTATATTAAAAAAAACATTATTAGTTGTATCGGTGTTAAAATGAAACGTTGCACCTATATTATTTATTACACCGTATTGAGAAGTATCAATACGCGTAATATTTAAAATACCATTTGTAGCACGATAATAGGTATTATCTTTAATATAAATCAATGAAGGCTCTCCATACTTTACCAAAGTGTATGTGCCAATTGCGGGCACCGCACTACAGCCAAAATAAATTCTTTCACTTGAACCTGAAAGATAAAAATTAGAGCTTCGGCTGTTACCACTTTTAGACGCTGAATAACAACTATTGCATTGTTTTTGAGCACCATCTACCTTAAGAGAAATAGTATACACAACCGGTTGCAGCGCAGGTGGTTCTGCAACGGTCTCTTTCTTTTTTTTGCAGGAAGCTAAAAGAGCTATACAAATTATAAAAGTTATTTTTTTCATTATTTTAAATTTTGCGGGATCAAACAAACAGGAATAGCATCTATCTTATGCAAATTTGCTTTATGCCGGCTGTTATAAATTTTCATTACTTCTTTTTGCCTATCGTTTAATTCGGTTGTTTCTTTTTTTGCAATGTATTCCATCGCCCATTCCAGTTCAGGATAAGTTGCTCCTATCTGATCCTCGTCTGTTCTTCCATCTGCAAATAAACCATCGGTTGGTTTGGCTTGTTGTATACTTCCAACAACACCTAATTCTTTTGCTAGCTCATACACTTCTGTTTTATAAAGATCGGCAATCGGGCTTAAGTCTACTCCACCATCACCATACTTGGTAAAAAAACCAATGCCAAAATCTTCTACCTTGTTACCGGTGCCGGCAACCAATAAACGGTTATGCCCTGCAAAAGCATAAAGTGTTGTCATGCGTAAACGGGCACGTGTATTGGCCATGGTTAAAAAATCCTGAACTTCTTTTGGGAAAGTAGCTTCAAGACTTTCTAAAGTACCTGTAAGATCAACAGTAGCCGTTTCTACATTTTTAAATTTTGACATGAGCCATTTTATATGCTCAGCGCTGCGATCAAATTCGGTTTTAAATTGGCGGATAGGAAGATTTAATACAATTACTTTTTTACCCGTTAATGCACAAAGCGTTGAAGTAACCGCACTATCAATTCCGCCTGAGATACCAACCACAAAGCCATCAGTGCCGGACTTATCTGAATACGTCTTAAGCCAGCTAACTATATGTTCAATTATAAGTTTTGAGTTCATTTTTAACTAAAATATGTTTGTAAAGTTAGTATTTAGAACAAATTATTTATCTTAAAGATAATTAAATTTGTTTTGTGGATCCAAGAGCACAACAATACCAACGCAATTCGGCAATATTAAAAAAATATCTGCCCGAAGAAACCGTTGGTACCATTGCAGAGTGGATAATTGATCTTGATTTTAAATTAAAGATCACCAAAGAACGTAAAACGCGTTTGGGAGATTATATGTCGCCACACTCGGGCTTAAATCATACTATTACTGTTAACCATAATTTAAACAAGTACGCTTTTTTAATTACATTGGTGCATGAAGTGGCGCATTTGGTAACTTACAACGAATACAAAAATTCAGTTAACCCACATGGTGTTGAATGGAAGCGCAATTTTCAAAAATTAATGCAGCCTTTTTTAAATACAGATATTTTTCCTTTAGAAGTTTTTGCTGCCTTGAGGAAATATTTGCAAAACCCTGCGGCATCTAGTTGCAGTGATGTTCAGCTATTGCGTACGTTAAAACTGCATGATAAGAACAGCGATACCATTTTTTTAGAGCACATCCCTTTAAATACTTTGTTCTTGTATAACGGCGAGCGTATCTTTAAAAAAGGTGAGCGCATTCGCAAACGCTTTAAATGTATTGAAATAAAAAGTGGAACTATTTACCTGTTCAATCCTTTAACCGAAGTTGAATTGTTTGATTCAACCACTAACGCTCAATTAGCTTAGTAGACAATACAATATTAGATTTATTGGTTTGTTTGCCATCAATAATATCCAACATTAATAAAGACGCATTCTTCCCGATCTCTTCAACCGGTTGCGATACAGAAATAATTGGCTTATCAATAATGTTAAACAAGTCAATATCATCAAAGCAGGCAATTTTTATTTTATGTCCTTTTTCGGCAAATTGTTTTTTCTTTAACACATTTAAAATGGTGGTTGCAATATTATTGTTCAATGCAAAGATCGCATCCAGATCGGGCTGTGTTTTTAAAAGATCTGTTAATGCAGCCTCCACATCGCTTTCAACATTCTCAAAATTAATTGGCTTTAACAAAGACGGATCCAATTTTAATTTGCTTTTCGATAAAGCATCTTTATATCCGTTCACACGGTCTTCAATTGTGCTGATATATGAGGGCGTGATAGAAAAGCAGGCAATCTTTTTACAATTCTTGCTAATTAGATGATTTACTATTTCAAGTGCTCCTCCATAGTTATCAATTACAACGTAATTTGTATTAAATAAAGGTAAAACACGGTCAATAAATACAGTTGGAATAGAAAGATAGCGTTGTTGATCGTAAAAAGAAGAATCTTTAAAAGTAGAAGCGATAATTAAGCCATCAACACCTTGTTGATTGATCATCATTTCTACCAGGCGCTTTTCTTTTTCTTCATTCTCATCGGTACTACACACCATTAAGTTATAGTTCTTTTCAAAAAGAACGTTCTCAATATTCTTTGCTATTTTAGAGTAGAATGGATTGGCAATATCTGCTACGATAAGGCCAATAAAATTACTTTTACCCGTTCGGAGGGCCTTTGCAAATTTATTTGGTGTATAATCTAATTTGGCAACGGCATCCAATACTTCTGCCTGCGTTTTTTTACTGATACCATACTGGTTACCCTTACCATTTAATACCATGGATATAAGGGTTTTCGAAAAGCCAAGCTGTTTCGACAAATCTTCTAATTGTAACCTCTTCATAAGATTAGATTTTTAAAATAAAAGAAGCCTAAAACACATAATTAAAGCCTCTGTTACAACAAATCTAAACAAATTTTAGTCTATTTAAAAGGATTTAGACGGGGCTTTGAAACAAATAGACCATTTAGGGTATTTTAAAGGTAAGAATTAATAATTAACATATCAACATTCATTTGAATACTTCCAAAATAAATCTAGGTTTGTAGCCTATAAATTAAAAAACAGCGTAAATACTACTAAAATGAAGGTTTCTAAGTTAGCAGAGAATATAATTGGTTCTGAGATCATAAAATTGGCCGCAGAGGTAAATGAGAAGATAAAACAAGGTGAAAAGATCTATAATTTAACGATTGGTGATTTTAACCCGCACGAATTTCCTATTCCTGCAGAGCTAAAGCAATTTATTATTGATGAATATATTGCCAACCAAACCAATTACCCGGCTGCGGATGGAATGCTGGAACTGCGTAATGCCGTTAGCAATTTATTAAAACAACGCGGCGGATTAGATTATAAAAATGACGAGATATTGATCGCAGGTGGCGCAAGACCTATTATTTACAGTATTTTCAGGGCTTTGGTAGATGCCAACGATACAGTAATTTTTGCAGTACCATCGTGGAATAATAATCATTACACTTACTTAAACGGTGCAAAGCCCGTGGTTATTGAAGCTACGCCTGAGCAAAATTTTATGCCGCGCGCTAAAGATATTAAACCGCATATTGTCAATGCTACTTTACTGGCTTTGTGCTCTCCGCAAAACCCTACCGGTACTGTGTTTACAAAAGAAGGTTTGGAAGAGATATGCGATATGATCTTAGAAGAAAATAAACGTCGTGATGCTTCTCAAAAGCCCTTGTACTTAATGTATGATCAAATTTACTGGGCATTAACTTTTGGTGATATCAAACATTACGATCCTGTTTCTCTTCGCCCTGAAATGAAAAATTATACCGTTTTTGTGGATGGTATCTCTAAATCACTTGCTGCTACAGGCGTGCGTGTTGGTTGGAGCATGGGACCAAAATTCATTATCGATAAAATGAAAGCTATTTTAACGCACGTTGGTGCCTGGGCTCCAAAAGCAGAGCAAATGGCAAGTGCAAAATATCTTTCTAACCTTGAAGGTTATGATACTTTTTTGATCGAACAAAAAAAGAGAATTGATACACGCTTGCAAGGTTTTTATAAAGGTTTCCAGGAATTAAAAAAAGCAGGTTATAAAGTGGATGCCATTGCACCGCAAGCAGCCATCTATTTAACTGTGCAATTTAGTTTACACGGACAAAAAACCGCAGATGGTAAAACATTAGCAACAACCGCAGACATTACAAAATATTTATTAGATGAAGCAAAATTAGCTATTGTTCCTTTTTCTGCATTTGGTGCATCGGCCAATTCAAGCTGGTACCGTTTATCGGTTGGTACCTGTAAGGTTGAAGATGTTACCGGTGCTATTGCGAATTTAAAAAGTGCGCTAAGCAAACTTAAATAGATCATTTTCCAAACAGATCGCTCTCAAAATTACGAGCTTTCTCTTTTATGATCTCACTTTCAAGATAAGCATCTTGAAAGTGATTTACTGACTTTACAGATCTGTCAAACAAATTATTTTCTTTGCTTATTTGTGATGCAAAATAATTTTTTTCGAAAACATCTTTGTAAGTTATTTCTTCACTGGTTAGATAATTTTTTGCTGCAAAAGCGTTGAATAAACCTTGCCATTCTAAATAATAAAGCCAGAATAAAGGAACAACCTTATCTGTTTTTTTATCTCGCACCAACGGCGCAATGGCCACAATATATTTTTCGAGTTTGCCCGAATAATTATTTACAATCCAATCTTCTTTTATCAAATAATTTACAATGTCTTTTGCAATGATGTATCTTTTTTCTACAATTGTATTTTTTGTTTCATCACCATTGGCATTAAAGCTTGTTACTTCTGAAGAATCTTTAAACGAAAGCGCTAATGATATTTGTTTTGCACTTAAAACAGTTTTCTCCGCTTCATTAAAATTATCGCTATTAAACACATTCAGCTTTTTCTCAAACAAGCCAAACTTTATTACTTCTATTAAACTTATTTGTTCGCATTTTTTATCCGTAGCCAGTAATAATTTATTTTGTTTATTCTCTAAACTTATTGTTCGCCATATAGGTGTTCCTTTTAAAATATAATTAGCTTTAAAAGGCTTACTGTTAAACCCGCTGTAAAAAAAAGAATCCCTGAAACAATCTTTTACATTGTATTCTGTGTACTTCCCCTCAAACAAAATACCGCTTTGGCCCAACGCCATAAGCGAAAGGCTTGCAAACAATACTATAAACGGGTATTTAGCTTTCAAACACATAAATATATAATACAAAACGCTTATAAAAGCTACGGTTTTTGAGCAAAAAATTGTTTATCTTTAGTTTCTTATTTTTATTACATGAAGATCTCTTACAACTGGCTTAAAACCCTTGTCAATATTGATTATTCTGCGCAGGAAACGGCAGACCTCTTAACCTCATCCGGATTAGAAGTGGAAGGTATTGAATCTTTTGAAAGCCTGAAAGGTGGTTTAAAGGGATTGGTTGTTGGCCATGTTTTAGAGTGCGAAAAACATCCTGATGCTGATAAATTAAAATTAACCAAAGTGGATATCGGAAACGGCGAGCCTTTATCTATTGTTTGCGGCGCTCCAAATGTAGCAGCCGGACAAAAAGTAATTATTGCAACTATTGGCACAAAATTATATCCAACAACAGGCGAGCCTTTTGAAATAAAAAAATCAAAGATCCGTGGTGCATTGAGCGAAGGAATGATCTGCGCAGAAGATGAATTTGGTTTAGGCAGCAACCACGATGGTATTTTAATTTTACCTGTAGATACAAAAGTAGGTTTACCAGCTGCTGATTATTTTAAAATAGAAAACGACACAGTTTTAGAAATTGGTTTAACCCCTAACAGAAGTGATGCTGCTTCGCACTTAGGCGTTGCGCGCGACCTTGTTGCCATTGTAAATTCAACAAAAGAAAATTCAAATTATCAATTATACATTAACGGGTTAAATCAATTACCTGAAGCAACAAACATAAATACGGTTGAAGTTATTGTAGAAAATACAGAAGCTTGTCCGCGTTACTCGGGCTTGGTTATTAGTGGCATTACTGTTAAGGATAGTCCTGATTGGTTACAGAACCGTTTAAAAGCTCTTGGCTTACGCCCTATAAATAACATTGTAGATATTACAAATTTTGTGTTGCATGAATTGGGTCAGCCATTACACGCGTTTGATCTTGAAAAAATAAAAGGTAATAAAATTGTTGTACGCACTGCAAAACAAGGAGAGAAATTTAAAACGCTGGATGATGTTGAACGCACCTTGAATGCTAGCGACTTAATGATCTGTAATGAAACCGAACCCATGTGTATTGCAGGTGTGTTTGGTGGCATTGAAAGTGGTGTGAGTGAAAAAACAACTGCTGTGTTTTTAGAATCGGCTTATTTTGATCCGGGCTTTGTTCGTAAAACGGCAAAACAACACGCGTTAAAGACAGATGCGTCGTTCCGTTTTGAAAGAGGAACAGACCCTGATATGACCATTACCGCTTTAACACGCGCCGCGAATTTAATATTTGAATTAGCCGGTGGTACTTTAAGTATGGGTGTTGTAGACATTTATCCTGAAAAATTAGAGCCTTATAAAGTTGCTTTTTCTTACAGCAATTGTAATGCTTTAATTGGAAAAGAAATTGACAGAGCTGTTATTAAGAATATCATTCTTAACCTTGGAATAAAAATTGACTCTGAAGGATCAGATGGTTTGTTATTGAATGTGCCGCGCTTTAAAACCGATGTAACACGCGAAGCAGATGTTATTGAAGAAGTAATGCGTATATACGGTTACAACAATGTTGAAGTGAGCAAAGCTATTTCTTATACCGCTTTTAACGAAGCAAAAAATAATGATGTGGCTTTAGAAAACAAAACAGCTTCTTTATTGGAAGGCTTTGGCTTTAACGAGATCATGAGTTTATCGTTAACGAAGGAATCTTTTTATGGTGAAGAAAATAATAATGTAAAAGTTGTAAATCCATTAAGTAACGACTTGAATGTGTTGCGCGCAGATATGTTGTTTAGCGGGTTGGAAGCAATTGCTTATAATATTAACCGTAAAAATGCGGATCTTAAATTTTTTGAATACGGAAAAACTTATTCCATTGCAGATAAAGAAACACCAAAATATGCCGAGCAAAAACACTTAACGTTGTTTGTTACCGGTAATGCTTTTAATGAAAATCCTTTTCAATTAAACCAAAAAGCAGATCTTTCATTTTTAAAAGCGGCTGTAACTAATTTATTGCACAAGTGCGGTATTACGAATTATAAGTGCATTGAAAGCACTTACACCAATTTTGATTACGGTTTAACTTATACTTTAAATAATAAACCTTTAGTTGAAGTTGGTGCTGTTTCTAAAAAACAATTAAAAGCGTTTGATATTACCCAGCCTGTTTTTTATGCTGACTTTAATTGGGAAGCATTGGTAAAAGCCTCCTCAAAACAAAAAATTGAATTTGAAGAGATCAGTAAATTTCCTGCTGTTAGAAGAGATCTGGCTTTGCTAATTGATAAAGCGGTAAAATATCAACAAATAGAAGAACTGGCCTTTAATACCGAGAAAAAATTATTAAAGGAAGTGAACCTGTTTGATATTTATGAAGGTGAAAAACTCGGTAATAAAAAATCTTATGCCGTAAGCTTTACTCTATTAAATAAAGAAGCAACACTTACCGACAAACAAATTGAAAGTGTAATGGAAAAATTAATTTCTAATTACAAAGAGAAGTTGGGTGCGGAATTGAGGTAAGTTTTCTCGTGTCAAAAAATTTATATATAAAATTTAATAATAAAGCTTTTTCTTCTGAAAAGAAAAAAAATCAGTATTGGCAAAAAATAATAGGAATCATTTTATTTTTCATACCAAAAGCAAACCCCGATTACGACCATTTAATTGATGATGTTTTTGAATGGCTCATTGAAATAGATCCTGAAGACAGCCTTCCAATAAAAGAAATCGGAATTGGAGAAAATGGGGATACATTATTTATAATGCCTTGGCTAGATAATTATGGTTTTTGGACAGATAACACTATTTCAGCTGATTATTTTAAAAATAATTTTAAAGCTATTGAAATAGATGAATCAGAATTTGAGAAAAGGTGGGAGGATTTTGCAACCAAAAATTCCACATAAAATAAACGATGAAAGACACATTCAAAGATCTTAAAATTATTGAGCTGGCCGGTGTTTTAGCAGGTCCAGGTGTGGGCCATTTTTTTGCTGAGCTGGGTGCTAAAGTCATTAAGGTTGAGAATCCAAAAACAAAAGGCGATGTTACCCGCAGTTGGAAATTAAAAACAGAAAACCCTAAAGAAGATACAAGTGCTTATTTCTGGAGTGTGAATTCGGGTAAAGAGTTTTTATTTTTAGACATTACTGTTCCTTCGCAATTACAAAAACTCTACGAACAAATAAAAGACGCGGATATTGTGATCACCAATTACAAATCAGGTGATGATGTAAAATTAAAAGTTGACCGTGCTACTCTATCCAAATTAAACCCGAAATTAATTTACGCCTCCATCAATGGATTTGGCCATGATAGTCCACGCACTGCATACGATCTTATTTTACAGGCCGAAAGTGGTTTTATGTTCATGAACGGCGAGCCAAATTCCAAACCTGTAAAAATGCCGGTGGCCTTAATTGATATTTTAGCAGGGCATCAATTAAGAGAAGCCATTTTAATTGCGTTATTGAACCGCTATAAAACACAAAGAGGTTATCATGTTTCAGTTTCTTTATTTGATAGCGCCATTGCCTCTTTAGCCAATCAGGCCACCAACTGGCTTATTGCAAAACAATTACCAAAAGCAGCGGGCAGTCTGCACCCAAACATTGCACCTTATGGTGAATTATTTGATACAAAGGATGGCCAGCTAATTACATTTGCCATTGGCAGTAATTCTCAATTCAGAAGTTTGTGTGAATTAATGCAATATCCTTCTTTAGCAACCGATCCAAAATATGCAACCAATCAATTAAGGGTGCAGAACAGAATTCAATTGTATCATTTAATTTACAATTATATAAAACAATATAATTTCAAGGATCTTTATAAATTATGTATTGAACGCGAAATTCCCATTGGTAAAATAAGAGATCTAAAAGAAGTTTTTGAATTACCCGAAGCAAAAGCCATGATCAATAAATTCTCATTTCAAAAAACAGAATTACAAAATGTATCAGGCATTGCTTTTAAATTTTTAAGCTGATGGAAGTAAAAGAAGCAAAAACAAAACAAGAAGTTGAAGCGATCATTGATCTGCGTTATAAGATCTTGCGCCAGCCATGGGATCAACCAAGAGACACAGGCACAGACAATTTAGAAGGCATAAGTATTAACGCTTTTATTGCAGATCAAAATAGTCTTGTATTAGCTTGTGGTCGCCTACAGGAAAATGAGAATAAAGTTGGGCAGATCCGTTTTATGGCTGTGGATGCTTCACAACAAGGAAAAGGTCTTGGCAAAAAAATTGTTGAGTTTCTTGAAGCTAAAGGAAAAGAAATGGGCCTTAAAAAAATTGAATTGCAGGCAAGAGAAAATGCTGTTGAATTTTATAAAAGCAATGGTTACACAATAAAAGAAAAATCTTTTTTGTTGTGGGAAATCATTCAGCATTATTTGATGGAGAAAACATTATAATAAAGTCCTTCTCCTTTGGAGAAGGATTTAGGATGAGGCCGATCTACTCATCCGGTTCCACATGAATTAAAACATCTGCCAATTGCGGTATTTGGTTTTTTAAATGATCTTTCAGATCATGCGCAATGCGATGACCTTCACTAACCGTAATTTTTGCATTTACAATTACATGAAGATCTACATGATATTTCATTCCGCTTTTTCTTATGTAACATTTCTCCGTATCAATAACACCTTTTACATCTTTTGCTTCTTTTCTTATTTCCTCAACTATATCTTCATATACATGTTCATCCATTATCTCGCCAAGCGCGGGTCTGAAAATTAAATAACTGTTATATAATATAACACCGGATGCAACCAAAGCAGCCCAATCATCGGCGGTTTCATAACCCTTTCCAAAAATTAAAGCAATAGAAATTCCCATAAAAGCAGTAACCGAAGTTATTGCGTCACTGCGATGATGCCATGCATCTGCTTTAAGGGATGAGCTATTTGTTTCTTCACCTTTCTTTTTAACGATGCGGTAAAATATTTCTTTGATCAATATTATTACACCCAATACAATTAATGTGTAAGGTTTTGGCAGCTCATGAGGTGTTTGAATATTTAAAATACTTTCATAAGCGATAATTACTGCAGAAGCAACTAAAAAGCCAACAACCAAAAAAGTAATTAATGGCTCTGCCCTACCGTGACCGTAGGGATGATTTTTATCTGCAGGGCGATTGGCGTATTTAATTCCGAATAAAACAAGTAAAGAAGCAAAAATATCAGAAGTGGATTCTATAGCATCGGCAATTAAAGCGTACGAATTACCAAAATAACCGGTAATGCCTTTTAACAATGCAAGTAACAAATTACCTACCATACTAAAATAAGTTGCTTTTATAGCTTTTTTTTCAGAACTCATTATATAAAATTAGAGCTTTATTCCCAATAGTTCCATTTCTGCGACCAGAAATCAATGGTCTTAACTTCAAAATCAGTAATAACAAATTTTTCTTTAGCAGCATTCCAAATAAAAAACCCACATTTTGAAGTGTCTTTCATTTTTTTGTAGGGTGTACCGCAAAAACTGTTTGCATAAACCGTTATAGTTGAATCAGCCCTCATTACAAATTCACCGCTAGACTTTGCATCGAAAATACCAGGTATGTTTTTGTCAGTGGCGTTAATAGAAATACAAGCGCGGATATCATTTACCTTTCTATTCAATTTTAATGTAGCTTTCAAACTTATTACCTGCCCTACTTTTGAAGATATTTTATTTAACGCTACATCAGCCCCAAAAGGGTATTCGTTAAGTGAATCAACCACAAAAGGTAGTCCGTTTTTAAACTCCAGGTCTTTTTTATTTTGATAATTGGCAAAATATATCTCACTTTCTCCCTTAACAACTTTGCTTTTATCCTGCGGCCTTTTAGAATACAACTTATAGTTAACGGCTTGTGTTTGTACATTCTCTATCAAATAAGGATAATACTGCATCGCAACCGATTGATACATAGGAAACGCAGAGCTTAAAATCAAGTAATCTGTTTTAAGGGATGCAACAAATTCTGAGAAATGTTTCATAGAAATAGTTACAGAATCGTGTGAGCCTTTATATTTAAAAGTATCGTTGTACTTTTTAAAATAGATCCCTTCCATTACTTCATCCGAATCGAAGAATATTGGATATACATTTTCTTTGCCAAGCGTTTTTTTATGTTCAAAGGTTCTCTCATATTGGTATTCAAAAACCGTTTTTACACATTGGTGGAAATAATCTTTTTTGTAATAGGTCTTGAAGATCAATAACACTAAAATCAGTCCACTGCTAATATTAAAGGCCATTTTATTTTTGATATCTAATAAAGAGCTTACTAAAATTACCATTGTTATGCCGGAGAATAACATCACGGAATTTTGAAAAATTGGCGCGTTGAGTATGGAATAAAAATAAACGATCAGATAATTGATACTAAAAACAATAAGCAACAGCAATTGTTTTTTATTTAAGCTGAATTTTTTATTTAGAAAAGCGCAGGTAATTACTAAAGCTAAAAATACCCACCAGTTTTTTCCTGTTCCAAAAAGTATCTTTAAAAATCCCAATACAGCTGTAAACTCAGGTTTTGGTAACCATCCCCCGCTGCCTATTCCTATACCACCAATACTAAGCTGGTAAAGTGTTACGGGTAAATGAGGTAAATAAGCTATTACAGTTATTAGCAGCGTGATCAAATACGGTTTAAAATTATTTCTATTTAAAAAGAATAAGCCGGAAGCACAAAGTGTAAATGCAAACAATCCATTAATGTGTTGATTAAGGGCAGATAATACAGCAAATAAACCAAGAAAAAAATAATTACTCCTTTTTGTTTCGTTTAAAAAAAAGATATTGAAAAAATAATACAACAAAGCGGTACTAAAAAAAATACCCGAGATGTACATTCTTGCAATGGGCGCATAAAACACAAACACCAACGAAAAACTAAAAATTAGTGCTGAAATTATACCTGCCTGTTTTGAAAAATTCTTCACACAAAAAAAATAGGCATAAACAATTGCAGCAAAACCAAATAACAAAAAAGGCAATTTTATTACCCAGTTAACATAACCAAACCATTTAGATAAATACCATATTAATACCTGCACAAATGCCGGATGCGCGTCGATCTTAATTCCTTTATCCATCAAGTCTCCAAAAGAATCAAAACGCGTTCTGTCTAATCCACTTAATTCATCTAAGGTAAACTGATAATCAAATAGGGGCATTAATCTAAGAACAAGGCAAGCCAATAAAATAATAACAAAGGCTGTATGTTCTTTTATAAATTTAATTATCATTTCTCCTAAAAAATAAAAAGCTGAGTTTTAACTGCTCAGCTTTTCAAAATTAATAAAATTTTAGTTCTATATTTTCATCATCCAGTTTAATTTATCTTCGGCTTTGCCTTTGCGAATTAAACGTAATGTTTCATCTACTTTAGTTGAGAATTTTCTTTGTTCTACCGGAGGCAAAACAAAATCTTTTCCTTCAAAGCCAATACCTACAATTTGTGCAATGGTAGCTGCTGTACCACAACCAAAGGCTTCTTTTAATTCACCTTTTTGATAAGCTTCGGCAACTTCTTTTAAACTTACTTTTCTTTCTTCTACCTTCATACCCCAATCTCTTGCTAAAGCTAAAACGCTATCGCGCGTAATACCCGCTAAAATAGTATCACTTAATGCAGGTGTTAATAAAGTATCGCCTATCACAAACATTAAATTCATTGTTCCGCTTTCTTCAACATAATGATGTGTTGCACTATCTGTCCAGATAACCTGCTGGTAACCTTTTGCCTGCGCTAATTTAGTTGGGTACAAGCTTCTGCCGTAGTTTCCGGCCGCTTTCACAAAACCAACTCCACCATGTACCGAACGGAAATAATCTGTTTCTACAATTACTTTAATTGGCTCGCTGTAATATTTTCCGGCAGGGCAAGTAATGATAATAAATTTATAGGTCTCGCTTGCCTTTACGCCAATGGCTTCATCAGTTGCTATTAAAAAAGGGCGAATATACAAGCTTCCTGTTTCTCCGGTTGGTACCCAGGCTGAATCTAATCTTAATAATTCAAGTAAACCATTCATGAAGATCTCTTCAGGAACTTCAGGCATACACATACGTACAGCACTTTTATTTAAGCGCTTAAAGTTCTCTAAAGGGCGAAATAAAGAAACCTCTCCTTTATCATTTTTGTAAGCTTTCATGCCTTCAAAAATAGCCTGGCCGTAATGCAATGCGCTCATAGCATAACTCATTGGGATATCGCCGTAAGGCACAATGCTCGAGTTTTGCCATTTACCATCTGCATATTCTGCAACAAACATATGGTCGCTAAAACATTTACCAAAAGGTACATTGTTTACATCGTATTCGGTTACTCTACTTTTCGCAATCTTATCTATGCGAATATTCGCTGTGCTAATCATAAAAAATAATGTTATGTAACAAATAACTACAAAATTTTTGAATTTGCAAATAAATTCATCAATAAATATGGGGGTTTTGGTCGATATTTTGCCCCTGCAGATGGTTATTAATGCAGGCTATAGCCTTAAATACGGCTATTTTTCGAATTTTAAGAGCTTAAGATCGGTTCCATCAAACACGGCATATGTTCTGTAATTGATCCATTCACCAAGATTAATATAACGAGCCTTTCCGTCAACATCCAGATTTAAAGGTAAATGACGGTGACCAAAAACAAAATAATCTACTTTATGCTGTTTTAAATATTCACGACTATACAAGAACAGCCATTCGTTTTCATCACCTAAAAATTTTTCATCAGAATCGCCTGTGGTTATTCGACTTCTTCTACTTGTAAATCTTGCAAACCAAAACGAAAAGTTTGGATGTAAACGCGAATATAACCAATGACAAACCTTGCTCGTAAAAACACGTTTTAATAATTTGTAACCTTTGTCACCCGGCCCTAAACCATCACCATGCCCAATATAAAATGTTTTGTTATTATAAATTTTTGTTATTGGCTGATGATGAATAGTTACACCTAATTCTTTAATAAAATAATCCTGCATCCACAGATCATGATTACCAGTAAAAAAATGCACTTTAATACCTGCATCTGTAAACTCAGCAATTTTACCCAATAAACGTGTAAAGCCTTTAGGAACCGTATAAGTGTGTTCAAACCAAAAATCAAAAAGATCACCAACCAGGTAAATTTCTTCCGCATCTGCTTTAATTGAATCCAACCATCTGCAAACCGCTTTCTCACGCTTCAAACTTTGTTCTAAAGTTGGAACACCTAAATGAAAATCGGATGCGAAAAATATTTTTTTTGTGCTCACTTAAAACAAATTGTCTTTTATTAAATTCTTTGCAACTAATTTATGAATATTAATTGTAAAACGTACTGTATTAATAGGTTTTACATTATTAAGCTTCATGGTTGTTTTAATATCACTACTGTAAACAAGCGGTATATAAACATCTACAACGTCTTTTATTATAGGAATGTTTAAACCAAGATCCCATAAAAATGGCTCTGAATTAAGCGCACGACCATCACAAACAACCACATCGGCAAAGATCTTTACAGGTAAAAGAAAAAATGCAGGACTTTTAAAATTGGCGCCAACCAGCCATTCAGGCGTTTGACCTAAAGGCGACCATACTTTTAAAGCCCCGTCAACATCTGCAAACTGGCTAAAAGCAAAACCTCGGTAAACATTTCTGCCAATAAAATTTGTTTCAAATAAATAATCCTGGTACCCGCTATAACCACTGGCCCTGAAAGCATAATAACTTCTTTCGTTATATGAACCTGCCAAAAAAGCACCGGCAAATAACCTTATATCATAAAACTGCTTGTTGCGAACAGTTATTTGATAGTTAAAGGTAGCAGACACCTTTGCCATGCTTGCAGTATGCTGCAGCTCTAGATTTAAAACAAAAGGGTTAATGGTACGCTTATTGGTTAAGGTGTAATTTAATTTATTTACAAAAGAATAAGCATTGTGTTTTTTTGCGAAAATAGTATCGGTTAAATAAAGACTAGTATTAAATTTCACACTATCAACAAATAAATTATTATTTGAATAACGTATTGAATGATGAATGGTGCTGTTTGCATCTTTTTGTTTAAGATCAAATTGTAAAAAAGGAGCTATCTTATAATAGTTAAGATAACTTTCTTTAAAATCAGAAGGATTTGATCCATTAGCAACACCGGCAAAATAACTATCATACGCAAATGATTTTCCTTTTACACCAAAGGTGATCTGTTGTATTTTATTTTTTGGATAAAAATTAAGATCCAATTCAGTAAATCCCCCCACACTTTTAGAACCAAAACCAAATAAAGGCGCTACATAATAATCAAACTTTTTTTGATATAAACTGTAATTATGCAATGCAATACCCAACATGTAACCATTATTGGAATTTACACCTGTTAAGGGTAAAAAGTTGAACTGCGTTTTGGTTGGATCTTCTATTTTTGTTATGAAATTAAATTGTAAAGGTTTTGCTTTTTTAAAAATACCTTTTGCTTTGATGTAATTATTTTTACGATTAACGTCAGGCATTTTATCCAGGCCATCAATTTTAAAATAGTCTACATCCATTGGCGGGAACTCGATAGTACCTTTTTTACTAAAACCATTATACCAGGTAAGGCCAACCGGTTTGTTATCTTTAAAACCATACATGTTCAAAGGAGTTACAATACCTGTTTTGTTTTTTACCTTTATCCTGAAACTGCCATCCTTGTTTTTTCTAACGTTCTTAATTTTGTAATCTATCTTATCTGTAGATGACATAAGATGAGTTGTGAACCATGAAAGATCAGAACCACTAAAAAAATTCAATGTTTTTACAAGATCTTTTTGAGAAGGATGTTTGAATTTATATTGTTCGTAATAAAACTGCATAGCCTTATCCAAATTATTTTCGCCCATATAATCCATTAGATAATCAAATATTACAGGGGTTTTACTATAAACAATGCTTCCATAATTAAATTCAGAAAAATCAGGAGATGAAATATCCAGTGACTGATCGTTTTTGCTTTTGCGGAAATAAAATAAGCTATTTCTTTTTCACGCCAGTAAGGTATTTTATTTACGCCGAATAATTTTCTGTTTTCACTTATACCAATAAGATCGGATAATTTTTTATCGGGATACTTTGCGCGCATGTAACGCATTTCGTAAAACGAGTTAATACCTTCATCTAAGGCCGGATGATCGCGCTCGTTACTTCCTAAGATACCGTAGAACCAATTGTGCCCCACTTCATGTGTTATTGTAATATCTAAATCAAACTCATTGCTCATATCTCCAATAACGGTAATATTTGGATATTCCATACCGCCGCCGGCCATAATTGTTCCATCAATTGCGGTTACATGGTTATAAGGATAGTCGCCATTTAGATACGAATAAAAAATGGTTGACTCATTTACATAACTGATAGCGTTTTTCCAGATCCTGAAATTTTTATTGGTGAAAAATATCCATGTATCTACTGTTCTTTTTGTATTAGGCACTTCTATCTGATCATGCAAAACATTAAAACGTTTATCGGCAAACCAGGCAAAATCGTGTACACGAAATTGTTTAAAACGAATTGTTTTAGTTTGTTTTGAAGACTCAGGAAAACCCATACTATCTTGCCTAAAATCATTTTTATCCAAACGATCGATGGTCTCTTTTACTTTTTCATTTAAAAAATATTCTTCTTCGTCAGCATCAATTCTATCGCCGGTGGCAGATAAGAGATAATTTTTTGGTAAGGTGATCTTTACATCGAAGCTGCCAAACTCACTGTAAAATTCGCCCTGGTCTAAATACGGCATCTGGTGCCAGCCATCGTTATCAAACACTGCCGGCTTAGGATACCATTGTGTTATAAAATAAGCTTGCTCGGTATGGCCAAGGCGTGAGAATTTTGCATCAGGGATCTTTACAAAAAAAGGAGTTGTAATAATAAGTGTATCTAACGAACGTAAAGGTTCGTTTAAAATAAGCTTACAAATATCAATATGCTCTTTATCAAATTCCCATTTTATTTCTTTACCGTTTACTTTAAAATTTAAACTGTCAATAAAACCTCTTTCTTCTTTTTTCGAAAAATAAAAATCGGTTTTTTTATGAATTAGTAATTGCTTTGCGAGCGCGGTAGAATGATCCTTGTAAGCGTTGGGCCACAAATGAAAATAAATGTAGTTTAATGATTGGCTGGAATTATTGATGTATTGAATTTCTTCATTAGCAGACAAAACATGCGCAACGTCATTTAATTTTACATCAATTTTATAATTTACCTCCTGCTGAAAATAAGTTTGTTGAGAAAATAGATTTTGGCTAATAACAAAAATCGCCACAAGCCAATTGCAGCGATTAAATGTTATAATATTCTTAAAATTGCTCAACAATTATTTTCCTGCTAGTGCTTTTTCAATTGCCTTATCCAATTCGGCGCCACGTAAATTTTTTGCAATTATTTTTCCTTCTTTATCCAATAATACGGTGTAAGGAATTCCTTCAACAGCATACAACTTTGCAGCATAACTATCCCAGTATTTAAGATCGCTCACTTGCGGCCATGTAATACCATCTTTTTGAATAGCTTCAACCCAACGGCCTTTATCCTGATCTAACGAAACACCATAGATCTCAAAGCCTTTATCCTTAAACTTTGCATAAGCTTTTACAACATTTGGCATTTCTTTTCTGCAAGGGCCACACCAGCTTGCCCAAAAATCTACCAATACAATTTTTCCTTTAAGTGATGATAATGCCAATTCTTTATCATCGGGTGTTGGTAAAACAATTTCGGGTGCTTGTTGGCCAATAGTTGTAGCCAACATTTTTGTAACAACATCATGAAACATTCTCACACCTTTATCGGATGGATATTTTTTATTTAAACCTTCATCCAATTTTTTATACAGATCTGCAAATTTATCCGGTTCCATACCTTGTATGGCAATCATAGATGCATATTTATCAGGATTCTTGCTTATTTTTTCAGCAATAACAGCATTAAAGCTGTTCATTATTTCGTTAAAAGGTTTTTCAAAAATTGCGCTTAACGAATCCATTTTCAAAGAATCCATTTTAATGGTTTGTACAATTGCCTGAAAGGCCTGGTTCAAAGAATCCATGCGAATATTCTTTTGATTTGTTATCTCGTTATATTCAACAAACAAAGCTGTTTCAGGAGAACCTTCGACTTTATAGGTTCTTGCAAGATCTTTTAAATTGGCAGTAACTTTAACTTTATCGGTACTATCTAACACTAACATGGCAAAATTTTGCTGGTTTAATTTTATGCGATAAAAACCAATATGCGGTGTATATGTTTTAAATTCGAAATTTCCTTTTTCATCAATTACTGTACTATCAACCACTACAGGTTGAGGATTGATCAATTTTTCAAGATAGATCGTTTCTCCATTCGAATTGCTTAAAGTTCCTTTTAATTCAAAGCTTCCGGTTCTTCCGGTTTCACCGCAACCCGATAAAATGGCTATTGCTGCAATAGCACTAATTGTTTTAAACATTATTTTATTTTTCAAGTGTTTCTTTTACTAACTGGTTTAATAATTTAGGATCTGCTTTACCTTTGCTTAATTTCATTGCTTCACCAACAAACATACCAAGCAAACCAACTTTTCCATTTTTATACTCTGTAACTTTTTCAGGGAATTTTGAAAGTGCAGAATCAATGATGCTTTGTAACTCACCGCTATTGCTGTTTTGCAACAAATCGAGTTCTTTAGCAATTTGTTCAGCAGTTTTAGTTTGGTTATTCATTAATTCGGGAAATATACTTTGAGCTGCAGCGGCATTACTTAGTTTGCCGTCGTCTATTAAAGTGATTATTTCTGCAATTTTTTCGGGCGCTAAAGTAAATTCAGAAATAGTTAAAGCGCGTTCGTTTAACCATGCTTTTATTGGCCCCATTAACCAGTTAGCGGCACTCTTATAATTTTTAGTGAATTTTACCAATTTATTGTAATACGCTGCAACTTCTTTAAGATCTATTAACTGAAGCGCATCGTACTCGGTAAGTTTATATGTTTTTGTATATAAATTAAAAAGCTCATCGGGTAAAACAGGAAGATCTTTTTTTATTTTATTTATATATTCTTGTGTTACAAAAACGGGTTGAAGATCGGGTTCCGGAAAGTAACGGTAATCATTCGCATTTTCTTTACTTCTTAAAGAAAAAGTAATGCCTTTAACCGCATCAAAACTTCTTGTTTCACCTGCAATTAATTTTCCTTCTTCAATAAGATCTATTTGTCTTTTAATTTCAAAATCAATGGCACGCTGAACATTTCTAAACGAGTTCATGTTCTTTACCTCTACTTTTTTTCCAAACTCTTTTGCACCTTTAAGCATTACAGAAATATTGGCATCGCAACGCAGCGATCCTTCTTCCATATTACCATCGCAAATATCAAGGTAACGCACTAATTTTCTTACTTCGGTCAAATAGGCGTAAGCTTCTTCACCACTTCTAAAATCAGGCTCTGTAACAATTTCCAATAAAGGCGTACCGGCCCTGTTAAGATCTATCAAAGTTTCAAAAGGATCAATATCATGCAGGCTTTTTCCTGCATCTTCTTCCATATGAATACGGGTAAGGTTTATTTTTTTTGTAGAACCGTCTTTCAATTTTGCAGTAATAAAACCTCCGTTACAAATAGGTGTTTTATCCTGTGTTATTTGGTAGCCTTTTGGAAGATCGGCATAAAAATAATTTTTACGCGCAAACTGGTTCTCTTCTCTTATGTTGGCATTTACAGCAATACCTAATTTTACAGCAAATTCAATTGCTTTACTATTAACCACCGGCAAAGTACCCGGATGACCCAAAGTTACCACACTAATGTTGGTGTTAGGTAGTGCACCATACTCAGCAACATCGTTACTATACATTTTAGTTTTTGTAAGTAACTGAATGTGACATTCTAAACCTATAACTGTTTCGTATTTATCGTAAACGCTCATAAAATTGCGCTTTAAAGATACTATTTTTTAATGGTTTACAATTGCCATAAAAACAAAAAAGGCGGTAGGTCAACCCCACCGCCTTTTAATAAAAGTTAATTAAATTATTCCTTAATTAATTTACCTTCTTTAATAGCCACTTTGGTAGTTAACGAAGTAATTTTATAAGTATATAAACCATTAGCTAGTTCTTTAATGCTTAAAGCACTTTCAGCTTTAGTTAAAGTAGTTTTGTAAACTACTCTGCCTGCAAGATCAAGAACTTCGAAAGCATAGTTTCCATTTGCATCGCTAATAACAACATTGATATTACCGCTATTCGGGTTAGGATATACAAATGTATTGTTATCTATTACCGTATTTTTAGCAATACCTGTACATACAACTACAAATACTGTTACGTTTGAGTTAGTAACACAACCTAATGAGTTGGTTGTAGCAACGTTATACACAGTTGATATTGAAGGAGAAACTGTGATAGCCGATGTTGTTAAGTTACCGGGATTCCATGTATAGTTAGCCGCAGTTGAAGTAGCAGACAATACCGCATTACCACCAGGGCAAATTGATGTTGAAGGTACAACAGCTAATGTTGGACTAGGATTTACAGTAACCGCAATTGTTTTGGTAGCAGGGCAACCAGGTACATTTTGACCTGTAACAGTATAAGTAGTAGTAACACTTGGAGACACACTTATTGCTGCTGTATTTGGTCCTGTGCTCCATGTATACGAAGTAGCACCAGAAGCTGTTAAGTTTGTAGAAGCGCCATTACATATTGTGCCTTGTGTTGCACTTAAAGTAAGTACTGGAGCAGCGCATGAACTTTGGATCTGTAAACTATCGATTGCAATATCACTTCCGCCAAAATCAGAGTTACCTGTAAATTTGATAACACAAGTAGGAGAGTTTACTGAAGTTAATAAGATCGTTTTCTTGTTCCAGCTCAAATCAATTGGACTATAATCTCCTGAAATAAAGCCACCTTTTTTGGTGTAAGTAGCACCACCATCAGTAGATAAAAATACTTCCAATGAATCATCACCATCAAAATTTGTATGGTAGAATGATAATGAATAAGTGTTAGTAGAATTTAAATTCACATATAACAATAAATCACCGGTAGATGCGAAAGGCGCAAAATAAGAGTGAAAATCAGCACAACCTGCACCTGCTAAAGGAGCAACCGTTGCAGTTGTAGGAGCTGTCCATAAAGCTGTAGCACCATCATCTTGTCTTCTCCACGATTGGTTACCTGTAGATGGGTTGCTGTCCCAATTTGCTGCCACAGGCACGTTGTGATTGTCACAACGGTTTTGCCATGTATTGTCAAAATTCTCAATGAAAGGAACAGTAGCATAAACCGGAGCGCCTAATAAATTTACCTGAACTGGTGTTGCTGTTGTACTGGCAGGGCCATTTGTACAAGTAACTACAGCCTGGTAAAATAAAGAGGTTGTGATGCTTGGGTCCACATATGAAGTTGTAGTAGCACCTGAAACTGCAGTGTATGGACCTGAAAGTGCAGTTGAAGTAAACCATTGATAAGTTAAACCAACAACAGTATAAGTGTTGGCAAGTGATAAAGTAGAACTTCCATTAGCACAAACAAGCGTAGGATTTGCAACTACAGAGTTAGCAGCAGGTGCGCCAGAACAAGGAGTACCCGGAACGATGTTAATACAATAATCTTCCGTTTCACCGTAACCATAACCTGTACAATCACCAATACCAATATTACTTTCAGCAGCAATAACACGCATACGTGTTATACCTGTAGTAGCATTTGCAGGGATCATAATAGAACCGGTGATATTGGTACCTGTAACAGCCCATAAAGTTGAAGGGGAAGCAAAAACCTGTTCTCCTGCATCAGCAAATGAACCATTTTGATTTAGATCCATGTAAATTGTTACACCACCTGAATAAGCATTATTATTACACTGACCAACAGTAACATTAAATGTATATGTTACACCAGCCGCAAGATTTGGTGAGGCTATTATACCAGCATAATTTGAATATAAACTTACTGTTGAAGTAGGACCACCAGTTTGACCACAAGTAGATGTGTTATTTAAAGTACCAATTGATACATTAAAGATCTCATCATCATTTGGAGAGAAAGGAACACTTGTTAAACAATAAGCAGCACATTGGCAAGGACTACCACCAACAGTTACCTGAACAGGGCTTGATGTTGTACTTGCTGGGCCATTAGTACAAGTAATTACAGCTTGATAAAACAATGCGGTAGAAATATTTGTAAATGTATAAGCACTTGTTGTAGCACCTGAAACCGCAGTATAAGGGCCTGAAACTGAAGGAGATGTGAACCATTGGTAAGTTAAACCACCAACAGTATAAGAAGTGGCTAAACTTAAATTAGAAGAACCACCAGGGCAAACGTTTGTTTGACTTGCTACAGCTGAGTTAGCAGCAGGAGCACCTGCACAAGGTGTACCAGCAGCAATGTTAACACAATAATCTTCAGTTTCACCGTAACCGTAACCAGCGCAAGAAGCAATACCTACGTTACTTTCAGCAGAAATTACACGCATACGGGTAATACCCGGAGTTGCACTTGCAGGAATAGTAATAACAGTTGAATTTAAAGTTCCGGCAACCGCCCATAATGTACTTGGCGAAGCAAATACCTGCTCACCCGGATCAGTGAAAACACCATTTTGGTTATAATCAATATAAACAGTAACACCACCACTGTAAGCAAAACTACCACATTGGCCGGTTGTTACATCTAAAGTATAGTTATTAGCTACAGTAAGATTTGGAGCTGCCACCATACCAGCATAATTTGAGTATCTGTTCAAGATAGAACCTGTACCACCTGTTTGAGAACAAGTAGAAGTATTATTTAATGTACCGATTGATACATTAAAGATTTCATCATCTGCAGTTTGTGATGGTAATGAAGTATTACAGTAACCTGCACATTGGCAAGGGTTACCGCTAACTGTTACCTGAACCGGAGTAGCAGTAACGCTTGCCGGACCATTTGTACAAGTAATAACTGCCTGGAAGAAAGTATTTGCTGTAAGGTTAGTAGCATTATATACAGCTACAGTTGCACCTGATACAGCAGTATACGGACCTGAAACAGCAGGCGCTGTAAACCATTGGTAAGTTAATCCACCAACTGTATAAGAGTTTGCTAAACCTAAAGTTACACTACCACTTGGGCAAACGTTTGCCTGGCTAGCAACAACTGTATTAGCACCAGGAGTTCCTGAGCAAGCTGTAGCCGCTGCAATAGTTACAATATAATCTTCTGTTTCACCAGAACCCATGCTTAAACAAGCATCATTTGGGCCATTCTGGTTTCCATTTAGTCTCGAACGTACGCGCATACCTGTTTGGCCTAATAAGGCCGTGCCTGGCACAGTAAAAGTCGCAATAGTTGCAACGCTTGGTGTAGATACAAGACAAATTTGTGTGTGCTCACTTGCATCAAAAGTTCCACTTTGATTGTAATCGATCCAAACCGACTCAATATTGTTAGCTGTAGTATTTACGCTTATTGAATAAGTTACCCCAATATTTAAAGTTGCGGTAGTACCAGGGCCCGGAGGGAAGCTAGAGTAAGTACCGTTAGTAGGAGAACTATTACAAGAAGATGTGTTGTTAAAAGGTGTTCCTAAAATAGACACATTTGTTATAATATCTGTTGGTGAACAACCGCTACCGCCTAAGTTAGTATTGCAATAGCATAAAGTAACAGGGTTGTTAGGGTTTACAGAAGTAACTGCTGTTGTAGCACTTTGTGAAGTGTTTGTACAGGTAATTACCAATTGATAAAATGTTAATGATGTTAAAGAAGCTGTAGTTAACGAGGTTGTATTAAATCCAGAACCTGTTGTTACGTTGGTCCATGGACCACTTGCCGCAGGAGCCTGCATCCATTGGTAAGTAATACCAGTAAATGCATTTGAACTTGTATTTGTAATTACAGCAGTTGTATTAGGGCAAATAGTTTGTGAACCCGTAACAGTACCTGCGTTTGGCACACCTGCACACGCTGCAGGAGGAGTCCAACGATAGATCTGCCCTGTTGCAGGAGCAGTAGCTGCATCAAATGCAACTGTAGCTGCATTGCTCGATCCGGGATTAGATGTTGCATAAGAACCACCAATTGCAACAGTACGGTTATTGTAGTCAGTATTTGAATTACCTTTTAAACCAAGTTCACCGGTGCTTTGGAAAGTATTCATTGTTCCGCAGGCGCCATAAACTATCTCAATTAGATTTGTAGTCTGATACAATTTAATTTGCACATTATAATAATCATCAACACCCGTCGTTTGATTCCAATACCTTCCTACTCGTCTCCATTGTACCGTAAACACCTGGTTTGGAGCAGTTCCGGATACCTGATAAGAGATAGAACCTCTTGGTATAACTAAATTACTATTTGCAGTTGCAGGTGATGAAATGATCAAACTACCTGCTGTAATAGCTTGGATAGTTGCATTTGTTGGAATACCTGTTCCTGAAATTGTATCGCCCACAGCAAAGTTGTTTGCTGCAGTTGCAGGATATGCCAAAGGAATAATATTGCTACCGGAAGTAACTGTACAAGTTTGCCCCGGACCCATATGAAGATCGCGTCCAAAAAAAGCGATTGCATTAGTAGGAGTACCTGCAACACTTATTGGATTATAAGTATTAAAAGGAGCTGTTGCCGAGCTCATACTAATCCATCCATTTACACAAACATTTATGGCACTATAAGTACCTCCATTAAATGTAAAGTTAAAACCTATTGGAATATTAGGAAAAACGTTGTCATCCTGGTTTCCAACACAAATAGCGGTCGTAGTAGGACCACTGATGGGTATCGCGTTATAGGCTCCACTTAATTGCGTGAATCCGTAAGCCGATACCTGGGCGTTACTTTTTACCCCTAAAAAGAGTAAAGATAAGCCTAAGAGTGATTTGTAAATTTTTGTCATTTTTTTTGCTTCTTTTAGTAATTAATACTTGTGATCTAATAAATAAAAGTACCTCGTCACGCAAAAGTAACAATAAATTAATCTAATAGTTTAAGATTTTATTAATATTTGACTAAAAATTAACATTAGTCTAAATCTTTTTAGAAATTACTTAAAAAAGTGCACGGGATGTGCTTCATTATATTTTCGTATGTACCTGAAAATTTGCTCTTTCTGTTTTCTACGATTTAATTTTTTAAATTCAGCATATAAATTTTTATCTCTGCTAATAAGTGCTTCAGCTTCGTCCATTTTAAATTCATTTACAATGCCATCGTAAAAATTTATTAAAAACTCCCGCACCTCCTGTCGCCTTCCACCGGAACCAATTCCGGGACCAAACATGGGATCATAAAAACCAACACCAACAACTTCTACCGTTGCAACTAAATAGCAAATGGATCCAAAAACCGGAACACGATAAAAACTTCCTTTATAATTAATATAAAAAGTTTTGTTCTGAATAAAACCCCAAACAGTTTTTGAAACAACTTCTTTACTTACCTGACCATCATTATAGTTAATGGTTTCTTTATCCAAACATTTACCAATAAAATCTAATTGTTCTTTATTAATAGTAGAAACGATCTCTTCTTTTAAAATACCCTTATTATATCTAAAATCGTTATAAGTAATAAAGATCTTATCAGGTACATTAAGGTCTGCCGGTACCAAAACGCTATCTGTTTGACTTTTCAAAAAAAAGCCAAATACCACGCTAAATAATACAGCCAACTTAGTTTTCATATAAACAAATGTCGTATTTTTTACCTAATTTTAATCAAAATAACTTATAATGAAACTTAAATTTTTATTACTATTATTTTTTTCTTCTAACTCTTTTTTATTCTCCCAAACTACCGGCCTTAATAATGCATTAAAAATGCAACTTGCTGCCGGCAATGATCTTATTGAGCATACAGTGCTTGTTAAGGGTGATGTTTCAAAATTAGTTTCATTTCAAAAAAACTATAATTATACTTTTAATTATTCTGCCGGCGATATTGCTTCTGTAAATTGTAACTTATCTGTGCTCGGTAAGCTTATTCAAAGGAAGATCATTCATTATGCCGAGTTTATTGAAAAAGGAAAACAAACGCTAAATGATACAATGGTTATTAAAAACAAGATAAAACCTGTAAAACTTGGCCAGGCACCGCTCACCATGGCTTACGATGGTAATGGAATTGTTGTTGGTATTATTGATAGTGGAACAGATTTTACACATGCTGATTTTAAAGATGCATTTGGTAATTCGCGCATAAAATTTTTGTGGGATCAGGTACCGGTTTCCGGATCAACCGTGCCACAACCTTATAATTATGGCATTGAATGGACGGATACACAAATAAACTCCAATC
The DNA here is from genome assembly GCA_032229505.1 of Bacteroidota bacterium. GTDB lineage: Bacteria > Bacteroidota > Bacteroidia > B-17B0 > Aurantibacillaceae > Aurantibacillus. Next base: position 330,188 of record JAVTWD010000011.1, read on the forward strand.
AATGCACACATAACGATCTGCCGCATTATGGCCATGGTACGCATGTTTGCGGTATTGCCACCGGTAATGGTTTAGCAAATGGAACGCATGAGGGTATTGCCTCAAAAGCAGATATTGTAGTGGTTGCAATTGATTTTAATAAAACCGGGCCAACCATTGCCGATGCGGTGCAGTATATTTTTAGCAAAGCTACTTTGTTGGGTAAACCCTGTGTTATAAATATTAGCCTTGGAAATTATGATGGCAGTCATGATGGTACTGATATGGAAGCTAAATTAATTGAGAATATGGTACACAATGTGCCGGGGCGTGCTATTGTTGCTGCTGCCGGAAATGCGGGGCATATTAAACATCATGTTAAAACACAGCCGCCGCTAAATGATACCAGCTTTACATGGATAAAAAATAATACACCTGTTTTAAATTATTGGTGTTATGCAGATACCAACGATATAAAAAACATACAAATAAGTGTTGGTGCCAACCGCAACAACAATTTTAATTTGGGAAGAATAGGTTTTAAGACTTACAACTACGGCTTAACATCTATACAAAGTGATACATTAAAATATAACGGCAATCGTATTGGCATTGTAAAAACATCTGCAAGTATTAATCCTTACGGTGTTTATGAATTATATCTTAAAATTTTAGCCGATACCTTAAATTTAAAATGGCGAATAGAGAGTAAAGGTGTTGGTTTTCACGATGCCTGGAATTTTGATTTTATTTCTTCGGGATTACCATCTTCAGTAAGTTTCCCTCCTATTTTAAAATATGTTATGCCCGACCTTAATAAGACAATTGTATCGAGTTTTCAGTGTTTGGATGACGTAACAACAGTGGCCAATTATGTTAACGTAAATAATTATTATGACGTTACCAATACATTGCAAAGCTGGGCAGCTTTAAATCCCGGTGAAAATGTAAATACCTTAGCAAACAGCAGTAGTCACGGACCAACCCGCACCAATCAACAAAAGCCCGATATTAGCGCAACAGGCGCAGGTGTTTTTAGCGCCATGGCTTTAGGTATGCAAAGCAATTTATTGGCTAACGCCCCGCAGGTTGTAGCACAGGGCAGCTTACATGTACAAGGTGGTGGCACTTCGGCTGCTTCGCCTGTAGTAGCTGGTTTAGCGGCATTGTATCTTCAAAAATATCCAACGGCAACAAGCATTCAAATTAAAAATGCCATCACAACCTGTGCATACCAGGATGCATACACAGGCTCTGCTTTACCAAATTATTTATGGGGCTATGGTAAGCTAGATGGTTTTGCAGCAATGAATTGCCTTATAACACAATTAAATAAAAATACTTTAAGCAATGGAGTTAGTTACTATCCAAATCCTTTTTCAGATAATATTAATTTCAATTTTGAAAGAAACCTAAATGGCAAGATCTTTGTTTATACGGTTGATGGTAAATTAATTTATGAAGATGTTTTAACCGGAAATTCTTATAAACTCCTTTCTTCAAAATTGAATATTGCAAATGGTTTACTATTTGTAAAAATAAAAACGTCAGACGAAAACATGGTCTTTAAATTGATCAAAGCCAATTAACATGCGTATTGCCTCTAATTCTCTTTCTACCCTTATTGCCTTTTACCATTCAGAATTAAATTTAATTTATGAAGCCTCAGAAATTGACGCGATCTTAAATTTAGTGCTTGAGCATTACCTGGGATTTTCTAAAACAGATATCGTTTCCAAAAAAAACGAGAACCTTAATCAAAGTGATCTTTTAAAATTATATTTCTGTTGTAAAGAATTAAAAAAGAATGTTCCAGTTCAATATGTTTTAAAAGAGGCCTGGTTTTATAATTTAAAGTTTTATGTAGATGCAAATGTTTTAATTCCAAGGCCTGAGACAGAAGAGTTGGTTGATCTTATTTTAAAGGAAAATAAAAACGCTCTTTCTTTTTTAGATATTGGTACGGGCAGTGGCTGTATTCCTGTTTCCATTAAAAAAAATAAACAAAACAGTAGAGTTTATACTTGTGATATTAGTGCCGGAGCTTTAAGCGTTGCCAAAAAAAACGCAGAAAAAAACAATACTGAAATTATATTTATTGAAACAGATATTTTAAATACTGAATTGTCTAATAAAAACATTCATTCAACTTTTGATGTTATTGTCAGCAACCCACCTTACATTAAATCAAGTGAAGAAGAATTAATGACAAAACCGGTATTGGATAGCGAACCGCACCTGGCCTTATTTGTAGAAGGAAACGACGATATAATTTTTTACAAAAAAATAATTGACCTGTGTAAAGAGAAATTAAATGCTAACGGAAAATTATATTTTGAATTAAATCCCTTAACAGCTGAAAACGTTTTGCTTTATGCAAAAGAGAGTGATCAATTTAAAGAAGTAGCTCTTTTAAAAGATATGAGTGGTAAAGAAAGATTTTTAAAAGCAGAAAAAAATTAATTTTCTTTTAATCCCCTACCCGTTTTATTGATCTTATTATCGCGTTTTAATTCAGCAATAATTTTATCCAACACGCCATTTACAAATACTTTAGAATTAGGTGTGCTGTATTCTTTACTAATATCAATATATTCATTCAAAGATGCTTTTACCGGAACGTTTGGAATGTACATGATCTCGGCCAAGGCCATTTGCATTAATAACATATCCATATTGGCAATACGCTCTACTTCCCAATTTTGCGTATGACGGCCGATCATTTCTTCAAATTGCTGGCGATACATAATTGTTTTTTTAAACAACTCGCTCATAAATTCCATATCGTCTTTTTCGTCTTTTAACAGCGGACTTAATTTAAATTCGCCGGTAAAATCTTCAAAGTTTCTTATTACAGAATTAAAAGCTACAAAGGTATCATCTGCCCAGTGAATATTTTTATCTTCAAATAAAGAGGTCAACACTTCATTCTCGCTTAAATGATCGGTAATGATAGAAATAACAAAATCCCTGTCTTCAGCAGCAGATGTATCTTTTGAAGACATGTACTTTTTATACGCTTCACCATCACGAATTTCTACAAATAATTTACGAACTACATCAAAATCGTTTTGCCACGAAATTTTACGTTTTTCTAACTGCGCTTTTAATTCTTTGTTTTCGGAAATGCCTTGTAATAAAGAATTATTTACAAATTTTAAATTAGGATCAAGATCCTGTTGGGTAGGTAAACGTTTGTTCTTATTTTCATCAATAATTATAAGCGCAACATGATGAATATCTGAAACCAGTCCTAAAATAGAAAGATATAATTCGAAGATCTTGTCCAGACTCTTGAACATTTCTTTTTCAAATTGTTTCATATCCGCTTTTTCGTGTTGAAAATACGAATACAAAGCCTGCATCACCTTTATTCTTAAGAACCTTCTGTTTAACATATTTATATTTTAGATCTGAGATTTAAGATTTAAGATTTGATAACAAATTCTTATTTCTAAAATCTACCTTCTTATTTCTTAAATTTAAAGTACTGCGTTAATTCTTGCAATTGCTTCAATACGTTGCTCACCTAATTTATTCGCAGCCTGGTAGGTTAAAATATTTTCCTGTTTGGCTAATTGAAATAAATTAAATGTTGTATCGTAAATTTTTTCTGCATGAGAAAGTGCTCTCTCACGGTTATACCCTTCTAATTCATAAAACACATTAATGATACCACCGGCGTTTACAACAAAATCAGGCGCATATAAAATTCCTTTTTTTGCAACCAATGCGCCGTGAACTTTTTCATCAGCTAATTGATTGTTTGCAGCACCGCAAATAATTTTACATTTCAATTTACTTAATGTATCATCATTTACTGTTGCGCCTAAAGCGCATGGAGCATAAATATCAATATCCAGATCAAACATTTTATCTGCGGCAACAACTTCAGCTTTGTATTTATCAGAAACTGCTTTTAAACGTTCCTGGCTAATATCGTTAATATAAACTTTAGCGCCTTCTTTAGTTAAATGGCTAACTAATACTTCACCCACATGACCAATGCCCTGTACTAAAACTTTTTTTCCGCTTAAGCTATCGCTGCCCCAAGTTTCTTTTGCACTTGCTTTCATACTCACGTAAACACCATAAGCTGTAACAGGACTAGGATCGCCGCTACCACCCATATTTTCAGGTAAGCCGCTTACATAATCCGTTTCCATTTTAATAATTTCCATATCGCGGCTGGTCATAGCCACATCTTCGGCAGTAATATATTTTCCGCCTAAGCTATCTACAAATTTTCCAAAACGACGCAATAAAGCTTCGTTCTTAATTTTTTTAGCATCACCAATAATTACTGCTTTGCCACCACCTAAATTTAATCCGGCAACAGATGATTTATACGTCATACCACGTGATAAACGCAAAACATCGTGCAACGCTTCCATTTCATTAGCATAATTCCACATACGTGTGCCACCTAATGATGGGCCAAGTACAGTATTATGAATTGCAATAATGGCCTTTAGGCCGGTAGCGTTATCATTACAAAATAAAATTTGCTCATGATTGTGAAGGCTCATTTGGCCAATAACAGGATCTTTAGCAAGATCAGAGTTTTTTAGGGTTGTAACTTCCATGATTTTTTTGGTTGAAGTGGGGCAAAGTTAGGGTATTTTTCGGGATTCCAAACAAAAACAAAACGGTAAAAATTACGTTAACAATTATTTTCACACTACCTTTGCACAGTGAAACATCTTAAAGTAATAAACCTTTATTTTCTTAAATACAAATGGCACTTTTTAGGCGGCTTATTATTTGTTTCATTATCAACTATTTTTGGTACTTACCAGGGTGTAATTGTAAGAAACGGTACCAATAAGATCATTGATATATTTAAGAACGGCCAGCCTGCAGAGGCTTCTGTTTTTATTCAATATGGCCTTGTAATTATTGGCCTGGCATTAACCAGCGGTTTATTTATGTTTTTAATGCGGCAAACAATTATTGTGATGAGCCGCCATATTGAGTATGATCAAAAAAATGAAATCTACGAACATTACCAGAGATTAGATGCCAGTTTTTTTAAGCAAAATACTACCGGCGATCTGATGAACCGTATTAGCGAAGATGTAGGTAAAGTACGCATGTACAGTGGTCCGGCAATTATGTACCTTGCTAACACCATTGTTACAACTGTTACGGTTTTAAGTTTTATGTTAAGTGTAAACCTGCAATTAACACTTATAGTTTTTTTACCTCTGCCTCTGCTCTCATATCTTATTTATCGCGTGTCGGATATGATCAATAAACAAAGTGGTAAAGTACAACAAGAGCTGGGTAATTTAACTACCCAGGCACAAGAAACCTTTAGTGCTATTCGTGTTATTAAAGCCTATTCCCGCGAAATTTTTTTTACCAAACGTATGGAAGAAAAGAACGAGGTATATAAAAAAACAGCTTTAAAATTAGCTACTATCGAATCGTTCTTTGGCCCTGCCATGGTATTAATGATTGGCCTAAGCGTTTTAATTACTGTTTGGTATGGTGGTAAATTAACTATACAGGATAGAATTGAACCGGGTAACGTAACCGAATTTATTTTTTATGTATTTCGTTTAACTTGGCCTTTTGCATCTTTAGGTTGGGTAACATCTTTAGTACAAAGGGCTGCAGCATCGCAGGAACGCATTAACGAATTTTTAAATACAAAACCTTCTGTTGTAAATTCAAATACACAAACCTATTCTATTCATGGTGACATTGAATTTAAAAATGTAAATTTTATATATCCCGAAAATAATGTGCAAGCCATAAAAAACATTTCATTCACATTAAAAAAAGGCCAAACGCTTGGTATTACCGGTAAAGTTGGCAGTGGTAAATCAAGTATTTTAAATTTAATCACGCGGCAATATGATGCTACCAGCGGAGAGATTTTAATTGATCATAAAAACATTAAAAAACATAATTTACACTTCTTAAGAAAAAATATGGGGGTTGTGCCGCAGGAAGTTTTTTTATTTAGTGATACAATTGCCAATAATATTTTATTTGGCAGTTCTGATAAAAACACAAGTAAAGAAAAAGTACAAGGCGCTGCAAAACAGGCGCAGGTTCACGATAATATCATGACCTTTCCTTTAAATTACGAGACAGTTGTTGGTGAACGCGGAGTTACTTTAAGTGGTGGCCAAAAGCAACGCATCTCTATTGCCCGTGCTTTAATAAATAAACCTCAGCTATTGATCTTTGACGATTGTTTAAGCGCTGTGGATACAGAAACGGAGGAAGCTATTTTAACTAATTTAAAACAGGAAATGAAAGATAAAACGGCAATTATTGTTAGTCATCGAATTTCGAGTTTAAAAAATGCCGACCTTATTTTATATTTAAAAGATGGCGAAATAACAGAGATGGGAACACACGAAGAATTGTTAGCTTTAAAGAAAAGTTATTTCCAACTACATCAAATGCAAAGCAATTAATTTTTATCTTTATATAAATGAAACTATCGGTAACTTTCTTATTTATTTCTGCTTTGTTTTTTACATCCTGCAAAAAAAACAAGAACACTGCCGAGCAGGGCGAGAATGAAGTTTGGTTGTTATACAAACGTTTTAATCCAACATTTATAGATATTAAAAGAGGAACAACTTTGGTTTTTATGAATAAAGATAATGCCAACCATTCTATCACCGAAGTTGGTAAAGCTTTTAACAGTGGCAAGATAAAACCCGGTGATCAATTCGAACATACGTTCAACGATTCTACAACTTATGGTATTTACTGCAGCTACCATCCTGATAATTTGCAGGAACAGATCTCGATAACGGTGAAATAATCAGTTTAAAAATGTTGTATCAGTGTCATATCGAGCGGAGTCGAGACACAGCGCTTCTCGACTTCGCTCGAAGTGACAATTATTATTGAATCAAAGAAATTTTTCCACCGCTTTTGGTAAATGCTCAAACTCCAGGGCTTGTATCTTTTTTGCAAGCATTTCGGGTGTATCATTTTCATCAATAGCACATTTTGCCTGTAAAATTATTTCGCCTTTATCGTATTCTTCATTAGCAAAATGAATGGTAATACCGCTTTCTTTATCTTTATTGGCAATAACAGCTTTATGCACATTCATGCCATACATTCCTTTACCACCATAGTTTGGCAGCAATGCAGGATGCAGGTTAATAATCTTATTTGGAAATGCTTTTATAAAGGCTTCAGGAATTTTTATTAAAAAGCCTGCTAAAATAATAAGGTCGATCTTTTCTACTTTTAAGAACTCAATAAATTTATCGGTGTAATTTTCAAGCGCCGCTTTGCTTATTATCTGTACATTTTTTTTATGCTTTTCTGCACGCGCCACAATTCCTGCATTATCTTTATTGGTAACAACCAGTTTAATTTTTATACGCGGATCGTTGGAAAAATAATTAAATAAATTCTCAGCGTTCGTTCCTTCTCCGCTTGCAAATATGGCTGCATTTATCATTGGCGCAAAATTAACAAAGATTTACGATCTAAAAACCGATGATTTACAATTGTAAATTGTAATTTTAAAAAATTGTCAATAATTCATCTTATTTTTGCCACTTATGATCTTAAATTATATAAACTGGAATCCTTCGCCTGAGATCTTTACCATTCCTGGTATTGATTGGCCTGTGCGTTGGTATGGACTAATGTGGGCGCTTGCTTTTATTGTGAGTCATTTTTTTATGAACCGCATTTTTAAAGCAGAAAGGCGTTCTGATAAAGCGCTGGATTCGTTAACGCTTTATATCATTTTAGGTACGGTTATTGGCGCTCGCCTTGGTCATTGCTTGTTTTATGGGCCCTGGTTTGATGAGACATTACAAAACGGCCAGGTAATTGAAGGTTATTTATCGCACCCATTAAACATGCTTAAAGTATACGAAGGTGGTTTGGCTAGTCATGGCGGTGCCATTGGTATCATCATTGCCATGATCTTATTTTGTCGTAAATATAAAGAAAGCTGGTTGTGGTTGTTTGACAGAATGGTTGTAGTGGTGCCTATTGCATCTATGTGTATACGTTTAGGAAATTTAATTAACAGCGAGATCATTGGAAAAGTAACCGATGTGCCATGGGCTTTTATTTTTGTACAGGAAGATAATTTACCACGCCACCCGGCACAATTGTACGAAGCCATTTTTTGTTTCTTCTTATTTATTTTAATGTATTGGTTATGGAAGAATAAACGTACTAATTTTGGTCCGGGCTTTATGTTTGGCTTAATGTGCGTTTTATTTTTTACCGAACGCTTTTTTGACGAATTTTTAAAAGAAGTACAGGTTGATTTTGAAAAAGGAAATCTTTTAAATAACGGCCAATGGCTTAGCATTCCTTTTATTTTAATTGGTGCCATTATGATCTGGCGTTCGTATAAATTAATTCCGGGTGCTTACCGAAAAGAAGACATTGAGCAGGCTTCATAATGAAAAACATTTTCTATATTTTATTTTTATTTCCACTTACATTTTTTTCTTAGCAAAAAGAAGAAGCGTATTTAACAAATAATATAAAAGCGCTCCAAACTAAAAACCCCGAATGGAAAGAGATAGAAAAAGCATTGGAAATAACAGTGGAAGAGAAATTAAAACTGATGTCTTCAATTTATAATGATGCTACTGAAGAGTATTGTAAATCTGATAATATAAGAAGCGTTTCTGATTTTCTGCATAATTTTAAAGATGTTTTTCATTTTGTAGATATAGATAATGATTCGGATGTGGATGTTATTTTTTCCGGCCTTACTTGCCCCGGCATTGAAGCAGGCGTTGTAAATGTTTACATCAATAAAAAGAAAGTTTTAAAAAAAGCGCTTACGCTTTCAGGAAAAATTGTTGAATTCACAAAAAATAATTCGTTGATCGTTTATAGTTACCCTTGTTGTGCCATGACAGTTAATACATTTAGCTACTATCATATTTTAGGAGATTCTCTTGAACCGCTTACCGCATTTTCATTTCACAATTACAGGCTCAGTAAAACAAAAACAAAAATTTTACCTGCCAAATTAAAACCCGGAAAGTCCATAACTTTAAACTATAGCACTGTCGTAAGATTGGGGGCAATAGATAGCCTTTTTGAAAATGCTGTTGGAATTAAGTCGGTTGAAATAGCAAAAACAAAAGATGGTGCACAGGTAAAAATATACAATACGTACACTGATAAATTAAAACAAAAGTGGTTGTATGTTAAGATCGCTTATACCGATCTTATTTACGATGAAGAACAACAAAAGGCGAACATTAAAAAACCTGCACTCTTTGGCTGGATCAAAGAACCAAAATAAAATTACATTCTTATTGTTTGCTTCCTATCCGGGCCAACCGATACAATGGAGATGGGAGTATTAACTGCCTTTTCGATAAACTTAACGTAATCTAATAATTCTTGCGGCAATTTATCTTTGCTATCCATTGCAGTAAGATCTTTATTCCATCCTTTTACGGTTGTTGTAATTGGCTTTAAATAATTAGGATCGATATTGTACGGAAGGTAATCAATTACCTGACCGTTATAATTGTAATGTGTGCAAATTTCAATATTCTCAAACTCGCTTAAGATATCGGCTTTCATCATCATTAACTCTGTAACACCGTTTATCATTACCGCATATTTTAATGCAGGAATATCTAACCAACCTGTACGGCGAGGACGGCCGGTTGTAGCGCCAAACTCACGGCCTACTTTACGAATTTGCTCACCAACTTCGTTATCTAACTCTGTTGGAAAAGGGCCACTACCAACGCGTGTGCAATATGCTTTAAAAATACCAATTACGTTACCAATTTTATTTGGCGCAATGCCTAAACCATTACAAGCACCGGCACAAATAGTATTGCTGCTTGTAACAAATGGGTAAGAACCAAAATCAATATCCAACAAGCTACCTTGTGCGCCTTCGGCCAATACACGTTTGCCCGAGGTCATAGCTGTATTTAAGTAATGCTCTGTTTCTACAAACTGTAAATCTTTTAATGCTTCAATAGCTGCAAACCAATCCGGTTCTAATTCAGCTAAATTGTATTCAAAATTATAGAAGGATAATAATTGTTTGTGTTTTTCAACAAGCGTATCGTATTTTTCTTTGAACTCGTTGGTCTCAATATCACCAATACGCAAACCGTTGCGCCCGGTCTTATCCATATAAGTTGGCCCAATACCTTTTAATGTAGAACCGATCTTATTTTTGCCTTTTGATGCTTCGCTGGCTGCATCAATTAAACGGTGTGTTGGTAAAATTAAATGAGCGCGTTTGCTTATTAATAATTTTGCTTTTACATCAACACCTAATTTTGATAAAGCATCAATTTCTTTTTTAAAAATAACAGGATCAATAACTACACCGTTACCAACAATGTTAATTGCCGTAGGATGAAAGATACCACTGGGGATTGTATGCAGCACGTGCTTTATACCATTAAACTCTAAAGTGTGACCGGCGTTTGGTCCGCCCTGAAAACGGGCAATAATATCATAATCGGGGGTTAAAACATCAACTATTTTTCCTTTTCCTTCATCACCCCATTGTAAACCTAAAAGTACATCTGCTTTCATACGTAAAAAACATTAAAGGGCAAATTTAAGCGAAAAGCAAAAGTGAATGCCTTTTTTTAATAACTTTTTGAAAAGTAAAAATACGCTTAACTGCTTAAAACAGAGAGTTTTTGCTTTTGGTTTGTTATTTTTTTATAAACCATCATGATTTTCTACACCTTGCTTTTGAATCTTGTTTACAGAAAAGAATTAGTAAATTTATAGCAGTGCAAAAAATTACCATAGCTATAGACGGTTACAGCAGTTGCGGAAAAAGCACTTTAGCGCGCGCATTAGCCCAAAAATTAAATTATAATTATATTGACACGGGTGCCATGTACCGGGCTGTTACATTGTATGCTTTGCAAAATAATTTTATTGACAGCGAAGAAAATATTGATAAAGAAAGTTTAATTACTGCATTATCAACTATTGAAGTTGAATTTACATTGAACGAAAAAACGCACCACTCTGATGTTGTTTTGAACGGAATTAACGTAGAGCGTGAAATAAGAACCATGCAAATAAGCGGTCTTGTTAGCAAAGTAAGCGCTATAAAAGAAGTGCGCGAAAAAATGGTTGCCGCTCAAAGACAGATGGGTAAAAAGAAAGCCGTTGTTTTAGATGGACGCGATATTGGCACGCATGTTTTTCCGAAGGCAGAATTAAAATTATTTATGATCGCCGATCCGGATGTACGTGCAAAAAGAAGGCAGGATGAATTTAGCAGTAAAGGTCAGTATTTTACTTTGGCCGAAGTAGAAATGAGTTTATTAAAACGTGATATGGCAGATATTAGTCGCGAGGAAAGCCCCTTAACCCAAGCCGAAGATGCTGTGATATTAGATAACAGCGATCTTTCGCGAGAAGAACAATTAGAATTTGTACTAAAATTAATTGCCGATCTGCAATTTATTTCAAGAGAAGAGCAATCGCAGCATTAATTTGTTCATTTAAAGAACAGAACCTTTTTGTCCATTAATAAGCAGTGCCCCAATTCAGACCTAGTAAAAAAATAATCGGGCATGTAAGCTTTTTCAAGCTCTGTTTTTTCTAATTCTTCCTTTACATCCTTATCCAACCATTCAAAATTAAAATACTGTTTTTGAATATCGTACATGGTCCATTCTTGCTTGTCATATGCTATTAATATACTATCAAAAGTCGCATCATCAAAATATAATATACCTTCAATTCTACTGTCAGAAGGTCCAGGCACACTCATTCTTTGATCACCTGAAGAATTATCAAAATAGGTATACTTAAATTTTGCTTTTAAAGGCTTAAACTTATTAATGTAAATGTATTTTGAAAGTTGTGCAGTATCGGTAGAAATAAGCTCCGAAATATTATTATTTTTTTCAGGAACCTGATGTTCGCAGGAGCTGAAAAATGCTAACGTAATTATCAATCCTAAAATAGTTTTCATGCTTGTGCCGATAATAGTAGTGTTTCTTTGAGCCAAAAAAAAGTTACAACTAAGCAGAGATTATGAATAAGCTGATCAAATCCTATCATTACAAAAAACAAACGCATGTTTTTTTCTTCCCAAAACTTAGAAGTTATTTTTGAAGTGATAAGATCAACTACAAAATGTAATGCTACGTTTATTAGCCACCAGCTTAAAGCAAAAGAAAGATCACCGTAATTTGTAAAAATAAATAAGAAAGTAAGAAGCGATATTAAAGCGTAAGTAAGCACATGAATACTTAACCATTTTAAGCTTTTGCTTTTACCTGTTGCCATTTTAGAAGATTGAAAAACAAAATCTGCTAAAAAATGTACAACAAATATGGTTATGAAAGTATACATTAAACTTACAATCTTAATTTAAACCACATAGAAATATAGTTTTCATAGATTCTACCTCATCGCAAAAGCTGAACATAGACCTTCTTCACCTGCGGTGAAGAAAACTTTGTGTTCCTTTTCTGTATAAAGCTATTCATCTTTTTCTATGTGTCTATGTGGTTAAAAAATACACAATTAAACTGCTACATTATTATCACGTAAAGCATCGTTCAACGAAGTTTTAAGATCGGTACTTTCTTTACGTTTACCAATTATTAAAGCACATGGCACCTGGTATTCGCCCGCGGCAAATTTTTTGGTATAACTTCCCGGTATTACAACGCTTCTTTCAGGCACATAACCTTTCATTTCAACAGGTGTTGCACCTGTAACATCAATTATTTTGGTTGACATGGTTAATACCACATTAGCTCCCAAAACCGCTTCTTTACCCACTCTTACACCTTCTACCACAATACAGCGCGATCCCACAAAACAATTATCTTCAATAATAACCGGTGCTGCCTGCACAGGCTCTAATACACCGCCAATACCAACACCACCGCTTAAGTGTACATTTTTACCAATTTGTGCGCAACTGCCAACTGTGGCCCATGTATCTACCATAGTACCGCTATCAACATAAGCCCCAATATTTACATAACTAGGCATCATAATTACGCCATTGGCCAAAAATGCCCCGTATCTCGCAACAGCGGTGGGTACTACGCGCACTCCTAATTTTTCATAATCTTTTTTAAGGGCCATTTTATCGTGAAACTCAAATGGTCCAACCTCAATAGTGGCCATTTTACGGGTTGGAAAATACATGATCACCGCTTTTTTAACCCAATCATTCACTTGCCAGTTACCATCTTCCAGAGGCTGCGCAACGCGCAGTTTACCTGTATCTAATTGTTCAATTACTTCGTTTATAGTGTCTAAAGTATTCTTTTCTTTCAACAATTCGCGGTTTTGCCAGGCGGCCTCAATAATATTTTGCATAGTTCTTTTTAAAAATCCTTTGCAAGGTATTAAAAAAATACCTATTTTTGCAGTCCAATTTAAATGGTTCCGTAGCTCAACTGGATAGAGCATCGCACTACGGATGCGAAGGTTTGGGGTTCGACTCCCTACGGTACCACAGAAATAAAAATGAAATCCCCTGTTGATACGTTCTTCAGGGGATTCGCTTTTTTTGGGAAACATCCGGGGAACCAATTTAAAAAAGGCGAATAAACCTGCAGCTTCAAACTTCTTTAGCTGAAGTTACCTTTAGCTTTTTCAACTAATAGAAATTCCTTTACGTTTGTCCATTTCACCGGGTATCTTTTATTGTCATGATCATCTAAAACCGCCCTGCCTTCCATCATATCTCTCATATATTGCATACCTTGCCATGCCGGATAAAGCTCCGTTTTCTTTCCATCAAACAGTTTAGTAATATTGATTATTACATTCAATAAAGAAATTCCTCCGGGCCTAAACAATTTATATTCATTTCCGGATATTTCTGTCATTAGATTGGTAAAGTCATTTGCGCTCAATGTATCTCCCGCAATTTTCAAATATCTCGGCGCGTTGCTATCTAATGCAGCATTTGCGGTATATTCAGCAATATTGTAAGTGGTTGTAAAATCAATTTTCACATCGGGATTGCCCCAACAAAGAATCTTTTTTTTCTTAAACAATATTAATGGCATATCTGTGGTTAACAATTCCATAAATGGGCCGTTAAATATTGTGGTTGCTTTAATTGGTCTTTTTTCAAGATATTGATGAAACTCGCGTCTCAGATCGAGATTTCGGTTTCTTCCGGGAATCAAATTTGTGAAATCAGACGAGTAATCACTGGGAATAAAGCGTTGAACTCCGGCTTTTACAGCGCCATCTAATAATATTTTTTGGGTGTCAATAATTGTATCGCCTAAACCAGAAAGTGCCGATACAACACAATCAACGCCAATGCAGCTTAACGCTATTTCATCTATGTTTGTAGTGTTTATAGCAAAAACGTTAACCCCTTTGTCTTTCAGAAGTTTAATTTTTTTATGATCGGTTTGTTTTCTTACTATACAAACTACGTTTGCGCCTTTAGTAATAAGATTGTCTACTATCTTACCTCCTAAATTTCCTGTAGCGCCTGCTACTAGTATTTTATTTGTCATATTATTTTAATGTCATTTACTAACAAAAATAATGTTCAACAAATATAACAAATAATTAAACAAAAAATTATACCTTTACAGGGCAATAATTTAAATAGTTAGTCGGTTGAAACTATGTTACAATAAAAATGAAGGAAAAGGCTTTAGAAAGAGGCAAATTTTTAATTTTACGCTAAGTCATATAAAGTTTATCAAATGAAATCATATCATATTTCTGAGTTAGAACAGCTATCGGGCATCAAAGCTCATACCATAAGGGTGTGGGAGCGACGCTATAATCTTATCGAACCAGACCGTACCGAAACCAACATCCGTATGTACGATGATGACCAGGTACGCAAACTTCTCAACGTCTCAACACTTTTGGCAAATGGTTACAAGATCTCAAAAATTGCTTCACTCAATAAAGAAGATATTATAAAAAAAATTAACGAGATCCAGTCAGGCAAAGAAAGTACCGATGTTATTGCCACTTCTTACATTAATGATTTTGCCGCATCCATGATCGATTTTGATGAATTGGCTTTCGAAAAAACCTTTTCGGCAGTTGTAACGCGTTACGGTATGTTTGATGCTATGATTCGTGTTTTTTATCCTTTAATGCAAAAAATTGGTTTTATGTGGGCAACCGGCGAAGCTATGCCTGTACAGGAACACTTTGCTTCTGTTATTGTTCGTAAAAAATTAATTGCCGCTATCGATGGTCAATTACCACCAGTTAAAAAAAATAAGAAGTTCTTGCTTATGCTTCCTCCAAACGAGTGGCACGAGATAGGTCTCTTATTCTCAGAATACATCCTTCGTTCAAAAGGCATACAAACGCTTTATTTGGGGGCAAACGTACCCTATGAAAACATAAAGGCGGTCTTCACCAAAACCAAAATAACACATCTATTAACTTTTGTAATTGCAAGGCGCACCGATGAGGATCTGTCTCTCATTCGCAAAAACCTTGGTATTCCCAATGAGGTTGAACTATTAGTGGCGGGCAATCCTGAAATAACACAATTGATTAGCAAACAAAAAAATACCAAAATATTGCAGTCACCGGTAGATTTATTAACTTTTATTTAGAAATTATTTTGTTCATTTTTTGAATTAAAAAGTTGAACACTAAAAAACAATCCTTAATTTTGTGTGTTTAACTTAAAAAGCTAAATGCGCAAAAGAAAACATATAGGGATAGTAGGATCTGGTATTAGTGGTTTAAGTGCAGCTGCATCTGTTGCTTCAAAAGGTTTTGACGTATCTGTTATAGAGAAAAACGATCAACTTGGTGGCAGACTAAGGCAATTTAGCGAGCAAGGTTTTACATTCGATATGGGACCAAGTTGGTATTGGATGCCCGATGTTTTTGAAAAATTCTATAACAAGTTCAATCATACTACATCCGATTTCTACAAACTAATTCAACTCAATCCCGGTTTCCAGGTCATTTATGAAAATAGCGACATTCTTCAAATCCCGGCAAATTGGGATGAGCTATTAGAACTGTTTGAAAAAATTGAGGTTGGTGCAGCCGATAATCTTAAAAAATTTATGCTAGGTGCCGAATACAAATACCAAGTTGGTATAAACGATTTGGTTTACAAACCGGGACTTTCTTTCAGCGAATTAATAACCCCTCAAACACTCAAAGGTTTTTTTAAGTTACAATTGTTCTCTTCTTTTAGTTCACATGTTCGAAAATATTTTAAAGATAAAAGGCTAATTGCATTAATGGAATTTCCGGTGTTATTTCTTGGTGCAAAACCTTCAGATACTCCTGCCCTATACAGCCTAATGAATTATTCCGGACTTAAACAAGGTACGTTTTATCCAATGGGAGGTTTCAGTAAGATTGTGGATGCCATGGTGCAAATTGGCAAAGAAAATGGCGTGCAATATTTTACATCAGAGGCTGTAACGTCTATTGCTTATGATGAGCGAATAGATATCCAAACTGTAAACAGAAAACTTTATGTAGACGGAGTTATTGCATCTGCTGATTATCATCATGTAGAATCTCAATTACTTCAACCGGGCTTTAATAATTATGAGGAGTCATATTGGAAAAGCAAAACCTTTGCACCATCCTGTTTAATATTTTACCTTGGGGTAAATAAAAGGTTACCTAAGCTTCAGCATCATAATCTTTTTTTTGATGAGGATTTCGAAACACATGCTAACGAAATTTATACAAGTCCAAGCTGGCCTTCCGCCCCACTTTTTTATGTTTGCTGCCCTTCTAAAACAGATTCTTCTGTTGCGCCTTCTGGTTGCGAGAATTTATTTGTATTAATGCCAATAGCTGCCGGACTCGAAGATAATGGTAGTTTGCGTTTCGAATACTTTAAGAAATTATTACAAAGGCTGGAAAAATTTACAAATGATGATTTTGAAGATAATATTGTTTTTCGAAGAAGCTATTGCGTAAAGGATTTTCAAAAAGATTACAATTCGTATAAAGGTAATGCTTATGGTTTGGCTAATACGCTTATGCAAACGGCAAATTTTAAACCTAAAATTTACAATAAGATTATTAAAAACTTTTATTATACTGGTCAGCTAACTGTTCCGGGGCCTGGTGTACCCCCGGCAATTATTTCAGGTCAGGTTGCTGCAGCAGAATTGATCAAAAATTTAAAACATTCAAATGAAACAGTTATTTGATATAGCCTCCGCCGAATGTAGTAAAATGGTTACTAAAAAATATAGTACCAGTTTTTCTTTGGGCATCAAATTTTTGAGTAAAGATATTCATGATCCCATATATGGCATTTATGGCTTTGTTCGTTTCGCTGATGAAATAGTTGATTCTTTCCACGATTACGATAAGGTTAAATTATTTGAACGCTTCAGGAATGATACTATTCTTGCAATCGAAGACAAGATCAGTCTTAACCCCGTGCTTAATTCATTCCAAAAAGTGGTTCATGATTATAATATCGAATGGGAGTTGATAGATACATTTTTAAAAAGTATGGAGATGGATCTGGAGAAAAAAAATTACGATGCTGATAATTACAAAAATTATATTCTTGGTTCGGCCGAAGTTGTTGGCTTAATGTGTTTGAGGGTGTTTGTTAACGGAGATAAGCAACTTTATGAAAAACTTAAGCCTTTTGCCATGAGTTTAGGAGCTGCATTTCAGAAAGTTAATTTTTTAAGGGATGCAAAAGCGGACTTTGAGTTGTTAGGCCGGGTATATTTTCCAAATATTGACCTTAATAGTTTCGATAGCGCCGGTAAAAAAAACATAGAAATAGATATTGAAAAGGATTTTACTCATGCCCTTTCAGGAATAAAGCAATTACCGGCTCAATCGCGAATGGGGGTTTATTTGGCATATTATTATTATAGATCTTTATTTAAAAAGATAAAAGAAGTGCCTCCTCATAAAATATTAAACGAGCGTATTCGTATACCAAATGCGCAAAAATTTGGTTTAATGTTTCAGTGTATGATAAGGCACCGATTAAATATATTATAAATTAAAAATATAAGAAGATGAAAAAGCTCATAACACTAGTTTTATTTGTTTTACCCTTTTTTCAAAAAGCATCGGGCATGGATATTATTAAACTTCGCGATCTTTATTATCAGGCATCTACTGATAAAAAGGCCTCAGAAAAATTTGCTATGGCAACAAGCAGTGCTTTAGATATTGACAAAAATACGCTGGCCGGTTACTCAGGAATGTCCTGGATGATAAAAGCCAACCATGCATTTAACCCATACAACAAATTGAGTTACTTTTTTAAAGGAAAAGATCTGTTGAACGGAGCCATCGAGGCCGATCCGAAAAATGTGGAATTACGTTTCTTAAGGTATTGTGTGCAAACCAACGCACCTGGCTTTCTTGCTTACAGTGGCAACATTAGTTCAGATAAAAATGTTATCATTACAGGATATTCAGCAATTACGGATATAGATCTAAAGAAACGAATAAAAGAATATATGCTTAATTCAAAGGACTGCACGGCTACCGAAAAAAAGATCTTTCAATAGTTTATTAATAAATGAACCATTATATAATTAATACCTTAATAGTATTTGCCGCTTTCATTTGTATGGAAGCTGTTGCATGGCTGTCGCATAAATATATAATGCATGGTTTATTATGGCGTTTGCACAAGGATCATCATCAACCAAAAGAAGGCCAGGTTATTGAGCATAACGATTCCTTCTTTATCATTTTTGCAACGCCAGCCATTATTTGTTTTTATTTAGGATTTGACGATTTCTCGTTTCCATTTTGGATAGCAATAGGTATAACACTTTATGGAATTGGTTACTTTTTTATTCACGACATATTTATTCATCAACGTATTAAATTGTTGCGTAATGCAAATTCTTTGTATTTCAAAGCTATACGCCGTGCTCACAAAATGCATCACAAACATTTGGAAAAAGAAAATGGTGAATGTTTCGGTATGCTTTGGGCTCCCTTAAAATACTTTAAAGAGGCTAAAAAAAATGCTGGGTAACCTTACATACTTACTTATAGATTTTGGAGCTTTTATTGTTCCCTTTATTTTTAGTTTCCATCCTAAAATAAAGTTTTATAAAGAATGGAGGGCTTTTTGGTTAGCAAACTTGATAATCACAATCTTGTTTATTGCCTGGGATAGTTTATATACGCATTTGGGAGTATGGGGCTTTAACGAACGATATATCACCGGCTTTAAAATTCTCAATCTTCCTATAGAAGAGATCTTGTTTTTTATCTGCATTCCTTACGCAAGTGTTTTTACATATCATTGCTTTAAATTATTTTTTTCAAAAACCCATTCATTTCAATTTGGTTTTATTGGCTTTATTTTAATTGTATCGCTTTTAGCTTTTGCCGTTTTTAATTATTCTAAACTATATACTTGCGTTACATTTATAGCATTGGCTTTGCTATTGATAAAATGTTTTTTAGACAGGCCGCAATGGTTGCACACTTTTTTCTTAATGTATTTGGTTATTTTGTTACCTTTTTTTATCGTTAACGGCCTCTTAACGGGTACAGGCTTGGATGAACCTGTAGTGTGGTATGATAATTCGGAAAATCTTGGTTTAAGGATACTAACAATACCGATTGAAGATTTTTTTTATGGAATGCTGTTATTACTTCTTAATACTTACGCATTTGAGAGTTTTAAAATAAAAAATGTCAAAAAAACTGATCCTGGTATTTCCCTTTGATCTGATGTCGCATTACCTCCGGTGTATTACACTCGCCCGGAGTTATTCAGACTATGAAGTAATGTTTGCTTATTCGTCAAAGTACGATGCATTCGTTAAACAAGCAGGTTTTAATTCTTTCGAGGTAGAACAATTTAATTCCTCGGAAGTTATGGCAAAAGCAGCCAAATTTGATTTTTCATGGCTTAATTTTTCTGATCTAGAACGTGTTTACCATTCTCAAGTAAAGGTCATTCAAACATTAAAACCCTATCTTGTTATTTCAGACACTTCTCCCACATTAAAAATGGCCGCTGAAAAAACCAACGTCAAATGCGCTTCTTTAATGAATGCGTATATGTCCAAATATTACAGTGGTGTAAGAGGTGTTTCAAGAACCCATTATAGTTACGAATATCTCCAAAAGTTACCCATATCTATTGCCATGTTTATTACTAAAGCTGCTGAGAAGGCTGCATTTAAAAAAGTACATCATCCTTTTAAAGAATTACGAAAATTACAGGGCCTTAGTAAAAAAAGATCTTATCTTGATGAGTTAGAAGGTGACGAGAATCTTATTTGCGACGATCCGGCTATTTTCTCAGTTGCGAAAGCACCTTACAATTATAAAGTTATAGGCCCCCTACTTTATAAACAAACTGAACAAGAAAATGATCTTGTAAAAAGTTTAAACAATGGTAAAAAAAACATATGCATTTGCCTTGGCAGTAGCGGTAACTGGTCGTCACTTAAATTCTTATCTAATGATAAATATCGCGTTGTAAATTGGATAATTGCAGGTGATGTGAATAACGAGCTAAAGGGAGCTCATATTTTCAGTAAAGAGTTTATCAATTTAGACGAGATATTACCTCTTTCTGATCTTTTGGTTTGCCACGGTGGTAACGGCACTATCTATGAAGGCTTAAAACACAATAAATATATGTTGTTTTTAACTGATCATTTTGAACAGGAATGGAATGCAAAAAGACTTTCTGACCTTGGAAAAGGAATATCAATTAATGATAATCCTGAAAAAGCAATAAACGAGAAACTTACCGCAATATTAATTCGAAAATAATTTTATGAATTAAACGAGAATTATCACAATGTGTCGATAACCTTAATAGGAATACCGTTATAAATAATCTGTACTTTTTTATAACAAATTTTAATTGCTTGATTAAAATTTTGTGTCAGAAAAATACTGCAAATACATTTATTGCCTTAAAAGAGATTTTATTTTGGCGCAAAGCAAAAAAAATTCCATCTTTACAATAATGAAGCTTAGGGCCTTAATAGTTGATGACGAAATTCATGCGCGGGAAAATTTAAATTACTTGCTCAAAAATTTTTGTCCCGAAATTGAGGTAGTGGGTATGGCAAATGGAGTTACAAGTGCAATTGAAGCAGTAAACAGTTTAAACCCTCAAATACTTTTTTTGGATATATGCATGCCATCAGGCACTGAAGGTTTTGATCTTTTAGACGCTTTGCCCGAAAAAAAATTCCAGGTTGTTTTTGTTACAGCGTTTAAAGATTATGCTATTCGTGCATTAAATGCCAACGCCATTCACTACCTGCAAAAACCTGTTGATGTGGATGATCTTAAACTGGCTGTTAAAAAATTGGTAAACACAAACCAGATATTTAACGAAAGTCAGGAACAGCTATTAAATTATATCAAGTCACTCGAAAATCTTACTAAAGCCATACAACCTTCGCAGGGCGTACCACGCATTACCATTAACCATGCAAAAGGCTTTAAAATTGTTGATCCAAACGATTTTATGTACCTGGAAGGTGAAGGAAATTATACCAGCATTATTTTTATTGACGGTACAAAGTATGTGGATACAAAATCTATTGGGGTGTATGAAGAGATCTTAGACCCGCAACATTTTTTCAGGATCCACAAATCGCACATAGTAAATGTACTTTATGTGAAAGAGTTTTTAAATGACGATGGCCATTCGGTTATTATGAAAGATAATACCAAACTTTCTATCTCCCGTTTAAGGGTTCCTAAGTTTTTAGAGTTTTTTAAACCCGGCAAAAAAGCCTGATTACATTTAAATCAACCAAAGCTACATCTTGTACAGTCTTATTAGCATCCTATCCATTTACCGGGTATTGGTATTTTTGTTGAGGCATATTTATGTTATTTTTAAAATAAATCTAAAGCCCGAATGATGAAATCTCTACAACTAAGAACATACTTTCTTTTTTTGTTGATAGGTTTTGTGTCTTTTAACTTAAACGGCCAGCATTACAATTTTATTAATTATTCTACCGAATCGGGCCTGGCGCAATCACAAATTCGTTCTATTGCACAAGATAAAAACGGTTATTTATGGCTGGGCACGTTGGCTGGCCTTTCAAAATACGATGGCAAAAAATTTGTAAATTATTCTATCCAAAACGGGTTAATTAACAACCAGGTATTTTCAATAACAACCGATCGGTCTATTGGAATATGGATTGGTACACAGGGTGGATTAAATTATTTTGACGGGCAAAAATTCAAATCATATCCTTTTAAAGAAGATATGGCCGAAAATATTGTAAATGCCATTGCACAGGATGTCGCGGGTAATTTATGGCTGGCAACCGATGGTGCCGGTGTATGCAAATTCAGCAATAATAAATTTGAATACTTTACCGAAGAGAATGGTATTGCCAATAATATTGTACGTGCCGTTTGCGAAGATGATAAAGGCATTATTTGGTTTGGTACCAAAAACGGCATTTGTTTTTACGATGGTAAAACATTTAAAACATTAGATACAAACATTGCACAACCACACAATGTGAGTCATATTTTTATGGATAAGCATAAAAAATTATGGTTCAGTACTTTTGGTGAAGGTGTATATCACTACGATGGTAAGACCTTTAAAAATTATAACGAAAGCAATGGCCTTATAAATAACTGGATCCGTTCGGCCATTGAAGATTTTGAAGGAAATATTTGGCTTGCCTCTAAATTTGGTCTTTCACGCTTTGATGGTAAAACGTTTATGAAGTTTACTGAAGCTGAAGGTTTGCCTGTGGATAATACAAATATTGTATTTGAAGATAAAGAAAGAAATATCTGGATAGGATCTGACGGTAAAGGACTTTGTAAATTTTTAGGTGAAACTTTTACTTATCTAACAACAAAAAACGACCTAAGCAGCAATGTTGTACTTTCTATTTTAGAAGATAAAGACCGGAATTTATGGTTCTCAACATTTGGTAAAGGCATCACAAAAAAAGAAGGCATTACCACAGTAAAATATTCAACCGATAATGGCTTGAACAATAACACTATTTGGGCCAGCTTAAAAGATAAGAATGATAACTTATGGTTTTGTACATCGGACGGTGTAAGCATGTTTGATGGCAACAAATTTAAGAACTACGGTGTTGATGATGGTTTAGGCGCAAAGATCGTTTATTCTATACACCAGGACCATAAAGGAAATTTATGGTTTGGTACTTCAAAAGGCGTTTCTGTTTTTGACGGCAAGGAATTTAAAAATTATATAAGCGGCACTGATAATATTGGTTCAGACGTTAAAAGTATTGTTGAAGATAAACATAACCGTTTGTGGTTTGCCACAAAAAATGGCTTGTACAAATTAGAGAATAGTGCGTTTACAAAGTATACAACAGCTGATGGTTTAAGCAATAACAACCTGGTTTCGCTGGTGGTAGATAATGATGATAATTTATGGATTGGATCACCGGCCGGTATTAATTATTATGATGGAAAAACATTTTCTAAAATTTTAATGGACGATATTTTTAATTCGAACAACGTTTGCTTTTTAGCTTTGGATAATAAAGAATTTTTGTGGACAGGTACTAACAGTGGTGTTTTTGTTTTAGATACACGTGAGTATATTAAATCAAACAAAACAAAATTCAGGCAGTACACCATATTTGATGGATTGCCCGGCATGGAGTGTAATCAAAATGCAGCATTTAAAGATCATCGCGGCAATATTTGGATGGGTACAACTGAAGGAGTAATTAAATACGATCCTAATATAAAAGATTTTCATTCCAGCAATTTTGAACCGATCACACATATTTCAGGCGTTCGTTTATTTTTAAAAGATACCAATTGGGTGAGTGTTACAACTGAAATTGATTCTGCTACACTTTTGCCAAAAAATTTAAAGGTTAATTATCAAACTACACATTTTACATTTGATTACATTGGCATTAAGCTTAGTAATCCTTCATCTGTGCGTTACAAATACATGCTCGATGGTTTTGATGACAGCTGGTCAACCGCAACGGATGCTACATTTGCAACCTACTCTAATTTACCGAGCGGCAAATACACATTTAAGGTAATAGCCGGCGATGCCTTAGGCAACTGGAATAAAACACCCTCTACTTTTAGTTTCGAGATATTACCTCCTTTCTGGACAAAATGGTGGTTTGTATTATTGTGCATTTTAGTTGCCTTATTTTTATTATGGGGCATTTACAGAATAAGAATTAATGAAATAAGAAAAAAACATCAAACACAACAACTCGAATTCAAATCAAAATTAATGGTGTTAGAACATCAAAGTTTAAATTCGAGTATGAACCGCCATTTTATTTTTAATGCGCTCAACTCTATTCAATATTATATGGATAAAGAAGATAAATTATCCGCGCATAAGTATCTTTCGCGTTTTGCAAAATTGATAAGAATGAACTTAGATAGTTCAATGAGCAATTTGGTTTCTGCTGCCGAAGAATTAGAGAGATTGGATCTTTATTTACAAATTGAATTAATGCGTTTTGAAGATAAATTTGAGTACAGCATTCACGTTGATGAGGAGGTGGATATTGAATCGATTGAAATTCCACCCATGCTTTTACAACCTTATGTTGAAAATAGTATTTTGCATGGTATTTTACCTTCAGGTGAAAATGGACGGATCGATATTCGCGTAGAATATAACGAGCTACAGCATGTTATTTTTAGCATTCAGGATAATGGCATTGGCATTGAAGAAAGTAAATTGCAAAAGGCTACCAAAAAGAACCTCCATGTATCAAGGGGCACTTCTATAACAACCCAACGTATCCAGCTTTTGGGAGCCATGAACAACATAAATATCTCAATAAAAGGGCCTTTTGAGGTAAAAGATGACCTAAACAAGGTTTTAGGCACCAGGGTAGAACTAATAATCCATTAAATATGTTAAAATATTTGGCTGGTAATAAGCAAATTCGTACCTTTATAAAGTTACAAGTCCTAAAAAAAGGAGGTTTCAAATGAAAATCTTAAAAATATCACTTATTCTGTTATTACCTGCATTGGGTTTTGTTGGTTGTAAAAAATCAACTATGACACCAAATGAGTGTGGTACCAAAACTTCTACTGAGAATACTCAAGGAAGCAAACTTAATACAAATATTACTTCAATTGGTGATGACACTTACCAATCAACTGATATTGTTGGTTCAGGTGATGATGACCGTGATGGTGGAGACAAACCGAAAAAAGTCGGTTCTAAATAATTTAAAAAGCCCTTTAAAAAAGGGCTTTTTTTATGATCTTATTTTTCTATAAGATATCTAAATAAATTTTCTGTTTGTATGTATTATAATTTGCTAACCAATTCTCCTAGACTAAGATCCTTTATATAAGCATACAAAATATCATCATCATCCTGAATGTTTATATCTAATAATTCGTTATTGAATTTATCAATAAATATTTCTACGTAAAAATTATCCAATAAAAATAAAGTAATATAATAGTCTTCTGTTTCAACAGTTGTAATCAACTCACCATAATTCCAGGTCAGCTCTGTTTTTGTTTCTTTAGCAAGTTCTGCAAAATAACTTCTTCTCATGACTTCTGTTTTTTAAATTTCTTCTATTATATAGTTATCAATTTAAGTGCCACATTTTAGTTATTCTTTTAACTAAAATTTGCTTTTCATATGTAAAAAGAAGTAACCTTTTTTGAAATCTGCAATTGGCACAGAATTTTGTATTGTATACAATTAACAACTAAAAAAAATAATTATGGATAGCATTAATAAAAATCAACCGGAACACAATTTAAAACACCTTGCCAATAAAGAAGCTGTTGATAAAATAAAAGAATTAATTAAAAAATCATCCACCTGCTTTTTTACCACATCTGCAGCAACCGGCCAATCTGCTGGCACAAGACCAATGAACGTGCAAAAAACAGACGACGAGGGTAATCTTTGGTTCTTAAGTGCAAAAGACAGTCATAAAAACCTTGAGATCTCATTGAGCCCGCTCGTAAAATTATATTTTCAGGGTTCGCCTCATTCTGACTTTTTATTTTTAGAAGGAAATGCAACTGTTTTAGATGAAAAACAAATAATAAAAGAGTTATGGGAACCACTCTTAAAAGTTTGGTTTACCGAAGGCGGAAATGATCCAAGAATTTCTGTTATTAAATTTACACCATCAAAAGGATATTATTGGGATAATAAACATGGCAATGCCATTGCGGGTGTTAAAATTATGATAGGCGCAGTGATCGGCAAAACATTAGATGATTCGATAGAAGGAAAAATACAGGTATAATTAATAAAAAAGTCCGGTAACATCTACCGGACTTTTTATTTTTAAACCAAAATAGTATTAAGCTAGTTCAGGTTTTGGATTAGATTTTGAATGTACATTCTCATAAAAACTATCCAGCTCATGATTCGTCTTTAACATGGCTGTTCCCTCCGATATTTTATCTTTTAAATTATCGGCAAGGTCTTTTGCTCCATTCATTAATTTTTTGCGTGTTTCGCTACCTTTATCTGGCGCAAACAAAATACCTAATGCAGCGCCAACCGCGGCCCCTAATAATACAGCCCCAATAAGGCTTCCTGAATTTTTCATAGTTATAATTTTTAAATAGTTTGATAGGAGATTTTATTCTAAAATTATGCCAGTTCAACTATTTTTTTCTGAGGCCCAGTCTATTGCATCGTGTATATTTTTATGTTCAAACCCTTTAAATTCTCCGTGCATAATAACGCTAAACATATCCGTAAATTTTCTCACGCTTTCTACATCAGAAACAATTGCTGTCCGGTTCCATTTACTTAAGTGCTTTATCCCCATAATAGCATCTTTAAACCATGCGCCTAAACTAAAATGCGATAAAGGTGTTTCAAGCACCAACATATAATTAAGTTTGCCCGTTCGTTGAATTTGCTCTGCCACTTTGGGCATTACCAGGTTCGTAAAATCACTTTCTGTAATATCTCCATTGGCCCTAAAGCCAACCATATTTTCCGGTAAATTTTGAATTTGTGTGATCATAGTTTTACTTTTTTAATTGTTGAATGAGGATAATAATTCCCCAAATAGCTAACGAATATTCTAAAGCCCCTACCATGTAAGTGGCTTTTAAAACATTACCATAATATAAAGCGCTTATTGTGCGTGTTAAAATAATACCAACGTATAGACATACGCAAAATATTAAACCCGTAAACTTCATATTTTCATTAAACGAAGAAATTGCCAAAAAAACAGCAAAGCCTAGTTGTAAGCCGGTATATAAGGTTAAGTATTCTACTCTACCCGTGTTATTTAAAAAACTGTATCCTAAAAATTGAGAAGTGCCTAACATTTTAATAAGGCACCAAATGCCAAATACAAAATAAAGAATGGCATTAACTAAAAGGTATGTCTGCATAAGGTTTCTATTTATAATAAAACAAGCCATCTTTATGCCAAGAGTTGTATTATAAAACAGATTTTAACAATTTGCCGGGTTTTTTAATACCCTCTGGATGGTATTTTCACCTACAAAATTTAATTATTTACCTCAAAATTTAGCATCTAAACAAATTCAGTATTAAATTCACTTCATTATTCTTATTAGGGTTAGTTGTGATCTCCCGAAATCAAAGAATATTTTTTTTCATGAAAAGGAGCAAAAGGGGGTATGGGTGCCTCCTTTTGTGATTTATATCGTATTCATAAGTAATTTTGGGAGAAAAGGCAATTTTCATTATTTTTAAAATCCACATTTTAAAATGATGAAAAACTACAAACGATTTCTAATTGTTCTTTTATTATTAAGCAGCAGACTGTTTTCGCAAGATTGGGTATTTGTTTTTTCCAGTACTATTGAAAAAGAAGGCAAAGGTATGGGCGGCGCAAGCATTAAATTATATAACGGATCGACTTTAGTAAAAGAAACAACCTCTGATGGCGGAGGTGACTTTAAATTAGATATTCCGCCTAATGGTAATTATTCTATCATTATCAGTAAACCAAATCACGTTACAAAAAAAGTTGCCGTTTCAACAATGGATGTTCCGGCAGATACAAAAAATAAATCTTTTGCTTTAAAAATTGAATCCTTCTCATTATTTGAACCGCTTCCGGGTGTTGATTACTCAGCTTTAAATCAACCGCTTTTAAATATTGGATATAATGGGTCAAAAAAATCATTTAGCGACAACGCAGCATATACTGATCAAATGCTTGCTACATTAGAGCGTATAAAAGAGCAGGAACGTGCTATCATAAAAAAATACGATGCAGCTGTAGCTACCGCTGATGCCGCATTTACAAAACAAGATTGGAAAACAGCCAAAAGTAATTATGAATTAGCGCTTACAGTTTTGCCGGATAAAAAACATCCAAAAGACAGGCTAGCTTTAATACAAACAATTATTAAAGAAGAAGAAGAAGCAACAAAACTTGCCGAAGAACAAAAGCTTGCAGCAGAAAAAGCAGCAAAAGAAAAAGCAGCTGCAGATAAATTGGCTGCCGAAAAAGCAGCTGCGGATAAACTAGCGGCAGAAGCAGCAGCAAAGGCCAAAGCAGAAGCGGATGCAAAAGCAAAAGCGGATGCAGAAGCAGCGGCTAAAGCAAAAGCAGAAAAAGATGCAGCTGATAAAAAAGCAGCCGAGGAAGCAGCAGCTAAGGCCAAAGCGGAAAAAGAAGCTGCGGATAAATTAGCAAAAGAAAAAGCAGAAGCTGAAGCAAAAGCGAAGGCCGATGCAGAAGCTGCCGCAAAAAAAGCCGCTGAGGAAGCTGCGGCGAAAGCCAAAGCGGAAAAAGAAGCGGCGGATAAATTAGCAAAAGAAAAAGCAGAGGCCGATGCAAAAGCGAAAGCTGATGCAGAAGCTGCAGCAAAAAAAGCTGCTGAAGAAGCTGCGGCGAAAGCCAAAGCGGAAAAAGAAGCGGCGGATAAATTAGCAAAAG
>JAVTWD010000011.1:359092-377222 GCA_032229505.1 Bacteroidota bacterium
ATGCAGAAGCTGCAGCAAAAAAAGCTGCTGAAGAAGCTGCGGCGAAAGCCAAAGCAGAAAAAGAAGCGGCAGATAAATTGGCGAAAGAAAAAGCGGATGCAGAAGCAAAAGCAAAAGCAGAAGCCGAAAAATTAGCGGCAGATAAGGCTGCGAAAGATAAAGAAGCAGCAGACAAATTAGCGAAAGAAAAGGCAGATGCTGAAGCAAAGGCGAAATCGGAAAAAGAGGCCGCCGATAAAAAAGTGGTCGAAGAAGCGGCTGCTAAAGCTAAGGCAGACAAAGAAGCTGCAGACAAATTAGCGAAAGAAAAAGCTGATGCAGAAGCCAAAGCAAAATCTGAAAAAGAGGCCGCCGATAAAAAAGCCGTTGAAGAAGCTGCTGCTAAAGCCAAAGCAGACAAAGAAGCAGCCGATAATTTAGCAAAAGAAAAAGCTGCTGCAGAGGCAAAGGCTAAAGCAGAAGCAGAAAAATTAGCAGCTGATAAGGCTGCTAAAGATAAAGAAGCAGCGGATAAATTGGCGAAAGAAAAAGCGGATGCAGAAGCAAAAGCCAAAGCAGAAGCCGAAAAATTAGCGGCAGATAAAGCTGCTAAAGACAAAGAAGCCGCAGACAAAGTAGCAAAAGAAAAAGCTGATGCAGAAGCAAAAGCTAAAGCAGAAGCTGAAAAAGTAGCAGCGGCAAAAGCTGCGAAAGATAAAGAAGCTGCAGATGCTGCTGCTAAAGCAAAAGCGGCGGCTGATAAATTAGCAGCCGAAAAGGCAGCAGCTGAAAAAGATAAAGCTGATCAATTGGCTAAAGAAAAAGCTACCGAAGAAAAAGCTAAACTAAAAGCACAAAAAGAAAAAGAAGCTATCGAAAAAGATAAAGCGGATCAGTTAGCAAAAGAAAAAGCAGCCGAAGAAAAAGCAAAATTAAAAGCACAAAAAGAAAAAGAAGCTATTGAAAAAGATAAGGCAGAACAATTGGCTTTAGAAAAAGCCGCTGAAGAAAAAGCAAAATTAAAAGCGCAAAAAGAAAAGGAAGCTATTGAAAAAGATAAAGCCGAACAATTAGCAAGGGATAAGGAAAAATTGGCTAAAGAGGAAGAAGCAAGAAAAGCCAAAGAACAAGAAGAAGCTGAACAAAAGAGTGGCAAAACTGGCAATGCAAAACATAGTATTGCTAACCAGCTTGGAAAAGATTTTTATAAAGAAACGATCGTAAAAGCCGACGGTTATTTTAAAATGAAACGTTACGATGAAGCTAAAACTGCTTACGAAGAAGCCTTACAAATGAAACCGGATGATGTCTACGCAAAAGGCAAATTAGAACAGATCGGCAAATTAACCGCACCGAAATAATTTTTTAAACTAAAGTCAAATTACTTTGTTCTATTAAAAAACTAAACTATGAAACGTACAGCAAAAGCACATTGGGAAGGAAACCTGAAAGAAGGAAAAGGAAATTTATCTTCGCAAAGCGGAATTTTAAATAATACCAATTACAGTTTTAAAACCCGCTTTGAGGGTGATCCAGGAACAAACCCGGAAGAATTACTGGCAGCAGCACATGCCGGTTGTTTTACAATGGCTGTGAGTGGTGCTATCACTAAAAAAGGTTTCAATCCTACTTCGTTAGATACTGAAGCCACAGTTACCATGGAAGAATTAACCATAACGGGTGTGCATTTAAATATTAAAGGCTCAGTACCCGGTTTAACACCTGCAGAATTTGAGACTATTACAAAAGACGCTGAAAAAAGCTGCGTGATCTCAAGAGCACTAAGTGTAAAAATTACTTCTGAAGCACACTTCTCATAATTACGTATTACCTTACTTATTAATACAAGATCCCACGCATTTTGTGTGGGATTTTTGTTTCTATCAATTTTTCTCTAGCCATAGTTTTCAACTCTTAAAATGTTGATAATTGTAAGGCGCATAGTTTTGAAAAACCTGTTTGATGTTATAGATTTATTAAAACTAAATCTCCAATATATGATAAAGCGTAACTCAAAGGACCAAAAGCCTGTTCTTAAAACAAAAGAAGGAAAAGTTCAAAATGAAACAAGCTCATCTGCCAAATCAAACAAAAATACCAAGGCAAGTTTTGTTGCATCGCTTATCAATCAAAACCCCAATAACAATCTGGTATATTTATACTGGTAAACCTGATTCTCTTATTAAAAAAGTTTATGCTGCTATTCTGTAAGAATGGTTGTAAGTTGTTCTTACTTTTATTTCAGCGTACGATTCTCTTACAGAATCGAATAAGTGTTTTGTTTCGCTCAACTTATTCTCAAAAATAGTTTTATGACGCGGCGTAAACCTTACTCCTAAATATTCGTTCAATAACCAGTTGGTTGATTCTATTACCTCTGCATATCTTTCAGAATCTTTTAAAGGTCGGATCAATTTTAAAAGATCACGCGTATATGCCATAAACTGAAGGTAAGCATACGAACCGCCATGTTCATTTTCGTATTTAATATTCTCTATCATATTAAAATACTTTTCTACTTTTTTGGGTGTTTTCATAATTTTAGTTTTTTGATAACACTAAATTACTACATAAAATAGTTGAGTTTTGCTACATTTTGTAGTATTAACAAAAATAATAAATTCAGGGCGAAATTAAGCAATAGCGGGCTTTACAACCGATCGTTCTACCATTAAACACAGCGCTTCGAGCTCAAAAATGATCTTTTCCAATTCGGTTCGGATAAAAACTAATTGTCCGCTTTTTTCAAACACACTGCCTTTTAAAGTGTTTTTTACTAGATTAAAATCAGGTAAGGTAGGTGCATTTTCTTTTATCAAAGCATTTGAAGCAAGCCAGTCAAAAAGCAGTTCTATCTCTTTTATAAAATTATTTATTTCGTTTACAGTTTGCGTTGTATTACTTTGTTCCATTGCCAATGCAATAGAAGTTATCTCCCGCGCTATGCGAATATTCACACCAACAATAGCAAAGTTAAGATCAACCGATTCTTTCACCGATTCTGGCTCTTCAAACATCCTCTGCACGCATGCAAACAAATTATTATTAGCGGCTTCTGCCCAATTACGGTATTTATACCAACTCTCATTCGATTCTTTATTAAAGATTTTTAATGTTTGTATTAAATAATTTTTATTCTGCATTAAAGCGCTTGATAACAGCGATGGAAATCTTTCTTTTTCCCACATTGGCCAAAACACATAGCCCGCCAACAACGCTAAAACAGATCCTATTAAAGTAGATAACACCCTCCACCCAATTAATTGCATAGAAGATTGTTGAGAAAGCTGCATTAATATAACCATCATAATGGTAACAAAGAAAACTCCTACCTTATAATTATTACGCAAAAAATAGGCAACAAAAAATGAAACAATCACCAGCAACACAACAAAAGCCTGATGCGGAATAGGCATTAACATAATAACTCCTCCAACTACAATTCCTAAAACGGTGCCCACTACTCTTTCAATTCCTTTTTTGCGTGTGGCGCCATAATAAGGCTGTATCACTATCAAAATGGTTAAAGCTATCCACTGACCATGATCGATATTGAAAAATTTAAAAATAAAAACACCAATTGACAAAACAAACGCCACACGCAAAGCATATTTAAATTGTTCTGAATTTACATGCGTTAATTCTTTTACCAATTCAACAACTGCGCGTGGCTTTAATCCCGCTAAAAAATTATTTATTGAAAGTTTATAATTCTCTAAATAATCACTCTTTTTAAAATTTAATTTTTCCTCTATCTGTAAAATACTTTGCTGCAAATAACCATAAGCTTTATACAATGTTTCAATAAAATGTTGCAAGGCACGTTTTTCTTTTTCAGAAAGCTGAAGATCTTTGCTTGCATCCTTAAATAATTCAATGGCCACTTCACAACGTTTTACCCTTACTTTTGCCAAAGTAAGATCATCAGCCCTGAAAGTAAAAATTACAATAGCCATACGCGCGCTGGCTTGCCCGTATGCTGATAATGTTTTATACAACACCGAATCTTTCACATCCTTAAAAGCAGGGCCATTCAATACTTCCAATTCTTCATAAATTACGTTTAAAGAAGCGCCAAATAGGGCAGATGTTCTTCTCAGCTCCATCATCATATCATAATGCTGTGCTTTTAACCGTGTTTTTTTTCTGCGCGAAAAAAGATCGATCGAATGATTGATCACTTTTCTAACTGCCATTTCTTTTTCTGTAATTTTTGAATGGTCGTTTTTAGTTTCGGAAGATTGATGTAAAATAATGGTATCCAAAAGATCTGTATTGGCCTGCCAGATCTTGGCAACCGAACGTCTTACCGGACTTGAAGGTTTAAACGGAAAAGATGCTACGGTGATTAATATAGACCAGGCCGCGCCTATCAATAAATATATACCACAATCTAATGCTTTATCAAATGGCAAGGGATAAGCCAATCCAAATAAAAAGAAAAAGCCAACCGCTACACCAATGTTAGATCCGTAATCACTCCAGTTTCTTATTAATGCCGCAAACATGCCAATTAAAAACATCATTAAAATAGAAAGTGCGATGGATGACGACACACCCATGCCTAATAATGCTGCAAAAAACATTAAACCTGCTTCAACACTTTGTATGATGATCTTTTTGTAGTGTGGTCCGCGATAATCGATCAGCGCTAACATGTAAGCAGCAAACGCAGCCCATATAACTTCAAACGAAAAGCCTTTATAAATTGGGATAATAATTAAAGGAACATTTAACGCCAGCACAACCCTAAACGCCCAGCTAATAGTTGGCTCAAAATATTCTTGCCTTAAAATACTGTTTATTTGTTTTATGGGTTGAAAGCGCATTTTTATAAAGTGCAAAGTTACCAAGACAAATTTAAATTGCAGGAATTAAATAGTGTTTTAGCGTTTTTTAATTTTTGTAAATCTTTGAACATTGTAAATATTAAAGTGTTTAATGTATATCTTTACAAGAATGAGGAAATTTGCAATTGCCATACATGGCGGCGCAGGAACAATTTTACGTTCAATGATGACCGCAGAAAAAGAGTTAAGCTATAAACAAGCTTTGGAAGATGCCATTAAAGCCGGTGAAGCTGTTTTGATAAAAAATGGCCGCAGCATGGATGCTGTTGAAGCTGCAATTATTTCACTTGAAAACAATCCATTATTTAATGCGGGTAAAGGTGCAGTGTTTACAAATGAAGGGAAAAATGAAATGGATGCTTCTATCATGAATGGCAAAGATCTTATGGCAGGTGCTGTTGCAGGGGTGCAGAATATTAAAAATCCAATTAGCCTGGCTCGTGCTGTAATGGAAAAATCGGAACATGTTTTTATGGCAGGTTTAGGCGCACAGGAATTTGCAAAAAAAATAAATGCCGAGTTTATGCCTGATGATTATTTTTTTGTGCAACACCGTTTTGATCAGTTACAGGAAGCAAAAAAATCCGATACCATGATCTTAGATCATACAGTTGATAAAGAGAAGAAGTTTGGAACTGTTGGCGCCGTGGCAATTGATGTACATGGCAATTTAGCCGCAGGTACAAGCACCGGAGGCATGACCAATAAAAAACATGGTCGCGTGGGTGACACACCAATTATTGGCTCAGGCACTTATGCCAATAATAAAACCTGTGCTATTTCGTGCACTGGGCATGGCGAATTTTTTATCCGCTCGGTTGTTGCTTACGATATTTCTTGTTTAATGGAATACAAAGGCATTACACTAAAAAAAGCTTGCGACATTGTAGTAATGGATAAGTTAGTGAAAATTGGTGGCGAAGGCGGCCTAATTGCTATTGATGCTAAAGGAAATATTGAATTACCCTTTAATTCAGAAGGCATGTACCGCGCTTCAAAAACACAGGATGAAGAATTATTTATTGGAATTTATAAAGATTAATTAGTCTATTGCTTTTACAGGACGATCGTGCAGTACAAGTTTTTTCATTCTAAGATCAAAGTGATCTCCAAAAGACATTACATGCACCGTTAAATTCTCGATCGAAACAGGTTCGCCCATTTGTACTTCAAAAATATTGGTGCGTCCCATATTTGTTCCATCAACCAATATTACAAGTCCGGAACCAATAGCCTCCATATCGTTACCATCTTTAATTAAAAGCCCTGTATCTTCTCCTAAACCAATTCCCAAATTAATAGGATTGCTGGCGCAAGCGTACATTAAACGACCAATGCGACCGCGTTGTACAAAGTGTGTATCAATAATTACGTTATTAATAAAACCTAAACCGCCGGTAATTTTTACCTCACCTTTTAAAAGTGCTTCGCTGCTACTTCCCTGATAGATCATATTATTTGAGCTGGCTGCGGCACCGGCAGAAGTTCCTGCAATAATAAAATTCTCATTCTCGTAACGATCCAACAACATATGATGAAAAGGAGTACCTCCGTAAATAGAGGTCAGCTTCAATTGATCGCCACCCGTAAAAATAACTACATCTGCTTTTTTTAAGCGCTCTAAATTTTCAGGTAAATTAGCTTCTTGTCTTGTGCGTATATCCAATATCGCCACATCCTGCATGTTCAACGATTGAAATGCTTTTACATATTCAGCACCAACTTCCTGCGGTATACTGCTGGCCGTTGTGATAATTTCTACGCGGGATAAATTTTGTTTTGCCGATTCGGTGCTGATGCGTTTTAAAATTCCGCGTTCGAAAAATTTAAGATTAAGCGGCACATCTGCTTGCGCTACAAATTGACTTCCTTTATCTACCGAACCGCCTATAATTATTAATTTACCTTTTGGTGCACCCATGTTTATTGCTGTTATACAAAACTACCGTTTATTTAAACAAACCGCCTTCAATTATGTTTCATTTATCATGTTATTTTAAACACTTAGTTGTTTAAATTAAAAACAAATAGTATTTTCAAACAAATTGCAAAACCCAAGTCAATGAAAATCATAGAAACAAGAGCGCTAAGAGGGCCTAATTACTGGAGTAATTACCGTAAAAAACTAATTGTAATGAAGCTTGATCTGGAGGAATTAGAGCAATCTCCCACCAATAAAATACCCGGCTTTTTTGAAAGGATGGAAAAAATGATCCCTTCTCTTTACTCGCACCGATGCTCGTTCGATCATGAAGGAGGTTTTTTTGAGCGTGTAAAAGAAGGTACCTGGATGGGTCATGTGATTGAACACATTGCCTTAGAGATACAAACATTGGCGGGGATGGAATGCGGCTATGGCCGCACACGCAGCACGGGTAAAGAAGGCGTTTACAATGTTGTTTTTTCTTATATGGAAGAAAAAGTGGGTTTGTTTGCCGCAAAAGCATCCGTTGCAATTGCCGATGCTTTGGTAAATTCGAAAGATTATGATATTAACGCCGATATAAAAACCATGCGCGAAATGCGCGAACGCGAACGTCTGGGTCCAAGTACAGGTTCGATTGTTGACGAGGCCGTTGCGCGTGATATTCCTTTTATCCGTTTAAATGGTGAATCATTGGTACAGTTAGGATATGGCAAGAATCAGGTACGTTTTAGGGCAACCATGACAGACCGCACCAGCTCTATTGCCGTTGATTTGGCCAGTAATAAAGATGAAACAAAACGTATGTTGAAAGAAGCGGCAATTCCTGTTGCTGCGGGCATGACTATCATTCATGAAGAAGAAATAAAAGACGTGATCGATAAAGTTGGTTTTCCATTAGTGTTTAAACCTTTGGATGGCAATCATGGCAAAGGCGCATCTATTAATGTAAAAACAGAAGCCGCAGCAATAGAAGCCTATCACCACGCCAAAAAATACTCACGTAAAATTATTGTAGAAAAATTTATTACCGGTTACGATTTTCGTGTACTGGTTATCAATCACCGTTTTATTGCAGCAGCATTGCGTGAACCTGCGCATGTTGTAGGCGATGGTAAATCTAACATTCAACAATTAATTGATAAAGAAAATAAAGATCCACGCAGAGGTTACGGACATGAAAATGTTTTGACTGAAATAAGCATTGATAAAGAAACACACGATCAGTTGGCAAAATACAATTACACCTTAGATACGGTTTTAAAAAAAGGTGAGAAATGTTATTTGAAAGGCACTGCTAATCTTAGCACCGGCGGTACTTCCACCGATGTAACCGATATCATGCATCCTACAAATATTTTTATTTGCGAACGCATCTCGCGTGTTATTGGATTAGACATTTGTGGCATTGATATAATGGCTCAAAATTTAAGTGAGCCTTTAGAAATATCGGGCGGCGTTGTTTTAGAAGTAAATGCTGCACCTGGGTTCAGAATGCATTTGGCGCCTGCCAACGGCTTACCAAGAAATGTAGCTGCTCCCGTAATTGACATGTTATATCCTCCCGGAAAAAGTTGCCGTATTCCAATTATCGCCATTACAGGAACAAATGGTAAAACAACTACCACCCGCTTAATTGCGCACATTGTAAAAAATAACGGTTACCGTGTAGGCTTTACAACTTCAGATGGAATTTATGTTCAAAATTCAATGCTGACAAAGGGAGATACAACAGGGCCAATAAGCGCAGAATTTATTTTAAAAGATCCTACAGTTGAATTTGCAGTATTAGAAACTGCTCGTGGCGGTATTCTTCGTTCTGGCTTAGGTTTTGGAAGATGTGATGTGGCCGTTGTAACCAACATACAGGAAGATCACATGGGCTTATCCGACATTCATACGCTAAAAGATATGGCACATGTAAAAGGTGTGGTAGTCAGATCTGTAAAAAAAGACGGTTACGCCGTTTTAAATGCAGATAACGAACATTGTGTAGGTATTGCAAAAGATGCAGATTGCAAGATCGCCTATTTTAGTTTGGATGAAAACAATCCTGTAATTGTTGAACATTGCAAAAAAGGCGGCATTGCCGCTATTTACGAAGAGGGTTACATTACGATTAAAAAAGCAGAATGGAAATTCAGGGTGTGTAAAGCAACTAATGTACCGTTAACCTTTAATGGAAAAGTAAGTTTTATGGTGGCAAATGTTTTAGCGGCTACTTTAGCTTCTTACGTTTATGGTTTCACCATTGAAGATATAAAAACAAATTTGGAAACATTTATTCCTTCGGCCTCTCAAACACCGGGACGCATGAATGTTTTTGATTTTAAAGATTATAAAGTGCTGATAGATTTTGCCCACAATCCGGATGGCTTTAATGGGATTAAAGAATTTTTATCTTCTGTAGACTCTCCAAAAAAGATCGGCATTATTACCGGCACCGGTGATCGCCGAGATGAAGATATTCGTAAAATGGGAAAGATCTCGGCAGAAATGTTCGATCACATTATCATCAGACAAGATAAATTTTTACGTGGCCGCGAAGCACAGGAAATTGTTGATCTTTTAGTAGACGGCATAAAGCAATGTGATCCAAAAAAATCTTATGAGTATGTCCCTAAAGAGATAGAAGCTTTAAAACATGCATTCTCATTGGCAAAGCCAGGAACATATATTGTTGCCTTAAGTGATGTTATTGATAATGCTATTGAAGTAGTTCAATCTTATTTGGATAAGGAAAGGGCTTCTTAAAGGTAAAATGCATCTTAGTAGTCATTCCGGGCTTGACCCGGAATCTCAGCACTCAGTATTTAGTGCTGAGACCCTGAATCAGGTTCAGGGTGACAGTAAATAATTATGATGATGAAAAAACATTTTCTAATATTCATATTTTGTCTTTCATTTCTGCTTTTTAAAGCACAGGGTAAAGTATTTTCATTTAGAAATTGTACTCCCAAACATACTATTGATTTTCCATTCACTACTTTTTCATTAATGAATGTGTATTCCAAAAATACAAGCATCATTTCAATTAAAACGCAACTACCAAAACTTCCTTTCTTTTGCAATATGGAAGAAAAATGCAGAAGCAAATTCAATTTCTTCTTAAAACTTCGCGCAGGCAATGATGAAGCGTATATGCGAATGATCGCCCAACCTACTAATTAGTTTATGTTTTAACCACATAGAGATCATAGAAGCATAGAAAAACTAAATGCTTAACAAGACACACAGAGTTTCTTCACCTTCAGTGAAGAAAACTATGTTTAACCCTTGTCCTTAAGTTTAAACTATAAAAACCTATGTTTCTATGTGGTTAAATTTTTTTTGAGATTGCGTTTTCATTTTTTGCTTCAACGCGAAAAATCCCCCATTTAGGGTGAGCCTATTTATTTTGGTGATTTGATAAAAAAGGGTATTTTCATATCATCAAAATCTCCAATATGAATCGTTTATTTTTCGCGTTAATTTTTTTAACCACTTTTTCTTTTTCTCAAAAGGCTCAATCTCCTTTATGGATGCGTTATCCGTCAATTTCACCCGATGGAAAACAAATTGTATTTAGTTATAAAGGTGATCTGTATAAAATAGATGCCAACGGCGGAACTGCTATTCCCATTACATTAAGCGAAGGTCATGATTTTATGCCGGTTTGGTCGCCCGATGGTAAATGGATAGCATTTGCATCTGACCGTTATGGTAATTACGATGTATTTATTATGCCTGCCGAAGGTGGTACCGCAAAACGTTTAACCTACTACTCTGCCGGTGATTTTCCATATTGCTTTTCGCCCGATGGCTCAACAGTATATTATGGTTCATCACGTGTAGATATCAATACAAGCGTTGTTTTCCCTAGCGGCGGTTTGCCTGAATTATATTCGGTAAATGTAAATGGTGGTAAAGAAAATATGTTCATGTCATGGCCAATGGAATATGCCCAGGTTGATGCAAGTGGCGATAAATTTTTATTTCATGATAAAAAAGGTTATGAGGATGTATGGCGTAAACATCATGTTTCATCGGTAACGCGCGATGTTTGGATGTACGAAAAAAAATCAGATAATTTTACAAAGCTAACCGATTTTGAAGGTGAAGATAGAAATCCTATTCTTCAAAAGACTGACGACGTTTATTATCTTTCAGAAAAAAGCGGAACATTCAATATCTGGAAATTTAATTTAAAAGATGCGAATAACAAAACACAAATTACCAAATACGAAAAAGATCCTGTTCGTTTTTTAAGCTCATCTAAAGAAGGTGTTTTATGTTTTGGGTATGACGGCGAAATTTACACTATGCAACCGGGTAGCGAAGCAAAAAAATTAGCTGTTACCATTGCAGGCGACGATCGTTTCAATAAACAAATTAACTATGTAAAAAATAACGGCGCTACAGAAATGAGCGTTTCGCCAAACGGAAAAGAAGTTGCTTTTGTGTTGCGCGGTGAAGTTTTTGTAACTTCTGTTGAAGGTGGAACGACAAAACGCATTACTAATTCACCAGAGCAAGAAAGATCAATTGATTTTAGTCCGGATGGCCGCTCAATTGTGTATGCTGCAGAAAAGAACGGCATTTGGGGTTTATATCAAACTAGTTTAACACGTGCTTCAGAAAATTATTTCTTTAATTCTACTATTTTAAAAGAAGACGTTATTTTAAAAACCTCTAAAGAATCTTTCCAGCCAAAGTATTCGCCTGACGGAACCGAGGTTGCATTTTTAGAAGACAGAACCGCTGTTAAAATTGTAAACACAAAAACAAAACTGGTTCGTGAAATTTTACCGGCTACAAAAAACTATTCTTATTCAGATGGTGACCAATGGTTCGACTGGTCGCCCGATGGAAAATATTTACTGGTAAATTATCTAGAAGACAATAACTGGTTATCACAAATTGGTTTAATTGATGTAACAGGTAAGGGAAAATTAATTAACCTTTCGCAAAGCGGTTACGATAATGCCAATCCAAAATGGATGTGCAGCGGTAAAATGATGATCTGGTTCTCTAACCGTCATGGCATGAAAAATCAAGCCAGTCATGGTTCACAAATGGATGTATATGGGCAATTTTTTGATAAGGATTTTTACGAGCGTTTTAAATTAAGCGGTGATGAATATGCTTTAATTAAAGAAGTAGACGAAAAGAAAAAAGAAGTAGAAAAAGCAAACGAATTAAAATCTTTAAAAACAGCAACTGCAATTACAACCGAAACAAAATCAAAAGATATTAAAATTGATATGGAAGGTTTGTGGGATCGCAAAGAGCGATTGACAATTCATTCATCAGATCTTGCTGATGCCGTGATGACTGAGAACGGAGACCAACTGTATTATCTATGCAAATTCGAAAAAGGATTTGATCTATGGGTAAATAATATTAAAGACAGTGAAACAAAATTATTTTTAAAGCTAGGTGCAAACGCTGTAGGAAATCTATCTATTGATAAAGACAATAAGAATTTGTTTTTATTGGCTGATGGTAAATTAGTAAAAGTTGCAATTGCAGGTAAAGAGAAAAAAGACATTTCTTTTAAAGCCGAAATGGAATTAAAAACTGCCGAAGAACGCGAATACTTTTTTGAACACGTTTGGCGCCAGGTAAATAATAAATTTTACGTTACCAACTTACAGGGCACCGATTGGAATTATTACAAAAAACAATATGCTAAATTTTTACCATACATAAATAACACCCGCGATTTTGCAGAATTGTTAAGCGAATTTTTAGGTGAACTAAACGCGTCGCATACCGGCTGCCGCGCTAATCCTAAATTTGAGAATCCTGACGAAACAGCTGCATTAGGTGTTTTTTATGATGAAAGCTTTAACGGTAATGGCATGAAAATTATTGAAGTAATGGATAAGAGTCCTTTGCTTGCCGCAGAAACAGCCATTAAAGCAGGAGTTGTAATTGAAAAAATTGATGGTGAAGTAATTGATCATAAAAAAGTAAATTACTGGAATTTATTAAATCGTAAAGCGCACAAAACAATTTTATTAAGTTTGTTCGATAGTCAAACCGGGAAACGTTGGGACGAAACTATTAAACCAATTACTTTAGCAGAACAGAACGAATTATTATACCAGCGCTGGATCAAAAAACGCCAGGAAGAAACAGAAAAATTATCTGGCGGTAAATTAGGCTTTATGCATGTAAGAGCTATGGATAATGATGGTTTCAGAGCTTTCTACGAGCAAGTACAAGGCAAATACATTAATAAAGATGCATTGATCGTTGATACACGTTTTAATGGTGGCGGTTGGTTGCACGATGATCTGGCTACTTTTTTATCGGGAAAAAAATACATTGATTTTATTCCGCGTGAACGTAAAATTGGTGAAGAGCCCGGAAGCAAATGGAGAAGACCATCCGTTGTATTAATGAGCGAAGGCAATTATTCAGATGCGCACATGTTTCCGGTGGTTTATAAAACACTAAACATTGGTAAATTAGTGGGCATGCCGGTTCCGGGCACAGGTACTGCTGTTTGGTGGGAAAATTTACAGGATAAAGAATTAACATTTGGTATACCGCAAGTTGGTGTTGTTGATGGTAACGGTAAGTATTATGAGAACACCCAACTTGAACCGGACATTAAACAAACCTTAGATCCTAAACAAGCCTTAAAAGGAAAAGACCAGCAATTGGAAAAAGCGGTTGAAGAGTTGATGAAGGGAATTAAGAAATAAAATTATTTCTTTTTATTCTCATTTTTTTTCCGAAATCTATTGTTATCATTGAATTCCAAGCCCTCATTTACGAAATAAATGAGGGCTTTTTACATACATTAACTCCAATTATCAAAATAAAAAGTCCTTATTCTCAATATTTTACATATATTTGTGTACTTCTTTAGAAGATTGTATCTCAATCACGTTTGTAAGGCCTTATTGCAATTCGATTCAACTTTACACTTTTCTTAGATCAAAACAAAAATCGCGTAATAAAAATTATGCGCGAAAATTTATGAACGAAAAA
The DNA here is from genome assembly GCA_032229505.1 of Bacteroidota bacterium. Classification (GTDB taxonomy): domain Bacteria; phylum Bacteroidota; class Bacteroidia; order B-17B0; family Aurantibacillaceae; genus Aurantibacillus. The sequence goes on from JAVTWD010000011.1 coordinate 372,830, forward strand.
ACAATTAATGACATTTTCAAACTTAAGACTTATTAAGCCATTAGTCACGGCACTTGACAAAAAGGGTTACACACAACCTACTCCAATACAAGAACAATCCATCCCACACATATTAGCTGGCAGAGATATTTTTGGTTGCGCACAAACAGGTACAGGTAAAACGGCAGCATTTGCATTACCCATTTTACAATTATTATCAGAAAGAAAAACAAATCAAAATCCACGCGCTATTAAAACGCTTATTTTAGCGCCAACCCGCGAATTAGCTTCGCAAATAAGTGAGAATTTTTTAGCTTACGGCAATGGCCTTGGCATTTCGCATTGCACCATTTTTGGTGGAGTATCGCAAGTACCACAGGTTAACAATTTAGGCAGAGGCGTTGATGTTTTGGTAGCAACTCCGGGCAGGTTATTAGACCTGATGAACCAGGGATTTATAAAACTGAATAATATAGAATTCTTTGTTTTGGACGAAGCCGATCGTATGCTAGATATGGGCTTTATTAATGATATTAAGAAGATCATTCCAAAACTTCCGGCAAAACGCCAAACGTTATTCTTTTCGGCTACGGCGGCTCCTGATATCATGAAATTAGCCAACACACTGCTTAAAGATCCTGTAAGCGTAACGGTTACACCGGTTTCTTCAACGGCCACTTTGGTTAAACAAACCGTATATTATGTAAAAAAGGAAAATAAGCGTGGTTTATTAAAATATGTATTAAATAACGATAAGATCGATCACGCCCTGGTATTTACACGCACCAAGCGCGGAGCCGATAAAGTAGCCAAAGATTTGAACGCAATGGGTGTTGCCGCAGAGGCCATTCATGGAAATAAATCGCAAGGTGCAAGAGAAAGAGCATTAAAAGGCTTTAAGAACAGAACTATTCGTATATTAGTAGCCACAGATATTGCATCGAGAGGAATTGATGTAGATAAATTATCGCACGTAATTAACTACGAAATTCCTGAGCAGGCAGAAACTTATGTTCACCGGATAGGAAGAACAGGGCGCGCAGGCGAATCGGGAGTAGCAATGTCGTTTTGTACACAAGAAGAAATGAGCTATTTAAAAGACATAAATAAATTAATAAAGAAAAACATTGAGGTTGTATCTACTCATCCATTTAATTAATCAGATACAGAAATAATAAACAAATAAAAAAAACAAAAATGAAAACAGGAGTAGTAAAATTCTTTAACGAAGCAAAAGGCTTTGGATTTATTAAAGAAGACGGTGGACAAGAAATCTTTGTACACGCATCAGGATTAAAAGAAGATATTCGTGAAAATGATAATGTAGTATTTGAGGTTCAAGAAGGAAAAAAAGGCTTAAACGCCGTTAACGTTAAGTTAGCTTAATCTTTTTTAGATTTCCCGATCTTAAAAGCTCTTCAGAAATGAAGGGCTTTTTTATTTTATCAATCTAAATATTTAGATTGATAAGCTTACAAACATCTTGTTAACAGGGGCTTTTGGGTAATTTAGTGAATAGTGGTTTTGGCTGAGTGAATGGTTTTTAATCATTGGCAAATTTTTATAGCTTAGAGAAATCAATTATAAATGCAAAACCTCCCTTTTTTTATTCAGGCAATTTGTCTTTATAATTTATTTAATACTGTGTTTAACTATTAACTAAATTTTAAACTATGCTAAAAATTCTACTCCTTAGCTTTATGCTTTCTTTCACTTTTATTAAAGCACAAACCACTGAAAAAAGGCATTTTATCATACATAAAGTTGATAATTCTATTGATGCAGCTAAATATCAAAACGCAATTGATAACTGGGGTCAGTTGGATAGCTATAGGTTAATGAATCAGCGTCGTATTATTTATTTTACCGATTCAAAATTAAGTATCGAACTTTTATCTGCACAAGAACTTTTAGATACTTACGGAAAACAGATCAGTCCGCATACCATCAAAATATCTGATTACCCTAATGTAGCTTTTGAATTAACACAGGATGGCAAAAGTATAAAACCACAGCTAATTAAATAAAACACTCAAACACAAAACCATGAAAAAATCACTGGTAATTATTTTTTTACTTATAGCATTTAGCCGTTTAGGGTTTTCGCAAACTATCAATATGGGATCTGCCCCTCCTGGTAATCCTTGTGGTTATACCTTTTATGACCAGGGTGGAGCCGGCGGAAATTATTCCAATAGCCAAAATCAAACAATTACGCTTTGCGCACCCGCAGGACAATACTTGACAGTTAACTTTACACAATTCGCGCTTGAATCGGGTTTTGACTTTTTAAATATTTATAATGGACCTAACACTGGTTCACCCTTATTAGGAACTTTTTCAGGAAGTGGTCTTCCCGGAAGTTTTACTTCAACACAAGGTGGTTGTCTTACATTTAATTTTACTAGTGATGGCTCAGTTGTTATGGCCGGATGGGCAGCTTCAATTTCCTGTTCATCTGTAATTGTTGTGCCACCTCCGCCGCCGCCTTCACCAACAACCTGTGCAACAGCTCAGCCTTTTTGTACAGCAACAGGTGTTAACTTTCCGGGTGGAGTTAATAACGGTTCGGCCCCTGCCGGACCTAATTATGGATGCTTATTTACACAACCAAATCCTGCATGGTATTATTTAAATATTTCAACTGCAGGTAATTTAAATATTTCATTAAGCAATAGTGCCAATGTTGATATTGATTTTATTGCATGGGGCCCATTTGCTACCCAAGCTGCTATGTGTGCGGCTATTTTTAGCGGTACTGCTGGGATAAGTTGTAGTTACTCTTCATCATCAACGGAAACCGTTGTTTTGCCTAATACACAGGTAGGACAATGGTACATGGTTATGATCACCAATTTCTCTAACCAGCCAACCAATATTACCGCAACACAAAGTGGGGGCACCGGCGCAACTAATTGTAATATTCTTTGTAATATGACAAATTTAACTGCAAACCCCGGTGCCTGTAATCCAGCCACAGGTCAGTATCCGGTAACGGGACAGATAACATTTACACTTCCTCCAACTAGTGGTGTTTTAACTGTATCATCAACTTGCGGCGCAAGTATGAATATTGCTGCACCATGGGTTAGTCCCATTTCATATACATTACCCGGTATTACTGCTAACGGTGGTACTTGTTCATTAACTGCAGGTTTTTCGGCTGATCCAACATGTAAATTAACTGTAGCTTACACTTCTCCTGTACCTTGTACCGGATGTACAGTTACTGCTGCTAATAATGGACCTATTTGCGCAGGCAATGTGTTTAATTTAACAGCAAGTACTATTGCAGGGGCTACTTATGCTTGGACAGGCCCTAATGGTTTTACTTCCAGTGCTCAAAATCCAACAGGTATTAGTTCTCCGACCACAGCGGGTACTTATGTTTACAATTTAAGTGTAACAACGGCTTCGGGTGTGTGTACTCAAACAACGGCCCTTGTAGTTAATCCACTGCCAATACCAACTGTGGCAAGTCAAACTATCTGCCTTGGAAATTCAGCTACACTTACAGGTGCAGGTGTTACTACTTATACATGGACGCCCGGTAACTTTAATACTCCTTCTATTACACAGTCACCTGCAACCACTACAACTTATACGCTTACAGGATCTAATGGAACGTGTATTGGTTCAACAACTGCACAAATTGTTGTAAATCCAAAACCTTCGGCAACTTTAACTTTTACCAATGCCACCTGCGGATTGAATAATGGTGTGATAGTAATTGCTAATACATCCGGCCCGGGGCAAACCATTTCATCATACGCAAGTTCAGTTGGAACAGTAGGAGGGCAAACGGTTACGGGCTTGCCGGCTAGTACACCTATAATAACACTTACAAATAATTTTGGTTGTACATTTACTGTTTCTGCAACAATTGCTAACACACCTCCTATTACTGCTTTGAATACAACCTCTATAAATCCAACATGCGGTAATGCTAATGGATCTATTGGTTTAGGGGTAGTTACCGGCGGAACTCCAACCTACTCATATAGTATAAATGGCGGACCTTTTACTACAAGTCCTGTTTTAACAGGATTGGCCGCAGGAGCATATACTATTATTGTAAAGGATGCTTTTGGATGTACATTTACAAAAATTGTAACATTAACGAATCAACCAGGCCCTACTGCTGTAACATTTACTACAAGCCCTACGGCCTGTATTGGTAATACAGGTGTGTTAGGTATAACGGGTGTAACTGGTGGAAATCCTGCTTATACTTTTAGTGTAAATGGTGTTGGAACTACATCAGTTACCAATAATTTAGGAGCAGGTACACAAACTATTTTAGTTTCAGATGTTAATGGTTGTACATTCTCAACTACCGCAAACATTGTTACAGTTAATGGCCCCACATCAGCGGTTATAGCTATAACCGCCGCCGCCTGCGGTAATGCTAATG
>JAVTWD010000012.1:0-3207 GCA_032229505.1 Bacteroidota bacterium
AAGCCAACCAAAACGCGGCACAACCCAAGTACCAAAGTATTAGTTTAGTAATGTCTTTATCCAAACTTGGCCTTGGTATCGCTTTCTTTTTTCGAGCCGTAAAATGAACTTCATGATCGGGATTGGCATTTTGAATAATGCCTATTGCATCTTCTGCATTATTATTCCCCGATAATTCAGTATTCGATAAGGTATAGTCGAGGGAAGCTTTACGCTTTTGCAATAACTCTTCTAAACTCTCATCATCTACCTGATTTAAATGTTCTGCAAATAATTTGGCATCACTTAACTTACTATTTGCACCGTGCTTTCTGAAAGCATTAATAGCACGATTGATGGCAAATAGTGTCCCTAGTAAAACAGGAATGAGTATTAATATTAATGTAATAATAATACCACCTTGACCAAAAAGCCCCTCTTTGGGATTGGCAGTGTTTTGTGCTGATAGAGATAAAGACGATAAAAAAGAAAATACAATTAGCAGTAAAGCTGATTTATTTTTACTGTTTTTTAGTTTTAAAAACTTTTCGATCTGTTTAGAATTTAAAGACTTTATGTAATCTGTAAACCTTTCTTGTTGCGAATGTTTATGCCATTCTTTTTGTTTACTTGCAATTGAATTAAAGGCATTAAACTTAATACAAAGAGCTACTATAAAACCCACAGCAATTGCTGCAAAAATAAAAAAACAGCAAAAGGATGAACCTTTTAAATTAATGATGTTATTAGCCTGCTGTGCATGAACTGGTAATGTGCTAAAAACGATAAATCCCCCGGCTATTATTAATTTTTGTTTCATATGTTTTAATTGTTTGTTTTTAAATTGTCATATGTAACAGCTTAAATATTTATTAAAATGAAAATGGTATTTAATAGAAAACTTAGAAATACGACTGTAAGACATAATTTCGGAGGGCCTAAGGCAATTAATACAGCATTGCATCCCATAGTTATTGCGGCACAAGTGCAAAGCATAAAGATATTAGCGTGGTTTTGAAGAATAAATCCACAAGCAACTGATCCTAAACAACTTTGAGCTGTCATATACACAGCCATCCAAAAAAAGCGAGATTCTTCAAATTTTGTAGATTGTTCGTTAAACCAATTTTTACTGTGATGTTGTTTGAGTGGTTGTGATGTTTCTGAAGTCATGATTTCTAGTTTTTAACCGGTTAGTAATTAAATATATTAAGACCTTTATATCCGTAATTAGTTCAATTTTTTTAGGTGTGTAAGAACGTTATTCCTTTTTTTAAGCCAAGTGATAGTTCAAGAACTGTTGTGTTGTCAAGCATTTTTCTTAATTCATTGCGAACAACTTTAAATTTATCATGTACCGGACATGGTCTTTTTTCCGAACATTCTTTTAAACCCAAGCCACATCCATGGAATATTGAATCTCCATCAATTGCCGAAACAATTTGGATTAACTTTATTTTATTCATATGATCCTTATCAATACTAAAACCACCGTTAGGACCTTTGACAGAATCAATAATATTGTTTTTCACCAAAAGCTGTAACGTTTTTGCTGTGAACGCTTCAGGTGAGTTAATTTGTTTAGCAATATCTTTTAATCCAACCCTACCATTATTCTGATTAGATTGAACCGCAATATATAATGTTGCTCTTATTGCATATTCACAAGCCTTGGAAAACATAGTAGTTAGTATTTGAGTACAAAACTAAATATTTTAATATTAAAAGACAAATATATCCTTTATTATTATGTGAACCAAAGTTGGAGTTTATTAACTTTACAATAATAAATAAAAGAACGAGATCATCGCCATGTGCCACTTAAAACAATACCTACGCCATCTTTGTCGGTTTCCATATCTAAGGGGTAAAGTATTTTGTAATCTTTTATATTAATGGGATTGCTTCCTATTTCTCCAGTTGAATCGCCGTAAAGTACTACAAAATAGGTGTGTTTGTAAAAATTCATTTTAATAAGATTTTCTAATCCAAACTTTACCGGTAAGGTGTATTGGCTAGGGTATTTTCCGGTAACAGCTAATTCTTCTTCTACAGAATTATCGGTTTTTATAACTTTGATGTACATATTTTGCTTTGGAAGATTTTCTTTTTTTAGCGATTTAAGCGTAAGGCTATTTAGGGTGAATTCTATTTTTTCATTTTTCTTTTTGCACCCTATAAGCAATGCCGAAAGAACTAAAAATACCACTATTCTGTTTTTCATCTCTGTTTTGTTATGTGATTAATTTGGGGTACTTCAATATTCATCTAGCAGTTTTTAGTTGTATTTTCCCAAAAAGGATCTCCCCAATCTTCATATATCATGGTCTCGGAATATATTTTCATTATTAAATCCAATTCTTTATCAGAAGCAATTTTTTGAATTTCATTTAATAGTTTGAGTTTTTCAAAGCGAATGTGTTTCTCTAATTCTTCCTCTAAAAGACTAAGAGATCGTTCGATATCCTGATTATTTTCAAATAGTCTTCTTAATCGTCTATGATCGGCTAACGCTTTTTTTGTTAGAGGATTATTGTTTCCTAATAATGGAAAAATAAAGTCTTCTTCAACTGTAAAATGTGACAACAAATTGTTTTTGAAAAACCAATCTGTATATGTCTTTATTCTGTTAATGTCAACGGATTTTTTTAAGCCTGTTCGTATTTTCCAGCACAATAATAAACTATGGTTATATTCTCTACTCAATGGTAACAATAATTTACTGCGTTTTATAAATGCGCGTTCGGCCATAATGTTTAATTTAAATGTTCATTTTTGATTATATTGTTTTTCATAAAACCGGGTACTATTGAAGTAATTACTTTAGTAAATGCATTTTTGATTTTCAAAAACAATTCAGGAAACATACCGGAATCTTCATCACTTAAAGCATTTATAAGAATACCTTTAAATCTGTGTTTTTTTGAAGAAATAGCGAAGATATAAGTCAAGCCTGCTTCATCTCCATCATCATCACAACAATGTATTTCATCAATTAAAAAATCTTCAGGTGGAATATTAATTGAATGTGCTTTTTGAAATTCATGTAATACATTTTCAAGTGGAGTAAAATCAATTGAGTAGCCTTTCTCTACTAGTTCGCTTACTACTTCGATTAATGTTCTATAATCTTCCATTGGGGTTTGAATTAAAATTATTAGCCAATCTACTGTTTACCTGAAATCACATCTGCTATCGAGTTTTTTGTGTTAACTTGCGATCTAAAAA
>JAVTWD010000013.1:0-3195 GCA_032229505.1 Bacteroidota bacterium
ATTTCAACTTTTATGTTTACTTCGCTCATTTAAAGAGGGCGTTAAAATTAAGCACTTAATAACGTAATGCACTTATCAATTTCACGCACCAAATCGTTTATTTGTTTTTTCATTTGGGACTTTTCAGTCTTACCACCTGAATTATTGGCTAAGATAACATTCTTTCTGTGATTATTCAAGTCTGTTACATCAATACTTTGACTATCAACATCTTGCGATAGCTGACTTACCACATCGTTCATTTTTAAAAGCTGTGTGGCCATTTGTTCTTTTTCGTCTAAAAGCACTAATCGCTCATCATTCAGGGCATCAATTTGTTTAAACAAGCGATCGATAAAGGCATCCTGCTCATCGCTGTTTGAAGTAGCAGTGTTTGCAGATAAAGTAGCGATCTCAGTTTCGTAACCTGAAATTTTCTCATTTAATGAAGAAACTGTAGAATTGAGGTCAGAAATACACGATTGTAAACCGGTTAATTGTGTTAACAGATCCAGTTTTTCTGAATTTAAAGTATCAAAACCAGCCTGTAATTGAGCAACTTCATCTTTTAATTGGGAAATTTCTTGCGTTAAAGCTGCATTTTGGCCTTCCAGATTGGTAACATTAAAATTCTTAATTGATAAGATCTCTTTAAACTCTTCAGTTTTTGCAGCGTTTACCGATTTAATTTCTTCCAATTCAGCTTTTATTAAAGTTAACTCAGCTTCCTGCGCTTCCACTTTATCTTGCGCCGCATCAATTTCAACTATTAAACTGGTATTTTCTACCAATAATTTTTGAAACTCAATTTCTTTATCTAAAACCTGTTGTTTAACCGATGCTTCAATTTCTGCTTTAAAGTTTTCCAACTCTTGTTCTTTAGAAGAAATAACACCCACTAAAGTGGCAATTTGCTCATTAAGCCCTTCAATTTGTTGCGAAGCATTTCCTAATTCGTTGGTTTTTGCTTCTAAAGAAACTTCTGTTTCACCTAATGTATTAGTAGTTGTTTCTAATAAAGTACTTAAATTACTTAATTCAGTATTTAAATTTTCAATTTGTAAATTCAGTTCATTTACCTGTTCGCTGTTTGATAAAGACGAGTTTTGTTTAAAAGCATCAAACTCGGTTGTAAGGTTTAAAAATTTCTCCGCTTCTGATTTTAACTGGAACTGGTAATTAGTTAACTGTCCGGTTAATTTTTCGAATTCAGAATTTTGTGAATCAATATGAATTACTAATTCTCTTATTTTTTCGTTTGCCTGGTCGTGCTCTAATTGTACTTTGGTTAACTCTTCACTTAATCTTGTATTTTGGCCGTTTGAGTGAATTAAAGCATTAGCTAATTTTTCTTCGTAACCGTTTGTTAAACTTTCAATTTGCGAAGTATGGGAAGAAGTTAATTCGCTTACGAATGTTTCGTGCTCTGATCTTAAAGTGCTGATCTGGTTTTGGAAAGAAGAAGATAATTCTTCAGATGAAGAAGAAGTTGTTGCTCTTAATTCCTCTAATTGTTTTTCGTAAGAAGAAACCAATTCATTTTCTTTAGCAGTAAACTCAGAAGTTAAGCTTTCAATTTTTGAATTATATTCTGAAGTTAAAGTATGACGTTGCTCTTCTAACTCTAATTTTAAGCTTGAGATCTCTGTTTTGTATGAATTTTCAAGGCTTTCGATTTTTTGAGTATAGCTTGTTTCAAGATTCTCTAAAGCAACCTGGTTGGTATGTTTTAAAGCATTGATCTCAGTTTGGCTTGAAGAAGATAAATTGGAAATTTGAGAATTATAATCGTTTTTAAGAACAGCAATTTGTTGCTCATAACTCATTTTTACGCCAACAATTTCTTCCTGGTGGTTTATCAATAAAGCTTGTTCTTTATCGGCCCAGCTTGCGGTTAACTCATTTACACGGTTCTCAAATTCCTCTTTAATACCTGATTCTTTGTAATAAGAGTTAGAGCGTAATTCTTCAATTTGTGTTTTGTATTCTGACGAAACCGATTCTAAGTGTGCGTTGGCTTCTGCTTTAATACCTTCAATTTTTAATTCGTAGTCAGATGAAATTGAATTAAGATCGCTTTTTAAATTTTCTATTTCAGATAAACGTTGTTCAATTTCTTCCTGTTTTGCGTGCAATTGTTCTTTTATAGATCCACGTAGCTCCTTAAAAGAAGCTAATTCGCCTTTGTAATTGGTATTATCCCGCTCCATCACAACCAGCTTGGTGTTCAACACATCAATGGTTACCTGAAGGCGCTTGCAGTCTTCATCGCGCATTATTAGCTGGTTGCGGTAGTCGCTTAAGGAGCGTTTTAACTCATTAAATTCCTTGCGCAATACTAAATCGTTTTCTAAAACTTGCTGTAATTCGGTTTTCAAACTTTCTGCGTTCATTTATTCCTGTTTTGATTTTCATAAAAATACCCAACTATTACAGCGCTTAAACCTAGCTAACTCATTATGATTAAACACAATAATGTTAATTACCTTAAGCGTTATTAAGAACGAATTGTTAATTACGTAATTTACGAAACGCCCATTATTATTGGCTTACAGCGTTTTTAAAATTTATTTTACAAGAAAATGCAGGTAATTGTGACTGCAAAAAACAAGCATTTTTGAACAAAAAATTAAAAAGATGTTTAAACCAAAACGGCAGATGTGGTAGTAATTTGTTAACAGTTCTAAATCATTTAGCTTTACTTACAAACATCTATTTATGAAATTTTGTCAGATTTTTTAACAAAAAAGAGAAACTTTTTGCTTTTTAATGCGTTATAAAGGTAAATTAGTTTAATAATTGCTCTTTTTTATGTAACTTTACCCCCTTAATTCCAACACAATCCCATGAGACAGCTAAAAATCACCAAGTCCATTACCAACCGCGAAAGCGCATCTTTAGATAAATACTTACAAGAAATCGGTCGTGAAGAATTGATCACTGCTGAAGAAGAGGTTATTTTAGCTAAGAAGATAAAGGACGGTGACCAAACTGCTCTTGAGAAATTAACCCGTGCTAACTTACGTTTCGTGGTTTCGGTAGCTAAACAGTATCAAAACCAAGGCTTAAGCTTACCCGATCTGATCAACGAAGGAAATTTAGGTTTGATAAAAGCAGCCCGCCGTTTTGATGAAACACGTGGTTTTAAATTTATCTCTTACGCTGTATGGTGGATCCGTCAGTCTATTTTACAGGCATTAGCAGAACAAAGCCGTA
>JAVTWD010000014.1:0-3191 GCA_032229505.1 Bacteroidota bacterium
TGCGTTAAAATCTTAATTCAATCCTTTTGTAATTATATTTGCCAATAAATCGGCTTGGTTAGCTAAGGAACTATATTTATTTTTTGTTATAACCTCCATTTCAATACCTCTTATGCAAGTAACCATAAGCTCTGAAAGGACTTTAATGGAGTTATTATCCGGTATTTTAAATAATTTATCTTTAACTCCTAATTTTAAAATTGATGAAATTAATTCGATTTCGGCATTATCATATCGGTCTCTAAGTTTTGAAAATTGCTCATTAATGTTTACTATATGAGGATCGTGTTCAATCGAAAAACGGTAAAGACTGATTTTATTTTTTAATGTTTTAATCTTGACAACTATGTATGTTTTTAATTTATCATGAGCATCTATTTCTTTATCGACAGCTTTTTTAACTTGCCCAAAAAAATCATCCATTTCTTGTTTAATTACTTCATCAAAAATCTCTTCTTTGCTTTTGAAATAGTAATAAAGCGTACTTTTGCCTTTGCCTGCGCCCTTTGCAACATCTTCCATCGTAGTTTTATTCAAACCGTATTGTTGAATGAGCTTTTTGGCGGCATCTACTATGGCTTGTATTATAATTTCGTCCTTAGTCATTTTTTTTCCACTTATTACATTTTGGTTCAAAAGAACAAATTTAGCATTTACTTCGTATTTGCCTTTAATTTCTAATGTAATTAAATAAACAGAAACACTAAGAATTGCAGAGAAAAAGCACCAAACGGAAAGGATGTAATGCTCATAAAAAATAGCTGTAATTATATAGGAAATTAAAATGGCCGCACCCAACATCCACATCCGTCTTATATGCGAAAAGAATGGTGGAGCAATCGTTGCTAAGGCATATAATACGATGCCATAATTTCTAAAAGCAGCGGGATAATCTTGGCTGTATTTAATATGATGTTCAATTATTTTTGCTTCAACATTAAACGAAGGTAAACAATAACCAAGATAAACTCCCACAATTAAACCTGCGCCTGTTAATGCCTTTTGTGTTATTCTTATTGCGTTTCTTTTTTCGAGTAGCAAAATTGAAATGGGAACCAATATTGGCCAAACAATTTGAGCAAAGAATAAGAAGAAATAAGTTGCAACCTTTTGAGTAGTTATATATTCAGCATTCGGAAGTGTTAGCCATAAAACTCCCTCTGACAATTGCTGCACGGCAAAAACTAAGGGAATACTTGCAAAGGGAATTTGTGCCCGATGCTGTGTGTTTTTTATTGTGGCAACTCCTATTACTGAAAGGACAAGGCTTGCTCCAAAACTTGCACTGGCTGAAAAACACATAAATTTACTTTACGTTGTCTTTAAACATACCTTTTAATGCCGTGCCAAGCTCATCCATATCGTGTTTAAATTCCCTTTTGAATGATTCATTCTTAGCCTCTACTGCATTGTCAACCTTTTTTAAATTAGCTTCAAATTCAGCATTTTTCTGCTTTAACTTTTCTTTTTGCTCGTTTAGCTTTTGTTCTATTTTGCCCAAATCGGTATTTAATTTTTCTCTTTCTTTTTTATTTGCTTTAGCAATTTTTTCTTTTAACTCAATTATCTGTTTTTCTACACCTGCAATTGCACTGTCAGATTCATTTTTAAAGTTTTGCCAATCTGAAATTACTTTTGTTTTAGCTTCTTCTCCGGCAGCTTTTGTAGCCTCTTGCAGATCTTTATTAGCCTCTTTTATGTTTCCCTTTGCATCTTCAGTATGCTTTTTCGAGTTTTCACCGCAACCACTTATTAGCAATGCCGTTAAACCAACCGCTATTACTGTAAATCCTATTGTTTTTTTCATTTTCTTAAATATTAATTATTTGTTTATAATGAGAGTTGTTCTGAAATAATAATTACTAATTTTATGTAGTTTTAACCACATGAATTTTCTTCATAAATTTTTTAATTTCATTTCTCAGAACAACTCCAACCACTAGTTTCAAGAGGTATTCAGCCAATTTACTTATGCCAGTCTTTTTAAACATTTTTGTATTTGAATGACACTATAAAGATTTAAAAGCTTTTTTTAAATGACCGTAAGACTCCTGCATTTCATCTTTAAAATGATCCAATTTTAAATCAACTTCATCCTTTTTTTCGTTAATTTTTGTCTTGAACTCATTTAGTTTTGTTTTTGCATTTTTCATTTCATCATGAAATTCGTTTGTAAGTTCTAATTTCTTTTGATTCCATGTTTTTCCAACTAAGTCAAGTTGTAATTGAAACTTATCGGACGCAAGATTATAATAATGCGCGATTCTTTTTACCTCCGGGTTTTTTTCGATTTCGTCTGTTATTTCAACTAACCCTTTGAGAATATTTTTCTTCTTTTCCTCAAAAATCAAATTTGTCTCAGTTTCCCCCTCTGCTAATTGCCCTTCTAGGTAGTTTAACTTTGGTTTCATAGCATTCGCCCATTCTTTATTTCTCGAGTACTCCGCCTCCAAGGAAGCTTTAAATTCTTGGACACTGCTTCTCATGTCTTTTTTTATCTCTTCAAATTTATCTTTAGCTTCTGCTTTACCTAAAGATAATTGCACAGCTAAAGCATCCAAGTCTTGTTGGTTTTTTACTAATTGATCAGCCATCTTTACTAAGATCGGCTTTTGGCTTGATGTTGTTTCCATTTTTTTGTTTTTAGTTAATAAATATTTTAGACTATTAGACGATAAGACTAATTTCGTATTTAAGTCTACAAATATATTATTATTTTTCATTGTGCGAAAAATTTTTATTAGACTTTTTACGTATTATAGTCTGATAATGATTTGACAATGGTAGATTGCCATTCTATAGTAATGATTAAAATCATTAAGCCTTATGATAATTGTCAGGATAATAAGCACGCGACTTGTTAATATATTAATTATCAAAACATTAACCTATATTTAAATAATTCGTTTAACCAATATATGTTTAAACATATAAATTAATACCTTTGTGATATACTAACTTAAAATTATATCATATGAACTTAAAAGAAAAAATTGAAGATTTGAATCAAATGATCCTTACAGGAAAACAAATGGACGCTTTTGAAAAGTATTATCATGAAAATGTATCAATGCAAGAAAATTCGAATCCACCTACTGTTGGCAAATCAGTAAATCGCGAGAGAGAATTACAAGCCATGCAAATGATTGAAGCTTTTCATGGTGCTGAAGTAAAATCGGTTACAGTTGGTG
>JAVTWD010000015.1:0-2773 GCA_032229505.1 Bacteroidota bacterium
CATCATCGATCCTACAAAATTATAAATAAAGGGGGTATTTTTGAAATGCACCCAATTTACGGCTAACAGGTATTGAATAGTAAATTTTCTTTATTTTTACTAAACCTTACAGGAGTTGGGGGGTAAATGTTGTTGAATAGTATGGTGTTTATTTCTTAGCCAATTATAAAAAGCTAAGAAGCTATATAAAGTCGCATCTCAATAGCCCAAAAGCCAACGTATCTGTTGCATCATATCCTAAGGATATTCTGCTTGATATGCTGGTTTTTGCTATTTTTGCTTATTATTAGTTTTCAAATTAAACCATCTTCATGAAAAAACACATTTTAATTATTGATGATGAAACAGCAATACTCAGGCTATTGGATTTTTTACTATCAAAAGAATACAGTATTACTCTCAGGTGCAACGGGTATGAGGCCATGCAGTGGCTTGAAGAAGGGAACAAACCTGATTTGATAATACTGGATATTCAGATGCCGTACTTTGATGGCCCAGAATTCTTTAATTCCATAAAAGTGAGCGGCCTTTTTAGTGATATTCCGGTAATTATCTTAACCGGCGAAAGTGATACAAACCATATTCAATCAAGTTTTAAACACCCTTTAGAAAACATAATCCAAAAACCCTTCAATCCTGAAAAACTTAAATATGCAATCAAATCAATCCTCCGCCGTACCGAACAAAGTGACCAAGTTGAAACATAAATCTAATTTAATGCAGTCCATAGATATTTGTTACGTCGGTTCTGATTTCGTTGATTCCCTCGCAACAAAGTTGTACAGCGAATTTAATTTTAATGTCGACATTTTTGCGGATTCAGAAAGCCTACTGGGATTTATGTCAAAGCTTACGTTGAAGGAGGCCCCCGGTGCTATTCTTCTCGAGGCAGAATCAGAAGGTGTATCCGATATCATTTCAAAACTTAGGTCCAATCCCCTGGTTAGTGGGATCATTGTAATCCTGCTCAACCGAAATAAAGATTTGACATCTGTTTTAATTAGTCAGAAATATTCTGCAAACGATATTTATTACTACCCTTTTAATCCCGAAATCATTGCGGAAAGAATTAATTTTTTAATAAAAGTTAAGTTGTTGAAATCGAGCGAAGATTTAAAGTTCTCAACGCTCCCTGTTCAATACAAACCGCCCGTATTGAGCCGGATTTTTAGTTTTTCAGTAGCCTTGATATTGATTATTCTGCTCTCCCCATTGTTGCTTTTAACCGCTTTGATCATCAGGCTCGAAAGCAAAGGCCCGATAATTTATAAAAGCAAAAGAGCTGGTACGGGGTATCAGGTCTTTGATTTTTATAAATTCCGCTCAATGGTAGCTGGTGCTGATGAAAAATTAGAAACACTTAGCAAGACACAGAATCAGTATACTTCAGATGATCAGGCAAACCAGGCATTTGTAAAAATTTT
This sequence comes from Bacteroidota bacterium, assembly GCA_032229505.1. Classification (GTDB taxonomy): domain Bacteria; phylum Bacteroidota; class Bacteroidia; order B-17B0; family Aurantibacillaceae; genus Aurantibacillus. The sequence goes on from JAVTWD010000015.1 coordinate 1,425, forward strand.
AAACGATCCGCGTATTACAAAGTTTGGTAAACTAATACGAAAAACAAGCATTGATGAACTACCTCAGTTATTTAATGTTTTGAAAGGAGATATGATGCTCGTGGGTAACCGGCCGCTGCCGCTTTATGAAGCTGAAATGCTTACATCGGACGAATTTGCATTACGTTTTTTAGGACCGGCTGGCATAACCGGCCTTTGGCAAATAAGCAAAAGAGGCAAAGCCGAAATGTCTGATACGGAAAGAAAACATCTGGATAACGATTATGCCAAACGCCGAAGCTTTTTGGGAGATATTAAAATAATGCTAAAAACCGTACCGGCAATGCTTCAAAAAGAAAATGTTTAAAAATTAAATTTGTAAATCAATTCACATGAAAAAACTATCAATTCTACTCGCTTTTACGATGCTTTCCATCAGTTTGTTTGCCCAGGATGCAATAATTCATGAAGTAAATGATGCCACGCTTCAAAAATACATTGACCTTGCAAAAAAGAATTTTCCAAGAAAAAAAGCTTTTGACACAAGGGTGGATCGATCTAAAAGTGCATTAAACATGGCCAAAAGTTCCTGGTTGGATATTTTTAACGGAGGCTATTATTTTAGCCCATCATCATCATCGGGAACTTTTATATCACCTGGCGGTGCCGCAGGACCAGGAGGTGCCAGTTCTCAAACCGGACAATTTGTTGTAAGAGGTTTTAGCGCGGGAGTATCTGTAAACCTTGGCAATCTTATTTCAAAACCTTCAATAGTGAAAATGGCTAAGGCTGATTATGAATTAGCGAAGTTAGAAAGTACCGAATATGACAACACGCTAACCACCGAAGTCAAAAGCCGTTATTATGACTATCTTTTGGCTAAAAAACAGCTGGCGTTGCGCACAGTTGCGGCAGAGAATTATAAAACAGTTATTAATGACGCAAAATTGAAATATGAACGGGCCGAAATAGCCATAGAAGTTTATACTGCTTCGAGAACTCTGGCCACAGAATCTGAATCACAAGCCCTCACCGCAGAAGTTACATTTTTAAAAGCCAAAAATGCTTTAGAAGATGTGATTGGAACCAAACTTGAAAACGTAAAATAATTTTTAGCACTATTCTTATGAGCCTGAACCTAAGTTTAAAAGATTTTTTAAAATACCTGTCACGTTTTAAATGGATGCTTATTCTGATTCCGCTACTATGCGTAATCGTTACTTATTTTTTTGTAAAAGAATTACCAAAAAATTATAAATCAGAGGCGTTAATTTCCACGGGGCTAACCAGTCGTTTTGTGGAAAAAGCGTTTTCCGGGGGGGCAAAAAAGGATTATTTTTTTGTAAGCCCAAAATTTTTTAAATTTTTTG
>JAVTWD010000015.1:2783-3126 GCA_032229505.1 Bacteroidota bacterium
TCGTTTTGAGCAAACTGCGTTAGCCGGGGGACAAAACATGGATTATTTTAAGCTCAGCCAACAGTTTGGAAATTTGTTGGAAATGATAAAATCTAAGCGTAATATTAATTTACTTTCCTATAAATTAATACTGCACGATTTAAAAGATCCCGATAACGCATTTCAGCCATACAGTAAAGAAATCAAGAAATTATCAGAGCAAGAGAAACAAATTGTAATTGCCGAGTTTGAAAAAAAATATTCGACACGCAGTTTATTATCGTTAGCCGATAATAAAAATTTGAAGCTTTTTGATATCATGAAGTCAACGGGTTATGGTGAAAAAAATCTTTTATCAAATCTT
>JAVTWD010000016.1:0-375071 GCA_032229505.1 Bacteroidota bacterium
TTTATTTTTTGCAGCAATAATAAAATCTCTTATCTCACGCCTTCTTCTTTTAAGGCTTTGTTGTGTCGAAGCAGGTTTTCTTTTATAATATGCTTTTTGCCATTCATTATGACACTCCTTACAATAAGAAGAATCAGAATTTCTCGTTTCGTTTTTACTACACTTAATACAAATCTTCATGTAGTAAAGTTACTAAAATTAAAGAACGTTTGTGCGGACAGGTGGTATCGAACCACCATCTCAGGATTTTCAGTCCCACGCATAGACCATCTTTGCTATGTCCGCATAAAAACGATTATTGATTAATCGTTTTATTTTTTAAAAGAACTTTTTTTGTTACCAATAAAACCAACCCGCTTGATGTTTATGATGATAAGGGAAATGTAATTCACCTTCATCAACACCTTTTAAAAAACGACTGATTTCATTTTTTTCTTTTGCTCTATGTTCACGCCACCACATATTTGCGAAACTTGTTGGTGCGTGTCCATTAAAACAAACATCACTTCTTTTTTTACGAATGAATTTATATTTCCATGCGTAAATTTTTTTACTTCTTTTTTGTTTTTCCATTTACGATTGTTTGGGATATGACCCTCACAATCGCTCTTTTGAATTTTTAAATAGTGTTTTCATTTTTTTGTTTTTTATATTTAGTTTAATAACTCATTCATAATCCGATTAAGTTTTTTTGGTTCTGCTAATCCTTTACTTTTCTTCATAGCTTCACCGACAAATAAACCGAGTAATCCTGTTTTACCAAGTTTGTAATTATTTACTTTATCAGGAAATTCATTTAAAACATCCTGACATATTTTTTTTAATTCTTCATCTTTCATGTTCTTGCAAAATTATCAGCCGTTGTGAAATTCATAACCTTTGGTATGAAATTATCGTCAGTTATTTTTTTAGTTTTTTCGTTTAATGTTTTAGTAAAAACAACCCCACTCGTTTTTTTAGTTTTTATTTCTTCGTTATTAATTTCTTTATCGGTTGCTTTTCTGAACCTGATATTAAAAGAAAACATATCAAACCAATTCTTACAATCAACACCTTGTTTTGAAGCACGTTTAAATTCAACCTCAATACTATTTTTCGTTTTATTACTTACAACACGTATCGCATTGTATTTTATATCGAATAATTTACAACCAATATCAAATTCATCTATATTTTTTGCGATAGATTTCATTTGTTCAGCGATATATTTTTCGACATCATTCATTAATTCATTTTTTTAGTTTTTTTTGTCAGGGTGGCAGGACTTGAACCTGCGCTCTCCACATCCCAAATGTGGCGGATTACCAACTTTCCTACACCCTGTTTTAGTTTTTTTAGTTTTTTTGTTTGTCGAGATAGCAGGATTTGAACCTGCGCTTCCCTGCCTCCAAAGCAGGTCGGAAAAACCAAACTTCCGCACATCTCGTTATTTTTACTTTTTCATTTTTTTAGTTTTTTGTTTGTTGTTAAATTTTAGTCATAAAAAAACCCCGATATTTCTATCAGGGTCTTTAGTTTTATATTTGGTTTTTTTAAACCTTCATGTAAAAACATTAAGCAACGCCTGACAGCCACAATCGAAACTGCGGTTGGAAGGGTTGTTGAAATGTATTTACTTTATTTTTCATGTTATTTTATATTACAAAGATAGAACCATATTTTCGATATATACAAATATATTTTACGTTTTTTATTTAACTTACTGATAATGAGGTGTAATTTTTTTATACTGTTCTTTATTTATAACCCGTTACGTCGCTTTTAAACGGCTTTTTAAGAATAGAATAATCCGACGTGAGTTCTTCGCCACCGTTAATATTACGACCTGCATATAACACATAGGCATCTTCTTCTCTTTTTAAAACACAATTACCTTTTCTGTTGTGATTAACCATTCTACCAAGATTGGTAATCCATTTTTTACCTTGACGGAATCGGTTTAAATCGCCAACAAGAATAATTCTCGTTCCTTGTGGTATTAATTCGTCTGTATAAAGACCTCTACCGTGTATTTTTGATTTGCGAACAGATAGCATTTTATGTGTGATTAATGAAGTGGTTATAAATTATAAATAATACGATACATATTTTCAATGTGCTTGTAATAATGAAAATATTTTTCGATGCTTTTACGTTAGGTTCTTTGTAAAACATAAAGCCGAAAGTCAAAACAATTAACGTTAAAAAACTAATTAGATTTTCTGTAAATAAGCCTATTACAAGCCATATAGCTGACAGTATAGACATCATAAACCCAAACAAATCTACTTTACTCATATACTCCATTGGGTTCGTTATATCAATAACAACATCATCCTGTAAACCATTCGGATTTTTCTTATATTCTATTAAATAATTACGTAAATGGTAGATGATATTTAGTATCTCCATCACACCGTATAAATAAAATAAATTAAGCATCATACTAAAACGTTATTAAAAAAATAATTGTACAAAATTACTGAAACTAATACCAATGAAACAACACTATCAAATAACATAATCTGAATTTGTTTTTTCTCGTCTTTTATAAATAGAGTAATAGGGATTAATGAAATACAAAATAGTAATATAAAAAAATGTCTTTGTTCAGAAATTACTATACCTGTTATATTCCAACCTAATGTAATAAAACCAACCAACCATCTCAAACCACCTGCGGTTTTACTCAATATATTTTTAATAGGAACTTTTGATACACCATATAAAGCAGTAGATTCAATAGTTGTATCGTAAGCATCTTTAAGTTTAACGTTATATTCTTTACGTCTTTTGTTATTGAAAATTTCTTCTAAACAAGAAGCAAGACAAATAAATCCTATATAATAAAAAATATTAACCATTTGATTGAGAATTATTTTTAGCTTTCGTTTCTTCAAGTTCTTTACGTTGTTTTTCTGCCGTTATGTTTTTGAATTTAACGAACTGACCGTTTATAGAATCATATTTTGGGTCGCTAAGAACTTTTACTATTTCAGGATGTTCACGTAACAGGTTTAATTTTGCCTCATCTTCTTTTGATAATTGTAGTTTATCTTTTTGCATTTGTTTTAGTATAACACCAACAACAACGCCACCACCAACCAAGAAGGCTGTCAGTTTAATTTTTTTCTCAGCACTACCTTTAACGGTAACAATTATACTACCAACTAATAACCAATACAACATCGGAATTGAATAGTAATAAAAAGCGTTTAATTTCCAATATTTTTCTGCTGTAATTTCACCCTTCTTCCATTTATCACGTAGTTTGGTTTGCAGATGAAAATACCACGCATCACTTGGCGACGGCATAGCGTTACCAAGAATCATTCCACCTAACATTGCATACAAAGCACCTTTAGCGTGTTTACTATGTGCTACACCTGATATTTCACCTGTTAATTCACTCATTATGTTTTGTTTTTAGCTTTTAAATCATCAAGATTTTTACGTAATTTTTCTCCTGTTATGTTTCTAAATTCAGGTAATTCTAATAATACACTTGCAAGTTCAGGATGTTCTTTAAGTATTTTTTCACGTTGTTGTTTTAGTTCAGTTAAATTTTTTTCGTCGCTCTTTATATTCTTATAAATAACGCCAAGAACAGCACCCGAAGCAACTAAACCTAACATGAAATTACGTTTACGTTTATAATCACCACCAACTGCGTATGTAGCACCTAAAACTAATGCCCACCAAATAGGATTGTATGAATAATAACCGACAGAATTTTTAATCCAATATTGACGAGGGGTTATTTCACCGTTTTGTAATTTTTCTTTTAGTTTTCGTTGACGATAAAACACGAGAGCATCTGCGGGAGTTGGAAGTAAATCACCGAGAATTAATGTAGCTCCTGCTAAGTATAAAAGTTTTGTTTTATCTTCCATTATGCTTTAAAAATATACGGTTTTAATTTTGTGAGTAAAAAATATGCACCAAAAGCCGACAGTATTATCACACTTGTTTTTACAATCACATTACTTGTTACGTTAACTCCACGTCTGTAATCTTTGTAATTACCGTAAGGTAATAACTCCCAAGACGAATTACCAATATCCTGAAATATAAACCATTTTTTCTTATCCTTCGTTACGCTTTTTAATGCTTCTGCAACGGTGTTGAATGTTTCTGAATGTAAAATACTATCGTTTTTATCTACATCTAACCAAGCAAGTTTTATCGTGCCTTGTTTTTTAGTGATGGTTTCAGAACCTTCGGCTGACGATGTTTTGTTATTTTTGTTTTTATGAAAATCAACTATAATTTTTGAAGCCTCTTTTAAACCTTCTTTTACGCTATTTACCATACCGCTTATAGCACCAATGTAGTTATCACCGTTATAAACAGACACAGAATAAGCATCCATTTTATCGTTGGGATTCATGTAAACATTGTAGTTTACACCCTTCCATTTTGACACGTATTTTTTGCCTTTTTCCATTACTTTTTTACGACCATTGGAATGATAAAAGCAGCCAATAAACCGATGACCGTCAGTATTAAAAATATCATGGATATTGCTTTAGCGAATCTCCTCATAATTAGCTTGTTATATAGCATAGCAAATATAGTGAAAAACCCTATTTTGTTGATAAGTATTTTTGAACAATCTACCCAATTACATTTTTATAATTATCTTTGCATTTACGGTCAAAATACGGTCAATTTATGCCTACAATTCTAAAGAGTAAACTATCTCGTGAAACGAGGTATTCAAGAGCCTCTAAAAATGGTCGCTTATGCGATAAATTTGAGCAGGGTCGCCCTATAATCGTCGAGTTGAATCCCGACGAAACATTGTCGTTTCGGGTTAAAGGCACGAAAACACGTTTTTCCATGCACATTACGTCGGCTTTTGAATTAGCAAAAGTTAATACGATAATCCAACGTCATAATAAAAAAATGGAAAATTACAAAACTGATAAAAAACTCGGTTTAAAGCGTAAAAAACCAAAACCACCGCACATATTTTACGGAAAATCATTCTTTACCGTGTTGAAATAAAAAACTAAAAAAACGAAAAAAGATGGCAACGAAAAGCGAAAAGATAGAATCTGTTGATAGAGTGAAGAAAATTCACGGTGATGGGTTTAAATATCAATTGAGAAAAAAATCATTCGTTGATTTAACGAAATTAAAAGACAATCAAAGCGTTTGTTCGGCAGGAATTAAAGGGTATCATGTTTTACTAACGGAAAAATAAAATGAAAAATTGCGATAATTGCGACCACTTTAGAATTAAATCCGATAATTTCGGTATCTGTGATAACTTAAAAAACGATACTAAGGTTATGTCGGAGAATTTGATTGTTCGTTTAACAGGTTGTGATAAGCAGATTGCTTTTGAGATACACGAATCAATCAGGTATAATAAAAATTTCGGTTGTGTTCATTTTGAAGAAAGAAAAAAAAGATAATTATGAAAATATTTTACGTATCCATTTACTCAAATTTTGAAGGAACTAATCGTTTGTTTAAAATAAAATCAGACAATGCGTTTGATGCAACGAAAAAAGCATTATTGCTACACGCTGAAACACAAGAGGCTCGTGATGAATCATACGATAATTGGGTAAATTCATTTAAGGATACAGACGAAATGTTGCAGCAATGCACTAATTGTGATTTATCAATAAGTAACGTTATAGCAGCAGAATAAAATGACACCATATCACATGATAAAGCATTTCTACTGTTGGCTTAAAATGCGTTTTGCGAAAAAAATACAATGTCAATGCTGCGGAAAATATAAAAAACCTAACGATTGGTTTATTGTGAATTTAAGAATTTGTTATGAGTGTTATTAAAATGAAACACAAGATAAAAATAAGGTTTAATCACGACTGCACCGATGGTGTGAATTATTGGAGAGCGATAATAAATGGTGAGGAACATCATGTAAAAAACATTCACATCAACGTTGTGTCGAAAACTACAAAAGATTTCATTGAACACAAAAACGAATACAAATGGCACATCTCTTGTGAGAGTAACGATATTGAATTTAAAGACGGGGAGTTATACGTAAACTAAAAAATAAATATGAATTGGTTTAAAAAAATATTAGGAAAAAAAGAAAAAAATAAAAATGATTCTGTCGATGATACATCAGAAAAAAATCCTGATAGTAAATTCAAAATAGAACACTATCCTATAACGGGATTATATACCGTAAGGTATCGTAATTACGGATGGTTGAAAACAGATTATCATTCAGGTATTGTTAGAGTAGAAGATTTCTTTGATGTGGCTGATTTTCATAAAACAGAAGAAGCAGCGAGAAAACAGATAGTTTTATTTAAAGAACAAAAATTAAAAGAAGGTATGATAACTATTGACGTTTAATTATAATTAATATGACAGAAGTAAGTTCAGAACATAAACAATTTTTATTAGATATACTTGGAAAAGTTAAGTACTTGGATTTTAAATTCAGTTACGATTCTTTGTCGTTTCCAACAGACAAACAAGTACGTGCAATTCATGATGGTAGCTATCAACATAAATTACGTGTCAATATACAGCACTATGGTAAGGATACTGATGGAAATAGAGGAGATAATTGTTCTTGGTTAACTTATTGCGGATACATTGAATTAACCGAATGGAGCGAACAGGCAATTTTGAAAGCAATATTCATTACTCTTATTCAGAAATTACGTCATGAGGCTTCTGAAACATTTAAGTTTGATGATAAATTTCCTTTCCATGAACACAGAACTGAGAACATAGAGATACCAAAATAAAAATAATAAATAATTCAAAATAAAATGTTTAAAAAGAAAGAAAAAACGTACAGATTACCGTCAGATTTTGGTGGTGATGTACCATTCACGGAAAAAGAACGTAAATTTTATACTAAAGTTTTTTATGCTATTCCTGTTCTTTGGGTAGCAATGATGATTATGTATGTGTTTAGTAGTTGTGAGCCGAGTAAGCAGGAAATAAAAGAAAGTATTACTGAATTGAATAATCAAAAAAACCGACTTCAATCTGAAATAAGTAACGCAAATAACGAACTTAGCTCATTACATTCTCAATTATCATCAAAATTGGGTCAGGTCGATGTGTTACAGAAAAAACTCGAAGAATTAAAAATTTATGAGAAAGGAAAAATACCAAAATACATTCTGAAATTACATTTAAAACAATCACATTTTTCATTGAGTATCAAAAAACATATTAAGGATGCTATGAACGCAATAGATTTTGAGATGCCTGTCGATAAAGAGTTTTATAATAATGTTTCTATCGGTTCTGACATCGTTGATAATTTTAGAGTTGGCTCTTGTGTTTTATATGGCAGCTTTGGTGATTGGAAAATGACGGTTAAAGGAAAAGAAATTAGGGAATAATGTCAGTAATAAATTACATAAAAGATTTTTATTCGCATCATACGTGTGGAGAACTGTTACTTATGTTATGGTTCGTTTATTCAGCTATAATAACCATTTGGGCTTGTATTGGTGAGGATGATAACGTTTTATTTTTTCCGTTTATATTTCTTATTGGCGGTATTCTTGTTCCTTTATTTTGGATTGGAGATTTAAGGTGGAAAAAGCATAAAAGAAAATTCTTAGAAAGAGTGTACAAAGAGTATGATGTGTCTTCTTATTATAATAACCCCGATTGGTTACGTGAATTAGCTTCGCAAAGCGGAAAATATGGTAATATACATTTGTGTCGTGATAGAGAAAGTAATGAGTATTTAGTTATAGATACACAAAATTGCAGAGAAAGCGAAAGATTTAAAACATTACAAGAAATGGAACTTAGAAAATATAAAATTAGCAGTAGGTTTCATTTGTAAAAAACGAAAATGAGAAAATTAGCATCCATACAAAAAATTAATAAAATTCAAGCTATCGAATTAGCTGATACTATTTGTTGCGTAAACGTTTTGGGTTGGCAGGTCGTGTGTAAAATAAACGAAGTAAAAGAAGGTGATTTGGTTGTTTACTGTGAGATTGATAGTTTATTACCTGATATTCCTTTGTTTGAAGAAATTAAAAAAATAACGAGCGGAACAATGCGTATTCGCACGGTTAGAATGAGAGGACAGGTATCACAAGGAATTTGTTTTCCCGTTAGTATCGTAGAACATTTCGGTTTATTACCCGAAGATATGATAATCGGTCAGGATGTAACAGAAGCTATGGGTATTACGAAATACGAAGATGTATTACCTGCTGAATTACTTGGTAAATCAAAAGGTTATATGCCTTCAAAAATACCTAAATCAGACTTGTATCGTGTACAGACTATTCAGGATGTGTTGAATAAATACGAAGGGACTGTTTGTTATGAATCTGAGAAAGCAGATGGCGAAAGTATTACGTTTTATTTGATAGATAATATTTTTGGTGTATGTTCTAAGGTCGTTGATTTCATTGAATCAGAAGATTCTTTGCATTGGAGAATTGCAAAACAATTTAATATCGAAGAAAAATTACGTTTATACTCAGAAACTAAAGGTGCTAACTTGGGATACAACTACTCAATGCAGGGAGAAATAATCGGAGAAGGAATAAAAAAGAACAAATACAAGATAAAAGGTCAAAAAGTATTGCTTTACAATATGTTTAATATTGACAAACATCGTTATTTAAACTACGATGAGTTTGTTATGGCTACTAACGTATTAAACTTAGAAAGAGTGCCTGTAATCAACGATAGGCTCGTTTTAACCAACAATATAAACGAGCTTGTTGCATTGTCAAATGGTAGGTCTATGCTTTATGATACTAAGCGTGAAGGGATAGTTATTACACCATTGGTTGAAATAAACGATATTATTGGTCGGATAACGTTTAAAGTTATCTCACCTGAATTTTTAATTAAACACGGAGAATAAATGAGTTTGATAAAAAAATACCAATTAACCGACCTGTATTGGTTGGAAGTATGTTTGAGATTCGATAACGAGGCTTTAAACGCTGAAAAACTTAATGCAAAAAAAGAGTGGGTTATTGAAGAATCGGGAGGTGAAAACCAATCACCTGTTTATACGACAATAGCTGCAAAGAGATTTAATATTACGTTAAAAATGTCAACCCCTACTCTTGCTGTTCAGCAGATTGTATCGTATGCCTATACAGGTCAGGAGAAGAAATTAAAAAATATGTGGTTTAAAATAGTAAAAAAATAATTATGAGCGAAACAGACGAAAAAAAATTATCGGAATTGACATTTAAAGGTCATAGATTATCGGAAAATCCTATGGAGTTAAAACACTTGGAAGTGTTTAATGAAAAAGTTGACAGTAAATACTCACCTAATCAAATGGATTATTTGGTTTTTGGTCAAAACGGTAATTCACCAAAGGATTTTTTAAACGAAAGAGAAAAACAAATTGTTTATTCGACAATTCAATGGCTCGGAAGCCATGTTGGTGAATGTTATTTACGTGATTGTGGTTACGAATTAAAAAGCGATAAAAAATGAAATTACTACAAATGATAATTCCCGTTCCTGTGGATAGCGCACCGATGACAGAAGGTGAGTGTAATACATTAACAGGAATATTTATTTTAATGAATATCGTGTATTTTGTATCGTTAATTATTTGTACAGTAGTTTATTTTAAACTATTTATGGCACATAAAGAACGTGCTTATCGTTATAAATTTTCAATTAACTATTTCAATTACGTTTTTCTTAACGGTGCTAATATTGGGTTTTGTGAGATTGTGAATATGCTTATGGGTGTCGTTGATGTTATTGCTATAATTTGGTATTTAGGTTCTTTAATTGGAAAAATGTTGTAAGTATGCCTGAGTATTATTTTCAAATAAAAGGTAAAAGAGGTGATGAAACTATGGGTCATTATGGCGGTAGCAGTAATTGGTCATTCCCTCCTATTTGGCAAGACAAGGTTGAAGCTAAAGATGCAGACGAAGCGAAATTAATTATCGAAGAATTATACGGTAGGAAATTTCCTATGCGTGTATTGAAAAAAGACCTTGAATCAAACGAGTTTTTATTGAGTATAACTACGATAAACGAAAACAACTTTTACATTCAAAAGTATTTTGAGGTTAACGAATGTAAAAATTGTCAAACTAAATTTAAGCTGATTGAAAAATATCAGATTGGTAACGATGGTGGTGGTTACGATTATTGCTCATCAAAGTGTAGTAAGGAGTTTCGTGAAAAAGGTTTCAATATTTTAGAGTACAGAGAAGATAATGCGATACACAATTACGTTATATACAAAATAACGAACAGAGAAACAGGTATGTGTTATATTGGTCAAACAAAACAGGCGTTTACTTTCAGGTGGTATCAGCATTTTTATCAGTCTAATGACGTAAAATTTCATGAGGCAATTAAATCTTTTCCTATTACAGCGTGGACTTTCGAGGTAATTGAAACAATTGATATTCCCGACGAAATAAAATACGATAAAGCAGCTATAAGAAATTTAGTATTGAGTAAAGAAACGGAATACATACGTAATTTTAATAGCGTTGTAAACGGCTATAACTCCGTTAAGAGCAAGGATGACGGCATTGAAAACCCTGACCAAGTAAATATTGAGTTTAATTAAAAAATGGAAAGGAAAAAGGATGAATATACACCAATGGGCGACGATTTTTGTCCGACCTGCAATTATAAAATTGAGGTTGCGGTAGCATTAGTTGGAGAGCATCAAGCACCAAATCCACACGATGTAAATATTTGTTTGAATTGCGGTGAACATTTAGAGTATGCGGACGACATGGCGTTAATTATTTTGACTGAAAAAACGAAAAAACAACTTACAGAAAACGATTTATACCTATTGGATAAAGGTTCTAAGTTTATTAAAAAAAGAGGATTTATAAAACGATGAATAAAGCGATAATTATATTGATAACAATAATAATGTATTCCTGTGGTGATAAGCCGTCTAAGGTTTATGTTACGGGACACAGACACATACCACAAGAAGGTGGCGACGGAGCAACATTTCAAAATGAACAATGGTTGATTTTCGTTAAGCGAGTAGATAGTACCGAGTTCGATTATATTACGGGTTCTAAAGAACGAATTATCGAAACAAATAAAAAAAGTTATTACAGATTAAAGGTTGGAGATACATTAAAAAACGAATATTAAAATAAAAAACATGGAAATAATTAAAGGAGAGAATATACTCATTCTTAAAACCGAAAGTGGTGAAATTGCTTTACCTGAATATCCGAGTAATGGAGATGCAGCAAACGCAATAATGTTGTCAATGCTTGATTGGACTTCTATGGCTCTTGAACTTAGATTGATTTGTGAATTAGTAAAAGCTGACAGTAAAATGAGTGCTTGTATCGGTATGTTGCCTTATTACTGCAAGTATTATTCCGAAAAATACGGAATAGAATACCGTAAATTAAAAGACGAGGCTTACAAAATGATTGCTGATGCAAGAATGATAGGGATGTTAAATTAAAAAACGAATATTAATATGGAAGACAGGACAGAACAAAAAGCACCGAAAGGTAAATTTCGTGTAATCGGAGTAGATACATTTTCAAATGAAGATTGGAGCTACGGTGATTTCGACACAGAAGAAGAAGCAATTGACCTTGCAAATAAAAAAGGCGGTGAGATGCTTAAAACTCACGTTTATAACGATAAAGGAAAACATTTACATCAAGCAGGAACGTTTTAAATTATGAAAATTCTATCAAATTTTAAAGATTATTACGATTATTTAATTGGTCAATATGGTATTGACGAAAAAGTAGTTTATGAGCGTATTTGTTCAACAGAAACGGACGAACAAAAAGGATGGAACAAAACGGGTATTTACAAGCCACAGCACTCATTAGAAGGCACTATTTATAGTTTTGATATTTTAGCTGTTTGTGGCGTAATTTATTGCCATTATTACTATAACGGAAAGCATTATTTTGGTGGTGAGGCTGCTGATTATATTCCGAAAAAAATTAAACGTGGTCTTTATGAAAATGACCTTCATACAAGTTCTGATTTAATGAAATCAATACCGTCAGACAATATGTATAATTATCAAACAAACGTTCATTTACGTAAAACAAACCTGAATGAAAAAGAAAATTGTCCTGTTTTGATATTAGACCGTGATTGCAAATACGCACAGGTTAAAAATCCTAAATTATCGGACTTTGATTTCGGTAAAATGTTATCTGCCGAGAAATGTTACGTTGAAATAAATAACTTTCTTTCTCGTGAAAAGCCTGTGATAGACAATAGAACCGATGTGCAAAAAATTATTGGTAAAGGTTTCGATAAAAAAACATCATTTCGTAATACAAAATAAAAATAACAATGGAAAAGAACGCAGTAATGTATTTTAATATTGACCAAGACCATAAATTTCGTGGTATCGCTACTCATATTATTTTACATTGTACGAAAACACAAACCTATGATTCGGCATTTAACGAATTAAAGGATAAACTTTCTTCTGATGAAATAGTGAATCACTTTATTGATGGCTGTTGCTTATTGGATGATTTGTTTGACGGTGATACAACGTACAAATTTAAAGAGGTTAAACGTGATGTTTATGGAATATCCTATGTTTTTATCAATTCGGAAGGTGATGAATTGGAAAAAACATTTATTGAAGAATTTGTTTTAATATCAAATAAATAATGGAAGCATTAGAGAAAATAGAAAAGGTTTTAGACCATATACAGGGCGTACAGCGTAACTGTTATAAGATGGGTTTAAAGCTAATTAAGAGTGGTGAAACAGAGTTAGGTCGTAATTTGATAGCTAACGGTCAGATACATGATAACAGTAAGTTTAAAGGTATTGAATTTAAAGAATTGTTTTTCGGAAGTCCGATACTTTCTGACGTAATTGAACATCATAGTTCAACTAATCCGCATCATCCTGAATATTGGGGCGGAATAAAAAATGTCCCTGCCGTTTATTTAGCTGAGATGGTTTGTGATTGTGCTACAAGGTCATCTGAATTTGGTACTGATATACGTGATTGGTTCGCTAAATCAGCCACAGTAAAATACGGATTCAGTATGGATGATGAAATTGGAAAAAAAATAACATACTTTTTAGATATATTATTAGAACCACCTTTTAAAAAACGATAACATGGAAGCAACATTTGATGAATTATTAGTTAAGAGAGAAAAACAGGAATCAAAAAAACGTAGAACTATTTTAGGTTCTATTGGATTTCATAAAATAATCTCTTATGCAGGTAAAAGAATTAAAAAATATCAGTTCAGGTCTAAAATTCGTGGACTTAAATCTGATTTGAGAAAGACTAAAAAATTATTTTCTCAATCATTAACCGACCCTACGATAGATAGTGTTGAGTTAGGAATTAGAGCAATGCGTATTGAGCGGGAATTAAAGTCGGTAAAGGAAATTTATAGGTCTGTATATTATAACCGATTCGTATTATTCTTAATTAAATTATTCACTAAAAAACCAAAAAAATAAATCATGGAAGCATTATTTGTAGCATCACTAATTACAACGGCTGTTGTATCGTTTTTAATCGGTAAATACTCTGAGCGTATTCAATGGAATAAGCTGATTGAACGTGGCGTTTTGCCTAAACCAAGTAAAAAATAACGAAATGGATTTTAAATTTACTCAGGCGCAAATTGATAACCGTAAATCAGACTACGTTTGTTTTGACTGTGGTGTATTATTTCTGACAGAAGAACAGAAAAAAAGCGAAGGAAGTCAGGTTACATTTAGCGTGAGCGATTGCTGTCTTTGTGGTGAAAATAAGGGTACAACGAATATAAGGCACTATAACCGATTAAGGATACCGAACAAATGAAATATACATCTTTAGATTATTTAAAAATTGAATGTTTGATGGGTTTGAACAACCCTACTTCAATTCAATATGGTATTCGCATAAGTGATGTTGATAAGTTTAACGACATATTAACGAGAAAATCTGACGTGAATCAAAACCATAGTTTTAAATTTTTCATAATGGTTTCGGGTAAAGACATCGGAAGCAGGATACCTGTTTCTGTTACAGAAGAAGAAGCACGTAAATTTATTGATGGAATTTTATGAGTGAGTATTTGAAAGAAATAATACGTTTAAAAGGTCAGATTTCAAAGATGGAGGCAACTTTGTCTGACGAGAAGTTTTTGAGTAAAGCACCTCCAAATGTAATTGAATTAAATAAAAAGAAATTAGCTGATTTTATTAGTGTACTTAACCGTACAATGGACGAATTGGTTGGGGTAACAAGAAGGAGATTTAATCACGATGATGGTCTTGAAGGCATTGATGCTGTTGATAGAATTGGGTGGTATTTACAATGGATGAGAGAGGGAAAGATGTTTGTTGGAACGCATTTCGATTTTTCACAGGAAATAGATTTTTCTACCTGTGAATTTGACGATAAATATTTCGATTATGTTTATAAAATAAATGCAACACAAGAGGAGTTAGCTGAATTATGTGATTTAACCGATAAATTAAAAAAATATGCTTGAATTATTATACAAAGTTGAAAATTCTTTAAGAGAATTACTTTACAAAAACGTAGATAGTGTACAAACTATGTATATCGACTACCACAAGCCTTACGTAAGCCGTATTTGGTTTATTGATAAAGAACTTGATTGCAGGATTTTTCTTCATAAAATCGAAAAATGCGAAGAAAGCAGCGAGGCATTATACCATCCACATAAATGGGATTCAGCAATACGTATTATTGCGGGTGAGTACGAAATGGGTATCGGTCATTCCGAAACAAATGAAATACCAAAAACCGACTGTAAATTAATTTTAGGAGCAGGTTCTTGTTATGAGATGACTGAAAAACACGGTTGGCATTATGTTTCTCCTAAAATATTCCATACATACACATTGATGGTTATACCAAACAGGTTAAATGGACGTGAAATGCCTATTGAACCTCAAAAAGAGTTCAGGAAATTAACGAAAGCGGAAATAGAAGATATACTTTATACGTTCCGTGAACAAAGCGACAAGCATAAGTCAATTGGAGTTCAGCATTTTATTGGTTTAATGAAAGATTTTAAATAAATTTTATGAGGGATAAAATAGAAATAATAATAAACAAACTACTTTCTCATCAATTAAGTAAAGATGAGGCTGTGAGTGAGTTGGACACGTTAATTAAACCGATTACCGTAAAAAATATTAAAGGTGAAACTGAATGTGTTTGCAGTAAGGATGAAATATTTTACGACAGCGAACTCGACGTTATTTTTTGCAGTTGTGGTAAATTATTACTTGAACAAAATGAAGGTACTTTTAAAAAGAACGGAATTTATTTTGATGATAAGAAAAAGCAATGGACGAGTGGAGAAAAAAAGTAAACGAATATAGCCGTAAAATAAACGTAAAAATGGATAAGGATTTTTGGTACGAAAAAACAGTTCCGCAGCAAATAAAAAATAGCGGAGTAATTGAAGGAAATCAAATGATTGCTTGGTTTATGGGTTATAAAATTGATGATTCCGTAAAGTTCTTTAATGGAATACATTATTACGTAATGACAGAAGATATGCCTTACGAAGAATGTACTATTGAAAATGTAAGAAGTTGTACCGAAGGATTTGTTTGGAATTATTCGTCTTTAACGGAACGTAGGTATGATAATAGTTGGGAGTTCCTGATGGAAGCGATTGAAAAAATAGAAAAATTCGGTATGGAGGTTTCGATAATTAATAATATCGTTACAATAAAAGGAACTTTAATGGAGCATCCTATAAAAAAACATCCATTAAATATTGAATTTGATTGGCGTGGTAGTTTATCAACAGATACAAAGTTTAATTCTTGTTATTGGGCTGTAAAGTCTTTTGCGAGATTTTATAAGGATGTGATTAATAACTAAAAAAATGACAGAAGAACAAATTAAATTAGGTAATAAAGCGATTGCTGAGTTCATGGGATACGTTTATTTTGAGCGTGGTGTTCACATGGATGTTGGAGATTACTATAAGGATTGGCAAGATGTAGATGTTTATTCAAAAGTTCCTATTGAAGTGGACGATTATCCAAAAGATGAACAAAAATATTTCAAAGACCTACCTAATCCTGACTTTGGCAATAAAGATTCTAAACGTTGGAGAAGTGATTTGGAAAAACTAAGTTGGGCGACGTTAAATTGGGACAATTACATAACTGATTTAAAATATCATGAATCGTGGGATTGGCTTATGTCTGTGTGTAAAAAAATAGCATCCGAAGATGAGGTTATACAATATAAAATAGGTGAATTAATTTCAGGATGTGAATTTGATATTTTACGTGTATTTAAAGCAATTGTAGAACATATTAAAAGAAAAAATGACAACAAAAAAAATAATTGAAGGTAATAGGTTAATTACTCAGTTTATGGATTGGGAATTAATACAGACCAAAGATGAATTAAAGGTTTGGGTATTTAAAAACAAAAAAACGGGACGTGTTTTCCTGTTAGATGATACAGACCGATACGATAGGAAATTTTGGAATAAAGATTCTGTCATAAATTTTCGTGAATCATGGGACGTTTTAATACCTGTTTTAAACAAGGCGTATGGCATAATTGATGAGTTGCAAAAAATGGATGGTGTCGGAAAAAGAACTTGGGCTACAAGTTTATTTAATACGCTAAACACATTTCAATGTGATAATTACGACAAAAAAGGAAAGAGGGAAGAAAAATATAATATTGAAAGAGTTTGGAAGCATTTGGTAGAATTTATTAAACTATATGAACGCTACAATTACGAACAGGAATTATTAAAAAAATCAAAAGCAAGAAAAAATGAAAGAAAAGGAAGTAGTTGAATACAATAAAATGATAGCCAAAATCGCTGATGGTAATAGAATTATCGCTGAATTTATGGGTGCTAAAATAATTCCTAATCAGGGTGAAGCAAAAATAGAACATTTTGTTTTTGATGATGATAGATTGGCTATTTGGGATTTAAAATATAATTCGAGTTGGGATTGGTTGATGCCTGTGGTGAATAAAATAAAGGAATTAAAACATCCGATTTATTTATATCAGAGCCACGTTCAGAATACAGTTGAGATATTTGAAATGAAAAACGACCATTACATAATTCGTGAATCAGATACTATGGGAGAACCGATTATGGTTTTATGGAAAGCAATTGTTCAATTTATTAAAATGCACAATAAAAAATAAATGGATAGCAATTTATTGATATTAAAAAGGATTGTCGAAAATCATAAAAATAACCTTGAACAAAAAAAAGGGTTTATTGAAAATGAAAAAACCGCCATTGCAATAGTTGGAATTGACGATAAACATACAGGTAAAAAACCCGCAGTAATTGAATGTTGGTCTGTTCCTGATTTGTACGAAAAATTACGTAATTATTTACCGAGAGGTGGGATGCCTCCTTATGACACGGTTCTTAGTTGGGTAAAGGAACACGGGTTTGTTCAATTAATTAAACGAGATATAAACGGTCAAATCACGTACAAGGCTTGAATAAAATAAAAAAATGGAAATTACATTTAAAAATACTCCAAAAAAGAAAAGGGATTTTATTGTGAAAAGCAATTTAATTATAGCTCAGTTCATTGGTATTGAAAAATATGAAAGTGCTTACTCTACGTTTATGAGAGTTAAGAAGAAGGATTTATCTGAATACGTTTTTAACATCGGATTTCAAAAGTCTTGGGATGCTTTAATGCCCGTGATTGATAAAATAGAAAATTTTGAAAATCACATGGTTAAGATTGATAGACATAATTATCCTAAAATAAAATTTATGTGTACGATAATTTATTCCGACGATTTAAGTAAAACCATACATCAGGAATCAAAAGATTCAAAAATTGATGCTTGTTATATGGCGGTTGTTAAATATGTTGAAGCCTACAATAAACTAAAAAAACGAAAATAATGGGTTATAAGAAGAAAAATATTCGTGTTTTTGAGAGGACTAATAACGATGTGTATTCGCTGTATAATTCATGGGGTGTTTTATTGCGTGTTGGTCAGGAAACATCAAAGGGTAAAATATCAAGATTCGAGGAGGATAGGGTTCACTACGATGATATTTATGTTCATTTGGAAGGTGAGGGAATAGTTTTTACAAAATTCCATGTTGACAGTTTTGGCAAGGTTGATATTGATTCCAATTTAATGGCAAAATCTTACAGTAGAAAGCGTTTATTACTTATTAAAAAATAACATGGAAAAATTTTTCGTAAACAAAACATTAGAAACAGGGCGTGTTACAAAGGATTCTTTTAAAAGAGATGAATTTGTTGTTATAAATTCCTTTACTATAAAAAGCATAAAATTAACTGAGAAACCGTTGCTTATAAGCGGAACTGCCAAATTTTATGAAACAATTGGAGAATGGGAAAAAGATTTGGGAGTGTCGCCTAAAGTTGATTTTGATGAAAAAACATTAAACGAATTGTATAAAAATGGAATTTCTACCGCCAACTTTCCAATTGTAGGAAAGTTATTTTGGAGATTAAAAAAATAATGAAAATGACAAAAGAATATATCATAGAAGGTAACAGGATTATAGCTGAATTTATGGGTGGAAAGTTTACTCTTATAAAATCACACACGCCAAATGTTAGCTTCAAAAAACACCCAAGATATGACAGGAATTTCAATTCATTGTCCATGCACCCGAAACTTTTATCCTATCACAAATCATGGGATTGGCTTCTCCCTGCCTACCATAAATTATCAACCAAATTAAGGGAAAAGAGCGATAAAATTAAATCTGACAAAAGTTGTTCTTGGGTTAGTAAACAAGCGGATTTAAAACATATTGACGATTGTGATTGTACTATTCGTTGTGAAATATGGGGTTTAAGGATTGATGATACTTTTCGTGGAGTTGTAGAAACTATTAAATTTATTAACGAAGGTAGATGGTCGTAACAATAAATACAGATGCTTCTTTCAGCCACTATCATGAAATAGGTAGCTATGCTTTTTGGATAAAATGCGACGAATTTAATATAGGTAAATCGGGGCTTTTAAGAAAGAGGGTTAGCCGTCCTGAGATAGCTGAATTTCGTTGTGTATTAAACGCCTTACATACATTATTCATTCAAAAAACAACTGAAAAAATTGGTTTTATTGTAGTGAATACAGATTGCTTGAACGTTATTCATTTAATTAATAATGATAAAGAAGCTATACAAAAATACCGATTGGCAAGTTGGGGTCGTTATTTAGTTCAGACCTATGATTCGTTACGAATTAAGCACAAGCATTTAAAAACAAAAATTGAATTTAGGCACGTAAAAGCTCATACAGATACCGATACAGGTAGGAATTTTATAAATGATTGGTGCGATAAGGAAGCAAAAAAACATATTGAGGAATATAAACATAAAAACCATTTGAGGTTTAAAAAAGATAAAAAATGAAAATAACGATAAACTTTAAATCGAAAGTAAGTCAAAGCCTACTTGTTCCTTTTTTTAAGGCTAAAAAAGTGTACCTACAACCGAATTGGGGTCTGCCTGTATTTCTTGAATCATCTGTTGCATCTGTTGATGATGAATATATTGAAAAATTAGGTGTAACAACCACTATTCCTGAATTTTTAATGGATTGTATTCATTATGATTTACGTGTGGTTTCAATAAACGGTAAGCCATTAAAAAACAAAAAAGATGAGGAGATTACTGTTAATCCATTCAATGAAGAATATCACCTTCCAATAAATAGCGGATACAATGTTATGGAAATTGAATTGGTTATAGCTGACGAGGTTTATTATAAAAAGGGAAAATCAAACAGAAAACTATTAATATCATGAAAATAACAAGGGAAATAATTGAGAATTTATTTAAGTACACCGTTGATTTTAGCAATGGTAATGACTTAAATAAAATTTTCGATGACGGTTTTCATCAGGTTAGTGGCTATGGGAGTGATAGAAATAATTTAGTTTATTCCTTGTTGGATAAAATGAGGCAGTTTTATCCTCAATGCTGTTTCGGTGTGGCTTACATTCATTCTGATAGTGGTATGAGAGATTACTTCATCGGATACTTTAAGCACGGTTACACAATATTAATTTCACGAGAACAATATCTTCATAAAACAACACAATTTACATCGGTAGATAACTTTGTAGAATGGCTTAATAATCATGCAGAAAAAATAAATAATTTTGGAAAAGATGGGAACAATGACAATCAATTACAACAACCTGAGAAAACAGGCAATCTACTCT
Organism: Bacteroidota bacterium; assembly: GCA_032229505.1. GTDB lineage: Bacteria > Bacteroidota > Bacteroidia > B-17B0 > Aurantibacillaceae > Aurantibacillus. The sequence goes on from JAVTWD010000016.1 coordinate 20,160, forward strand.
TATGAGAGTTTAGTAGAAAAATTAAACAATTCAATTATTAAAGAAAAACAATTCGCTGAACCAAACGACGAGGGGCATTGTAATATTAAGGGTTACGTTTTAATTAACGCCAATGATATTGAAAAGGACATCAATAATCTTAGGAGAATGATTGGTGCTATTGCCATGACCTCTGTTGAAGGTGAAGACGATTTTAAGGACGTTTACGAGGAGATTTTTCCGAATGAAGACCAACAAATGAAATTATTTAATCAGGAGCAAGAAGACGGTGAGTAACGCACATACAAAATACGACATCTGTAAGCAATGCAAGGGCGTTTGTTGCACTACTTATGCGGGTATTTATTCGCCCGATGATTTTAAAGAAAAATTCACTCCTGAATATTTTTTACAGAAATTATTATCGGGAAAATTCACTATTGATTCCGATGATTCAGATATGTTGGGTTTAGCTGCTGAATCAATATATGGTCATAAAGTTTATTCAGTTCGTCCCCGACACATGGATGAACCTGCAATTCAAAATTACACCTATTACGGGATTTGCGTTAATTGGAAATACGAAAGTGGCTGTTCTTTATCCGAACAAGACCGACCTTATATGTGCAGGATGTTGATTCCATTGAAGGACGGTGGCGAATATTGCAGTCATGACCCTGCCGATAAAGCCGATAAAATAAGTATTCTGAAAAAATGGCTTCCTTATCAGGATGTGTTGAAAAAAACAATTAAAATATACAAGGATGCCGAGCATGAATTATCGGAAGAAGAATTTAATAGACCAAACGCAATTTTCAATTATTTGGATAAAATTAAAAAATACAAATTGGGAATAATTAACGGAGAAAAAACATTAGGGTAATGGAATATAAAAAAACAGCAGACGGGAATCATTTTTACAGGATTGGAGATAGTATTCTCCATGTTTTCCACGCTAAAAACGATAAAACAGTAGTTCAGGAAAGTAAATCTTTTAGAATGGTAGCGGAAATAAAGAAGGATGATTGTTGTATTAATACTGTTCCTGAAATAATGGATAGTTCAATTAATTGTTCAAAAGAAGAATTTGATAATAAATTAAAAGACGTTATTTTCATATTGGGTATTTACGAATTTTGTGAACCAATAAAAAACTAAAAAAATGGATTTTGAAAAAAGGAAACAATACAGAGAAAAAAGACGTGAGGCAAAATTGGTCGCTCGTGAATTACGTAAGGAGATAAGGCATCAAAGACGTGAAAGTAAATTTGCAGAAGGTGGTATTGTTTATCCTGTAAGATTTAAAACCAACAGAAGGATTTTATTATTAACGAGATTAAGACGAAAATAATTATGACATCAGAAAAAGTGCTAATGGTCTGTACGAGCAATAAAGATAGGAGCGTAGCTTTAGTAGAGTATTTTGAAGAAATAGCTCCTCAATACGAATATCGCTCGGCAGGGATAAATAAATATTATTGCGGTTTAAAAGGAACACATTTAATTAATGAGGACGATATTAAATGGGCTGATTTTATTGTTTTTTGCGAGGAAGTACACTTAAAGGTTGTTGGTGAAAGATTTAATTCAGAATCATATTCCGCAACGGAAATCGAATTTGGACAACCGATTAATGAGAGTAAAAAATGTATTGTCTTAAATTGCGGTAATTACGAGCAGGGGTGCATTGGAGAGGATTATTTAACGAAAGCCGAATTAGTATTAAAAGACATAATTAAATAAAAAAAATGAAATACTTTATCGTATTAATTATAGGTGAAATCATAGGTTATTTAGCGTATGTGAATATGTGTATGCCTCATGAAATTGAGCAGCGAATGAAGGATTTAAACCTAATGCAGTACGACGGAAAAACCAATAAATTTATTCCAAAAGACAGCGTAATATTAAATGCAGGGGAATTAAATTATATAATTAAAGGGACGACAAAAACAGATTAAATTACATTAAAAAGTACGTTATATGCCATCAGTAAAAAAAGAAGACAAAAACAAAAAAAAGGAAATACCACTACCAAAAATGATACTTTTCAAGGACAAAATAATAAAGGTTCTTGAAGAATGTATTTATTTTTACGTGGGTTTTGATGTTTTATCAGAAAACCTTTATCGCATTAAAAAAAATAATAATGCCATTGAATTACCCGAAGCGGTAATTAAATTAATTGGCTGTGAAAAATCAAGGCTTAGACTTGCTGATTCGTTGGCTAATAGTAAGAATGGCGTTTCTAAATTAATTGGAATGAGTGAACGTAATATGTACCGTTGCTACAAAGCTCACAATTTATTTCCTGACGATTTAATAGGTGAGGACGGTAAAAAAAGCACGAAAATGAAATTGGTTAATGCTCCCGTTGAGAAAGTGAAATTAAAAGCATTGAATAGTAAACCAACCCAAAAATTAATTACAGATGGTAAAAAAGGAAAAAAGTAAAAAAACATTCGTAACATTAGATGAATTAATGAATGAAACTCTTGGAAAAAAGGGTACTCCGAAACGTGATAAATTCGATAAACAGTCCCGAAAGGAAACAAAAAAGGATTTACGTAAAGTGATTGACGGAAAAGAAACTCTGATGGATATTGACGTAATTACCAATAAAGACCTGCAAGGTTATTCCTACGAAGAAATGTTAAACAAGACATACGGTAAAAAAGGCACTCCTACCCGAATAGCTGCTGAAAAACGAATTAAAGAAAAGGCTAAAAGGTTATTGTCAGATATTAATAAAAAAGAGGCTAAAGAAGCTAAAAAAAATGAAATGTTATTTTTAGAGTTCGCTAAAGAATTTTCTAAAAAGGCTTCCCGTGTATCTGCGGGGGACAAATTTCCAAGTATTTACATAAATAATTCAAGCGGTAATTTTAGGGTTGATTATTATTTAAAAATACGTGATAGGAAGACGGGTAAAATTGTTCCAACATCGGCACGTATAAACCTTGTTACAGGAATAATTGAGGTGTCAAAAACAGCGTTTGTGAAATATACAATGCCAAAGCGAATTAAAATTTTATTATCGCTATATGCGAAATGGGTCAATAAAAATGAATTAAATAAAGATGGCAAACCAACCAAATCAATTAAATCAACTGCGGTTCTCACTAAACGAAAACCAAAAAAAGCAATTAACGATAAAATACGAAAGGGTAAGAAAAACCCTGTTAGACAGAAAAATAGTAAAAAGCGAAAAGGAATTAAATAATTATTCTGTTTATAAAGACCTGTGTGATTACGACAGGTATTGTTTACTCGGAAATAATTATTGGAATATAATGAACGGAGATTACCATAGATTCGTTCCTGTTCCAACGACAGACCTGCATTTTTGGTATTATTTTAATGAAACCTGCTTTATTGAATGTGATGCGTTTCAGCGACGTAAAAAGATGGAGGAGCAGGAAAAAATTAATAAAAAGCTATTTAATATTGACGATAAAAAGACCGAAACAATAAAAGAAGTACCTAAATTAAAAGTTGAAAAAGAACCTGAACCCGTAATTAATAAAGTAACTGAACCTGTAATTGAAAAACAAAATACCGAACCTGAATTAATTAAAGCGATAGAAGTAAATAAGGACGATATGCCGATAGAAGAAAATAAAGATTTCCTGAATCAGAAGCAGGAGCATCCTAAGTACGAGAAGCGTGTATTGAAAAAGGAGGATATTAAAACCGACCCTGAACCCGATAAAAAAGAAAAGGATAATAAAACTAAAAAAACAAAAAAAGGCAAAAATGACGACCAAGCAAGTTTGTTTTAGAATATAAATTAATATATGAATAGAGAAATAAAATTTAGGGCAAAAACAATCAATAACGGTATTAACGGTACAGATGGTTATTGGGTTGAAAGCATGACAATTGCAAAAGGAACAATTAAAAGAAAATTGAATAATTATTATTTTGAATTGGATGAAAACAAGTGGGTTGGCGTTATTCCTGAAACGATTGGTGAATTTACAGGATTAAAGGATAAATCAGGAAAGGATATTTACGAAGGTGATATTTGTAAAAGGGACAGGCATACCGAATTATATGAAATTGTTTTTTATAAAAATGCTTGGGCTATTACACATGAAACCGATAATGGTATTTGGCATCAGGAATTTTGTAACGGAGCGAGAAGTAGCGAATTAACCGTTGTAGGGAATATTCACGATAAATAAATTAACGAGTATGAAAAACGTAAATACAAAAGACACTAATAATAGGTTTATTCAAGGATTTGCCTGTGCCTGTGCTAAATTAATGATAATGGACAAGGGTGTTTCAACTCCTACAAAAGAATTATTTGAAGCGGGGGTCGGTAAATATGACCTTAAAAGATTCCGACGAATAGGAATTGATGAATACGATATTGAAATATTTAAAAAGTACAGGAAGGAATTAATTTAATTAACAACATAAAAAATGAACAGACAGGAAGCCAACAGGCAAATAGTAAAAAGAATTACGGATATGGTCGAGAACCAACCCGATTTAAGATTCCACCAAGTATTAAATTCTCTTGGTATAACGATACGAAATATATCTACAAAAATTGAGGACAGGAATAACCCAATAACTATTCCCGATTTAATTCACGAAGAAAGTGTAAAAACCCTTGAAAGAATGGATAAGGGAAATGATTAATTGGATTAAAAATAAGCACAAGGCTTTAGTGAATTATTTTGACGTTAAACACAGTAGTCAGTTTAATTTTGATAAGCACATTATAGCGATTGGATTTCGCCTTGTATCCGAAAAAAACGACCTTAAATTATATGTGAATAATTACGATGGTATTAAATTAAACCTAATAATTAATTTAAAAAAGAAGGGTATTTTAATCAGTTCAGGAGGAGATATTTTATGTAAATTGAATTTTATTCCAAGCGGTTCTTTATTCTCCGACATGATAATTACCCAAACATTAAATAGCGTAAAAGAATTGTATGTGGCGCAGGAATAGACAATACTCAAAAATGTCGCTTTGGGCGTTAATAATCGGTATAATTAATTCCATAGGCATCGGTTTTATATTACTACTTTTATTGTCCAAATAATTAATTAATTTATGACAGCAGAAAAAAGATATTTTATTTACGTTTACCATCAGTTAGGTAACATTGGACGTTATGAATTTACTTTAATTGAAGACCAACCAAAGGAAGGATTTATTTCTGAATTTACTGCGGAACAGCATTTGGAGTTTTTAATTAAAGAAGGTAAAACTCATTGGTTTGATAGAGATTGGCATAAATACGTTGTTATGAAAACATTTGTCCCAAAAAATAAATAAACAAAAAAAACAATAATATGGCAGAGGAAATTAAAGTAAATGAGGACGAATATATTGTCGTTCAAATAACAAAAGAAGTGTTGGAAGTAACCGAAGAAGAAGCGGTATCTACCCTAATGGAAATAGGATTATTTAATATTCTGAATTACCCTTTAGGTAATACTTCACAAAAACATCGTGAAATTGATGCAATATTATCCGAAGGTAAATACCCTGAATTGGTAAAAAGGCTTAAAGATATGTTTGAAGATTAATTTATATCGTAAAACAAAAAACTAAAAAAATGGATTTTAGCCACGAACAGTTACCTGATATTTATGAAGGGGTCAGAATAGGAAGTGCCACTCAGGGTGTTTGCTATGTGTTTAAAAATGCCAAAGGAGATTTTATGGAGGTGTTTATTATTGATGGTAGGAACGAATGGAGGTTCGTAATTGATAATTACCCACGTCAAAGAAAGTTCTTCTCAACCAATTTACCGTACCGAAATATTGAAGATTTTGAACACGATTTGATAAGAATGGGTATCGAACCGCTAATTAAAAAAGTATAAATAATTTACACTTGAATATAAATGGAAAAAGAATTTACATTAAAGAAATACGACAGCGTTGACGAAATATTGTATGCCTCGTTTGCTGTTGATTTTCCCGATATGGACTTTGAGGAGTTTAAAAATAGTGATTTTGGTGGCTTGGATGAAAACCAAAAAGAAGTCCCTTTAACATATAAAAGTCAAATTGATGGAATAAAAAATATGGGTTATTGGGGATGGGTTGACGAGGATAAAGTCATCCATTATTGGGCAGGTAAAAAAGTACCGATTGAAGAATTAATACATTTCTTTGGTCATGAAATTGGACACCGAACAGGTACTATAATTGAGGACAATTTTCAGGAAGAAATGAGAGCCGAAGGTTATGGTGAAGCAGCTACTTTGGCATACAAATTTGCCAAACAGGTATCAGAAATTAACTAATAATATTTACACTCAAATATAAATAAGAACTATGCAAAACGATAAAAAACAACACGAAGAACAGAAGCACGATAACTCGGATTCTGAAAAAAAGACACCTGTATCTGACGAAAAAAAGGTAGTTGAAACTGATAAAAAAGTATCCCAAAAGGAGGATAAAAAAGCACCTGAATTATCAGATAAAGTTAAAGTAACCATCGTAGATTTCACCGCTTTTAACTCACGGGGGGAAACCACTTTCTTTAATAAAACGATGGATGAAGTACGATTTGAATTGCATCAAGGTTGTAATACGGTGGTCATCCATAATACAATTGAGTATGAATTATCGGTAACTTCTAAGGTCGAAACTGAGGTTAATAAGGTGGTAGAAATAAGCTCAAAGTATGAAGAAAATACCTTTGAATTATTGAAGGCAAGGCGTAGAGTTTTAACAGTTTCTAAGAGCGTGGTTAACAAGAAAACTATGGGTAAATTATTGAAGATTTCTGAGAAGTTGGATGATGTAATTATGCACGAAAAATTGGATTAAAATTATGGAAGAAACGATAAAAAAATTGAAGCCTTTTTGGAGGCAGGATGGATGGGATTTTATAGCCGATTTAGGCATCATGGATAAGGCTATTGTGATACGAAAATGTGCTGCCGATTTGAGCGGTAAAAACCCATATTATGTCATCGGTCAGGCTTCCTATTTTCCATTCACCCATGAGCAATATTCGACCCGTTTTAATGACCCTTACGATGCCTGTATGTTGGCAGAAAAACATATTCAGGATTGGTTTAAAAGTTTGCTTGTATCAGAAAATAATATGCTTGAATCAGGAAATAAATTATATGAACAAAAAAAACAATTAACTGATAAAAAAAATTAATGATAAGCTCAAAAGATGTTGATATTTATATTTTTTTTAAGGTATTATTGAATACAAGTTATTTATATTTGACAATTATTAGTTTATTTCAATGATTAAATAAATAATTAAAATTTATAATTTGGAATAAAGAGTTTACTTTAATCAACATACGCTGAAAAATGCAAAAAATATCAGGAACATTAATATTTAAGTCTTTAATGAAGTACGGCACGAATGAATTTGGTGAGTGGAAAATCATCAATTTTGTTCTCCAAAAAACATTTCAGAAAAAGAAATATTATATGCTTTTTGTTGCTAAAGGCAAGAGGGCAAAATTCATAGATTCTGTTCCTTATAAAGAAAGATTGACTGTTCATTATACTATTGATTCAAAGGAGTACAAACCTCAAAAATGGGCTACTGATTTAGTGGCTATTGAGATAGAAAAATATGTTCCAAAAAGCCATATAAAAGTTACTTTTGGAGGCGAAGAATATAAGCCAATAAATCCCGAAATTAATCCTGATTTGCAGCTTGATTTTAACAAAAAAAATAATGAGAAAGGAGGCGAAGATGTACACCATAATTAACGAAAAAGATAAGGGTAAAAAGCAGGAAACTAAACTTAGTTTAGTTATGGCAAAATTAAATATCGGGACTGTTGTTTTGGCGGATAAAACCAAGTTGGAATACGGGCAGATTTCAAATTATAAATCGGGTAAAAAGGATAACTTAATGCTCGACACCGCAAAGAAAATTTGTAACGCTTTGGGTACTTCTTTGGATGAAACTTTTGGGGATGGTCAGGTTGATTTTAAAACAAAGTTACTTGCCGACCTTGATGCTGAAATTAAAAAATTGGATGGTAGGGATGCCGAAGGTCATTTATGGTTTAATAAATTTAAGGAGATAATTTTAAGCACAAAATAGGATGTCGGATATTAAAAAAGACGACCTCGAATTTAGGCTCGAATTAGAAAATAAGGTTATTAAATTTTTGGAGGAAAAATGGAAATGTACGTTCATTCACACGGAAAAAGATTTTAACAAATCAGGGTCTTATTGTCCGATTGATGGGTTCATGATTCGGGATAATAAATTGGTGGCTATCGTAGAAAATCGAAGTCGAAAAGAGAAGTTGGGAGATGTTAAAGGATGGGGTGGAATATTAATTAATTACGATAAATTGGGTAAGGCAATACACCTTAGTCAGATGTTAAAAATACCGTTCTTTTTCATTGCTTATTTTTTTTAACGACGATATTTTGGTCGGGTGGGAAGTGGTAAATAAGGACGGATTAATTGAATGTGAAATGACACTTAAAAAGAAAATAGCCCAAGATAATTTAATGGGTGGTGTCGATAAAAAGAAGGAAAGAAACGTTGCAATTTTAAATAATGAAAAAATGTTTGAAATTGGAAAGGGATTAAAAGAATATAAATGATTTGTACTTTAATGTAAATATGGATACGATTGAAAAAACTAAAAAAACGAAAATAAAGCGACCAAGATTAATAAATGTTGGGTTAGTTTATTCGACAAAAATAAGTGATATTGAAAACAAAAATTTAAAAAAACTAAAAAAATGAAAGACGTTATCTCATTAACAAGAGCGATTACCGACGAGAAGTTTTACAAAGAAATGTTCGAGGAGTGGGGTGAGGATAAAAACATCCTTTTTGTAAGTCCTCAACTTTCGGGTAAGCATTTGTATAAAACATTGCTTCCTTATTTTTTAATGCAAAGTGAGGAAATTTCAACTGCCATCACTTCGTTAAAAAGGTTCGACCATCGTAAACAATTATTGGGTTATGAGATTGATTTGAATAATGCCATGATTCAATGGGCTGACTTTATCGTTTTCCCGTTTACCACTCAACCGTTGGTTGAAGAAATTTATAATACCATCCGTGCAAACAAACCTGAAATTAAAATCGTTTATAGTATAGATTTTAACTTTTACGAGTTATCAAAGAACCATCCTTATAATGACATCTTTTCGGAAGAAACAGTTATTAATGACGTTGAAGATAATATGTTCTTTGCCGACATGGTTTTAACCAACAATATTGAGTTGTCGAAATACTTAATTGAAAAATTCAAAAAAATTATTCCTGCCAAATATGAAGGTGTGGAATCATACATGGGTATTGCAACATTACCAACAATGATTGATACTGACATCGTGTTAAAAAATATTGACTACGATATTCAGGAATCTGTTTCCATTAATGCTAAACCCGTAGAGGTTGCACATACTGATACCGTTCAGAAAGTAATTGATAAAGTTACTGATGTAGCAGAAGCGGTAAAAGAAAAGGATTTGATTCGTAAAGAGGAAGAAGCATCGGAAAAGGAACATATTAATACTTACAGTACCGATAGTAAAAAAGAAGAAATTGATAATAAGGCGGAAAAAATTTCCAAGCCGAAAAAACCAACAAAAACAAAAACAAGTCATGGAACAACAGCAAAATCAAAATCAGGAGCAGCAACAAAATCCACAGGCAAACGTGGACGACCAAAAAAAGGCAAAGGGGAATAGAGCTTTTAGGATTGGCGTTATTGTGAACGGTTGTAACTATGAGGACATCAAATACTACAACGAGCAATTCCGAAAAATAAACAAATTATACAAGGATAAAATAACTCTTGTGTTTTTTGGTTACAGACCCGAAGATGATGTTCTTAATGCCTTAGAGGGTGTGAACTTTGAATACGTTAAACCCGTAAGCATCGTACATTATTTTAAGCAATTAAATTCGCTTACGATTGACCTTTTATTTATTCCTTTAATGAAGACTGTATTTAATACTACTTCTGAAAACTACAATAAATATTTAGAAGCGGGAGCATTGCGTATTCCTATTATCGTTCCCGATGTTTACCCTTACAACAAATTAATTAAGGATACAATTAATGGATTCGTCTTCCCTGACCGTGAACAATTTATTACTTACATAAAAAATTTGTTGGCTACGCAATTGGGTTTAGTAAGGTTATGTGCTAATCATGCCAATAAAGATGTTGTCGAAAATTACAACTACTCTCAAAAAAATATGGAAATCATAGCTAACCTTTTTGAGATGGATGAAGCCGAAGATGATGAAGATGAAGACGAGGAAAACGAAAATGATAATAACGAAAATAATGAAACTGAAAATAATGAAGGGCAGGAAAATGATAACGATGAAGGAATTGAGCCTGAATTTAAAGAAGACGAACAACAATAAAAATTAAATTTACATGAAGAAGGAATTAGAGAAAGTTTACATTAAGAAGCCTGAAAATATTACCGATAAAGAATTGAGGGTAATTTTTAAGACTATGCGTGTTAAAGCTAAAATAACCAAAGACCAAGTACAAGTCCATGTAACAAATTGGAACGATAACGGAGTATTCTGTTTGGGTATGAAATTTCAACAATTATTAGCTGCACATTATTTACAACTTCAAGGTAAAATCAGTAGATATTAAAAAAACAAAATAAGATGGAAGCACAAAACGAATCGACAACATTTTTCGCTGATAAGACAGGCGATAAATTATTCATTGAACTTGAAATTACAGGTAATCCCGACGAAGTAGTTAGTAAAATAATGAAGGCAATTCACGGGAATGAAGAATTATTTGATGGTGCTAAATGCAACCAAATGTTGTTCAAGGGAAAAAACGTTGAGGAAGTTATTGGCGGTAAGGTTCATAAATATGATAGGAACAAAAAATTATTACTTTCATAATGTCAGATAACAAAGAAAATACAGTTCGTATTTACAATGTAAAAACATTACGTGATGCTCTCGAAGGATTACCTGATGATAGAATAATTATGTGTCAAACAGTAGGCAAAGATAGTGGTGCATGGAATATGTGGGGAAGTTTTTGTAAACAAGTTCCAAATGGAGATATTGCTGTTTTGACTTTTGAACATGACCAATTAAAAATATTACCTAAAATTGACATACAGGAATGACATAGAGATTGAAATTTTAGAGTACAGTTATTGGGAGCATTTTAAATATGCTAAAGACGTTGCGTTAATACTTCCGATAGATGACCCGAAAAGAAAAAAGGTCGAGGAGGAATTGAATATAATACAAAAACAGTTACAAGAATTAAAGGACAAAAAAAATGATAAAAGAAGTCAATAAAAAAGAGAAACGTGTAACGGTAAATCTACCAAAAAATGCGTTTAACGTAAAAATTAAAAATCCAACAGAACGAATATCTGATTACTTCTCTTTGGATTATCAAACGCCATCCAAAAACAAAAACGTAGAAAGTTTTTCGGGATTCTCCTTTATGTTTAAGGATTTTGGTGGCAGAAAAAACTATCCAACAAGTATGAAAATTATTGAATCCACTAATGGTATCATAACAATTCAATATAATTAAAAAAATGAGTTTATTATTATTAAGAACAAGAAAACAGAATTGTTTTAGTTTACACAAGTTAATTTTACTTGGAGATAATCATACTATTTCAAGAATACAGTACGAATCACTTTATAAGGAAATTTCAATGTGCTTTTCCATATCTCAACAGCTTGTGGGAGATATAGTAATGTGCAAAATAAGAAGGGAAAGTGTTATGGGTACTCGTGAAATTCATGGAAAAGTATATGAATGCCCTTTACCAACTTCAAGCCACGAAACATATACTTTTTACATAAGAAGCAATAATACAATTTAAAAAATGGAAAACGTTAATTATTTTCACATTTGTAGCGAATCCGTAAAATGTAAATGCGGATGGAAGGGGTGTACTTGTAAAACAAAATTTGATGTGAGAAAAATATCAGATAAAGTAAGTGAATTGTATAATTTATGCCCTGCGTGTGATAGTATTGTTTTAACAGCAACTCAAACAACTAATTAATATGAATTATTTTGGAACAGATTTAAGGACAGCAGGGCATTACTTTTGGTTGCTACAAGGTGAAGGAATGGGTAAGAGTGATATTTACTTTAAAGATATTCCTTTTGACCCATACGACGGTCAGAAGCCTTTAGCAAAAGGAACGGCTACTTTTAAAAACGTTGATGATTTTTCTGTTTTTATAATTTCGGGAAGCTGTACTGACGGCAGGAACGGTACTGTTTCAACCTTCTTTGTTAAAGAAAAATTAACTGAATTAGAATTGAAGGAAAAGATATTATCAATACCAATTGCAAAAATAATAATTGAACAAATGCCTTTCGAGGTTAAATGGTAAAAAAAAAATGAAAGAACACTTAATAAGTCAATGGAAAGATATTTGCTCCAACTTCAAATGGAGGATTGTAATGAACCATCATAAAATGGTCAAGAGTGCCGAATTTTTAGATAGCCATAGGACAGTTATTTTTGGAAACATAAACTTAATAATAAGTTGGTTTGGTTCATCAGGTCAAATAAGATACATAAGCGGTTTATACCCTGCTATTAATTTTTGTTACCCGATAACTCACGATGAATTTAAACAGATGTATAGTTTATACGAAGGATACAACAATAATACTGAACAACAAACAGAAATTCAACAACTAAAAGAACTTAAATTAAAATACCCTCACGAATGATACATGAATTTAAAGGTGAATACAGATGGCTTTCAAATTTTGAAGCTGTAACGATTACATTAGGTGATTACAATTACCCTTCCGTTGAACACGCATATATGTCAATGAAGTGTGAAGACCCTGAATGGAAAAAATATTGCTCTGATAAAAATAATTCTGCGGGTGATGTAAAGAAAAAATCCCGTGAAGTTAAATTGAGAGATGATTGGGATACGTTTAAGTTTATTGTTATGCAAACGTGTCTTGAACAAAAATTCAACCAAGAGCCTTTTAAATCAAAATTAATTGAAACAGGAACTCAAAATATAGTTGAAGGAAATTATTTTGGAGATTCTGTGTGGGGTGTTGATTTGAAAAACAACCCTAATATTGGAGAGAATCATTTAGGTCGTTTGTTAATGAAAATACGTGGTAAATTGATTGTTCATGGAAAACCATAGTACTGAAAATATCACGCCTGACTTAGAACGGATTAAACTTTTGATTGCAAAAGTGTTGGAACTTGCTAAAAAAGGAATTGATGGAGAGAAAAAAGCAGCGCAAGAAAAACTTGAAAAATTATTAAAAAAATACAACCTTACTTTAGCAGATATTGATAGCGAGGATAATAAACTTAAAAGAACGTTTAGAATAAAAAATAGGGATGATTACAAAACAATACTAACTCAGGTTATTTGTGATGTTGCTCCGAATGTTAAGATACAGGAAAACACAAAAAAGTTAGAAATTTATTCAAAACTTAATGCCGAACAGTACATTGAAGTTAAGGAAAAGTTCGATTATTTTTGGAACTTGTGGTGCAAGGAAAAGGAAGAATTTACAATAGCGTTTATAATAAAAAACAGTTTAGGTATAGGCGGAAAAAGTAAATCTAATATTGATAATGAAATGGTAAATGGTGTGAAGGGAAAGATGTCGAGTGTTACAAAGGGAGATTATGTTAGTAAGAATAAAAAATTAATTAAAGAAAATGGACAAAGAAGCATTGGATAGGTTTTTGACAAGTGAACCTTCACAACTACACTACGACAGGTGGTTAGATAACGTTATGAAGTATATTTCAGAAGACGATATTAGTTCGGATGATTTTAATAATGACTTCGATAGTTTTATTGAACCGTTATTATTAAAGTTATCAGTTTCGGGTACAGGGTATCATGGATTTGTTGCTGCTTCTTTTGCTGCCGTAGTAGTAAAGAGAAGGTATTGGATTATGAGAGAACAAAGGAAACTTAAAGAATTTTTTGAAGAACATATTAATTGGTGGTATCAAATAATTTAATACAAAAATGATAAAATACATAATTACATACTGTATAACAATGCACACAGCAATGGGTACATTTATAGACTGCGAAAATTATCAGTCGTTTCCTAACGTAAAAAAAGCATTGGTTTATTCGGATTCTATTATGCGAATAAAAGATATTACAAATGTAAAAACGTATTCAGTAACCCTTATTCACGAAGTAAAAGAATTTAAAATAAAAGATAAAAAATGAGCTTAATCACAAATGATAAATACGCTATGGACGTATGTAAAATGGGTCAAGGAAATGACTGCTGCCGTTATTTAGTAATGGGTAAAGGTTGGGAATGTGCAAAAGAAACGAGTATGAAAGAATTGTTGGATAGACGAGTATCACAAATGACCGCTCAAAGCGACAATTGTAAAGGGTTTGAAGAAGAACATAAAAAATAAATGAAAACTGAAAAACAAATACGCAGGAAACTAAAAAAAATTCATAAAGCAATGGATGATTGTTTTGATAATGAAAATAATTCTTTTAAAAAAGAAGAACACTTGCACCTTGCTATTCAGAGTACAACTTTAAATTGGGTATTGTCAAGTCTTATTAAAAGAAAAGGTAATTCCTATGTTATAAGAAAAAACAAAAAATAAAAAGATGGAAAAACAATTCGGTGAACTATCAAAGTTCCTAACAGAAAAAAGAGATGTCGAACTTTTCAGAAGTTCAGATTTACACAATACTGCAATTTACTTTACGGAAACGGAAAATAAAAGAAACGAAAAGGCATTTTTTGAATTATTGAGGTTTAGTTTAGAAGGTGGCGACCACCAAGTATATATTCGTTTTCCTAACACAGATTATTTTGTTGAGATGTTGGATGGTGGCATGGGTTCAGGAAGGGGAAACATGATGCAATCTGAGGGTAAAGATGTTTGGAAGGATAAGGATTCAGCACCATTTAGTGTTTATTCACACGATAAAAATTTAGTATTGTTATTTGGTAGAATTGATTGGACACCTGAGTTTAATTTTATGACTAAGGTTGCTGAGTATGATAAAGGAAATCCATTTAACCGACCTTATCCACAGGAAACTTTTGTGAATTATGAAGAAATTGAAAAAGCACTTTCATTAAAGTTCTTAAAGATTCCTGAAAACATAAGAAAAATAGGCTATGCTTTTAAAACTTTAGGAACTGTTTTGAAATATATTGTTGTTGATTATCCTGCTTATAATTTCAAATACGAAAATCAAAGATTCAGGGTGATTGAAAACGGGGAAAATCAGGTTAAGGAGTATAAAATTAAAAGTTTTCAAAGATACAGGGATGGCGGTACAACTATAATAATTGCTATTGATGAAAATGGGAATGAACACAAATTATTTTCTCCTCAACAAATGTTTGATGACGGTAAAAATTTAGTGCCTAAATATGATGATACCGAACTTATTGAAATTAAACAAGGCGAATTTGAATGGGATAGATTGGTAGAACTTCTTAAAATTGAATTAGAACCTGTTGAAAAAGATGATGATAATAACAGTAATATTGACATAGAATTAAATTAAATAATATGAACGCAGATTTAGTTGGAGCTTTAGAGCAAATTGAAAAAAGTTGGAAAGCCTTTGAGCATAAAGGTGAGCCAATGACAAAAGAACAGGTTAGAAAAGTACTTGTGTATGGCATACAGAAAGGGTATGATAATACAGGTCAATTAACCGATGAAGAAGTAGATAATGTATTATTAACTAATAAATAAAAAACAAAAAAAATCATGCAAACACAACAATTAATACTATTACTATCATTGTTTTTCTGCCATTTCTTAGCGGATTTTACACATCTATCTACAAATTGGATGTTAGCAGCTAAAAGATTCGGAACACCTTTGTTCCCTATTTTTTGCCATGCCCTTGTTCATGCTTGTTTAATGGGTATTACTCTTGAAATTTATTGTCATTATACTATTTCAGGATACGAAACAAAACTACTTGAATTAACCCGTGTAGATAAATTGTTTTTCCTTCAATTAATTTTACACTTTCTTATTGATATGTGGAAGGGTAAAATGGTTTTTTGGTTTCCGAGTATAAGCACACCGTCAAGTAAAGGTCATTGGTATTTATTTGGGTTTGACCAATTCTTACACGCAGTAGTAATTTGTTTAATGGTTTATTTGTTGTAAAAAAATGGAATTGAAAAGTCATAACGGACACGAATTTATTGAAGCTAATTGCGGATATAAAGACTTTGAGGGTAATTTACCTATTGATGGAAAGGTATTTTCGATAAGATTCTTTTATAATAAAGGTGTTCCGTTAAAGTTAAGTAGTCTGTTCATTGGAAAAAATGAAATTGATTGGAAGCAGGTACATTACACTACTTTAGATTATCAGTATCACATGATGGGATTAGTCGATTTATCTGCTAATATTGAGTTTAAGAAAGGGGAAAAATTTATTTTAAAACAGTTCAATAACGAAAATAAAAAACTGCCTGATGGAATTGAAAATTGGGGCAAGTACAAAAATATGGTTGAAAAAATACATTTATTCATAAAATAAAAAAAACAAAACAATATGATTGGAATTTATCACAGCAGGGACTTAGACGGATATACGTCAGGTGCAATTATTAAAAGAAAATATCCTGATGCAAAACTAATAGGTTTTGATTACGGGCAGGAATTACAACTCGATAGTGAAGATGTAGGAAAACCAATAATCATGTCTGACGTGTCAATGAAAATGCCTCAGATGCTAAAATTAGCAGAAACATCTAAATGGCAGCTTACTTGGGTTGACCACCATATTAGTGCGATTAAGGAGTACAAAGAGTTTGTTGGCGACGGTGAAACATTCTGTAAAGCAGTTTTAGACAATACTATATCCGCTTGTGAAGGAACTTGGAAATATCTTTTCCCTAATGAACCAATGCCGAGAGCGATATTGTTATTAGGAGAGTATGATACATGGAGAAAACAAGATTTAAAACGTTGGGAAAATGAAATTCTACCATTCCAATATGGTATGAGAATGATTTGTAATTCACCTGAAACTTTCCCGACATATTTATTCAATAACAATGAAGAAGATATTATTGAAATTATAAAAGCAGGTAATACAATATTGAAATACCAAACACAAGTGAATGAATCTGCTTGTAAAGCTGCGTTTGAATATGAATTTGAAGGATTACGTTGCATTTGTTTGAATGGCGGTGGTTTCAGTTCTGATGTATTTAAGTCTGTTTACGATGAAAATAAACATGATGCGATGATGCCGTTTAAATACGATGGAAAAGATAAGCAATGGATTTTATCATTGTATGGAACAAAGGATATTGATTTATCACTTGTTGCGAAAAAATGGGGAGGTGGTGGGCATAAATCTGCTTGCGGATTCCAAGTAAAGGATATTACTACTGTTTTCAAAGACATAAACATTAACGGATAAAAAAAATGAGAAAAGACCATCACGAAGAATTTATACAAATTACCGACAAGGACGGTAAGGTATCTAATGCCTTCATTACAGGTGTACCCGATAAATGTCAGCATGATGATGACGGTGAGGAAATGCACTTCAATGATGCGGGTCAATACTTCAAAGAAAGTGAATTGCCTAAAGACATGGATGAACGAATTAAGTTCATGGATGAGCATAAATTAAACGGTGGATGTGTTTCTTGTTCTAAATGCGGTAAACCTTACGAAATTGATTTGTTTAACTGTGAGTAACGATAAAAAAAATAAACCTATTTGGAATAAAAAGCAGGTAGCGAAAGTAAAACGCTATTTGCAAAGTAAAGAATGGGCTGATAATTTAGAAAAGATGCAGCAGAAGTGGAAGGAAGACGAGGAGCGTGAAAAGCAGGAGCAACTTGAATGGTGGAAAAATATTAGAGATGAACGTTTTATGTTATGCCATTAGAAATAGTTTTTGAAAATAGAGATAACAAACGAATACATGAATGTAACGTTTGTAATAAGGTTGATAGGTGGACTGATAAGTGGATGGCTTGTGAATTTGGAATCGGTGTTGGTTGGAGAGGAGAAGATAGAGTTTTTTTAACTTGCTCTGATAAATGCCGAAAAGAAGATGAAGAAAAAAAGTTGCTTATTAATTATAGAAAAAAGATACATGATGAATGGTGGGAAGCGTATGGTGATTTAGTTGACCCGTTTGAAAAAAAGTTTAAGAAAATATTTGAACAAATACACAAAGAAGAAGAAGATGGAAAATGGAAGTAATTGTAAGGTATGTAACAAAAAATCAGATTGGTTGTGTACCGATAATGAATTTTATTGTGATAAACACGCACCGATAAATAGTTTTCAAAAATTAATCGGATACATTTGTTCTTACTTATTATTAATAGCAGTAACAGTTAACCCTAAAGCGTATGGAAGACAATAAACTAAATTCAGAATTTTGGAGCGAAATAAAAGAAAAGTTCGTTGGAGAAATTCAAGAGTTCAATCAATGGATTGAAAAATATAAAACCCGTATGGGATGGGAACATATATTCAATCCCAACTATACTATGGAAGGTATGTCTTGGCGTAGAATTACTTTTTACGACCTTCCTGATGCAATGCAAATAGGAATATTCATGCAGTATGTATCTGAGAGCGGTAGCCGATATGGTATTGAATTACCGTCAATCGAAAGGCAAAAAGATTTTGAAAAAATTAAACAGGTTATTTACGATTTCTTTTTTCATGAATACGATAATATACGTCAGGAGCATTTAGAAGGAAAGTTTATGAATGATACTGATTTTGAAAACTAAAATAATATGCTGAATTTTTTAACCGCAGAACAAAGAAAGAGGGCTTACAGAAACCTGTTAGGAAACCTTAGTAGTGATTCTTTCACAGCATCTTTTTTTGAAATAAATGAGGAGTATGTTAGAGTTTGTTTTTCTGCTCCTTATTCAGATATGAGGGTTATTTCTTTACACTCACTTCCTGAATTATGTCTTTTTAAACCCGATTGGAATACAGACCATAAAGTTCATAGGTGTGAAAATTGGTTTAAAAATGCAGAAGAAGACCCTCACGATAAAGACCATACGGAACATAAAAAAATGATAATAGAATTTTGTTTAATGATGGTTGATGATGTGGAGAAACAAATGAAAGAGCAAATTAAAATATACAAAAAACAATTAAAGCAATCACACGAATTTAGCATCCCACGTCCTTTAGGTAAATATAAAGCACCAAAATTTATTGAATTTCAAATCTAATAAAAAATAAAAAATGGATATTTGGATTATAACAGATTGGGATTGTGGTAACAGACCAATAATTACTGCTTCATCAAGAGAAAAAGCTATACAGCAGCTATTCGACTACATAGGATATGAAGGCAAGGATAACGATAGGGTTATTTATCACGGATTTAAAGAACACGATTACAACGAGGAGGAGAATGAGCGTAGCTTAATAGGTACGTTTACATTTGATTATTTTTTTACAAAATGGGAAAAGGATGAATACCATTTATACGAACTGTCATTAGACCGAGAACAAAAAATTTATGACGTTGATTTAACTAAACAATAAATAATATGAAAAAAACAGGAATAGAGCTAATCGCCATAGAGCGAGAAGAACAATTTGAAAAACATGGACGTTCAATTGATAATGACATAAGGGATAATTCCACTAATCAATTAACGATGGCAGCATCAATATTATGCGTTGATTATCCATACAAACATCTTACTGTAAAAGATATTGAAGAATATCAATGTCCTGCGACATGGGATAAGGAGTTATGGAAAAAGATGGTTAATAAATCATATAAAGAACGTTTAGTTATTGCGGGTTCTTTAATAGCTGCCGAGATTGACCGTTTACAAGCTATTGATGAAAAGTAATGAATGAGCATGAAAGAAATAAAAGATTGTTTTTACTGCTTGATAAATTAGTAGGACAAAAAGATTTGGAATCAATAGAGTTAATTGAAACTATGGTTGCGAATGACACTCCCGCTATGCAGAAGTCATTTGAAATTGTAAAAGAATCGGGTAATTTTAATTTTAAAAAAAAACTAAAAAAATGAGTATTAAAATAAATAGTGTAGAAATAACAAAGTGTTCCCGTTTAATCGTTTCTTTCAGTAGCCCCGAAGGATTAAATAAGTTTACTGAATTTTTATTCCGTAAGGATATAAAAGGTCTTGGTTTTGAATCCTCAAAAAAGAATACTGATTATACAGCTTTCTTTACTGAGGAAGAAACTGAAAAAATAAAAGTTTACTTAAAAAATAGTGAAGATGAAAAAACTGCATAACGCTGTTATTTGGCTTATAAAAAACAGCACTAACATTTGTTTGATATTTGTTGTTTTGGTATCGTTACACCCGTTTGTTTCGGATAATCACGGTCATAATTATTATACAGCACTTGGTATTTTTTTTACTTTCATTTCCGCAATATTTACACGGTGGCACATTAAAGATGGAATAAAAGAATCGAATTTTTACAACATACTTTGTATAATTATAATGGCTATTGGTGTTGGTTCTATTTTTGTTATTTCAGGTAAACTTGAAAAATCTCCATATACCGATTTTCAATTATTTATGGCAACTTATTTTGGCGCATTGTTAGGATTAGCTGCGGGTACTTTTATAAATGATTTGCTTGATAGTAGTAATAAAGAAAAGGAATTACTCAAACAGAAAGTACAAAATTTAAACAAAGTAAAGGTTAAATTAAATTGGATTCCTGTAACTAAAAAATTACCATACGAAGACAAAGAGGTGTTGTGTAAAAACTCTAAAGGTGCATACTTCGTTGGTTATCTTACATCTGAAAACGTTGGTCATAAAATAATTTACCAATGTAATAGCGGTGATGAAGGAATGAATGACGTTGTGTGTTGGATTGAATTATCCGAAATAGAAAAAACAGTTCCCGATGAATTATTAATAAAATAAAAAAACAAAATTATGAAAGCAAGAAAAAAACCCGTAGTAATTGATTTCTTCGATGTACACACGGAACAAAAATCAACAGTTAACGAATTAAAAGAATGGGTGGAATCATTCGGGGATAAGTTTGAAACACATTTCGACCTTGATAGCGAAGGTCATTACCTTAAAGTAAAAACTCTTGAAGGAACATCTTACGATGTATCATCAGCAGACATGATACTCAGAGGGGTTTCAGGAGAATATTACCCTTGTAAAAAAGATATATTTGAGAAAACATACGATGTAATAGAGGAATAATATGACAAAAACAATAGAAGAACAAATTTCTAAAATATTTGATTGCGATTTATCATACGCAAATAAAGTAATAGCATCACTTAAAATTAATTTACCTATTCAGGGTGCTACTGCTAAACAGATGTACGAAGGTTATTCTGTAATTCATTCATTAGAAAAAGTAGATAGACTTTATGAGTTTGTTTATTGTGGCATGACCGAAGAAAGCAGTTATGCCACAATGAGTGTACATCGTACTCATAAAGGTGCTGAAACAGCAATGAATAAGCATAAGGAGGAGCAGCGTATTGAGCATGAGCAAAAGATGAAAAGGTATATTGATAGTTGGAAGGAAGAAGGTAATGACGATGAAACTATAAAAATTTTAACCGATTCATTTCCTCCATTTGGAAGGTTTGAAGATTGGGGTATTAATGAAACAGAAGTTTTAGAATAAATGATGTTAGGCGGTCATAAATCTGTTCATGAGTTCGTGAAGTATTTAATTTCAATCAATAGTGATTTGGTTGAAAGTAAAGCAATATGCAATTGTCATTGCGTTGGTTTAAATTCTTTTATTATCAATGAACGACCAAAGATTAGGTTGTTTGTGGCGGACAAATATTGTAAATTATATGATGATTTTGATAGTGTAAATCCCATTATACCAATACATCCGCACAAGTATGATGATGTATTTGTTCAAGTAAGTGGAACGTTAATTCAACACCTATACGTGCCGATAGATAATAGCTACCAATTCAATTCAGGAATCGAATTTAATAAGTATAAATACGGTAGGTTATCCGATAACCAAATTATTGAAAACTTTGGAAAACAAAATCTTGAATATAAAGGTCAGTTTCCTAATTTAGAATACTTAAAATCAAATCAATTACATACCGTATCATTGGACTTTGGTATTGAAACATTATGTAGTTGGTTAGTTTTTGAAACGTTTGAGGACAAAGAATTTAAACAGGTGGCTTACCACAAAAATTTAAAAGAGGATAAACAACTTTATAAGCAATTAAATAACCCGATTCACTATTTGAATCAACATTTAGACACGTTAAAGCATAAATAATCATGAGTACCGAAATTTTTTACTTTTTAAGGCTGATTAATACAAGGAATGGTGAGCGTGGTTACGTTTGTATTCAGAATGGTCAAATCATGATAGCAGACCAATATGTTCAGAGTGTAAAAACATTTCAAACTTATCAGGAAGCTCAAAAATTCATTCGTGAAAATAAGTTAGAGAAAAAAGGAATATCAGTTTTCATTCTTGATAATAATGATTTGATTAAAGAGGCTTCTAATCCACTTAGCGGAATAAAAAATATTAAACCTGCGAAGGGTGATGTGTATGTATTGGTAAACCCTGTTGGTCAAAGATGTTTTTACGATACGGAAAAAAGTGAATACTATTTTAAAGACGGTGAGATTGGTGCAGTTGCATTTTTTTCTATTGAACAAGTAGATGAATTTTTTACAAAAGTGAGATTTGCTTTTGAGGTTAAGCCATTAAAATTAGAGAATAATAAAAAATGAAAATTCAATTAGTAGATTATAATAAAGAAATGTGTGATGAGTGGCTTCGTGCATTTTCACAGAAGGATTCTATTATTTTACTTAAAGATATTGATGTACGTCAATGTAGTTTATTTTCTGTATTGACTGATTGCTTTGTTTCACCCGCAAATTCATTTGGTTTTCTTGATGGTGGAATTGATAATGAAATAAGAAAATATTATGAGCGTGAACATAATATTGATGTTCAACGGGTGGTTCAGGAAAAAATATACAAAGATTTTGACGGTGAATTATTAGTTGGTCAGGCGATATATGTACCGTTTCATGAAATTAATAGAGTTAAAAAAATACCTGATTTAATAGTTGCGCCAACTATGCGTGTGCCTATGTCATTGGAAAATGATAGCGTGAACGTTTATTTGGCAGCAAGAGCAATATTCAAAACATTGAAACTAAATAAAAGTAAAATAAATTCAGTTTCAATTTCAGGATTAGGTACAGGTATAGGTCAGTTTCCGTACAATTTATGTGCGAAACAAATGAGAAAGGCTTATGATAACTTTTGGCTTGGTGAACATACTTTTCCTCCTACATGGGGTGAAGCGCAGGACAGGCATCAGTTACTTTTTTCTGATACTATAATCGGGGATTTACAATATAAAAAGAATCAAACAAAAAACTAAAAAAATGGTGTATTTAATAGCATACGTAATAATATCTGTAATTTTTGAATCAATTTACATCTATGTTAGTTTTAAAAAAGGTTTAAAAAAATTCAAACAGAATCCAAATTACGAACAGTTTAAAGCCTTCTATCAAGCTCTTTTTTCATCTGCATCAATGATGTTGCTTAAAACAAAGTTTTGGAATTGGTACACAATATCATTTGTAATAACCCCATTGTTTATTTTTGTTTGTCCGTTTTTATTTCCATCATCGTTATTTAGTGTATTAAAAAAATCTGTTGGGTATAAAAGTGAATTAGAAAAGAAAGCTGAAATTGAAGAAAAATCAATGGAGGAAGCGAGAAAAAAATCAGAAGAATTTATGAAGAATGAGGGTGATATGAACCCAATAGAACCCGATTTTGAAATACCTGATATTGACCAAGAAATAAAATAATTATGAAAGGAATGACATTAACACAGTACAACGAAGTTGTTGCGTTTGTACAAAAACATCACAGATTCGGTTTTGTTTACGACGAGAATAGATTATCACCCGAAGATTACGGGATGACTATAAAATACATTGACAGTAATGTTGGAAATCCAAACGATGTTTTTGCGTTTACCGATTGGGTAAGTAGAAATTATTGGGTTGGTGAAATTACAGATAGTCAAATAACATACGTTTGTAAAAAAGATGCTCAATTAAAATTTTCTAACGAAGGATTGTATAAAATTTATTCCAAAGAAGTAGAGCAGTTTAATTCTATTTACGATACCCGTGATGGAGTTATTTGGTTAATTTCATTCAGAGGCATGGGTCGTCATGTTAGGTTCGCTACAAATTCGGTTATAAGTGCTTTTGCAAAAGAGGAATTATTAAAAGCAGTACCGTTTGATAATTTATACGATTGGGTTATGGCTTACTTAAAACGTGAGTGGAAAATTACAAAGTTAACAGAAGACTATGTTTGTATAGAAGATAAAAAATAAAAAAAATGGAAGCGTTATCAGAAAAAGAATTTAAAGCAATTTGTGAGTTTTTTTACGAAGCAGGAAAAACACATAAACATAAGGAAGATGAAATAAATAAACTTTTGGATGAGGGTACTAAACAATTACCCGCACCACCTTCGTTTGAAAATATATACTGTATGTTTACTGCACAGCAACCAAAAAAATAAAAATGACAAAGGAAACTGAAAAAGAAGTAATAGAGATTGATTTGACAAGTGAATTAAATCATTTGTTGATTAAGGATTTAGAATCAACCATAAAAAATATTTCATACAATAGACAAAAAGAAATACCTCAATTCAGGTTTCTTGAATCGGTACTTCAAAAAAGCAAACAGAAAAAACCAAGATTGTTCAGCGCAAGAGAGTGTTCTACAATTAGCGGATATTTAGCAGCATCTTTACAAATGACAAAGAAAAAAGAATTTGAATTAATACAGGATGTGTTTGAGCAAGGTTTAAAAAATTGGGAAAAACAATTTATTAATTAGAATAAAAAAATGAAAAAAGAATTATTTGACAAAGCAATGGAACGTCGTGGGTGGATACCACAGGGTAAAGTAAAAATGGAATTAGCATCTGATAAACCATCTGATGTCATAAACATAGATGACTTTAATAAATACAGTCATAAGTGTGGTATGGTAATATCTGTTGATGACGAGGAAATAAATAATCTTGATGAAGATTTATTTTACCATTGGTATGAAGATGCAGCTAAAAATTATTTCGATTCCCTTTTATACGCTTTTAGCAGGGGTGAAAGAGTTGTTGCTGATGATGGTGAATATATTACAGCAGAATGTACCACAGAGCATTTTATGAATATGCAAGTTGATAGATTAACTGTTCAGAACGATTATAAATTACAAAGCAGGAAAAAGAAATTCAGTTTTAGTCGTTTTAAAAAAGTTTACACGGCTACATTTTTTAAACCTGTATTATGGGAAGCGTAATTAAATAAAAAATACAGATGGGAAATCAATTCGATAGCATGAAAGAAAATACTGTAATGGGTATTTTTAAATCATTTGAAACTAAAAAAACACCTAATGTTAAGCTAACTAAAATAGGTTGTGTTGATGGTCATATACCTAAAATTCCTATTGGTCAGGTTGTGAAAGGAATATTTGCAAGTGAAGTAGAGGTTGGTTTATCTTTCAATATTGCAAATGCAAAGATAATTGAAGGTGGTAGCGATTCAAAATTAAATTTAAAAGGTGTTGAGTACGAATATTGGTGTACAAGCATAATTCAAAAAATTCTTACGGATAATACGTTTCAAACAAAAAATTCAATTTATAAATGGGAAATAATTTCATAAAAGAATCAGTAAAAGAAGAAGTAAAAAAATCAATTTCAGAAATGAGATTTGATATTGATATTGAATATTGCAAGAAACACGGTTTGCATGGATACGACAAGGAATATACAGTAGAAGAATTTGAAAAGGTAATGGATGGCGTTGATTTATTCGATTCAAAATCGAACAAAGCTGCTTTTGATTTAGTATTTAAAAATAGATAATAATGGAAACACAAGAAAAAGAAAAAGTAATTTATACAGGTTCAATACCTCAATGCCCTAATTGTAAAGAGCCAACTGTAAGAACAGAAAGCGGTATGAATACTGTAACGGCAATGTATTTTGCGCCACGTTATGACGAGAAAGGAAACAATGTTAATCCTGATAGAAATATACGTACATCAAATTACCATTGTAGTAAGTGTGGTAAAGATTATTCGGTAGCAGGAAATTACACGGACGGATTTTATTATAAAAAATAACATTCAAAATGAATATACCGAAATCAAAAAGAAAAAAAGCGTTGATTATAGTTGACGTACAGCCTGTTTTTTTAAATGAAAAAAATAGACACGTAGTATCAGATGTGGCTCATTTAATAAGAACTGAGCCTTATGACCTTTATATAAATGCCGTCTTCTATGCGGATAAAAATTCCATGTGGAAAAAACAACTTAATTGGACTGTTCCAATGAAAGCAGCTAAAAATCATTTTATTATTGAAAAACTTTTACAAAAAAAGTGGAAAGAAACAGATAAAGACAATGTTGTTTTTGTTATGAAAAAATCAAAGTCTGTTTTTAAAGGATGGGTAATAAATGATGTTATGCGCCATGCGTTTACACCACAAGACTATTTGGAAATGAGAAATATTGAAGAAGTGCATATTGTAGGACTTGATACAAATGACTGTGTTTTAGCAACTGCATACGAAGCATTTGATTTAGGTTATTTTACTTATGTGATTGAAGAAGCTACTCAGTCAAGTGAAGGAAATATATTACGTGGAAAAGCTATTGACTTGTTGAGGCACGTTGGATTAACAAATTACCCTGATTATAAAAAATAGGTATGCCTAAAAAAGCAAACATAGGAGATACTGTAAGAACCATATCGGGAGATGAGTTTGTTGTTATGAGTGAGGAGTATGATGAAAAGGAAAACGTGCAATTAGTTTACACGGTGTCTGATGAATATTTTGAGAAAAATCCTGAACAGGCATTTTTTTCTCCTGAATCATACGGAGTTCCTGATTGTAATTTTGAAGTAATAAAAAAAGGAAATGGAAAAATATAAACCTATACTTAATAAAAAAATTAATTTAGAATTTGATGGTAAGATATTAAATTCTTATAAGATAACTGAAATGAAACCAACCGAAAAGTTCTTAGTTGGACTTGAAGGAAGTGGAAAGGTTTATGAATGTTCAGTTGATTGGCAGGATAAAAAGTCTGTTGGTGCATATTCTGTTATGGGGTTTGATGAACAAACTTTAAACGGATTACTCGAAGAAGGATTAGCTGTTTGTCCTACGATGCCAAACTTAGTTTATAGAATTGATGGTAAGAAATTTCAAAAAGATTTATGGAGCAAAAACAAATAGATTTCGTTGACCGACGTAATAAATTATTAGTTGCTCTCATAAGTAAATTAAAATTAGGTATTCATATACTTAATTTGCCTGAGAAACCAATGTTTTATAGTGCCGATTATTCGATTCAGTATAGTGGTTACGTAAAGAACTTTGAACTCATACTTAATACAAGTCCTCATGATTCGGGTGAGGAATCATTTAAGATGAAGTTGTCAAATGAAAATATAAACGATGATGAAAAGATTGAGCAGATAAGGTTTATATTTCAGGATTGGATTAATAATTGCACACATTTACCTGTGTGGACTGTTAAGATAAAAAACATGAGGTTGTATTTGACGGGATTCAATCACCATGATAAACTTAACAGAAAAAGTCCATACCCTGTGTTTAGTGAATTTTACCCGCAAATATATTACAATGAAGAAAAAAAGAATGAAATAATAAATAGGTTTAAAAGCAAAATAGAACTCGAATAATGAAAACATTTGACATGGCGTTACATTGCCTTAAAGGTATTGACTTTAGTAAATATGATGTTTACAACGATACTGATGTATTGGAAGAAAACGAGTTGGCGAGAAAAAAAGTAAATGAAGCAAAAGTAAAATTTGATTCTGACGAAAATAATAATTTCTCAAACGATTATTATAGGAGTATGGTTTATGAAGCCTGTATTTATCATTTGATAGACCTCGCACATAAAAGAATTTCTTATTGGGATGTAGCTTGTGATATTATTGAGGCGTATAAATATATTCTTGAAACTAAATTTGAAGCATCTGATTTTGGTTCAGAGTATCCGAAAGTAATGACCGATTCTTTTGTAAAATATTGCAACAAGTTGAATCCGCAACCACACTTTTTAGGAGAAAAATCAGAAGTTAGAGCCGAGTTTTTTATGTCTGCTTTTCAATACATAATTCATAAAAACGCTTAAAATATGAAAAAAATTAAATATAAAATTCGACCAATTAAAAAAGAGGATGTTAACGAATGTGCTGCTATGGCAATGGAAAGTTTTGGTACTAATGAATATCCTAAAGAACAATACGATACAATGAAAGAGGAATTTAAAGCAGCCTTTAAAAAAAATTGGTGGGGAATACCTAAGTATTTTGTTTGTGAGCATAAAGGTAAAATTTTAGGAATGGGTGGATACGCTTTAAGTTGGTTAGATTGGGATACGTTTGAATTTTTTTGGTTAAGTGTTAGGAAAGAATATTACGGTCAGGGAATTGGAGAAGCGTTAGTAAAACACCGTGAAAAAGAAATTTTAAAAGAATCGGCATTTAAAGATGATATTACTATTATGTTCTCATGTACAAAAACAGTAATTAATTATCATAAAAGAAACGGTTATAAAGTCTTAATTAAAAAAGCAGCAGGTAAAGAAGTTATTATGGGTAAAACATTTTTAAAAAAATAAAATATATGAAAGACGAAAGGATAATATGGCAAGAAAAAAAATTTAGGTCAATGAAATACGAGGCTGAAATTGAAGGTATGATTATTGGAATTGCGTTTGGTAATTGTTGGAATTTTTATTGTGATGAATTAGAAATTAAACAAGAAACAAGCACACATTTTACTAAAGGAGATGAAACTATACAATCGGCATTAAAAATATTAGAAAAAAAATTGTATAAGCGTATAGAAAGTTATCATGAAATGTGTAAAAACGAACTGCCAAAAGTTTCAATTATACAAGGATACGCCTTGAATATTAATTGTGGTGAATTAAATATTCACGAAGAAATACACGAACCGTTTAAGGTTAGCAAAAAAGATTCTGAAAAATTTGTTAAGAATGAATTACAGAGGCGTATAAAAAAATATCAAAAAATATTATCTAAACTAAAATGTGGTTATGTTATTAAACGATTAGATGGCTCTTTGGTATAAATTAAAAATAAATAAATAATGTCTAACATATACATAGGAAATCCTTTAGACGTAATGAAAGAATACGTCAAAAGAAACGAATATAGGTCAATTGCAACTATGAGCCAAGATGAATGTCAAAGAATACTTGGACTTGCACTTGATAATGGAGATTGGAAAGGCGATGCCATAAATCACATACAGATAGCTACCGCTTATTCAAATTTTGTAGAGGGCAATATTTCATTCGGTAAAGGTGAAACTTATTATTTTTCTATTGCTTGGGATGGCACGGTTCAAGTAAATAAAATGGAATTTGACGAAGGTAAAACTCAATTCGTTCATACAAAGAATAGATTAAAAACATATCGGGTTTGCGACATTACTTTTTATATGATGAAATGCGGGTTTGATTTAATTACACATTTAAAATAAAAAAATGAAGCCAAACATAAGTACGATATTGAAAAAAGGTGCTAAACTAAAAGCAAAAAAAGTCAAGTTGACTAAAAAAAACTTAGCGTTAATTGATGAAACGGTTAGACAACAGGAAGCAATTTTAGCATTAAAAAAAATTCCTGATGAATTTTACAGACAACGAGTAACAATTTAATCACACACTTTAAATAAAAAAATATGGAAATAACATTTAAACAATCAAAAAATTGGTGGCAGTCAAAAGACCTGAATTGGTTTATTGAAAATGCCGACTTTGCATTTACTAACAATGGATACAAAGGTAACAGAGTTAGAATTGTTACTAAGGTAAAATTAAACGGAATGAACTGTTTTGAATTTGATAATGACAGATACGGAATAATGATTACATCCGAAACAGAATTTAGTAAAGGTTTAGGGGACACAATAGTTGACAGCACTAAAGATGTTACCACAATACTTGTGAAATTTTTAAATGAATGGGGTGCAGGAGAATTTGTAAACCCAAAAATAACGTTACGCTCAATAGCAAACACAATGACAAAAAAACATAAACTAATAACAATTAAAAACTAAAAAAAAAGTATGGCAACAATCGACAAAGAGTTCCAAGAACTATGTAAAAAAATCCTTAACGAAGGTAAAGAGTATGAAGACAAAAGACGTGAAGTAAAAAGGCTGCAAATACCGAGTTATACGTTTCGTCATGAATTTAAAGATGGATTTCCTGCCATCACAAACAAGAAACTTTATTGGAGAGGTATTGTTGGTGAGTTAATTTGGTTTTTAAGAGGTGATAACGACGTTAAGTTCTTAAATGATAATAAGATTACCATTTGGAACAAGGATGCCTACAATTGGCATAAAAAGACTGCCACAGAGGTATTATCTGAGGAGGAGTTCTATAAATTAGGTTATGGTAGTGTTGGACAAAATTATTCGGTTCAATGGAGAAACTTTAATGGCAAGACCGACCAAATTAAAGACCTTGTTGATGAAATGAGAAAAAACATCATGTCAAGCCGTTTGAAAGTAAACGCTTGGAATCCTTGTGAGGTTGATATGACTGCTTTACCACCATGCCACTCTGAATTTCAAATCATTGGAGTGCCTATCGAAGATGGTAAGTTCGGTTTTGAACTTCATTGGAATCAGCGCAGCGTGGATACATTTTTAGGTTTGCCCTTTAATATCGCATCATACGGGTTGTTGGCAAAAATTATTGAACAAATAACAGGATTCAAAGCATTGGCTATTGAAGGTACTTTAAAATGCGTTCACTTCTATGATAACCAATACGAAGCAGCAAAACAATTATTGAGCCGTAATCCTGATACCCATGCCAATTGTGAATTGGAAATGAGGTTAACCGATACAATAATGGCAGACCGTTCATTCAGGGATATTGATAGTTTCTTTAATGAATATGAAATTAAAGACTTCAAATTAATCGGGTACACATCTGACGAAGAAATTAAAGTTGATATGTTAGCACCAAAGGAATAAAATGGATGCCATCGAAATCACTAAGGTAAATTTGATTGAACGTATATTATCACATTATTCTGATAATAAACTTATCCTTCATACTGAAAATCCAATAATAGTTGATTTTAAAGAATTGAGTATTAGGATAGCTCGTGGTTTCGATGGCTACATAATTTATTTCTACGATGTAAAAGGCGGAAGTTCATATAAACAATTCGACTTAAATGTAAGCGAGTTTGATGACATAGTTAAAAAAACCTGTAAACCAAAACAAAAATAAAATACAATGGCAAAGATAAAAGAAGACAAAAATAAAAAAGAGCAAGTTAATCATCCATCTCATTATGGCGGACAAAATAATCCATACGAAGTGATTAAAGTCATTCGTGCTTTAGGATTTAATTTTTCATTGGGAAATACATTCAAGTATATTGCTCGTGCAGGTAAGAAAGACCCAAGAAAATACCTCGAAGACCTAAAAAAAGCTGCATGGTATTTGAATGAGGAAATTACACATACTGAAAAAGAAATAAGAAATAGTGGTGCTAACCCTGACAAAGATTTTTAATTCATGGCGGACAAATTTATATTAGAGAATGAGAAACTAAAAAGTACTCATCCTGAAATCCATGAGAGTGAATACCTACATTTAATTAAAGAAGGTGTTTCTTGTAGTGATTGTGGCGGACAAATTTCTGCTGATGAGATAGTAATGCACCGTCATATTGGCATAACCGAAGCAAAAAACATGAGTTGTCAAGGATGTTGGATGAAGGCAGCATACGGTGAAAACTTGGCGGACAATTTAAAAAATTAAACATGGAAACAGATAACATAAGCAGAGTAAAGAGGGGTGAGTTATTCAATGAAATACTCACCGTAGTAAAAAAAATTGATAGAGTACAAACAGAAAATGATGCTCCTGACCATCCAAGTGTTGCTTTTGAATTGGAGCAAGTTTTTGAAAGTAAAACCGATGTCATTTTTAAAGACATTCATACGTTTTACGAGTGGGCTAAACAAAAATGTTCAACTGACGGAATGGGTAGTTGGAAGTTAGTTAGTGGAGGAGTTGTTTATTTTTATTCTACTAAAGAATTGTACAAGGATTGGAAAAGTGGTAAATTGCCATAGCAAATGCCATTCAGGAAAAGACACTATAACGAAATAAAAAAATTCATGGAACAACGTTTAAAGTATGTTCCAATGTTTTGTGAAATTAAGTGTCCCGTTGAATGGGCTAAAACTTTCCTTCCATTAATTTCAGATTGTGTTCATCGTGAAGATTACGAAGCAGCAAAGGCAACTGCTGATGCTATACGTGAGTTCCTGAATAAGTTTTTGTCTGATGAAAATAAAATACCTGAAACTACTCAATTAAATTTACCTGAATATGTTGAAACAGAAATAAGAGGTATAATTTGCTATGGCGACCCGAATGATAAGTCAGGTTTAGCGAGTGGTGGAGCAGAGTTTATTTAACAAAAGATGTTATCGGTAGTAGAATCATAGTTCCCGTTATTTTCAACGGACTTTATTTGATTTGAGTTAAAAACTATGTAGCAATTCAAATTTGTTTCCGATTGCACTACAATTGAATCGAATCCCTCAGAAGATAATTTATCACATAATTTCTTATCAATATATATAGGCACATGAGGTTCGCCATTCTGACCATGACATTTGCCATCTAAGCGACTATAAATGTAATATGGGGTAGTCATCCTCAAATAACACTTGAACTCAACACCGTAACCATGATGGGTATTTCCTATATGCCTGATGTATCTTGCATCGTCTTCGTGAACGAAAGCAAATCCATAGCTGCTTGTATCGTATTTTATACCTTCATCATGTTTAAATTCATAGAACATAGTTACAGTTCGGCTTTTATGGAAGAAAACCATCGGTTCATTTGTTTTATAATCAACTGTACAAGAGTTCCTGAACCATTTTGAAAACGGGGTATCTCTTTCGTCATAATTTTTACTTCTTTGCCATGTTGTTTCGTAAATAACAAAAGAACCCATCTCGGCATCCGTAATCTCATGCTTTTCCTTGAAGGATTTAAGCATATTGATTGCGTTGGTCTTTTCACCACCGACACCTCTATTGGCTAATTCTCTTAGCTTTAGAGCCTTTTCTATTATGCGTTCTCTATCTACTGCCATTAATAAAACTAAGTTAAACAAAAAAGGGGAAAATTAATTTCCCCTGATTTGCATTATTCCCCTTTGGCGAAGTGGATTATTTTACTTTTAAGTATTCATTTGGATTTTTAGGTAAACGAATCTCGGTAGAATCTTTTTTGATTTTCAAATAGAATCCTTTTCCTTCATCGTTAACTAAATCATAAAGATACTGCGAATCACAATTTTTTAAGAATAACCTTACATCATTTTGAGGCATACCACCCCAAACGTTTGCTTGGAATGAACTATCAATATGGTCTTGGATACTTTTACCATACGCTTCAATTTGAGCAATACTTTGATTATTCAGTATGTTCGATATATCAACAGGGCTTGTGTTTGAAGGAGTTGTATTTGTTGTGATATTTTGGTTTTCTGTTTTCGGTGGTAAATTATTAATCATCTCATCAATGTTTACCGCAGTTAAAGGAACACCTGCAAAATTTGGTTGTTCTTTAGTAACAGGCATATTGCCGTTTTGTATTGACATAATTTCTGCTGCTGATAATTTAGTCATGTCAATGTTTCCATTCGCATCAAGAGCATAACTTTTTTGTACAGGTGGTGGAGTTGTGGTAGCTTGTGTTGTTGCTGCTGTTTCAGTTGGAGTTCCTTTCATAAAAGGAGCAGGATTTTTTTCGCAATCACTTAATTGTTCTGATAAAAAATCACCTTCTTCTTTATCAATACACTCGAACTCAGTTTTAAACTCAGCACCATGTTCTGATTTACCGTAAATATCGAATATGGTATCGTTTCTACGACCTATGTTTGTATTGTCAATTCCTATTTTTAAATGTCCGTCCATGAACTCAATACCTTTATTGAAGGTGTAAACTTTTTGAATATTGTTTGCTGACGTAGCATTGTTTTTTATGTTTTCATCATCATCATCATCAACAGGAAGGATGCCTATGCTTTTGTTTGGATTAACAATTTCTTCTTTTTTAGCTTCTATAACAACCTCTTTTACTTCTTCAACAACAGGAGTTATAGAGGGTGGTGTAGTTTTTAAAACATCTTCCACTTTTACAGCTTCCGATTTAACCTCTACGCTTGTTTCCTTTTCAGCTTCTTTTTCAATTATATGTTTTTTTATAATCTCCTTACCTTTTTTATTAGGAAAAACATCTTTAGGGGTCAATTCTTTTCTTAATGTAGTCGTTTTTTTAGTTTTTTTATCAACCTTTTTTTTCGCAACTTTTTTTGTCTTAACAGGCGTTGTTTTTATTGTTTTTTTTGCTTTTTTATCCGTTGTCAGGATATTTTTTTTAACAGCTTTTTTTTCTGTCGTTTTTTTCACAGGTTTTGTTTTTGAAACAGCCTGTTTTTTAGCGGGTTTAGCAGCTTTTTTTGGTTTTTGGTTTTTTGTATTTGCCATGTTAAGGTTTATTAAGGTTTACATTGATTTGCGTAAAGGTTGTGTCGTTTTATTATTGTATTTGCTGTGTGTTTGAAAAATATATTTTTTATAGGGGCTGTTTATCGTTATTTTTGCTAAATGTATATATTATGTTAGTAACTGTAAGTAAACATTTTACAAAAATATCAACAATTTTTTTAAACGATAAAAATTAATCAATGTCTAACGTCGTAGATTTACCACCAAACGAAAAGAGCGGATTGTATAAAGCTCCATCCCATGCCGAAGGTGGCGTTCAGGTTATAGTTGATAACACCCGAAAGGTTGAAGTTGAAGGGGATGAGTACCATTTGTGTAAAAAGTCGCTTTCATCCGATAAACAATACGAATTTAAAGGAAAAACCAACAAACAAATATTACAGGCTGTATTTCAGGATAACCATTGTGTATTCGAGCAAGGCAAGGCTAATAGCGGAGATTTTATCATCTGTAAACTTGTTGTTAGGGATGAGCAAAAACGTGATATGCACGGTTCGGCAAAAGACATCATAAATGTTTTGCAATCTGAGAAAAGCTGCAAGGTAACTGACGATGTAGCAGATACTTATAATAACCGACTTGGAGGTAAACTTCATAATAACGATAAGCTAATTGGTGTTCATAACCTTTGGGTTGAATATTTGGTTTTCGCAGATGAAATGGGCGGTCTTCCTATGCCGAGTTTAGCCATCATTAATCCCGATATTCCTTTTATAAGTTATGGTGAGGTTACTTTGATTGCGCCTAAAGAAATGTATGACCCGAAGGAAAGTGCGAAAAACAAACTTTACAACCGTGATATTTATTCTCCACGTTTCCCGACAGTATTTTTTAAATCGGATAGAAAAAAATTAGAAGAAAATTTCTCAAAATACATTAACCCGTATGGTAAAGAAACTGAGTTCTTAAAATCTATTGAAGATGAACGTGTACGTAAATTAGTTTATGATGGATTTATGTTCTTGTATCAAAAACTTGAAGACGGTAAAAAAACTGTTCGTAAAATAATTGCTGATGTAGAACATAACTACCGATTTTTATTGGCTTATTGTTACGCAAATGATATTCGTATTCCAATTGAATATAAATACGCTCACTTACAAAACATTTTAAGTACAGAGCCTCAACCAAAAGGAATTGAGTTCATGAAAAACTTAATTGATAAAAAGTTTCCTGCACTTAAAGAAATAAAACATTATAATTATGACGATGAAAAATCAATTAAAATAATTACTGATTTTTACACTTACATAAATACTGATATAAAAACTCTACGTATAAGATTTGCTAACGGTAGAAAAGCTATTGATGAAATAATTATTGATTTAGGAAAAGAGCGTGTTGAGAAAAATATAAACAAAGAAGGTGAAATATTTTACGGTGTAGGTATTGATATTATTGGTGATGTACAGAAACTTTTTAATTCAGAAGAAATTGTAAATGAAAATAAGTTACGTGATTATATAGAAGATAGTAAGTTTTATAGTAAACACGAAACAGAGGTTCAGAATTTCATTATGGAATTGTCTAAAGATGCGGTAATAAATCATTATTTCATTCAATCAGGTAGTGGTCGTAAAGTACCTTTAACTCTTGATAACGTTGAACGTTACATGAAATCAAAGGGATTGCAAAGTGCCGAGATATTCTTTTACGGATTATCAAATGCTGCTGCTATTGCTGCAAAATCTTATAGGTCATTAAAGGAAGCTAAAGATGATTTTGATAATATAATTTCAAAAGAGGATTTTCAGAAATTTCTTGAAAACCAAAAAGAATTAATTGAGAAAGCGGAAGTAGCAAGAAAGTATTACAAGTATGAGGATTCTATGGATTCTTTTTTCAGGGCTTTGGGTAAAGTTGGTCAGCATGAAGACCCAAGTAATGATTTGATACAACGTATTTTCAGAGGTGAAGACTTCAATGATATTCCTGAAATTTATATGGATGATATTCGTGAGGCTGCTAAGTCTGTAAGAAACGCTCCAACTGAATATTTTGAGGTTAAACTAAAAAAATCTGTAAAGCTAAATGAGTTTGTTGGTGCTATAATTCCTGAACATTTTACAGAAGGAATTGAGATTCTAAAAAAGAATGGTATCAAGGTTATTGAAACTTATAAGTATGATAAGCAAACCGATAAAAAAATTAAAAATAGAATGGCTGCATTAAATAGGGTTATTCAATTGACTGATGAAGACAATGCTGTAACTTTTAAATATGGTGGTTCTGTAACCGAAGCAGAAAACAAAGTTGAAAATATTGGTTTATTTAATACTGACTATTCAACTGTATATTTTGCAGATAAAAAAGGCGGTTTCAGTTATCCAAAAGTATCTATGGTAAATGAACATGATGTTTTAGAATACAGAGAACCGTTATCGCAATCAGTTGTTTTGGTTTTCAATGAAAAAGAAAGTTTAACGCCTGATTATATTCAGATAAATGAAATTAAGTTTGCTGTTATTCCCGATACAATGGTTAACGACATCAAGCCAATATTTGATAAGCATAAAGTGAAATTTACTACATACGACACAAAGGGAACTAATTTAAAAGATGCTAAATTAAACGCAGTTAAATCATTATTGAAATAATGTTATTAGTTAGACCGAAATATCAAAAACGACCTGAGATTAGCGAAGCTGATTTAAAAAAACGTTGGGATAAAAAGAAAGAACAAATTGAAGTTCTTGCTAATAATATGCGTAAGCTAAGATATAACGTAAGCGTTGATTTGAAGTCTGATAACGAAAAAACATTTCTTAAAGCATTAGTGGTATCATTAATGTTAGCAACAGGTGAACGTATCGGTAATGAAGCATCTGCAACTAACGGTCATTTCGGGATAACTTGGTTTAGAAAAAAACACATTAAAGTTGACGGTAATAAAATTACATTGAAGTATGTTGGTAAATCAGGTGTTGCACACGAGCGTTCATTTTCTGATGGTAAGTTAGCCGAAGCATTAAAGAAAGCTATTGCTACTTCTCCAAACCAATTCATATTCACTACTTCTGATGGATTCAGGGTTAAGGCAGATTCGGTAAATCGTTATTTATCTGATTTTGAAATTCGCTCAAAGGATATTCGTGGTTTTTCAAGTAACCGTTGGATGCTTGATAAACTAAAAAAAGTTCAATTACCTGAAAAAGACACGGAAGAAAAAAATGAGCGTGAGAGAAAAAAACTGTTCATGAAAACTTTGAGGCAAATTGCTCAAAAAGTAGGACATGGTTCGGGTACGCTTCGTAAACATTATTTGATTCCCGAACTTGAATCATCTTTTGTAAACAGAGGTATTGTAATTGATATTGCGGATAGAGATAAATATGAAGACGGTGGGGTTATTGAAGAACGTAAATCAAATGTAGATAAAGAGCAACGTGTTAAGAATTTTATTGATGATAATGATAATATTGATAGTAAAGAATTAAGAATAATTTTAGGTCATTCACCAAATTATCCTATTCAAGTTGTCGGTAATATAAAATTGAGAAAAGTATTCTTGAAACCATACTATAAAAAAATTAAATAAGTGAGTAAGGTAACGACATATAAAAGTAAATTGACCGACGAGCAACAAAAATTAGTTCGTACTCCTGAATTTAAAAAATGGTTCGGTGATTGGGAATTATTGCAAAGAGCTAAACAAATTTATAAGACTGATGTATATGGCGGTATTTATAAAAGGATTTTCGGAATTGATACTGAACAGGCTTTATTTGAACTTTCAGTTCAGATACATTCATCTGTAAAAGACATGAGTAGAGGTTTCAGTCAAGAAATACTTGACATTGCTCATGCACTTTATCCAAATACTAATTTAGGAGATGAATATAAACCTGTTGTTTCAAAGGTAGTCGATGAGAATGGTGAACCGTTAGTAGTTTATCATGGATTTTTATATTACAGTAAAAAAGATTTGTTTACTGAGTTCAAGAAATTACCTGCGTTCTTTTCTACTAATAGAAGATTCGCTGAATCCTATGCTGAAACAAAAAGTTTTGATGGTGGTCTTGATGCCGATACTGATTCATACGCTTGTTTTTTAAATATAAAAAACTTGTTTGACCCTAAAGATGAAAATGTAGTTTCATTAGCTAATAAAAAACTACCTGAAAAAGTAAATGTATCTCATGGTACTATGTGGTTTTTGGATGCTGATTTAGATAAAGAAGATGTAGTTGAACAAATGTCAGGAATTGTAACGATATATCCCGACCACATGACTGACGATATTTTGAAGGCAAATGTTGGAGATGTGTTGAAGGAAAAAGTTGCTATGTCGCAATACGAAGAACGTATTTTGTTGTATAAGGATGAAGATTGGGCTTATACTGCAAGTTTAGAGTACTTCGATAAAAAAATGGAGAAGGAAGTTGCTGACTATATAAATGAAGGTTCTTCTACAACTAATTTTGACAGGAAACAAATAACTTATAAAGGACAAAGATTTTATCCTTACGTTGTAGATAAGGAAACATATAGATATAAACTTAACGAAGAACCTATTGCAGTAGAATTTTTTGATGCTGTAAATAAGTATAAAAAATATTTCATTGAAAATATAACTACACTTCCAAGAGATGATGATAAGAGAGATTATTTTACAGTCAAATTAAAGGATTTTGATAAATACGGTTATACTGCAACACTATCAGTAAAGAAACGTAATCTTAAATCATACAAAACAGAAGCAAGAGATAATTGGACAATGTTTGAGAATGAAACTGTACAAAAGTTTTTACACGATAATAATTTCGGTGGTTGGATTGCTTTTGAAAAAGGTGATAAAACTTATGCTGTTTACGAGCCACAAAATATTAAACTCGCAGATGGCGTTAATACAACATTCGACATTAAAAGTAATGATATAAGGTATAAAGATGGTGGTGAAATTTGTGATTTTGTAATAATACCAAATGAACAAACACCAAAAGTTCCTAAGATTGATGACATAAAATTATTTATAGAAAAAAACAAAACGCTACTAAATAATTATTTGTCATTTTGTGAATCATTATCGGGCGCAGCAGGTTTATCCGCTAACCAAGTAAGTGTTAATGGTAAAAGATTAAACCATAAATTTTTTGGTATAAATGATATGAGTGGTTGGAGATTAATTTTCAATCCTGTTATTGATGAATACATTGGTGATAAACACGAAAAGGATGAGGGATGCCTTACGTGGGAGGGTAAAAGGATACTTGCAATGAGAAGTCCAAAAGTTAAGGTATCTTACTATACCATTGACGGAAAAAAAATTGAAGGTGAAGAATATTCAGGATTTAAAGGGCAAGTTTGGCAGCATGAAACAGACCACTTGAACGGTGTTAAACAAAATGTAAAAGAAACCTTTAAAGAAGGTGGAGCTATTGATGCTGTAAAACCAATAGTTAACCAATATGGATTTTATTCACCTATTGAAAAACGTTTATTGGAATTTAAACAGGACAGAGCAAGTGTAAATAAATGGAAAGACATTGTTGGAGTTAATACTGATGAAGCAAAGTTTACAGGATTGGCTAATTACCTTAATTCTAAAAAACCTAACGAAAATTTATTAAAAATAGAATTGTTGAATTTCATACGTGATAATAACATTGAATTGATACAGGTTATTAAAAATAATGAGAAAACATTTTTAGATGAAGTTTCTATAAAGCAAAGACCTAATGGGACTTATGGAATAGTTTACAAAGATTCTCCCGATGAATTTGTAAATGACGATGAGTTTGATACAGAAGAAGAATTGAAAGATAATTACGAGAATGAAGAAATTTATTCGGGTAATGATGTTCCGTATAAAACAAAATATTCTCAGTATGTTTTATTAGGTGAGGCTGAAAATTATACAGAGTTGTTAGTTACACTTCCTAATGAGGCTCAAAAGAATCGTTTATTTTATAATAAGCTATTCAATATTTTATCCGAACAAGTAAAAGAAAGAGTAGGCATTAAACCTGATAGCGTTAAATGGAATACATTTAACTTATACGATTACAAAAAATTAGGAGCATTAAATACGGATGAGTTACATCAATTAAATTACATTGATAGTCTAAGTCATATTAAACATGATACTTTTTCTACTCCACATTGGGATGAGCGTAATATATTGGTTCATTTGAGATACGATATTCGTTATGATTCTAATGGTCATAAAGTTTTATTCATAAATGAATTGCAATCGGATTGGGGACAACGTGGTAAAAAAGTTGGATTCAAAGGAAAATATAATATTGAAGAATTAAAGGCTCAATTAGTTGAAGCTGAAACAGAATACAATAAACTTGATTTCGTTAAATTAAAGTTGTCTGAAATTTGGGAAACTGAGGAGGCAAAAAGAGTAGAAGATTTAAAAGAAAAGATACATAACGAAGAAGCGTTAATTCCGTTAGCACCTTTTGTAACTGATACAAACAAGTGGGTTAAGTTAGGTTTAAAATTTGCCATACAACAAGCTGCATTAAATGATGCAAAACATATTAGTTGGATGACAGGTGAACAGGAAAATAATCTTTACGATTTAAGTAAATCATTATCTAAAATAAGTTGGTGGCAGGTTGGTGATGATGAAAATGGTTGGGGTATAACTACTTATGATAAACAAAATAAAATTGTCCTAAAGGAACGAGATACTAATTTAAAAAAGATTGAAAAGTTTTTAGGCAAGGATATTACAGAAAAAATTAAGAATCACGAAGGATATACCGAAAGAGTTGGTCAAGCTACTTATGGCGAATTGATAGGTGATGATTTAAAGTTATCAGGAAGCGGTATGATTGGTTTCTACGGCTCTATAAATAAAGGTGAGCATGGCATAATTGGTTCTGTATTAAAGTCATTGGTAAAAGAATTGACGGGAAAACAATCTCCTATTATCGAAATTAATATAAATGAAAAAAATATTACATTCAGAAAATCTTTAAAAGGAGAAGCGGGGGAAGCTGTTGCTATTGATAATAATGGAAATGTAGTAGAATTTTATGGGGACTACGAACAAGGTAAAAAACATTTTGAAAAATATAATACGGCATCAGTTCAATTTGCAATAGATGTTACACCTGAATTAAAAAAATCAGTTGAAGAAGGATTACCAATGTTTAAAGTTGGCGGACAAATTAAAAACCCTTATTCAATTTGTACTGTTAGTTTAGGTAAAGCAATCGGAACTCAGAAACGTAGTGAGTGGACACCCGCTCAATTACATAAGTTTGAGGGTTGTGTATTGAAAGTTAAAAAGGAAATGAATGATGGCGGACTTTTATTTACAGTCTTGTATAAGATGGATGATAAAAGATTTGTTGTTTACTCAGATAAAGAAGGATACACTATTACTATTAACGATGATGCAAGATATATTGAATTATGGCATGGCGGAAAACGTATTGGTCATCTTGAAGCCCGTGAACATTACTTAAATAATTATCACGGATATACAGGTAAATTTTTGAGTATTCAGGCTGCTTATGTTGACGAACCACATCAAAATAAAGGATTCGGTTTAAAAATGTATCAGGTACTAAAAGAATTTTCAGATGATGATGTACTTGGATTCTTTAGTGATTTATCAAATAGACAAAATAAAAAAGTGATACCAAGAATTTACAGTCATTTTGATAATGAAATTGTTGGAGATTATCACATAGTTACTTATCATGATGGTGGTATAGTAAGTCAAATTTTATATTTTTCTATCTTCAATATTGAAGATGGAAAAGAAGTGTGGCACATGGTTGGTCAATACAATGTAAATAATCAGGAAGAAATTGATACAGTAAATGATTTAATTGAGAAAGCAGAAAAAGATAATTTAAAAGTAAAAGCAATAACTAAAAAAGAGTATGACGATTATGACTTGGGTGATGAAATCACCATTGATGAAAAGACAGAGTTCTATAAGAAAAAAGAAAATGATTCCGACGGAAGCGATAAATTTGAAAAAGGAGGGTCGGTATGCAAGTGCAAGTTTGCAAATAACAGAGTACCAAGTAAACACATTAATGAACACTTGTTGTCTATAAGTAAATAATGAGCGGTAAAAAAAATATAAAAAGAGTACCGAGAGATTTGGATACTAATTTCGATTTTAGGTTTGGAGATAAACTAAAAAAGTCGGGTGAAATTATCGTTGCACATAGCACAAGTAGTAATCTATTACCTGAAATTTTAAAAAATGGATTAAGTCGTGAATCAGAAAAGGTTTGGGAAAACACTTCTTCTAATAAATTATTCTTTGAAGTAGAACCAACACGTACACATTATGGTGAAAATGTTTATGGTTGGAAATCGGTTCAAAAGCATGGTGGTGTTCCTATAACTTTATATGTTAAGGTTAAACAAAACCAATTGAGAACTGATAGGGATGATGCCGACTTAGGTGTTAAGTATCAAAAAAATCAAAAGGAATGTACTTGTGATATTCCGCCCGAAGATATTTTAGGGTTGCATTTTGTTGGTATTGATATTGCACCAAAAGATTTTATGGAGTTTTATGATATGTTTTCTGATGATAAAATGAATTATGGTGGAAATTTAAAAAAACATATATTAATTCATTCTGCTAAAAAAGAGCATCGTGATAGTATTGCAAAAAACGGACTTCATGCAAGTAAAAATCCTGTTGTTATAAATGGAATTTTTACATTTCCCGAAGAATGGGGGCATCATAAAACATCGTTTGATAAAAAATCTTACGATTATTATGAAATAATATTAAAAGATAATGCTGTAATATTTTGGACTGATAGTGATAGACCTATGGATGCTATATTTGGAAACGGTAGTGATGAATATGTGCAGGTTTATGATAAATTAATAGTAAACACATCTGCTAAAAGCAGAGAGGGTGTAATGCAGTTTATTTCAGGTTTTCAAAGTGGGGATAATAAAAAATGGTTTGATTGGAAAACTGAATTTTCGAGAGAGATGGAAAAATACCTTAATGAAAATGGTTACGCAGGTATTCAGGAAGGTGGACAAATAGTAATTACTGATTTGAACTCAATTGAAAGTATAAAATTAGAAGGTAAAAATATAAATATTGATTTTGGTAACGAAAAAACTAAAAAAATGAAAAACGACAACTTGTACGCAGATGGTGGTAATATTGATTCTCAACTTGACAGGAGTAATGCCAAGCCCGAAGAAATCATGTCTGACGAGGTTAACTTTGATACCCGAAAAGGATTGAACCGCTCTGAAAAAGTTGTTCCTAAAGATATTGTTGAAGAAATTGAAACAAAAGGTATATCGTTAGAGCGATTAGAAAGTTTAGGACTTCCTATTTTCAAATATCAAACTCAGATAACTGTTCATGGTGTATTTGAAGGCGTTGGTTCAGGTAGAGTTGGAGGATATAAAAATTTATTATCAAATCAAAATCAGACTTTAGGTATAAAGTACAATGCGATTGATTTAGAAAAGAAAAAGATTATTTCTAAAGCATTAAGACTTGACCGTGAGTTTAATCAACCTGAAAATTCTTTCGCTTCAAGGATGGATAGTCGTGGTTTTGAAATATATAAAAGAAAGAGAGCGGAGAGTAAAGAAGAAGCTATCAAAGTTATTAATGAACTTAAACAAGAATCAAATAAAATACCTTCAAATTTTATTGGTAAAAAAATAGTTAATGCTTATTCTGTATTTGGTATTATAATAGTTGAATTGCTTATTGAGTTTAAAGCTATTAAACAAGAAAATCTTTGGGATTTTATTTCTGCTATTACTGATGGTCGTATTAACAACGAAGAATCTTTTACTTTTTTACTTGAAAAAGAAAATGAAAAAGAAAAAGAACGTTCCGATAAGTATAAAAAAGAGCGTGAAGAACGTGAGGCGAGAGAAAAAGAATTATTGAATAAATTAAAAGAGCAATCTACATATAGTAAATCAACATCTTTACCTACATCCGATGAGTTTATCGT
This sequence comes from Bacteroidota bacterium, assembly GCA_032229505.1. Taxonomy (GTDB): domain Bacteria; phylum Bacteroidota; class Bacteroidia; order B-17B0; family Aurantibacillaceae; genus Aurantibacillus. The sequence continues at coordinate 64,778 of JAVTWD010000016.1, forward strand.
TGCGGTTGTTGGTACAAGTTATGGTGATGCTACTTTAAGAGTTTACTCTGTTTTTAAAAATAAAACAAATCGTAAGGTGTATTCAGTACAAAGCTATAAGTCTTGGAGTGATGTGCCTACAACAATATCCGACGAAATAAAAAATAGTCGTGGAAATAAATTTTATGATGAAACAACAACCAAACTATTAGCTAAGTATATCGAAAAAGGTATGCTGTTTGATATATACAATAAAGCTCCTCAAAAAAAGGTTGAGCATGGTTCAATATATGAAACTAAAAAAACCGAATCATTGCCTGATGGTGATGAGTTATTATTGGATACTGACCGTTACCAATTAATTAAATCAAAGCATACAAAAACAGGCGACATAATTTATTTATTCAAATTAAAATCTCGTGTTGAACGTGAAGATTATAAAAAAATTGAAGCCAACGTAAAATTGATTCGTGGTTACTATTCATCATTTGTTACAGCTTTTGTTTTAAAATCGGCTATTTCAGAAAACGAAGCTGAAATGTTATTGAAAGGTTCATCTTTAGAAAAAGGAAATCAACACACGCCTGACCCAAATGCAACAATAGATAATAGTAAAATTGATGAAGCAGCAAAAGAAGCTGTAAATAAATTAGTTGATGAAAAAGGAATTACTGAAACTGCTGCAACCGAAATAGTAGCAAAAGGTGTTTCAGAAGAACTTGAACATCATGATACTTTGAAAAAAGTTGCAAGTGGAGAGTTAACACCTGAACAAGCTATTGTTGAAATTGTTGTTGACCATGAAAAAAGTAATGACGACCTTAAAAAACAATTGACGGAAACAGAATTGACATTATTTAATAAAGCTCTTGAAAAGGTTGGTAATGTTAATTTGAAACGTACAATTGAATTAGCTGATAATATTGCCAAACTTGAAGGTAAAGAACATCAAGATAATTTAGCTTTTTTTGCAGAAGCATTGCAATATACTACTTCGGATGTAGAAAATGATGTATATGCAAGATTTTGGGCTAATGATTTAGAACAAATGGTTAGTAATAGTTCTTCGGTTGGATTTGAACAATTAGAACGTGCTATTGAGATTGGTGCTATTGAGAATGGAGAATCGCTTATGGATAGCATTAAGGCATTTAGAATGGCAGCAAGAACATTCCGTGAATTAAAAAATGAAGGTCATAAAGCTATAATAAAAAATTTCGTAGCAAAATATATGTTAGCTAACGATGAACTTGCAACTCATCAAGATTATATTTGGTCTGCAATTAACGATTTATATAAACTAATTTATTTTGCAAAAGGTAATGAAACAGATACCTCTAAAATATCAGAATACATGGGCGAGTTAATTACCAAGTATCATGCAGAAAGTAAATTGGAAGACTTTAGAGAAAATAAATCAATAACTGAAACTGATAACGTAAATAAAAATAACGAAGAATACGGAAGCATTGAATATACTGACGGAAAGTATGAAAACGGTAAAGATGTTTATGGAGCTAATATTAGGTATAAAGAGCAATTAGCAGTAATTCCTTTAGGTCGTTATGAAACAAAGCAAGAAGTTGAAGAAAGGGCAAATAAAATTTTGGCTGAGTTTAAATCAGGTGAATTAGGTGATGAGCTACAAGAATTGATAAGACAGGATGCTACTGATGAACAAAAATTGTTTGAAAAAGCAAAGAATGAATACGCTATTGTTTTAGAAATGAGCGAAGGTACTTCTGAAAGGAATGTAGGATTCGATTATTTACATCAATTAGAAAATTTCATTAAAAAAATTGGTGTGTCTGACCGACCAACCGCAATATATTTGAAAAATAAAGTTTGGTTCAAGGATTATCCAAATGACGGAGATTATAGTTATGTAACTATTTACAGCAGCTATATGAAAGGTGATTACAACCCTGAAACTGATAAGTTGATGGATTACCTTAAAAAAGATGCGCCTTCATTTAATTGGGATATTTATGAGTATGGCGACCAATATAAATTTGGATACCAACCTGAACCTGAATATAAGGAAGGTGATGTTGTAAAAATTATGCCTGAGTTTGGTAGTCAAGAAGATTACTCTAAAATATCTATTGAATATAATTATGGTATTGTAAAAAAACCTACCATATACAATAGAGATGAGAGCAGATGGAAAAGACAATGGGAATATTTAGTTGTTGACTTTTTCGATGATGAAAAAGTATATGAGGATATTCGTGAGTTTCGTTTAAAACCAATTACAGAAGACGAGATAAGAGAAGAATTGACTGAGCGTAAAATAAGAGTTGGTGAAGCAGAGCCTTTAACTAAAGCGGAAGCAGAACAGTTTTCTGAAAAATATGTAAATGACATTAACGAAAAATACGAGGAGTATAATAAAATTGAAGACAAGAAAAATAAATATTGGTCTGAACGTTTAGAGAATGAAATTTATACAATGTTCTATGATTGGTTTACCAATGTAATTTCAAGATACCCATTATCTTTAGGTCAATGGTTAAACTTACAAGTTGAAAAACTACCGAACTATGAAAGACATTTATTAAACGGATTTATTGATATTGATAACTCTTTAACCAATTTATTACAATTCTTCAATTCACTTAATAAATTAAATATAGGTAAGGGTAAACCTATGGGTATTTATGAGCTTGTTCCCGAAGCATTTTTGTTTGATGGAAAATCACCAAAACAATTGAACATAGAAGTAACGCCTACTGATGATAATTTGCACACAGTTATGAAAACTTTTATTTCAAAAGATAAGGACAGACCTGTATTGTGTTCTATAAATTTTGACAAGAAAGGTGCTACTGCTACCGATGCTAATAGATTGATTTTCATTAAAGGTAAATCGGATAAAATTGGTATTTATGGTTTTGGAAAAATAGCAGAGGAAAGTCCTGTTTACGTTAAACGTGGTGATTATTTTATTGCTAATAAAGATGTAAAATATCCTGATTATCAAAAAGTGATACCAAAAGAATATAGTAATGTTATTTCTGTTGACCGTAATGCTGTTGAAAAAATAGTTCGTAGTATGAAATCATTAAAAAATGTTTCTTACTATAATTTATATACAGATGTTACATTTTTATCATTTGATAAAGGAAAAGTATCTCATTTCAATTTAAAGTATGTAACTGATTTATTCGAGGCGTGGTTAAAAATTGGTTTCGATAAATTAGAAATTGCTTTATCGGGTAGTAAAAATCAAATACTTGTTGTATCTCCTGATATTTCAAAATTCATAGATGGATTAAAAGGTTCAGGAAGTATAGTAATGGGTGTTATGGTTGATGAATCAGGTCAAGCTATTGCTGATACTCATAGAGGTCAAATGTATCTTGATATGAGAACAGGAAATGTGGAAACGGCAGGTATAACAGATGATTTGTTTTCTGAATATAATTCTGCTCATGGAACTTATGGTGCTGAAACTGAAAGTGAAGAAATTGAGGAAATGCAAATGATGATTGATTTGATGGAGGATACAGTTAAAGAAAATCCAACAGAAGAAAATCAAGATTATTTGGACTTATTGAAAGAAACTTTAATAGGTTTAAGAGAAAAAAATAAAGAAAAATTTAATTGTGGTGGTAAAATGTATTATAATCTCGGTTCACTACCTATTGCATCACCTTATAATAATGGCGGAAATTTATTTAACGATGATTATTTAAGTAATATCGAAAAAATAAACAAAATAAATAATACTTTATTTTACCGTTACTATCCTGTTGGTGTAAACCCATTTGAAGTTAGTTTTGAAGAAAGTAATAAGTATGGTTACGGAATTTACTTTTTAGACAATCCTTACTATTACAGAAATAAATTTACTGATTCAAGATTATTAACTATAAGACCACGTTTACAAAATCCATTCATATTTACTGAAAAATCTAACAGAACTCCAAATGGTGAGTATGCGGAAGCACTTTTAGCTGCAATGAAAAATGATGACGTAGCTAATAGAGATGCCTTCACACGTAAGATGATTGAAAATGGATATGACAGTTTAGTTGCAATAGAGCCAAGAGGTACATATTTAGTTATGTTTTCTAATGACCCTGATTTATATGATATTGAATCGGATGTTTCACCCGAAGCAATGGACGAAAAAGCTAAGATTGATTTTATTGAAAAAATTAATTCATCTATAACTTCTGTATTAGCTGAAAATAAATATCCCGACTTAAATGAACTTGAATCAAATTTCTTATATAATACATTTAAGCATACGGTTATTAGTGGTCAAGAACAAATGCCTGTTTGGATTAATAATGAAGGTGTAAAAGGTTCTATGAAAAAATCTTTATTGAAGAAACATTATATTGATGACCATTGGGTTATTTTCAATAAACCTATGAGTTACGATAGGAATGAATATTCTTTAGATGAAAAAGGTAAAAACTTTATAAAAGATGTTCAAGAAAAATTTTCTTCAAGTAAAATGAATGAAGGTGGAACTGTAAATGAGATTGATAATCCAAGAGCTTTAGGAACTGCTTTGAAAAAAGTTTTTAAGAAAGATTATAATATTGATATTGATACCCGATATGTAAAAACAGTTCGAGGTCTTGATGGTAGTTGGTATGAAATTTCTACTTTTAGTAGTGGAGATATTATTCCTAATGAAGTAAGAAAGGAATTACTTGAATTATCTTATGGTAAAACTTTAAGTGAATTAGCTGTTTCAAACCCTGATAATATAAGCTATGGTAATACTCGTGAAAAGAGTTTGTCTGTTTATGGAAAACATTGGAAGGAATGGTTAAAGAATAAAAAATATGCCGATGGTGGTACTATTCAGGAACAATCGAAACAATTAAAAGGAACAAGAATAGGCATAAAACATTGGTGGTCGCCAAAAAAAGAATCACGTATTACTGATGTTATTTTTGAAAACGGAAAATACATTGTGAAAACTTACAATTATAATTTGACTTTTTCTGAAAACGAAATTAAGCAGTTAGTTAAAAAAGGAACGGCAATGGATTCAGAAGGCGAAACTTATGTTTTGGTTGAATCAGATGGCGGTAGTAGTAATGCTCCGACAATGTTTCTTGATACAAATGGCGACGGAATGATTGATTTAATAATGGGAGAAGGTGGTGGATTTTATAATTACACTAAAGAAACCGTAAAGAACATAATACTTAATGAAGGTCTTTTGTATGCTGTTAAAGATTACATGGATGAAACTCCAATAATTAAATCGGAAACCGAATTAAGAAGTAATTGGAAAAATGTAAGAAATAAAATAAGGGAGTTTGAAAATATTGCTCGTAATGAAGGATACAGCCCTGCCTACTTAATTGGAAATTATAACGAAGGGTATAAAATAATATCAGACCCACCTTATCGTGAAGTTCCTGTAAGTAGTTTATCAAAAGAAGCACAAGATAAAGTTGTTGAAATAAATGACTTATTGGTTTTAATTATAAATAGAGTTGGTCTTGATGGTGATGAGTTCGGTAAAAAATATGCTAAAGCTGGTTTAATTGTTGATGATAATTGGGGGAACGATGGTTCAACTGCGAGTAACAATAAATATTACAATGACCTTTATGCAATGTTTCCTGATAATCATGGAGAGGCAAAAGCTATTTGGTTTCAGTTAAGTGAAAAACAAAAAGAAGGATTTTTGAATGACTTAGAAGTTACAGATGCAGCGAGTGAACACATGAAAGAAAGTTGGTTAGAATTTATTAACGCATCTTCTTATCAGGATTGGTTAGATAACGCAACTAATTGGGATGAAATGGCTAAAGGCGGTAGCTTAAAAGCAAATGATATTCCACTTGATTCTTGGTTAGAACATAAAACAACTAAAACAAAAGTTAAGGTTTGGAATGTTGACCCACAATTAGGTAAAATGCAAATTGAAGATATTTATGGAAATAAAGATAAGCAATGGCGTTCTGCAAGTGATTGGAAATTGATTCCGAAACCAATAAAAGAATTAGAAGAAATTAAAAAAGTTTGGAACGAACAAGGACAGGTTTTTGAATATGCTAAAGGTGGTGAGGTTGATGATTATAAATTTACCTATATGATGTTAGGCAGGTTACAAACTGATAATGATTATTATTTAGGTCATGGCAATAAGTCTGAAAGAAATTTATGGGCAGGTAATGTAGATGACCAAATTAAAGAAATGAAAAAATTATGGAATCAACTGCCTGAAAATAAAAAGCCTGAATGGTTAAGTATGGAAGAAATTTTGGAGTACGAGAAAAAAATGAAAGAGCAATACGCTAAAGGTGGGGTAGTTGAAAATTTAGAGAAAGAGTTACGTAAACTTCAAAGAGATTTGAATAGTAGGAGATTATCAACTTATATGGATGGCGATAATTCCGAAGATGAAATGGCTCGTAAAAAAGAAAGAGAAGTAAAACTTTCTCGTTTTAATGAGATACTACGTTTGTTGAATGAAAATGATAGTAAGCAATCTAAAGTGGTTGGAGTTGGTGAAATAAAAGAAGGAGATACTGTAAAATTTATCAAGAAAATTGATAAAAAAGATGTAATTAATGGTCAAATTTTAGATATAGACGAAACAAGAATAGGTTTTACAAATTTAGATTATCCAAATGTAGGTCGTAATAGTTTTTCTATTTATAGTTTGAATAAAGACTATGACATAGAAATGGTTAAATCTAAACACGCTAAAGGTGGTGTAGTTGATGATAGTAAAGAGGTATGGGTCATAAGTTATTTAAACAAGAAAAAAAACTTCCGTAGAACAGATAAAGAATTTAAAGGTGAAGATTCTTATGAAAAAGCAGTTGATTGGGGAAAGAAAAATTTAGAAAACTTCCATATTGATATGGTAAGGAAAATATTTTTCGATGGTGGTATTTTAGATGAAGTAAATGATGACGATTGTTACATGACTAATTTAGATGCTTGGTGGTATGCTTTAAAGCCTGATACAAGGCAGTATCTTTTTGAAGATGGTGAGCATGATTCTACTTGGGATTATTTAGATAGTGATGATATTTGGTCTAAACTTTCTATTGAAAGAAAAAAACAAATTAAGAGGGCTATACTTGAAACGGGTAATGAAACGCAAGTCAAATATGCTTTGAATTTATTGAACCAAGATAGATACGGAATTACTTTATAACCATGAAAGAAACTAAAGAAGATATTAAATCAGGCGACTTTAATTTACCTAAAGGTCATAAACCATTCATGAAAGTCCCGAAGGGTGGCTCATCATGTGCTAACTGTAAATTTTTATCGGATGATAAATTGCATTGTGTTAATCATAACTTTATTGAATGGCATGGTGAAAGTAAATTACCTGAACCTATTGATGAATATTGCAGCGATTGGTATGAACCAAATGAAGAAATGTTTGCTAAAGGTGGCGAACTTCGTTTTTATTCTGATTGTGTTGGATACCCTGTATTATCAGATTTGGAAGCGATAGTTGATAACGAAAAAGAAATTAAATACAACACGTTTGTTGCTAACGTAAATAAAGAAGACAGATTAGCAATAGAAAGAAGATTAAAGTATAGTGATGATTTTCCAATTACAAAAGATTGGCACGTAAAATTCTTTAAATCAAAAGATGAAGACGATAACACGGTTTATTTTATTCGTCATTCAGCTATTGAATATGTGTTTAGTAAAAAAGGTGGTGGCATGGATTGTGAAATAGATGATTATAAACACGGTGGTACTTTGTATAATGGAATAAGAGTTCCTGAAACTGTTAATCCAAGAATTGTTATTTCTGCATTTGCTAATACTATTGATGATAGCAAGGTTGAAGAATATACAAACACTATGAAGGAAATGATGTTGTCGCATGATTTTCCACCGATTACAGGATTTCCAACTTTAATTGATGAAAATGATGTTGGAGATTATTTTTTAAGTGGTGAAGAAATTACTGAGGAACACGTAGGTAAAAAGGCATGGAAAGTTTGGGATGGACACCATAGAACGATAGCTGCTATAAATGCAAACTTACCTTATATACAAGTTGAATTGGAAAAAGCAGCAGTTACCGACATGGATGAATTTTTAAATAATGGTGGACAAATATTGCCAATGTTAATTAAGTATGCTCGTATAAAGCCTTTGCGTGAAGGTGGTGAAGAACGTGTTGTTCGTGTTACTCCTGATGCTGTTGGTGATTATGTTGCGGGTTATGTTATTTATTATCCTGCAAAATCAAACCATAAAGTTGCGTATTTTACAAAACCTGAGTTTAAAATATTACTTGATGATAGTTCGTATAAATTATTTACAACATTGGATGAAGCTGAAAAATCAAGTTTTAGTAAACAGTCCGATTCTGCTATTGAAGATACATTAAAGTTACGTCAACGTATGCGCTCGTTATTTAATTTATTAAAATATAAAAAAGTTTCGGGCGACGAAAATAAAACTCAGGAAGATTTATTTATTGAACGTGTAATTTCTTTGATTTATGAAGGAAAAGATTTTAAAAGTAAATCTGATATTGAAAGAATTGCTACAAAAGAATTTGATTTTGATGATAAACGTAAAGTTCGTGAGTTAACTGAATACGCTGTATTGTTTGTTGGTCGTGAGATTGCAAAAAATTACGGTAATGATATTGAATTAGCTTATAATAAAATGGTTTCATTGTACGGAAACCAACCATATAGCACACATCGTACAGGCACATCAGTTAATTTAGGTCAATTCAGTACACCTGCTCCAATGGCTTATTTAATGGGCGTTTATGTAGGTATAAACAATAGTAATGTTCCTATTGATGAATTGATAATAAGGGATTTGGGGTATGATGTTAATTCAAAATATTATAATGAAAATCATTTTTCTATTTTTAATGAAAAGCAAGATGAGTATTTGAGAGATAATAACGGTAAGATTGGTTATTATGGAAAAAGACTTGGTTTCAGAACATTAGAATCCGCAGAAAAATTTGTAGATAAATATTTTAGACAGTTACAACGTAAAAAATTATATTTTGAACCAACGGCAGGTAATGGTATGTTAACTGTTGCGGGTCAACCGCAGGACTTCGTGGTAAATGAATTAGATATGCACCGTTATAATAACTTATTGAAAGAGCCTTATAAGTTAGTTTTAAATCAGGATGCAAATAAAAAATTTCACTTCGATTATAAGTTCGATGGTCTATTGGCTAATCCACCTTTTGCTACAACGAAAAGTGATGTTATAGTTGGTGGTTTTCATATTATCGGATTAGAGCAACAAATAATTATTCATTCATTGACGTATTTAAAAGATGAAGCTAAAATCGCATTTATTATTGGTGGACATACGGAGTTTGATGAAGCGGGTCGTGTAAAAAGTAAAAAAGATAGAGCGTTCTTGTCGTATTTATTTAAACATTACTATATGGATGACGTGATTAACGTTAGCGGTTCATTATATGGTCGTCAAGGCACTACATACCCTATAAGAATTATCCTAATAGCAGCTAAAAAATCGGTTGCAGAGGGTTATTTCCCTTTGGAAAATAAAAAACTTGGTAAGTTTGAATCATTCTCTACAAATGTTATTGAAACGTTTGATGAGTTATTCAAAAGAACCGAAAAGTATATTAAAAAAAGTTAGTATTATTTGATAAATTTGTTAATTACACCAATAACGAAAAAAACTAAAAAAATGAGCAATGTTCCTGCGATAGAAAAAAAGGTAAACGAGGTGAACCGTTTGATAAGTTTGGCTATTGATAAAAACGGTAATCCGTTATCGGTTGTTGATAATAGTGGTACTTGGCAATCTCCAATGAGATATAAACCTGTTAGGTATTCTAACGGGACTTTATATGTTGAATATGAAGAATTGGATTTATATACCCACAATAGAAGTAAAGGAGCTAATAGTAATTGGGAACTTGTAAAAGAAAAAACTCTAAAAGATAATATGGAGTTTGATAGCCCATTAAATAATATTGCTAAGATGTACCGAAAAGTTTTAAAACAAAATGATATTGTTTTTGAAGACGGTGGTAGTCTTGATTCTATTTCAGAAAAATATCCTGACCTTAAAAAAGGTCAAATGTACACAAGTTGGTATCGTGGCGAAGAAAATAGTTTTTTTGTTTACGACGTAGATGGTGATAATTTAACTATTCGAGTAAATGGTGTTAACACACAAAAAACATTAAAAGAATTTGAAGACTTTATAGAACAATACAAACTTGTGCCTCAATATAAAATGGAAAATGGCGGACAATTTGATGAAGAAGAATATGAAGAAGAAGAATTAACTGATGAGCAAATAGATGATGCTCATGAGTTTGCTATTGAAGCGTTGAAAGTTTTAGCGAGAAGGCATAATGCAAAGTATAATTATACTTTGAGTAACGAAGGTGGTAAAACATTGAGTTTTGAATTTCCTACTGAGCAGGATAAAATTAATTTCAATACAGAATTACTTGAAATGAATAATGGTACTTTGACTTATGAAAAAGGTGGAGAGATGGAAAAGTATAATAATTCAAACGATTATCAAGTTCTAACAAGAAGGAAATTTCAAAGTGATGACGGAGTATATTCAGCAAAAGTAGTTTTATACAGGAGTAACAAGCTGCTTGATTTTAAAAAATACATAATAGCAGTACATAACGTATTCAAACCAAAAGATGATTTTCATTATGTTCAAGGCAAGTACTCTACATTAGAGGAAGCAATGGATGAGGTTAATGAGTTAGTTAAGTTTTACAAAGAGCGTAATAAAAATTATTTCATTTCAGGAAATCCTTACCGACCTTATAATGACGAAAAGGGTAAAAAGCTGCATGAAGAACTACCTTATCAAATATTTAAAGATGGTGGAAAAATTATCGTTAATGTAAAAGGTAAAAATGAAAATGATGAGATGGTTGATGGCGGACAAATGTATAATGAAATTTGGACACAAAAAGAAATAAACAAATTAATATCGAACGCAAAAAAGAATAAGAAGGAATATCATAAAGATTATTTAGTATTATCAAGTGATAGTGGACAGTCGGTAGAAACGAGAAGCAAAGATGACTTCATGCAATACCCTCAAAATTATCGTGATGCTCATACAGTAATTTTTGATACAACTGAATTAACTAAAAAAGTAAGCGAAATGAAAGACGTAAACAAAATGGATGATGGTGGTTTAATTAATACCGAAGAAATGACCGTTGATAAAGGTCAACCTTTGTCAGACCCAACAATCCAAAATGCAGATATTGGCTCACAGTCTTATGTGCCTAAATCATTAGTTTGTGAAACTGTTGATACAGTTGCTCCCGTTTCAATGCTTTATGAAATGAATAAATCTTTAACGGAGATTGACCGTGAGGTACGTGGTATTGATGATTTTGTGCGTATTAAGTTAGGTTATTCCGATATGATGGAAATGTGCCGTGCTTTATCTGCCGAACAGGTAGATGCTATTGCTAATGCTATTTATCAAATTGAAAAAGGACAAGCCTTGATTGTAGGTGATATGACAGGGGTTGGTAAAGGTCGTATTGCTGCGGGTATTATTCGTTACGCAAGACTTATTGGTAAAATTCCTATTTTCTTTACTGAGAAACCAAATTTATTTTCGGACATCTATCGTGATATTATTGCTATTGGTGGTGATGATGGAGTTCCGTTATACTATGCAGGAAAAGAAATTGAAAAAATTAAACAGGTAACTCGTAAAGTTATTGTTGACCGTATCATGGAAGATATTGAGGACGGTGATTTTGAATTAGAATATAATTCTGATAAATTATTTACTAAGGGTTATGAAAAAGAAACTAAATCTTGTATTGAAGAATACCGTGATTTATATTTCCCTTCCGATGTAATTAAAGAAGTTCAATACATCCGTAATGATGATTATAAAAAACAAACTAAAAATGCAACTCAATTAATTCCATTCATCGTAAATGGTCGCTCTGCTAAAACTGAAATTAAAGACGAGAGTGGTAATATAATTTACGAAGGTATTTCAAATAGTAAGCCTGAAATGAAATTAAAAAAGGCTTTTGAAAGTAAGGATTTACCAAAGGGTTATGACGTTGTATTATTAACGTATTCACAAGTTAATTCACCAACCCGTGCGGTTGATAAAATTCAATGGTTAAATTCTGTTGGTAATGATTCTATCGTAGTTATGGATGAATCACATAACGCATCAGGTTCATCACAAACAGGTGCTTTCTTACAAGAATTTATTAAGAAGGCTGCGGGTGTATGTTTCTTATCAGCTACGTTTGCAAAACGTCCTGACAATATGCCTATTTACGCAATGAAAACATCTATTCAGGATGCTGAATTAAGTAATGATAAATTAATATCTGCTATTTTATCAGGTGGTGTTGCATTACAAGAAATTTTATCAGGTGAATTAGTTGGTGAGGGTCAAATGCTAAGACGTGAGCGTTCTTATGAAGGTGTGGTAGTGAACTACAATTATTTGGATAACCGTATGCTTGACCGTGATGTTCCTATGCCAAACTTTAATTTAAAAGAAGCACACGAAGCGGTATCGGACAAAGTAACTTCACTTGTAAGACGAATGATGGAGTTCCAAAAATTACACGTTAATCCTATTATTGACCAATTGGATGATGAATTAAAGTCAGAGCAAAAAGAAGTTGAACAAGAAGAAGGTGTTAAAGAAGCGGGTATTAATAACACGCCAATATTTAGTGGAATATTTAATCTTGTAAGTCAATTACTTTTATCTATCAAAGCGGATGCCGTTGCTGATTTTGCAATTAACCGTATGAAGGAAGGTAAAAAAGTTATTATTGGTTTTAGTAATACACTTGAATCATTCTTAGATTATTTAATTCAAGGTGATAAGGATGAAAAAATTAAAACCGATTTCAGTATTATTTTGAAACGTCGTTTAGAAAATATTTTGACATATACTGTTACTAATGCAGAAGGTGAAAGAACTAAAGAGGCTTTGAATCCTGATAATTACCCGATTATGGGACAAGAGTATTATGCTATCTTAGAAGAAATAAATGAGGCTTCAACAGGAATTACAATCAGTCCTCTTGATAGAATACTTACTCGAATTAAGGAAGCAGGTTTTACGGTTGGTGAGGTAACGGGTCGTAAAAAATACGTTGAATTTTTACCTGATGGTAAACATGGTTTAGTTAAGAGCCGTAGAATTGAAACTGCAAATGATTCATTCCGTCGTTTTAATGATAACGATATTGATTGTTTATTAATTAATCAGTCAGGTGCTACGGGTGCATCGGCACAGGCTATCAAATCTAAAAAAGCCTATGTGGTAAATTACAGCAAGGACGGTACTCCTATTATACCTAAATCTCTTGAACCAAAGAATGAAGTTAAGCAACGTGTAATGATTATTTTACAGGCTGAATTAGACATCAATAAAGAAGTTCAAAAGCGTGGTCGTATAAATCGTACAGGTCAAGTGTTCAAACCTATTTATGATTATGTTATTTCTGCTATTCCTGCGGAAGAACGTTTAATGATGATGTTACAGAAAAAATTAAAATCATTAGATGCAAATACAACTTCAAATCAAAAAAATTCTAAAAAATTACTTGATGTAGTTGACTTCTTGAATGTGTATGGTGATATAAAAGTTGTTGAGTTCTTAAAAAATAACCCTACATATAATGAATTGACGGGTAATATATTGAAGTTTGACGGTAATTCACCTTCTGAAACTACAAAAAATATTGAAGATAAGGCTCATAAAGTGAGTGGTCGTGTTGCTATTTTACCTGTTGAGATGCAATCTAACTTCTATAAAACAGTTTCGGAATCATATCAAAATTTAGAAAACCAATTGAAGGCAAGTGGTGAGTGGAATTTGGAAGTTGAAAATATGGATTTAGCTGCCGAAACAGTTGAGAAGTCAGCCGTAATGGTTGGTAACTCTGCTAAAGATTCTGTTTTTGCGGGTGCTGTGTTTTTAGAAACCTGTAAAGTAAATAACCTTCGTAAACCTTATAAACAATCAGAAGTAGTAAATATGGTTTCTCATAGTTTAACCATAACTGATGAAAACGGAAGGACAAAAAAATTCACTTCTGATGAAAAAACAGGTTACTTAACTCAAAAACTTTATACTCATATTGAAGAAAATGAAAAACACCAATTAGATTATCTTAAAGCTCGTAAGAAGGATAGTTTAAAAGAGATTGAAAATATGCCTTCTTTGGAGAAAAAGAAAAAAGCTGACCGTGATTTAATTATTGAAGAAAAAACTAAAAAAATAGAGGAGGAGTACGAACAAAGGGTTGAAGCAACAAAAAATTCTTCAATTAGTGTCCGTAGATTAATGGAACAACATTTAAAGTTTTTCTATCCTAAACGTTTATTAGAATATCCTTTAGCTAATTATGAAGAAAAAGGAGAAACGGTTAAATGTTTATGTTTAGGTATTGATGTGAATTTACAATTATCAAATCCTTTTGCTCCGAGCGCAATGACATTGAAAATTGTTTTGCCTAACGGTATGCGTTTGTTAAGATTTCCGTTAACTGATTCATTCATTTCTTTAATAAGAACTGCAACAAATTCAAGCTATGGTACATTAAATGCAGATGAGCATGAAGTGGATGCTTTTATAGAAGGTTGGGATGAATTAACTAAAGAAAGTAGAGCTAACCGTGTTAGAAGATTTATTGTAACAGGAAATATATTGAAAGGTTATGGTAACTCTGATTACCGTTATGGTGGAAGATTAATTTCTTATACTACAAATACAGGATTGATTAAGAAAGGAATATTATTACACGATGGTTTTGAAACAAAAGATATAAGAGTAGAAGTTCCTATTAATGGTATGTTGAATTATATTTCAGGAATGAGAGATGGTCAAACGTTACCGTTATATGGCACTATGGTTACTATGCAACGTCGTGGTAGTTTCTATTATGTTTATCTTAAACCAAAAAACAATCCGCATATTGATATTAAGAATGATAGCGAAATAAACTCAATTGCATTTAATACTGAGTTTGAAAAGAAATCAGGTGAATGGCAAAACAGGTTTGAAGGTGTAGCGTTGAAAAAATTACTTTCTATACTTTGGGAAAAATATAAAATGACCGCTTCTGTAACTCAAACGGTATTTGAAAGCATACAAGATGATTTTGATACTAAAGATAGAGGTAGTAATTCTATTGATGGTACTGAGGAGCTAATTAAAAAACATAATGAGGCACTTGAAGAATACGAGCGTTCTAAAAAGTTTGAAGTTATTGATTTAAACGATTTGAAGAAATTAGACAAATTGGAAAAAGAAAATTACGCTTTCAAAAAACGTATTGCTGAATTAGAAGGTTTAAGACGTTTATACAAAGTATCTCGTTTAATGAATGATGACATCCGTAAACGTAAACGTGAAGCGGAAGATGCTGCTAAACAAACTTCTCAAATGGAAGAAGGTGGTACTATTGATAGTAACCGTCGTTTTACAAGTAATGATTTTACTAAGTTAACAGATTCAGGAAAATTCAAAGCTAATTGGAACGGTCATGTTTGGGAAATATATCCTGATGGTGGTGGGAACGTGTTAGGTAAATTCAATCCACATAAACACACATTATTCATTGCGGGTAAAAAAGATAAAACTAATATTTTAGTTGAATGGTTACAAAACAACTCTTTCGTTTCCTCTGATGAATATGCAAAATTACGTGATGGTGGTGATGTTGATGATATGGATGAAAAAATAAATCAGTTTAAAAATAGTCCTGCTTATAACTTAACAATATCACTTCTTAAAGATAAAAATATTGACTACTCAAAATTAGATGACGTTCAAATTTATGATTGGTATATTAATTTATTTAATGAGAAATTTGGTAAAGAAATAAATAGAATAAGGGATACAGAAAGTGATGATTCGTTTCAATTAGTACAAAATTCTCAGGAGTTAAATGAAATATATAAAAATTATGCTACTGCATTTTTAACTGAAAAGGATGATAACGACAGGTTATATTCAGAAGGCATTGGTGGTGCTTTTGTTAAGTTTACAGATGATGGTGGTGATGTAGAAAAAATTTATGTGTTTGAAGGTGATGTTCCTGATTTGAGTAAACCGTTATTTGAAGTTTATCCAAAAAACACATATTTCTAATGAGTGCAAGGACTGTTATAGCTATTGTTGGTGTTATTGCAGGTACAGCAATAGTATATAACCGTTTCCAAAAAAGGAGAGAAGACCCGCCTATTTTTTATAGAAAAAAACTGAATGGTAATTACAATGCAAGAACAATTCCGCCATTCGGAATTTTTATTAAAGAAAGTGAAAAAGATAATAAGGCTTTATTAGAGCATGAGTTAGTTCATTGGAAACAATATCAAGATAAAGGACTTATAGGCTTCTATAATCAATATCATAACGAAATGAAGGAGTATGGATATGATGGTATGCCTATGGAAAAGGAAGCACGTAAAAATGAAACTGAATACTGCAAAGATAATTATACAGAGTGCGTAAGGAACGGTACATCAAAAACAATACATAATCCTGAATTTAGAACTTAAAATGGAAGCAAAATTTAAAATAGATGATGTTTTAAAATATATTTCAAAAAATATAGTATGTGGAATATATAAGATAACATCCCTAACAGGATGTATTTATATTGGTCAGGGTATTAATTTAAAGTCAAGATTATCACATTATAAAAGACTTGATTGTAAGGCGCAAAGAAAACTATACAGTTCATTTAAAAAATATGGTATTGAAAATCACATTTTTGAAATAGTACACGTTTTAGAAATTAATAATTTATCGAAATCAGAAATAATATCTGAATTAAACAAATTAGAAATTAATTACATTAAATTATATGACTGCTTCAATACTAAATATGGATTAAATTTAACATCGGGTGGAGATAATAAATCACTTAGCGACGAAACAAAAAATAAGATAGGTGATAGTAATAGGGGAAAAAAAAGGAGTTGTGAATTTATAAGAAATATGAGTGTATCCCGTATTGGAAAACCCTCTTGGAATAAAGGTTTAAATATGTCGTTAGAAGCAAGAAAAAATATGAGTATATCACATATAGGCAAAACACAATCAGAAGAATCTAATAAAAAAAATAGTGAAAGCCATAAAGGAAATAAAAACCATTTTTTTAATAAAAACCACAAGCCTGAATCAATAAAAAAACAGAGAGAAGCTAATAGTAAGATAATAATTCAATATAGTATTTATGGTGAATTTATAAAAGAACATACTTCAATTACACAAGCATCTATTGACACAAATGTTCCAAGAAGTAGTATAGGTTCATGTGTAAGATTGGAAACAAAAAAAGCAGGTGGGTTTGTTTGGAAATTAAAAAATAAATTAAAACACTAATGAAAGAAAAATTTAAAACAGACGATGCGGTTAAGTTTACTAATACAGTAGAAGATAAATATACTATTGGTGATGAAGGTCGTATTGATATTGATGGCGTATTTGAACGTGATGGTAAATATTTTTATAACGTTAAATCAGCAGGTCATCTTATAACTGATGTTGCTGAATCAGATATGGATTTCGTTTATTCAAGTGTTGAAAAAAATGTTGATGAATATTTACGTAAACGTGAAGAAGGTAAATCATTTAAGGATTCCGATGTACGTGTTTCAGGTTCTCGTAAAGAGATGATGGCTTTCAAGGGTATGATAAATGCCGAAGACTTGGAGAACATAGAAAAGGATAAAGTAATTGCAAAAAAATTGGTTAAGAAGGATAAAGTTTATCCTGAAATTAATACTACCGAACAAATTGATAAAGGAGTTTCGGGTGGCTGCTTGTTTTTGAAAATGAAGGCAAGGGATTTTGTGGGACAAACCCCGCCTGATACAGCCCAATTTCGTACATTATATGTTAGTTTATCACAATGGGTTTATGAATTGTTTGATGATGCAATGACACTTACTGACTTTGAAGAACGTCGTAAATTATTTATTAATGGTATTATTCGTAAAGCAATATTAATTTCAAACCCTGAACTTGAAGGGGAGTTGATATTACAAAATAAAGAATATGAGCAGGAAGCTAAAAAAGAACAGGAGTATCGTAAGAATTATGAAACCGCCCGTGATAAAATGTTTGAATTAGCTCAAAAGGGTAATATAGCTACATGGAATGATACTGAAATGGAAAATCATTTTCCAAAACAATATAAAGAAGTACAGTATTGGGATAATTTAAGAAGGGTAGCCGACCAATTTGGTGATAATAAAATTTTACCATTAGAATATCGTTTTTTACACAATTTAGCTATTGTTAATAATGAGGATGATGGTGAAACAAGTTTATTGACAGGTAGGGATTTACCGAAAGATATTGAAAAATCAAAAAAAATTGATGATGATTATGTAAGGAATAATTCATCAGAGGTAAGAAACACATTGATTAAATCTGTTTTCGGTGAAAAATTTTATATGTTCATTAAAAAATCTTATCGAACAGGTAAGGAGGCAACATTTAAAGTTTATGATGATGCAAAAAAATATGAACAGTTTACTCAGGAAGAATACGATAAAATTTATGAAAGTCAAATTAAAAATGTTGAAGAAACTATTTTAAGATATTCAACTCATATCTCTTTTTTAAATGACCCTAATAAAACTTATCGTGAGAAAGTTGATTACGCATTAAAAGAAACTGACATAGGAACGTGGTATTGGACAAGGAACAAGAATATGAACTTTAGAAAAATGGTTCAGCGTGATAGGATTGATGATGCCATTAGTTTAATGAACTCTGTAATTAGTAAGCCTGATAGTGGTTATCACATGAAGGTAAAAGAGAATGAAGCAAGATTAATAGAACTTAAAGAACTATACAGAGTTCGTGAAAGTAATTATGATTTTTTAGAAAAAAAAGAACGTAAAAAAGGTGAACGTTCTGAGTTAGTAATTAATTCGGGTGTTCCTTTATCATACATAAAACGTAATGGCGGTGTTGCTGTTTTTGATACTGATTTGGATACTAACGATAAGGTACTATCTTTCTATAAAAATATTTTAGGTATTACTCGAATCACATACGGTTTATCATTGCCTGATAAAGAACGTATGGCTCATTCAAAGCATTTCGCACAATCTGTTATAGATTTATCCGAATCATTAAATTGGGACGTTAAGGCACTAACAGGATTAGGCGATTTGGGTATATTGTTTGCAGCAGCAGGACACGGAAGGGCTATGGCTCATTTCAGTTCTACTACAAATGCGGTTAACTTAACACGTAGTAAAGGTGATGGCTCTGTTTGCCATGAACTCGGACACTACATTGATTTTAATATTGCTCGTAAATATCCTAAAGATGCCCGTAGCGAAAAAAACCATGCTGTTTATGGTTCTTATATTCATAGTGGCGCAAGGAACATTTCTGAAAACAATATGATGACTGCAATGAACTCCCTTATGGATTTTATTGTTAACGGAGTTTATGTAACGGGTCAAAATCAATTTGATGATTCAAAAATAAATAAAGACCATCCTATTTTTAAACAGATAATACCAATGCTCCCTGAGTTCGTTCAATCGGTTATGGATTCTTTTGTAACCATTAAGATTGAGAAAAACCCTAAAAAGAAATTTAATATTGAATTTAAAACTATTGAAGAATACATAGAGCATATAAAAATTGAGTATCCAAAATATTTGAACTACAATTATTATTTGACAGAAAAAACAAGTGTACTTGAAACATTAGGTGCTATTCTTAATGACCTTAAAATTGATAGTTATGATTTTCAGTTCTCAAATAAACCTTACTCTAAATACACATACAATAACAGAAGTCAAACATCTTTTTATTTAAAAAATAAAGCAATGAAGTCTGTGTATTGGACTTTCTATTGGGAACTTTTTGCTCGTGGCTTTGAGTGTTACATCTTTGATAAGATGGCTAAGAATGACAAGGCAAACAATTATCTTGTAAGCGGTGCGTATTTTGATAGACCCGAAGGTGTTTATCCTTTCGGTATAGAGCGTGAAATTTTTTATATACTTTACGACAATTTATTTTCTATAATTAAATCTGAAATGCAGATACCTGACTTCAAAGCGTTCCGTGATGAGCGTGTTGATGATTATGTATTATTGGGTGATAACGATGAAGAAGAATCATCATTGGTTATTGATGAGCAAACAAAAGAAATTTTAAGTGGTGATGAAGAATTAATGAAGCAGAAAGAAATAGCAATTCAAAAAATGATTAAGCTAAAAGAATTGTTATCTAAAAAATCAGATGAAAATTTTGAATATGGCGGACAAATTAATGTTAGTGAGCATAAATTGATTGAAAACCTATTTAGATTCTCAAAATAACCTACAATGAGTGCCTTTTTAAATTTATTTTAAACTTTATCATTAACTATCCTGACGTTATTTTGCGTAAAGGTTAGTAAAGGTTAGCACGTAATTAACAATCGTTTATTTCGTTTAAAACACCTTATTTCATTGGGGTTTCACCCGTTTTGTTACTTATGTTATTTACGTTATTAACAAAATTGGTTTTTTTTGTTTCGGTTTTTACCACTACTGCCGTCATGCTATTTACGTTTTTTTATTTATTATTTTTGATGGATTATAGGATTAATTACTAATCAATTACACCCTTTTTTCACGAAAAAAAGATGAGCAAAATAAAGGAAGTTAGTACAATAATTAAACCGTCCGAGTTTTTTAAACGCTTAGACTTATCAAAATTAGATGCGAATACTGCTCAGTATGTTCGTGAAGAAATCTTATCATTTGACAATACAGACCTTTTAGATGGTACTCCTGAGTTTGATGCAGTACGAAAGATGATTGAAGAAAATTACCCACAAGCATTAGGCATTATACCTGTTCCTGATAAAGTAATTGATGAAACTAAAAAAATCGAACCTGTTAAGAAAACTGTTACAGGTAAAGTAAATAAAAAAGAGCAGGAAAGATTAAAGAAGGAAGAACAAAAAGCTGCGAAGGAAAAGCATAAGCAAGAGATTGAAGAAATTGAAGGGCTTATAGAATTAATGGATGATACCGTTAAAGCTAATCCTAAAGATGAAGATTCAAAAGACTATCTCGAATTACTACAAGACACCATTAAAGAATTGAAGAAAAAAAAATTTGAAGAAGGTGGCGAAGTAGATGATAACGATGATGTGAAGTTGGAACACATTGGTTCTTTAATAAAAGATGGTAACACGAGCGGTTACGACCCATTTTGGAAATTAGATATACAGTTTGATGGAGATATTGATGATTCTGATAGAGAACATATTTCTAAATTAGTTTCAGAAGGTTACACGTCAGGTGAAATAGTTTCGGGTGAAGAATCACAAAGAGGATGGTGGAGTATTGAAATAGGCATGGAGAAAGGTGGTAAAATACCTTTTAAACACAGATTTATTTTTGAACCAAAAAGAAGACCTGATGTTATTATAACAGGTGATATTGTAGAGAAGATTGGCGCAACAGGAATTAAAACAACACACGTTACAGTTAATGGATATTATTATAAAACAATAAATCCACTTTCAAGAAAACCATACCGTACTTTATTTGTTAGAAAACATTACGGAATTTTATATCACGAAAAATTTGCAACTTTCAAAGAAGCATCTGATTATTTAAGAACACAATCAAAACACATTCTTAGTGAAATTGACAAAGCTGAAAGATTAGAGAAATCTGAAATTAAGTATGTAAATGGTGGTGGTATTGAAACTTTTATGAATAATAAAGGTGAAGAAATACCTAATAATTACGAAGGTAAATCTGATGAACAAATTTGGACTGAATGGACTGCCGACCAACGTATCCATTTCCTTTTAGACCATCCCGATTCTTTGAGTATTATTTTAAGTAAAGATAAAAGTTTATATCCTTCATCAGCTTCTTTAGCTTTAAGTAAATTAAATTATTCTGAATTACCTAAAGAGGTAAAAGACGAAATAAATATTCATAAAGAATTTGGTGAATACGCAACGGGTGGTGATATTAAAAATTTATTACCTCCTATCATGGAGTATTCAAAAAATTTACAATTAGCAGTTCGTAAATTTGGAATTACAATAGATGAAGCACGAGATAAATACGGAAAATATACAATAGGTCAATGGAATGATTTACTTAACGATTCAACTTCTGAATACAATGGTAAATATGCCTATAAATTACACGAAGAACGTGGTTTTATTTCTGCATACGTAGAAGATATGACTACTCAAAAAGTTGTTTGGGAATTTAATTATCCCGACCAATCATTATCCGAAGCAGACCGTGAGTTTCAATCAACACCTATTAGTGATGGATTTATTAGACATTGGCAAGATGTTTCAGGTTTAGAAAATTATCTAAAAGATTTGGGTGCTATACCTGCCGATGCTCAATTATTATCCGAAGATGAATTTAATAAAATTGGATATTACGGAGTTGGCGGTGCAGTTAATAATGAAATAGGAGCAGGTACAAGAATCATGTTTACCCATGAAGGAGTACCGCATAAAGGAGAAGTTGAAGAAGTTACCAATAGCGGAAAATACATTGTAGGATATTTGGATAAATTAGGACAAGTATTAGTTGAGAAAAACGAAGTTGTTAGCATAGTTCCAAAAGAAGATAAAAAAAGATTCTCATTATTTAATGATGGTGGTGGAATTAAGAAATGGTATGAGCAAGGTGGTGAAATTAGTGATGATATTTATTACAAGGTTGTAAAAAGGTTTGTAAATTTTTCTTTAAACTATCCGAAAAATTTATTTGATGCTTTTGGAGAAAAAGATAATAATATTCGTAAACATATTGAAGAAAAGTTTGATAAAGGATATGATAAGCATGGTTCTTATGGTGCTATGATTTATTTTTGGACTGAATTAGATAATACAAATAGAAGATTATTAGCTGATTGGATTAATGATAATCACGATGACGTGAATACATATTCTGAAAAAGTTAATTCAAGAATAATAATAAATCATTTCGTTTATTTCTGCTTGAATTATCCAAAAAACTTTATGGATGCTTTCGTAAGTCATAAAGAACATTTACAAAGTAAGTTTGATAACGCATACGAAAAACATGGCTCTTATGGTGCTATGGTTAAATTTTGGACTGAGTTAGATTCTGAAAATCAAAAGTTACTTTCTGATTGGGCTAAAGAAAATTATAAAGGTGAACCATTAACTTATAATTCGGGTGGAGATGTTGTTTCTGAACCAAAAAGCGGAAGTGATAAAATTGAATCAAAATATAAGCAAGGTGATACTGTAAGGTACACGCCTAAGTTAAGTGGCTTCGATAATAATACGCCTCTTGTAATTAAATACGTGAACTATAAAGATGGTTCTGAATTTGGTGATACCAAAGGATACTATTACGGATTTGACGGAATGAATTTGTCTTCACATGAAGATAATATTGAAGAATACAAAAAAGGTGGAGCGGTTGAAGAAAAAAGAAATGAAAAAGTTTATCATGCAATGTTACAGGAAGCCAAGAAAGATAAAAAATGGGCTGAAAAAACAAAGAAAGATAAAAAATGGTTAAAGAGTGCATCAGATATGTCTAAAGAAATGCTTAATGAATTTCTTGACAAATCAGTTGAAGAACTTGCAGATAATAGTTATAAATATTTACGTTACCGTTCTCATGCAATGTCGGGTGGAGTTGGTAGTTTCCATATTGATAAACCTGCAAAAGAAAAGTGGGAAAAATTAAGTGGAGAAACTATTGAATTTAAAAAAGGTGGAGCAGTTGCAGAAGCAACAGATACATTCGTAATTGGCGACATATTACAAAATAAAAAACACAAGCATATATTTGTTACAGTTGTCATAAATGATAGACATGATTTTCAAGTTCTTACCGCTTATGATAGTGATAAAGATGGTAAAGGTATAGCGGAAGGAAATTGGGTTCGTGCTATATGGGATTATGATTTTAATGAGTGGAATAAAGTTGGACATATTGATTTACAAAAAGTAGAAAAAGAATATAAAGGAGAGAAATACTCTTATTACAAATCAGATAATGCAGATATTGATACTTATTTAGCTCATTTTGATGATAGATATAAATTCTTTGTAGCTAATGCACCAAAAGCACTAAAGAATAAAAGGGATGAGATGGAAAATGATAATTACCATTTCGGTACTGCAAAATTAATTGACCAATTTTTCAACAACCCTGAAAATAAAAAAATATCTGACTATAAATTTGAAAAAGGTGGTAAGATTGAAAAAGATTTTATTAAAAAGGTAAAATCTATTCATAGCCAAATGAGGCAAGTTATTTTAAAAGACGGAACTAAAGTTGATGCAAAAGATTTAATGGCTAAAGGTGGTGCTATTAAAAATAAAGATAGAGTTGAAATTGTTTTAAAACATTATTTAATTGCTGCTTTATGGTCATCTACTGATTCAGAAAATGATGATACACCTTTTGATTCTAATTATAACGTTGATGACTTCGATTCAGAAAACGTAACAAAAATAAGAAAACTCATCATTAAATTTTTAATGGATAATAAATCTGACTTAAAGGCAAGTGGTTTAGATGATGAGCAAATTGGTCATGACTTATGGCTTACACAAGTTGGACATGATGCAGGGTTTTGGGATAGAGAGGGTGTAAGTAAAAAAATCGGTGAAAAACTAAGTAAGGCAGCAAAAAAATTAGGTCAAAGTGCTTCTGTATATGCACAAGATGGTAAAGTTGCTATTGATGGTTTGGGTAACGTTGATGAAATGAAGCGTGGTGGTGATGTTAAATCAAAGCCTGAACACTATCGTTACTTAACATTACAAAAAATAAAAGGTGGTTTAGAATTATCATTGAACAAAGAAGGTATTGAAGAAGTAAAAGACCTTAAATCAGATAGTAAATCAGATACAGATATTTGGTTCAATTTGTTTGAGGATGTTCATGGTAATAGCGAATATATTTTCCACTCCGATATGGGAGAAAGTGGATTAGGAATGACAAGTGCCGAAGGTATTACTGACGGTTATCATTATGAAGGTGAAGACAGATTTAATTTATACAAAACTGACTATCCTAAAACAGCAAAAGTTTATTGGTTTCCGAACTATATGGTGGAAAGTTCATTGGATACAATGATTAAAGACGGAAAAGTTTTCTTTACAGAAGCAGAATCAATGAAACTTGGCGGACAAACTAAGGCAGGTATCGCACAAGATAAAAACATTAAAGCGTTACACGCAGGTAAGCGTAAATCTGCTGATGGTAATGTTTATTACGAGAATCGTCCAAATCGTTCTGATAAAAACCGTACTAAGAAATTTAATGAAGGTGGCAACATGGAAGGTTGGACTGATATTAAAGATATAGTTCCCGCAAAATTAAAAGTAGAAAAAACTACCGCATTTGGTAATCCTGAATATTTGAATGTTATGTATAATGGTAAAAGAATCGCAAGATTTTATTATAACATGAAAGGATACAATCAGGATTTTTCTTTAAAAAATAAAGAAGGTGTACATTTTGGATTCGGTGGAGATAAATCTGAATCAAGACAATTTTCAGATTTTAAATCAGCATTAAGAGAAGGGTTTACATTAATAAAATAAAAACAAAAAAAACAAACAATTATGGCAAAGAAAGTAAAACAAACAAAAGCAGGTATTAAACAGGATAAAACGATTAAAGCTAAAAAAGCAGGTAAACGTGTTTCTGCAAGTGGTAACACTTATACAGAAAACCGCCCAAATCGTTCTGATAAAAACCGCACAAAGAAAATTTAATTATTAAATAATCCCTGATTTATATTGGGGATTATTTTAATTTTTGCCATTAAAAAAAGTAAATTATTAAACAACTATAAAATTTAAACCATACTATAATAAACATAACCATGAGCAAAGTAGCCGAATTAAAAGAAGCCTTAGAAAAAGCAAAAAAACAAAAAGCAACTGCTGAGAAAATGAACGCTCCACAAGCTGCTATTGATACAGCTAATTCTAAAATTGAAAAACTTACTAAGGAATTAGAAGAAGCTGAAAAAACTCCTGCTGCCTCAACTGATGGTGATGGTAAAAAGGAAGGTGAAAAAAAAGTAAAAGCAACTAAAGCAAAACCTGCTAAGAAGGCTGCTAAAAAGGCTTCTAAAAAAGCTGCTAAGAAAGAACCTGCTAAACCCGCTAAGAAAACAGCAGGTCGTCGTAAGCATACAAAAGAAGAAAAGTCTGCGAAGCGTAAAGAAAAGGCAGCTAATAAAGTTGAAAAAACTGTAACCATCGGTGGTAAAACATACACCGAAAAGGATAAAGATTTTTGCGATAAATTAATCCAAAAATGGGAAGGACGTAAATCTGCTATGAAAAAGGCGGGTAAGAAGTTCAAAACAAAATCTATTTCATCTAAAGTAGGTGGTGATATTGCTGATGCAGTATTGAAAACATTTAAGTTTGTTGAAACACAGCAACACGATAATATTGTTAAGAACCCACAATCTTACATTACTAAATTTGAACGTGCTGATGCAAATGCAAACAAATTCGTTTCTTCATTAAAAGATTTATTGGGTGATGATTACAAATCAAGCCAAGTTAAATCTGAACTTGATGCAATTGAAAAAGCAATTAAGGCTTTCGTAGCTAAATTTAAAAAACTAAAAAAATAATCCAATACTTAAAATAAAATAACATGGAATCAACGGCATTAACAACAACAAATACGGCAGTATCTACACCAACGGCAGGTGCGGGAAAAATGTCAACCACAACTAAGGTTTTACTTATAGCTATACCTTTATTAATAGTAGGTGGTACAATAGCCTATTTTGCGTTGCGTAAAAAAGACAAAAAAGAAGAAGGTCATGATGGTCATGGCGGTTCAACTAAATCAGGTGGTGGAGATGGTAAAAAATCATCAGGTAAAGAAACGGCAGCAGCTAATACTTCTTCCGATTCATCTACTTCTACCGATTCAAATACATCAACAAGTAGTGATGAAACTGATGCTCCTGCTACAAAAGATAATACCGTTAAGGCAACTAATACTACACAAGTTAAAGAGGTTAAAACAACAACCCCTACTTCTGTAAATGTTACTAAAACTACAACTACCACAACAACTGTACACGATATTAAATCATTACCTAATGGTGGTAAAGATTGTGGTCAGGTTCGTACTACTTTTGACCGTGATTACGATTACGTTAAATGCGGTAGTGCTTGGTTTACTAAATCTAAACCAAACCCTGCTTCTGCAAAAGCTAAAAATGCTATACCTAATTGGAAAAGTTTAGCATCTAACAAGATTGCAACTCAACGTTTAGATGCCCGTTACCCAAAAGGTTAATTCGGGTTATTTAAACAATGACTTTAAAGAATACAACAGCAAATAAACAATAAATTAATCTCAAAAAACCAAAAACCAAATGGCACAAAAACAATTAGAGTACGAAGCGTTACTCAATGAAGAAAAATTGAGCGTAGATGAATTACCTATGCCAATCCGTAAACGTATTAACGTCATCAGACCGTTAATCGCAAAGTTTAATCAGAACCCAACTCCTAAGATGAAGGAA
This sequence comes from Bacteroidota bacterium, assembly GCA_032229505.1. Classification (GTDB taxonomy): domain Bacteria; phylum Bacteroidota; class Bacteroidia; order B-17B0; family Aurantibacillaceae; genus Aurantibacillus. Next base: position 92,294 of record JAVTWD010000016.1, read on the forward strand.
GCTATCATTAAAAGCGACATTGAAATCGCTGAGATGATTGCTGATTACATTGAAAAAGATTTACCTGAACAAAATGAAGGTGGTGATGATGACGATAACAACAACTCATCAAAAAATAATCGTCGTAATAATAACGATGATGACGATGATGGTGAAGAAAACAGTAATGCTGATGGTAACGATGATGATGACGATAATTCATCGAACAAGCCTAAACCAAACAATAAAAAGGTAAATAAACCTGCTGCTAAAACTGCCGAAGAAATTGAAGCGGAAAAAGCAGCAAGACAGGCTGAAATAGACAAGGCAGCAGAAGAAAAAATTGCAGCTAAAGAAGCAGCAGCTAAAGAAGCAGCAGAAAAGGCAGAAGCCGAAAAGATTGAAGCTGAAAAAGCAGCAGAGAAAGCTAAAGATGATGCTAAGAAGCCTATTACTAATTTCGGAAACCTTGATTGGGAGAAAAAAATTATTGAGAACTGCTCAAAAAATAACGGTTTCATTTCTGAGAAAGACCTTATCAGTATCATTGGGAAAAGTCCCGATTATCCATACCAAAAAGTGTTTTCAATCACGTTGAAAAAAGTGTTTTTGAAATCACTTTATCAATTGGTATAATTTGACATATAAATATTTTTTTAGCGAGTGATGTTTTTTTTGTTTTCAACAATTTCATCACTTGCTAACAAATATTTTATTTGTTAATACCGTTGTTAAAAAATAATCCAACTTCATTTTTAAACTATACTATATTTAACGCAATTTCGTGTATAATATAGTATAGGTTAAATGCCGAGATAATGCCTAATAAACGTCTAATCAAATAATTATTTTTTAATGCACGAAACAGCGCATAATGATAACAACCAACAGGATGACCCTTTGAAAAGTAAAAAGAGGGTTATTGACGATGCTGAAAGAAGTATTGATGTTGCAGACTTTTTAAATATTTCCCAATCTGCTATTAAGAAACATGGAATAAATAAGGTTGTTGCGTTGTTGAATAACATGGATGTTCAAACAGAAATACAATCTTTAAATAAAGAGAAGTTAGTAAATTTTATTTGCGATTGTATTATTGATGAGTTCAAATCTGACCGTGTTGTTAAGAAAGATTTATTTAATAAGACAAAACGTGGTGATGTTACACTTGCAAGAAAAATGGCTATCGTTCTCATAAAACAATTTCTATCTGAGTTAAATGATACACAGATTGGAAATTTTTTCGGAAGAAGTCGTCAGGTAATATTTAACACGATGGAGGAATTTATGGAAATGAATCCTAAGAATAAACAACACGCTTTTTTCTTAACGAAGCACAGTATTATTTGCAGAAAGGTTGAATCGTTTATCGAACAAAACAAAGGCAGTAATAATTAATTTACCTTATTATATTAAAGACAATGGCAAAAACTAATAATAACGATAATGAATCTCCAAACAAAGGTAAAAGGGGAAGACCAAGAAAGTCTGATGTATCAGCCGAAGAAAATGATAATAATACCAATTTGGATGAGGAGTTTAGTTCAAGCGAAAATAACAATAATAACAATAGTAATAATGTTGATATTAAGTTATTAGAACAGGATAATGATAATGTCTATGTAGAAAGCCATGACATTATTGATGAATCGGAAGGTCTTGTTAAAATAAATAAAAACATTAGTGAAGACGACCAATTTCAATTACCAAAAGAAGATGTAAATTTTGAGCAAGATGTAGCTATTGAAAACAGTAGTGAAAATTTAGCAGATATAAATGATGATATTCCTGATTCTGATTTTGACCCATTACAAACTGCTGTAAAAGAACGTAGTTATACTTCGGGTAAAATTGGTGATGATAAATCTATTACTCCCGAAGTTGAGGCTGAAAATCTAAAAAAGATTGAAGAAAAAATACCTGAACCTGAAATAAAAAACCCTTCATACGATAATATTCAGCCTGACAAAAAGAAAAATTCAAGCGGTGGTGGAAATAAAAATGATGGTGGTAGTAGTAATGGTGGTGGTGGAAATAATAATGGTGGTGGCGGAAAATCTGATTCTGAATTTGATGGGTTTGAAACTCCAAAAGAAGATAAGGATAAAAAAGAAACTGCTAATCCTAAAATGGATGATTTATCACCCGCACAAAAACGTAAGGCTGCTGAGAAAGCTGCTGATGCTATTTTATTAACGTATCAAAAATTTGTACCTAAACCATTCAAGGCATTATCTTCATTTAATATGCGTAAACTACAAATCATGGAGATGAAAAATGAATTATCTCTTGACATACAGGTTTTCGATGACGGTACAACCGTAAAAGATTATTGTAAAGGTGTTAACAAGCAAGTTGAAGATACTTTCGTTATCACGGATGAAATGAAGCAGGAAGCTAAAGACCCATTGGTTGATTTACTTCTTGAAAATAATTTAGCTCTTACTCCTGCACAACGTTTATTAATGGTTGTGGGTGGTCATGTGGTTCAAATGGGTGTTACTGCTATTCAGTTCATGAACCAAAATAAGAACGCATTAAGTGAGTTTAAACGTTTCCATCAAGAAAGTATGGAAGTTAAGAAGGCAGCTATATACGAAGCTGAAAAACGTTTTAGTAACAACGATAATAATACCAATAATAACAATAATAACAGAAACGATAATGGTGATTCTGATACGGTAAATGGTAATTCTAAAAAAACACCACCGCCACCACCGCCAAAAGCAGAAGTTAAAACTGAACCTGTAACACAGGAAGAAAACGATGACATCCCTGAATCGGATGCAAATGAAGATGTGCCTAATTTTGAGGAAGAAACTACTTCTGATGCAAATGATAATACTAATAGTACTGCACCTGAAAAGGAAGATGATACTGCGAATATCGTTGACGAGAAAATTGATGTTAAGGAGAAAGACCCTTCTCTTGATGATTATATCCTAACCGTAGAAAATGGTGGTATTACTGTTGAGATTGAGGAAAATAAACCTGATGATGTTGGAGATTTTTAAAAAACTAAAAAAATGGACAGGATAGTTAAGTTAACAAAAATAGAAGAACGGAATAAATCATCTCATAGTAGTATGGATGTTGGTGTTACCGTTGAGGGTAAGATAGTTGAAGGAAGTGTGTTTCCGAAAAAACCTACTGTCGGTCTTCCTTTTGTTATTGATACTTACAGGACATCTTTGGTAAAAGAAATTTTATCAGAAAACACGTTTAGAACTCATAACTCTGTTTACAAATTTGAATTTTTAAACTAAAAAATTACAATGGAATTAAAACAAATAGTATTAAAGTGTAACGCAAATATTTTCGGATACCAATTAAAAAAAGGTGGAACATTGAAAATAAAAAGCGCAGCGCAAGAACCAAAATCACCTGTTGATGAGAGATGTCATCTTAAATATTATGAAGGTGATTCTTTTGAAACAAGAACTTATGAAGAAAATTTAACTTCTTCTTTCAGTACAAAGTTTGATAGAACTCCCGAAGATTTTATTAAGGAAGCGGAAAGAATAAATGCTTTGTTTGATGAAATTCAAAAAGAAAATGGAACGCTGCCACTTTATTCTTTTGATGTTATAAATAAGAATAAGGAATCAAATAAAAAAGTAACTCTTTTCGGAATGAATCAATATTTGTTATCAAAGAATTTTGGTAGTGATGAGGATGTTGTTATTAGACCATTCAAAGAAGATATTAGTTATTTACAATACTTACAACATTCTGCAAGTTGCCCATTCATAATTGACTTAATTCATTTGGAATGTTCAAATGCAAGTCAAATAACTCAAATTATACATTATACAACGAGAGATGCAAATGGTCAGTTATTGCAGATTCCTATTATAACACAAAGTTATTTTAGTGCTACTCAGGAAAGGAATGATGAACTTATGGTTTATCATAAATCTGCAATTGACGGAAATTCTTATTTACAATTTGACCTATTGCCTGATACAATATTGAAAGTTAAGGTTTATGGTAAATCAAGTCGTTTCGATTATGAATCATTCAATATATTGAATAGTTTATTATCATGTCAGATACAGCAAGGTATTGATTATGTATCATTGATTAATATAAAAAAATTCATTGGAGAAAGTTACTATAATGATTTTTACCCTGATGCGATTGAAAAACAATTAACATCCCTTTTTGAAAAAGGTTATATTGATTTCAAAGATGGTGGTTACGGATACAAATTTAAAATTCTTAAAGTTGATGGTACATTAAAGAAAGAATTATCATTAACTCAGGTATTAAAACATAGTGAATATAATATTAATTAATTATGGAAAGACGAGAACCGATACTTATAATTGCTACGGGAACTAAGGGTGTGGGTAAAACCTATACCACCTGCCACGTTATTCAAAATTATATTAAAGATAATGCTATTACAGGAAAACTTGCCCGTAAGGTTTTGATTTATGATGTAAACAATGAGTACACAGAGCAAAACTTAAAAGAGAACGGTGTAAATTATAAAGCCGAAATTTTAGATATTGAAGATTTACCAAGATGGACACAACAATCAAGAGTTGAAGTAAGGCGTATCCTTCCTGTTGACAAGAATGGTCATTATTTGGGTATCGACGGAATGGTTGAAATGCTCAACAAAATTCTATACTTCTTTCGTGGTGGTTTATTAGTATTAGAAGATATTAACCGTTACTTAATTGATACTAAAACATCTGAAATTATCGGAACAATGGCTACAAACAGGCATAGGGATTTGGACATCTACATTCACTTACAGTCATTATCTCCTGTTACTACAAGGATGTGGCAAAACTGTCAATGTGTTCGTTTCCACAAGCAAACAGATAACATTGCACGTATCCAACAGCGTATTCCAAATGCAGAACTATACTTTATAGCTGAGAAATTAGTTAATCAACAATACCAAAAAAATAAACGTTTCTATTGCTATGTTCAAAATGAATACAGTAAGATTAGCGGTAAATTCAGTATAAGAGATTTTCAAAAGGCTTGTTATGCTTATGTACTTGAACATCCTAAGATATTGAGTAATGCACAAAAACGTTTTGGTTCGGGTAAAGGGTCGAGAGAACGTGCGTTACAATTTGTAATTGGAGATTTAATGAAATATCACGGAAATAATTAAACATTAAAGATGGAAAGAGATTATAAAATACTTTTTAAGTTTCCGAGTAGGTCAAGACCCGAAAAGTTTTTTCGTGGGTTAGATAACATAATAAATAATTTGGCAGATAAGCAAAATTACATGATTGCTGTAACATTAGATTCTGATGACGAAACTATGTACAATCGTGATGTTATGTCAAGAATGAAACCTTATATAGAACACGATAAAGTTTTTCCTGTTTTCGGTACGAGTAAAAGTAAGATTGATGCGGTAAACCGTGATATGGAACAATTTAATGATTGGGATATTGCAGTTGTTTATAGTGATGATATGGAATTTACAAAGTATGGTTTTGATAATATAATTCGTGAAAAATTCTCAATACATTTTCCTGATACCAATGGTAATTTACATTTTAATGATGGGTTTGTTGGAAACCGTGTTTCTACAATGACTATGATGGGTAAAATGTTTTTTGAAAATTATTACAACAGGAAATTTTATGTAGATGAGTATTTCAGTTTGTTTTGTGATGAGGAATATACTTTTGTCGCAAATAAACTATTAAAAATGCAATACTTTCCTGAAATAATATTTAATCATAAACATCCTGCAAATGGTTTCGGTCAACATGATGACCTTATGAAAAAAACAGAAGGGTATTGGGAAATTGATAAGGCAACATTTTTAAGAAGACAAGCAGCTAACTTTTACTTACCTATTCAATAAAAAAAATATATGGAATCATATTTCTTAAACCATAGATATATCCCTGCTTTTTGGTACTCGTCAAATAATTTTGGTGATAACTTAACGCATTATCTTATAAAAAAGATAAGCGGTAAAACACCTGTTTTAGTTGACCCTAAAGACCCATGCCTTAAAGTAATGGTAACGGGTTCAATACTAAATAACGATGTTACAAATGCGGTTGTATGGGGTTGTGGTTTAGCTTTTAGAAATGATGACATACCTGCTAAGACAGCTATATTAGCTGTAAGAGGTAAGTTAACGGGTGCTTTGTTAATGGAAAAGGGAATTGAGTTCAATCAGGTTTATGGCGACCCTTGTTTGTTATTACCAAGAATGTATAATCCCGAAGTTCCTAAAATTTGGAAGTTGGGAATATTACCACATTATGTAGATACAAAAACAATCTACGATAAATTGAATATGACTGATATGGAACTTGCATCATACGGAATAAAAATATTAGATATTAATGATAGTGTTGAAGGTGTTGTGCAACAAATTAAATCATGTCATAAAATATTATCATCAACATTACATGGTATAATTGCTTCTCATGCTTATGGAGTTCCTTGCGAATGGACTAAGTTTACTGATTTAATTGGCGGTGATGATTTTAAATATTTGGATTATTTTAGTTCAATAAATTTAGATAAAAGTGGATTTATTGATTTACGTGGTGATAATTTAAAGAAGGAAACTTTATGGGCTTTAGCTGCTCATAATGGTTTTACAGCACCAATATTAGATATTGATTTGAATAAACTTTTAAATAGTTGCCCTTTCAGGTTTTAGGATATGGAAGTTTTAATAATTAAAATAAGAAATAATACTGACGAGGTTCAACCGATTGATTTGAACAAGTTTACTTTTGGTATTGGTGTTGAAACTGAAATAAAAGAGATGACAATGCTTGTTGAAGGTGTTAAAATTGTTACTGCTTCGGGTGGTAAAGTTGATTCTTGCTTCCGACATAAAACAATTTTCATAAATGAAACTGAGATATATGTATCTGAGTGGTTTAGCCTATCACAGCAAACAAATGACTATGTAAATATTAAACTTCTAATTGATTCTTTTGATAGTATAAAATTTGAAATAAATCCAAGAAAGAGAGTTGAAATATATGTACCCGTTGATAAATGTAATTTTGAATTATTTAAACCAAAAAAAACAGAAGTAAAATGAACCCAATTTTTTCAATATTAATATGCACGATTGAAGGTCGTGAGCAGATGTTAAACTCATTGATGTTTACTTTGGCAAGTCAAATTCGTGATTACAATTTGAAGGATGATATAGAGATATTAACGAGTAAAGATAAACGTGGCGAACATACTATCGGATACAAACGTAATACTTTGTTACAGAACTGTACAGGAGTATATGGGGCGTTTATTGATGACGATGATATGGTGTCAAATGACTACTTGCCTTTATTGGTAAATAAGATGAAGACCGAAGACCCTGATGTTATTGCTCTTGAAGGTGTAATTACTACTAACGGATTAAATGCAAAAACATTTATTCATAGTATAAATTATAATTCCGTGTTTGAACAAAATGGTGTTTATTACAGACCACCATTGCATTTGAATCCTATTAAAACAAAATACTCAAAACAATTTCGATTCCCTGAAATTAATCATGGCGAAGATGTTGAATGGGGTATGCAAATTGCCCGTTCAGGATTACTGAAAAAAGAGAGTAGTGTAGGTAAGGCGTATTACTTCTATAACTACATAGCAAATAAAACAATGTAATTGTAATTTATAAAACAAAAAAAATGAACGCAAACGTATTACAGGTAAAATTTACAAATGAATCTGATAAAAAAGTATCAGCATCTCTATTTCAATTGTTTTCTGACAATGCAGGTATTAAATCTGAACCTTCGTATGCAAATATGAATATATCTACTTATTTCCAAACCCTTAGAAATTGGTTATTGAAAAATAAGTTTGATACGGAGTTAATTCGTTTACAATTTAGTGTGGATGCAAATGACCAAACACAAAATTTGTTTTATTTCAGACATTTTTCATACCAATCGGGAAATCCTTTTGGTGCTATGATGACACAACCTATGTTTGTTGTCGGAGAACTTTTTTCTCCAATACAATTTCAACAAGGCATTATTGATATTCCTGTCGATGCAGAATTTGACGGTTATTCTACTGATTTAATTTTTAATGTTTATCCGAAAGAAAGTTTTGTGATTACGTTATTTGAAAAAATTAGTGAAGAACAACAAAAAAGAATAAAAGAGAGAATGAAGGGATTTGGTGGATTTGAAATGTCTGAACAGAAACCTGAAAAAGTTGATAGAGGTTTAACGCCATTTAAAGGGTTTCCGATAGTTGTAGAAAATACATCTGATGAAGAAATAGTTATTGATTTATTTAACCCTGACCATTATCGTAAATTAGTTGAACAAGATAAAAATGGTTTAGTTTATGTTTTATTTCAAGGTCGTGAAACTTTCGGTGAAAAATACAGTATTGGTAATGACGAAAAAGAGTATGGATATATTTGCGATATAGGTCATTTAAAAACTAAAGAAAATGAAGATGAATCACGTCATAGAGGTTCTACTAAAAAGTATTATGATTGTGTACGTATTGTAAATCCAAATCAACATGAATTGAATGACATAACAGTTAATGGTCGTACAATAAAAACAAAAGGATACGTAAATGAAAATCAGTTTTGTAAAATCGCTGTTGATGTAAGACTTGAAGGAAAAAATAAGTTTGATTCTTTTATCGTAACTGTTCCGTCAAAAACAAATATGATGTTTAGTTTTGGAATATACGATGATATTATTGAAATGAAACCTAATCGTTTAATATCAGGATACTCAAACGAGCCTGTTACAAAACAAAGTGAAAAAAAATAAATGAATAAAAATTTTGATACATATTTATCTGATGTAAGAGAAGGTAGTTGTGATTTGAAGTACATTCATTTTACTCATTCACCATATATTGATGAAAGAATTATTAATGGTTTGAAAGAAATTAATATGGTTTTTTCATTGATATTATCCGATAAAAGAAAAGACCTTTTAAGACACGTTCCTTATAAAGTTAATGTATTAGAACTTGTAGAAAAAAACCAATGGACAGGCGGTGCTTGTGTAGCAGTTGAAAAAGATGACGGTACTTGTGATTTTCATTTGGCTTCAAAAAAAATATTGGAGTTAGATGAGTTTCCTGTAAAATCATTGACTTGGGTTATGCTTCATGAGTTTAGGCATAAGGTACAATTGTTCGATGAGAGCGTTAAATCCGTTTTGGATATTCCTAATTGGGAAAAATTCAAGGAATATACTATTAAAAATACAAATGCTACTGAGGATACAGTAAATCATGTGTTTCATGAAATGAATCCTGCGGAGGTAGATGCTAATATGTTTGCAACTGAAATGATGGGTATAAAATATTTAGGTAACGCATTTAATATAACAGAAGAAACCTTATTACTATTAAATAAATAAAAAAATGGAAAAATTACTTTTTGATTGGTCAAACGACAACGCTATTTTAATGTTACAAATTACTTTCTTCTTATCGGTAATGTCATTCATTATGTGTTTGATTTTATTTTATAAACGACATAAAGATGAATTAAGTAAAAACCCTGCTATTGGTAGAATCCCTGTTGATAATATCACTAATGGTGAATACAATCCATTTGAGGAAGGTAAAGAAGTAAGCGAAGAAACTTTAAGAGCAAGACCTACATCATCACCATATTCAATTGTAATAAAAAACAATACTGATTCTTTAAAAAAATGCAGCCTTTTTGGTCTTGCGGAAAATATATTTAAAAAGAATTTAGGCTCTGATGAAGGTATTTCTGTTAGCATGGGTGTTAGTTATGTAGATTATGTTTTCATGCTTATTCAATCTGCATTTGAACCATTTGAAACGGGAGTTATAAGACTTTATTCAAAAAATTTAAAACAGTTACACGAAACAATTACAATAACAAGTAAGGATGCTAATGGTCAGATGTGTCAAATACCTTTGATAACAGAAAATTACATAAGACCTGACGGTATAGGAACTGTTGTTGATGAAGATGGAAAAGAATTAGGACAAGATGAGTTAAAATATATTGATATACATTATGCGGTTATAATAGATGTGAATACAAATTTCGATTTACACATTTTACCTAATTCAGAATTAGAAGTTTTCATTTATCCAAGCAAGAAATTTAACTCATCAAGATATTTGAACGGAACAGGAGAAACATTAAGACATTACAGTTCACCAAAAATAAATAATAACTAAAAAAAACATAATAAAATGTACAGCCAAAACGACGAAGAAAAATACATCACAGAATACTTCCATAATTTCAATAATGGTCGTGGTGGAAAATTTATTGAAATAGGTGCTTTCCACCCAACCGTATTTTCAAATACAAGAGCTTTATTTGAGCGTGGATGGACGGGTGTTATGGTTGAGCCATCACCGTCATGTATGGCTAACATAAAGGCTGTATATGCAAATGAACCTCGTATTCAATTATTACAAGTTGCAATTAGTAACGAAGATGGAATTATAAAATTTTTTGATGCAGGTGGAGATGCCGTTGGTTCAACTGAGGTAGCTCATAAAGAGAAATGGGAAAAAGGTAATGAAAAAATCAATTTTAGTGAAATTCATGTTCAGGCAATGTCAATGGCGAAATTAATTTCACTTCATGGTCAGGAAGTAGATTTCATTAACATTGATGTAGAGGGTTCAAACTTTATGTTGTTTTCTTTATTGCCACATGACTTTTTACACAGATTGAAAATGATTTGTATTGAACATGACGGACACCATCAGTCAATTATTCAAAAGCTAACTTCTTTTGGATTCAAACAATTAATAATTAATAGTGAAAACTTAATAATGGTAAAATAAATTTTAATGCTACATCAAAAAAATAACGCAACTAAATATGACAGGTATCCTGAAATTTTCAGGGTATGCAGCAATATTAAAGGTGGTAACAATGATTATGAAAATCGTGGGTTACAACCTAAAGTATTGTCTTTTGGCTGTTCTTTTGGTGATGAGATTCAAACATTAAAAGAATTATATTTTAAATCTGCTGTTATTGATGGAGTTGACATTAATCCTGATTGTGTAAATCATTGCAGAGAAAGGTTTTCTCATTCAAATAAAATTTACAATTATAATGATTTTTTAAATTCAGAAAGAAAGTATGATGTAATTTTTGCAATGAGTGTTTTTTGCAAATGGGAAGATACTGAATTAGTGAATGATTGTTCGGAGATATATCCTTTTGTGATGTTCGATAACGGTGTGAAATTATTGTATGATAGATTGAAACAAGGAGGAATATTAGTAATTTATAATGCTAATTTCTGTATGTCCGAATCTTCAATATACGATTTGTTTGAACCTGTTACTCATGATACGATAAACGAAAGTGGATTTGTACATAAGTTCAATAATAACAATATCAAAAATAACATTGAATATAAGGAAGTAATTTTTATAAAAAAATAATTGGAAAATAAAGGAACATATTTATTTGGTACAGGTGGTAGTGGGATGACATTCCTTAAACGTAAGTTAGGTTGGGTTAATAAAGAACCTGAATCAACTCAGCATTTCAGGTATTTGAATAAAAAATTCATGGGTGTTAAAATTGATGTTCCTACTGATGCAAAAATAGTTTATTTATTTGCTCATCCATTTGATGTTATGTTGTCATTTGAACGTCGTGGTTTTTTGGCTAAGTATGATATGGCTGTATCTAACTTGCAAGGTGAAATTGAAAAGTATAAGAAATTTAAAATACATAATCTTAATGATTACCTAAGTCATAATACTGATTTATTCATGTTCGGTCATCATTTCAATAGCTTCTACAAATTACCTAACAAAGTTTTATTCATAAAATATGAGGCTTTGGAACAAAACATAAAGTTTATATCCCGTTGGGCAGGTATAACTATTGATACTGATGAAGGTTTTAAAGATAGAGCATCAAATTTTTCTAAGTCAGATTGTAAAACTATTAGAGGATTAATTGATATTCATGGTGGTTGGGCTGACCACTATAATAATTTACCTGATTACTTTACCAATAAAGGGAAGAATCATTTATTTACAAACAAAACGAAATTCGATTACTTATATAAATAAAAAAAACAAAAACATGACAACGAATAAATTAACACCTGAATTAGTATTTAACGATGAAAGTTATACTGCTTTTGATAAAGTTAGATTTGAACACTTTGATACATTAAATATTGACATTAAAGGAAAAACAATTCTTGAACTCGGTTCGGGTATTGGAAATCATACAAAATTCCTTTATCGTAAATCGCCTAAAAAAATTATTACAATTGAAGGTCGTTCTGATAATGTTGATGTATTGAAGAAAAATTTTAAGTCTGCAAAAAAAGTTGTTCCAATATTACATGACCTTGAAAAATCATTGGACGATATTGATGAATTGAAAGATGGTGTAGATTTGATTTATAACTATGGTTTACTTTACCATCTTAAAAATCCGTTTCAATTTATTGATGACCTACAAAGTATAAAACACGATAAAATGATACTTGAAACTTGCATAGAGCTTGATGGTCAAGAAAATAATTTACTTGAAGATACAAACAGTTTCTCTCAGTCATTAAGTGGCACGGGTTCTCGACCAAACTTATACAGGTTAGTTGAGAAGTTACAAGAAAATTACAAAAATGTTTTCTACCCTACTGCACCTAAACATGGTTGGTTTGATATTCATGCAAATCCCGCTCCTGTATTAAAACGAATAGTAATTATTTGTGAAGGACAAATTTTAGATAAGCCGATAAAGGTAAAATCAACACCAATAGTAGCTCATGAATTAATTAAAACAGAATATGGTAATAAAGATATTTTAGAGCGTTTCAAGGAAATACTTGAACCATTGCAACAACCTGTTGTAATAGAGTTTGGAGCTTGTGATGCCTACCATAGCCGTATCATGTTGGATATATTACAGGAATCAAAAAAATTATACACATATCATTTATTTGAGCCTAACCCTGATTTGATGGGTGCTGTTGTAGATAAAATCAGGTATTATCTTACATCAAACAGTACACACGTAAGGTTTTTTGCCGAAGCAATAGGAGCATCAAACGGTAAAATGACTTTTTATAAAAGTGGTGGACAAAAATATGAAGCGGGTGTATGTACAGCCAATTATTACGGCTCATCTTCTATAAGAAAACCAAAATTAGTTACTGAGGCATTTAAAGAAATGACATTTGTTGAATCTATCGTAGATGTTGTTTCACTTGATTACCACGTTGAACGTGCAGGTCTTAAAGATAAAGTGATTGATTTTATTTGGGCAGATATTCAAGGAGCGGAAGTTGATTTAATTAATGGTGGTAAGGAAGCGTTTAAAAATGTTCGTTACCTATATACAGAATACGTAGATTCTGAATTGTATGAAGGTGAAATTGGTTTATTACAAATATTAAAAATGTTACCTGATTTTGAGGTAATAGAGGATTATAATGGTGATGTTTTATTAAAGAACAAGAATTTATAATTATGAAACTCGAATTTATTATACATAATACTTGTAACTCAGTACGTGATGCTGTGTTATTGGGTTTCAATGAAAATTTCTTAAATAAGAATTTCGGTTCTGATGATGGAATTGAAATTACTTGTTTGCAAAACGATTTCAAACAATTGCCATACAAAGAGGTTATATCTCAAATGGCATTTAAACCTTCTTTTGTTAAAACTGTAATGTTTGAATCATTTTACGTAAAAAATAAAGAGATTTACGCACAATATGTTTGTCGTAATGCAAACGGATATGTTACTGAGATGCCTATTAAGTTACTAAGGAATAAAAAAAAAGACGTTCCTGTTGTTTTTGATGGCAATACATCAATAAAAATACAATCTCCGCCTAATTCAAAAATAATGTTTATTGTTGATGATGGTAAATCACAATATTCACAAGAAGAAATGGATAAACGAATACTTTTATTAAAATAATCTTATGAGAAAACACTTCTTAATTGAAAATAAAAATGATGTAGAATCAAAAGTGATTTTATACGGTCATAACCGATATTTATTATCTCCGAACTTCGGTTCTTCTGATGGAGTTAATATTTGTATCATGGATAATGGAGAAAAGTGTTCAAGTGGAGAATATGTTTTAGCGTTAAGTAAGTCAAGTGAAGAACCATTTTGGATTAAATCAATTAGGTTCGATTGCAAAGAAGAAAAAAATTCGGATGAAATTGTAGTTAATAATTATACGGAAGATGCTAATGGAAGACCTTATGACCAAGATTATTATTTCAAATACAATACAAAAGAAGAAACTAAGATTGCGATTGATAGTCAGTCGGAAATAAGTTTCTATTTAAAACCAAATCAAATTATTAATGTTTTAATAAACGAGTAAAATGATTCTGTTATTTATATACCGAATATTATCTATTCCAATAACTATTGCTATTGTAGTTCCTTTATGGATTTTATTTTGCGTAGTTTCATTTCTATTTTGTCTATTTAATAATTTAATTTTTATCAACCTAATTAAGATGGAAGTTCCGCAAGAATCTTTAGATAGTGCAGGTCATGATAAATTAATGTTCTTAAAAGTAATGACAGCTATAACCATAGCATTTTCTTATCTATGGGAAAACTTAAAAAATCTAAAAACAATAAAATTTTAAACCAAAAACCAAAAAAAAATGAAAAACGAAAATGTAGTAAAATTACAACACGGTACAGGTTTCATGAATGATGGTGGAGCAAAGCCAATTCAAATTGCTTACACTAATACAACTAAAAATCCAATAACAGTAAATGCTTTTGAAACGTTTAAAGATAATAATTCAGGAATTAATTTACAGTTCACTTCGGGTAACGATAGTATTAGTGTAGATTTCTTTAAAAAATATTTCTACGAGAACCCACATCTTTCATGTTTAATGAGGATGCAATGTCCTTCTTTAATGGGTAAACAGGCTGAGAAGGTTGTTTATTTGGTTAACAGAAATCCAATGGGTGAGGTCGCAAAAGAACCTGCGTTTGTTCCTCTTGATGTAATGAATAAAAGTCAATTTCAAACAGGGATATTGGATATACCTTATTCTTTTTTATTGGATGGTTTGTCGTCTGATTTAGAATTTGACTTGATGCCCGAAACTACTATGGTGCTTACGTTATTCTTTAGTCATAAATGTAATGACAGAGATAAAAAAGGATTGAATGATTTGAGAAAGATAGGTCGTGAAAACAATAAAAAATTCTTCAATTTCAAATATATGGGTTCTTTTGTTATTGAAAACAACTCTAATGAAGAAAAGGAATTTATATTGTTGGATGCAGCCAAACATCAAGAGTATATGATGGATGCTCAATTAAGAATTTATGACCTATTCAGTTTTGCTACTCAGGATATGTGTGATATGTATTCTAACCGAAATGATTATTTCAATTCAATACGAATTTTCTCAAATGGTGGTTCAAACAATATGAAACAAATTTCAAGTCCAATTGAATTTAATAGTGGTGGTAAATATTACCCTGCAATTGAAGTTGACGGGAATCAATTTCAGTCATGTGTAAATGATTTGAATATTGTTGGAGAGGAGTTGTCATTGAATAATCCTATACGTGTAACTGTAATGCCAAATACTACCGTAGTTTATTTATTCAAACAATATGATAAAATAACAAATACAAGTACAAAAAACAGTTTCTATAACATCAGCATACAAAATAAATCTGATGAACATAGGCAGGTAAATATAATTGATATTTTTGATGATGTAAAAGGAAAAGGTGTATCTCATAAAATTGGAAAAAACAGGTTGGAAATTATAGAAGATAATTTTACTTCTAATTTAATGCGTATTATGTTTTATAATCAAGAACAGGTTGAAAATCCTATTTTAATTAATTGTAAGGATGAAGAAAATGAATTTCAATTACCTATTTTCCCATTATGTTATTTGAATGAAAATAATTTCAGAACTGAAATAGTTGACATACCTATTCCAAACGTATTCGATAATAAAACTCAGGTATTGTTTGAGTTACCCGAAAAAGGAAGCGGTGCAAATATTATTTTTGGTTATATTAATAATAAACCTGATTTGAGAATTAATAAAGGAAAACATTTTTCACCTAATCAGGAAGGGATACTTGTAGAGCGTAAAGTACCAATAAGTCGTAATAAATTATTTCCTATTTGGTTCGAGAATAATACTGATGAGGTAAAAACAATTGTGTTGGAAAATGACATCACAAATTATAAGGATTTACCCGAAGGTGTAACTTGTAATGTTGGTATTAATTCATCGTACAGGGAATTATTATCAAAGTTTGAAGGTAATGGTGGTTACTCTAAAATGTTATTGAATAAGATTTATTCAAGAAACACCGCACAGATAACTCAAATTATAGGCATGGAAGATTATACAAATATTGAAGCACCTGTAAGTGTTCCTTTAATTACACAGTCGTATTTCTCTGCAATGCAATTTAATTCAAGGCTTATATCAATTAACGGTGGTAAAGGATACCCTGTGTTTAGTCTGAACAGAATTAAAGGTTCTGATGAGATTAAGAAAGATGATGCAGGTAATGAATATAATTGCCCTACATCAAACGTAGAAAAAAATCAAAGAATAACTTTTAGTATTTTACCAAAAACTAAATTAGCTTTGATATGCAGTCTTGAAAAAAATTCAATATCTTCGTCAGAACAAGAAATTGAAAATGATGAAAAACCTTTTTCTATATCAGTATCGGAATTAGGTTCTCCAACAGAAATAACAAAATAAATAAAATACAACAGCAATAAGAACAAAACCAAAAACCAATTTATCTTTTAAGTATGAAAAAGTACACAACCGTTCAGGAAACCGAAAAATTAGTTGAGCTACTAAAACAAAAGCCCGAAATTGATGAGAAAATCAATTATTACAAAGGAGTGTTGAAGGCAACCGACACCCAAGTTAAATCTATTCAAAAGCGTATTGACAGAGGATATACCACAGAAACTTTTAAGTTATTGGGTATTCCTGTTGTAAAGAAAGTTGTTCTTGACGAATACAGTATAGCCAAGTTAGAAATTGAAAAATTGGATGCTGAAAGTAAAATTTTCTATCAACAACAATATTTTGAGAATTGGTTAAGTCGTAGCCGTGATTACGAAGCTAAAATGTCTGAGATTAAAGTAGATTGTAATGCTAACTTTGATAAGGTCATGGAAGAAGCTGCGGAAGTTGCTAAAACGAATATTCGTTTACAAACAACAATGAACGAGTATCCTAAGAAAAATCCTGACCACAAAGATGAACGTGTTAAGATAGAATATTACCTATACTGTAAAAAAGAAGTTGAAAACAACAAGCAGTATGGTAAACCAAGATTTCAAACTCAAAATTAAGTAAATAACATTCTTTTCAACGAAGTCTTGCAGCCGAGTTAAAAGAATAAACCGTAGGGTAGTTTTGTTGTCAACTACCTTGCGGTTTTTTTAGTTTTTTTTAAATGAAAGTAACCCAATATAGAACATTTGATTTAATATCGTTAAAAGACGGTATTGAGTTAGATGATTTTGGAAATAAACTTGAAAAATGGGTTCGGTTTGCTAATAAGAGTGATACCATTATAGCAACCAATTTACTTAACTTTATTGAGCAGTTAAGGCATATTCCTATGAAAAAAGTGGAATACTTAAACTATTGGGATAGAATTGAGCATCAAAAGAAAAATATAATTGATTCTTATGAAGATATTATTAGCTGTATGTTCGATATTGAGAAACAGGCTAATTTAATTTCACAGGAATTTGGTCATGATGTTTTTATTTTACGTGTTTCAGACCCTACAAAAATAAATTACTTACGGGAATCTGATTTAGATATTGAATTTGAAAAAGTAAGGAATGTTATTTATAAGCGAATAAATGAATCGGTATCTGTTTGTAATGATAAACTAAGTTTAAGGTTAGATGATTTGCTAAAGAGAACGGAAATAGTTTTCTCACGTATCGCAGAGTATTCGTATCATAGGTCAATGAATCCTAATTTAAAAATTCAAAATAAAACAGGGTATTCTTTATCGGATGTTTAACTGTCGCAGGTGTTTGGTATATGACATACCACATAACTACATCCTTCAATTTTTTTATAGTTAGGGTAATAAGCCATTAATGATGAAATGAAATGGTAATCGTGTCCGTATCCATTTTTACCTTCCCAACTTATAGTATCATTATTTTTATGGGCAATGTTTGATGTTCCTATTGAACCTTGAGTTAATTCAACGTTACGTTCAGTTAATGGTAAATGGTCAACATGAAAATATTTTACAAGGTCATTGAAGTATAACCAATCACATTCAGGATTGCTTTTGAATCCGTTAACTATTACAGATAAATGATTATTGTTTTTGAACATATCATCAGAATCAAGGTAACAGATATAATCACCGTTTGCTATCTTCAAACCAAAATCCCTAACCGTTCCGCTAAATAATTCCTGCTTTTGAATAAAGTAAGTTTTTATATTCCTGATTAATGGATAATTGTTTTTTATGAAGTCAACCGTTTTATGGCATCCATCCGCAACTATGATTAATTCCTTTTGCTCATAATCCTGTTGCGTAAAACTTCTTATAGCACGATTCAATTTTATAGCACGGTCTTTAGCACCATTAGCATATTCACCAAGATAGCATGGCATTATAACTGAAATCTTACTCATACAAGTGTTTCTTTTTTTTGTATTAAGAAATCAATTATGTTTTTTATTCGTCTTTGGTTTAATTGGCTTGGATGTTTAACCATGAATATACAAATATCATCTGATAAGTCCTTTTCAGATAGTTTCAATTTTTCCCACACCGATTGCATTAAAGTGATAGTAACTAAGTCTGCTCTTTCTTCACTTTTATCACATTTTAAAATCATGAATGTCCATAAGCAAAAAAATAATCGGGTAGTAAAACTCACTTCATTTATTTCAGAATTTATTTCAACAACCTTACGTGAATGACCTATTCTCGATATTGTTTTATTATTACGTAAATAATCTATACGATGTTTACCGCAGTCGCTTAAATAATATCCATCGTGAATATGGAACTTTTCATTAAGCGTAAGTTTTGAAAACTGAATACAAAACTCTAATATCTCTTGTTCTTCACTCATAATAATTAGCTGTTACCATTTCAAATTCACCTGACTTTTCTATTGTTTCCCAAATTTGTTCATCGGTATGATTATTAAAATAATCATTATCCTTTCTGTTTTCTGTTGCAATAGCTTTTATTAATGATTCTTTATTTAGAGATGTCCCCCAAATTTTACCTTCACTAATTCCTTCTCTGTATCGTATTATATAAGATTGAATCATTTTAATTTTTATCTACAAATTAATAAAATCCTTTTCCTATTGAATATTGGTTCTTTAATAAACTCATCACAATAATCCATGTCATCGAAGTTTGAGAATCCATCTACTGATTCATAATATGTTTTTTCTGCTGCACGTAAATAAGCATCAATGTCAAAATTTGTTTTCATATTTTTTATTTATTTAGATAATAGTAAAAGTCTTTTTCTTCCGTTCTTTTCTTCTTTATCCCTTTCTTTTATTTTTTTGTAAATGTAAAAAGCAGCAAGACCGCAAACAACAATACCTATACCCATAATTAACATTGTTGTTTTACTCATTTCCTTTTTTTCTTCTTTCGCAACAGGTACACCAACGGGTTTTTCAATAACTTTTGTTTTACCGTCATCGAATATAAGATTAGTGTTACCACAATATTTACAATCACAAGTATTGTCTTCTTTTTTTACTTTACTAAGACCTGCACCGCAACTCTCGCAGTTTATAGATTTGGTTATTACCAATTCTTTTACATGGTTTTCATCATATCTTTTTCTTGCTGCTATCATATTTTAATATTTTTCGATTTGTAAAGTTACCGATTGACAAGATGTAATTTGTTTATCACTCCAAAAACTACCCATTGGTAAACCTCTTGGAAATATCAAATACCAATCGCCACCAAATAGTTTTCTCCCCCATTTATACTGAGTGATATTAAATTCTAATCCTAAAAATTTAATTATTTTACGTATTGTTTTTTTTGTTTTCATTATACTACTGAAATTGAAAATGAAACCTGTGTTGAAGCGGGTACTGTAAAAATAAAATCTTTATCTGTACTCATAGGAATATTTAATGGTGCTAACCAACCTTTCTCAAAATCATAAATTAAACATTGTTGAGCGTTATCTTCGGGCAAATAATGGCTCAGTCTATATATCTTTCCACCTAATTCAATTTCATTATTGCTTTGATACATGAAATAGGAATTTGAACATAATATACGGAGAGAACCAAGTATAAATGATTTTGGTATTTCATCTTTAGGCATATCCCAATGACCATCCTTAAAGAGATTCATCTCCTTATAGTTTATATCAGGATTTACAAGCGTAATAACAATATCACGTTTCTTTTTTAATCTACCCGTTAATACAGTCATAGTTTATTTGTTTATGTAAGCATCAACGTTATCTGCAACTTCTGACCAACTACTGTTACGGTGTTCACACAATACTGATGTGTCAAGATGAATTTTAAAACCTTGTGCATTACAATCAGCAGCGAATACAGAATCAGGATACATTTCCATGCCTTTCATATACCTGAAATTAATTCTTTCTAAAACAGTTTTATGAATTGCAATACAACCTAATCCCGCAGAGTGAACTTTTTTAAGTTTTCCATCCATGATTGTAATATCGTATTTACCCATATTAGCTGTATGCCTTACTATGTCGCCATTTTTTTCAATTTGTTGAACCATCAAATGACTATCACTTCCGAAATCAATAAAGTATGGTGCTGCAACAATTTGTTTTTGATGCGACAATAATCTTTCAATGATGTCCAAAGGTGGAAATACATCAGATTCAATATGAATTAAATAATCGTAGCCACCTTTCAAAGCAGCTACACGCAAGGCTTCGTGTGAATCCGCAATGTACTGACGAATATCTTTTTGTTTTTGTTTAATGTGAATTGATTGCACACCTGCCTTCATGATTTTTTTTGCGTTCTTTCTCTCTTTAGAGTTGTCCGCAATCAGTATATCATACTCTCCTTTGTTATAAGTAAGATTTGTTATTGTAGATAAGAAATCATCGAAGCAGTAATTCTTAACTTCTGAATGCGGTGTACCTACTAACACCTTTAACTTTTTTAGTTTCTTAAACTCTTTCATATTGCTGTTGTATTTATGTTTTTATTGGTTTGTTTTACTTCTCTAAACTTAAAAAATCTTCCCAATCTTTCCAACCTTTATTTTTATACCATATATGCGGGTTCTTTGGTATGAAATTCGGTATCATAGAATAACTATGTCTTTGCCATTTACTTGGAGATGTTATTATATCAAGATGCCATATATTTTTTTTAATCCATTTTTTTGCTTCTTCATAAGGTATAAACTCATTGTTTCTTTTTCTATCTAAAAAATCTTCCCAACTAACCCATTCATTATTTTTCGAGTAGTAAATTATAGGATTCTTAGGTATAAATGATGGTAATTTGTGTTTTTTATTATGCCAATTTTTTTTATTAAGTTTTAAATAATAATTTTCTTTTATCCATTTTTTAGCTTCTTCATAAGATACGCATTTAGGTTGTAGAAAATCATCCCAACCACACCATTCACCCGTAGAATCATAATGTTTTAATGGGTTTTTTGGGATAAAGTCAGGTATCATGTCATTAAAAAAACTCCATTTTTTACTATCTGTTATAATATTATCAATTAAAATATTTTCTTTTAACCAAGATTTAGCTTCTTCATAAGTTACATATTCTTTCTTAAAACCAATAATGCCACGCCCACCTTTGGTAGAGTTAAGTCCATTGTTTGTATTACAACAATTGTATTGCTTTATATAAAAAATTTCAAACTCATCTAATTTACATTGTGGACATATTTGTATTATTTCAAACTTATGATTCTCTGCCCCATGCTTCAATAAAGAATAGTACAGTTTTTTTTGAGTTTTACATCTAAGATTTTTATAATACAGAAATCTATTCTCAATATCAATAGATTGACCAATATAAATAGCACCTGATGGAGATGTTATCTTGTATATACCTATTGTTTTTTTAGTTTTTTTCATTAAAAATGATTCCCAACATAATATGACTTAACGAAAATATGTCGTTTTTTTAGTTTTTAAAATTATTTTAATTAACTAATTATCAAACGTTTCCAACTATCCTTTACTATCCTGACAAAAACACCGTCCGAACACTTAAAAAAAAATCAACGAAATACACAATACTTTTGAAGTCAATAGTTTAAGAAAATTAACGAAAATTTATTATTAACCTAAAAAATTAAAAAAATGCCAAACAAAGAAGTTTTTATCGCAGCAGGTCTTACAGCACTTGCATTAGTGGTTGTATTAGTTGTTAAGGATAATTTACCTAACGGTAGTTTTTCTTTTAAGAAAAAAGCATAATACATAAACAAACGGAAAATTAACCAACAAACAAAAAATAAACCATGAAAGAAGTAGCAATCACAGTAGGGTTAACAGCATTAGCGTTAACACTTGTATTGGTTGTTCACGATAACTTGCCAAGCGGTTTTTCTTTTAAGAAAAAATAAGCTGCTTTAAGCAATAGTGAATAACTGAACTGAAAATTTTTAATCGTTTTTTTAAAATGATTTGAGGTCAAGGAAAAGACCAAAGACTAACACCCAAAAATTGTGATGTTAATGCAATCCTATTAGCGTAGATGAGGTGAAGTTCAGCGATTTTAATTTATAACCTTAAAAATTAAGGAAAATGAAAAACAATTTCGACATTGATGCTTATTTGCGTCAAGCAGAAGCACAGTTTAGTGGCTTCGACGGAGATGATAACTTCAACGGTAACACAAACCTTGACTTATCATTCGACGGTGATTACGGTGCAGACGGTGATGAATCGGGTGCAGACGGAGATTATTATGGTGCAGAAGGAAGCGCACCTGCTCCAATGAAACAATCTTCACCATATCAGGTGTCGATTACAAACTCTACTGTTACTCCGTTAACAGCAACTTTATTTGGTATGAACCAATACTTATTAACTCCAAACTTCGGTTCGGCAGTAGGTATTACCGTTATTCCTTCACAGACTAACGTATCATACTTAGAGTTATTACAACAATCGGCTTCACAACCGTTTGAAACGTCGTTGATTCGTATTCAATCAACTAACACAGCGCAAATTACACAAATTATCACCATTACATCGAAAGATGCTAACGGTCAATTGTGTCAAATTCCGTTAATCACACAATCTTATTTCTCTGCTAACCAATTTCAAGCAGGTATTTTAGATGTGCCTTATGCTGTAAAAATTGATGGTAACACCAATTTACAATTTACTGTATTAGGTTCTACAACAGTTGTGATGACATTCTTCCCTGCTGAGAAAGCTAACATTAGCCGTAACCTTAATGGTCAAGGTGCTTTACAACAATACGCTTCTCCAAGTGTAGCTGTTGCTGCAATGCCTGTTTACGTTACTCCTAAATCTATGCGCCCAAAAATGCGTAGAATTGGTGGGTAATAACCAATAGGAACGTTTTTTAAGAAGGCAAGGCACAAAGCAAATACCGCTTTTCCTTGCCTTTTTTTCTTAAAACTTTTTTGAAAACAATTAATTAATTAACCATGAAAGTTACCATTGAACACTACATAGCTACAAACAACCCAAATCAAGCACAAGCTATTTTGGCAAAGTACGGTTTGAGAGCTAAAAATATGTCAGACTTAATTCGCAAGATGAATAAAGTCATGAAGGTTAAAGGAGAAGATGCGGTTAAAGAATTTGCAGCTATTGACACACCTTATAAACAGATGTTGTTATCTACAATTAAACCTGTGGAAGTTGCTGCACCTGTTACTACTACTACTGCCACAATTGAAAAAAAATCAAGTGCCTGTGGATGTTCTTCAAGTGCTGATGGTGATGAATCATCAAATGCTTGTGGATGTTCAGGAGCAGATGGTGAAGAAACATCAGGATGTGATGGTTGTGGTGGAAAATGCGGTGGCAAAAATAAAAATGTTACAAGTAATGTAGAGGGTGATAAAAAACCTGCTACACCTACACCCGCACCTGCTGAAACTAAAGCTGAAACAAAAGAAACTCCACATACTACTGTTAAAGAAACACCTGTACCTGCGAAAGCAGAAAAAACAGATATGATGCCATTCGTAATTGTTGGTGCTGTTGCTTTGATAGCTGTTATTGTAATAGCTAAAACATAATTTAAAAAAATATTTAACTGATGCAATTTTTGAATCACGATTACTACTCAAATTTTGAAGGTGCTGTTAAGTCAGGAGATGTTGACTTAACAATTGACCTTTGGGTAAATGAGGTATCGGATTTAATTATGTCAGATGCAGGTAAAGTAATTGACTTGCTAAATAAAGTTGGTATTAAAACCGAATCAGATGTTAGCGATGAGGAAATCGTTGATAGCATTATGGCGAATATCGGTATTAACCAACAATTAAATAGAGGTATCAGTTTTCTGATTGGCGAATTTAACGGCATGATGAAAAATGATAAAGATTGGAAACAAAAGATAGATAATATCGCTGCTACATATAAAACGCTTTTAGATAAAGCACTCAAAAATCCAACAACGAGTGGTTCTATGAAAAACGATATTATGAAGCAGATTAAAGCGAAAGCTGATTCAAAAGGAGATTACAAAAGAATAATCTTCAAACAAGAACCTCCCGTAGCTGCTGTGAAAGAAGAAGAAGTAAAGAAGAAAAAGAAAACATATTATGTTGTTGGGACACTTGCTGTTTTAGCTGTAATAGGAATCGGAATTTACTTTTACAGAAAAAATAAAAAAGCAAAATCATTATTGTTAGCTGATGGCGGAAATTTAGGCGCAATATCAACTCCAATAATGAATACACCTGCACCCGTTGTAAATACAGGTGCAGTAAACAGCGTTACACCAATTGCATCAGTATCAACTCCTGCTCCAATTAATGTAACACCAACACCAACACCAACATCTAATCTTCACATGGTTTAAAATAAAAAAGACATGGCAAAGATTGATGATAAAATAAAAAAAAATGCAAACGAGTTGAAGGATGATACTTATGGTAAGAACATGGCGGACAAAGCAAAGGGTTACACAACAGGTGCAATCGTTGGCGGGATTTCAGGTTTTTTAGCAGGGTATTTTCTTATTAAAGGAAAATTGGTTTTATGTAGCGTTATCGGAATTATAGCAGGTGGTTACATCGGTTATAAAGTAGCAGAAGAAAGCCAAGTAAAACAAGATTTTAATTTTAAACGACCATAAATAGAATTTTTAAATTAACTAAAAAATATAAACACCATGTCTATCAATAAAAAGGAAATTTTCAAAACTGTTCCGATTAAAGGAAAAGGAAAAGGCACTATTGACGTTTGTAATTATGATAATTCAATAATTATTCAACCGAATGATAAAAATGCTGCTTCAAAGGTAAATGCTTGTTATGATAAAAAACCAAAAGTACATAATGTTCTTGTTGGTGTTGATACATTACAAGCACCTGATAATGATTGGATGGTTACAGAAGATACAAGCTATTATAAAGTTCCTGATAATCAAAATGGAACTGTAACAAAACAAGCTGACAAGGCTTTAGGTCGTATATCACGAGTTAAAGCAAATTTAGTTTTTGTTCGTTATCAAGGAACATTACGTAAGATGTTGAAAATGGACAAAAATGCTCCATACAATTATATTGATGCAAGTGCTGCAATTCCTTACTACCAATACATATTAAAAAACAGAGCGCAATATCAAATTGACCCTAAAGGTTATGAAACTCTTGCGTGGGCAGAAGGAGTTGATAAAAAAGTTAAAGGCGGACAATTAGCTTTTGATGGTGATGATTCATCATTCACAGGTAATACTAATATGGATTTATCTTTTGATGGTAATACCGCAATTGATTTATCATTCGTAGGTAATACAAATCTTGACTTAGGTGTTGATGGTGAAGAATCGGGTGCTGATGGAGAATATTTCTACATCGTAAAACCGAAAACAAAAATTTTAGTGAAAGATAAAAAAACAGGTATCGTTCACAATTCAAAACATAAATTAGGTAAGGGTTCTAAAGTAAAAGGAAAAGTAGTTAAAGGGGTTCATAAATTTAGAGCAAAAAGTAAAAAAACGGGAACTGTATCAACAATTAACAAGGCATCAGGCTATGTTATTATTGGTGAAAATGATTTAGCTCAAATGTTAGTTCCTGTTGGTTCTATCAGACCACTTAATATGTCAAGTTTTTCAGGAAACACAAATCTTGATTTAGGTTTCGCAGGAAATACAAATCTTGATTTAGGTTTTGCAGGAAATACAAATCTTGATTTAGGGTTTAATGGTAATACTACTTTAGATTTAAGTGTTGATGGAAGTCGCCCTAAACTTACTCCCGAACAACGTGCTGAACGTAGAGCAAAACGTAGAGCTAAAATGTTAGCTCGTCGTGCAAGTGGTAAAGGTCATGGACGTGGTGGAAAACGTAAGCATGGAAAAAGACATTCTTCTCTTACAGGAAATACAGGATTAGATTTAAGTTTCAATGGAAACACAAATTTAGATTTAAGTGTTGAAGGTGGTGAAGTTAAAAAACGTCATCATGGTAAACATAGAGGTCATGGTCGTGGACACGGTAAACATAAAGGTGGTCATCGTAAACACGCTGAAAAAGTTGCTGCTTTTTCAGGTAATACAAATCTTGATTTAAACTTTAACGGTGGTTTTAATAAGACACTTCAAAGAGAAATGAAAGTAAATCTTAATCATCGTCTTACTGATGGTATTGATGGTGATGATGGTATTGACGGAAACACAAATTTAGATTTATCTTTTGATGGTGCTGCAATGAAAAGACATTTCAGAGAAAGACCTCAACTTGATAATGTTCAAAATGGACTTGATTTAGGTTTCACAGGAAATCACGCTTCTCATACTCAGGGAGTACGTATCGGTTCTTCTTCTCATGGTCATCACTCATTCAATGGTGGTGCATTAGAACGTGATTTTAACGGTGGTGGAGATATGTTATATTTTGATGGTAGTGATGAAATGTCAAATGCTATCGGTTCTTGGATTAAAGGTATCAAAGCAAAAGCAGCTACAAATAAAGCTGAAAGAAAAGAGAAAAAAGAAGCTAATAAAATAACAAAAGAAGCTGAGAAAAAACAAAAAGCAGATGCTAAAGCAAAAGAAAAGGCAATGAGCAAAGAAAATGCTGCTGTGTTAGCTGATAAAAACAAAGTAGTTTTCACGGAAGACGAAATGGTAGATATTTATAAAAGTAGTGGAAGTTCAAGACCATTTTCTGAGTGGACAAAATCTGAGGGAGCTAAAAACTTTTTCAATTCAATAACACAATTTGGTGCTGCTTTCTTGCAAAAGAAATCGCAAGAAGCTGCGGGTGTAACTCCTGATGATAATTCAGGCGGTAGCTCTGATGATAACTCAGGTGGTGGTAACGGTGGTTCGCCAACGGGAGAAAAAACTATTTTAGGTATGCACCCTGTAACTTTCACAATAGTTGCTGTTGGTGTAGGTCTTTTAGCTATCGGTGGAATCTACTTAGCAAGTAGAGGCAAAGGAACTCCAACTCCAAGTATTGTACCTGTTGGATAATTTTTTAATCAAACGGAAAAAAACTAAATAAAATGGCACGTCGTAGTAAAAAAGGTATAGCGCAGGATAAAAAAATAAAAGCCAAACACGCAGGTAAAAGAGAATCTGCTGATGGAAATATTTACTATGAAAATAGACCTAATCGCTCTGATGAGAACCGTACTTTGAAGTTTAAAAAAGGCGGACAAACTAAGGCAGGTATCAAACAAGATAAAAACATCAAAGCACTTCATGCAGGAAAACGTGAATCTGCTGATGGAAATGTTTACTACGAAAATCGCCCGAACCGTTCTGATAAAAACCGTACTAAGAAATTTAAAAAAGGCGGACAAACTAAAGCAGGTATCGCACAAGATAAAAATATTAAGGCACTTCACGCAGGAAAACGTGAATCTGCTGACGGTAATATTTATTACGAGAATCGTCCGAATCGCTCTGATAAAAACCGTAGTACTAAATTAGCTAATGGAGGTTCTTTACATTCTTTATCTACCAAAGATTTAGCTGCTAAAGCAGGTATAACAGTAAAGGATATGGAAGACCATAATCTTCACCGTGATGATTTGTTAGCAATTCTTACTGATGGTAATTATGAAAAAGGTGGAAGTTTTTGGGATAAGGTAAAATCTAAATCAAAAACCGCATACGATAAAACAAAAGCAGGAACAAAAGAAGCATACGATAAATCTAAAAAGTATGTGAATGATAAAGTTCATGACCAAAAGAAAAAAGTTGCTTTAGAAGTTATTGATGATACAAAAGATAAAGTATCGGATAATAAAACTAAAATGGCTCTTAAAGCTGCTGAAAATATTGTTGAAGAAAAATTTGAACACGGTGGCGGTACAAAATCACATGAAGATTTAGTTAATGCTAAATTGGATAGTAACGGTGAAATTTCTACCGAAGATTTTGCAGCTATAATTGAGCGTTCACCATGTTATCCTGTTTGTACAGTAGGTGAAAGTAAATACAGAAAACAATTTTTAAGAGGTTGTTACAGAAAAATGGGTGGTTCATATTAATTGAAATAAGAAAGTGGAATTATACGATAACATAATTGAAAATAAACCTGTCAACGAAGTTGATGATTATAACGATTTCGTTAACCGCAGACGTACTAATAAAAAAAGCATTCGTACTAAAGTTACTACGTTAATGGAAAACGGTGAGGTTCATTCTGAAATTATGGGTACTTCTAATGAATTAAAATCATCTACTGATGGTAATAGTGAAGTTAAAACAAATAGTGATGTTCAGAAACCTAACGAACAAAACGTTAGTAGCTTCCAAAACGCTACTGATGATAACAACGTTAGCCATAGTAATACTACTGAACCACAGAAAAAAGATAATATTAAGTCAGACACCGAGAAAAATACTGATGCAACAAAAAACAAAAATATCGAAGATAAGACCGTATTGGGTATGAAGCCTATTTATGGTTACTCTATGATAACTGTTATTGCTTTAGTAGGCATAGTTGCTACGGTAAAAATTTTTAAGGGTAATAAACATAAATTAATATTAAATAACTAAAAAAACAAAAAAAATGAAAGCAGAACACATAATTATCGGAGCATTATCAATAGGTCTTGTTACCGTTTCTATTATTTCTTATAACAACAATAAGAAACTTAAAAAAGATATTGAAGATTTGAAAGCATCAAAAGCATCAACATCATCAAAATTAAATGATGTTGCTAATACAGTAAAAACTGTTGGTAATGACGTTAAACAAATCGTTGACCGTGTAAAAACAAATATGTAATTAATAAACACACATAAATCAAATCTCAAAAAACTAAACAAAATGGCTGAAACAACTAATACTACAAAACCAACAGAAAAACCAACAGAAAAAACAACTGTTGTGAAAGAAGAAAAAACAACAAGTCAATCACCAACAACAGGTGCGACTACAAAAGTTGAAACAAAGACAGTAACTACAACTGCTCCCGTTGATACGAGTGCAATTAAAACTGCTGCTAAACCACTTGAAAAAGGTGCTTTAACTCCTCGTGAAAAAAAGATTGTAAATATTACAACTTTCGGTTCAGGTGTAGGGTTCGTAACAGGTCTTGGATATGCCTTTTCTAAGAAAAAAGGATTTTGGGCTTATGTTGGTTATGGTCTTTTAGGTAGCCTTATGTTTGGAACTGTTGCAGGTCTTGGTGCTAAAGCAATGCTTAAAGGTGATAAAAAAGACGAAACAAAAAAAGCATAATATTTTTTACTTAAAAAAATAACAACAATGATTAACTCTGATTTATTAGACTTCTCAAACTCAAACTTACTCGATAATACTATCGTAGGTAAATCGACGGTTAATTTCCGTCGTCGTGGTCATGGTAAACGTCGTGGTCATGGCAGAGGTCGTCATCGTAAACCTAATTTCAGTAATGCAGGTGGTGGCGGAAATGTTGATTATGGCGCAATTGCAACTGCAACTGCGGGTCTTGCTTCTACTTTAGCAAGTAGGCAACCTAATACTGCTAAACAAGCAGCAAAGGCAGTAAAAAAAGAAAATAAATCTGTTTGCGGTAGAAGACCGTTATTGAAAAAGAAAAGAGCAACTTGGGATAAATGTGTAGCTGATTATATGAAATCTAAAAATCCAACTACAACACCTGTGGATAGTTCTGAATCTTATAAAACAGAAGCACCACCAAGTTATTCTCCTCCTCCATCGGATAATTATAATAATTCATCAGATGACAAAAAGAAAAAATCGGGAGATAAAATACTTGGTATGCCTAAAAATGTTGCTATTCCTGTTATTGTTGGGGTAGTGGCTATTGCAGGTTTTTTTGTGTATAAACAGTTTTTTGCCAAAGGTGTTGCTGCTGCTGCACCCGCAGTAGGAGTATAAATAAAATAAAAAATAATAATTGTAAAACCTTAAAATAAAAAACAAAATGAACCACCAAATAGAATTTGAGCCGTCAATGTCAAACTTTCTTGATGATAGTTTCTCAAACGCAAAAGGAAAAGAAAAACGTAAAGCGAAAAGGGCTGCACGTAAAGAAAAACGTCAGGTTAAAAAAACTGCACGTAAACAAAAACGTCAGGTTAGAAAAACTGCTCGTGTACAAAAACGTGTTGCTAAAAAAACTGCTCGTGTACAAAAACGTGTTGCTAAAAAAACTGCCCGTCAACAAAAACGTGCTGCGAGAGGTGGATTATTTCACCGTAAGGCACGTACAGTAGGTGATGGTAATGTTCCTGTAAACGAAACAGCTTATTCAGAAACTCCAAAAGATGTTATAGTAAATCAACCGATTGTTGATGCTGCTCCTGTTGTAGTTGCTCCTGCGATTGTAGATAATGGTGGTGGTTACACACAACCACAACCACAACAACAAAGTATGGGTAATGATATGCAACAAGGCGGTGGTGGAGATATGATGTCAAGACCTGCTGTACAACCGCAAGGTGGTGGTGATATGGGTGGTGGTGATATGGGTGGTGGAGGTGCTTCTGCTGCTGCAAAAAGTAGTGGTGGTGGCGGTGGCGCATCAGGTGGTGGAGATGCAGGTGGTGGAGCAGGTGATGGTGCTGAGAAAAAAGAAGGTGGTGATGATGCCGAGAAAAAAGAAGGTGAAGAAGGTGCTGAGAAAAAAGAAGGTGAAGAAGGTGCTGATAAAGCTGCCGAAGGTGATAGTGATGGAAAAATTCTTGGTATGTCTAAACCTGTATTCTTCCTTGCTTTAGCTGCTGTTGGTGTAGGTGGATATTTCGCTTACAAAAAATGGGGTAAAAATTTATTTCACAAAAAACCATAATAACTAATTAAATAAAATTATTTATAAACTTTTAAACTATAAAAAAGATGAATCATCAAATAGAATTTGAACCCGCATTGTCTAACTTCTTAGATGACAGTTTTTCAAACGCAAAAGGTAAAGCTGCACGTCAGGAAAGAAAAGCGACAAGACAAGCTGCTCGTCAAGAAAGAAAGGCTATTAAAGTACAAGCCAAAGTTGAAAGAAAAGCTATTAAGGCACAATCCAAAGCTGCTACAAAAGCTGCACGTCAGGAAAGAAGAACTGCAAGGGTTGAAAGAAGAATGGCTAAAAAAGCTCCTCCCGTAGTTGAACAACCTGTTGAAGCAGTTGCAGAACAAGAACAACCTGATAATGAAGGTAACGAACAACAAATGGCTGCACAGGATGATGGAGTTCAACAACAAGACCCTGATTATGCAAATGAAACTGAGCAACCTGAAAACTTTACAGGAAGAAGGGCTAATTTAAAAGCAGTTCGTTATGCAAGTGCTGATGGTAATTTAATGAAAGTTGAATACTTAAACGCTGATGGTGATTTAAGAAAAGTTGATTACTTAAATGCTGATGGTGATTTAAGAAAAGTTGATTACTTAAACGCTGATGGTGATATGAGTAAACCAATTTACTTAAACGCAAATGGTGATTTGAGAGAATTTGTTTATTCAATGGCAAGTGGTGATGGTGATTTAAGAAAAACAGAATTTTTAAATGCTGATGGTGATTTAAGAAAAACAGAATTTTTAAATGCTGATGGTGATTTGAGAAAAGTTACATACGAACACTTAAACGCTGATGGTGATTTAAGAAAATTTGGATTCTCAAATGCAAATGGTGATGAAAAGACTGACACAAAGATTACTGATACAAAGACTACTGATACAAAAACTACTACCGTTACTGTTACTCCTGCAAAAGATACTAAATTAGGTAAAGGTGGAAAAATTCTTGGTATGTCTAAAACTACATTTTTTGTTGGTTTAGGTGTTGTTGCTCTTGGTAGCTTTATTGCTTACAAAAAATTAAAAGGTAAATAATATTAAAAGTTAACCGAACATTAAAAAATAAAAAAAATGAGCAATCAATTAGAATTTGAACCCGCATTATCTAACTTTCTTGATGATGGTTTTTCAAACGCAAAAGGTAAAGCTGCACGTAAGGAAAAACGTAAGATAAAAAAAGATATGAAAGCTGTTTGCGGTAGAAAACCTTTATTGAAAAAGAAACAAGGTGCTTGGCAAAAATGCGTTGATGAAGCTAAAGCTAATGGCGCACCAACAAGTAGTGCTGATGTTGCTTCAAAAACGGATGCTTCCTCTACTACGCCACCTGATACCACAACTGATGCTACAAAAGATACAACTTCTACAACTGCTGCTGCTCCATCAACTACGGATGCAAACGCAGGTGATACAAATGCTGCTGCTACTGTTGCCGATACAGGTGATGGTGGAGATAAAGGTAATGATAAAGGGAATGGTAAAATTCTTGGTATATCAAAACCTGTTTTCTTCATAGGTTTAGCTGTTGTTGCTGTTGGAGGTTTTTTTGCTGTACGTAGTATGATGGGTAAAGGTGCTTCTGCTCCTACTACTTAATTCATAATTTACATAAACACAAAAAAACAACTAAACACAATGAGTTTATTTCAAGCAATTAATAATGTTATAAGAAGGGTAATAGGTGGTGGAAGTAGCTCAGTAACTATTTCAGCTAATGATACTATTGTAACTTTCTTACCAAAATCAGGAACTAATACTATCATTTTACCAAGTGAATCTTCTATCAATGATGCGATAGTTGGTGGTAATGGAAATCCATTTAGTGTATTTAATTGGACAATTACCATTGAAGATAATGATGGTAATTTTCCCGTAGAAATATATGCTCCAACAGGTAAACTTATAAATGGCTCTCCGCTTATAGTTTTAACTAAAGGTAGCGTTAATATATTTTTTAACGGTACTAATTTTACTGCATTAGTATCACCACAATCTTTAATACTTGACTTCACTCTTACAAAAGAGAAAATGTTGATTATACCTAAAACAAATCCTACTGTTCTTGTACCCGCAAACGCAAACGCATTTATAGATGTTGAGGGAATAACATTAAATGTTACTGATGGAACTTCATCTTATGATGGAGGTGCTTTACGTTTTGGTTATATGGATAATCTTGGTCATATTTTAGAAATAGTGCGTGATGCAAAACCAATAGTATTTAGTACAGGTGAAAATGTTATAACAGTAGCAAATGAAACTGTAAATCATATTGCTGAGTTTAGACTTGATAATATTGGTATGCCTCCTATTACGGGTGCTTCATATAAAGCTAACCCTGAAACTTTTTCATCATTTTATTCGGCACAAACTATAAAAAATAAATCTCTTGTATCTTGGCTTGAAACGCCACCTTCAAATGTTGGTAACGCAGCACAAGCCTGTATAAGAGTTAAAGTAACTTACGGAATACCAAAAATGGATTGCGGTGGTCATCCATGTTTGTACCGATAAAATAATTTTAAAAAAAAATTAGATATGTCAACAAGTTTTGAATTACTAAATACTCCTGATGAATTAATATCACAGAAACCTGTGATACAAGCTCATCGTATAGAGCTTTATTCTAATTTTAAATCTAAAGAAGAAAGAAAAAAGAAACAATCTGAAAGGAAAGCGCATCGTAAAGAAAAACGTGCTGCTGCTAAAGAAGAACGTAAAGGCATGGGTCTTGGAAAAAGACTTTTGAATTTATCTCAAAAAGCCAATCCCGCAGCAATTGTTCCTCGTTCATCTTTCCTACTTGGTTTAAGGGTAAATATTTTTGGTATTTCAAGACGTTTATATCCTGCCACTCTAACAGAGGCAGAACTTATTAAAAAAGGATTTGATGTTGAAAACGCAAGAAAAGCAAAAGAAGTAATTGAAAAAAAATTCGCCCCTGTTTGGGCTGCTCTTGGCGGACGTAAAATTTCTTTATACGAAAACATTAAGAAAGGATTTGCTAAACCTATCTTCAAAACAAAGAAGGTAAAAGCAATGCAAAAACAAATTAAAGAGAACGAAGCTAAAGCAGATGCTAAAACAAATAAAGTAGCTTCTTCTTTTGAAGGTGATGCGAATGATAACACATTGTATAATCCACACAGGGTTCAAGGCGTACTTTATCAATTGTATGTAAGTCAACCTGTGGTTGAGCCTTTATCTAATTTTGATGCGAATGAAATTGATTTAGGTATCAATGCTGATAAAATGAATTTAAGTTTCAATGGAGAAGAACATTCAAATTTTGTTGATTTAAGTGAGGCTATGAGTACTAAGGATTGCGCTGCTTGTTCTTCGTTTGATGGAGATGAATATTCAGGTTTCGTTGATTTAAGTGAAGCCATGAGTACTAAAGATTGTTCTGCTTGTTCTTCGTTTGATGGTGATTTAAGGAAAGCAGAAGAAATTGATGCTATTGATAATTTTTCAAATGTATCAGGATATGATGATGCTGCTATTGCAGCTTATATTTCGGCAGGTTTAGGCATTGCGGGTTCGTTAGTAAAAATGATTAGTAATGCGGGAGTGAAGAAAAATCCTTATAAAGAAGGAACTCCTGAATATGCTGCTGCTGAAAAAGATAATGCTGCTGCTGCTAAATCAGGAGCAACAACTCCTCCACCTGTTGATGAAGCAGCAATGAAGGAAATAAAAGATGCTGCTGCTACTGATGCTAAAAAAGGCATCTCTGAGGAAGAAGTTGCAAAAGAAGAAGAAAAAGTTACTGATGAAGTTGCAAAAGAAGTTGGTGCGGACGATAAAATACTTGGAATGAATAAAACTGTTTTTTGGTCAGGTGCTATTTTACTTGGACTTGGTGCTGCGTTTGCAGTTTATAAATTAAGGGGAAAAGGTACGAGTGTGCCTAAAGTCTAATTATAAATTAAAAAAAACTAAAAAAATGACAACACAATTTGAACCACAACATTCTAACTTCCTTGACGATAGTTTTTCAAATATCGGTGGAGGAAGACGTAAAGAATGTAAAGCTCGTGGGCTAAAAGGAAAAGCGTTCCGTGATTGTGTGAAGGAATTAAAAGTAGAAGATAAGGGACTATCAAGGGAAGAAAAAAAGGCAAAGAAAAAAGAGCGTAAAATAGGTTTTCAAAAAGCCCTCGTAGAAGGTAAAGTTGAAAAAGGAAAAGTACTACGTAAGATTCAAAAATTTAATCCTGCTGCCCTCGCTTTAAGAGGTACGGTATTATCTGCTTTAAGATTCAATATATTTGGTAACAGTACACGATTGTATCCTGCACTTATAACCGAACAAGAAGCGAAGGATAAAAACTTTGACCTTGAAAACTTACCAAAAGCAAGAGAGGCTATGCAAAGAGTTAAGGCTTTTTTTATAAGGGTAGGTGGTAATCCTGTTAGAATAGAAAATGTAGTTAGAAAGGCACATGATAAACCTATATTGAATACAAAAAAAGCTAAAGCAAGAAAAGCAGCAGAAAAAAAACAAGGTATTGATGGTTCAGGTGAAACGTATAGTAACCTTGCCGAAGAATCAATTATAGCAATATCTACTGCATCAGCAGGAGTTTTAACTTCTATAATAGCTATGGTCGGAGCTAAAAAGAATCCATATAAAGCAGGTTCTCCACAAGCTAATAAATTTGATGCCGAAACTAAGGATATAAAATTAGAGAAGCCACCCGTAGGTTATGAAAGGGTAATTAAGGAAGCGGAAAAAGGTGCTGAACAGGATAAAGCAAAAGGATTAGAATTAGATAAAAGTGATAATACGGAAGATGATAAAATACTTGGAATGGATAAAGGTATTTTTTGGTCAGGTATTGTTTTACTTAGTCTTGGTGCTGCTTTTGCTGTTTATAAAATGAGAGGAAAAGGCACATCAGTTGCTACTAAATAAATAATTAAACTAAAAAAATTGATGCGCTATGCTAAAGCCTATAAAAACAAACAAAAGACCGCTAACGATAAAGATTGGGGTTAAAACTAAAAGTCCTCAGATGATTAGAATAGTTGCATCTGACTTTGATAAACAAACAACGTTTCCTACATTTTATGAAAACAGAAAAGGTCTTGTAAATGGTTATCGTGAGTTTGAAATTAAAATGCCACAAAGCCCAACAAACACTTTGTTATCTGTTTATAATGCTAAAAATGGTATAAAACGTAATGGTGAAGATAAAAGTTTTAAAGTAGTAAGTGGTAAAATAGCTAACGTTAAAACTTGCCCTATTTGGTTATCTCCCGAAGCTGTTTCGTTTTTAAAATTTGCGAAAAAGTTTGCTGAGAACGCAAGTAATTTTACGGCAGGTGATAGAGTACCGCATATATATCGTTCAGAAGATGGTCAATTTACCATTGATTATTACATCCGTATTCGTGATAGAAGAACAGGAAGATTCGTTTCAACTCCCGCTCGTATTGGACATAATACAGGTGTAATAGAAGTTTCTAAAAAAGCGTTTTTAAAATATACTGTTCCAATGCGTGTAATTATTTTATTACACGAGTTTTCTCATAAATGGATGAATCCTACTATCGGAAGACAAATAAGTTATGAAACAGGTGCGGATATTAATGCCTTGAACATTTATTTAAGCGAAGGTTATCCTGATATTGAAGCTCACCAAGCATTTTTGTATGTGTTTAAGGATGCCAATAACAAACCAAACCATAAACGCTACCAAATAATAAAGGATTTTATTGACAAGTTTTCAAAAGGAGAGATTCAAAAATGTTTTGTAAAAAGTAATGAACCGATAAAAGCAAAAGTTACTGCGTAACTATGAAAAAAAGTAATAAAAAAATATTACATAATAGGAAAAAAAGTGTTTCTTTATCTTCTATGAATAGAAAATTTCATAGGAGTAATGTCGTTACGTTGCCTAAAAACAACAACGAAGCATTAACGCCTGTTGTTTATAAAAGCACAGGTGGTAATTCTGTTGAAGTAAGTTACAGTAAATCTTCTGAAATAGATACTTGTTTTAAAAATTTAGGTGGTGAATTAAAAGTTACTTTAGAAAAAAGATTCAAAAGTAAATTTCCTTTAAACCAAATGTGGGATTGCGTTCAATTTAGAATGGTTAATCCAACTAATATACCTTGTTCATTTAATTTATTTGATGGTTTTTCAATTACACCTGTTCCAAATACTCCAAATGGATATGTGCCTAACTTAAATCCATTAGGTATTCCTGTAATGAATTTTCCACCATCATCAGGAAGTAGTTATCCTTCTTTTGAATGTGCAAATATTAATGTATTTACACAAGCTGCTCCTTTAACTCTTAGTAAACCGTTAGCGACAGTTTATGTTCCTACATCAGATAGAATTTATGTTGCTACTCAAGATGGGTCGGGTATTGATTATATTTTGGTTATAAATCCAAATACAAATTTAGTTGTTAATACAATTCCTATTACATTAGGTGTAACATCATGGATGTCGGCATACTCATCTGTTTCAAATAAAGTTTATACTATTGACCAAACAGTAAATATATCTGTTGTTAATTGTGCTACTGAAACAGAAACAGCCGTTGTAGTTTTACCCGCAGCAGCATCACAAATTTCTTATAGTGCTTCAAATAATTATTTGTACGTAACCGTTCCATCTTTAGATAGATTATATTATATTGATTGTGCCACAAACACTATCATTGGTTTTATTTCTCTTGTTGGTGGCGGTAGTAGTGTTAACTCATTAGTTACTTGGACAAGGGGTGTAAATAATTACGCTCTTGTTCTTAACCCTACAAATACAACTGCGTTTTATATAAACACAACTACAAATACACTTATAGGTACTTTCTTAACATCAAATGCTGCTGATGGATTCGGTGCTATTTGTTACAATTCTGTTAAGGATACTGTTTATTACATGAATAATTTAGGTGCTATTAATGAAATTGATATGAGTACGCAAACTATGTTGCCTACTTCCATATTAGGTTTAGGTGGTGCTTTTCAATTATTGTTCATACCAACGTTTAATGTTATTTATTCTGCTGAACGTGCTGCTGCTGCAAATGCAAGTGCGAGAGTTATTAATTGCGTTACTAACGTAATTGATTTATCTATACTCACATCTATAACATTCCCAACAATAGGTAGTAGATTCTCATACGATGATGTAAATAATACTGTTTGGATGACGGGTGATGGAAATAACCTTATCGTTTCAAAATTATGCGGAACGCAAGGTATGTGTTACATAGTTGGTAGTGAAGATTACAATGAATTTTGTCAAGACTTACGAAACAATCCGATTTGTGTAAGGCAGTTCCAATTTTTTGCTCAAAGTTCACAGCAAGTTACTTTCCCTATGAATTTGCAAACTAAGGATGCAAGTGGTAATTTATGTACAATACCAAAATTACCAAACATAAGTTTATCTGTTGACCAAATTCAACCGAATATTGCAACCGTAGATTTTAATTGTAAAGATTTGATACTTGATTGTCTTACTACAATTAATCAATATCCAATAGCACCTAATTCAGAAGTTAACGTTGTGATTTATTACAAACAAATTCGTAAAGTTGATATTTTAACTTCAAAAGAAACTGTTTGTGGACGTGTAACAGAAACTAAATGCCCTGATGGTGATAGTCGTAATGAGAAACAATTACAGTTCCAATCACCAAGACCTCATGCAAGACCAAAATGGATGAAACCATTTAGTTCAAGTATGATTACAAATGGTGGGGGTAAAGGTAATGGTGGTAATGATTCAGATAAAAATTTGAATATAGACGAAAGTGAACTTGGTCGCCCTATGTTTAACGCAACACTTACACCTATTGTTACAACTATTGATAAACTCAATATGAATCAAGTTAAGCGTTTAGAAAAAAGTAATTTAGGAACATTGACTGAGCAGCTTGATAAACCCGATAATAATTTAGATAAGTATTATCATTCGTCAGTAAATAATTTTGATTCAGAGTATGGAGTAAAAGATAAAGCACCTGCTGAAAATTTTTCCAACAAACAAAAATTAAATAATACTAAAAAATTAAAAATAAAATCAATACGTGGAAGAAGGAAATAAAAATAAAGAAAGTAATTCAGAGGTGGTTGAAAAGAAAAGCCCTGAACGTTTCGATTTCCAAAATGCGGGATTGATTGACAATGGTATGGGTGTTACCCGAAATAAAGAGTTTAATTATATTACGTTCATTGATATTAATAGTAAAAAATTTAACGAGTTATCTTATACAAATTTAGGTCAGTTTTATGTTCCTTATTTTCTTGATAGAAAGAAGAAAAAATTTGAAGCGATATATTCTAATAACGATGTTAAGAGATTTCAAAATGACCAAGAATCTCAAAAATATATTTCTGATTTAAAAAAAGGTAAGAACAAAAAGGACGAATATATTATACGTCATGAGTTTGTTTATAAGTTGACTTACGGTATGATTCATGAAATTGAATATGATGCAGGTCGAGCTATGAATATTACGTTACCTGAAACAGATATGAAAAAAACAATTCCGTTTACTGTTTCTGAATTAGTTAGAATTGGTTTTGGATGGCAGTCAAATGAACAATATAAAATAATTAATCTATACAAGGTAACAGGAGATAATACTTATACGGCAGGTATATTTATGGAAGATTATGCCATTTATACCGAAGGTGCTAAGTCGGAACAAGATGCGCAAGGATTAATTTCAGGTTGGCAAAATGGTCTAATACAGTATAAGGTTGTTCAAGGCACACAGTTACTTGGTAAAACATCAGGTAATATTGCAGAAGATAAATATACAGAAGGAGAAATAAATTTTATCAGACCTGAAAATGTTTTGTTTGAAGAAATGACAAATCCTAATGGTGGTGATGAGTTATATCGTAAAGGTGGTTATATAAGGACTAAAGCAAAACAATTGAAATTAGTTAACGATGAAAATGATGAGATAACAAAAGAACATTTACATAAGATTGAAGACTTAGGTGGTATTTGGCAACGTCGTGTAAAATTATATAAGACGTTGCATAAAATGGAAAATGGTGGGAAAGTGAAAGAGGAAAAAATACCTGAACCTGTTAAGCAACCAACAATTGAAGATGAGTTGCGTAAATATGTTGAAGGAGATAATAAAGTTGCTACAAGTAATTTGAAGTTAGTTATTGGTGGAAAATCACCTGACTATCCTGTTCATGTAGTTGGTGGAATAAAACTAAGAAAAGAATTTTTAAAACCGTACTATAAAATAATTGATAACGTAATTTAAAATTAAAAAAATGAACAACGAATTTGAACCATTAAACTCTAATCTTTTAGGAGAAGATATGTCTAATTTTTCTTTCAGAAACATTTTCAGAAGAAAAAGAAAAAAACATACATCTGTTGAAACTAAAAAGGTAACAGAAACTATTAAAAAGAATGACCCTACTCCAACATCGAATAAACCCGTTGATAGGATTTTAAAAGCGATTGATAATTTACGTTCTCAGTTTAATTATGATGGGGATGTTTCAAATCAGAGTTTGAATAATAGTTATTCTTATTTAGGTGAAATATCAGATGTAAATAACGCTGTGAATGAAGGGTATAAAAGTTTAGTAAATGATTTTGTTACAAAATATAAACCTTTAATTCCAACAACTTCATCAGGTTCTACATCTACTGTTACTCAAAAAATTAATTTAATTAATCAATTAAAATATGATTTAAAAAATTATACTTCTGTTGGTGATAATGAATCATATCCTCCTATGGTTATTGATGATAATTTTGATTACATGAAAAACTCACCTACTTATGATATAACATCAAAAGAGGATATTCAGTTATATGGAATAAAAAATCCATCTAAAAAATCATTAAAGTCAGGTCAACGTGCCATGATAAAATTAGTTAATGGGAAAACTAAAGATAATGGTATTTTCCTTGTTGTATTGGAAAAAGGAGGAAATAAAGATTCGTTACAAGGTCAATACATACCTTCTTATTACCATCCTTTTAAAATGGATAACGAAAAGAGCGGAGGTAAATTAAATACAATAGAAGACGTTTTAAAAAACCTTTTCACTTTAAATGTAAATAAATCACAAGACCAAATAACTGAATAAAAAATAAATATTATGGCAAAGAAAGTAGTAAAAAAATCAGCAGCAAAAAAATCAAATACAAACCGAATGGTTTTAATTTCAGGTCGTGCAAAAGAAATTCGTTCAAAAAAACCAAGTATGGAATGGACAACCGCAATTTCTAAAGCAACTAAAGAATTGCAAAAAGAAGGAAAGGTTTAATAAACGGTTTTTTAATAGGTTATTATAAAAAAATATAATTAGAAAAAATGGATTTACAAAAGTGGAATACACATCCTGTCATTGCTAATATGCCAAAAAAGACATCTTCGGGTGCTGATTGGATTGAATGGCATAAGCTATTGAAAAGGACATTAGGTAAAAAGAACGCTAACGTAACTTGGATAAAGGCATGGGATTTACGTGGTGGTAAAAATAGTGGTGCTTCTACATCCGCTTTACGTGATTATATGAAAGAAGAAGGTATTATAGTTGATAAAACTACTTTACAATCCGTTACTGATTTTGGTGGTGATGTTGGTGATTTCTTCGGTGGTGTTTTCAATGTTGGAAAATGGATATTTTTGATAACTGTTGGTATTATTGTTGGGGGACTTGCTTTATTAGTTTGGGGATTATTGAAAAATCCTATTAAATCACTTAACGCTGTTGGTGATGCGGGTCGTGGTGTAGCATCAGCAAGAACAGGCGTATCAATGTAATTAATTTTAATAAAAAAAAGATATAATGGCAAAATTTTGGAATACAAGAAATTCATTAATAGTTGCGGGTTCTGCTCTTGC
This sequence comes from Bacteroidota bacterium, assembly GCA_032229505.1. Classification (GTDB taxonomy): domain Bacteria; phylum Bacteroidota; class Bacteroidia; order B-17B0; family Aurantibacillaceae; genus Aurantibacillus. The sequence continues at coordinate 134,596 of JAVTWD010000016.1, forward strand.
TCTTGGCGGTGTAGGGTTTTTAGCATATCGTAATTGGCGTAATAAACGTTTAATGATAGCTCTTAACTATGCTCTTGAAAATCGTACAAGTCAGTATGGTGATATTCGTGATTTCGGAGATGTTTTTAGTGGTGAAGCATACGTGAAAAAAATTGAAGATGCAGCAACTAAAAATGGTTACGCTATCATAAAATTAAATGACCAAGCGGTAACAAAAAAGAGAACTGAAATGGATGATGCTATTACAGGTTTTACAGAAGATGAAGATAAAATTTATGGCATATTCAGAGATTTGAGAGATAAGGTTGCAATTGCACAAATATCTGAATCTTATAAGTCTCACAACAAAGGACTTACTTTGATTGCTGAACTTACAAAAGTTTTAAGTCCTGATGAATTGAAAAATATAACCGATATAGTTGCTGAAAAAGCATCATTTACAAAAGCTATAAAATAAATTATTAGAAACTATGGAAAGACAAACTAAAATAATCATAGGTATAATTGCAGGTGTTGTTGTTGTTGGAACAGGTGTTGGTATTGGTATTTATTACCACAACAAAAAGAAAAAAGGTGGCGGTGGTTCATCGGGTAATGAAAGTAATGAAACTAAAGGTGGTGGCGTTGGTACATCAGGTGATGCTCCTACGTCCGAAGAAATTACATCTAACCAAAAATTAAAAGGAAACGATACGACAATTAAGATTGGTAGTTATGGTAAAAAAGTTGCTATGTATCAGGCATGGTTAAATTGGAAATATGGTGCTAACTTAAATATTGATGGTAAATTCGGTGATGCTATGATGAAGGCTGTTCGTAAATATCTTGATTCAACTTGTGGTTTATCAGTAGCAGGTGTTGGAGATACACAATGCAGATTAGATAATAATTATAAAGTTAATCAGTTGGTTAAAGTAGATTTTGCTAAACCTGAGTTTGGAAAATACATGAAAGCAGATAAAGGTGTACAAGCAGTATTTAAAAAATACGAATAACAAAAAAATAAATGCAAGAAGGTACAAAGAAAATATTAAAGCATATCGCTATTATAGTTTTAGTTCCTACCGCTTTGGTAGCAACTTACTATGGAGCAAAGTTTGTACATAAAAAATACAAAGATAATAAAGCAAAGAGGGATAATAAAAAAAATGAAAATTCCACTAAAGGAAGCAATAGTTCTGCCGAAAATATTGATAACGCTGCAAAGACTACTGCAACATTAAATAAAGATGGTTCGGTTGATACTACGGGAATGTCGAAATACACAGTAAGTATTCCTTTTAAATTACAGCCTGAATTATTTAGTAACGGTAAATTTTTTGATGCAATTAGTAAAGTGAATTATTCTTTTATTTCAGAGAAGGTTGATAACGATGAAAAAAATAATCCTTCAATAATTAAAGTTGAAATAATGGCTTTACCAAGCGATTTAAGACAACTTAGACAGATTGCTCAACAAATAAATAACGAAATAATAATAACACCAACGGTTGCTTAATGGAATCTAAACAAGGAAATATAATATTAGGTTTAGCTGTTTTTGCTGTTGCAACTACCGCAGGACTTGTTATTTATTTTAGTTTACAAAAAAAAGGTAATAATAATAAAAGTGATTATACTCCTCCTGTTAAGAAAAAGGATGACGGTAAAGTAAAATCAATTTTATTTATAGGTGATAGTAATACAGCAGCAAATTATAGTTACGCTGACCAACTTAAAAAATTATATCCTAATTTGAAAATTAAGAAGGTTGCAAAAGTTGGTGAGAAAACTGATTGGATGAAGAATCAGTTAATTAACGAATTGAATGGTAATCATTACGATATGGTTGCAGTACTTGGTGGTAGCAATGATATTTATGCGTTAGGAAAAGATGATTCTGCAAAGAAAAATTTAGATGAGATGTATAATTTAATACATTCAAAAGGTTCTAAAGTATTAGCGATTACACCGCCTAATAAAGATTTTTATACAAAAAAAACAGACCAAAAACAAAAAGCATTATTTGATTTAGTTGATTGGATGAAGGGTAATAAAAAAATAGATTACTTGGTAGATTTCCATGAAATAACTGCCGATAAAAAATATTTTAGCGCAAACGATGGATACTTACACGCAAATAGTTCCGCACATAAAATATTGACAGATGATATTAAACAAAAAGTAAATATAGCATAACGAAAAATGAGCTTAGAAAACGATGCAGCCGTATTTATAAAGAAATTTGAAGGTTATTCTTCAAAGCCTTATTGGGATGTAAATGCCTACCGATTAGGTCATGGTAGTGATACTATTACTTTTGATGATGGTACATTCAGAAAAGTACAGAAGACGGATTTGACTACAAGAGAATTGGCTCAAAAGGATTTAGAGAGAAGATTGAAAAGTGAGTTTATTCCAAAAGTAAAAAAACAAGTTGGAGAACCGAGTTGGAGTAATTTACCTGACCCTGCAAAAGTATCTTTAATTTCTTTGGCATACAATTATGGAAGCATAACTAAACCTGCCATAGTTAGTGCTGCAAGAACAGGAGATGTTCAGAAATTAGGTAATTCAATTGTTGATAGTACATATAACGACAACGCTAAATTATCTGAAAAAGTAAGAAACACATTGAGGGATAGGAGAGCGCAGGAAGCAGCTATGGCTAAATCTACATGGCAAAAGGTTAAAGAAAAAACAGTACAGGTTGCTACAAAAGCATACGAAAGTCAAGAAGAATTGAATAAGTATGTTAAACGTAATTGGTTGCCTGTTGCTTTAATTACTGTTGGTGTTGTTGGATTAGCGGTAACAACTATAATGTATATCAATAGTAAAAGTGCTATGAAGGCTATAAAATTATAAAATAAAAAAATGAAAACTAAACACATACTTATTGGATTGGCTGTTATAGGCATAGGTGTTTATTTTTTAACTAAACCAAAAAAGAAGAAACACGAAACATCTAAAAAAAATACTAAATCGGAAAACAAAACGGATGCTTCTAAAATTAAATTAAATGCAAATGCAGAATTTTATAGTATAAGATTACCATTTGTTACTGATATATCAACTACTATTTCAAACTTCCTTAATTCACTATCAATACCATATAAAGTAATAAGTGTAAATCAGGTTATGGATGAAAACGCAAAGGAAGTTGTTGATTACAATATACAAATGTCGCCTGATGATTTATCTAAACTTAAAAATTCTATTGATAAATTAAATAAAGGATACACTATAAAAAAAATAACTAAAGAAGAAGCTCAACCAAAAACTATTGAAAAAATAGTTTGTGTGGTTAAGCGTGATGAAATAAATAGTTTTAAAGAATATAACGAATCAATAGGATGTACTGATTACTTTGTTCTTTACGGATATGATTTGACATCAATAAAAAATGTAAAAAATATTGAAAATAAAATTAGCTTAGATGAATTACGTGCGCTTTATAATAAGGCTACAATGAAAGATAAAGATAATTCAGATGAAAGAAGAAATTATTTAACCAATATATTAAAAAAAGCGTTTGCATAAAAAAATGAAAACAAAGCACATATTAATCGGTCTTGGTATTATAGCTGTTGGAATAACAGTAATTGTTTTAACTACTAAAGAGAATAGTAAAAATAATAATAAAAGTAGTGATGATAAAAACAGTAACACTAATACTAAAAAAAATAACGATAACGAAGAACCGAAAGGTCAAGGTGAAGTTTCCGCACATACAAAAAAGAATAACAAAATAATTTTTACAAGAGGATAATATAAAAAGACATGAATCTTAATATCAAAATACCATCTATAACAGATAGTTTTTATACTACTAAGTCTATACCGCAGATTGAGGATAAAATAAAAAATGTTATTCGACCAAAGTACGGGAAGTACATAGATAATATTTCTGAAATCTCACAAGTTCCTGTCCCTTTAATAGAATCATTTATCTTCATCGAAAGTGCAGGTAATGAAAAAGCGCAATCACCTTATGCCACAGGATTGATGCAATTATCACCTGCAACGGCATCTGATGTTATAGTAAAAGAAAAAGGATTAGGTCGATTGGATGACAAGGAAGCAGCTATAATAAAAAAATATTTAGGAAGTCGTTATTCAAATGTTGAAAAAGTAAAACCTAAACAAACTTCATTAGGAAAAACATTTGTTACAAATGCTGATTTATTCAAACCTGAGTTTAATATTTTGGTTGGAACTATGTTGTTGGGTCAATTAGTAAATGAATTTACAGAGAATGGTAAATTACGTTTAGATAAAGTTGTTACAATATACAATGGCGGACGATATAGTAAAGCAGGTAAAAAAATTATTTCTTTTAAGGGTAATACCGAAGAATTATTAACACAAGTTCCAAAAGAATCAGCAGATTATATTAAAAAATTAATGGGGGTTAATGGAACTCTTGATATTATCGTTTAAAAAAAACTTAAAAAATGAAAACATCAGCTAAAATAGCTATTGGACTTATAAGTGTTGGCGTAGTAGGAGTTGGTACTTATCTGTATATTCAGGTACAAAAAATAATTAATGCGCCTTTCGCTTTAAAATCAGTAAAGGGTTTGGATTTAACAGGTGGCGATATAAAATTCACGCTAATAACTCAAATCACAAATGAAAGTAATTTGTCTGCATACGTAAAAGACCAATATTATGAAGTTTTCTTTAACGGTAAGCCTATTTCAAAGATTGAAAATAAGAGCGAAATATTTGTTGGGGCTGCCCACAAGTATGATAAGGATGGAAATTTGTTACCAAACGATGCTAAAATTCCATTGAAGGTTGAGATAAATAAGAAGGCATTAGGTGATGCTATTTTTGCTAACCTGACTAATCTTGTCGCAGATAAGAGTAAAGTTAAGTTAAGTTTAAAAGGTTATTTTACATGGAGGGCGGGTATAATTAGTACTAAGCAGCCGTTTGAATTAGCTTATACGTTACAGGAAATTATAGACCTGAATAAAAAGGCTTAAATTGATAATAACTTGGTATGAAAAAAATTTGATTTTTGCTATATTTGTTGTTTAACCAAAAACCAAAATAACAAATAAAATGGAAACAGCAGAAATTATTAGAAAAATCCAACAAGCGTTGGAGAAATGTTCTTTGGATAGTTCGATTGACAAACGTGATATTCGTATCAAGATTGTAATTGATAAAGGATTTATTGCAAATAGTGTAAAGTGTTCTTTGTTAAACAAAACAGATTTTGTTTATGACATTGAAATTAGAAATTTACTTGGTTTGAATCCTTTAGAATCTACACTTTTGAGTGGATATTTAAGCAAAACATTATCTAAGTTAGGTGAAGCAGAAGGCATCTCTAAAGAAAATGTGAACGCAAGAATTTATACGAAGTCGGATGATTATTACCCAAGCGTGTATTTATACAATTTAGGTAAAGCTATAAGACCAATAACTGTTGAAGAATTGACAAATAGTACTGATTAAAAAAATAAAAAATAAAACTGAAATAAAATGGCATTTGATATTAAAGAAAACGTAGGTACATTTCTTCTTAGTGGAGAAGTAATAACCATAATATCTGATTGGGGTGTTAGGAATGTTTCTGTATTATGTACTGTGGGAACAGTAACCGTAAAAGGAACTATGAAATTAGGAGCGAGAGTTTCTGATACTATTGTATTAACGCCAACATCTCCGCCATTAAATATTAGTTTTGATTTTACTATTGATGGATATACAATTGATACAATGGGTGGTTCAGCAATAGTCATAACAGGAAGATAATTAAACATAAAACATAAACAAAATGTCAATAGGCAACTCAAATTTTGGTTTTAGTGGTAGTGGTACAGGTGGTGGTGGTGGCGGTGGCACTATCACAGGTGGTGGTACATTAAACTACATTGCTTTATTTACACCAAGCGGAACTGCTATTGGAAATTCTATATTAAATCAGATTGCTGACCCTGATACTCCTGTTATTACTGACGTTCAGATTGCAGGTAATTTTATTCCTGATTCTACCGCATCGGCAAGGAAATTAGGTGCTTCTTCAAGACGTTGGGATACTATTTATATGGCATCTAATATTGATTACTCAAATGATTTATTGTTTAAATCAGGAGGTAATACAAATTTCAGGATGTCAACAACAGGAAATTTATTTTTGGCGGACAATAAAAATATTGATGTTGAAAATACAGGTAGTAAAATATTAAACTTTGGTATTCAAAATGCACAAGTAATTAATATTGGTACAGGTCTTACTCCAAAAACAATTAATGTAGGTAGTGCCACTACTCTTTTAGATAACATTAATATTTATGGAAATGTTTTAAGTCAACAAGTAACCAATTTATTAGTGAAAGATAAATTGTTTACCGTAAATGATGGTGGTGCTGTTGCATCGGGATTCAATGCAGGTTTTGAAATACAAGAAGGCGGAGTTAATACAGGTTGGTTAATGACAAATACAACCCGTGATGGTTGGGATTTTAAAGCACCTGCAATTACAGGCGTAGTAACATTAGGTTTAGATTTATTAACAGCTAATCGTACTGCTAAAATACAAAATGCGAGTGGTACAATTGCTTATCTTTCTGATATAACGAGTTCAATAAATGGTACATTGAATTATGTTGCTATGTTTACTCCTGACGGAAATCATATTGGAAATTCACCAATATTTGTTGATTCGTTGACAAATTATGTTGGTATAGGAACTATAACACCAACATCAAAATTACAAGTTGTAGGTGTTGATGCTACATCAGCTAATTACTCTGCTAAATTTGAAAATGATACATCTAACTTATACTCAATAACAAATAACGGTATTAATACTTGGAACTCTTATTATGATGGGCAAGGTAGTGGAATTGCAAATTTTACATACGCTACAAATACAGGTGGAATATTAAATGAATACACTACGGTTGATGGCGTTAAATGGTCATTCAACGAAGGTCTTGTAAACATGGGTAGTTTTACAAATAACGGTGGATATACTCAGTTAGTAAGTAAGAATAGATTTACATTAAAGAACTATGCCAACATATCTAAATTATGGATGGATGATGTAAATGGTTATATTGGTATAGGTGATACTTATTTTCCCGCTTCTGCTCAACTTCATGTACAAGGGCAAGATAACACAGCAGCTAATTATTCTTTTAAAGCACAAGATAATGTTGCTAATGATTTATTTTATGTTCGTAATGATGGTGCTGTTTCATCATTATTAGGATTATGGATTGATGGCGTTAGAAAATTGTGGACGGATTCTTCTTTAGATACTGTGTTTTGGAATCATGGAAATTCAAGCCCTCTTAATTTAGGTTCAGGAACAAGGAATACAATTGTTGGAAATTCAGATTCAAACCAACCGCAATTTACAACAGGCGGATTCAACTCCGTATTTGGTTCTTATGGTGGAATGAATATAACATCAGGAGCGTTCAATTTAGTTTTAGCTAACTATAATACTGTAACTCCAACAACGGGTAGCAGAAATATTATATTAGGTCAAGGCGGTATGATTGACCCGACTAAAGATTCAACATTGACATTTAATGGTTTTTCAAATAATTCAAATCAAGTTGTATTTGGTAGCGAAAATTATGCAAGATATAATGCTTGGTATTTTGGTCAAGGTATAGAAGCTAATAAACTTAGTGTTGGTGCTTTTAATATGAATTGGTATGCAACAAGTACAGTTTCAGGATTAGCGGATGTGGATGCAACTATTACTGATTGGATTTTTAATGCCTCGCAAGGAACGGGAAAAGGTATAGGTGGTGGTTTCGTTTGGAATGTAGCACCTGCATCGTTAGTATCGGGTTCAACACTCAATGCTTTTGTTGAAGCGTTTAGAATTTCAAAAGAGGGAAATATTGGAGTTGGTGTAGATGTGCCGTTAGCACGTTTCCATAATTTCGGTGTAAACTCTACGGGAGTTAATCAAAGATTAGAACCAATTTCAGGTGTTATAGAAGATGTTATTGGTGCAACTGTAAATACAACTGATGCAACTTTAACTACATTACAAACAATATCAATTCCTAATGATACAATTTACATGATAGAGGCACGTATCACTTGTCGTAAAACAGCAGGAGTTGGTGCAGGAACTATTGGTGATGGTAACGGTTATATTCGTACTGCTTGTTACGCAAATATAGGTGGTGTAGTTACTTTATCGGGAGTAGTTCAAACTTCATTTACGGGTGAAGCTATTGTAGGGTTTGATGCTAATTTAATTATTAGTGGTACTAATGTATTAGTTAGTGTTACAGGTGCATTAAATGATAGCGTAACTTGGAATACAATAACCCGTATTGAAAAAGTAGGATAATAATAAAATAAATAAATAATGGATTATACTTTAGTTGAAACGATTATAAGAAACGCAAAGTTCACATCAAATGAGGATGGAAGCGTAAAAGCAATTAATGTTATTGCGAGAATAGGAATAGTTGGTTCGCCATCAGGAAAATTTATTCAGGTAGATGTTGTTCCTGAATTTGATATTCCCGCAGGAACTTTAACATCTGAGCAAGAGGCTTACATTAATAAACAAACACAGGATTATGTATCAAAAACATATCCTAATTCATAATAATTATAGTGGCAATTATATTAGGCATACAAACAGTAGATAACTTACAAGTTATTAGCACAAATACAGACCCAAGAATGGGTGGTGTAAATGCGCCTATTGGTTCTATCGCATTAGCATCAGATGGTAGTGGTATATTTAATAAAGTTGGCATTTTGGATACAGATTGGATAACTAATTCTATTAGCATACCAACTCCATTTATAAAATTAGGCGTTAATAATCCGACTTATAAAATACAAAATTTATATGCGGGTTATTTACCTGTTGATAATAATATTTTCCTTCAACATCAGCCAAAATATTATTTATTTATGGCTAAATCAAATGGTAGGCACACAAAAAGAGTAAATGGTTCTAATACAACCGTTAGAAGACCCGCAGGTTTTTATCACCCAACACATCAAAATGGAAAAAATTTTCCTTCAAATTCTGCTTATTATGCAGGTAATACTCAAATACCACTTGATTCAGAATTTGATATAGCCACTACGCCTTATACTAATACATTAATTGGTTTTAATCCATTTCAATGGACAAGATATAAAGATGCAGGTGTTTGGGTAGTTCCTGATAGTAGTTTTTTTGGTAATCCTCCAAGTTCTTTTAAGATTCAAGGTAAAAATAATAATAAAAAATATCCAAGAAGTTGTTTATTTAATATAGCTATTGGAATAAAAAACCCTGATGTTACATCTAAATATCCTATATTATTTGGTCAGATGTCTAATGTTTTTAGATTGAGTTTTACTGTTGAGTTAGGTTTAGTTGTTGGATTTAGTTTAACTATACAAAATTCGAGTGTTAAGAGAAATATATTATAAAATTAAATTGAAGAGGGTTAAAAATCTTCATATATTGCCCTTATGGGTAGTACTTTTAAAGTCTTTGCCTTTAGGGGTAGGGAGTGTCAATTTTTAGCCCTCTTTAATAACTAATAAAAAAAAATGGCAAATATATTAGGAACACAAACGGTAGATGGTGTTTGGGTAATAAATACAGATGTTGACCCATCATTAGGATTAGGCACAGTAGCTCCTATTGGTTCTATTGCTATTGCAAGTGATGGTAGTGGTATTTTTTCTAAACAAAGTGCTTCTAATACCGATTGGGGTAAAACCCCTTTACAAAAAATGGTAGCACTTGTTGATGCACCAACGATAGTTGTAAATGCAGCAGCAGGTAGTGAGTTTAATGTTACACTTGGAGGTAATAGGACTTTAGGAAATCCAACAAATCCAACAGACGGAAAAAAAATAGTTTTTAGAGTTAAACAAGATGGAGCAGGTAATAGAACTTTAGCTTTAGGAACAGCTTATCAATTAGGAACAGATATAACCGCATTAACTTTATCAACAACACCAAATGCAACTGATTATGTTGGATTCATTTATGATGCAAGTATTTCTAAATGGTGTTTAGTATCATTAATTAGAGGATTTTAATTTATTATGGCAACACTAAGTTCAAACGGTAATGGTAATTTTAGTTCAGCAACTATATGGAGTTTAGTTGATTCAACTTCTTTTCTTAATTCGGAATTAAATTCGACGGCATCAACAATAGCTTTTGTAGGAAGTTCTGCATTTGTTACAGGTGCAATAACTATTGATGGTATTGCTGTAAAATTAAGTACAAGAGCAGTCGTACCATCAGGCATTTTTTCAGTAAGATTATTTAATGTTACAGGAGCAGTAGCAGTAGCAGGTACAACGGTAACTATAAATGTTTCAGACATCCCAAATACTTCTTCTGCTACAACTAATTCTCCTGCATGGGTATTTATGAAATTTGCTTCGCCTATTGTATTATTAGCAGCAACTTCTTATCGTGTAGAAATTATGACTTCGGTAGCAGCACAAGTAACTCTTTTCAGAGATGCTACTGCAAATAATTGGTCAAGAATGTTACGTACAACAACTGTACAGGCACTTGCAGCAACAGATGTTATAGAAATAACAGGAGAGTTTAGTTCTGCGGGAGTAAATGCTACACATACTATTACAATGGATAACGTATCTGCTGCAACGAGTTATGGTCTTTTAGAAATTTCAGTTAAAGGTATATTAACATGGGGTACAACAGGAGCTACAAATTATTATTTAAAACTTGCGGGTAATTTAGTTGTTTGGGCAGAGGCTCAATATATTTGCGGGACTATTGGTACTCCAATGCCATCAACATCAACTGCAAAATTAGAATTTGCTTGTATAGCGAATGTTGGTTTTGGAATGGAGATTAAAAATGCAGCGAGGGTAACTATTTTTGGTAATATTGTTACTAAATCAGCTTTACTTAATGCTAATGCAGCGATAGCAGCTACATCTTTAACTACGGATATTTCAACAGGATGGAAAACAGGAGATGTTATTGCTTTAGCATCAACAACAAGAACCGCAACAGAAGCGGAATCAAAAGCATTAACTGCTAATGCCGTTGGTACTACTTTAACTATAACTGCTTTAACTAACGCACATTCAGGAGTTACACCTACTCAGGCGGAATTAATTAATCTTACACGTAACATTCAAATTTTCGGAACAACTACGGTATTACAATCTTATGTAAATATTGCAGATGCAATTTTTGATATTCAATATGCTGAGTTTTTTCAACTTGGTTCTGCGACAGCAAATAAACGTGGAATAGATGTAGCAACTATATTAAATACAGGGTCTATTAAAAATTGTTCTATACATGATAATATTGTTGCATCAAGTGTAGGTATAAATTTTAACTCAGCAACTTTAAATAATTTCACGGTTGATAATTGTGTTTTTTATAACACAAATTCAACTGCTTTAAATGTAGCAGCTACTTCAAATACTAATTGGACGGTATCTAACATAATTGCTATACGTTGCGTTGGCGCACAAGCACTTATAAATATAGCAAGTCTTAATGGTATTATAAATAATATTACAGCAACGAGCGGAGCAAACATAGGTATTCAATTTACAAGTTCAATAGCTTTATCAGTAACTTACGCAAATTTTATTACACATTCAAATGCAGCAAATGGAATATCAATTTCTAACGTTACCGCATTGAATCAAATAACATTTAGTAACATTACAACATGGAGAAATAACACTAATGGTATAAATTGGTCAAATGCTTATAATGTTTTAATTGATACATATACTGTTTTTGGAAATCTTACTGCGGGAATAAATATGACAACTCATCATTCAAGTAATAGAATGATAAACGGAACAGTAAATGCAGGTGTTACTTTATTACAACCGATAGGTGTTGCTTTGGCAGTTTATAACACAAAATTCATTATAGAAAACTCAACATTTGGTGCAACTACTACTCATGCTACGGCAGATGTTAGTGTTACGGCAGTAAACACATTTGTAGATACAGTATTTAGAAATTGTTTATTCAATTCTCCAACTCAATTTGCAAATACGGCAGTTAACATGGTTAATACATCTGAAATAGCAGTTCAGAAATTTCAACAAACAGCAGGTAATCATAAAACATTTAAAAGATTTGGTATCACTTCTATTGATAGTGTAATTTTTAATGTTCAATCTCCATCAGTAAGAATAACTCCAAATTTAGCAACACAAAAAGTAAAGACCACGCCAAAACATATTGCAACTCCAAATGGACAAACTGCAACCATAAGAGTTTTTGTTAGAAAATCTGTTGTTGGTGATGGGGCTGCTTACAATGGAAATCAACCAAGACTGATGTTATTAGAAGATGCTGCGATGGGAGTAACTGTTGATACTGTTTTAGCAACAGCTACTAACGCTGCTAACGGTGCTTTCATGGAACTTGTTGGTGTAACGCCTGTTATTACAGATAATGGAGTTTTTAGAGTTTATGTTGATTGTGATGGAACGGCAGGATGGGTTAATGTTGATAGTTGGAGTGTATCATAAAATAAAAAAAAATGGCTGCTGTAAATCCAAATGGAAATGAATTATATTGGGTAGATGGACACTCTTATGATGGTGTTGTAAAAAATAATTTGATTATTGGTAATGAATTGTTTTGGGTAGATGGATATTCAGAACAAAACCTTGTACCACTACAAGGAATATTTACGGGTGCAACTTTTTTAATTTTTGAATAACAAAAAATAAATAAAATGACAGCTATAAAAGAAAAATACACGTCTGTAAAAATAGACACATCGGGTATAACACTTACTAAAGATGATGGTACTATGTCTTTTATACCTATTACTGATATTAGTGAGTTTACTTTTGGAGGTTCTATTTCAGGTGGAAATGGCGACCAAAGTTTTTTTGATGAATTTGACCAACAAGGGGCTGAACCCGAAACTGAAATAGTTACAATAGCAAAATATTGGAGAAGGGATTATATAGATTTTAATAAAGCAAGGGCATCAATGGCTTTAGCTATATCAAATAAAGGAGGTTTTGATAACCTTACTAATTTTGAAAAATTAGTAAGTGTACGTTGGTTTCTTGTACCATACGATAAAAGGATTACTGTTATAACTGATGAACAAGATAAAATAAATTGGGATTTTATTGTAAAATACACCAAAATAGCAAGAGATAAACGAATTGAAAAAACAAGAAAAGATATAAGTTATACACTTTATCCTAATGATTCAAATAATTTATTCGATTCGGTTAGTGCTTTAATAACTTCATATAGTGTAGCTAATAAACCCGACTTAATTGATTGGTTTAATAATACGGTAGGAAGTGCCTATGAGAATAATGGTTTTATGCAAAAAAATTATTTCTCTCAGGAATTACTCGATATGTTTAATAACGTGTTTAAAAATGGAGATTACATTGAATCCAATTAATTTTATTAAATTTGAATAACTAAAAAAACCAAAAACCAAAATAACTAATATAATAAATTATGGAAACAGCAGCAACAGTAAATTCAAATGCAATATTGAATATTAATTTAAAAAGAATAATAATAGGTTTGAGTGAAATTGGAAATCTTGAAATTGAAGACTTTAACACGAATTACAATATTACAAGAACTATCGCTAATTTGAATCAGCTTGATAAGGCATACACAAAGTCTTTATCGGCTATACAAAAGAAGTATATTAAGAAGGATGAAAAAGGAAATTTTGCTTATGAAAATGGATTTTTTATTTTCAATAGTGATGCAGATAGAGATTCTTACAGTAAAGAATTAGAGGCTTTGGAAGAAAATATTGTGGATGAAACAAAAACACACGTTTGGAGATTAAAGGCTTCTGAACTTCAAAAAATAAAAGGAATTAAAGGTACGACTATGGCAAAATGCCATGAACTTATAGAAGATGATATAATAAAAAAATAAAACTAAAAAAACATGAAAACAGGAACAGTAGTAGTCATTGGTTTAATATCAGCAGGTCTTGTAATAGGCGGAACTGTTTGGTACTTTAATAGTAAAAAACCAAAAAAATCATCCGATTCATCTAATGATGAGGATAATAAATCATCCGACAACACGAGTAAGGGTGAGGATATTCCTGATGCTACTAATCCTGTTTCATCATCATCAGCACCAAGTAAACATACTTCGTCATCAACTTCGACGGCATCTGCTTCAAATTCAAGTAGCGGTGGTTCAGCATCTAAATCATCTACATCTAATGTAATTGATGAAGTAAAAGCAAAACTTGGAGCAGGAGCAAGAGTAAAAGATAATCAGGTTTTCGCCCCATTCAATAGTAATAAAAACATTGCGGTGTTTTATTCAAATGGTCGTTTCTCAATATTTAAAATAGGTGAGGAAAAGAAAGGGTATTTAATCAAAGGAAGTTTTAAAAATAGTGGATTAACTTTAACTCCTGATAAGGGTAAAGCTATCACATCAGGCTCGGTTTGGAATAATCTTAACCGACTGCCTATTAAAAAATAATTTGAATTATTTATTAACCTTAAATTGTTGAAAAGATGATTGGCTTCATTTTATTCTTAGTTTCTTCGTTATTAAAATGGGTTTTAGCCCCATTATCATACGTTTACGGACTACTCAGGTCTTTGTTTAAAAAACAATTCAACGATTATAATTTTAATTTAGCTATCGCTAAAGACCAATACGGAAACGCCTTGTGTAAGTACCTATTCAACGATATTCTTATAAAATCAAATGGTTATAAGTTTGGAAATATTGATGAAACTATTTCAAGTTGTATTGGTAAAAACAAAGTAAAAGGAACGCTAACTTTTTTTGGTAAAACTTTAGATTGGATATTAGATAAGGTTCAACCAAATCATTCGGTTCTAAGTATTGATAACACCGAAGATTCATCGAATGATAAAAATTAAAAATATTTTATAACTTTGCAACATACGAACTAACAAAAAAAACTAAAAATGTCAACAGATGTACTTACACGCAAAGATTTACAGAACCATATAGTTAAAGCTATTATAGGTTCTTCTGTAACATCACTATTTCTGATTATATTAGCAGGTGTGGCTTTTTATTATGGAACAAACGCTGCTATAACACGTCTTAATGAAAATCAGATTGAAATGAAAAAAACAATCGAAATTCATACAGAACAAATTAATAAGACAAATACAGGAATGGGAATGACCGAAGTTCAGCAACAGGCTTTCGAGAAACGTTTAACAGGAATTGAAGAAAGTCAAAAACAAATATTAAACGTGCTGATTGAAATTAGAAACAACAATAAATAAATAAAAACAAAAGCAAAAAACAATTAAATTATGAGTAAAGGAACAGTAAAATTTTTCAACGAAACAAAAGGATTTGGATTTATAGTTGAAGATGGTAGCGAAACGGAAATTTTCGTACACGTATCAGGATTAAAAGAAGACATCAGAAAAGACGACAAAGTATCTTTCGATGTTAAGGATGGTAAAAAAGGAACTAATGCAGTTAACGTTCAAGTTTTAAAATAATATTGATAATATGTTAGATGTAACAAAAATAAATCAGGACGAATTAACACCCGACCAATATTTTAAAGAAGATTGCTCTGCTTTAAAAAAAATAATCGTATTACATTTTACTGCGGGTGCGCCAAGTGCTATTAATACAGTTCATGGATGGCAATTTAATCCTGAAAGAGTTGGTACATCTTTCGTTATTTCTCGTGGAACTTCTACTGAGAAAGACGGTGCTATCTATCAGGCTTTCGGTTCAAAATATTATGCTTGGCATATCGCTTTCAGCGCATCATCAAATAATGTTCCCGCAAAGTATCACAGCAAAATTTTAGAAACACAAATAGCAAAGGCTTCAATTGGTATTGAAGTTTGTAATTGGGGATGTTTGGTAAAGGATAAAGATGGCAACTTTCGTAATTATGTTAATGGAATAGTACCTGTTAATGAGGTTGTAGAATTACCTACTCCGTATAAAGGATACAAGTACTTTCAAGACTTAACAGATGCACAGGTAGCTTCTTTAAAAGACCTTGTAATTTATTTGTGTGATAAATATAAAATTTCAAAAAAGTTTAATGCCGATATGTTTGACATTAACACAAGGGCTTTAGATGGTGAGAATGGAATTTTTTGCCATACAAGTTATCGCTCTGACAAGACGGATTATCCTGCAATACC
The DNA here is from genome assembly GCA_032229505.1 of Bacteroidota bacterium. GTDB lineage: Bacteria > Bacteroidota > Bacteroidia > B-17B0 > Aurantibacillaceae > Aurantibacillus. The sequence continues at coordinate 150,727 of JAVTWD010000016.1, forward strand.
AAAATTGGTAAAGATGTTGAAGGATATTGAAAGCGGTATATAAAAATAAACATGGATTTAGAGAAAATAAAAGAAGTACTTGATTTGCTGCATCCATATATGAGATGGTTAATGCTTATCGCTTACGGTGGAATGTTTTTGTATATCAATCGTATGTTCGTTAAAGACCCCGTTTTACGTAAATGGGTTCTTTCTTCATTTGAAGAACAAAATGGACGTGCATCGGGTAAAGCAATAACGAGTTTCGTTTTTTCAAAATTGATTGCGTTTTCTACTATGGTGGCAATAGTTTATGCGCCTAACCATCTTTTACCTGAATACTTCTTAATTTCATTATTGACATTTGTTGCTTCCCTTTACGGTATTAAGATGGCTTCAAAATATTTTAATGGAAGTACAACTGATACCACTACAACCGATACTACTACTACTGATAATAATACGAAAGAAGTAATTGTATCTGAACATAAAAATGACGTTCCTTTAACTGATGATGAAAAAAAGAAGAAAGAGGAAGCTGAAAAGAAAATAAATAATCCTGATGATGTCGGGTAATAATATATAAATGAATAAAATTTCAGACGATATTCAAGAAGGAGTAAATGATTTTAAAAAGGGAGTTGATGTCCTAAAAATTCATCGTCGTTACATTTATGTTATTGTCGCATTAGTTATTATACTTATTTTCTCAGTAGTATTTATTAGATGCGAACATCAAAAACAGGTAGATGATTTAGTTAAAAATATTTCTACTTACAGCGATTCTGCTAAACATTATAAATCAAAATTTGGAGAAGTTGCATTTAACCAAACTCTAAAACTTCAAAACGAAGAACAACTTAAAGCATACCTATCAAACAACGATACCATAAGACAATTATTAAAGAATTTCAAAAAAATAAATTCAGTTACAATAACAAAAGAAGTTGTTTATATACACGATACTGTTCCTATCTATTTTGATAAACCGATACCTTGTGATTTTAAACCTTTCGCTGTTATAAAAGATAGCACTCGTTCAAAAAGTAAACCTTTTTATTTTAAAGGAACTATTTTTCCTGAGAAGTTTACTATTGATAGTGTTCTTATTCCGAATAAACAAACTATTGTTGTAGGAACTAAACGAATAAATTTATTTAAGAAAGAAGAACGTGCAGAGGTTGTAAACTCAAACTCATTGATAGTAGTAAGCAATATAGGTGCATACACCGTTGTAAATAAAAAGAAATGGTATCAAAAACCTGTACCAATGTTGTTGGGTGGTATTGTAATAGGTGGAGCAGCCGTTACTATAAAAAATATTGGAAAAGGTAAATAACCTTTACAAACATATACGTCAATCAGCGTATATAAACGTCATAATAAATTACATACACTTTACTTCTATTTGAGTTAAATTTGTAATACACAAATAAAAAAATTATTATGAGCAATTTCAATATAACAAGAGTATTAGGTGCGGGTGTAAACTTACTAACCGTTAGTGGTGATTATCATTTGACAATTGTAACGTCGGGTGGTTCTGTACAGGTTTACTTACCTAAAGTAGCTGATTTACTTAATTACCGTCAAAACGGTTTAGGTGCTTGGCTTGAACTTGAATCAGTAAGATTCATTGATGCCTCTAACATGGCAGCAACAAACAATATAACATTTTACGCTGCTGCGGGTGATACAATCAACGGTGCAGCTACTTTAGTAATAAACACAAACGGTGCAGCAGGTCTTTTGATTCCATCAGGAGGAAACAGTTGGATGTATGTTTGTGGATGTGGTACAGGTGGTGGCGGTGGTGGTACAGGCGCAACAGGTGCAACAGGCGCAACAGGTGCGACAGGTGCTACGGGTGCGACAGGTAATGATGGTGCTTCGGGTGCAGCAGGTGCGACAGGCGCAACGGGTGCGACAGGTGCGACAGGTGCAACGGGTGCTGATGGCATTGGTGTAGCTGCAAAAATTTCATTATCGGCAGGTCAGGTTCAGGCTTTAAAAACAACTCCAATACAATTAGTTGCTGCTCCTATTGCGGGTCATTTCATTGAAGTTTTAGATGTTATGGCTTCTAATGGTGCAGGTGGTGTTGCTTATTCATCTAACCTTAATCTTGATATTGTTTATGGCGGTAATTCAAACGTTATAAAAACAAATGCAAATGTATTAGCTAATGATTTAGCAACCGTACAATATTTTGATGATGGTAGTTCTAATATAATTACACCTGCTACTGCTGTGAATGTAACGAATGTTGTTGCTAATCCTGCGGGTGGTAACTTTGGTGTTGATATTTATATTACTTACGCTGATAGGACTTTATAATTTTTTTAAGATTTGCTTTGTTCTATGTTGTCATGTTCTCGTTCTGTTCTGTTTTTATTTTTATTGGGTTAAAAAAAGAAGGTGGGTTTATTTTTTCCCACCTTTTTTTATTTCCAATTGTCTTACGTTATCAAACGGTTTCCAATCAACCAATAAATTATACAACTTTAAGTCATTAGTGAATATGGTTGTCCAATTTCTATACTCTTTAAAATCGTACCTGTAATATCCTTTAGGGAGATTAATGTTTTCCCAACCATACGGATATACTTTATCTTCGGTATCGTGAGTTACAATGTATTTGTATCCTAATTCGAGGCATACATTAATACAATCACCTCTGTATATTCCGTCAACAAAAACTAAGTCAAATCTATTTTTTTCATTTTTAATGAAATTGAATGAATCGGTAGTTAAATCACAATGTAATTTTAAATTTTTACCGTTTTTATGTTTCTCTAATTCTATCTTAACTTTTTCATACCATGATTGTTCTTGCATTTCAACTGCAACAACCTTTTGGCAATTATCTAAGAAGAACGGTGTTGAGCCAAGACCACATCCATATTCAAACACGGAATTAAATTTCTTGTATTCAAATAATTTTAAGAAGAAATGTATGTGATTAGAGTAGTCATTTATTTCGTATCCATTAATACTATCATGTTTGTTTAACATTTTTTTATTAATGTTATGCACGTTTAATAATTTACCTGAGTATGTTCCTTCATCAATAAATAATAGCCTATTAGGATAAGGATTTTTATTATGGAATCTGTTTACAGCATCAAGGCTTAATGTATATGCTGTTTGAAATAAATTTTCTCTTTGAAGAATTATTATAGCGTTTAATATATGTTCCGCTCTCATTGTGTCTAATTCAGAGCATTTCATGTATTCAAAAAAAGTTTCACGGTTAGGTTTACCCATTATTTCATGACAGATGCCGACCATAAATTGAGCGTAATATCTTTCTTCGTAAAATCCATCTTGCAAATCGGCTCTTTTTCTATACCATTCAATAGCTTTTTCATGTTGACCTGCATCTTTATATGATTGCGCTAAATAAAATAAATCACGAGGGTTTGGATTATCCGTTTTATTTATTTCGTTCAAAAATATTTCAGCGTGTTTAAGATATTTTTTTTCACGTCCTTCCGCCCATGAGTTACCATCTGTATTAACGTTAATCTTTGCGTTGGTTATGTTTCCTACACTATATTTGGCATCAAATTCAAGAGCTTCGTGGACAGCACCAACCCAATTGAATTTTTTATCTATCTTAATAAAATTCCTACGTGCAAATGAAGTATCACCTAACACAACTACTATATTATGCAGGTCATATTTTAAATCGTTTTTTAATTTATCTACATCTAATATTACCTCAGTATTAACAGTTAATTGTTCATCACAATCAATGAAGAAAGCATATCCTTCTTTACCTTCTAATTTAGATAATGCAAAATTTCGGGCATCTGAAAAATTTACAAAAGGATGGTCGTAAATTTCACACGGCTTACCTTGTAAAGCGAAAAACTCACTAACAATTTGTTTACTGTTATCGCTGCTTCCTGTATCAACACAAACACAACCATCAACAATATGATTTACGGATGATAGCATCCTGATAAGGACTGCTGATTCGTCCTTCATTATAAAATTTAACCAAACTTTCATATTAATTTTTTTTGTTTATTGATTCTATTCTTTTTTGTAATCTTTCAATTTGTTCCTTTGATAAAGGAATGACTGTATCATTATTTAATATTGATACTTTATTTATTGTTGGCGATACAGGTAGCGTATAAACTCTTGTTGCAAGACTATGATGATTAACACCTGAGTTAGAATTATAATTTATGCTATCACGCATAATTACAACACACCTATCGGTAACTAAAATAGTTCCGATATTACCTAATTTAATAAGTCTATCGTTTTTTTGTATTACTATTTGGTCTTTTTCTTTGCAGCTTACCATTACTACGACGAGTATTATCATGCTCATCAACATTTTTAAACATTTGTTTTTTTGCGTTTTCATAATTTTCATCTATTTTTTTTGCTGTTGTTATTGTTATTTTTTCTTTATTCAATTTAATTTTTTTCCTTGCTTTCAATACCATTATATATTCGTCGTATGGTCTATCATCTTTATCACGGTTACATTTTAAACAAGCGGGTACTATATTGTTTACTGTATCTTTTCCACCTTTACTTTGAGGTTTTTTATGGTCTTTAGTTATTTCATCCTCAGTAAAATGACACTCCTCACAATAATGACACCTATAATATTTTTTTATATCGAGAGTAAGTTTGCCTTGTTCATCTACTAACCAAACTTTTTCAAAACGATAAGGAACTAATATTAATTTATTCTTTGGTCTTTTATGTTCCTCATATTTATTAGGTACTTTAATCCAAACAGCATCAATCCTTTTTATGGGAAGTAATTTTTTTTCCTGTTCCATTTACCTTTTCTTTTAGTAATTTTTCCTGATGTTCAATAACATCCTTCAATTCTTTTTTTTGTGATATTAGTTTTTTGAAAAAATACATCACGGTTAGTTTCTTTGCACGAATAATAATAATTTCTTCCGTCTTTTTATCAATCTCGTCAGCGTTTTTTAAACTTTCATATACATTTTTCATGTCAATGCGCTGCCCGAATGTTCTTCCATTTTTAGGATGGTATTCATCTTTCAATAATTTTACTGCTCTATCCCATAAATCCTGCTGTTGCTTTTCATCCAACTTTATTAAACCAAGTTTTTTACAGTAGTTATAAAATTTATTTCCGAAATCAACAAAGTCGTAATTACCACTCATTTTAAAATTTTCAAACCTTTGATAAATTGAACCAATCCAAAGTTCGTGTCTTCTTTTTAATTCTTCATCACTAACAATAATTTGTTCTTGCTTTACGATTTGAATAATGGTGCGTATTTCTACCTTCTTAATATAAGGTAATCGTAACATAGCTGATGGTTTTGTTTCATCAACATAAGCTGTGAGCCAACAATTAATAGTTGTAATACTCATTTGAAAAAAATCACCATACTTCCTGCGTGAACCTCTTTTGAAAGCAATGCGTACATCTTCAACAGTAAGCATATCGAACTCTTTAATTTCTTCAATGCCTATCGGAATAAAAGCTAACTGCTCATCTTTGGTCATGGATTTTTCTGTGATACCCATATCCCAAATTGCCTTTGCTATAATCTTTACTAATTCATTATATTCGTCTGTGTTATCGGTATCATCATCTCCTCTTACAATGTTCAGGTTTCTTATTTTTGGATAATTTAAAGAAGCTAATATAACTTGCTTTTCTTCTTTACTTACATCTTTAGATTCATGAACATCTACATCTCTTAATTCAGGATAATACATTAACGGGGCATTAGTTATTAAAACCAATGAATTAGTTACGTTGTTATGATTTGTTTTTTGTAATTCACTACTCATTTTACTTTTTCTTAGTAAGTTCTTCCACTACTGATAGAGTTGTTTCAGTTCTACTTTTTTTAACCTCTCCGTTATTATTGTTATTGTAGTTTTTTTTGAATTTTTCGTTATTACGAATTGCTTTTCTTACAGCAGATTCCCAATCTTTCATTGGTTTATCTTTTCCGACAGTCCAACCACAACTAACGTAATGGTCATAAATATCTTCTATGGCAGATAATTCAGCATCGGGTTTTTGACTTAAATAATATTCTTTCAGTTCATCAAACGTCGGAGCTACAAAAGCACTACTTCTTTTTTTTTTGCTTTTAACTTCTTCTTCTACTTTTTTAGGCTCTGATATACTTTCGAGTATTTTTTTTATTTCAGGAGCATCGTTAAATTTAGATAGATTACTTTCTAATTTTGAAATAATCAATTCGTGTTCTTCATTACCTTTAATCAATGGTAATTTATTTTGGTGAAGTAAAAAATCTTTTATGAATAGTTTTTTCTTTGTATCACTTAAAAGTTTTGGTTTCAAATCTTCTAAGGCATAAACTAAATCCTGTTTTGTAAATTCACTATAACGTTTATTTTTTACTTCTCCTTTTATTTGAGTTAACCATAGTACTTGTGCGTAATCAATAAACCCCGCCTCGTTGCAATTGTCGTACATATAGCATAACAATAATTTTGCATACGGATGTAACTCCATATAAAAACTATCTCTCCATCTATCTGTTTCAACTAATCGCTTCATACTATTTTGTCATGTAATCTTTAATTACTGCAATTGTTTCTTCTGCACCGAAACAACAAGCAGCTTTGTATTTAACTTTATTAAGTTTGTCAATAATAATTTTTTGTTCTTCGCTCAACACGCCTATCGCTTTTCTTATTTTACCTGCTCTTTTACCTTTTTTTATTACAACTTCGTGTTCAGGTGCTTTCAATTCAATTATAAGTCCATGATAAGCTAACATGGTTTTTGGTTTACCATCTTCAATTTTAATTCTGTATTTTGGATGAAGTATAACAAAGTCGCAGATACCTTTTAATGCACCCATCAAACTATGTTTGTATCTATCGAATGGAGTTTTTTTTGAACTGTTCGGTACGTGAAACGCAACTACATCAGGAAAATCACTTTCAAGAAAATTTACTACTTTTATATGCTCTAAATCTTCAACACCTAAAAATTTATAGAATGGATTTGTTGTATCAATAACAGGCATAATTATTTCTTGGTGCTATTCTTAAATTCTTTATCTTTTGATTCTTTTAAATGTAAAAAAACTTGCCTACTTATTTCTTTTTCATCCTGACCTTCATACTTTATATAGTATTTGTCGCCAACTTGATAAGTAGCAAATTTTTCTTTGTTATCGTTATTTTCGTTTTTCATTTTTTTTTAACGAAGCGAATAATAAAGATATTAAATTATTTTACTTCTTCAAAACTAATATCCTCATCGGGTGGCATATCTTTAAGCGAATTTTTTATTTTATCGCCACTTGTTTTGTTTTCAGGTTTTCTCTCAATTTTAACTTCCTCAATTTGACCTTTATCGTTTATTTTTTGTTCAATGGTATCATATTGAGCATAGTCAATTATTTCTTCCCGAATTTTAGCACCACGTAGCGCATCAGGAAACACATCACGTAAAGCAAAACCAACTGCTCTATACATTAACATTCTTGGTGGAACAGTAATCCATGCAGTAGGATTACCATTTTTAGTTTTTTTCCCCCATAATAATGCTCGTTTAGCATCATCAATACTAAATTTTGAAATATGTTCGTCTTCACCTTTTCTTTTTACTTTACATATTGCGGTAAGAGTACCATCTTCAAGTTTACCCGTAAATTCTTGTTTTATATACTCACAAAAACCACTAAATCTAACAACTGCCATTGCTGCCTCTGTCATTAAAGAGGCTTTGTTGTCAATTACATAAATATCACTCAGACCAAGCGTAACATGGATTCCAATTCCTTGCGCCCATGTCATAGCTATGAATACCGCTTGCCAATTTTTAAGATGACTTGGAACAAGACCTGATTCAATAAAAATTTTAGCTCTTTTTTCTAATTCGCTGTCAGAAAGGTATTCCTTTTGAGGTATAAGACTTTGACTGTTACTTTCTATAAGTTTATTGTTTTCGTTCATTTTTTTAGTTTTTTTTAAAATATCATTGTTAGTCTTTCTTGCCTTGTTCTACGTCGGGTTTCTATTATTGTTTTTTTAGTTTCCTCAGAATGTTTTTTACCGTAAAATGGATTTTTTTTACCCGTTCTTGATTTACTCATTTTATCTCTTGATTCCTGAGATGTAACTTTACTCTTGAATCTATCAACTATTTCTTTAGTATGTGTTTTGCCGTAGAAAGGATTTTTATTTCCTTTCTTCATATCACTTAAAATTTTCTTTTTTTCGTCAGTTAACTTTTTTCCGTAGTTAGGATTTTTTTCACCCTGACGTGATTCACTCATTTGTTTTTTTCTTTCATCAGAAAATTTCTTTCCGTAATTATGATTTTTTTCACCTTTATGGCTTTCACTCATCATTTTTTTTGTTTCTTCCCCTATTTTACCTCTCTTGCCACCACATTCTCTTATATTTAAACCAAAATCCTCATCAGTAACATTGAATAATTTTCCGTAATACAATTCCCAAAATTCTAATTCTCCTTCATTACATATATGTATTATATGAAAAATATGATTTTCAACACCATATTTTTTTAAAGAACGAAATAATTTTCTTTGGTATTCGCAATGTGTTTTCTTATACTCATAAAATCTATTCTCTATATCTCCTGATAATCCAATATAAATTTTACCTGTTGGAGATGTTATTTTATAAATACCAACAACAGGTTCTTTTCTATTTCTAATGTTTTTACATAATGATACATCAACAGTAAATGGAAGTTTTATATTTTTGTTAAGATACATTAATACTAAGATAATTATTTTTACTTTACGATAGCTGTGTTTTTAGGATATATAATTAATCCTTCAATTTTTACTGAGTTTGCATCCTTTTCTAATTCCTTACGTTTCTCTGTAATGTACTTACGGATTTTTTGTTCGTCAATTGATAAAAATTCTCTTGGTATCAACGATTCGTCAACAATAGTAAATTCAAATGTAAGACGGACATTTTTTACCTTTTCTGAATCAATAGCATCCATCTTAACTTTGTCCTGCAAGTGTTGTTTGTAATCATCAATTAATTTTTCACGATTAGCCATTGCTAAACGGCAGTTACCGTACTTAGCTGTAATGCCGTTCATGTATTCTTCAATATTATTTTTAATACCAAACGATGCAACCAATACAACTAATTCCTGACGGGCTGCTAACTCCATATTTTGTTCTTGCAAATCTTTGTTACGTTGTTCTTCTTCACGTAATTTGTTTTGCGCTTCAAGTTCTTTCTTTTTTGCCTCCGCTTCTTTTTCCGCCTGTATTTTTTTATCCCCCTCTAATTTAGCTGCTTCTTCATTTTTCTTTTCAATCTCCTCAATCAAAGGTTTTCGTTTGGATAACAATTCGTTTATTTCGTTTTTAAGTCCTTCGGCTTCTTCAATAAATTCGGCAAAAAACTCAGGTTTTAATTTCCAACCTTTTAATTTTAATTCAAAATCATTTACTTCTTTTATAGTGTTACAAGCATTTACTTTAGCTTGTCCATCAATACGTAAACGGTCAATTTCTTTACGGATATTTTGTACACGCTCACGTTCTTTTTTTTCTTTTTCTTCTTTTTCTTTTATTTCGTCTTCAAGACGTTTCTTTTCAGCAAGGCGTTTTTTCTCTTTTTCGTTTTCGTAAAAAGTTATTGATTGTTTTAATCTATCAACTTCTTTATTTAATGGCTCAGTAATTTTTTTAGCCGAATCCATCCTGTCATCAATTCTTTTTTGGTCAGGTTTATTAGCTTCTTTACGTGCTTCTTCAATTTTATTTTTTAGCGTGGTCATTTGTTTCGCTAAATCACGGGCAGTAACATTATCATCGTCATCATTAATAAGGGATAATTTATTAGATAATAATAATAATTCTTTTGATTGTTTTTCAAAATCAAAAACATTAAATGTCGTATCAACATCTTTTATAAATTCATTTGATACCTCGACAGGTTCAATAGTCTTTATATTTTTTGTTTCAGAAACTTCTTCTTTTTCATCTTCTATGAATGGAGATTTGTCATCGTCATTATCATCATTTTTTTCATTCTTGTTTTCTTCGCCTTCGATTTCAAATCCATTAGAAAACAAATTGTTTACGTCGTCTTTTTCGCCTTTCTTTGCCATGATTATTTAGTGTGTTATTTTTTTTGAGGTTGATAGTGATAAATTTGAATTTTAGGTACTGCCATAAAATGTTTGCATCCTAATTTTAATGCACAGCCATGACATCTTACTACATCGGGGTTAGCTTTAAACCCATTCTTTAAAGAATATTTAATCCATCTGTTTGTCCAAACAATAAATTCTTCATGCTCTTTTATATGTTGGTCTTCATCAATATTAAATACTATTGAGCGGAAATCGTAATCGTTTGTTTGACTGAAAAGCAAAAAAAGAAATTTATATTGTTTACCGTATTTTAATAGACTTAAATATTTATAATGAATCGGTTGTCTAACTAATTTTTCTTTATTGTGTAAGTAAGATAAATCCCAACCGTAATCACTCCACTTATCGTCAAGTAATCCTGTTGTTTTAATATCCAAAATAAATTCTTCACCCGCATTAATAATTACCTGTTCTTCAACTCGAATTACTTTTCCGAAATCATCCTTAACCTCAAAAGCTCCTTTAATATCATACTTTGCTTTACAAATAATATCAGTAGTTCCTTCAAGTCCATCAATTAAGAATGGCACTTCTTCACCTTTCTCGTTAGTAATTGTTATAGTTGTTTCGCCAACAGATAATTTTTCTTGAACACTCACAATTTCTATTCCATATATGGACATGAAGTTTTTGAAGTTCTGAACTTGACCCTGCATTTTTTTGTAAGGAGCGGTTAACTCGCCTTTAGCTGTTTTTTCAGGTTGTGGTACTTTGCTACTTTTAGTTGTTGCACCGATACATTCATATTCAAACCAATTACCTACGGCTTGTGTGTCTGAGGCAGGAAATTTCTCGTAATTCTTTTTGATGTATTTTTCTACGAAAATCAAACCGCATTGATTGCCGTGATAATATTCATAAAACTCCTTCATCATGGATTGGGTTATTACGACTTTTGTTTCTGCTGCTTCTGCCATTTTTTTAGTTTTTTTTGAGTGCTATGTTTTACTATCCTGACGTTATTTTAGCGATAAGGTTGCTAATGATAAATATTGTCTGTGTTTATTAATTATACCTAAATTTGTTATGCTGTTGTATTTCGTTACTAATTTGGTTTTTGGTTTTGGAATACAAAAAAAATAAAAGGCGGTTGGTTTCCATCTCCGCCTTTTTTTTATTAATTCATCTCCATTTGCGTTTGAACAGATTTTTTTGCTAACGGTTTATCGTAAGCATCAATGTTATCAAATATTTCAACCGCTTTATGTTCCAATTCGTATTGTTCATCAGCATCCGCTTTCGTATGAGCAAAATAAGTAATAGCTTGTGTTACTCCAAAAGCAGACATATCACCTGATTTAATAAATGAGTTTATGATGTCATTTGCTTTATCTTCATTAATGTTTAATGAGATAGTTGCTGCTTTCACGGCATCCAAAGGAAATTCAAGGTTCTTATTTTTTTCAACGAAATGTTTTATTGTGTTACCGAGATAACCTTCCGAAACATATTTTTTAATAGCATCTTTAATTTGGGAAATAATTAAATCCAAATTCTTTTGCTTTGTTTCTTCCGACCATTCAATAGTTGTGTATTCTCCCATCTTAGCCCCTAAGTGTGTTTTTGAGAAATCATCCTTAGTTGTTACCATCCCATTTTTACAGGCTAATATTTTGGCTCTTGGTGATATTGAGAACTGACCCATGCCGACCTCTGAATTTTTGATTACAAAGCCTGATATGATACCATCACCAACAGTATTAGGTAAACCATCAGGTCGGTACATTTTAAGTAATTCAGGGGAGTTTATTTGAACGTCAGGGCAAATGAATCTCAGATACATACTTTTCTCAGTTAGGTCGCATCCTGTTTGACCTCTTTCGTCGCTTGTATCAATTTGAATGTTCAATCCACTTTCTTTGATAGCCGACAACACGGTTAGCATAATATCGTAATTATCAATTAGCTTGAATCGGTCTGACAATAAGGCACGGGCAAAACCTTTTTTATTTTCTTTATCTACGAAGCAACGCAATAAATGATTGCTATTACTTTCTTGTAACCAATATGTTACGTTTCTGTCTAATAAATTTTTATCATCTCTCGCCAACATTCGGTTGTAGTACTTTGTTGGGATACTTAATTTATCCTGTAAGTGAGTGTGCATTACACTTAAACATTCAAGTTCCATTACTTGTTTGTTTGCTAATTCGGATGAGTGTGAGATATTACACTCCGATAGTATTCCTTTTAAGGCTTCACTATTTTCGTTATTGGTAACGATTATTTTACCATCAACCATAGAGATACATTTTGCAGGTAAAACGAAATCACGTTTTTGCAAATTTTCTTTTTGAAGTTCGCTAACTAATTCAGGTAGCTGTACTTGACGTTTAATGTTCATGTTTAGTTGTTTAAATGATTCGTGCTTTAAAAAATTGACCGTATTTTAAGGACTTCAAATATAATTATAAAAATGTAAGAATTTACATTATCATAATTGAGTTATTAACAGAATTATTTTACCTCGTATTCATTCAGAATGATTGTTACTCTTTCGGGTAAATTATCTAAATATTCCTGTAATTTATCGTTCCTTTCGCTGTTGGGTAAGGCATCCCATTCAGCTTTATCTTTTATGCCTAAGTCCTCGAAACTAACTTCCTCAGTACCCGATGAAACACTTGCATCCCACCATATTTTTAACTTATCTTGTGCCATTTTTTTAGTTTTTTTAAATGATTGTTTTTTTAGTTTTTTTACCTTCTATTTTAGTCCTATCGAGAGCTAATCCTGATTCAATCAGGTTGAAAATATCAAATCCCCATTTACAGAGTATTCTATGAAGTTCACCATCAATACGAATGAAGACACCTGTTTCAATATACTTTTCAATGTGGTCTGAATATTTCTTTACATCGTCCATTTCCTTATTGGTCATATCCGATATTGGTCTTAGTAACAGCTTCGCATCATCACCAAATAAAAACCCTTGAATTGTTTTTTCAAATTCAACGTGCATACAGGTTTTAGAAACTGAATCTAAATTTCCAATTCCATACCTACTTGTTTTTATCGGCTGACCTAAATAAAAATGTATGTAATCCTTAATGTTTTTTTTCATTTTTCATATTCTTACTTAATAATTCCTGTATATCCCAATCCTTCGATAGCGCAAAAAGAATATCAACTTCTTTTGTACTGAGGTCTTCAACTTTTTTTTTAAGCAATAAGGAATATAATTTTTTCTTAGCTTCTAATATTTCTTTATCCATTTTTAATTAGTGTTGGTTTGAATTTCACATAGTATTTTACAAAAATCTCCTTCATTCTGTGTTGTACATTCCATATTAACTAACTCATTTTTTTGTCGGTCAATATCAAATTTATACATCATGGTTGAAGTTCTTGTTTCAAAAACCATAATAGCAACTTCTTGTCTATCTCCATATTCAGAAACTCTTTTCCCTGTCCTTTTAAATTCTTCCTGATATTGTTTAAATTGTTCAGGAGTAACTTTTCTAATCCAAGCCTCGTTAATCATAAAGAAAGCAACCGCATTTATTTTTTTACAAAGTTCTTTTGCGTATTGCAATGTTTTCATTTTTTCTTCTTGATTGGTATAAGGTGTTCCAACGTAAGTTATTTTACCATTGGATTCAATAGCCATTATAACAGGAAAAAGTTTGCCATCCTTTTTGAAATGTTGTTTCATCATTTCAAGGTTAACTTGCTTAATCCTGTTTATTTCTTCTGTCTTAATCATATCTGTTTTGTATTAAGAAAATGTACTGCCGTTATAAACTACATCGTTATTGTTTACGTTAGTAGAATCATTATTGTTACTACTGTGGTCGTGATGTTGTTCATGGCTATGGCTATGACTATGATGTTCTTCATTCACATTAATAGAATCGTTCACAGTATTTGTATTAATGTTTATATTACTGTTATTATTACTGTTGTTGTTTTCTGTTTCATCATTTTTGTGATGGTGTTTTTCTGTTTCGGTTTCAAAATTATTATTGTTGTTATTGTTTTGTTGTTGGTTCTCCGAATCATTCAGCATATCTCCAATCATACCACCTGCAAAATTTCCACCCATTGCGCCACCCATCATTCCTGAGTTGAATAAGTAACCGTACATAACTGATTCCCAAAAACCATCATTATGGTAGTTATTGTGGTTATAGTAATAATCATCGTTTCTGTTATTACTTTTATTGTTCTGTACAATTTTTTTATGTTCAACTTCACGTTGCTTAAAATAATTTTTCATGTATTTGATGCTCTCTTTATCTTTTGAAACATACAAACCATTTTTATCTTTGATATTTATTTCTTTTGCTTTTGATGTGAAGTTTACGATACGGTTGAAGTAATCACGTTTATCAATGTCCCCGTGCCAAATGTGAAATAAATCACCCTGTACATAACCGATTTTACCTTTTGCGTAAACGTAAAATAGTTTTGACCAATTCAATACATCATCAATATCATCTTTAAATGATTTTGTAATACAGCAATGTGGTATTTGTCCTGCTGCTGCGTGTGCTATTATATGGTCTGCTCCACCGATTAATGCTTTATCGTATAAAGGCACTTCGTCCAAAAGTTCACGGGTTGCTCCCCATGCAAATCCAACGTGTCCATGAACATCGTAATTTTCACTACGGGCATTTATTTGATTTGTAACCCAATTGGCGCAGAAACTTCTCCACAGACGTTTGCTTTCTTTTACAATACCTTTGTGCGGGTCATACATTGCTTTCGCAAATTCCAAATCAAACTGCGGGTAAAGTTGGTCTTTATCTAAATGAACACAGTATTCAAAAGGTTGAATTATAGTACATCCGTTTTTCATTTGTTCAACTGATTCAGTAAGCCAATTTATATTTGTAAAAATTACATCAGCATCAATCCAAAAAACATATTTGTATTTTTTTGGAAGTTCTGAAATTATTTTGTTCAATAAAGTTTCTTTATGCCAAAGTAAACTTTCGGTATAAATTCTTTCAATATTATTGTTTTCAGGTAACTGAGGTTTTGCATCACCGATTACACATTCAATAATTTTATGGTTCAAATGTTTAATTGAATCATACCAAATATTAAATGCTTTTATCCTGTACGGAGAATTTTGTGGGTTAAAGAAACATGAAATGATAATTGCTTCTGAATGTCCTTTGTATCTGTTTGGATACAATAGATTTTTTAATTTGTCGAACATAGGGTTTATTTTTTTGGTTTTTGGTTTTTAAAATATTTTTTTGTGTTTTCCAATGATTTGTCTAATCTTATTTGTTCCTCTTTTTTCTGCTTTTCTATTTCTTTTAATCGCTTCTCTTTTTCTTCTTTGGTAATTATTTTAATTTTACTTTTTGAAATTACTTTTAAAGCATAATCCAAACCTGCTGATTGAGCTAATTCGTATGTATCAAAAATTTGTGGTGGTGTGAAGTCAATTGTTATTTTTTTATCCCTCAACATCTCATTATGAACTCTATCCTTATGTATGTAAAATACAGTACACAAATATATTGCGCCATACTTATTGTATGTTGGGTGAGGTGTAACGTGTATATCGAAATTTTCACGTAACCACATACAAGCATATTCGAGTGGTGGTTGCCATAAAAACTTCATAGCTCTTGCAACTGTATTAGCTAAATGGTCATTACTACCTATTCCGATACCTAATTCTTTTAGTTGCTTTGCTTGTTCTTCTGTTGCTACTACTGCTTTCATAATTATTTATTAAATACAAAATCTATGTAGTTACCACCTTTACCTTTGAACTCACGTATTTGGCTTATACATTTCCAACCTTTATCTGTAAGTTCAGGATACATATTTAATAATGTTCCGTTATTTTTTATGAAGCCTTCTTTTTCAAGTTCTTCAAAACAGTCAATATCGTCATGACCTAATATTTCCTGTTTGCCTTCTTTATTTTCAGTACTGTATTCGTCGTTCCAACCAAAAGGCGCACCATTACTGATACCTCTTTTCTTTTCGTTACAACTCATTCTTCGTGGGTCAAGTGGAAATGATTTATCCACTACCTGAGTTTCAATAAAAGCAAGTAAACTCCAATGTTGTTTACCGAACTCTGCTTCTGTGTAAGCAATTTTGTTTTGTTTTGTTTCTGTTTCCATCTGTTAGTTTTAAATTATTTTTTTCAACGTGTTCTCTTTTTGATAAAATTGATTTGATTCTTGCTAAGTAGTCAGTCTTTATTTTGGTTTCGTCATTTACTTGTTTAATAAAATCTCTACTACCAATAACTTCACCGCAACAATCACAAACTTTAGAGCCATGCCACTTATGATACCTTTTCCTCTCAGCTTTGTGATAAGCCAAGAGGTTTTTGGTATTCATACTTTCGAGTTCCTTATCGGCTTTTTCTTTGAAATTTTCCATTACTTTATTTTTTCTCTTTCTTTTTTCTCCAATGAGCTTCTTTATCCCAATCACCTGCCATTATACAACCGAAAGGCATTATTTCATCAATGATTGTACCAAGACCGAACTGCTCAATTTGTTTTTTTACATTCTCGGCATTTTTGTATGCGGATGGTAATTCAGAAATATCAACATTTCTTGAATGAAATCTTATATCCAACCCTTGCGTTTCTTCAATGAATATTTGTTCGATTGTTTTATGAGAGTTGTTTCTTTTGTGTTGACCTCTACTCATATTACGTCCCGCTCCGTGTGGAGAGAAACCTAAATTAGTTTCGGTGGTTTCACCTTTCACAACTAAAATCGGTTGAGCCATATTTAAAGGAATTAAACGCAATCCGTTATAGCTATCAGGAACAAATTTATCATCCAACGGTGTTGCTCCTTTAGCATGGTAAAATAAATCACCATCTTTGAAAACGAAGTTATGCTCATTCCAAAATCTCAGTTTATGAGAAGTCATCATTAATTTACCCATTGTAGCATCATGTAACACGGTATGATTTAATTTTGTCCACTCACGGATTATTTGTAACGCTTCCCAATACATTTTACCTTCTTCTGTTTCATAAGGTATCCAAGCGTTACGTTGTAATGTTTTAGGAGAAATTTCTTTTCTGAATTTTTCGGCAATAGCCATTCCTTGTTTATACAAGGCAGCACCGAACCCTCTACTACCAAAATGCGTTACCATTATAGTTTCTCCTGAGTTCTTTGATGTACCAATAAAATTAAAATGGTTTCCATCACCACAAGTACCTAAGTGGCTTATTGCAACCGACATAAGAGGACTTAATAATTTGTTGTTATTAATTTTTTCTCTTAGTTCTTCGGTCAAACGGAACTCATCACCCCTTTGTCTTCCACCGCCACCGAAATGAGTTACTTCGTGTATAGCATCCAAAACTTTTTTAGGCTCAATCATTCCGTAGTTTGTCATCATTACTGAACAGCAAATATCCGCACTATGAAAAGACGGGTGAATAGCGTTTTTAGATACAGCTATACCACCAACAGGTATTTGACCTATTTCACCTGTCGGACAAGCATCGGGCATCACAGCACCTTTTACAAGTGTTGGTGTCTTCATCAATACATCCATTGTATCAAAAACACTTTTTATGTTTTCGGTTTCATGTTCAGTTTCAGCTACAATATTTCTGTGATAATGTAGCGGTTCAATATGAGGTTCAATTTCATCTACCTTTGGCGGACAAACTGATTGTAAATAAACTTCAAGGTCAATACCTGAAAGATTATTTTTATTTGCATGGTCGATAGCATCCTTAAACCATTTTGCGGGTTTGTAACCCAATTCGATTAATGTAGTTCCTGTAATCATTTTTTTAGTTTATTGAATTTTATATTTATACCATAAATTAATTTTACCGTTTTTCTTAACCTTTTTAAATGCAATTAAAGTTGTTGTGTTACTGTTTATAGCTCTTAATTGAGCAGACACGGCTCTACTTGATATTTTTGTTTTCAATGAAATCTCTTTAACAGCAATACCTTCTGTACTTTCAGTTAGAGCATCGTAAATTTGTCTTTGCTGTTTTGATAACAGACCTATTGCTACCATTGATGATAAACGTTGTGCAAGGTGATGACCGTTACCTTTGTATTGTCCTTTGTGTTCCATTTCTTCGCAATGACCTATTACGGCTGCATAAACACGATTTTCGATGATTGTTTTATTTGGCATTTTCTTTTTGTTTTAGTTTAATTAATATTTCGTTTCTTAAATTATTTCCGAGTGGCATACAACATCCTGCTCCGAAAGCAGGGTAGTATTGCCAATTAGGTACATTTTCTTTAATCCATTCAAATCGGTTACATACTTTTTGACCAATCTCATTTGGCTCACCTAAGTATTTACAAGCAGTTCTTTGTTCATTAAACTCACCGTAGGCACATGGGGCTTTAGTACAACAGAAACCACTTTTTAAACAACGCTTAACGGGTATCCCGTCGAGCATACCTACGTGGTCGTATCTGTCCATTTCATTTTTTTCTTCCTTTTCCATTATCCCATGAATCCATTTGGTTTGTGAAATTTTTTATAACAATCGTTCATTGCTTTTTTAAATGATTCCATTTCTTCTTCGGAATAACCCATTTTTTCAAGATTACCCATCATTGCTTGAAAAATTAATTCTTTGGTTATGCCTGACATCATCCACTCATTTAGTATAGCAAGTGCTAAAGCAGGAAAAGCATCTTTAAGCATATTTTCGGGAATATTTATTCCACGCCAAATATCTATACCGTTATCTTTAACGGGAGTTTTTTCTGTTTCGGGATTTAGCGTATCTACTTTCTTTGCCATATTATTTTTTTTGGTTGTTATGCCATTTTATAAATTCAATTACTGACTTGTATGTGGATTCGATACCAACGCCACTAATATTTATATCTTTCTTCCATCCATCTTCAAAATTAGCTATTGTAGTATTATTGGTATTTAATTGTCGGTTAAACCATATTGAAACGATACAATTTTTATCTCTTACTTTTTCAACCACAGGCATTAACCAATCCCAACTTGAATGATATTTCAACATTCTTATATGAATTTTTTGTTGAAATATTCCTTCGTTTTCACTCCAATCATTCCCAAAATCAAAATATGAAAACTTGGTTTTTGGAGATAAACATTCTGCTCCCATAAACTCAGCAATTAATTTATTCCCTTCAATTATTTTTTGTTCTTCCATTTTTGTTTTATTAGTGTTTAACACTCAATATCTTTTTTATATTCTTTACAATTTTTATTATCACAACAGTAAAAGTCGGAATAGTAATCTTTACCTAAGTATTTCATTTCTGAATTACAAGTACTGCAATGGTCTGTTGTGGTCGATACTTTACCGTATCTTTCAGCAGCAGCTAAGAATGAAAAAAAGTAAACTACGAAGTATGTAATTAGATGATAAAAATTATTTAACCATGCACAAAGCGCAATCATCAACCATAATGATATTGGTATCAATACAAACAACCATTCTTTATTTTTACAAAACTTTATTAGTTTATGTTCAAAAGAACTAAGTTTTTTGTACTCTGATTTATGTACTATCGTAATTGTTTTCATTTTACTTTTTGTTTTTTAATTCAACAAAATCTTTCATCAAGCTATCTTTGTAAGCCTGTGGGTCTGACAAATATTCATTTTCAATAGAAACGGTGGATAAATAACGATTATAAAAAGCCTGATGTTTGTCCCCATACTTTTTAGCCTCTTGGCTTCTTAGTAAATAACGCACCTCTGTATTCGGTTTGAATGTTTTATTTTCGTAATCATTGTTAGCTACCGATAAACTTTCAACTAAGTAATACCTGTCGGGTTTCACTTCGAGTAATTGAACATCCCAAAGACTGTCTTTGTTTAGTTCAACACCACGATGTTTGCTCCATTCAATTATGAAAAAATTGTGGAGTTCAATAATTGTTTTTATGATTTGTTTTCTGTCCATGTTATCTTTTGTTTTCGTCGTTATCGTAATAGTTATTTAATGAATCACGTAATACCTCAATAGTTTCCTGAGTTTTACTAATATCCATTTTTGTTTTGAAGTTTTTTATTACTGTGATGGTAACAAATTCACTACCCACATCATCTTTTGAGATGAATCCGAATATAGTTCCTCCGTCGTTTTTGTATTCACGACAAACATTAAATTTATTATCTTCTGTAATAACTCCTTTTACTTTTTCACCGATAGCATACTCCTTACCACCGATTGATTTTATGTTTAATGGATGTTTGACATCACCTTCACTCATCCTTACTATGACGACAACACTATTGTTGTTATCATCCATAGCTACTTTTCCTTCTGCTGTTTTCATGTTATTTATTTTTACAAATGTTTTTTTAAATCCTTTAATGCTTCCATGTTTACTTCTATTGGCTTGTTGTAAATTACAATGTTTATGTAATTAACCAATGTTTTAAAAGCGTTCTCGTGGTCATTATGTCTTACCCAAGCTAAAATTAAATCACAAAAATCTATATCTTTTTTAATTTTTTGAATCTTATTGAAAGCAGGAATAAATAAATTCCAATTATCGTGATAACTCGGATAAATAGGGTCGCCAAATGTTTTGTCAATGTTTTTATATTGATTGAACATATCAATTGGCATATCCTTCAATATGAACCCTGCACATGAATAACCGCTACAATTGCTGCATCTTCCACAAGCTAAACCGTATTCAAATTTTACGTATTCATTTTCTTTACAGAAATTTTCATCAAACAATTTATTGTTATCCCTGTAATATCCGTTAACTAATCCTTTGTCAAGAGTTAGCTCACCAATTTCTTCTACGTTTGATGGTGTAACTTTTAAAAGTTCAGCAATCAATTTGTTTCCTTCGTTTATTTTTTTTTCTTCCATTGTAATATTATTTATTATGTTTCAACATTTTTGCTTCTCGTGTATAACCTTCTTTTGTATAAGTGTCAATCCAAATATATTTTCTATACTTATTTCCTTCACCGTATGGCTGCAATCTCGGATGACCTGCTACAAGGAATCCATCTGCTTTAATTAGTGTCTTACTCCAAGCTGAATCAACTATAACAATACGTGATGGGCTTTCATTAAAGTAACGCTGAGTTTTTTTAGTTCCTATTTTTTGATTCGGTTCTAATATCACAGTTTCTAATTCAGATAACTCGGTAAAGATTAACATTTTTACAAATTGAACCCAAGTATCATCTGTAAATGGTGCAACAGCTTTTGGTGGTACTGAGTAAGTGTTGTCTTGTAAATTAATAGCACAGAAATACCACTTAACATCGTACTCCATGTTTTTATTGTATGTTTCTTTATAGAACTGAACCATATCAGGAGCGAGTTTTTTTTGATGACAACCGAAAGCTAAAATTCTGTCTTCATATTTAATCCAACGATAAAAATAATCACCCATCAAATAAGTTACTTTTTTTCCATTCGGTATAACGGATAAGAAATTGGCTTCAAATTTAGTAGCATCAAATTTTAAACGCTGTGCAATTTGATTTGCAGCATCAGTAAATAAATAAAACTTATTATTGTTATCAGAAATAACCTCCGCAATTTCTGTAATAGATTTTTTCTTTTCTATATCAGAAACTTCTTTATTACCAATAATCTCATCACCACGTTCAATAATAACCTGTTTTTGAAACCATGCAGGGAAGTTTAATCCCATCTCTTTATCCTTATTAATTTTCATTTACTCGTCTTCTGATTTTTTTAATATTATTTGTGTTGATTCATCAAAGTGAGATACAATTCTTACTTCAATTTTTTTACATAACATACGGAAACCATCTCTTGAACGTTCATCACCATACATTTCAAGCATCTCCTCAATTTCTTCTTTAAATGATTTTGCATCGGAAACAAAAAATGTTACTGCTCTTAGATATGTTCCTAAGAAATCGTGATAGATTGATTTACCTAATTCAACAAGAGATAAAAATTGTTCACGTTCAAGTAAGTTGCTTTCAATTAAAATATCAGTAACAGCTTCGGTCTTTAGTATTTCAATTACTTCATCCCTTCCTCTTTGTTTTAAAGCGGTAAGATGTTTGAACTCGTGCATTTCATTTACGTTTGGATGAATAGAGTGCCAATATTCTTCTACACGTTTATTTTCTTCAAAATCATTTTCAAAACAATATACTTTGTAGAACCCTTCAATACCACCACCACTTTTTAATTTATGACGTTCAACAAATTCATTATGTTTTTTTTCACCTGCTTCTAAACTTCTGTTTATTGCATTAATAAGCGTGTTAGTCCTTTCTTCTCTTTCTTCTTCATCACGTCTATGTGATTCGTTTGCTCTGCTCATGTTTATTTTTTTAATAAATTAGTTTCTATCTTTTTTGAAATCCAATGACCGTGTGAATTATTTATAGCTTGTCTGAAAGAAGGTAAAACATATTTACCAACTGATTTCCTGAACTCACCATAATTAAATTCATCGGCTATACGGATTACGTATCCTTCATTTGTTTTTTCATGCTTCTTAAATTCGGCTTCAATTTTTGCTCTGTCATAAATACCGTCATAAAATACAGGCACTATATTCAGTTCAAGTATTTTTGCGTATTCAACTGTTTCGTCCCACGACAAGCATTTATTTTCTATCCACATAGAAAACATCATGAAGTATGATTCAAGGTCTTCGTACTTTATAGAATGAACGGCATACAGGTTCTCTCCACAAATTCTCATATTGTCATCTAATTGATAACTTATTCTCGACCATAAACCTTTAACCCAATCCCTTGTTGGGTGTGATGATGAATTTAAAGAACGTGCGTGAATGAAATCAGGATACATTGAAGTATTCTCCCCGTCCATTTTTAACGTACCTATAACACGTTTACCTATAAAGTAATCGTCATTAGACATCATTCGGTCATCCTTCAATAAATTACTCCAATGCAAGTGATATGTTCTCGGATACTTAACGTATTTTTGATATAAGTCAAGTACACCTCCTTGCTTCAATATTTTTTGTACAGATTCATCATAAAACAATTCACCTTTTAAACGTTGTCCTGTTGGCTGAATAATATCTCCCCATTTTGTATATGTATAATCATCGTAGAAGTGGTCAGGTAAAATAATTTTTACTATTCCGCATTTTTCTCTTATTTCTTCACATGACAATGTGGTTTCTTCCGCCATAATGTGATGCTTTGAACAAAGAGATGCTCCGTTTAAAATGTAATATCCACCATCTGAAAATAGCCGACGTTCTATAATGTGGTGGGCATCTAAATTAGTAGGAATACCATTTGAGCCTAAAATAGATTTCTCTCCGCATATAACACACTTATGGTTATCACGTTCAAAAACTCCATTACGGAAATCATCTCTATTTAATAATTTTTCCATCACTTATTTTATTCGCCCCAAGTTTTTATAATACTATGTTGACCAAACTCATTTATTTTAATCATCTGAATATCTTTATCCAAATGATGTTCTAATGACATAGATATACCTCTGAAAAATTCTTCTGCGTTTGGAAATTCAGAGTGAATATAAATTTTATTTGGTACAGGTAGTGTTTTATCATCCATAATACATCTTGCTAATAGTTTATAGCAATCTGCACCGTTATGATTCCTGTCCTGTAAATCGAAATCAAAAGATATTTCACCAATTGTTTCATTTTTTTCAATTATTTCTTTTACAACCTGCTCGAAGTCGTCGTATGATTCGCATAAAATCCAAGCATCACCGTTTTCATGTTTGCTACTTGGCTTTCTCCAATCATCTATGAATATCCTATATGACATATCTTATAAATTTAGTTTTGTTTATTTTTTCTCCTGTTAACATTTGATACAAAGACATATATTTCATTTTTAATTTTTTAGCTAAATCAGATAGTTTATTATATTCTTCCAATGTTTCGGTATTTATGTATTTATATTTTAAAAACTTTTTAGACCTTTTAATAAATACTTTTTTAGGTTTGAAAAATTTATAATTTTTAACAAAACACCAATAATAACCTGATGTGAAATTTAATTTATTTCTACAACAAGCCGATATTGATTGATGATGAGTTTTATTTTTTTTAGCAGCTTCTTTAATAGATTTGTATTTCTTTAAAATTTTGCCATTTAAACTTATCTTGTAAACTTCTTTATATTGAGATTTTATTATTTTTAAATTAGCTTTTTTTGTTCTCTTTATTCCTATATGGGATAAACTCAAATTTATTTTTTTTTGTTCACTTGCTTTCATTCCTAAGTTAGTAGTACAATCTATCCTTTTGTTGTATCCAAATTTAGTATTATTGCTTTTAATTTTTTTTATATGAAATTTCTCTCTACCCTCTAATGATTTAACGTTTCTAACTACCTCTAATATTTCAAATTTAAAATTATAAATGCCGTATTTGTTATAAGATGCCTGTAAGTGTTTATTAAAATGTTTATTCTTTTTAAGAAGCGTTTTGTGTACGGAAAAACGTAACATTATAGAAACAGCACTACCAACATAGGACTTATTATTAATTAAGTTCAATATTCTGTAAATTCCAAATATTTTTTTATATGGCATTTTTTAGTTTATTCTTTTATCTCTACTTTACTAAATTCTTCTTTTGCCATAAATCCGTCAATTTTACGATGCGCCCAAATTGCACCCGCAGGACTACTACCTGTGATTATACCCGCAAGACCTATACCTTTTGTTTGGTCAGTAATATCTTTTACTTCACCTCTTGTTGAGATAAGCATTTGAGGATTCATGTTAGACCAAATATCCTTTGATGTAACAGACGATAATAAGAAGTCAGGGTCTTCGTGCTTAGAATGTGCTTCGAGTTCTTTAAAGTCATTCCAATCGGTTACAGTAATTATTACTGCTTTATCACCGAACTTTCTTATAAATGTGTTATGTTGTGTTGCCATGATTATGCTCCTTTTACTGCTAATGTTATTGCTTCTTTAATTTCCTGAATACGTTTCATAGAACAAGCCACTTGACCGAGAGAATGAAATTTATTACTATCAATAATTTCTTTTTCTTCTTTAGCAGCAGGTAAACCTTTTTCTTTGGCAATGTGTTCTAAAATCTTAGTTGTATTGGATTCTTTTGAACGTCTGTCATATTCCCTTTGTAGGGAATCTTCAATTATGTTAAGCATCCAATAATCCAATGTTGGAATTTCGGGTTCAGGCTCTTGACCATAATTCTCAATTGTAGGATTTTGTTTTAGTGTTTCCTGAACTAACTTGTAATAATCTTCATCATGGTTTTCTACATCATTAACAATTTCAGTTAAGTAATTTTTCAATACACCGTGTTTCGGCATATTATCCTTAACTTTGTAAATAGCAGAAGCCATATTTAATAATACTAAGTATCCTACTTTATCACCAAGTTTTTTTACGAGTGTAATTTCTTTTTTTAACTCCTCTATATGTTGTTTATCAAAAGCCATTTTATTATTTTTTAATTGTTATTAATTAATCCCAATATGCGTTTATGTTTTCGTAGTCAGGATTTGTTTCTTTCAAACGAATAGTTGCTTGTATTCTCATACGCTCCTTGATGTGTTCGTAATCACTCCACCACTTCGCATGATTTTTCTTAGTATATTTTCTTCTAAAAAAAATCGGGTCGTCCTGTGTAGTGAAAATTACTTTACCGCAATCGGTAATTTCAAAGTAATGAGGCGTGTTGTTGTATTCCTGATAGCTGTCTTTAAATTTCGCAATCCAAACATCTTCTTCCTTCTTAATGTATTTAGGTTGATGACCGAAAGCGAAACTACGAACATAACCATCCTGTTCGATAATATAAGAATCGCCATCACGACCCATACGAATTTCAGTTGTTTTACTTAGTTTTTTCTTACTAACGTAATTCGGGTTTGGAACTTCAACCATTTGTTTTTCGTAATGACCTTTTTGGTCGGACGGTAAATAAGAAATGATACTGATATTGAATCTGCGTTCAAAGTGAATGAAGGCATCACGGTCATAGAAAGCAGCTTTGTAAAAGAATGTAGCACGTACACGTCCTTTATCATCTACAAGCTCATTCCACATAGAATGACCTGTACCTCTTTTTTTCCATCCTTCGGGTAACTCAACTTCGGCAAACATGGTATCACCTTTTGTTAAACCGATTACCTTAATACCCATTTTTTCGTATTGTTCAAAAGCAGAGCCATCCTTACCATGACCACCATGCCTTGATGGTAGTTGGCAGGAGTTAACTAATTCTGATTGACCACGCTTTTCCTGTCCTTCGATGTTTAAACCTGCCATAAGCCCTAATAATGGGTTATTGATAGCTTCTTCGGTTGTGTTTGTTGTCTTGTGTCCCATTTTTTTAGTTTTTTAGTTTTCAATTTTAACTTCGAGGTTATATTCTTTAGTACCCATTCTTGGTAAAGAAGATAATTCGTCAGTATTGCCATTTAATATGAAATCATGTATTTCATTTTGGCAGTTAGCTAATAAATTATTTAGCCTTCTTCTGTCTAATTTTTCATCTGTGTTAATTTCAATTGTAATTTTTGCCATAATTTTATTTTTATTTTGTTTCCCCTTCAATTTGTTTATTATCGTCAATCTTTGTACCTAAAAATAATTCAGGATTTGTTTTAGCAGCATCAATACCTAATGATACCATTCGGTGCGTTAAGAATGTTTCAATTTCATTTTTTGCCTGAGAAACTGTTTTCTCAACACTCTTACTGAATTGTTGATTAACGAAAGGAATGTTACTTGTTACTTCCTGCATCAATTTACTGATGCCGTTCATTATAAAATCACGGTCTGCTTTTCCGATTGATGGTTTTTCTTTAAGTAGTTTTATACAGTCCTCAACAATTGATGCACACTCTTTACCTAAGTTCTTCATAGTAACATCAAATTCCTTTTGGAAAGTATCTAAAGGATTTTCGTATGGAGGGTCAGGATAGTTTATGTGATTGAATTGACGGATAGTGCAAGGGATACCATCACCCATATTGAATGAGGTCATCATTTCCAAAAATTGTGCGCCCGACATTTCGATTTCCATTAATTGTTCTTTTCCGTGAAACCAATCGGTATTCAAGTGGCGGTTAT
This sequence comes from Bacteroidota bacterium, assembly GCA_032229505.1. Taxonomy (GTDB): domain Bacteria; phylum Bacteroidota; class Bacteroidia; order B-17B0; family Aurantibacillaceae; genus Aurantibacillus. The sequence goes on from JAVTWD010000016.1 coordinate 177,876, forward strand.
TTTCCGCTCTTTTTATTGTTATCGTGAATGTGTGTTGATGTTGAATGTTACTTCCGAATAATGGAGTAACACCATTTGCGCTACGACGGCTAACACCAATCATACCGAATGAAGGATGTTCTTTCACTTCGTTGATACTTTCCATTCCTGCTGCTTTGTAAGCGTAACCTATAACGTTAAACCAATGGTAATGTCCGCTATTAATTTTTTCCGATATACCATACAAGGCACAGTCTTTTATGTTAGCGTAAATTTCTTCACCCGCTTTAAGTCCTACTCTGCTCCTTTTGTCTTCGTCAGAATCAATTACGATACCATATACGGTATTACGTACAAGGTATTTGAATTGGCAAAGATATATAGTTGTGTTACCAAGATGATTTTTTTTACCTCTGATGTAAATTGTATCTTCTTTTGTGAAGTCCCAAATGGCTTTTTCTGTTAAATTGTCTTTCATTTTAATTGTTGTCTAATTATTATTTATTTTTTGTCTTCTTTTTTAGTAACGGTAAATCCTGCTCCTTTAAGCAATTCAATTCCTATACTGTCTTTAGTATCTTTTACGCCACCGTTCTTTTGAGCGTACTCGGTTAATTTATCCCATGCTTCCAAGTGTTGTAATAGTTTTGGATATACTTCTTCGGCAGTACCTAATATCCTTACTTCATTTTGTTTAAATGGTAAATCTTTATCTATGGCATACCAATTTTTACCGCCATCCCATGAGCGCAAATCGTAATTGATAAAATCTTTACCTAATTCACCTCCACCGTAAGTAGATGTGCTTCCTTGCTTACGTAAGTAAGTTGAATCAACGTAATTTTTATTACGTTCTAATCTTGCTATTTTTTCATTCATTGGTTTGTAGAACATGAAATAGAATAATACTCCTGCTAATGCAATAAAAATTAACGGTGGTAATACTATTAGAGAGTACGACGGGTTTTGTGTGTAATTATCCATTTTATTTATTTTTTTAAGTTTTTAAATTATTTTTTTGTTGGTATATTATAATTATTTTTTAAGAAATATGTATATGCGGAAATTGTTTGAACTCCATCCAAGCTATCTCTATATTGTCTGAATTTTCTTTCAACATCATCCCAAGTTTCATCTTTTGCTTTATGCAAAGTGATATACCCTTTTAAATCACTTTCTACATGGTATGAAATGTGTTGGTCATTAAATAATTCTGTGGATGTGTATTTGTATTCGTCATCTTCAACTTTAATGCAGCCAACTAATACTTCATCACCCTCTTTTAATTTACCGTCTGCAATTACTTGTAGTTGTTTAGGTGAAATGTTTTCAGGCATTGCTAATATTTTCTTAGTATCTTTATGATTGTAGAATCCATCACCGCAATTTCCATTATGTTTAAGTGGTTTAGGTTCACTTTCAAGATAAGAGATATACCAATCATCTTTTGTTGGCTTCTCGGTTTCAGAAACTATTATCGGGTCAACCACTTGCCATCCACAATATTCAGCATCTTTAAAAGCCTCAACCGTTGCGTAATTTAATACTGTAAATTTCTCAGGGATTGATTTTGATTGAGCTAATAATCCTTCCTCTAATTTTTTGTTGGTTGGAATTATTACTAATTTACCTTTACAGCAATGTTTCAATCCATAGCTTGTGTTTACTTCCTGTGTGCTTTGCACTTTAGTTGTAGTTGTTGTTTTCATTTGTTTTTATTTTTTGGTTTTTAATGAGTATGTTCTTCTCGTTTAACTTCCCTGTCAGATATGGCTAATAACTCAGTATAGCTCAAATGTGGATTGAATAATATTTTATCATCCACTTTGAACCCTTCCATTATTTCATGCTCTACAACGGATTTAAAAGCCACGAAAAGAGTTTTAATAACTTCGTCTTCGGTCATGTGGTCTGATAAATACCATTTGCGCCCGTGCCAATCTTTTAGGATACCATCTTTGTTACATTCGGCTTTATAAGTTATTTGTAAAAATATACGACCATCTTCGGGTCTTTTGTTATCCCTCTCAGCACGAACCATAAATTGCTGACCGAACACACCGCAACTTACTCTTTCGCATATTACTAAAACACTATTTAATTGTTTATCCATCGTATTTTTTTATTTATTAAAAAACATATTTTTAGAGTTAAAATCTATTATCGGGTTCTCATCCGTTTTGTATGTATCAATCATTTCCTGTAACATATTTTCATCTTGGTTATTGATTGCTTTTTTTACGCAATCAGAAAATAAAATATTTGATTCAGATATTTGATTGTAGTAGCAAGATACAGCGTACATCATTGCTTCTTCATATTCAGAAATTATCATTCCTGTATGAAAACCTTTTAGTTCATATTTATTTGCAAACTCGTTAGCATGACACCAAATACATACGCATTGTTTTTCACGTAATAAATAAACCCAAGTAGTATCAATTATAAATCTCGGAGAGCCGTTAGGTTGCATTAGGATTAATCCGTATGGTGTACCATGACCTAACATCACAATTCTATCGTGTGATTTTATAGCGTTCTTTAATTCGGTTTTACTTGGGTTATTATTAATAACAGTCCAATCTTTTTTATCCGCATAGATAGCAGATAAAAAATCAGTTGTGTGGTCTTTTGGATGTATTACTAATGTTTTCAATTTTATTTTTTATTGTAATGATTAATGTATGATAAAACAACTTCGTATTGTTTTTCAATTTGCCAACTCATAGAAATACCTATACCTGATAACTCTTGTGCTTTCGCAACAACAGGCATCAACCAATTCCAATCTTTGTGATATTGTAGAGTTTCTTTTGTATGGTATCCATAACTATCGGGTTCTCCTGTTCTTTGTCTTCCACCTATATTATACCATTTACCTTGACCGTTATCATGTCCGCCCATGAACTTAGCTATAATAAGATTATTTTCCTGAATCAATGCTTCCGCTTTAGCTTTTTCAGCAGCGATTCTATCTGCAACTTGTTTTTTAGTTTCTTTTGCCATTCTAATTAATTTTACCGATTTTACTTTCAATTATTTCAAGCAATTTTTTGTGTAAAGGAATTATCACCTGTTCATCACTTACAGGCTTTATAGCGTTTAATAACATACGCATCATGCTAATATCTTCGCTACACTTCTCAATAAATAAGTTAACTATTTCAATAACACGGTTAAGGTTATTTTTGTGTATAGCTTTGTTTATTTCAATGAAAGGTGGCTTTAGTCTTTCAGTACCGTCCAATAAATCACATTTGAAATATAATTCTCTAACTGTTATTAGTTCCTCAGTATTTAAAATTTCATTTACTTCACCAACAAATAATTGTTTTTGTTTTACTTCGCATTTACCTTCATAAATATCACCTGAATCACCAACGATAGTAATTACATCACCTTCACAAATTTCTTTCTCTCCATGTCCTTGATTGAAGTGAACCGATAAGTAAGAAACACTTTTATTGAAGTTTAATGACGATATACCAACGATACATGGTTTATTTAATTGACGACAAACTACCGCAGGGTGCGAAGTCATACCGCCAATCTTTGTAACCAATGCGCCAATCTTATTTAGGTATGGCATATCTTCGGGAGAAGTACTATCTACGATAAGGATATTGTTTTCGTTAGCCGTTTCTCTTTTGAATGTTGCTATACCTGTAAATATTCCGTTAACGGCAGGAGTACCACGTAATAGATGACCACCACCACCAAACACTTCAAATGAAATAACTTTCTTGTGTATTTCGGGATTGTATCTGCGTTTGAACTCATCCAACTCAATTATACCTTCTTGGTAAAAATCAATCAATGTTCTGATTCTTGCAAGTGGTGTTAATTGTGCATCACGGGTCTGAACGAAATAAGTTTTTTCACCGTCGTTTACAAATTCAATATCCTGAACAGCTTTAAAGTGTTTTTCAAGTTTACTTGCTGTTACATCAAGTTCATCGTAAATTTTTCTATCAATGATAGTATCCTGAAAATTTCCGATTTCTTTTGGTGTAATAGAACCGTTAGCAAGTTTATCACCAAACTGTTTATCTAAATATTCACCATGTAATCTGTAAGAACCATTATTCGGGTTACGTGAAAATACAATTCCTGAACAACCAATATCACCACGAACCATTCCTTGAATGACAATAGAAACTTTTATTTCATCATCAATCTTACAAATTTTCCTGAATGATTTTGCTTTATCGCTATCCCATGAATTAACTACATTGAGTATAGCTGCTTTTACTGCTTCTTCATCTTTACGGTTAACGTTCAGTACTGTGTCCATCATTCCTGCCATTGATACAACGCCACTACTTCTAATAGCAATTAAATCAGTATCGAACATATACATGATTTTATTTAGCAGATACATAAAAGAAACATCTTGTTGGTCGTATATTGATTTACACGCAACTGTTGAAAGGAAAATAGATTTCGGTACATTGATACCGAGTTTGTGCATCTCAACTAAATTAGCACCTTTATTTCCAATAAATTCTTTAGTAGCATAACCGTTTTTTACACTTTCTTCCATCAATGAAGAATTGAGTGTATTCATATATTTGTTTGGCTTAATAGAACCTGAAATATTATGACTGTATTTTTTTAGAAGAACATCGTCATCAATTTTTATTTTACCATTAATGATTTTGTACATATCATCAAAGACGTTCTGCAATTTTTTTCCTAATGCAGCTACTTCATTTAATCCATCACGCTCTGCTGAATAAACTATTTGGTCGAGTAATTTTTCTTTCTCGTGTAATCCTATAAAAAGATTAACCGATTTAGTATTATCGGTAATGTTACTTGCTAAATAACGAGCATCGTTATATCCTCTCATGGATTTTATCACCCTGTCAATAGCTTCGTTTATTTCGGCATCATCTTCACCGTTCTTCATGTAGCTTCTAATAGCTTTAACATGATTTACCATCAATTCGTTTTCTTCTTTGGTTGCGTGTGCTTCAACTGCTGATAGAATATTTTTGAAACCATGCAATTGTTGTAAAGGAATGTTCTCATGCTGCTCTGCATATTCCAAAACTGTTTTTAAGGATTGTCCTAAATTGTTTTTTGATTCAGTTGTCATACGAAATAACTTTTACTTATTAAAATTTTTGTCCAATTTTTACTGTAACGGTCTGTTTACCAATTGTTAAATATACTTACATTTTTGTAAAAAATTACATTTTTGTAAGTTAATTATTCACAATCTTATTAACTTTCGTAAGTTATTGATAATCAGTATATTAAAATATTGACTATCAGAGGCTTAAAATAGCCCTGTTTATAGCTGTTTGGGTGGGATTGGCTGTATAGCCGAATGGTTGGTTTTGAGCCTGTTTTTAAGGCTTTTTTGAGGTATTTGTAAGGGTAGGGTTTCCCCTACCTTTTAAACCAATTTCTGACCGAGTTTGGATTCAATCAGTTTGACCATTTCTTTACGGGTATCACCGATAACCTCGTTTTCTTTGAATGATTTTGTAATAATCAAAATTGTTTTTAGTTCGCCAACGGAAGAACTATCGTTAAGATAAGATTTCATTAAGTCGTTAACGGATTTGTAATCTCTTACATCTAACAATTCTTTGAATTTATTATGTAGCTCTACAAGTTTATCTGATTCAGTCATGATATATTATTTTTATTTATTTTGTTTGAGTTCGTTTTCTACCTCAGTAAGCAGGGCGTAAAATTCTTCCCTGTCCCCGTAATATTCTATTTGTCGGTGTGTGATAATTTTCGCCATCAATAAATATTTTATTACTTGTTTTTGTTTTTCTGTCAATTCGCAATTAGATGAAATTGTCATTTGGCTAATTGGAGCATCCCATCCCCAACCGAATGACATACGAAAGCATTTTTTTTCAGCTTCTAATACTGTTTCATATCCGTCAGGTAGATAATCGTCGTGTTGCTCTGACGGCACTTCTTCAATACTTCCGTCAGGTAGAACCCAACATGAGCGTAGTTTATTTATTTCTTCTTCGGTGAACATATTGAATTAAAATTTTCCTTTTTCTTCCTGATTTATTTTTTCAAGTTTACGTAAAGTACTTACGTTCTTGTTTGTTTGACCGTAACCAAGTTTAGCATGAGATTTTCTTCTCTTGCTTTTTGATTTTATTGCGGGTTTTGTTTTTGTTCTTTTAGCTCTTGCCATTTTATTTATTATTAAATACCATAACTCTTTTGTAGCAATCTCCGAACCAATAACGTTTTTCGTGTTTGAATCCGTGTTTGACTAACCAATTTTCTTCCTGCTCCTTTGTTAACGAAGAATCAGGATGCGGGTCAACCAATCCAACCAATGTTGTATCTTTTTTGATAGCTATTTTTTTTGCTTTCTCAATTAATTCGGTTGCGAATCCGTTACCTCTAAAATCTTTTTCAACACGTAGATATTCTATCTCTATGTGTCCGTTATGCTTTAGATTCTTTAAAGAAATCCAAGCAGCAGATTTATTGTTTCTTTTAACGTGTAATTTCATTTACGTTTTTTTTTAAATCAACTCGTATTGATACACAACTACTTTTGTGTTATCAGAAACTCTACGTACAAGATAATCATGTCTTCCTGTTTCAACTATAACAACATCGTTACCTACTTCAAGTGGTGTTGACTGTATTTTATGAGTAGATATTTTACACTTATCACCGATATTAAATCGTTTTTGTAAAGGAGTTGTGTAACCCCAATTATTGTCGCACCACTCTAATAATTTCCAAAGTATTTTTTTCATGATAATTATTTTTACGGTTTAAACCTGTCCTCGTTCTTACCTATCCACTTAAATAACCTTGCAGCCTGTACGATGAATAGAGCAAGGCACATAAGGAAATAAAGAAAGTGTCTGTATCCCCAACTCCATTCTTTATCAAACATACCTCCACCGAACCTGTAACCTAATCGGTCAGGCTCAATGTATGTATCTTCAAAAAATCCTCGTAGGTAATCGGGAGAATAAGATATTAACATTGCTGTTGCGAATAATGCGATTATTCTTAATGATAATCCGTTCCATGCGTTTAATTTCATGCTGTTTGTTTTTTTAGTTTATGTAATGATTGAATTTCGTAACCACGTTTAGATATTTCTTCTTCAATGTTACCTAATGTTCTTGATTCTTTAAAAAGAAATTCCTTATTCATGTTTGGTGATAATTCATTGTAACCAAGATGTTCAGCAATTTCTAATACGTGTTCGTGTGTAAGTTCGGATAATGGTCTTAAAGCTAATCCTGCTTCAAATAATGTTTTACCATCCTGTAAATCAGTAGCGGTTCTTCCACCAACTTTAAGTAAACGATGAGGAACATCATAGAATTGTGAAATGAGGTATTGGTATTGGTTAAAATTTAATGAAGTCCAATCAAGGATTGTTTCTTTATCAATAATTCCTTCCCCTTCAAAATAACTAATTCTAAATTCGCTATTTCCGTTGCTCATACTGTTTAGTATGATAGCATCTTCTTTTGTTAAAGATGATAATGATTTTAAAATTAATTTGAACGCACTAAAATCTAACCATTGCATACCGTTACTTTGAGTTTTAATATTGTGTGATATACAGGCACGTAACGAATCATCGTGTAAATTTAATCCTGCTAATGTAGCTTCAATAAATCTTCCTCTCAGTCTTCTTTCTTCTTTGTACCATTCGGTATTTGATACATCAACTGTCGCTCCTAAATATTGAGCTATTACTTTTCCAATTATATCGTTTGAAAATTTCATTTTAATTATTTTTTAATTGATAAAACGTATTCGTTACTTCTCGATTTTCCTTCGTGTTTTATTTTTGTATATTCAATTTCACGAAGGTCATGTTTTTCGTTCCCTTGATGAGTAATATAAAGTGCTTCCATACCAACGGGCATATTTTTTGTAATCGTGTCATAAACAAAACTACTATGGCATGGACGGGCAAATAACACCAATGCTTTACCGTCAGGAATATCACGTATAATAGCTTCTTCTTCTGATTTTTTAAAGAATACATGGAAATTAAATCCTTTACTTCTCCAAAAAATATTTCTTTCCTCAGTATAATGCGGTTCAATACCTATACATTTACCTCCTAAGTGATTTATTAATGCTGTGGTATATGCTGAACCCGCTCCGCAATCAATAATCAATCTACCATCAGCGTATTTGATTAGCCAATTAATGAAATTTGCATCAGGCTGAAAAAACGGTGTACTTAATGGGTCAATATTAGAAACTTCATCAATGGTCGGGAAATTAGCGAATGGATTATTTGCATCATTATCTTTCGCTTCTTTTTCAGCTTTAATTATAGGCTCACTTTCGTTTCTCATTTCAGAAGAATCGTATTGAGTTATTCCGTCAAGTAACTTAGCGAATACAGAAACGTGTATTTTACAGTAGCTACCTGCTTTAAGGTAAGTACTTTCATGAACCTCTGTTGTGTATTGAATAATGAACTCAACTTGTTCTTTAGTTGGTTTGTGTTTGTGTTCCCAAATAAACCATTCGCCACCTGAGAATTTAATCCAATTACCCATGTCTTGAACAAGGTCTTCATCACCTGCGTAACCTTTATCTTTGAAAAAATCACGCTCATGTAATTCATCAAGGATACCTCTGTGAATCCAAATACCATCACCACCGAAAAAAGTTCCGTCAGGTAATAACCAACCTGCGTGTAATCCTTCTTTTATACACTTCTCGGTTGAACAATGAGTAATAAAAAAACTTGCACCGCCACCAATGTTTGTATAAAAACGGCTGTTAATATCTTGTATTTCTTCTTCTTCTTCTTCTTCCTCGTGATTATTCATTTTATTTAAAACAGCCATTTGCGTAGTTCTTAAAACATCGTCAAATTTTTGTTCAACATCAGTAAGTCGGTTATCAAAATCATATTTCTTTTGTTCAATCTTAGCTTTCTTAATTATTTTTGCAGCAGAGCGAACTTTACCGATAGGTAAATCTTTCATTGATTTACCAACAAGAGGATAAACAGCTTCTAATTGCTCTATGGCATCAGAAACTCTTTTCTTATAATAATTAATATTATTTTCATTATGCTCCATATCTTCGCTGTCATTTTCCGAAGTAATGAACCTGCTACCTTCGATTAAATCATCAGCGTTGTTATTAAACAAATTGATAGCCTCAGAAGCCTCAATGTATTTGTTTTCTAAACGTGAAATCATTGTTTCCACATCAAGTTTAATTCCGCCTATTTCGGTTACGTTATCATCCGCCCAATCAAGTCCTTCATCATAACGTGTATCACCTGTAAGTTTTTTCTTACCTGAAATAACTTCTAAGGCTTGTTCGATTGTCATACTACAATCAGTACAAAGTTGTAATGCGTGTTTAGGCATATCGCTAACCCAACTATCACGAATTAAGGTTGTCATTCCTTCACCCGTTACTGAAAAGAAAAGACCTTCTTTTCTTGGTTTTCTTTTTTCTTTTGTTGCTGTTCCCATGATGTTTTGTTTTTTTTCGTTTTAAGATTGTTGACTAATTGTTTTTATTATTTTAATTTTTCAAGTATTGTATAAGCATTTGATTTTACTTCGTGATGCTCGAAATTATTTTGGCTCTCTAAAGTGTGTAATAATTGTTTTAATGAATTTACTAACTCATCGTGATTATTAACCGCTTTTAATATTCGTTGTGCGTTAGCTTCTCTTACTTTGTATCCAAACCCTTCGTCAAATTTTAAAATTAATTTTCCTTTATCGGATTGAATACCAATAACCATTTTTAACTCGGTCATGGTTCTTAGTTTCCATTCTCCCTCAGTATGTTTCTGTTTGTCATTGTTGTCTGATGTTTTCATTTTTTTCGTTTTAATATTATTTGACCAATTATTTATTTTGTTATTTTATTCTTGTGATGTATTCACCTACTTTTAAGTAGTCAGCGTGTTGACTTGGTTTTCCATCTGCTTTGCATTTCTGTAAATCAAATTCAATCTTAGCGTTTCTTTCTTTACCTCTTAGGTGTACTTCTATTTTGTTTACGAAAGCGAATCTAACGTGTTTTTCGCCATCTCTATTACATACACTTACTTTATCATTTACTTTGATAGGTAATGTTTCTTTCAGTTCTTCAATAAGAGTTTCACGCTCTTTATCTATTACTTCAATCCTTTCAAGAATTGAATCAACTTTTTTTATGGCTGCTTCTCTTTCCATTTTTATTTTGTTATTAATAATTTACAAACGTCGCACTCAACAAAACCTGTTTTTACTTTACGTCCTGTTGGTTCAATAACTCCTGATTTAATTAGAGCATCAATCATCCCATTGTTCTCAGAGTAATTTTTAATAATCACTTCGTCTTTCTCTAAATATACATCAGGAATATTTACCGTTGCAATTGCCACAGGGCTTCCGTCTTTTTCGTTTACTAATTCGATAGCAGTTCTATCATTATTTGAATATTTATCGAATAGTAATATGCAACTCCATTTTTTAAATTGCACTATTGTTTTTTTATTAGTTTCTTTTTCCATGATTAATATTTGCTATATTCTAATCTCGTTACGTTGTAGCTTTTTGAATATGTTTTTTCACAATACTCAATTAAATTAGCATCGAGTGGATTTGATTTTATTATGTTTAATAATTTTTCTGTTTTTTCTTTTAACTTAAATAGTTCATCAAACATTGGGTTTAAATCGGATTCAGATTTCACCTCTTTTTTATAAATATCAAATTCAATAAACTCACCACTTGCTTTAACTGTTAGTGTAGTTGAATTATTAATTGAAAATAATAATTTACCTTCTTTAATGTTTATGTTAGTTACGATTTCTTTAAAGCCTTCTTTACTAATAAAATGTTTCGCAACAGCAGTTGTGTTTTGTTCATCTTTAATTTCGCTATCAGCAATACTTTGTCTTCTATCAATTTTATTTTGAATAGCAGTATTTATTTTTTCACGCAGCTTATCTCCGTCATACTCTTTATTAAATTGAATTTTAATAATAGTTGTTGTTGAATGAGAAAGTAGTTGAAGTATTATAAATCTATTTACAGGTTTTCTTATGCTTACATCCCTTGTAAAAGCGTTTTTAGACTTATATGATGAGTTGTCATCATTTATATAAAAATCTTCACCATTAATAGTTATTCTATCAATAGACGGTTCGAGTTCCACTTCAAACCCTAATGATTGAATAAAATCAGTAAATAAAGTTTTGTAACTAACACTACTATATTCTTCGTTAGCGATTTCAAAAACAACTACTGATTTATTTTTTTTGATTTTCATTTATTTTGTTTTTTTAGTTTCGTAAATATATTCTGCTTTTTTAGTTTTACTCAGGATACCAAGTACAGTAATTTTCTCATCTCTGTAAACTTGGTGTTCTTTAATCATTGCAGTAACGCTTATGGTTGAACCGATAGCAACAGAGCCACCCATACTTTCCATTGTTTCGCAATTTTCATCTGCTTCTATGATTGTAAACTTTCTTGGTAGCTCTCCAAATTTACTAAACTTATTTCCGCTCTCATCTTCAAACTTCCAAAGTTTCCATGTACCGAAAGAACCTTCACCGTATTTAATACCTGTTACTTTTAAAACAAGTTCTGATTTTTCACCTTCTGTACCGATATGCAATAAATGTTCTGCATTAGCCTTACGTATAGCATCCTGTTTTTGTCTTTCTATTTGAGTAAGGTAGAAACCATAACCCGAAACGATAGTCTTTAAATTCGACTGTAATGTGCGTTCTTTGCTGAAAATATTTTTAAGTGATAATTTGTAGTCATCAAAACTACTTGCTGTACCTGATTCATCTTTATTGATTTCTAAACCATCAAAGAATGATTTTACCGATTCGTATTTGTTCGGGTAATTTAAAACATTTTCATCAAGTAAGTTTTTGTATCTTATTGCGTGAATGTGTTGCTTTGTTTCGTTGATTGAATATTTAATTTCTCCAACACGGTTAGATGCACGAGATTCAGTTTTCATGTCAACTCCGTTATATAACTCTAAACGCTTGTTGTAAACCTGTAAGCGTTCAAGTAATTGTTCAATGGTAGTTGTATCATTACGCAAATTTGGATTCATTCTGAAATAACTGATTGCATCCAAACGAATTTTCACTTTGTCAAGTGTAGCCTCACCTTCGTTAGTTCTAACGTTTCTGTATTTTTCGTTACCTCTCCAATCGTAACCGTCCTGAATTTGTTTCCATTCAGGTTTAATAAAAATACCTCTGTCCTTGTCAACTTGGTGTATAGTGTAGCTCAACATTTCACTTACGTTGTAAGCTAAATTTTCAAGTCTTCCACCTGTATTTTTGCGACCAAAACCTTTTACTACTCCTGAGAATTTACTCATTGCTTCAAACATGGTGATGTATGAAGCGGGATTGATACCTAAGAACTGTTTTAAGCAGCCTTTACCAACTTGCTTAAATAAATTTTCAGTTTGGTTATAAACGATGTAAGATTTTACTCTTGGATATTTTTTACCGCAATGCTCACAACAATCATTTGACGGACTGTATTGCATTGGGATTTCAACGTTCTCATCAACCTGTATCATAACTTTTGCACGGTGGTCAATTGCACAGGCAAAAATCCAACTACCGTCAATCTTTAAAGTTTCTGCGATATGCAATGTAGCATCAAAACATTTTTCGATGTACACTTCTTCTTCGATGTCATGACCTTCACCGTCATTGAAACCGATTTCCATAGAAAATTCATGGTCATACACTTCTGAAAACTCCCATGTAGGAATAGAAAGTTTCAGGCGTTTAGCCATGTTTACCAAGTAACCTAACTGTTTTTCGATTTCTGCACGGTGTTCGTTTAACAGGTGCAATACTTTGATTGATTCCATTTTGTTCGCTTTAAGTTTGTTGACCAATAGGGCTAAAAAATACCCCGTAAATAATAGTTAAATATACTTACAAAATTGTAAGTATTTACAAAAATGTAAGTTAATTATTCACAAAAGCTAAAAAACCCGTAACTTATTGATAATCAGTACGATAAAATTATGTACCGTATTGGTTATTAACAGGTTACGGGATTAAGCGATTATAGCCGTTTTAAGCCATTTTAATGGGTTTTAGCGTATTCTGTATGCAAAAGAGCCACGATAATCCCGAAAACCCGCCCGTTTAGGTCGGAAAGGGGGTGTATCATTTGTACCTGTTTGTACCATTCCAACAGGCTCGTTTTATCCATTGGCTTAACGGGAAACAATTGGCTAATTAACCCCGATACTTCACTTGGGTTTGGGGTCTGTTCCATTTTGCCGTCGCCCTTCTTAATTTCTACGGTATGTTCACGTAATCCTGATTTGATACCACGCCAATTGTTTGACTTCAATAATCGGTTTTGGATATTGAACGCATCATTCAGGGTAATTTCTTTAACGCCTGATAGGTCATTCAAAATATCAATTGTATCATGAATACGATTTTCGTTTTCACCTTCTGCTTTAATGTGTGGTCGGTTAATTCGTTCCGCATTTTCAAACGCATTATTTGTCCAATAAAATTTAGGTTTGAAATCACCTGTTATTACAGGTGTCGTAATAAATTTTTCCATGTTTTTTTTATTTAATTTTTTATTTCTGTGATGCAAAGAACCATGTTGTTTATTTTTAAAGATGGCTCATTAATGATTTCGATAAGAGGATTGCAATTGTTTTTTCTTCTAAGGTAGTTACCATAAATTTCAAGAAAATTAAGACCGTCTTTTTTCTTACAGTCTTTAATGAATGTGTCCAATGATTCCTTATATTTTCTTTCTTTACAATGCCAAGCCCAAATTTTCAATAAATCATCAGAGTAGAACACTTCAAATATATCATTGTAATGACATATAAAACCAATCCTGCTGCCGTATTCTTGATTACGGATATTGTAATAAGGCTCATCTACAAATTTTTCTTGTTGCTTCGACCAATTTTGACTTTTTGATAATTTATATTGTCGGTTATATTTATGGTCATTGTCATACCAATTTGAATACTCGCCAAAATAAAAACACATCAATCGTCTTGCAATGTTGCCTATATAAGAAGCGTTATACTCCTTAGTGTCTTTTTTTAATTTAATCATAACTTGATTAAATGATGACTTTAAATCTTTTAGCGATTTTTCTTTGTATTTAATTTTTTCCTTTACTGATTCCATAATATTTTTTTAAATTGAATTTAATTTCTATTTCGTATTTGAGTATCCGCAGGAATGTCTTTTCCATCCCACTCTAAATCACCTTCCAATTCGAGATTCCTTGTGTATCCTAAACTTTGTAATTTTTCAACCGATAATTCTTTGTCAATTGAATCAATAGCTTCTTGTCGGTCAGTAAATCCAACCGTCCTGTGTCCTTTGGATTTGTAACGTATTAATTTTCTGTTTCCTTCTGATTCTAAATCAGGAAAAGGTTTTTCAAAATACATTATCGGGTGATAAGTATTTGTTGCTGTGTTTTTCAACATCATTACTAATGCTTCCATCTTTTTTTTGTTTAGTTATTTTTTATCAATTTGACTAATTACTACGTTTCCAATATTATCAGCATCGGCTATTGATGCTTCATAAACACCATCTAAATTATCAGTAATAATTAAATCACCAATATGAATTTCTTTTCTTTGATATGTGTATTCGATATTATTTAATGTTATTTTTTTCATGCTATATTTTTTTGATAATTTTTATACAATAACAAAATATTACTTGTAAGTTCGGGTTGAGTTTTTTCAATAAGCGAAAGGTAATCGAAAGATATTCCGTTATTTCCAACTCTCGTTATGAAAAGAACATTTGCAGAGTTTAATGCGAATGAAAAACTTACTTTATCATCTTTTCCATCCATAACAGTAATTGAACCTGTAATAGAAATTCCATTGTGTCCGCTTACTTCAATGCGTAATATTTCTTTTTTAAATGCGTTACCTGATTCATTTCTCAATGAAATAAATGCAGTTGTATGTTTTAGTTTTTTATTTTCTTCTACCATAATTAAATTTTACAGGTTTTACCTAATTCGTTTAAATTGTATTTTGCCGTAGGGAAATCATTGTCCACACATTCAAGCACACCTCTTTCTTTCAATCCATTATAAACAGGTGAAGTTACTTTTTTCGTTTCTCCGCCCCTGCCTACTCCGTCTTTTTGAATCCAAATTCTACTTGAACCCGCAAGGCTAACTCCCATTTGCCAACCTTCACGCATAAGTTTAATAATTTCGATTTGTGTTTCAGATAATTTTTTCATTATTTATTTTCCGTGATTATTATTATTTTTTAATGTTTTTACGTAAGTTTCGAGTTCAGGATAATTTGCTACAATCATTTCTTCTATTGTTTCAAACCTTTCTGATTTGCAATTCAATGAATCCATAAATTTACGGTCAATTTTTTTCTGACTTAGCTTTAATCGTAACATGATACTTGGTATCCTGTTCTCATCCTGATTCATTAACCAACCAACACAAACATTACCGTCTTTTTTATGACAACCGTAAACAGTACCCATTTGTGAACGTTCATTTTTCAACAAGTCAATGAACTCCTTAATGCTCCATAAAGCTAACGGTGCATCCTTACGGTAAGGACAGTTTTGACATGGTGATTTTTTTTTGAAGTCCATTTTTTTATTGTGGTAAATGAGTTAGTTGATAAGTTAATAAACTGATAATAGCCACAGCAGCTATTATATTTAATGCGAGAGTTATTTTTTGAATTGGTTTCATTTTATTTAGTTTCGTTTTGTTTTTCAATCAATTCAATCCATTCATTAAAACTTGGCGCAGTAAGCTCATGTTGTTTTGCATGACCGAAATCAAACAATGCTCCTTCTCTGCCTAATTCCTTACCCGCTTCAAAAGCACTTTCTAATTCATCTCTTGTGTAGGTTTTACTTGGATAAAGGATAACAGAATCGTCATCAAATGTTTTAAGTTTGAGATTATATTCTGATTCGCTACCTATAACTTCTTCTCCTGTGGCAAGTTTTTGTATTTTCGGCTCAACTTCCAAATCAATATCTGTAATTAATTTTCTTTGATTATAAGAAGCAATAAGAGAAAGTGTAAATATATCGTTATCTATATAATCAATCCACGATTTAGGTGTAATGGTTTTGTCGGTAGATGCTATTATTTTAGGACACTTTAAAGCATTTAATGAATTAACAAGTGTTGTATCTAATGCTTGTACTAAATTATCTTTAATGAAAGACCAATCACCTTGTTTAATTGTTTCTTTAGAAACTACGTGTATGTGTTGGGCTGTATTATAGTCGGGAGAGAAACTGCCTGAACCTCTCAAATGAAGTATATCACCGTCGCTTTGTTTTATAATTGGAGATGAAAACCAATTTTCTTTTCCTGTTGGCAGAATTACTACTTTATATGTCTTTCTCATTTTTTTAGTTTTTTTAAATTAAAATCCTGATAACCCGATGCCGTCTGATACGCCCGATGCTCCGATATTATCTGTTGCCATAATTTTTGATTTTCTTTTT
The DNA here is from genome assembly GCA_032229505.1 of Bacteroidota bacterium. Taxonomy (GTDB): domain Bacteria; phylum Bacteroidota; class Bacteroidia; order B-17B0; family Aurantibacillaceae; genus Aurantibacillus. The sequence goes on from JAVTWD010000016.1 coordinate 194,359, forward strand.
TTGTTGAAGTCTTTATCAAAATCAAAATTACCATCTTCATCTGTTGTGCTAACTATATTGCAACCATAATGTTTACAGTTAAAATGAGTATGCTCGTATTTACCTGATTTTTCTACAATAGGTTTATCGTAATCGTATTCACACTTATGACTTATTAATCCGTACTTAAATTCTTTCCATGACTTCTTAGTTGGACTTAAAGAAAAGAACCATAACGGAGTTACTAAAATTATTTGTAAGTAATATCCAAACCCTTTTTTACCCAACAAAACAATATTTTCATTATCCTTTACTTCTTCTGTTTCTTTTACTCCACCGTTACATAAGTTATATGCAAAGAATGGTATGAATAATAATACTGATAATAGTAACTTAACAAATGAATCACGGTTAGATAGTTGTTCTTGAGTTATATAAAAATCACGTCCTTTTGGTCGGTGTTGAAAATTACCTTTGCAAAAATCACCTTTAATTTCTTTTACAACAAAAAATTCATTTGCTAAACTTTTCGTGAATGGATTTGTTTCCATTCTTCCACCGCTACCATAAGTAGGTTCTGCGTAAATATCAAAACCGAATGTAGGGAAAGAATAAAAGCCACCTATTTTTATTTCCCTTCGGGATAAAAATTTCTTTTGTGATTTAGTTAATAATTTCATGTTGTAAATTATTTTTGTGATTTAATTAATTGTATTGATTTAAGAGTTTGGTCGAGTTCACTCTTTAGTTGTTTTTCATAAACTTTAATACAGGCTGAAATACCATCAACAACTTTTGAATGAAATACATCAATGTTGTGAGATGGTCTTATGAAATAATCGAATCTATGACATCCGTGTGATGCGCTACTTAATAAAGGTGTATGTATTCCTCTTAATTCACTTTCATTATGTATGGAATGGTATTCACTTTTCTTATCCCCAAATCTGACTTTGGATAATAAACTACATTCAAGTACACCGTCATTCCAACCGATAGTTAGTTTGTAGTAATCATTTGAGTTAAATTCTATGTGAGATAAAGCCATCATAGAAGTTGCTAATTCTTTTGGTTTCATTTTTTTAGTTTTTTTATTTGAGCATATTAAGCTCCTTATATTCTTTTATTCTTTCGTTGAGCCAATCGTCGAATTTCTTAGTACCTAACATTAAACTGTATTCGTGTTCGTGGTTGTGTTTAGTATTATATCCTCTCAAAGTAATAAACTTTTCATTTTTATTTGTTCGACCCTTTCCTGTTATATAAGTATTACATAACCAAATATTGAAATCCTTACGTTGCTCATCGTTTTCAAATTGAGATTTTTTTACTTCAACTTTTTTCTTTTTGAAAGTAAAACTTTGCTCTCTTGAATAATTCCTTTCGGTATAATTATTTATTTCCATACTAAAACTCGTAAATATTTTCAGAACCACAATTAGGACAAACATCAACTTCAACTTCTTCTTCGTCATTGAAATTTAAGTCCTCTTTCTTACCCTCCCAACCACAGTCATTACATTCGCACTCTTGTTCTTGTTTTGTTTTAACGATGATAGGTTCGGTAACAACTGCATCTTTGTGATGTTCCATAAACTCAACTAAATTTAAGATGTTTGATTTATCAGCATCTTTAAATTTTTCTTGTAATGCTTTACGTTCTTTGTTATGCGAACAACGTTTAGCATTTTTATTCATATACAGGATACTTCCTGCACAATGCTCAGTTCTTTCCGTTTCAACGCCATCAACCTCGATAGTTTTATGACAAGCGAAGTTACCTTCACTCATAACGAAACGGTGCAGGTCGGCAGCAGTCCATCTGCCACCTAAATACCCTGATGCGCTGTTCTTTCTGAAAGGACAGGCATTGCATGGGTCTTTAAGATTATTATTCATGTTTTTTTTCGTTTTAGTTTATTTTTTAAATACCATTTATGCTTTCTTTCTTTTGAACATATTGAACATTCATGGTATTTGTTTTTATGTTTTGAAAATAAATGACCTTTTTTACATCTTTTTTTATTATTGAGGTGTGCCATACCTCTTTTTTTGGCAGATTCACTCATTTTTTTTCTTGACTTTTCATTAGGTCTTATACCTATATGACTTGCAGCTATTTTATCTTTTGTTTTCTTAGTATGTTTATCCTTACCTTCTCGTCTTTTTTTAGCCCAATTTCTTCTTTGACCTGCACTCATTTTTTTTCTGATAGCATCGGTATGAAATAATACTCCTTCGCTACTTAACATCATGTTAAACTTACCTGCATTAATTTCTAAGTAAAATTTTTCTCTTTCTTTTAATTTATCAGGTTTAGCGAGTTCTATTATTTTAAACTCAAAATTTTTCTCACCATACTTATTCCATGCTCTTTGTAGATAATCTGAATGATGTTTATTTTTCTTTAAATCTTCTAAATGCCTTTTCCATCTAAAATAAATATCGACAGACCTACCTAAGTAATGAGCATCAATACAACTACATATTATTTCGTAAATTCCACTTATTTTGTCCATATACAAATGTAAGTATATTGATTAGCACCATCAACTAATCTTTATTTGTATCTTTGTTTATATCTAAAGTTATTGTGTGTTGTGATTTTTTCATTTTGTTTTTTTATTTATCATCAAACATAAAACCGTTATCGGTTGCAATATTTTTAAATTCTTCGATAGTTAGTTTGTCAAACATTTCATCTTTATCAACAATTATATTGCTGTCATCGGGTTTATTATCGTTATGTGATAAAGAAAGTTTTGGATTTATTTTCCAAACCTGAATAAATAAGCCTACCGCATGGTCGTTTCCGTATGCGATAGCCTTATCTCCTACAACTTGTTCGTTTCTCATGTTGTTATTTATTTTTGTAAATACGATAGTATTTTATTTTTAGCCTCAGTTATTTCAATGAACTTTTCTTTATTACCTCCTTTATCGGGATGGTGTTTAATTGATAGCTCACGATATTTTTTTATTACTTGTTCCTCAGTTGAATCAGTATGTAATTCAAGAACCGAATAACTTTGAGTAGGAACGGGTTTCTTAGTCATTGCTCCTAAGAATAAGAAACTCCAAAAGAAACTATCTTCACGTTCTCTCCATCTCTTACGTTCTTCCCACTCTTTTCTTTTTTGCTCGTTAAATTCTTTTTGTTTTGCAATTTCTTCGGGGAATAATTCTTCTTTTGTTTTTACAATTACTGTTGCGTAAAAGAAGTTCCATAACTTATCAGGTAAATTACCAACGGTTTTGTTGTTGATTGCATCCCATTTCATTAGGATTGCACGTACAGCATTTTCGTAACCCTTGAAGTTCTTGGTGCTGTTTCCCACCTCTAACAAAGTAATGAAATCGTTTGTCAAGTCTGAAATAAAATCATTATGATTGAATTTATTATCCTGAACATTCAGTTTGTATTTGGTTACGTATTCTTTTGTATTCATATTACTTTGTTGTTACTGTTACTGTTGTTTGTTTTTCAAGAACTAAAATAATATCACCCTTTAAATCTCTAAAATTAGGTTTAGTAAATTGATGGTAATATTCGTCAATTGATGTTGAAACATTTTGAGATACTATTTGTTTAACTGTATAACCATTTTTAGTGTATGTATCAATATACACCTTTATGGTATTCATACTATAATGAACAAAACATTTTGTATCGGTTACAATTTTAGTTTCAGTTTTTGGTTTCTCTCCTTTAAAAGATAGTAGAGAAAACATAACCACCGCAGCCAATATAGCTACGATGGTAATATTTAATTTATTTTTCATGTATGTTTTTTAAATTATTTTTTCTTGTCAACCTTTGCTTTGAATCCTGCTTCTTCTAATTTACCAACTGTTTCAACAACACGACCTGCGTATTGTTTTTTAGTTTCTTTACGAACTTCACCATTGATAGTAAAGAAACCTTTACGGTATTCAATTTTAGCCTGTGGCTTCGCAGGTTTCTTTTTTACTGTTTTCAATTTGCCTGTTTTACCGTGTACGTTGTAAGTATCGGTTGCAGAACCTTTCAGGTGTTCACTTACCACTTCGGTTACTTTTGTGGTTTGAGAGTTTCTGTTCATTCTACCTTCTGCCTGTAACTTATCAATATCTTCCTGTGTCATTTCGGTAGCATCAGGATAATGTGCTTGTATTGCTCTTAGGGCTGCTCCATCACCGTTATCACGGTCATACAACCATGTTTCGAGAATATCACCCTTCAAATCAATTTTCATTACCTTACCATTCAGGTAATCAAAATCAGTTTGTGATTCAAGTCGCTTACTTGCTTCTTGTTCGGTCATCTGTGAGCCATCTCCTCCAAGAAAGCTCATTCCTTGCATTTTACTTGCGTTATATAAAGCCATTAATACGATAGCTTTACTCATTTTTGAAATGTTGATTTTCATAATTAAATTGTTGTTTGGTTTTTGGTTTTTATTTTTTGAGTTTTATTTTATTATCCGTTTTCTTCCCACATCTGTTCTATTTCTTCATCTGTGTATCCTTTTTTTCTTAAAAATTCATCGAACTGTAAGGCTGTTCCTGTTTCGTTCATAAAGGCTAACGCTTCTTTTAATGCTTCATCCATTGTTATTTTTTTAATAATTTTAAAATTTGTTGTTCAAGTGATTTGAAATACTGTACCCTTTTTATTCCTCTTGAATAAGAACAAGCGAAAGCAGTACAATCATCATAACTTAAATCTTTTTTTGTGGGTTTTTTGTATCCCGAACATTTTTCGTGGCAAACGTAAATTGTCTTTTTATCAATAACGAGTGTTACCCGTGCGACCTGAGTGCAATTATCATCAAGTATTTTTAATGCTGATTTTAATTGTTCTTTTTTAAGAGTTATTTTATTAATATCAATTCCCATACTCGGTGCGTATTCTACTTTCATTCCGTTTATGATTTTATATGATATATCTTTTACGGGAGGATTATTGTAAAAATGTTCTGAAAAAATAATTCGCTTCGGTGGTGGTTCAGGAATAAATTTAGTAATTTTTGTTACTATTACAGTATCGGTATTCAAAGAATCAAAGCTCATAATCTTGTCAGAAGATTCCATATAAAATTCTTCCTGTACGTTTCCGTGTTTATGAACACCTATTAGGGTTTGTTTTTCCATTTTACTTTTTTCTTTTATGAAATGAATCGAATACAATATCAAAGTCTTTATCAGTTACATTTTTTGAACCTGAATAAACTCTGTTCTTTGCATCACGGGTCTGTTTCTCTACAAACTTTTTACCGTATTTTTTTCCTAATCCTTTTCTACTTTTTGACATATTTATTTTTTAAATATTATTAAACGAATTTAGGTTTCATTTTTCTTATTGGTTTAATTTTTGTAATCATTGCTGTGAAAGAACCTGTTTGATAAAAATTCACCTCAGTACCATTTTCATCAAAATCACCGTTTCTTAATCTTTTGCAATAAACTCTATGACCGTTAGGATATACGTCATGCGCTCCCATACCTGTTCCGCCTCCATCACTTGTTGTTCTGATAACAACAAACTCTCCACCGTTTAGGACGAATGATTCTGATTTAGGTTTTTTTACTTTGCTTAAAACAAATTCTTTTGCATCCTTAACACTTAACTTAAATCCTAATTTTGAATCGAAATCATCAACTATTGATTTTGAAACAGAATTTATATCTTCTGTAATTTTCGTGTCGTTTGAGTAAAGTTCAAAAACAGTAACATCATGCGTTGTTAGTTTTCTACTTGTCTTTTTGTTTGAGTAAACAAACATTTCGGGAATTTCAGCATATACTTTCATTCCTTTTTTAAGGTTTATAACATCACCTTCTTTTAATAAACTATCCATCTTTATTTTTTTATGAGTTTAATGCTTATTGTTTTACCATTACTTAGCGTGTATGTTTCGTGTATCATACTGTAATCAATAATTGTTACGCTGTCCTTTTCAAAAAGGATTTTCTTGCCAACCATATTAGTATATGTTTCTTCATAATCCTTTACTTGTGATTTAACAAGAATGATTAATAGAGATACAGTTAAAAAACAGGTTATACAGGCTAATACTAAATACCTCATAGATTATTTTTTTAGTTTTTCAAACGGTTTATAATCACACTCTTTAATTAAGAACTCAATCAATTCAAGTTCGTTACCTGCAATACGTGAATTGTATTTGTATCGCTCATCCATAAAATCGGGTAATGGCATTTTTTTACCTGTTTTTAATTTTGGTAATTCGGTTGCAGCAATTACAGAGAAATGAAATTCAGGAGAGATATTCATTACGTTTGGATTTTTGTCTTTCACGTATATTCCCATTCTGAAACCAATGATGCCTTGCATATAGTCGAATATTTGAACTTCTCTTGTTACAGCTTCTTTTGTAGCAAGTAAGCATATACCTTTATCAATTTCGATTAAACCCGAATATCGGTCATCAAAATAAAATTCATCACCCTTCCTTTCAGGAAGACGAGCGTGTAGATACTCATTGATGTCAGGATTTAACTTTGACCAATCAAGTAATTCTACTGTGATTAGTTCTGATGCAGGTAAAACGTCTTTGCCATTCACCTTACGGATGTTGTTATTATTTTCTTCCATCTTAAATTTGTTTATTTTATTTAATCTTTATAAAGATGTGGAAATTTCTTTTTCATATCTTTATACATAGCAGGGAAATTCTTTTTCATGTACTCATTACTCTCTTTAGATTTCACTTCTGCTTTGGCACATTTATTTCGTAATCGTTTTGAGCGGTATGCTCCAATATTTGCCTCTAATCTTTGAAGCACTTGTTCAAATGCTTTTTCTCCTGACAAAGAGGCTACTTTGAGCATCTTCACATCATCCTGAAATTGATATGTAAATGCTTCTTCTCTGTTTTTTGGGTCTATTCGGCTCATGGCTTATTGGTTTAAAGATTTAATAACACGTACAAATTCATTTAACCCTTCCTGAGTATCTATGTGATAACAGTCCACGTATCTTTTGGATTTTATTTTTCCTTCATTACATAGGTCTGATATTTGTCCGTAATTCAATTCAGGATATTCTTTTTCGTCTTCACCTATACCCATAGATTTTTGGCTAACTATTTTTACTCCCAATGCTCTGCACTCGTCAATAAACTCTTTATTGTATATTGGCTGTGAAGCATAGCCTTCGTGTGGCGACCTTGCACTTCCATCACCACCCGCTCTTATTGCAGAACCATAAATTTCAATATTACAATCCTCAAACATTTCGCTTGGATATTTTTTATTGTGCATTTCTAATGCAATATCTAAAGGAAGACCATTAGATTTACCTTCAATTGGTCTTGCTGACCAATAATACCATAATCGTCTTAATTCCCAATCACCAACTACTCCAATTAAATTGTATGGTACTTCGCTTTTGTTGTCATAAACTTCTTTTATTTCGGCTTGTGCTTTATTCAATTCTTTACGAATATCCTTATCGCAATCTTTTACTCCTGCTAAATTTTTCATGTCTTTATTTTTTTAAATTAAATAACAATTACATTGTATCCCATTTGTACTAATTCTGTTTGAACTTCAACAGCTTTTTCTTTTCTGAAATAAACTTTTGGTTCATACTCACCGAACACAGGGTACTTACCTTCTTTTTTGGTTTTGTTTCTAAAGTTCCAACCAACAAGATATAAAGGTGCTTGTGTATGTTCACTTTCAAGGTAGATACGATTTATTTTACGGTGTTGACTTTTTAAATGCCAATCTTCAATTTGTTGTTTATTGACTTTATCAAAGTCATCATTTAAACTAACCTTAAATAAAATATCACCTTTGAAATTTTTGCTTGTGAAGCGAAGTTCAAAATTGTGTACATAACACGATAAAATAAATTCGTGGTCGAATACAACCGCAGGGCTATTTTCATCTCCCATGATACGAATATCATTTTTAGGAAAAGCACGTTTGAAGAAACGTAGTAGTAAAATATTACGCTTTGGAACAAAAGAGGGTGTTTTTTTATCACCGTTTGTTGTTTCAGTCGCTATTAAATCGGTATCTTCGTTAGAGGTATTATCTTTATGAGTATTCATTTTAATTTGTTTTATTTAAGTTCAATTATTTTTTTTTAGATTCATCATTGTTTTGAGAATCGTGTTCTTCCATATTAGGAAATATATCAACTCTTGTTCTACTTAAAGCATATTCAGATAGTTTCCTACCTATCTCTTGCTTAACAGCAATGAAATTAATGCTTTGTTCCAATCCTGAATCGGCAGGTGGCTCATGCTTATCACAGTTAACCTGAAAATTTAAAGCACAAAGATGATTGCTGCGTACAACAATCACTTTGAATGTACCCGATACTTTTGCTCCGTTGTCTAAAACAACATTAAAAGTATTATTCTGTGTATTGAAACTTGATGAAATCATTTTCATTTTTTTAATTTGTTTTAATCAATGAAATCGTCATCACAAGCCCCTTCGTCCTCAAAGGGTTTTTCATATCGTTTATCATTTCTGTTTGATTCATAAACTGATTCTTGTTCTGATGCTGATTTCGCTTCACTTATTTCTTTAGTAGCTATTGTGCTTTCTGTTTTTTGTTTTCCGTTGTTCATAAAATTTAAACTGTTTTTATTTATTTTAGTTCTTTTTTTTCTTTACTCCTGTGTATGCTCCTTGTGCAAAAATAGGGTTTTCTACTTTTTTATAGTAATAATTTGTACCTACGAAAGAACCGTCCTTCCAACACGGCACACCTTTCTTTTCGAGGAATCCCCATTTATGTAATAGGTTTGATACCTCAAAATAAACCCCTTGTATATGAAAGTGATTTGCTTTGTAATAATCCTGACATATATCAAAAATCTTTAAGAAAGATTCTTTTGGTATGTTGCTGATTTGTTTTTCTGCTTCGGGTGTGTCAAGGTATTTGACTAATTGCTCTCGTAGGTTCATTTTTTTTTATTATGGTTATAGAGTTATTTTTTTTCTAAATAATTTTCTTCAATTTCGCTGAAATCCATTAATTCTTCTTCGTTCCAATAATCACACCATCCTGCTTTACCTTCACCGTCGCAATTTTCGTCCCACATTTCAACACCCATTGCATTAGAGTAGTCAGGAATGATATTTTCTTTTTCTAGGAATAAGTGTTGTTGTGCTAACGTATCCATCATTTTCTTTGCTTCGTATTCATCAGCTACTTCAACAAAGAATGGTTTACACGGAACTTGTGCAAAGTGATATATCCGTAATTTATTCGGTACTTTTTTGAAAGTCAATATTTCCTTACCGCTAATCAAAGCCTCATTGTTATTCATTATTGAAGTTAAATTTTCAATAACTTCTTTTCCTTTTTTAAACGCTGCATCAACCGCTTCTTTAGGTGTATCGAAATTATTATTTCTTTCGCCTAAAGTCCATGAACCTAAACCAAAAGTAGCAGTACCTTCTTTGTCTGAAATTAAACATCCAAATTTTTGACTGTTCTCTGAGTAGTCAACACTCATTGTTCCTAACTTAACATCATATCGAAACCATGATTGAAACCACACACGGGTAATCCAATCACCACCAACGGTTGATTTTAATATTTCGCAAAGTTCATCAGCACGTTTTTGTGCTTCTTCTTTTGTTTTCGGGAAATCTGTATATTTATTCATGAATATAATTTTTTAGTTTTTATTTTTTTGAATTAGTGTTAGTTGTTGGCGTTAATAATAATGTTTCTTTGAATTGGAAATCAAATGTGGGTGTAAATTTCCAAAAGAACCAATCTTGGTCAATGTCCCACCAAAAATCATTTCTGTTGTATGAGCTTTCTTTTTGATTTAACCAATCGGCTAAATCACAGCGTTCTTTTAAACGAATTTTATTTTCAGCGAGTTGTTCTAAAATATCTCCAATAAAATCATACTGTTCTTTTTTACAAAAAACTGTTACTGATTTAGATTTTGCAGGATATTTTTTGAATGTATATTGGAACATGATATAATCATTCATGTTATTTCGTACACGTTTTAAACTTGCGGGTAATGCGCCAAACTCAAATTCGGCAGAACCCATATAATCGAAACGTAACAGGCTGTCAATACCTGTCCTATCGTTTCTATTTTCAAACTTTGCTCTTTGTATGCAATATGGTGTTTCCATTTTTTTAGTTTTTTATTTAAACGTTAATTAACTCGTCGTTTTTGTATCTCCATACCTTCACAGGTGCTTTGAAGTATAGGGCTGCATCCGCTCTTGGTGCTTCAAATCCCCATGTCCAAAACGTTTTAGATGTGTATCCTACAAAGGATAACTTATTTGGCTCTATATTGACCCAATAACCGCCTCCTGTTGATGTATTACCTGTTTCTCTTATATGAGGTAGGTCGGGCGACGTACATATATTTAATTTACCTGTATCACCCCAATTAAGCGATTCAATATGTCCGTTGTCATAAACGATGTCTTTCTTTTCTGTTTGATTGTAACCCTCTAAAATTACCTTATCACCAATTTGAGGTGAAAATACCATAACCCTATTCATTAATAAAGTAATTATCTTGTTCACTATGTCGGTATCAAAACTACGCATAGTAAAATTACGGCAATATTTTTCGTTCATTCCTGAAAGTTTTTTTATATCATAAAACATTTCAGGTTTCGGTTTGATACTTTTTATTTTTAGAGTGGTCATGTTTAACTAATTTATTTTTTAGTGTTTAAAAAAAACCGCTTTCATACTTTGCTTTAGTACCCCTACGGTTATTGTGCCTCATTCTCATATCCTCTTAAAAGGAGGGCGATAGTTAGGTCTTACAGGTTGCGCTTGTTTAATTTTTTTTATTGTTCTTTTCTGTATTTTACTTCTCCGTATTTTTTTGATTGTTCATTAAGTTTATACTCAACTATTAAATCACGTTCTGTTCGTATTTCTTTTTCAAGTTTGTTCCATTCCTCAGTAGTGAGAATTTCAATCTTGTTACCTTTTACAAGTGAAGAAGCCCAACTTGTGATGTATGTGTCAATTAAACGACGTTTTTCATCACGGTTATAAGTTCTTATTTGTAAAGCATACAATTTATTTTCTTCACTCAAACGAGATAGGTCTTCAATTTCAATTGAGCATTGTTTTGCGTAGAAAGTAGTTTTTTGAACTTTACCTATTTGGTAAACACTCGCTTCGATGAAATCTTTTTTAATATCCCGTATAACTATAAAGTTTCCTTCTTTAAAGTATTTATTTGAATTGCGAATTTCATTCTCGAAATTTTCTCTTGCGTGTTTTTCAATTTGAGAATTTAGTTCACGACCTTCTGACCAACCTTTATCAATCTCATCCCAAAACACTCTCATTTCAGCGTAAATTTCTTTCAATGTGTTAATGAACTCGCCATCATTATCACGTAATTGTTTTCCAATATATCCGTAAAGTAAAAGACAATCGAAATCTTCAAATTTATCACCTTTAAAGAAATCCATTTTAAATCCTGAAAAACTAACATCTTTGATGTCGCCAATATTTATGTTTGCTTTTATTGCTTTTTCATTTCTTTCTGCACCTATTTCAAAAACATCCCATTTTTTAGCAAAACAAAACTCAATATCCATACTGTATTTGTTTGTAATATCATATATGTAATGAATGGTAAATCTTTCTTCACCCATACGTAAACTAATCTCAGCATCTTTGTTTATGGTTACGTTACGCAAAATTATTTGTAATAATTTTTGTATCCCTTGTTCGGTTTTCCATTTAACTGTATCAATAAGTTTTCTGTTTTTTGTTTTTATTTCTTCAACTCGTTGTTTTGCTAATGCAGCATCGAAAGAAGTTTCTGTTTCAACTGTTTTCATTTTTTGTATGTTTTAATTGACCAATTTATTTATTATAATTTTTCTTCGGGTTTGATTACTGCAACAATTTCTCTAACGGTAATAACTTTAGTTACTATTTCAGTTTTGCTGTTATGATATTCGTCATACTCATCACCTTTATTTCTTTTTGTTGTGGCTAACTTAATAGCCTCAACTATATTGTCAGGTGTTTCCATTCTCCTTCCATTATCGTAATTGTGAGATGTAGTGATTTCAAAATGAGTTTTTTGTGTTAGTATTTCAGGCGGTGTACTCCACATCCATTCAAGACCTTTCATTTTTTCTTTTAATAAAGGGTCTTTATAGTGTGTAGAGTAAGTAACATCCTTGTAGTGGTCGTATAGCTTAATTATTTCTTCAAGTGTTAGCTTATCAAGATGAACTATATTCCTATGAGCCAAATAAGTAAAGTCATGGTGAATATAATTAGCTAACCATAACAATGCTTTTTCTTCCGTTTTTATAATTGGTTTATAAGCTCTCTTAGCTTTTCGTTTTTTGAAATAAACTATTACAAGGTAGATAGCTAACGGTACAGTTACGGGCAAAGTAATTAACCATGCGGGTAATGTGATAATGAATAAGTCTTTGAACATATAAAGAACAAAGGTTATTAATAAGCATTGAACGAGTATTAAATATTTTACTTTCATTTTTTTATTTTTTAAGTTATTGACCAATTTATTTTTTTAATATCCTTCCATTATTTGTTCGCAGCTATCTAACGGCTCTACTAATTGTTCTATGTAACCACTCTCTCTGCGAATTGCTTTTACATTTTTCTTAGGACAATAAATACCTACTGCTGTATGTCGTAGTTCCCTAATAACATCTTCCATTTCTTCATCACTCATATTGTTTGCGTTTTTAATTGAGTTTTGAATGAAAGCAGCAACCTTATCACGCTGTTGACAGTTGCAAACTACTTCTACTTTTATTGATTCCCTGTTTGTAGGTTCACAGTTAGTGAACAGTAACATTGTTACTGATACTAATAATATTGAAAATATTTTTTTCATGTCTTTATTTTTTTTAGTTTTTTTATTAAAATATAAGTGGGCTAAATTCTATCGAGTGCTTTTGTCCACCACCCCGTCGTATTTCATACAGGCTACTTTAGAATAGCTATGGTCACTATCCCACTTAATATTTTTATTTATAATCCGTGTGATTGATTTTGTAATTCTTCAATTGCTTCGTCAACCTTTTCCTGAATCTTCTCGTTGATAGCATCCTGAATTTCATCTTCTGTCATTTCAGGTTTTCGCTCATCGTCATCTTCGTCATCTTCATCATTTTCTTCTCCGTCATCTTCACTTTCTTCTTCATCGTCGTCGTCATCTTCGTCAAGTGAATAACCGTTTTCATCAATGTTGTTTTCATCAAGAACCTCTTGTTTAATATCGTCCTCGTCAACATCACATTCAACACCTTCAATATCCGAAGCCCATGAATCCATTGCATCAATACGTTCCTGCAATAGTTGACCTGTATCACCTTGTTGCAGACCTTCGGGCATATTGTCCAAACTGTTTTGACACTCATCTCTGAGTTCTTCAATTCGGTTTTTTATGTCATCCCTGAACTCCTCAAATTCTTCTCTTGTTTCACAAGTGAACTCCTCAATTTCTTCTTCCATTGCGTACAATTGAGATAAGAAATTTGATTGAGTTAGTTGACTGTTTTTTGGTGCTGTCTTACTAAATTGTTTTGGGCTGTTTTTAAATTGCCACCAATAGTAAGGTTCTCCTTTTGCAATTAATATTTCATCGTTATCATCGGCAGGAATTGTTTTGTCGATTACCGATTTTGTTTGACCTTTGCTTTTGCCTGTTTCAGAAACATACTCACGTCTTTTACCGTTCTTGTAAATATTCTTTTGGGCTTTTTTTACGAAATTTGCTTTTGCCATCTTTTTATTTTTAGATTGTTGCTAATTTTTGTTGCGCTTGTTGTTTACTCAAATCAATTATTTTAGGTATTACACCTGATTTAATTAATTGCTTTAGTGCAGTTCTCATAGATGCTTCATCTGTGAAACTGTCTTTAGTTAAAGTTTTATCTTTTCGATATTCTAACCAAAATTGGATTTCCGTGAATGTTGCCATCTTAATTTCTTACTACTGCAATATTCATGTATCTGATTGCTCCAACCATACCGTTAGGTGTGCTTAGATTAAAACCAAAGTTAGCTTTCGCTGCTTTTAATGCAGGTATCATTTTAGATAGCTTTACTTTACCGAATGGAGTTTTTGAAACTGCACTCTTAATTGAATTGTGTGGATTTATTTTTGTTGTCGCCATGATTTTATTTTTTGAGAGTTTTTTATTTTGTTTAATTAACTCCATCAACCTAAATTAAGATTGAGGGAGATTTATTTTTTATCCGTAAACTATATCACCGAGTAAGCAATACTGAATGTAAACATCCGAAGTAGTTGCATCACCGTTTTCTGCAAGTAGGTCAGCAAAGTGGCTTGGGCTTTTCTGCATCATGAGTATAAAACCCATAACCATTTTGTTAAGGTCTAAGAACCACTCGTTAGCTTCTTCATTTTCTTCATCGTTTATATCAAAGAATTTAACCGCTCCACCTTCAAGTATTAAACGAGCGATATACACGTCCTGAGTTTCACCGTCTTCACCTTTTTTACGTGGTTCATGACCTTCGGGATATTTCCATTTTTCTTGTTCATCAAGACCCGCCCAATAGTTTATACCACCATATAAGGCTGTAATTATATTGTATTCTACCATGTCCATATCCATGAACACAGTCATAAGAGTATCCATTATAGTACTCTCGTTACTTTTGAAAGCAGCCATGATGTTATCACGTTGCTTGTCTGTTAGTTTTGATTTAATTTCTGACATGACTTTATTTTTTAAATAATTTGATGCTAACGGTCTTTCCGTTGCTTAATGTGTAAGTTTCGTGAATGATGCTGTAATCAACAACAGTAAGACTATCCTTGTCAATAAGAACTTTTTTACCTACCATGTTATCGTATGTTTCTTCGTGTTCTTTTGACATATTGTTTGCGAACACAATAAGCATCCAAATACATCCGAAAAAAGAAGCAACTGTTACTAAAAATATGAATAATCCTCTCATGGTTTTTATTTATTTAGTTAATGATGATTTTTTTTCTTTTTCCTTTTCTTCCTGTTCTTTACGTTCTTCTTCTGCTTTTTCAAAAAGAACAATTGCAGAGTTGCTGAACCTTCCGAACATAGCGCATATTAAAGCATCATTAAATGTGCTGTAATAAGTTCCACCATCGTTAACGTTATAGAATTTATTTTCCCAATCCATAACCTCTTTATCGTTATTGAATTTTTTACACTCAATAATTTGTAAGTTGTCATTTATGTTGTGGAATTTTTGCATCTCACCTCTAAAATTTGTTTCAAAGTCAGAAAGCAATCGGTAAGTTAAACCGATATTAGATTTAATAAATTCGTAGTTATGGAAATTATATTTACAGGCAGAAAAGTGTGATTTGCACACTTTAATAAACATTAACAGCACATCAACGTTATTATCGTCAATAGCATTATTTATACATTGCCATCCATCGTTACGCATTGTTTCTTCAAGTCGCATAACAGAATTGTAGAAGTTTTCTACATACTGTTTTGAATCTATCTTCTTACTTTCAAAATCAAATTTGATAGCTTCGTAGAACGGTCTAATCCATGAGCGACTTCCTTCTTCAATATTGTGATTGTATGTTTGTAAGCAAATTAATATTTTAGTTATAGTTGCTTCTACTGTTCTTGTGTTCCAACGATTATAGTCAGAGCCTTGTGTAAAGCTGTTTACAAAAACATTTATTGCTGCTTGAAGTTTTGTTAATTTTTCTTCATGAGCTTTTTTATTTTCTTCTTTTTCTTTTTTTGATGTTGACATGATTTTTATTTTTTTAGTTATTGACCAATTTATTTTATAATTTATGTTCTTCTGTTTTCTTCGGGTTGTACTTCAAATTGTTTTAGTGTTTCAAGAGAAAGAAACTTTTGTAATTCAAACCCCTGATTTTTAAAGTGTAGAAATTTTCCTTTTGCTATAAGATAGTTAACAGGTATTTTCCAATGACTACCTGTGTCATCAGATAAACGTATCCAATCAATTGATGTTTGGTTTTTTAATACGTAGTACCCGAAGCCGTAAGCGTTACCTTTACGGAACAAATGTAAACTCCTTGTCCTTCTCATTTCGATTGTACGGGTACTTTTAGTAACCTGACCAATACGACGTGGTTTGTTATCACCTAATTTAAGAGTAAGGATAATTAGTTTTTCATTTTGCTTTACCATTAACTTATTCATTCCTGAATCGTCAATAAAGAATGAGCGGATAGTATTACCATGTTTGTCCTTTCCTTCGTTATTCATTTCTAAAGGATGGAACTCTAAGTTAAATTCTATATTAGAATTTGCATACCAAAATTTATTTGATTTGATATACTCATAATCGTTAAGTGTATTTCCCTCAGTATAGTAAACTACTTTACCTTTTTTTGCGGTTGATGCTATGGCTTGTTCGATTTCGACACCGTAAACTATTTCAGATTTACCGTTAAGCCAAAATAAAGTAAACTCTTTCATGTTAGAGTTTTTGTATTTCGTTTTCTTTGAGTTTAGTTTCCAAAAACTTTTCTGTCTTCTCTATGCAGTTAGCTTCGGATGTTCCGCCAATACTTGTTTCCATGAAAATATTTCCTTCACCGTAAGTATAACTGAAATTTGCTTTGTATGCTTTGTTCTTTACAATTTTTTCAATCACTATTTTAGTGAATTTAAGTTCGTCTTTTCTTCCGTCAATAGTACGTTTGAAAATTTCTTGTTCTGTTGGATTATTATATTTCATTTTAAATAAAGTATTTAATTACTGTAATAAGACCGATGATTGTTAATGCGAAAGAGATATAACCACACAATGTATCAAACCAATCATTAATGAATGACTTACGATACAAGCAGGTGTAAAAGAAACCGAATGGTATTTGTAGTATAATAACTACCAATATAATAGCAGCTATTATTGATAGTAACGTTAAGCAGAATGGAAACCATAATGTACTTAACAAATACAGGTTGTGTATCTTTGGTTTCTTCTTACTGCAATAGATTGTTATTACCATCCAATCGCTAAACGGAACTAACAACTCTAGTTTGTATTTACCGTTATCAATTATTTTACCGTATCTCGCTAATAGCGTTTGAAAGTAGCAAATCATTATCTGCTTATCAAACACAGTAGCATCAGGTATGTATTTTGATTTAAACTTTTTCATTTTATTTTTTTTGTTTCTTGTGATTGTCGTTTAGTAACTTGGTAAAGAAAACTCCATTCTTGTGAGATAAAACGAACTCGTATTTTTTTCTCGACTTAATGAATTGATTTTTTACTTTGCCGTATCCTTTCGGAATATTTTTTGAAATGAAGTTATCGGAAATTGTTTTTTCCGTATCAGCATCGAATATTTCAAAGTAAGAATCTCCACGTCCTTTTACTTCTCTCATTTCGTACTTGTCGTAACCGATGAATTGAATTTTACCATTTACCATTTCATCAGAAAACCTGTTCATGATACGTTCTTTCAATTCTTTAGTACTGAGCGTTGTTTTTGTTTCTGCTCTGAGTATGCTAAGATTAAGTAACCCGAACATATTGAAGCCTACTTGACGGCTCACATACTTTTCTATGTTTGCAGGTAGTGGCTTTATTGCTGTTGCTGTTTTCATTTTATATGTATTAAGTTTGTTGACCAATTAATAATTTTGGATTGTAGGGGTACTGAGAGTTACTAATTGTTCTCTCATTGAGAAAGGAAGTGATTTTTTTTCTTTATCTATTAGATATAGATACGTTTCCCCTTTACAGCTTTGCTTGATGTCATTAAATGCACATTTTTTTGCTGCACGATTTGGATTTGTGTGATTGGATGTTGTTGCCATTTTTTTAGTTTTAAGATTGTTGACCAATTATTTTTTTAATTATTTTTATTTTACAGAGATTAATTTTATTTTAAAAAACCTTAATGTAAGTTCCCCGTAATAATCGAGGTTGTTTTGCGCTTCAATAATACACAGTTTAAAAAAACCACGTTTTATAAATTTAATAGCTTTTTTCATGGTTGTTATTTTTTATTTTTACTGATTAGCTTACTATAATAATTCAGCTTTTGTTGTTCACGTTTTTTTTCATTTGATTTAGTAGCAGACTTTTCACGCTTAACTTTTTTGTCTATGTCCCTGCTTACTTTTTTTTGACCTGCGTATTTCATTTCTCTATGGTTTTTACACGGTAATACTTTTTTGTACTACCGTGCCATCAAAATATTGTAATAAAAGTTATCTTCTTTTTACGGTATCGGATGCGACCTGAACCATTAAACATTTTAGCTAACACCTTTCGGAGAAGCAATACAAGTTCGGTAATTAACGCATCCGTAGTTTTTTTGTTAGCCTCAGTTACCTTAAAACATATTGGCTTCGATAACCTTCAAACTTTTCCCTTGTTCCTAATCGCATTGCGTAGGAGGGCATTGAATTTACTTATTACTACAAATTTTATTTATTTCCGCCTTTGGACGGGATAGAGTGTGTTTAAATCTTCCTCTTAACAGTAAACACTAACTTGTAAGTCATTTATTGCTCATATTTTGTAAATCCATTTACCGAAACATTTATCGGTGTAATAGATTTGTGCAAATTTTTTAAGAGGTGTTTTGCTTCACCCGTTTTTTTGCTTTTGGATTAATTATCACGGAATCATTCGATGTCCTTTGTGATAACCACCTGATTTTTGTATTCCTGTACCTCACTCACTCAGGAGAATGTTATTGGTAACAGTTACATCACAGATTTAGCGGTTGCGTTCCGCTCATCAATCAAACTTTTTTATTATCCGCTCCCCAATGCTCACTACGTTTTTGTATTTCGACTAAGCCATTTCAGGTAGTCAACTCTTACTGTTGACCTGTTAACTTAGTAGTCCTGTTCACATCTCATTTATGTTGTTCTCGCAACACTCATTACACGTTACTTAGACCGTAGCGTTGGATTCTCGCAGTTTTATTTAAACCTTGATTATACGCTTGTTTATCTCAATATGTCAAAGAAACTATGCTTTATGTACAGTAGCATAGTAGGCTGTTAGGACTGTGAACTTTGCGCTTTTACTATATTGCTCACAGGGATTATTTACCGCCTCATTTTCATCCTTCTTTGGGAGAAACCCCATCGTAAATACATTAGTTTGCTACTTACGGGTGGGCTGTTCAAAGAATTGTTGTTTCAAATAACTTATACAAATATACAGGGTTTTTCAATGTATTTACATTTTTGTAAGTGTAGTTTATTAACACTTTAATGGTTAAAAGTGTTAAAATACTGATTATCAGTTATTTAACAAATACGTGTATTTGTTAAAAATACATAAAAAAACGTTAAAACACTTGACAATTTGTTAAAAATAAGAGTATTATGGATAATTTTGTAATTACATTTATTGTAATAATTTAATATGCTTATTAAAAAACAAATAAAACCTGTTAAGATGACCTGTGATATACATGGTAAGGTTAATTTTATTAGTGTAATAGGTCATAAGGAAAATGTTATTGGTCATGTTTGCGAAAAATGTTCAGATAAGCCAAGTAAAAGGAATTGTAAAATTCATGGATTATCTATTTTTTATTTGAACAAGGATAATGTTTTTTGTTGTAAAAGATGTGATGTATCAAATAAAAATTTAATATGTAAATATCATGGTCTAACAGAATTTTCAATGAATAATAAAGGTATTCCTATATGTAAAAAATGTAGGGCATTTAATACAGCAGAATATAGAAGAAAATTAAAGGAAAAAGCAGTTAAATTATTTGGAGGTAAATGTACTAAATGTGGATATGATAAATGTATAGCTGCTCTCGATTTTCACCATGTTGATAAAACAAATAAGGAATTTAATATATTTGAAAAAGGTAAAACAGCTTGGAAAAAAATAATTGAAGAATTAAAAAAATGTATTTTACTTTGTTCAAATTGCCATAGGGAACATCATTGGAATGAATGGGAAGAACAAAGAAAAAATAAAGAAAGACAACCTGTATATTTGAATGAGTGGAAAGAACAAATTAAGGAAAGAGATAAAATAAAAGAAGAAAAAAGAAAAATACAAAAGTTCAATATAAATATTGACTTAATAAGAAAATTAAGAGAGCCGTAAATTACATCCTTTTTTTCTTGTCATTGTTACCATATTGATAATATAGCTCATCTATCTTATAGCACTCCGTTACTTTATAGGAAAAGCCCTTTTTTGTGATGATTTCCTGTACCCTTTTAAGCACTTTCGGGTTATCGGTAATCATTATACCATCCGTGCGGTATCCGATACAATAGCGGTTAATTTCTGCCCGAATATCACCCATTAAATTGTATGCTGTAAATCGTATGTTATCGTATATGCGCTGATGAAATTCTTTCCACTCTGAAATCTCACACATAAATTCACCCATTACATAATATTTCCGTGAGCGTGGTGCAACAATACAGGCTAAAGCGATATTTCGGTATATCTTAAATTCTTCTTTCTTTAAAGTGTTTTCATATAGGTGTTTGGTAATATATTTTTTTAGGAACGCAATACGCCAAAAGCAATGTGAAATATCTACATAATAAAATCTTTCACCTTCTGCCATTTCTCTGTACATTTTTCTGTTGGTATAGGTAGATGAATGACGGTTGCGTACTTTAGGAACAATAAGACCGTTATCAATTATGTGTTGATTTACGTTTTTTGCTACCTGAGAAAATAAATTAATTACTTCCCTGTTCTTCTTTTTATTTTTTAAAGCGTTTGGTTTTGTTTTATTAAGGATTGATGCTTTACCTCTAATCAATATAGAATTAACTTTTCGTTTATTTTCAATTACGAAAGTTTTTTTTTGAGCAGAAAGTGATTCTACGTACTTATTTAATTTTTTGTTGTCAATCTTACGCATAAACTAATTACGATAGCTTTTTAATTTTAGCTAATACCGCATCCAAATCTTTTAACGCTTTACTCATACGTTTTTTGTCAGATATTTTCTTGTATAACAATACAGATTTTTCAAGTTCTTTTTTAATAACCTGTAAACGTTTCAACTCATCGTTCTTTTGTTTTTGAACATCAACCTTTTTACGCTTAACAGCTACTTTCTTTTTGATTTTGTTTTTCTCTTTTCTTTCGAGTTGTTCTTTTTTCTTTTTCATTATTAATAATAGGTTAAATAATTTCTCGTTGTTCTCTTTTAATCGTTTCGCTTCTTCGGGAGTGATTATAATTTCTTCCTCTTTAGCGATAATATCTTTTTCTTCCTGTGTTTTTTCAATTGGTTTTTCAAACTCATCATCAACGTCATGGTCTGTCATTCTACCTTTCGGTTCAAACCCAAATGATTCACGTTCACCATCTGCATTACAAATAAATATTTCAGTTTCCCATCTTTGTTTATCTTCTAAAAATTCAGGTTTAGTAAACTTGATAAAAATATCTATGTCATCAGAACTAACTTCACTACCATATTGGTTACGCATTGCTTCATTACACCAATCTACGAACTCTTTAAAATATTTTCTATATCCTTTATCCGCACTACCATCTTTATTGTTTACGTATGAAGTGATAATGAACTCAGAGGGCGGTGGAATAATCATTGGACTAAATATCCATAGGTATGCAGGAAATAAATTAAACTCTACATCTAACAATTGGTAATAAGGAATTGCATCTGTATAGAGGTCTTCGTCAATGTAAGGGAAATCACGATTCGGATTATGGAAAATATCATCATAGAAGATTAATATTTCCCTGTCCGTACATTCCGCACCTGCTGATTTACATTCGTTATAAACCGCTTTTACGATATTAATGAACTTTGGGTCAAAATAGCTTACGTAATCTAAGCCATATTCACGCCAAATTAATGAACGTATGTAATTGAAATTGTTTGATGAGAAACCTGCACCGCTTCTTGCCTTACCACCACCACCAATATTCTCCTTCTTCGATTTCTCCTTGCCTTTGTTCTTTAAAGGTGTTTTTTTTTTCGGACTTTTACTTTTTTTTAATTCAGGTTTTGTGGGCTTTGTAGGCTTTTTTTTGGAAGTTTTTTTTTGACTTGGCGTTGGAATTTTTTTAGCACCTGCTTTTTTTGGAGAAGCCGATTTTTTTTCAGCCCCGCTTTTTTTTACAGGTTTAATATTTTTCTTCTTTTTCGCCATTAAAAGCTACGGGCAATATGTTATGTTGAATTATTTTTTACTTTGTTTCCCAACAGCTTTATTATTTTTATCTTTTTTGTTTACGAATGTCGTAATCATTTTAGTTAATTTACTTTCATTGATGTCATACACCAATGATAATAATTTAATAGTGCTTGGACTTGCTTTCCCTACATTCCAAAGAGCGTGAATACAACCGATAGATAGTTTAGTATCATTTCTGATATTTTTCATTTCGATATTATTCTTAATACACCAAATTTTAAACTCGGTTGCATTGCTCTCTAAATTTTTCTTTGATTTCTTACTTTTTTCAGACATAATTTTTTTACTGCTGCGGGATAACAAATATAATGTATTTGAACCCAATTTATAAACAATTAAGGTTGTTTATCTTGACCTAATTTTACGTTAACTTATTTTGTTTTGTTCTTTTGTTAATAACAATATTTCATTCAACACTTCAAAGCCGTATTCGATACATTTATTTTCAGCATCCATGTAGTTGTCAAAATCATCACATATCACGCACCTTATACGACTTAACGCTCTTGCCGTCCATGTGCCTTCATTTGAAACAGGGCAAAATCCTATCAACACACCCTTGTTAATAAAATAATTCAATAGGTAATTGAATGATACTCCATTTGGAAAATGCTCGTTCAACAAACTTTGCAAGTGTTCGTGTTCAAGTGATTGACTGTCATAGTCATATACATCATTTCCCATTACGTGATTGTAAAAATCAACATACGCTCTGTTACTATCTTTGAATATTCTTTGGTTCAATTTCATGTATCAAAAAACTAAAAAAACCTCCATCATCAAAATAATAATGATAGAGGTTCTTGTTTAATTTATTTTTTTAGTTGTGTTCGTTTTCAGAATGACTGCCAACCGTTTCGTTTTTTAAAATTTCTTCAACCAAATCGGTTTGGTTTTTATCTACAAAATCTTTCTTGTCAGGAATCGGCTCAAACAGTTCGGCTAAAATAGTATCCAAACTTAATTCGCCATCATTTATTTTTTTAGCGAAATCAAATAATTCAACTTTATCCTGACGTGGAGTTAATTGATGCTTGTCGAATTTTTTAAATACTTTACGAAGATTAGAATAACTGTTTTGTTTTCCTTTCTCCTTATTCAAATCCTTTTCAGTAATTTTTTTCTTTTTACCTTCATCATCAGTACCTTTGCTAACGATAGTTTTTTCAATTATCTCTTGCGCTCTTTCGTAATCTTTTTCTTCACGTAAAACTTTCATTGCCAACGTTGCTGAAACAACGTTATTAATAATCAAGTCTTTTAATTTTTTAGGAGCGTTATGTAATAATTTCAGGTTGCAGATATATACTTTCGTAAATCCTGTTTTATCACGTATTTGTTCTTCTGTAAAATTATGGTCATTCGCCAATCGGTAAATTACTGCTGCTTCTTCAACAGGATTAAATTTCTTACCGCTATTATCAGTAATCATTCCTAATACTCTTTGCTCATCAGTTTCACGGGCATCAGAAATAATAGGAACTAAAATATAAATTTCTCTTTCGTGTAATAACTGTATTGCTTTAATTCTTCGGTGTCCTGATGTGATAAGCCACTTTTCTTCTAACTTATCGTAATGACCCCTCAGAGGGATTCTAACACCATTTTCCTGAATACTTTGAGCAAGTTCTTCAATATCTCCGTAATCAATACGTTCATTGAAATTAGGCTTAATGCCTATCTTTTCAAATTCAATCATGAAGACCTCTCCGCTTCTTTTTGGTCTTTCTTTTTTTGCGGTTTCTTTTTTTGCACCTTTTTTTACCGATGCTTTTTTTGCTGTTGTCTTTGTTTTTGCCATCGTTTTTAGCTTTTTGAGATTATTATATTGTTGTGTTTTTTAGTTTAGTGAAATTGATTTTGAAGCCATAGGATAATCAAGCAGGTTATCGCTACCTAAATTGTTTTTACCATCAGTACTAATTTTGGTAATTTTTTGACCATCCCATACTTTACTTAAATCTGAATCTGAATAGAAGCCATCAGGAAAAAATTGCATTGCGAAATCTTCCCATGAAACGTGTTTTACATTATTCTTTTTACAAAGGTATAACATATAGTAAGCATACATAACAAGTTTACCGACAGTACCATTAGTCTGCATCACCATAAATATTTTCACACGATTATCTACCGTGTAATTTAATAAGGCTATTCGTTTTTCAAATGCTTCAAATTGCCAAATTGTTTTTCTTGCTTTTTCAGTATCAACATTTTCTTCTTTTGATATTGCGAATGTTGCGAAATATTCTAACATCTCGTCATCCATCGGTTCAGGTTTGCAATTTGATAGAGGTTCACAGAAATGTTTTTCTACTGCGTTTTCTTCTTTTGTTTTTTCGTAAGCTAACATAATTTATTTTTTATTGTTTTAATTCAGAAATTTTAAATCCAAAAGGAACGCAGCCATATTTAATAATTGGCTTTTCATCTACATCAATATCCCTAACTAAAGTTTGTTCAGCAGATGGAGAGTATAGCATTTTGTCTTCTGAGTTTTTTAATATGATAGGAAAAGCCCAAACAGGAATAAGTAATATTTCATCACTCCAATTCATGAAACCGAGTTGACCTAATTCACTCTTACTGAAATCCCAAAAATTACATTTACAGAATGATATTTGTAAATTTTTAAGAGTGTGTATCAGATTTAATACTTTGCTTTCAGATTCATCATCACGTACTCTGTGATTGTAATAAGTTTCTGTGGTATGGTTAACCATGTTTCTTGAATACGTTTTGAATATTGAAAGATATTCTTCTTTTGATTTATCAGGTTCACTCTCCTCGTAAAAATCAAATAACTCTTTTTTTGGTATGCCGTGTTTAACAGATGAGAACGGGGCTTCCGAATTTTCGTTATTAAAATCCATCCGTCCAATCATAACACCGATAGAATCTTTACTCATATCCGTATTATCATCAATTGGTTTATTGATATTACATTGGTTTGGATTTTGTTTTCTTTCTTTCTCTTTTTTATTTTCGATGCCAACTTCAACCTTTTCTGATTCTTTATTTTTTTCAAAGATGTTATCTTCGTAATAAAGTTGATTTTCTTTATTTTGGCTATTGTTCTTTTCTATACGGTTAACGTGGTCGAGCCAATTGAACATAAATTCTTCTTTGAAAACTTCAACCTTCTGTAAAGCAATATCTAAACCTGTTGTAACAGGAGGTAGTGTTCTATTTATTAGAATTGGATTATCAAGTTTTGTAAGCCTGAACGCACACATCAAATAAATATATTGCTTTGGTTCTTCTTGGTCAAACCCATGCGTTAATTCAAACGGATATATTTTATCAACTTCAAGTTGACCACTTTTTTTAAACTTATCAATTGTATCAATAAGCATTTTATTTATTTGTGCTTGTCTTTCTTTTGACAGCAAATCCCATGATGTAGATAATTCAGGATTTGATGATTGTGCGTATTCTTCTTGTTCTTCTGACATATTTTAAAAAAAACTAAATAAATAAAAAATTAAATTCCATCTAAGGATGTACTGAATACTGTATCAAATATTCCTGCAACAATTTTTTTGAAGGTCATTTTTTCTTTTGGCTCAATTTCTTTATTATTCAAAATATAACCTTCACCCATAGACCTTCTGCTTCTTTCTTCTTCCACCTTACTTAGATGTTCAAAATCAATTCGTAAAGGTATGTAATTGTCATCAATGTACTGAGATGGTTCATCGAAATTTTGTTCAGTAATTATTTTTGTAGGTGTTCTGAGTAAATATTCAGGTCTGTCGCAAACAACAAGGAATTGTTTTTTAATTTCATCGTAAACAATACTGAAATTATTTTTTATTCTTTCCTTTTCTGTTTTTACAGTATAACCAAAATCAACGGAGTATTTGTATATTTTTTTGATAGCTCCGAATTTTGTGTTTGTAACATCAATAACTATTACGTTGGCGGTATTAGTGATAAGACCTAATCTTTTGGCATAGGTAGTTTTATCAAGAACTCCATTGTGCTTAATGCCACGAAGTTTTCCTAATAGCCTGTAATTAACTCTTGTTCTCTTGATTTCCATTTTTATTTGTTTATTAAACGGTTTAACTCATTTCTTACAATATTTTTTGTATTTTCTGTGAGGAATGTTTGTTTAAGCATCCATTCACCGAAACCTGTATCCTCACTAATTTTCTTACCATTTGCCTTACCAAAATTGTACCGTAAATTTTCTTCCGCATCCCTAACAATTTTTCCTGCAAAATCCACCCTGTCATCCACCTTGCTAAAATCACGATAGAAGTCAATATCTTTATCTAAAAGTTCGGGATATTTTTCGACTTGTGCAAGGAATATTTCTTTACAGGCAAGTGTATCATATTTAGAATCATGTGCAGAATCCAAATTTTTACCACAATAGAAATTGTAAGCGTATGATAATGTGCGTGTTTCCATTTTCTTAAAAATGTTTAAAACATCCACAGATTTAACATCTGCCGTCGGATATTCGATACCACATCTTAAAAATTCTTCATAAAGCATTGGATTGTCATAATTGTTACTGTTATAACCTGCTATATCACATCCTTCAAAAAACTTGTATATACCTTTTGATATTTGTTTGAATGTCGGCTTATCCTTTACCATTTCATCAGTTATTCCATGTATTTCGGTTGCACCAATTGGAATTGGTATGGTTGGGTTTACTAATGTTGATTTACCATCTGTGCTGCCATCAGGATTTAATTTTAATACTGAAATAGAAACTATCCTGTCGGTAGAAACATTCACGCCCGTAGTTTCAAGGTCAAAAAATGAAAGTGGTCTGCTTAATTTTAATCTCATATTATTTTACGTCTTTAATTTTTTTTACTGTAACATCTTCTTTTCTCTGTTTAACTATTCGCCAATTAAAATGTTTACCATTATCAACACTTACCATTAACGTCCTTGAATTTTTATAATGAAACTGTAAGTCTTCAATAGCCTCCTTATAACTTTCTTCACCATCGGCTTCAATCTCTATTAAAAAAGAAACACGAGCTTTCACTCTTATTTTATTTTCTTCTTTTTTATCAGCCATCTATCTACAATTCTTAAAAAAGTTTTTCACGTTGATAAATTCCTTCTCGGTAATATCTTTCAATTCTTCCACATCGTTTGAGTAGAATGATTTTTCAAAAATATTCATACCCTCAACCGTCAATACCTTAACGTAAAATTTATGTTTAGGTTGGGTCTTAGTCAATCTTATAGTAGCTACCCGTGTAGGCATATACTTACCAAAAGAAGCGTTTAGTACTTTATAGTTTTTTAAGTTTTTGTCAATCTTTACAAATACACTTAAATCTAAAGCCCAACGACCATGCTTGTCGGGTTTATTCCCGCCATTCACATACCTGTATTGCCAATCGAATTTCATTTATATCGTTTTTTTATTTTCGTACCAACCACCTTTTAATTTTCTTATTTTTTCTATTACCGTTTCTCCATCAGGAAAGGTATAATTTTGTACTAATTTAATTTCAACCCATCCTGTCGGATTACCTTTATTATCTAACACCTCTCTATGAAATACAAATCCACTAATACCCTTTGCATTAAATTCCTTTAATGATTTTACGTATATGTATTTCGGTTCGCAAGACGGCATAAATTAAATATGACATAAACAACCATTAAAAAAATCTTTACGACACACAGCACATACAGGTCTTTTAAAATCATTTCCTTCTTTCTCCTGTTCTTCGGGAGTTTCGTGTTCAAAGTGTTCGTAGAATTTAGCAAACTCTATCAATGCACTCATAGCAGAATCATGTGAATTAAACTTCACACCGCCAAACATAGTTCTTTTACCATGCTTTTCGATAATTTCTTCTGCTTTTTTTAATAGAGGTTCGTTCATTGTATTTTTTGTATTTTAATTGTTTTCTTTTTTTTAGGTTCTTGTTTTTTATTTGTGAGAGAATATTTACTTCCGTTACTATGAGGTCGTACCTGTCTGTTGCATGATAATAAAGGCAAAACAACCATAGACAATAATACTAACATTAGAATAGAATAAAAGAAATTATCTTTATCCATGTTCAAAAACTTATTCATAGTTCTTTAATAGTTCTGAATAGTTAAACTTAGTTGAGATTGCATCAGTAATTGTAATCGGTTTATTCTTATCGTTTTTTTCTTCTTCAAAACCATAGAACGTTTGATTATAAACTTTGATGAACTTTGGTATAGAGATACGATTCAAAACAAAATCCATTCCCTTATCTGTAATACGCCACATACCGCTTGTTTTTTTTGCAGTAAGATTATTCTTTTGAGTAAGTTGTTCTATTAATCCCCAATGGCGCATTTTCGCAAACGCACCACTCACGCTAATACCAATCTTAATATCTTTGGCAACGTGAAACCAAACCCTATCAGGTTCTTTCTTATTGAGTTTGTATAGGTCGATAAGGCACTTAGCCATTTCTGAATTGATGGTATATTTTTGAAGTCTTACATTTTGATTGCATACAGGACATTTACAACCTTTGCTCATAACGTCTTTGGTGAACATATTACCCTTCAAAACTTTTGTAGCTTGGTCAACTGCGCTGTATTTTACAACAAGGTCTTTTATTGCTTGGGCTAATTTTACATTCTTACTCCAATCAACATTGTTGTCCTTCAACATATCCTTAATATCATCGTGAATTTGTGCCATTTGACCGTATTTTGACGAATACCAAAGTTACTTATAAAAATGTAAGAAATTACAAAAATAAAAGCGAGTTATTAACAACTCGCTTCTAAAAATAATATGTTTTTTTTGTTATTTATTTTCCTGAAATACATTGGGAAAATTGTCTAAATCCAAAACTTCTTTTTCAAAAGCGGTTGACATCAAATGGTTAGCTGATTTCAGTTCATGTAATTCTTCATATCCATTCATTTTATTACTTTCTCCATAGGAGCGTGGTACATTATTTTCGTAATGACATTCAATGATTAAATATTCACGCCACATTTCCTCACGTAACGGATGTTTTACAAGTCTTGTGCCTACACGATAATTCCAATAGCGGGGAGGTTTTATTTCACTTTCTTTTTTGACTAAAGGAATATGTTTTGCTCTTTCGTCATTCACTCCACGATGGTATGCAAATAACCATGTAACACCCATTAAAGCTACCATAAGGGTGCAGGTGATTAGGTTTATCAAATCTTGTTCCGACATTAAGGATATTAAAGCTGTCATATTATTTTTTGTTTTTTTTGTAAATGAAATACCTGCCGTGATGCTTGTGTAATTTATAAGTATCGAACACGTTAGCTGAACTTAGTTCGTTAAGTTTTAATTTACACTCATCTTTGTTGTTGTACGGTTTAGAATCTTCCTCAATAGAGTATCTTTCGATTCCTTTTAAAATAAAAAACGGTGGGATTGCTGCGTTTTTTCTTTGCGGTTTTGCTACTGTTGTTTCCATCTTTTTTGTTTTTTTTAGTTATTATCATTATTAAATTCATAACTGCGTAGATGTTTTTTACGCTCGTTTATCATAATGGCATATTGCCTAAAATTTATGTGTACTGCGCCCTGTAATAACGCTTCTTTTTTCTTGGTTAAAGAAATATCAAAATGTTCTTCAAATGTATTATAATGCTGAACCCATTTTCTTTGAACTCCAATTTTATCAACGAACTCAAATAATTCTTTTTGTGTATCTGCAATCAAATGGCACATTACCATTCCCCTGAAAGGAGCGTTGAAGTTATCTACATATACTGCCATAAATTTATGCGTGGTCTATAATGTTTTTTAACCAATCCTTTAATTGAGGATTGTGTTGTAACGTGTCAATAATCTGTGCTTGTAATAACATTTCTCTTTCTTCATTTTTTGCTCTAATTGATGCGAAGCCACCTTCTTTTTCATCTCCAACACAAAAAAATATGTAAGTAGAAAAACCTGATTTAGTCATCAGGCTGTCCATATCCAACATTAAGTTGTCTGATTTTTCTCTGTCAGTTGCCATAAATTATTTACTCTTTTTTCTTTTCCAATCCCATACTCCGTTAATTTGTTCAAACCTGTCATCGTAATGACAATAACCTTCTGTTGAAGATAAGCAATAATGGCAATCACATTTTGATTTTGAATTGCAATGAGGTTCGTTTTTAATTTCTGTTTTTATTTTTGATGTATCCGACATTAAATTATTTTTTTTGTTTTTCTTTGTTTCTATGTTTTTCCAAGCAGCTATCGCAAACATCACCAAACTCTTTCATTTCATCCTTACATACAACACAAAAATTGTAAATTACCGTGAGTTTAGCTTTACTTTTTTTAGCTTTTGGTTTTCTATTTTTTATTGGCATTATTTTTCTTTTAAATATTTATAAATTATTCTTCGTTCAACTGCGGATAACTCAAAACTATCAATATGATTTTTTCCACGATAAACACTAAATTTAGGGTATTCAAGTAAATGTATTTCCAATCCATCTTTACCACCAAGCCATTGATGTAATTTTTTTATTACAGCCTGTTTAAAGTTATTTAATACAGGATGATTTTTGGAAGTTGCTATGCCTCTGTGGTTTCTCATGCTACCTGTAACGTATGATATTTTGGAAATTCCCTAACTGTTAAGTCATCAGGAATAGGAATTATTTTGTCAATTTGCTTAAAGAAAAACGGAACATTAGTTTCTTTGCATTGCTTCATGATTAACCTTCCCCAATCGGTATCGTATGGTCTTCTTTTAGCTCCGCTTTCGCCACCTACAATCACCCAATCAATGCCTTTTAATTGTTTTTTGTCAAAAATAATTTTACCCAACTGCGGTTCAACACTTAAAAATAATTGACCGTTCACCTCCAATAATTGTGAAACTAATTTATCTGCTGTTGCTTGATTAACAATACTTGTACCGAACATCACATTTTTTGGTGGATTTTTTTTCCATGATTCAGGAATGTATTTATTAATGTTTGATGGTCGTTTTGTCAAAAATAAATACATTAAGTTTGGTGTTTGTGGTACAATCTCCTCAAACATTTTTTTACGTAATGCGTGTGTGTTGTAATCCATTTCTTCAAAATTGTGATTTACAACTTTCATTGGCTTTTCAAAAATATCCATCATTGAACCAACGAACACACGATGAATTTCACCTGCTTCTTCCGCCTTACGATTATATTTAATTAAATCCTTCGCCCACGTTTTAGTTTCTTTACGAGGCATAGAACTTCCCCATAACGTATTATCACCATTATTGTATCTGTTTGACCATACCCTTGCGTAACAGTTATCGCATCCTTCATGGACTTCTACGCAACCCCAATATGGATTTACGGTATGATGACACCATTCTATTTTTGAATCTTTCATTTTTTTTATTAATTTTAGAGTGGATGTTTTAAACTATTAATATGGGAAGTTTTGTTAGCGTTCAGAAAATTGCTGCTAAAAAGATAGGTGTTTCTTATGAAGAATATCTGAAACGTATAATTATTGAAAAGTGGTGTACTTGTTGTAAGATATGGGTAAATAGAATTGAATTTGGCATTGATAATAGTAGAGGAGATGGGCTTAAAGCTAAATGTAATGGATGTGTTAGAGTTAAAGAAAAAAAATCTACTAAAGGTAGGGTAAGTACTTTTAAAGGTAAACATCATACGGAAGAAAATAAAAGAAAGGCATCCGAAAGGATGCAAGGGTTTAAATCTCCTATGGATGGTAAAAATCATACTTTGGAATCCCGAATTAAGATGAGCGAATCTAAAAGAGATAAATCTCCTAAAGGAAAAGACTGTCATTTTTATAAAGATGGGAAAGTTGAAGAAAGAAGGGGTATTAGATTTTCCAAAGAATATAAAAGATGGCGTTTCGATGTTTTTGTAAGAGATAATTTTACTTGTCAAAATAAAAATTGCGGAGATAATAAAGGTGGAAACCTTAATGCTCATCATATTAAATCTTTTGCTGATTTCCCTGAACTTAGATTTGACGTTGATAACGGAATAACTCTTTGTGAAGATTGCCACAAAGACGAACATAAAAAAAAGTAATATTTTAATTTTAAATCTCATCTGTTATCAACTATTTTTTTTGCGTTCATTATTACACCATTCATTACTGTTCCGTTAATGACTATTTTTTCGGCAGTTAAGTTACCATAAGCATTTTCATTCAATACAATTGATTTTGCTGTTAAGCTACCGTATGATTTTTCGTTCAATACAATTGATTTGTCAGAATGAATATTACATTTATCAGAATCAGTTATATGAATGTAATCACCATCGGATTTAAAATCAGCAACAGAATGTCCATCAACATAAAGTATGTTGTTTTTAAATTCTATATGGTCGCCTGTAAATTCAGTACCGTTAAAATTAATCTTAGCCATTATACTTTTTTATGTTGTTTTGCGTAAACAACTATTTCCGCAGGTTCTACTTCAATTAAAGATGTTTGAAGTTGTCCGCCTGATTCCTGTAATATTTTTTCGTATTCTTCCTCATCAGGTTTACGAGTTATAGCTGCTTTATGTTTCACGTTCATTATTTCATAGAAGTCTTCACCGTTCTCAATAAAATTACCGATAGCGGGAGGTTGCAAAAAGGTGAACGTAAATTGTTGTTGACCTGCAATAACTTTTATACTTTTTGGATATTCCATTTTTAGTTTTTTTAGTTTAAGGCATAAAGTTAACGTTTTTCCATTAAATGCCTGTGGTCAACAATGTTACCCATAATTAAGGGTTTACTACCTTCTATAAAAAACTCAGTCATAAGTACATAGTTAATGTTGCCTCCTGTAACGGCATAAAATCCGTTCCTGTTCCTGTCTTTACGAAATTCGATATAACCCATTACATCAATATTATTTTGCGTAAACTTAATTATATCACCTTCAAACATTTCTTTATTAGCAACATCTTTATATCCTGTAAACCAATAGAAATTTGTTTTATCAAAGTCAACAGTTTCTTTAAATAGAGTAAGGTCATCTGATATTTTAAATGTTCGCCATTTACTATCACTAAATTTACTACTGTGTATTCTAAACTTTAGGAGTTCCGCTTTCATGTTCTGTGGTGTTTGTTTTTTTTGTAGTGTAAAAATTAATATAACCGTTTAATGAATCTACTATAAAAACTTTCATAATAGTATTCGTTTGTAATTTCCAATCGCTGACATTAAATCCTGCTACCGTCCATTTACTGCTTTCAAACATCATGTACCAACCTTTAATTAAGTTTTCGTGAGCAACTAATTCAGGCTTTACGCTTAGTACATATTCCTTATACTCGTTGTATGATGGTATTTTAAATTCAACTCCCTGTACGTTCCTTTCGTAGTCATTAAATTGTTTGAGAGAATTATTAAGTTTTGTAAATTCAATCTTAGACATCTTACGTTCCGAGCCGTAATTTTCTTCCATTAAATCTGATAAACTTCTATCCTTTTTACCTAACGCTTTAAATCCTTCGATTATGCACATTAAAATTAATACAGCAGCTATCGGTGTAGCCCAAATTTGTAATAACAATAATTTACCTGTCCAAATATAAAACATTAACAGGCTCATCCATGCGCCACCAACTATTGCATAGGCAATGAACTCGAACCATCTTGTTCTCGGATTTATAATCCATGTAACTCCTTTCATTAGTAACATAGCTAACTGAATTGTGTGTGTCATTTCATCAAAATCAATTTTATCTTTATTCTTTTTACTCATAATGAATTTATTTTATTTTTTTAGTTTTTCTTTTATTTCTCCAAGTTTATCCATTACGAAGAATGTAAATGCAGCACAGCACATTACTATACCTATACTACAAACTGTTATTTGATAATTTACATCAACGGGTTTACCGTTTAATGATATTCCTGACGTTACTATTAGTGTAAAGCCCATGATTAATGTTATGATTTTGCTTCCCATATTTATTTTATTTTTCCTGTTACACGATAATGTTTAAATAACCACATTGCACCCTGAATACGATGTTTATTTTCTTCGTATGATTGATTTTGATTTTTAGGCGGGTACGCATCTATAATACCTCTGATGATTTCTTCCTCGTTAGCTTCTATTGCTTCACATTCAGGAAATGCGTTTGGTTTATCACGCTTATCACATCTTTTAATCCAAGTCAATATAATTGCTTTATTAAATGAAATATCCCTTGTGGATGAAAAGTTACCGATGTAGTGTTCAATTCCTTTTACGTAGAATCCATGCAATGACCTTACGGTGTTTGATATTCCTTCTCGGAAAGCAGGTGAACGAACATTGAATTTTTCACAGCATTGTTCTATACTGTCTGTTTTTAAAAACGTTTTTAATCGTTCAATTTTTTCTTTCGTTAAATGTCCTGTTGATATTTGGCTCATAATTATCTTCTGCTATATTCTATTAAATTTCTGTATTGTAATCTTTTTGCTTCCCAAATATCTTTACATGGCATCATTAATGTATGACCAACCACGTAAAGTTCATCGTTTATTGAAACTATTGTGAAAGTATTTGTATCAAATAATTCCTTTCGTATTGCTTCAATCCTATCTCCATAAGGATGTACATGATATTTTTTTACATATTGAAGTTCGTGCTTTTCACGCTCCAATAATCTTCTTTTCTTCTCACTCTCAGATTCCTTATGTGAATAGTTATTATGGTGTAGTCCTAAACCACGCCAAATAAAAATCAATAATAAAAATCCAATTAATGCTCCCATTATATTGTTGGTATTTGAAGTAATCTTTCTAAAACATCTTTTGATGTATGACCATCAAATGCGGGTACTTTATCAAGTGATTTGAAACCTTTACACACATCCCAATATTTGTAAGGTAAGTGATAAGATATTTGTTTTCCTTTTCC
Organism: Bacteroidota bacterium; assembly: GCA_032229505.1. Taxonomy (GTDB): domain Bacteria; phylum Bacteroidota; class Bacteroidia; order B-17B0; family Aurantibacillaceae; genus Aurantibacillus. The sequence goes on from JAVTWD010000016.1 coordinate 229,355, forward strand.
TAAGTTAATCCCTAAAATAAACCAACCGTCGCCACAATATTTGTTTTCAAAATCAAAACGTGTTTTGTAAATTTTATCTTCATAATAACCTTCATCATTTATTACTAATGCTTTACACAATGAAATGAATAATGTGTTACGGTGGTCGTAAAGTTCTTCAAACGTATGATAACCGTCAGATATTTTACTCTTATCACCGTTTTTTGAAAAATCTTCAATGTACTCCGATAAAACATCAATACCGTTTTCAGTAGTTTCAGTAGATTTTATTTTTTCAACTATATTAGATAGTCTTAATTTTTGATTCTTTAATTCTTCCGTTTCTTTCATTTTAGTTTAAATTTTCTTGTATGTCAATAAAATTATTGTAGTCTTCCCACCTGCCAAAACATTGCTTACAGTTTTGATGGTGGCTCATCATGAACGCTTTTAATCCGTGTTTACCAAAATGGTCAGGTAATTTTTCGGCACGGTTTATCCACTCCATTAAATCATCCGTTTGATATAAAGTACAACCTGTCGGGTCTAATGGAATTGTAACAGCCGACCTGTTTGCAATTTCTTTTAATGCTTTGTATCTCTCTTTTTCTGATTCAGGAATATCAGTACGTGCCATAAACTTTTTACTATCTTCATCCATTGCGATTTGACCTATTTTGGTAGATTCTTCAATATCACTATCAAGATGTGTCCACCACAATGTATGAGCCGAATAATAAATACGTTTAGATTTACCTGATATTATATCAGCCCTAACCTGTTCTATTGTCATTTTAATAATCAATTTTCTAAATATGTTTTTATTCTTTCTTGTACTCTTTCAATTAATGTTTTGTGCCATAGTTCTTTTGAATTATTTATTCTCCTCGAACCATGTAAAACAGTAGAATGGTTAAACCCTATATGTTCACCAATATCACCTAATGTATAATTATAATCTATGCCATATTTAAAATAAATATTTCTAAAAGTTAAGACTTCTTTGTTTCTCCTCCTATATCTTATACCAATTCCTTTAAATTCGTTTCCGTATAAACTCGGATAAACACTTTCAAATTCCATATTGACAAGTGTTTCAAGTTCTATTAAAGACATGGTAGGAACTTTTTTATCAAAATTAACTTTAACATTTGGTGCTGTTCCCCATTTATTACGAAAATCAAAAATAAATTTATCAATTTCTTTTTGAGCTTTTATTCTTTGCTCCTCATTCATTATTATTTATTTTGAAATTATAATTATTAATCCCATTTGAAATATAAATTTAATTTTTCTTTAAGTTTTAATAAGTTTGCTTTTGTTAAACTTTTACCTCTTACCTCATTATCTTTCATTACTTTTTCAAATTCTTCCACATGACATAATTTTAAAGCGTTTCCGAATTTGTATAGATGACCTTCCTTTTTAGTAACGCCATCATTTTTTATGTACTTAGAAACGATATTAAAACCAAACTCATTTTCTATTATGTTTTTTCTATACCCGAAGTGCGAATCATCAACATCAACAGATAGAATCAAATGAAATATTACAGGACAATCTATACAAGCCTGTGAAGCAACAATATTTCCGACACGTATATCGGGATACGTTTCGGTATAGTATTGTTTTGCTAACTCTAATTTCTTAGATTTTAGTTCTTGCATTTGACCGTCTAATTCGGTGAATTGTTCTATGGTATCCATTAGCTAATAATTGACATCATTCTTTCGTATTCGTTTTCAAACCAATTTACCCAAACTGATTTTTTCATTTTACATACCTTGTATATTTTTTCTTTATCAGTTATTTGTATTGAAATATAACTTCCTTTATGTTCCGTTATAATTGGAGTTTCATTTTTAATCGTAACATCTTCTTTACGTAATTTTTGAAGTTCACAATTAATAAAATTCGCATATTTATTATACGGTATTGGTTGTCCTTTGTAAAGTTTTTTTGTGGTAAACTGTACCATATCTTCAAAATAAGGCACAATACCTTTTTTAGTAAATTCTGTCCTGAATATATCGCAGGAAACAAGTTTTATTTTTTCTACACTTTTCATTTTATATCCTTAAAAAATTTAATTACGTGTTCAGTATCTCCGCATTGAATGAATCCTCTTTTATCAATAAGGTGTTTCATAAAATTTTTATTCCAAACTTCAAGTACCATCAAATGTCTTTTATCACGTTTACATGAATTTTCAAACCAATCAAAAACATCCTGTAAGTGTCCGTTACCCGACTTGTCATTACCAACAGCTAATATCATGTATGACTTTTCATCCCAACAATAAATACCCGTGCAAGTACCTACACGGTAATTCATAAAACCCTGCATGAAGTGTGGAGCGGTTTCAAAAGGTAAATTATTTGTGCTTTGAAATTCAATCTCAGTAGCATTTTTAATTTTGTTTGCTTTTTCCAAACTTCTTCTTACTTGTTCTTTTATTGACGGCATTTTAATTTAATTTATCTTGTATGTCCTTCCAAAAAATAACTTTCTCAAAAATAGTATCGCTTTGACATATTGTATAAATATCTTCATCACCATTACTCGCTCTCCAACAAAGTGCAATTTTACCTTCATGGTTTTTGCATAAATATGATTTATAGTATATCGGTACATCATCATAAATACTAATCCAACCGTTTTTATTTTCCGCTTCCTTTTGTTCTTTTGAAATTTCCATTACTTTGCTACTTTATAACGTTTAAGGAATTGTCTTTTAATTACTCGTCTGATATACTTGTTTGCATTTTCTTTTCCGCCAATAGTTTTTAAATCACCACGTTCATCAACGTACAATGAATTAGTCAAAATATCGTTAATTGTATTGATAATACCAACATCTTCTTTCAACATTTTATTAATTACTCTTTCGGCTTTATCTTTTTCTTTCGGCTTAGATAATAATTTTGTACTTGGTTCTTGATTTAATGCTTTGTCAAGCATACGTAACGTTGATGTACTTTCTTTTACTTTTGATTCGTTATACTTCTTGAATAACGTTGCAGCCTCTAAAATTATAGAATCATAATCCTCATTAATTTTTTTTGAGTAGTTTCTTGGTGGAAAGAACGTTTCAGTAATAGGAACATTTTGCCGTGCAAATTTATAAACCCACACTAATAATTTTGCTCTACGTGGATTTGCAAGATAATCGTTCTTAATAAATTTTACCACTATTGATGATTCAGGGAATGGAGATACGTTATCATATTTCACTAATTGACTGTTTACTTTGTCGCCCCAAATATGACGGGCAATAATCCATAATTCCTGACCTGCTCTAATGCCCTTCTTGTCTTTTTTAGGCATACCACAAACTTCAACAAGGTGTCCCCCTTTTTTAATAGTTGTTTTGTAATCCGTCGTGTTATTTTGCATATCTCAATTTAGTGAAGTGAATTATTATTCCGTCGAGTACACCGCCCTTAAAGAACTTTCTGAATAAGTCGATAGGTACACCGTCATTTTTGGCTACGGTCAATATCTTTTTGTTACTCAAATAAACATATCCTTTATCCGTACCTGTGTTTACAGCTAATTCCTGTGCGTTATCAAACATAATAATACGCTCGTAGCCTATTTCGCCTTGTTTAAACTGTTTTATTTCAACTTGTTTACTTTGGTATGGTTTACCCGACCATTGCCTTACAGAGAGGATGGCTCTACCTGCATTGATTTCGTCAATACGTTTTTTCCAAAACTTGTAATTTTGTCGGATAGTATGCTTTTTATCACCTGACAGTATCTTTTTCTTAAAACCTGTGGGTTTAGGTACTACAATACCAACCTTCGGGAACTTAATCATCATAGTAATGACGTAAGTTTTCAAAGGCTTCGTTTTTTTAGTTTTTTTTACCTTCACCTTTTCTTTTTTGTTATCGGGATGGTAAATGCAACCCATAGGATTTTTATGTATAGGCGCACAGTCTTGACCTGCGTATATACCGCAACACTCCTTTTTAGTTTTTTTAGTTTTCTTCTTCATAATATCCTTTTGTATATTCTCTGTTTTTAATTGGTACGCCCATTGCGTTAAACATAGGGGTGTTATTTTGTGTACCTCTACCCGTTATCATTCCACCGTTCTTGTAACTATTTTCACGCCTGTAACGCTGAACTATTCTTCTTAAAATTAAAATGCTCATGTTAAAGTATTGGATGTTTAGTTATTTTGTTTCCTTGTTTATCAATCAAATAAAATTTCACTTCGAGTGCAGTTGTCATTCTGTGAGTGTTAGATGGTGATGTTGCTTCTGCTGCTAAAATCATTGCAATCCTTTCCCAACATTCAGACCTTAATCTCATTATTTTAAGTGCAGGATAGTTGCTTACGTTCCATTTTATTTCTTCATTGTTCCATGAATCAGGAATTATATTTCTTGAACGAGAAAGTTTTTCCCCTAAATAATCACCATCCATAATGTCTGAATGAACGTGCTTGTAAACAAGAAATTCATAATTACATTTACTATTCTGATTGCGAGTATTTATTTTTTTAAGCGTTAGCATCTTTCTTTTTCTTTTTCTTTTTTATGTTTTTACCATCAACTCTACGTTGAATAACAAACTCACGTTTACCTTGACAAAACTTAGCCCATTGCTTATCTCCTAATCTTTCCTTTAAGTCTTCGGGAGTAATGAATCCGTGCCAATTCCAACTCTTATGTTTGTTTAATAATTTTTCGTATTGCCAATTCAATACCAAGTAACCTAATTCTTTAAATTTATACTTGGCATATTCTTCTTTCTTACTTTCCAATTCTTCGGGCTTTACTCCTTTGAGTTGAGAAAGTTCTATAAAGTAAACTTTGTTTTGTAACGGTTTTTTATTCCGTTCAACACCTCTGTTTGCGAAATATTTATCTTCCACCATATAATTTGTATAATCGTTTAAAGTATGCTTTGTCTTCTTTAAATTTTCCGAAGTATAATTTTCTTAATTCTTCGTATTCATCTTTTGTTAGTTCAAAAATAGTTTCCTCTTTTAAATGAAATCCATTTTCAAGAAGCGGGAATAATCTTATTAAAAAATTATTTATCCTATCTTCGATTCGTATAAGTCCAAGCCATTTGTTATCTATTTCCCAAATGTTTCTTTGATTTTGGTAACTTACACTTGTACTTCTTTTAAGAACTGATTTTGTATCTAATAAAACACAACTGTTTTTAAAAGCCGTAATAATATCATTTTTTGTTATCATTACTTTTTTGACTTTTTTGTTTTACGGCTCAAAAGTAATTTCTTTTTACTGTCTGATTTTTTACTAACTATTGTTTTAGTGAAAATTTCGTCATCGTTATTGACATCAAAAATTAAAACTTTTCTTCCTGTTCTAACATTCTTGTTTACTTCTCTCATGGTAGATGATTTCAATGCTACGCTTATCTGAGGTATAGTTATTTTCAATGGTGGTGATATTCTTTTAGCCATGTTTTTTTTGTTAGTTAGTTTTCTTTAGAGGGTCTTACAATTACTTCTTGGTACAAATCAGTTTTTTCAATTTCTTTTAATACTTTTTTTCTTGCTGCTGCGTGTAATGCAGGGTCGTGTTTTGTTTTTTCAAGTAAAGCCATACCCATCATTACGGTAAATAGTTCTTGTAGTGATTTATCAAGTTCTTCGTCGGTAACATTCTTTTTATTTTTGCTCATAAGTTCTTTTTGGAAAAAAAATAGCGGAGCGATACATAAGCATCACTCCGCTATTAATTAATTTCTACGATTTTCCAATCATTAGAACATTGTTTTTTTGTTTCGGGAATAATTGTCCGAACAATTCAATTGCAAATGCTAATTCTTCTCTGTCGCATTTGATTTGGATTCCAAGTTCAACGCTGTCCTTTGTAGGGTCAGTCATTGATTTACTGAACTCAGCTTCCGCTTTCATGATTCTCATGTTCAGGTCGCTGATTTTACCTGTCATTTGAATCATTTTTCCTTGTCTTTTTTGGTCATTCGAGATTTGTTTATTCAAATCTTTATCATCTTGTGAGATGATGTCTTCAAACGTTGCTTTCGAGAAGTCAAACGGCTTTGCTTTTTTTGATGTTGCTGTCATTTTGTTTTTGTTTTTTTTGGTTATTAGATTTATTTTATTAAGATACTTTGATTCTTTTAACGCTGTTTTTTCCGTACTTGTGATACACAGACGTAGGTTGTGAACTTGGGATGTTTGCACTCGTTCTAAGAGCCTTAACGTCCTCGATAATTTGTTTTAATCCGCCTCCTGCTCTTACAGTAACATTTTTTAATGCTTTTTCAACAGGAGAATTTTCTGTTCTTGTTAGTGAATTTTCACGCTTTTGAATTAAGCGTTTTCTTTCGATGTTTTTTCTTAGGTTTGCCATCTTGTTGTCTTTTTTTTTGGTTTTACATTTATTTTATTTGTTTTTTTTAGTTCACTACCACTTTACCTTAATAGTAGTAAATATCTTTTTTTATTTGTTTCGTCGTATTCTTTATTAGTGTCTTTAATTTTAGTGAACATACTATTAAAATCTTCACTATCGAAAGTTTTTGCGTTATTTACGTTGTTGCTCGGAAAAAATAATATTCCAACTTTATGACCTGCATTTACAACAACATTAAAAGACATAAGAGCATCTACTAATAATTGTTGGCTTATATCAAGTACTCTGTGGCTAAATTGATATGGGTTGAAATATCTATTAATATTAATAGTTCCCATTTGTCCACCAACTCCACCTTCGCTAAATACTAAATTGTTTCCCATAGCATCAGGTATATTTTCATCTGCCGTGATGCGTGTAACTGCAATTATTATTTGACCTTTTGAAATGAGCCAATTTCTTAGCATCGTTAAACTGTTGTCATCTAAGAACGTATCGGAAAACATATTTGAGATTAATACACCATCCATCTCTTTATAATTGTTTTTCTTAGTTCCTAAAAACCAAACAGACTTATCCTCGTTAGATTGGTTTTCGATAATGACACCCATTCTAACGCTTGGTAGATAATTCTTATTATGTTTTATTTCGTATAACGACATTTGGTTTTTTTTATAATTTAGGTTTAATGGTTATATACATCCTGTTATTAAAAACTTCTACTGTATCCCAATCTTTAAAATCAGAAATAAATTTTCTTGCTTTATTGGTTAACTCTAAATCGCCATCTAAATAACCTTCATCACAAAGATTATCGTGAACACCCTCGAACCCGCTAAGTTCTCTACCTTCTTTGTAATACTTTAATACGCTAATGTCTTGTGCTGTTAATTCCATTTTTTTAGTTTTTTTTGTTATTATCCCATTCCACCTATTCTAAAACCAAGTGAATTTGATTTATTGTTTTTGTATTCATCAAACCCTACTTCAATTGAAGTGAATTTACCACAATGATTTCTTATTCTTTTTCTCGCTTCATCATTATCATGTGGGAATATTACACTAACCTCTTTTTCAATTTCATTCATGTGCCTTTTCAATATGGCAGATTTCTTTTCAGAAAAAATTAATGTTTCAAGAAATTTCTCGTCAAAATCTTTCATAGCAGCTTCCTCACTTAATCCGTAGAAAATTTCTTTTTTATTTTCATTGATTAATTTAAGGTATTGCATGAACAGGCGATACCTGTTTGACAATCTTGTTTTTCTTATTTCGTATAATGACATTGCTATTGGTTTTCGTTATTATCTCTTTCGTGCTTATGCTTCAAATTTATTTCACCGTTTTCATAAAGATGATTGTATGCAAAATTAGAACGTGGTATTACTGCTGTTAAAGGGTCGCCAATAGATTCATCCATAGGCACATCTTCACTTGCATCTTTAATTAAATCCTTCAACTCATCTGATTCATTAAAATCTTTTGTGTTGTGTTTTTTATTAAAGTTCTTTTGTTTTATTTTACGGCTTAACGACATTTATTTGTTGTATTTACGTTTCTTAATAGGTGCATCAAGAGGGTCGTGATTCTTTTTACGAACTCCTTTACCTTTTAATGGTTTTCCAACTTTCCCGATTGATTTATTTTTTTTAATAAACTCGTCCCAATTTGGAGTAGTTGTTTTTGGTCTTCCAAGTGGTTTTTTAATTTTAGCATTTTCTTTTATTTTATCGGCTAATCTTAATTTCAATCGGGCGAGTTTATAATTCAAACTATTATTGTAAAAAGGTTTATAAATGCTGCACCTCATAACGTTAAGCATAACTTCAACACACGCTAATTTTTCCATATAATTATATGTTGACTTTTTAGCATCGGCATTTGTTTTTGTTTTGTAATCATCAACAAATCCAATCTTTTGCTCTAAACGTTTTACTTTCTGAATTGCTTTTATTAACTCACAACATTTAACGGTCATTATATCAGTATTACCTAACATAGTAAGTCTATCGGTTTTACTACTGACCATGTAATCCTGAAATTTATATTTTTCTGTTGCAAACTTTTTGAAGTCTTTAACTACTTTTGAGTTAACTACTTTTTTGTATTCCTTTTCATCAAGAGCAGTTTTTATTTCCGTCATAATAATTTCAACATCAACAAACTCCTCAATAACATTTGACCAAATACGTTTAACTTCTTTGTTGCCAAAATTTATTTTATGAGCAACGTGATTACCTCTTACAACATGGGAGGTTATCATGCTAATGTTTCTATTATGTCCAAAGGCACTAAGTTCATGATAATCCTTCAATGCAATAATTAGCTCTGCACATTCTTCAATCATCATTTCACGTTGATATACAATGCCAAATGTTTCGGTTACTTTCTTTAAAAAACTCTTGTGGATTTCCATGTTTTATATTTTATATTATTATTTTTCTTCTTCTGCATAATAACCCGAACATAAGTGTACGGATGGACAACTTAATGAGCATTTAAAAATCTCAGTTAATGGGAAATTAGAATTGTCATCAGATGTTCTAATATCAACCCTGCTTTCAGCACTATTATTTTTAATAAACTTTTCAAGTATTTCAATTAATTCTGAACGGCTAATGTATCCTATTTTTGAATGAGTGTAATCGGAATAAATTACGCTATGCTCATTCATCATAATTTCATTCGGGTCAACATCACCTGCTTCGAGGTGAAGTGCCTTACAGTTACCGCACTTGTAAACTATTTTTAATAGGTTCAGGTCGCTTTCTTCATTGGTAGAATGAATAACAACAGGTGCTTGGTCGGATGATGTACTGAATACATTTCCTTTTAACACGGCTAATAATTCACCTACGTTAATGAAATCATGTTTGGTTTTGTTTTTTGCTAATGCAATAATTGGGTCTTCGTTAATCATATATTCCTTCTATTAATGGTAATCCATCATGCTCGTTACCTTGATTTATATTTCCTAAAACTTCTTTGTAATATTTATATAGGGCTTCATTCATTATTTTTTCTTTCGCATCCTGCAATTTTTTGTAATTTTCTTTTGTTCCCTTCATTCCTTTAAACTCAGGATGAAACTGCTCAACAATAAACTGCAATCGTTTAAATTGTTTTTCATTAATTTTTGTTTCTGTATGAAAAGTTACTCCACTCATTTTACTTACGTATATATTCTTTGTAATATTTGATAATCTGCTTCTCCGACCTGAAAGTAATTGTAACTGTGTTTTGCTGCATAGTTCTTTTCAAAAATAGCTTTCAGGTATTTGTTATCAAACCCTTGCATTATTTTACCAACAGGTCTATTGGTTGCACCAACAATGGTAACGGTTTGTTTTCCGTTCCATGAATAGACTGCATTTGTTACGTTACTCCTGAAAATTAATATCATATTATTTTGCTAAAGAAAATGTTGAATCATTTTTAAGATACTCAATTAGTTGGTCTTTTGTCAACTTACTTGCCTTCTCAATGAATTTATCTTTTTCTGTTTGCACTCCGAGTTCTTTACGGATGTCGGTCTTCACTTCTTTTTGTAAATCGTCAATCTCTTTATTCAAACTTAGATGCAAGAACTTAGTTATATCTGCGGGGATTGCTCTTGATGAAGTATCGGTAGTAATAAAATTACCAACCGCTCCACCTGCAACAATAAGCATACAATCTTTTTTTGTTGGTGTAAGAACATAACCGAGCCATGTGATGATACAAATTACTTGGCTTGTCCAATATATTCGTCCCATAAATTTACGCCATACCACATAAGATTTATAATCTTCACCTTCTTTATTACCACTATGTTCAATTGTGCAACCTACAATTATAGCAAATGCAACAAGTGAAATAACTGTAAACCATGTGAAGACATTGCTAAATACATCGAACACTTGTTTAACACCGTCGGCTACTGTAAGCCAATAAAATACTGAATAGAAATTCATATTGTTGTCGTTTTTTTAGTTGTTTATTTTTTTATTTCGTTTTTATATTTTGCTAATCCTACCTGATGCAATGTTCTATAACCCAATAGAAATTGTGGTACATCATAACCTTTTGAAAGCAGGTATTGAAAAACCCAAACATTACATAACCATCCGCCCGTATAGTGTGAAAAGCCATTGTTTATTTGTTCTTTCATATCCTTCAATGAAGGAGTAACCGTAAGTACCCATTCAGGTTTAAGTTTTCTTTGTTCGTGTAAATTATGTGTAGTGTCATAAACCCAAATCATATCCTCATCCGATATTTCTTCAAGTGATTTTAATACAATCCAATTCAAGGAATCAACAAAGTCCGAATCACGTAACCTGCATCTGCCTTTATCAGAATCCACGTATTGACCGTGATACTGATGGAACATTATTGATTTTATTTCGGGAGTGATTTCCATTAGTCTTTAGAATAAATTGTTTCTACAACAATACACTTAACGCCATCAAAAAAATCCAAATCATTATTAGGGTCGGTTTGTTCTTTTAATTCTTTTTCTATGGCTGCTTCATCTTTGTAAGTACGTGCATCGGTAATATCCAATGTCCACCCACCTTCATACCTTCCTGTAAAGTATTTTTTATTTTCTTCGTTTTTTATTACTAATGATTTTTGCATGATTAAGCAGCTTTAACTTTATTTACGATTGCATCTATTTTTGTTTTGTCAATTGCTAAACCTGCTTCGATTAAACCGAATACATCAAAGCCGTTATCAATTAACCATTTTATCATGAACGCCCATGATTGAGTAATGCCTTTACCATTTTGGAGTAATTGCATTTCCTGACTTTCTTCGGGTGTCATATCGGTATCGGGTCTTAGGATAGGTTTGTATCCATCCTTTAAAAATCGTTCATAGTTTTCTACAATTAATACAGGATGATAAATTCCGTTTGGATGTTCGGTAATATATTTTTCCAAAAACCCATCTGTGATGCTGTCATCGGTAAAAATAAAAACACTAATTCCTGATTTTAGGTAAAAGTGTAAGTAGTCGCTTATTTTAGTTGGTCGCTCGTTCTTCATTTTTTATGGTTTCAATTTTTTCTTTATAAATTTCAATTTTCCCGTTAAGAACTTTTGAATCAATAGTAAAACGTAGATTCAATAATTCATGGTAAACACTTTCGGCATTTGTTAGTTGTATGTTTTTGTCAAGAGAATCGAAAGAAATTTTAGACATTCTTAAATCTCTTTTAAGACCGTTTATTTCTGCTGCGCTATTTTGTATTTGCGTAATTTTTTCTTCATACAGGTTTTTTAATTGCAGTACTTCTGATTTCAAAGTATCAATTTCCTTCTGCATGATTTCTTCACAAGATAGTTGACCCAAAGCAAAAGTTTGTAAATCACCGCTATCCGATTTAGGATATTGTTTCAGGAATCCGTTTGCGGAATCAGCTAATAGTTTTTGTCTTTCTTTATTCATCTTTAAATTTTTTCATGTACCAATAGTGTTCAAACTCACACCAATAATATTTATTAAAAACACCTTTTATAAACCAAATAATTCTCCTTCTATAAATCAGTCTAATCATTGTCGTCTTCAAAGTGTTTGTTCCAATCTCCGTAACTTGTTTTAAATGGTTTAACCAATTTGCTTTTATTGTTTACTATTTTATGAATTTTTTTAATCTTTGTCGGGTCAACACCTCTTAGTTCTAAAAAATCAAAAAAGAAATTATCTACATTACGTTGTAGTTCTCCCATCTGTTCACCTTTATTATCAAACACCATTGTATTACCGTTAGAATATAACGTCATACTACTTGGAGTTCCTGCTTCATTAACTTTCGGTATTGATTCCATGTAATCGGAAAACCAATCTTTAGCGTGTTGTTCAGGGTTCGGTATGCCGTTCTGTTTAGCGTAAAACTCCATGAATTTTATAATTTCTTCTTTCATAATTTATTTTTGATTTACTACTGCATCCAACAATTTTCTTCCAATACGCATCCAAGTTGACGGTGTACTATCATGGTTTTTCCATCTGTCCGTCGGAACAAATAAAAGCATACCAACTACACTACACGTTAAAATTAAAGTGAGTAACATCCAAAATATTAAACAAAGTCCTTTCATAATTTACAATTTTTAATTTTTTCTTCAATCCAAAATAAAGGAACAGATATTAATATGCTTGATGGAAACATTACCAATAATCCAAATAGATTATGCGCCTCTTTATATCTTTTCCAAAATCCTTTTTTCATTTTTATTTTTCTAATGCAACTCTTACTTTAGAATTATGTTCAGCGATTGCGTTATGCAATGAAGTCGGCATACCACTTCCTATTTGACAATCTATAACAGCATCTTTAGCATCTGATTCTGTAATAGTTTTTAATTCTTTCTTGTTGGAAATAATTACTGTTGTTAATTTTCCTTCGCTATTTGTAAATCTGATTTTATACATTATTTATTTTTCTTACCGTTTTTAGCCTTTTTTCTTTTTTTTGTTTTTCGGTTATTCGTTACTCCACGAGTACCTTGTTCTTCCATCTCATCAATTTCTGCTTTTAATTTTTTTGTTTTACCGATTAGGTCATCTGTTTTTATCTTATGAACATCTGTAAGTAAATAATCTACATTTCTTGATTTACTGAAACTATTTATTTTACCAATATCGTGAATATCAATAGTAGAAAAATCTCTACCTAATGATTTACCCATGTGTGCTAACATTGCTCCTTCATGACCTGCACCAACAATCATTATGTTATTTTTGTTAACGAGAGAAACAATTTCATCAGCCATTTTCTCTTGCATTTGAGCAAACGTATCAACTCCCAAATCTTTCGGGGTCATTCCGCAATACCTTTGTGCAATATCTAATGCTTTATTTTTTAATGACATTGTTTTTTTAGTTTTTTTTAATATAGTCAACAGTACAGGTAAATGGTTTATCGGGATTATCCAAGCAGTCTTTAATTGCTTTGCATAATGGTTCACGCATTTTTTCAGAAGCGTTTTTTCTTACCACTTCCAAATATTTATAACCTTCACCTTTATTTTCCGATTCAACTTTTCTTATTTCTTTAACAAGTGCTTCTATTTTTTCAGCAGTATCAAAACCAATAGATTTTACATTAACTTTTGGTTGATTCATTTCCTTTGCACGAATTTTAACCAAGTTCCTAAACTGACCGCAAGTTTCATAATGCTTTTCCATATCAGTCCAATTATCATTCTTTGCTTTGTAACCACAACGGCATGATGTCGGTAAAGAAAACATTTTGTGTTCTTTCATTACCTGTAACATCTCCGCTCTGTATTTACTCATATTAATCTTTTAATTGATTAAACTCTTTAAGGAACTCAATTTCACTTCTCAACTTCGGTATCATTTTTTCTAAATCATCAACCTTACCTGATAATTTTTTTAATATTCTTTTTTTTACGTTTTTATCATTGGTATGACCTAATCCTTTTTTCTCATCCCACATTTCGTGAGAAAGTATTTCAAGATTTAAAAAAGCATCTTTACTCATGGTTAGTTATATTTGTTTTTTTGTTTCTATCTTCAACATATTCATTAAACGCTCTCATAAAAGATGTAACATCTTCTTCGTATGTTGTATCAGGGTCGTACCAATCAAATAAGTCATAAACTCTTGTGGAAATTTTATCACAAAAAATCATGTCGTATTTTTCTTCCCATTCTAATTCTTTAGAATCAAAAATAGAATTTGCCTTCTGTAAAATTGTGTTTAATAGTGTAAGATTTTCGTGTTCAACTTTAGATACACCGTCATCACCGTCGTTTTGTGTAGGCTCAGAGCCTTGCGAGAAATAGTAACCTGCACGGATAGCGTTTTCTATCTTATTTTGCTCTCTATCAGAAATATCGGGATGGTTTTCCCTGATGTAATCGTTTACAAATTGATTTAATTCCATAAAATACCGTGTTTGACCGCTACAAATATAATTATACCATTTTTTCTTTCAAATAACCTGAATTTAAACTTATTAACAATCGTAATTAACAAATCAAGGCATGAAAACTGAATAAATACTTTAACTTTTAAATGTTAAGTCGTTATTAACCACTATCTTTGTATCTCCTTAAAGTTCGGTATGACCGTGCTTGACCGTATTGTTCTACTTTCCACTTTAAGGTCGCCCCGAAAACAATGCTTATCCATCGGCTGATTCGGGGCTTTTTTTTGTCCAAAACTTTTTATTACATTTGCATTATGTTATTATTTCGTTTCATGTCTTATGGCATGATGAATTTTTGAAAACGTTGTATTTGGACGAGGGTTCGATTCCCTCCGATTCCACTCATGAAAGGCACTAAAATACATGGGTTCGATGGGTTTTGACAGTATAAGCAGTACAATTATTGAGGTAATAAACAGTTGTAACAGACGCAGAATTAAAGATGGCTGCTTAATCCTTCCCGATAGGGAACGATAAGTGCCTCCACCGAGAAGGTGGTCGAAAAAGAAAACCCCTTGTGAAAACTTGGGGTTTTTTTTATGAGTTTTATATTTATATTTGCTTATCGCAAAAAAACTAAATTAATGAAGGCATTATTGAAATTAATATTCTTTGTTGGAGCAATTGCTTTAGTGTGTAAATGTATTCATGAGGATAACGAAATAAACAAACGTCAATCACCTGCATATTTCCCACCTTCTAAATCTCCGTTCAATCATAATGTAGGATTAAACTTCAATGTCGAAATGACAAATTGGTTTAATAAAAATTCTATAAAATATAATGCAGCATTAAAGAACCAATGTACTTATGGTAGATTAAAAAACATCTCAAAAGATTTTAAATTGTTTCGTATTTATTCTTACCTAATTGCAGGTTGGGAACAAACAGGAAACATAAGCCCCGAAGCATACGCAATATCAACTTTAGCAAAACAAGATAAAAATATTGAAGCGGTTATCGGAACATCATGTAATAAGTCTTGGTATTTAGTTCCTGCAAATGTTCAAACATTCATTGATACATTACAAAGTAATTTTGGTTCTGCAATATCTCAGGTAAAATGTATTTTAATTGGCAACGAAGTAAATGCAAATAGTTATAGTTCGGGTGATATTTCAGTTATCATGTCTAATTTCAGAACCGCACTTACAACAAACAGTTTAAATATTCCTGTATCTGTTACATTCAATAATTTGCCTGTACAATCAGGTGATACACTTTCCGATAATCTTGTTGGTGCTGTTGTTAATGGATGGGATACAACATGGAATGGAAATAAACCATTTGTATTCATTGACCCATATCCCGATGCAGCAGGTATAGGAAGTGCAGCAGGTGTTTACAGATGGCAATATAACGTAACAAAATATTATCAAACACTACATCCATCATTACAAATATTTATTGGTGAAACAGGAGCGGAAGGAAGTCCGTCCGATTTTACAACAACAATTGTTATTGATAGTGTTTTCAGTCAATTAAATCACCAATACAAAAACAATAATAAAAAAACAGTACCTACTTTTTTATTTGAAGCAATTAATGAACCGTTAAAACCGAGTTCACCAAATCAACAACACATGGGAGTTTATTTTGATTCATCAGACCCTAAAAAGTTTGATGTTCGTTTAAAAGCAAATATAAATTTACCAACGTGGATTAAATAAAATCTCAAAAAACCAAAAACATAAATAACAAAAATCAAAAAAACAAAAAAACAACAGCTATGAGCAATCTAAACAAGTTATTCGAGGCACTTAAAGGAATTAAGTCATTGCCAACAGAAGTAGTACCTGAGTTTGAAAAAGCAACATCAGGAGATGATGAAGATACTATCTACTTAGATGGTTTTATTATCAATGAAGATGAAGACGGATTCTTCTCTGTAATGGATGAAACAAATGCGGTAGATGACTTCGCAGGTACAGGTCAACAAATCGTTGAATTTTTCAAAGGTGTTTACGATGCCTACCTTGAAAATTACGATGAGAAAAAATCAAACGAATTTTACGATAAAGGTTTTCAATTAACCGAAGCTACCGCAGGTGGTAGTGAAGACGATAGCGAAGACGATAACGATTAATTGTCATGACTAACATTGAACAACGCTTATTTGATTTCATGGTTAAATACTATGGTCGTAAGCAATTGGAAAGCGAAAGCGATTACCAATTAATGTTAGGCATCTACAAAGAAATTTATCCTTACGAGCAAATTCCTGATAATTGCATAGGTTGTCGTGGTGAACTTTTGAAGAAATTACAATTTCACTATGAAACATTATCATCAAACGGTGTGTTTCAAAAACAATAAATGCAATGGGAAAAGTTGGAACATTTTTTAAAAACAATTGGGGATATGTATTGGCTGCATCGGCATTGACCTTTGCAGCCTATCATATTTTTAAAAAACCATCTACTCCCGCTCCCGAAAAAAATAAAGCTGACGAACCTAAGAGTGGTTTTTCAGGTGTTGAAACTAAAAGCAGCTTAGTTCAATTTACTATTACCAACAATACAAATCAAGAACAAACATTTTCTTTGTTCAAAGCATTTAGCAATCTTAATAATCCTAACGTTGGAATAATTGCAACAAACGCATCAATAAGATTTTTCAATCGTACATTACTTAACGAACCTAAGTTGGTTACTATGATTGAAATTATTTCTAACAGTCCCAACGCTCAATCACAAGTTACACGAGTAATAACAAAAAAATGTAAGGATGCTTCGGGTAATGCCAATTCAGTTCCATACATTCCATTAGTTTCTACTGCTCAATTTCAAGGTAACATGACCTTTGTAAAGCCCGACAATCTAATATTAGACGGTGTTTGTTATTTACAATATTCAATAAATCCAAACACAATTGTAACGATGAATGTTTCTTACGAAACTGTTGTTTAATTGCTTCATTTTTTTTAGTACTATAAAAATTAATTGAATTGATTTACAGTTACTTAAATCTTTTTTTGAAAATAAATTTGCACAGTTCAAAAAAGATTCTCTAAATTTGTAAAGATTATTGGGCAGAAATGCTCACAAAAAAATAGAAAACGCAAATGTTACAAGTAATAAATATTCAAAATTGGCAAACCGCAGCGATAAAAGGCTGTGCAGTCATTATTCCTACCGTGAATACGGAGAAGGGGATGAATGATTGTGTCGATGTCGGGGTAACTTGTAATTAAATAAAAATATTTAATAAAACATTTAAACCCTGACTGAAAAGTTGGGGTTTTTTGTTTTGTACTAATTCGTTCATTGAAAATAAAATTTTGAAATTAAAAAAATTGGTTACTGCCGTTAACCAACAGATTCACCAAAGTTGGTTACTGAGGTGAAAATGTGGTGGTAGCCGATGACATTAATCAGCCTGATGGATAACCAAACGGAGAGCAAGTATGACACTAAATGTAATTTCTTGTCCACTTTACAACTTCTCATTTATCCGAAGAACCGAGAAAATAAGACAACTTAAACGCAACTTATTGTCCACTTTGCGATTTTCTCACACATCATGTTGGTTGTAATTAGGTAACAAAAGTCGGGTAGGAAAATCCTGACACAGTTATGAAATCTGTTAAGAACGAATGGAATACTTTTCAGAGTGGTACGAATCCACTACCTAATGAAATTGCCGATATAGCTCAGACGGTAGAGCATCTGCCTTGTAAGCAGAGGGTCAGGTGTTCGATTCACCTTGTCGGCTCAAAAGTTACATACCGTTGTAGCTCAGTTGGTCAGAGCAGCAGAATCATAATCTGCGGGTCGGGAGTTCAAATCTCTCCAACGGTACGACGGAAATTAAAAATTTTGTTCTTTGAAATATTAAAAAAAATTCGTCAGGCGGATGCGGAATGTGGAAGCCTGATTGAATGGAGTGAGTTACTGAATAATGTCGGTGAGAAAAAGACGGCTGTTAGCCCTACGAAGGCAATCGCAATTAAAAACGTTGACCCGATGAAAAAGAAACTTCAAGTGTAGTTTGATAGGTAGATTTGTTATTTTAAGTTTTTTATCGTTTTGGAATAAAAATTTGTTTTTTGTGGGAATTAATTTTCTCGGTTTATGAATGACGGTTCGTGAATATATCAACAAAAAATAATGAGCGAGAAAAACTTTAAATGACTGTATTGAAAATCAAATGTAGTTGATGAAACATATTCAGGAATATTAGAAACATAGTGATAGCATTTATGAAAAGCAAAAGTAAATTAGCGCATCCAAGTTGACAATAGAAAATGCCATTAGCAAAGTGCAGCCTCACTCTTAAAATATTTTTTACATAGGCAATTAGCTCAGTTGGTTAGAGCGCAATACTGATAATATTGAGGTCGGTGGTTCAACTCCACTATTGCCTACTGTGGGGTGGAGAAGTTCGGTCTATCTCGTTGGGTTCATACCCCGAAGGTCGCAGGTTCAAATCCTGCCCCCGCTACCAATTAAAATCGAATCATAACGATTAAAAAAAATATGAAAGAAAATATAGTGCGGGATAGAGCAGGGGTAGCTCGTCGGGTTCATACCCCGAAGGTCGTCGGGTTCAAATCCCACTCCCGCTACCAAGAAGTAAACGTTCTTTAAAATAAAATTCCTTCGTAGCTCAGAGGTAGAGCAATCGCCTGTTAAGCGATAGGTCGGTGTATCGTAATCACCCGAAGGAGCAATCTGCAACTGTTGTGTTCCCTCGCAAGGGGTGTCTTCCCGCAAGGAATAGAGAGTGGTTCAATTCCATTCGGCAGAGTTATTGAGTAATTAGTTCTTTGAATAAAAAATGGTTTTGTAGTTCAGCTTGGTTAGAATATTCCCCTGTCACGGGAAGGGTCGTGGGTTCAAATCCCATCAAAACCGCCAAAAAAATACGTCAGCTAATTCATTTGGCGAGATAAGCAGACTCCAAATCTGCTGCCTGTAAAGGATGTGGGAGTTCGATTCTCTCCTGACGTGCGTAGTAGAGTATAGGCATTTATGGGGCAAAGTCTTATTGGAGCGGTGTCCAATGTAGAAAAATCCCCGCCTTGCTCGTGAAATTGAAAATTAAAATAGTAGTAATAAATAAAAAATAAAAAAATGAAAACGGACTTTAACTTTTTCGTAAATCAGGATGCAGGACGATTCATCGTTCATAGCTACCGCACAGGCAAAAAATATTTTGTCGAGCCGATTGAGAATGAACACACTCCTGTATGGGGTGATGTGAACCCTGCAACGGGAAAGATTGAAGGTTCGTATGGTTCTAAACATCGTGGTGGTGTGAAGGAAAAAGAATCTATAATCACGAAGGAAAACGGATTCAGTAAGATTCATTATGCAGGTGTCGGGTGTTCCCCGTTAAGTTTCATAAGTGAATTAGATGCGAAGTATCCATCCTTAGTAAACTAAAAAATAGAAAACTTCAATGAGCAACAAAGGATATGCAGGATAGGTCAACAAGACCGATGTGATTCGACAGGTTGCGAGTGGAAGA
This sequence comes from Bacteroidota bacterium, assembly GCA_032229505.1. Taxonomy (GTDB): domain Bacteria; phylum Bacteroidota; class Bacteroidia; order B-17B0; family Aurantibacillaceae; genus Aurantibacillus. Next base: position 249,120 of record JAVTWD010000016.1, read on the forward strand.
AAGGTTTTGGACTTGATTGTTTACATTACGAACCGCCAAAAATAAAAGAGGTTGAAGTAAAACAAAAACAGATAGTTCTACCAAAAGTAAAAAAAGAAAAATTAAGTCCTGCTCCGATTGTAAAAAAGAAAAAAATTGAAGTAGTAAAAAAGAAAATTATAGTCGAGCAGGATTTTACAAAAAAAATAACAACAGCAAAACAAGACGATTGGATTGCAAAAATTAAAACGATATGAAAGCAGCATTGAATAATAACCGAGAGAACGACGAGCCTTTTGAGCGTAGCATTGAAAAATGTTCCCGTCTTCTAACGGTTAGGATACGACACTTTCAATGTCGTGATGCGAGTTCAATTCTCGTCGGGAATACAAAATTAAAATAGTAAAAAAAAGTTCATTGAAATAAAAAAATTGGTTATTAGTAACTCAGCTTCCGTGAGTGCAATCATTGATAAGCTATATCTGCCCTTCGGGGTGGATAGTTAGAATTATCCCTAAGTACGAAAGTACAGGACGGAACAATTAAGGCAATGGTGGGCATAGCGCATTGGTCTAACTGAAACTAATAATCATGTCTTGCGGGAATAGCTCAATTGGTAGAGTATCAGCCTTCCAAGCTGAAAGTTGCGAGTTCGAGCCTCGCTTCCCGCTCAAAAAAATACATACAGGCTAACGGGTTTGAAAGAATAAAGATAATTCTTCCCATGCTTGTAAAGAAAATGAATCTGATTTCCGTTGGTTAAGTGTTCCAACAAATTTTGCGATAATAGCTCAGTCGGTAGAGCGTGAACTTGCCAAGTTCGAGGTCGCAGGTTCGACCCCTGTTTATCGCTCAAAAAATGTTCTTTGAAAAAACATCTGAACTGCCTATATTTGTATAACTAATATAAGTGGTTCAAATGAAAGGAAAAATTAATGAAAAAAAACAAGCAATACTTTTGCGTAAAAAAGGATTGTCTGTTGGTAAAATTGCTAAAAAACTAAAAGTATCAAAAGGTTCTGTTAGTGTTTGGGTAAGGGATGTTGTTTTAACTGAAAAGATGAAACAGGATAATTTGAATAATAAATCATCTTCTGCAAAAGCATTATTACCATTTTCATTAAAAAGAAAGAAAGATGCTCTTTATGAAAGAAAAGAAAATCAAAAAAAAGGTTTTCTTATTTATAAGAAAAGAGATTTTATTCACGCATTTGCTTGTGGAGTTTTTTACGGAGAAGGAAGTAAAAATAAAAACGTAGTTAATATATGTAATTGTGATGCTGAATTACTTGTTTTCTTTGTAAATTTTTTAAGAAAATACTTCAAAGTTAAAAATGAAAAATTTAGGGTTAGGGTTAATTGTTACGTGAGCAAGGATTTAACCATTGAGGAGATTAGTAAATATTGGAGTAATAAATTAAAAATACCATTATCTCAATTTCAAAAACCAACGACAAGAGAAGGAGAATGGTATAAGCATAAATACGGTATATGTTCTGTTAATGTTAATAGTACTGAAATAGTGCAACAGCTTTTTGGTTCAATAAAGGGATATTTAGGTGAAAAAAGTGATAGGTGGTTGAGTTAATAAAATGTGTTCCGATGTCCGAGTTAGGTTAGGAAGTGGTCTGCAACACCACGCACACAGGTTCAAATCCTGTTCGGAACTCGAAAGTAAAAAAAGTAATTATGAATCGTAGAGCAAAATATGAATATGGTTGTTGTTAGGTTAAACTAACAATTAAACCATGTCGAAAAAAAGAAACAGAGCAAAACTGAATAAAGCATTAAACGGAAATTCTTACAAAAGAATTTTAATTTCAATTCTTTATCCTATGTATTATGATGAATGTATGAGTTTTCATAATAGTAGTGGTAGAATGAATAGATATAATAAAATTACCGTGTATGAATACCGAATGTACAGAACTTGGAAGTACAATAGGAAAACAAAATACAAATTATGAACCGCAGAGTAAAATACGAATATGGATGTGCTTAGTTTAAAAACTAAGCAACCATGCAAAAAATAAAAAAATTAATAAGTCAGGTTACACATAGCCGAACTTACAAAATGGCATATTACAAAACTGTTTGTAAATGCGCTCGTTGTTCACCGCATAAAGGATGTAATCAATCGGGAAAAGGTAACAGACAAAGAAGTTGGAAACAATTTAGAAAAACAAAATGGAAATGAAAAATTTAAACAGAAAAAAACACAGGCTCAAACCGTAAGCCGTTAGTGAGCAAAACTAATGGCTACAACTAAAATTTGAGCCATGAAAAATTTAAGCCGTGCTTACAACCGCTATATGCAGCACGTAAAATTTAAGAAGCGAGTTAAAAAATGGTTTTCTACTTCCCATTATAATCAAGTAGAAGAAATTAAAGAAGCCTTAACAGGAAAAGGTTATACGTTTCTTAGGACAACTGCAAGACCATGTAATTGTTATATGTGTAGTACCTATGAGAAATATAAACGTACTCCGAAACATAAAGTTATGAAGGAGGCTTTTAAAGAATACAAGATTCGGACGTATAGCTCAGTCGGTAGAGCAACGCCCTCATAAGGCGGAGGTCGATGGTTCAAATCCATCTGTGTCCACAGTACAAAATAAAATGGTAGAAGAAATAAGAGTGTTCGTGAATAAAAATTTATTATCAGTACACACAAAAGAAATAAAAAGTAAGGCAAAAAATTATTTGAAATTAATAGAAAAAAAGAAAGCGTTTGCAGATGAAAATTATTTAAAATATTTGCAAACTATGGCAAGTAAAAATTAGGAAAATGAAATGTTGTGCAAATCCATATTGCGATTCAGTTGATGAGAGAATAACAGACCATCACTTGTTTCCAAAAGGATTCAGGCACAAAAGAACTTTCCCGAATAAAGGTGCAATACCTGAAAGACAAGAGAGAATGAAATTGTGCAGGTCTTGTCATACAGTATTACACAAAGCAAAAACAAATATGCAATTAGCTTTGTACTATAACACAAAAGAAAAGGTAATTGAATTTTTTGTAAAGGAATTAAAATATGGGGCGTTGGCAGAGTTGGCTATGCACTTCCCTTGCACGGAAGACCACAGGGATTCGAGTTCTCTACGCTCCACATTGATGATTTAAAATATGCCCGTTTAGCTCAGTTGGTTCAGAGCATCGCCCTTACAAGGCGAGGGTCGGAGGTTCAAATCCTTCAACGGGTACAATAAATAAAAACTAAAAAAACTATGTACGCTGTAAGGCATATAATCAGAACTGTTACTTTTTTGCGAAAGCGAAAGAGTAAACGTTATTAATTATATCCCTTCGTAGCTCAATGGCTCAGAGCTTTCCACTTTTAATGGAAAGATAAAAGTTCGATTCTTTTCGGGGGGACGGGAATATTATTCCGTAGCTCAGTTGGTAGAGCATCTCACTTTTAATGAGAGGGTCGTGGGTTCAATCCCCATCGGGATAACAAATATTTTTTAAAATAAATTTGGATATTAAAAATATTCATTATATTTGCATCATAATGTACAACACACGGGAAATAAACAATAGTTCATCACTTCGCCTACGAAGACGAAGGATTCTATAATTATTGTTCCCACCATACATTTTTTTTCACAAAATTTTTTAAGGTTTATTCGGGAGCGATATGCAAATACGTTCCCGTAGCTCAATGGATAGAGCCTGTGCCTTCTAAACACACGATAAAAGTTCGATTCTTTTCGGGAACACAAAATTAAAATGGTTTCATAGCTCAATTGGATAGAGCATACCGCTACGGACGGTAAGGTTGGGAGTTCGAGCCTCTCTGAAATCACAATGGTTCTATGGTGTAACTGAATAGCATTGAAAACTACGGATTTTCAGGTCAGGGTTTGAATCCTTGTAGAGCCACAAATATTTGCCGTCATAGTTTAATGGACAGAATAGAAATTTCCTAAATTTTTGGTGCAGATTCGATTTCTGCTGATGGCACAAATAAATAATTGTTATGAAAATAAATATCAATAAATTAAAAGTAAATCCAAAGTCAAAAAACTTTGAGTTGTCTGTATTCGGTTTGCCTGATGCGGAAGTACAGGAATGGATTACGAAAAATAATTTACAATCGTACACTAAAGAAAATTATACAAATATTATTTTAACTGAGCATACCAATTTGAGTATGCTTTTTTATTGTGGTAAATATTTCAAATGGATGGATGGGTTTAGTCCGAACCTAAATAAAAAATTACACATAGGACATTTTTCAAATTTAGTTTTAGCAAAAGCGTTTAAATCACTTGAAGTATGTGATTACACAGTTAGTATTTATGGTGATACATTGGACGGTGAAGTAAAAAAAGAAAATGCAATTGAGTGGTTAAAAAAATATCAAGATGAATTTAATTTTCATCCTGACGAATCATTCATGGCTTCTGAAATGAAATATTACGGTGCGTTATTAGTTGACGGTGTTGGTGAATATGAAGGAACTAAAATATTTGAAGTTGGTGAAAATAAAGAAGTCGGAATAAAAAGTAATGGTCAAACATCTTATTTTTATCAAGATGTTGCATTAGCGGAAACATTGGATTCACCAACTTTATATTTGACAGGTAAAGAACAATGTAATCACTTCAATAATTTAAAAGAGATATTTCCTGATATAGAGCATATCGGTCTTGGCTTAGTAAAAGTATCAGGTAAAAAAATGGCAAGTCGGGACGGGAATGTTTTATTTGTTGATGACTTTATTAATTTAGTTAGTGAAACATTCAACGGTGATATGAAATTAGTTTATAATGTTTTTGCAGGATTCGTATTGAAATCAAATCCTGATGTAGATAAAAATATTAATTTGGATGTAATAAGTAATCCTAAAAATTCAGCAGGACTTTATTTAAGTTACACAATGGCTCGGTTACATAGTGCAGGATGTGATTTAAAACATAACGGTAAATTTAACTCAATGAAATTATCATTTTTAGAAATAAAATCTAAGGTAAATTTAAAACCAAATATTTTGTTTGAGGCTTTAGTTGAACATTCTAAAAATATTAATGCGTTGTACTTGACACATACCATTAAGGATAACGAAGAAAATAAACAAATGTTTAATTTATTGTTATCGGATTTAGTTTACGGATGCAATATTTTAGGATTGTTCACTATTGAAAAGGTGTAAAATAAAAATGCAGCTACATTAATTATGTAACTGCATTTTTTAGTTTTATTATTTATTATGCTGATTTTCTGTGTGCGCTATGACCACGTTTATTCCATTCTACCAAACTATACTCGAATGATTTTTTACCAACGGGAGTTCTTTGTACTTCGCCATTCCTGCTTAAATTAAATGCGCTGTTATACATCATACGCATTAAGCATTTTTTGTTTTTTGCAATTTTCTTAACCTGTGGTGATGGTTTTACGTGTTCGGCAATTTCAGTTGTTAATGAAGGTTTGCCTAATTGCTTTAAAGTATCAATGAAAATTTTATCTCCCAAAGCATATTTTAATTTTAACATACTCGCATCGGGTGTGTGAGTATGAGTAGTTTTCACCACTTTATGAGGTATCTTATCTACTATTTTTTTCTTTAATTTTATCATAGAACCGTTCTGATTCATCAATTTATACTGCTCCATAGAAATCTTATCAAGCAATTTTAATAGTGAATTGTGTTGTCTTTCTAAGTGTACGTACATCCTGTCTATTTTGCTGCGTAAACTCACTCCTGCGAACCGTTGAAGCCTTGCTCTACTTGGTTTCTTTTTGCTGTTGTCTTTTGTTGTCATTTTTTTTATTTTTTTGGTTTATTAATTATAAGCATATTCCAATATTATGCCAATACCTTACAAAGATGCGTTGACAGTCAGTAAAATGTGTTACATCTTTTAATTTAAAGGTTACATGATTCGTGCTATTTTGTTAATCCACAGGCGGTTATTTTATTGTTAATAAGTTATTTTTGTTACTTACAAAAATGTAACTATCTTTACGGTTCACAAGTTCTTTTTTATGCCAATAAAAATAAAGACAATTACTAACCCTAAAAACTCATTGTTATGAAGAAATAATTTAAACACCCCGTTAGGCTTCGAGATAAAAGCCATTACATAAAGTCATAAGATATTAAGATAAATCGAAAGCCCTCCCTATTGAGGGCTTTTTTTATTTGTGTATCCTGATAACCTTCCCGATTAAGTCCGTGTGATTATACAATATTGTTTTTTCCCAATTTACTTGCCCTTTAACGTTACATCTCACATAAATTGGCATAGTTATTTCCATGAATGGGGTGCATGGCGTAAAGCCCCATTTTTGGGTCATTTCAGCGATATTTGTTAGCTTAACGTTTAGTGTTCTTTTTACTGTTTTCATAGTGTTTGTTTTAATTGTTTCTGTAAAACTACACCCCATGTATGCAACCTATCTGCACACATGAAAAATAACCTCATTTTCAGCATATTAACCGATTTTATCAAATTGTTAATAAAATAATACTAAGTAATACTTTGTATTACTAAATAATACTACTATATTTGTCCCCTATAATACGGTCAAATAAAGTACGATTATTAATTAAAATTTAAAAAAATGAAAACGAAAATTATGCTAATGGCGTTATGCCTATGTACAATGGTATCTTTCGGTCAGAAAGATTTATCCGAAGTAAACAAAATCAAAGGCTTTTACGTCTTTGTAGATTCCAAACCAACTGCTGAATACGAATCTTTAGGTGAAGTTAAAGTTGATGAAAATGATGCGGATATTAAAAAATCCACACAGTATCAAACGGTACGAGATAACCTTATCAAAAATGCAAGAGCAGTAAATTACACCGCAGACGGATTAATTCTAACATTCGTAAATGGTGGTGTTGATAAAGCAGAAATCATAAAATTTAAAGACGGTCAAAAAAACAAAGCACAAGCCAAAGTAGAACAATATCAAGGCGTGTATATTTTTGTTGATTGTAAACCTGTTTCAGAAAACACTTATATCGGAACGGGAAAAAAATCAGGAAGTGGTTTTTCATCTTCTCAATATACTGCTATTCGGGATGCGCTAATAAAAAAGTGTAAGAAAGAATTTAAAGATTTTGATGCACTCATATTTAAGTTCGTTGATGGCGGTGCTGATATGGCGGATGCGGTAAAATTAAAATAACTAAAAAAGTTGTAAGTTAATTCACAGTCTTTTTGAAATAAAAGAGGGTTATACAAAACTATACTGTAAAGGTTAAGCGCAGTTGAGGGTTAACTTACAATCAAATTAAAAATAAGCATAACAATAAACATAAACCAAAAAAAAAGACAACAGCAAAATGAAGACAGGAACAAAAATTAAATTAGCTGTTCTGTTAGCAAAAACAGAACATCTTGCAGCCAAATGGAAAGGCTCGGTTAAGGACTATTTAGGGTTCTTTAAAAACAAACAATCCGATTTCAAAGGGGAGAAAAAAACTTACGTTGCGAAAGACAACACAGTTGATGATTCAAGCCGTCGTGGTAACAAACTTGTTGTTACTACTGTAAAAGAAAAATTGGATTACCTGAAAGAAACAAATGCAGAATACATCAATGCCTTGTTTTCACAGGAAGCTACAAATGCAGCAGGTTCAGCGAAAGCGGAATTAGTTGTTGATGGTAAATCATTCGGTACATTTTCATCATTGGAATTATTGAGGTTAAAATCAATGATTGAGAACGGTGAACTTGAACAGATGTACGCTGCAATTCCTGTTCGTAACGATGACGAAGAATGGAAAGTAACAGAAGAAGACCAATACAAAAATCGTAGCGTTATTTACGAAAGCAACAAAAGTACAGGTGTTGCTAAAACAACCGTGAAAGAAAACTACATTCTTGATGACCCGAATATTGGTAAAATGAAAGATGGTTCGGCTTACAAAGCGGTAGTTGCCCAAAAAGATACTATCATGGAACTTGGTGATTTCACGCACCAAAAGTTCTCAGGTGAATGGTCGCACCGTGAACGTGCCGAGTTATTAGGTAGAAGGAGTAAATTACTTACTGCGGTAATTGAAGCCCTTAAATCAGCAAATGATGTTGAAGCTGTTGATTCACAAATGACAGCCGATAAATTGTTTGATTACCTGCACGAAAATAAATTACCTACATTATAATAAATAAAAAAAAACTGATATAGCCTGAGCTTCACAGTTAGCATTACATTTAAAATTGCGGTTTTAGTGTTGTGTCAGAAGCCTGAGTGTTATCTTAAACAGAAACGGATACCGAATTAACAACGCAAGAAAGTGGTGGTTCAAATCCACCCCCGTCCTCAGAGTAATGTTAGCTCTACAAAGGATATAAGGACGGGCAGTTTGGTTGGCGAAACGCTTGTATAATTAACATGAAGTTCGTGTAAATTCCGTTACATCAAAGCAAATTCAATTTTGCAAAGCCCCGTAGCCATAAGGATATGAAGCTACGGGGACAAGGGGAGATATGAGAATTGGCATATCAGCTTTAGACGGCACTCCGCAAACCGTTTAAAGTGGTCAGTAAAATGACATGGAAGTTCGAGCCTTCCTCTCCCCACATAAAGAAAAAAAACGAAATGGCAAAGATAGGAACAAGTGTTAAGTTTGAGGAAACCACAATAACGGTTATAAATGCCTTATTGGATAAACCTGAAAATCTTAAACTAAAAGGAAAATTCAATCCGATGGTAGAACATCTAATAGAAACTCATCCTGAATTTATTGCAATGAAAAAAGAACTTGATAAGAAAAAATTAAAATTAAAATAGTTTGTTATGGTAGCGGATATGACAGCAGAACAAGTAATCGAAAAGGTTTTGAAATCAAAATCGGTTATTGATGTTTTTTATGATGTGAACGATTGGAAATTCAATTACAAAAAATATATCGTTTTAATTCACCCTGACAAATGTAATTTACCAAAGGCAGCAGAAGCTACCGAGAAACTAAATAAATTCAAGGATGAACTTGAATCGGGTAAAAAACATAATGATGATGCAGGTGAAGTTACTTTTTGTTTAAAAACAGTTACGATTGTTGGCGATAAAGATTTAATAAAAAAATCTTTTGACAATTATAATTTTTTGATGTCATTGAAAGATGATGCTTCAAATCATTTCAAAAAATATTTACCTGTATCGGGAAAATTAATTTCAGAAACAGAATTGCAATTTACTTTGGCTTACCGTGCCGTTCCGTTATCATCGTTAGGTGTTATGGAACAAAAACACGCAAATTGGATGTTGAGCCGTATGTTTGAATTTTCTTCATGGATAAATCAAATCGGTTACTCTCATGCAGGTATCAATCCTGAATCAATTTATATCATGCCTGAAAATCATGGTATGACCTGCATCTCTTTTTATCACATGACAAAATTAGATACGCAGTTAAAAACGATTTCAGCCCAATACAAGAACTTTTATCCTCCGCAGGTATTCGTTAACAAACAAGCGGAATCAAATATTGATATTGAATTATCGAAGCGCACAACAATTTATTTGTTAGGTGATAAATCGGGTAGCGGAGTTTTGTTACGCAAAACACACGAAAACGAAATTGTTGATTTCTTGCAAAAGCAAAGTTATCAGACCGACGAAAATTATAAAGAGTATCGTTTACTATTAAAAAAATATTTTGACACAAAGCAGTTTCACGTATTGAATGTATAATTATGGAAAAGAAAGTTTTTGATAACGCAGAGCGTAGAAGGTATTACGGAATCCGTATAGGTGATATTGTTGAAGAAAGAGCCTTTGGTACTGTTACACGAGGCGAAGTGATGGGATACGGCTTAATGGACAATAATAAGGTGTACATTAATGCAGAGGGTGATATTACACTTGATGCAGTTGCGGAATGGTGTCATGTTATTGAATGTGTGGAAGACCGCACGGACAGGTTTAAAGATATGAAGTTTCTTATGGTTACTGATAAACACGGTTATCGTGATTATGAGATTACAGGATTCTTTTTCGTACACCGTGCCTGTGTTCCTCCAAATATTAAAGTTGGTGATATTTTCAACGTGTACCATAATAAAAGTACAAAGAGTGGTATTGAATGGAAAGGTGATTTGAAAAAATCATTAATTGAAAGTGAAGTTATTTTTCATAACATAAATGCGTAATGGCAAATTTTATTAATTGTGATACAGAATCAGTTGACCTACTTGATAGTGGGACTAAAGTAAATTATCCCGTTAATATTGATGCTGTAACTTCAATTGAGAAAGACGAATATCGGGACATGGGTGAAACTACATACCAAATTGTTTTTAACGGTACGTGCAGGGAAGTATGGAGGTACACAAGCGAAGAAGCAAGGGATAAACAGTATAACGAAATTAAAAAATAAAACGGATGACTTGGAAATTTTGGACATGGGGTAAAAAAGAAACTACTGTTGAACTAAAAGAAGTTGTAACGGAAGTGAAAAAAGAAGAAGTGAAGGTAGAAGAACCGACACGACCTACAAAGCGTAAGGCTATGATGTCTATAACGGTTATCAATAACAAAACTGATAAGGAGTATGTTGTTGAATCTTTAAATGATTTCGGATTGACTTGGACGTTTTCAAGTGAAAGAGAAGTAAAGAATCAATTGCTGATTATAAACCAATATTATTCTTTCGATACAAAAGAATCAAAAGGAGCTACTTGGTTAGGAGTGTCAAGGTTTCTTGATTTCTCGGTGAAGTCAACTGTATGGAAAGAATTTGATATTGTTTACGACGACGAAAATAAAAATGAAGAACAAAAATAATTAATAACTAAAAAAAATAAAAAATGGTTCAAGCATTATCACAAATGAAACAAGCACAAGATATAGGTTTGTGTGTTTTTGTAGGATGTATAGTATTAATTTCTGTATTATCTTTCTGTATCTATAAAAAAAATAAAAAAGCAAAAGCAGCTTAATGAAACTGATAAAAGTAAATAGCGATTATTATTTGTTATCCGATGATACTACGGATACAGGTGGTAAATTTATTATGTGGTTAGGTGAAACGGTTGAGCATTTTCCGAAACAAGCAACTCCACAAATAAATAAATACACCATAGTTCCAAATAGCATTTATTCGGGTAAACCTGCTGATGGTTACAAATTACTTATAGCAACATCAAACGGTAGTTTTAGTAAAGATGTGCCTATGATTAGTCGCCTTTCAGTTGAAAGACTTTTAGGTATAGTTGATGAGGATGTATTAGCGGGAGAGATAGTACGTGTTGCTTTTGATAATTCAGGTCATCTGATTACTGCGTGTGATAAAGTGAAAGAAAAGATTGTTACGTTACGTGAACAGTATGAATCAGAAAAATTCAGTAAAGAGGAACTGTTTGTATTTGTTGGATTCTTTAATGAAAAAATAAAGCAGGGAGTTAGTGGAGAAAATATTTTTAATGAGTTTAAAAGTATTTCAAAAAAATCAGAGTGGGATGTTGAATGTGAAATGGAAGAAAAACAAATTGATTTTCCTGATGAACAAGAATATCAACAGATGTCAGTAAAAGATAAAGAAAGTTGTTTTGAATTAAAAATAAAAGTAAACGAACAAGGATTTATAAATATTAAATCGGTGAAGTAAAATGAAACTCTTAAAATTAAATAACGAATACTATCTTCTCGGTGATGATGAGATGGAAATTAATGGGAGAGATTCTTATTACGTGGGTGGTCATATAACTGAATCAGCAGGTGGTGAAGTTGAGAAAGGTGATTACAGGGATTGTGAGAAGGTTTTAGCTGCATCTGTTCAATTAAGAGGTTTACCATTAATAGATAAAAAAGAAGTTGAAAAAATATTCCGTGATACGATTATTGAATCGGCTCGTAACCTTTTTGAAAATATGAGTAATATTTCTGATGACAAGGATGAGAATTTTGAAAATGCTGTGAGGGGTCAATTTGTTTCAGGATATGTTAACGGTTATGTGAATAAAGAAAAAGAGAACGAAAATAATTTCACTCCCGATGAAATGATTTCCTTCTGTCAGGAATGTTTGATTGTATCTAATTCAAAGGATATAGGACGGGTCAGGAAATTTATTGATGAACGTATGGATGCGTTTATCAGGAAACCGAAAATGGAATGGTGGTACAATGTATCAGTAGAAGGTGTAAACTTCCCATATCATAGTAAAAAATGGAACAAGACACTTGGTAGAACAATTCCGAGTGTAAACGAAAAAGGATATATAACAATAAAATCAATTAATAAAAAATAAAAAAGAGTAACGATGGCAAAGAATTTTACTGACAAAATGCAAAATAAATTTACCGAAATGTCTAAGACAGGTAAATTATTCAGAGTTAACTTAACAGGACAAGAAATTTGGGACTTGTATTTAAAATCATTTGATAGCGACCCGATTTTCAGAAGTCCTGAAAGTTCGGAACATAATTGTAACCATTGTAAAAACTTCATCAGGAGATATGGAAATATCGTTGCTGTTAGTGAAGATTACAAAATAATTACAATGTTTGATGTAGAAGCGGATGAAGAATATGCTTCTGTTGCTAAAGCATTGACTAAAGCAATTAAAAAAGCAAAAATTACAGAAGTGTTTTTTGAAACATTTGATGAGTTAAATAAATTACCTTATGAAAGTTGTCATAAAACAAATACTAATTTTCAATTAGGTACTGCTTCAAATACTAAGCAATATACTAAAGAAGAAGCCGAATTATATGGCGTTGTTAAAGCAGGTGAAATTATCAAGTTTAACCACTTACATCTGTCAGTTAACAAAGCATTTGTTGACATGAGCGGTAAATCTGTTGAAGCGTTAATGGCTGAATACAGAGAGCCTAAGAATGTATTTAAAAGAGCAATGGATGAAATTTCTTTGGATACATTTGAGTTGGTTAGAGATTTAACTGTTCAAGGTTCTTTATTGGATGGTCAAACTCACTTATTCAAAATTGAACAAATGATTCCGTTCAAAAAAGAATACGATACTTTGTCTGCTGCTGATAAAGATAATTGGTGTTGGGTTAAATCGTACAAACTTCCATTTGCAAAATTCAGAAATGAATTAATCGGTGTATTGTGTTCTGAGTTATCAGAAGGTAAAGAAATAAACGAAGCGTGTAGAGCATGGAACAAACGTGTTGACCCTGCTAATTACATGAAGACCACAGCCCCAATTACTAAAAAACAAATTGAGGAAGCAAAATTATTTGTTGAAGAAAATGGTTATACCGAATCATTCAACAGAAGGTTTGCTAACATGGAAGATATTAAAGTATCTGAAATATTACACAGCAATGTTGGTAAAGGAGAAATTAAATCGGTGTCAATGTTTGATGATATAAAATCTACACACACTCGTCATAAGAGAAATGAATTTGATGGTGTTGAAGAAGTTGGTATTGAAAAATTCATGAAGGATATTTTACCGACCTGCACAAGCATGGAAGTGTTCTTAAAAAACATCCATGAAGGCAATATGGTATCGTTAACAACAGCTAACGTTGCTAACAGTAAACCTATCTTTAAATGGGATAACAATTACTCATGGACGTTCAACGGTAACTTAGCGGGTAAATCACAAATCAAACAAGCCGTGAAAGCGGTTGGTGGAAAAATTGATGGCGTGTTAAGGTTCTCTATCATTTGGAACGAAGACGGAAAAGATATTTTGGATTTTGATGCTCACGCAAAAGAACCAAACGGAACTGAAATTTATTATTCTACCGATTACAGAAAAGACAGAGGTAATAAAAGAACATCTATGTCAGGTCAATTGGATGTGGATATGATTAACCCTCATAGTTTAGGTGTTGAAAATATTGTTTGGGATAACGCATCTAAAATGAAAAATGGTGTTTACAAATTTTGGATTAAAAATTTTAACGGTGGAAACAACAGAGGGTTCAAAGCTGAAATTGAATTTAACGGAGAAACTTACAATTACGAATACAACACGCCTGTAATTGGTAGTGGAAAAGATATTCATGTTGCCGAAGTAACTTTAAAAGATGGCGAGTTCAGTATTAAACATTTGATTCCTGAATCAGCAGTTTCATCAAAAGAAATTTACGGTCTTGAAACAAATCAATTCCATAAAGTAAATTTACTTTGTTTATCTCCGAACCATTGGGGTGAAAACAATGTTGGTAACAAACATTACCTGTTTATGTTACAAGGTTGTAAATCACCTGTTGGTATCAGAAGTTTTCACAATGAGAACTTAATACCTGAGTTAGCAGCGCACAGAAAAGTAATTGAAGTGTTGGGAGCTAAAAACACAATTGATTCAACTGAGAAGCAATTATCAGGGTTAGGATTCAATGCAACGGTGAAAGAGGAAGTTATTGTGAGGTTATCAGGAACACATAAAAGAACAATTAAAATAAAGTTCTAAACGATTTCGGATGTAGCTCAGTTGGTCAGAGTGTCGGCTTCCATTACGTGCCGAAGGTCGGGGGTTCAAATCCTTCCATCCGAACAAAAAAAAGTAAACTAAAAAAATAAATTATAAACTAAAAAAAACAAACCATGTACAAACAATTAATCAAAGACAGAACAAGGTTCGTAACTGCAAAAGGAGAATTGTCGTTAGAACAATTATTTACTTTATCAATCAATGAGCTTGATACTTTAGCGGTATCGTTGCAAGATGCTTATGATAAGTCGAACAACAAAAAATCTTTCATCGAAAGAAAAACAACAAAAGACAAAACATTGAAAATCCAATTGGATGTTGTTTTGGACATCTTGCAAGATAAACTTGAAGAAGCGGAGGTAGCAAAAGTAAAAGCAGAAAACAAATTACGTAACGCTAAGATTCGTGAAATGATTGCTAATAAACAGGATGCTGCTTTAGAAAGCAAATCAATCAAGGAGTTAACATCAATGTTGACCGAAGATTAATCTCAAAAAACAAATAAATAAAAACCAAAAACCAAAACCTTATGGTGTACAGGCAACCAAACAATTAAAATGGGTGGACAACAACACGAAGCTGAAATCAAAAAAGACGAAGCTCAAAAAAACGAAAACACAGCCGAAACAACAACTGAAACTGTTGCAACTGAAACTACTGAAAAAGTAGAAGAAGATGGTAAAGCTGAAACAACTGAGGAAACTCAGGGATAAAAAATTAAATCCCTCGCTAATTATTGGTGGGGGATTTTTTCAAAAAAAAGTAACATGAACGAAACACTAAAAAACTCAGCAAAAGATTATTTGAAAAGTCTTTTAGCTAAATGCTCGGAAGCACAGCAATTAATGTTCAAAAGAATGTACTGTCATAAGAATTTGGATTTACCAATTAACGAAGCGGTTGACCAAATGGCTGATGATAAAATTGATTGGACAGTAACTCAATGCGAAAAGACAGTTGCCAATAATGATAAAAAACTTGATGAATTAAAATAATGGCTGTAATAAACATAGATTACAACGACGGTAACAAAAAGGATTTGGGATACAAGTACGTTGAATTGGATTATAACAATCTCAAATCAAATAAGAAGTTCGATTCAGGAAACTTCGTTAAGGATTGGTACGATTGCCTTAAATTCGTTATAACGAAATTACAAAGCAAAGAATCGGTAGGTCATTCATCATCCATTAATCACTTCTTTATGGACGGTGCAAAATACGATAGTGCTTACTTGGTAATGAACGGGGATAAAGCCTCACTTTCTTACGATGCAAAAAAACACGGTGATAATATTGAGTTCTTTGTTCCTGAAAATACAACACCGACATGGGAAGAACTAAAAAAGATTTGCGGTGATGAAAAAAAAGAAATTTCAAAAAAGAAATCAAAAAAACAATTAACTAAATTATAAACTTAAAAAACAAAAAAATCATGGGAGGTTCAAATTGGTCAGACGATGCGTACAGACACATCAAAACATCATACAAAGCAAAAGCTGATGATGACATTTTTATAAACAATAAAATAGGTAAAGCGGGGGACGATATGTTACCGAAAGGTGTTAAGTTTCGTGAGTGCCGTGATAGCGCAGCACATCCAAACACTTTCGGTGTAATGGTTGCATTAGACCAAACAGGAAGCATGGATAGAATACCTGTAAACTTAGTGCGTGGTGCTTTAGGTACATTGATGGAAACATTAATTAAACATGGTATCAATGATGCACAAGTTTTATTTACAGCTATCGGAGATTTATATTCTGACCGTTGCCCTTTACAGGTTGGTCAATTTGAATCGGGTGCTGTTGAATTAAATAAATGGCTTTCTTCTGTTTTCCTTGAAGGTAACGGTGGTGGCGATTCACACGAGAGTTATGGACTTGCATGGTTATTCGCTGCAAGACATACATCAATGGATTGCTTCGAGAAACGTGGTCAAAAAGGATTGTTGTTTACAATTGGTGATGAATCTAATCACGCAATATTTAAAGCAAACAAGCTAAAAGAATTAATGGGTTATGCTGAATCGGATGACATTACGGATTCAGCTATCTTAGCCGAAGCACAACGTATGTATCATGTATTCCACATTCATGTAAACGAAGGCAGTTACAGGGATGATGCAAACGTACTTGGTTATTGGAGAAAAGCGTTAGGTGAGCGTTTAATCATCTGTAACGACTACAATCAAATTGCTGAGTTAATCGCTTCAACTGTTGCTGTTATTCACGGATTGGATTTGGATAAATTCGTTTCTACATTCGACCCGAAAACTGCAATTGATGTGAAAAATGCTTTAGCGAAAATCACTAAAGATGTTACTACAAAAGATAAAGGTGTAATCAACCTATAATATTTTATTAAGATGGATAATAAAATGAAAATAGTTGTTGGTCTTGGATTTGGTGATGAAGGTAAGGGGTTAACTACCTCTTACCTTTGTCGCAATACAAATAATCCAATTGTAGTCCGTGCAAACGGAGGACACCAAGCAGGTCATACAGTTGTTGTTAATGGTTATAGTCATGTGTTCTCAAATTTCGGTAGCGGTACTCTGCAAGGTCATCCAACTTTTTGGAGCGAGTATTGTACATTCAGTCCTATTGGTGTTTTAAATGAATTTAATGCTTTGAAAGAAACATTATTCAGGTTAAATCCAAATGGTGTGCCGAAGTTATACGTTCACCCGCTATGTCCTGTAACAACTCCTTATGACAAGCAATTTAATTGCGCTTTGGATAAAACTAATCAGCACGGTTCTTGCGGTGTTGGATTCGGTGCAACATTACAACGTCAGGAAGATTTCTTCAAGCTGTTTGTTCAGGATTTATTTCATGAGCAAATATTGATTCAAAAATTATTGAACATAAAAAAT
Organism: Bacteroidota bacterium; assembly: GCA_032229505.1. Classification (GTDB taxonomy): domain Bacteria; phylum Bacteroidota; class Bacteroidia; order B-17B0; family Aurantibacillaceae; genus Aurantibacillus. The sequence continues at coordinate 266,355 of JAVTWD010000016.1, forward strand.
TATTACGCTAAAAAATTCTCAATTGAACCACGTTTATTTGATGATGCTTTTGGAATTAACATTGATGATTTTCTTTGGGTATGTAATCAAGTGAAAAAAATTATCACTATTGATGATGGAAGTGTATTAGGAGATTACACACCGATATTTGAAGGAGCGCAGGGAGTATTGCTTGACCAAGATTTCGGTTTCTTTCCAAACGTTACAAGAAGTAATACCACATCAAAAAACCCACTTGAACTAAGAAGTAAATATGCAGGACACCTGTATCAAAAAGGAGAGCCTGAAATTTATTATATCACTCGTGCGTATCAAACACGTCATGGTAATGGGTTTATGACAAATGAACAACTACCATTTGATGAAGAATTGAAAAACACAGAAAAGGAAACAAACGTAACAAATGAATGGCAAGGAAATTTCAGGAAATCTGTTTTGGATTTGGATTTATTAAATTATGCTTTGGATTGTGATAATAATTATTCATCAGGATTTAAAAAGAATTTGGTTATAACTTGCATTGACCAAGTTGGTGAAGTTATCCCCGCTACAATAAATAAAATATTGCATCACATTCCTATTGAAGAATTACCTGAACGATTGAATTGTAAATTTGAAAACGTTTATTTCAGTCGTGGACAATCGGATGCTGTATCTGTAATTAAAGATTATTCAAAAAGAACAGTAAAAGCATAATGAGCGCAGATAAAATAAAAAAACTATTCGATGATTTATCGGCAGAAGAACAAAGTGTTATTTTGTTAGAGTTGACTAAATCAAAAAAGAAAGCCGAAGTAAATACTTCTGATATTAGTGCATTTGCTGCACGTCATCAAAAGGAATACCAAAAGGATATTACGTTTACTGTGAGTAAAGAAGGTAATTTAATAAACGTAGTTCTTCATACGTTGTTCGGTAAATTCATTGGTGTTGGTAGTAATCAGAAAATAGCAAAAATAAACGCTGTAAAGAAAGCTACTGATGTTTGGGATGATAAATAATGGACTTTCAAAATAAATACATAGAAGAACTAATTGAAGAACGTAAGTTATCCCGTGAACAAAAGAATTGGAAACTGTCGGATGAGATTCGTGATTACTTAGATACTAAATTAGTTTTTGTGTTTGATGCGAAATGGGGACAGGAAGTTTATCACTTGACCGAAGGGTATTTTAAAAACAAAGAACGTAAGATAGAAACGGTTGCAATGAGCCACAGACAATACGTAGAACACCAAATAAAACAGGATATAGTGATTGAAAAGAATTTCGAGGCATGGTTATACTCGGTAAGAAAGAGTGCAGGGTTAATTTAAAATGGGTTACAATAAAAAATATTTCATGCGCTGTCCCTCTGAGCAAGAGAAGAAATTTATGATGGATGTTTTTAAAAAATATCAATCAAGTGGTGATAGTTCTTTTACAGTAACCGAATGGAATTTTTATGATGAAACTCCATCTCATTACGGAGTGAGTATCAGAGCGAATGGATTAATTGATTGGGCAGGTAAACCGTATCCTGATAACTTTGGAGTGAACTACTTGATAACAAAGGAAAAAATAAGGAAATTCATGAAGGATAACGGTATAGTAAAACCATCTTTTAATAAAGCTACATTTATAAAACATAAAACATGAAAAAATTAATTTATTACGGTTGCATACAAAACGTAGGTCATAATTTGTTTGATAGTGAAAATCATAGTGTAGCAGGTAGAGAACATTTATTAGGATTAGATAAAGCTAATACGCTTATTTTAAAATGCCTTGATGGAACGTTCACTCCTAAAAGCATGGTACAAGGAAAATACAATGATTGCATTGTACCTCCAATGAGAATAGTTGCTTGGTGGGATTGTAGCTTAGACCACAGACAAAACAGTAATAGTGCTTTAATCGGTTATGGTTACGAATCAGCAGAAGAAATGATTGATGATGCGTATAAGAAATTTCCATCCGTAATGAACAGGCAACCACGACCTGTAAAATGTGAGATATAAAAATTAATCGGATTGATAATCAATATTTTAATTACAAAAATGAAAGTTTATTTTGCAGTTCAGAATTAATGTTTTAATTTTACACCCATAATGAGAAATTTATCGTTACATAGTTTATCGTATTTGTATCTACACAGCGTAGGTTCAGGTGATATTCTCATGTAACGTTTTGGCATATTAAAACTAAACACACGGAAGAACCCTGAACCTAAAAAGTTCGGGGTTTTTTGTTTTTGGTACGTTCTTAAAAAATATATGGTGTATGTAAGCAAGTGGTCAAAGCGGTTAGTTTGTGGAGCTAATGGAGTAATCCTTCGAGGGTTCAAATCCCTTCGTACACCCAAAAGGAAAATTGGGCGAGTGGTAAGTCAGCAGTTTGCTAAACTGTAATACCGAAAGGTATCGAAGGTTCAATCCCTTCATTTTCCGCAGAGTAAAAAAGTGTTCTTTGAAATAAAAATTATGGAGAGTGTCCGAATGGACGAGGAAGCAGTCTTGAAAACTGTTGGCTGTAAAAGGTTTGGGGGTTCGATTCCCTCACTCTCCGCAACAAAAAATACATGGGAGTGTAGCTCCGTAAGTGGAAGCGGGTCAGACTGTAAATCTGATGTCATTGCGACCTTGAATGTTCGATTCATTCCATTCCCACAGTAGTAACTTACCTGACCGAAGGTTATGAGGATGCGCCTTGTTCCGTGCGTTCATAAAGCAGTCAGGAACGGAACAAAATGCCGACATGGTGGAATTTGGCATACACGCTGATTTGAGGGGTCAGTTTCCTGATAAAAAGGGATTGCAGGTTCAAGTCCTGTTGTCGGTACAACGTTTTATATTTCAAACAAAATGATTGCGTTTGTTTGATTTATGAAACATTATAAATGCTCCAATGGTGTAATGGTAGCCACGCAGGACTTAAAATCCTGTCCGCAAGGGTTTCGGTTCAAGTCCGAATTGGAGTACAAAAAATAAATATGCGAGTATGGCGGAATTGGCAGACGTGCATGATTTAGGCTCATGTGTCGAAAGGCGTGAGGGTTCAAATCCCTCTATTCGTACAATGTTTACTTTTTATTAAATGATATGGAAACATTAATTATTTTTTTACTATATTTATAGTAAATATTAATAAAATGATACCAAAAAGAAAATGCCCAAGATGTAGTAAAACTTTAACTTACAGTAGTAAATCAAATTATAATGGTGCTGTAAAAAGAGATGATGTTTGTAAGTCATGTGGACTACTTCTGTCTGATAAAAAGAAACAAAGTGATTTATCAATTTTATTGGAAGAAAATCCATTAACATATTATTGGATTGGATTTCTTTTAGCGGACGGAAATTTTGGAAAAACAAATACGATTAAATGTACTCTATCTTCCATTGATAAAAACCACTTAATTAAGTTAAAAAAGTTTTTAAAAATAAAAGCTCTTAATTTTGAACAAGATAAAAAATATTCTACTATTAAAGCTATGGATGGAATAAATGTACCTCTAATTTGTAAAAAATTTAATATAAATAGTAATAAAACATATTTTCCACCAAAAACATCTTTTATTAAAAAAATAAAAAATAAAGATTTGATAACAGCATTAATGATAGGTTTTATTGATGGGGATGGTTGCATTAGACCTAAAAATAAATCATTTTCATTAAGTGTAAAATGTCATTCATCTTGGTTGGATATTTTATCATTTTTCGCAAAAGAAATAAATAAAACATCTAATGCTAAAATAAATAATGCGGGATATGCTTATTTTACTATAACTAATCATTCATCTTTAAAAGAATTAAAGAAAAAAGTTTTAGTAATGAAATTACCTGTATTAAAAAGGAAGTGGGATGTTATAGACTTAGATTTTGTACCACATAAAGAGGCGTTAGAGAGGAATTTTAAAACGTTTGAAAAACTTTATAAAAAATTTAAAGATATACCATATTTTGAAAAAAGACTTAATTCTATTATAAATGGAAAAAAATAAAAAATATATTTTAGTAGCCTTTCCGTATCCGAGTGGGTCGGGATTACACATCGGGCATACTTTCAATTATTCTATAATTGACAGCTATTGTCGGTATCAAAGATTTATTGGTAACGATGTGTTTCAGCCGATGGGTTATGATTCATTCGGATTACCAACCGAAAACTATGCAAAATCTGTTGGTCGTTCACCAAAAGATGTTACTGATGAAAACATTAATAGGTTTCGTGAGCAGATGTCTAAAATGGATACTCAATATGAGGAAAAATTAGTTACCTCAGATGAAAGTTACCAAAAATGGACACAATGGCTGTTTTTGAAATTAAAAGAGCATGGGTTGGCTTACAAATCATTTGGAGAGGTTAATTATTGCCCATCATGTGAAACAACTTTAGCACGGGAGCAAGTTAAGGATTGTAAATGTGAAAGGTGTAATTCAGTAGTTGAAAAAAAGGATTTAAACCAATGGTATTTTAAGATAACGGCATACAAAGACCGTTTGATTAAAAACTTAGATACTATTGATTATCCGAAGTCAACAATAAACGCTCAACGTGCATGGTTGGAAAATTTACATGATTGGTGTGTTTCTCGTCAACGTAAATGGGGTTGTCCTATTCCGATTGAAGGTGAAACTGATACATTGGATACTTTTGTTGATTCATCTTTTTATTTCATTCGTTATTGCGATTCGGATAATGAAAACGAAATGTGTTCAAAAGAAAAATATATGCAACCTGATTTATATGTTATAGGTCAAGAACATAATACATCTCATCTTACATTTGCGAGATTTATAAATATGTTCTTGTATGATATTGGAGTTGTACCAAATGAAGAACCATTTAAGAAAGTAATTAATCAGGGAATGATTTTGAATAACGGTGAAAAGATGTCGAAGTCAAAAGGTAATGTTGTTAATCCCGATGATTATGATAGCGATATTTTAAGATTCTATTTGTCTTTTCTTGGTCATTATTTTGATGGCGGTTCTTGGAACGACAATAACATTTCAGGAATTAAAAGGTTCATCAATCGTTTTAAAGAATGGATGAATAAACCTGATGGCAGCGATACAGTAGATATTGAAAAGTTTAAGAAAACAGTTTTCGATTATACAGAAGCGTTCAAGTTCAATAAGGTTGTGAGTTCATTCATGATTATGGTAAACGAGAACCGAACAAAGAACATTACGCCTGAGTGCAAAAAAGAATTGATTGATATTTTGAAAATTTATATGCCAAGCATAGATAAAAAAATTAGTGATGGAAAAAGAGATTGATAAAGTTCTGCGCCACTCGTTCAATAAATTTATTGTTCGACACGTACCAATTAAAGACGATACACGATGCAGAACTGAAATCATGTTTGAAGAAATGGTTAAAGAGGTGATGGAGATAGTAAACAAAAAAACAAATGCTGAGTTGGCGGAAGGGCATACGCAGTAGTTTCAAAAACTACCGTCGAAAGACATGAGAGTTCGACCCTCTCACTCAGTACAAAAGGTAAAAGTACCTAATCGTAAATATATTAAAACCAATACTTTGTATTTTAAATTCAGGTAAAAAGGTAAAATTACCTCTGTTTTTTTCAAAGTGAAATTTATGCTTGACTATGCAAGAAATTAAAGAAACCTGTTACAAGGGTACACGAATATTACTCGGTAACGATAAGCGAAAAAAAATAAACTACATGATTGACACGTTGACCGAATTAGGTTATACTGAAATCATTATTCCCGTTATCCAATATCAAGAAACGTTTACGGGTAAGGTCGGGGCTGAGAACAATAATTTGATGTTCAATTTTAAGGACAGGGGCGACAGGGATATATGCCTCGCTCCCGAATATACAGCCGTGATTCAAAAATTGGCTACCACCGAGTTTAAGTTCAAGAAGAACATTAAGTTGTTTTACGTTCAGGAATGTTTCAGAGGCGAAAAACCACAAGCGGGACGTTACAGGCAGTTTACGCAGCTTGGAGTTGAGATAATTAACCCTACCGAAGATTTTAACAATGAATTGCAGCGTTTGGCTATGTCATTGGTTACATCTGTTAAATTGGACGTAGAACTCAATACAGACGTTACAAGAGGTTTAGATTATTACGAGCAAGGCAAGGGGTTTGAAATCGTTTGCCTGTCTTTAGGGTCTTCTAAACAGGTTTGTGGGGGTGGGGCTTATGAAGGTGGTATCGGTTTCGCCATAGACATTGACCGTTTGATATAAAAACCGCCCGACTACTTAGATGTTTCAGTTCATCAGTTAGTTCGGTTGCTGATACAAATAGCTTATGTACCTCCCGAATTACGGTTTTTAACTATTTTATAAAAACCCTAATGAAATCTAATCCATCAGAAAATAGTTTCATTTCATCAGGAGTTAATTTTGCATTTAGTTTCTTAAAAATATTTTGAGCCTTTAATTTATTAATCCTTTTTTCTTCCTTCAAAGATTCAGATTCTTTTTTATGACCGTTCAATTGGTCAATCAATTTAGATATTTGGTCTTCATAGTCAGATTTTAATTCTGATATTTCTAAACTGTGTTTCTGTTTCAGGTTATTTATTTCGCTTTTATCACCCTCGTTTAATAAAGCAGACAGCTTATGTAATTCATTAGCAATAACAGTTCTTCTCCTGTTAGTTACACTTCTTTCCAACTCTATGTTGTAAGCTGTTATTTTAGCTTCTATTATTTTCCTGTTCATTTGAAGGTTATAAATCTCCGTCGCTATCAGCCGAGTATGAACTTATGCTACATCCACAGCTACTATTTTTTTTAACTGTTTTTGATTTCTTTTTGGTTGCCGACTTTTTTTTGGTCGCTTTAGCTTTTGTTTTCTTTGTTTTCATCTTTATTTAATTTTATTATTGGAGCATCGTATTTATGTAGTGGCGTTGGTTTATATTCAAACATCATTACTGTTAGTTTTTCTCCATAAGGTAATTTATCAAATGTAAATAAATTAATGTCTTCTATATATAATTTACATCTTTCTTTTTCAAGCAAACCATCAGTACAAACAAAATCAGCATAGTGTATCGGAGTAGTGTTGTACGCATGAATTGTAACAGGTCTGTATTCCTCACCGTTGTATTTAAAAGGTATTTCGTTTTTTATATCCATACGTGATGATATACAACGAACATAACCTATGTGTTTTCTTATAACTAAACTTTTTGGAGTAATAGTTATAACTCCATAAATATTTTCAACTTCAAACTGTATCATTTTTATTATTTTTTTTATCGTTACCAAATAGTGTTACATTAAGTTCAGTTGCATTTTTATTATCAACCATAAAATCACCTTTAAATAATTTTCTACTTGTATTTATTTTTTGATGTTCAAATAATTCTACTGTAAGTTTAATTGTTTCAGGTAAAATTACGAACTCAAATTCATTAATGTTATTAACTAAAACTCCACTACTACTATTTTCATTATAAAGTATAAAATCACATACATAATGTGGAAGACCATAAGCACTAAGTTGTTTATGTGTGTTATATTGTTTGCCATGACAGTCAAAAACAATTAAGTTATCTTTTTTTTCATCTGATGATGTAATGCGAACAAGTCCTATAACTTTATTCACATCTAATTTTTCAGGAGTATATTTTAATACCCCTTTAATATTTTCAACTTCAAACTGTATTTTTTCAACTGTTTCCATTTTCACTTATTATTTGGTTTCCGCATCCCGAACAAAATTCAGGTTCGGAGTTATACATTGGTTTCGGTTCTTTGCAAACACAAGTTTCTCTATCACTTGCTTTATACACAGATTCCCTGTATTTCTCCCATGCCTCATCATCTTTATTGCTCTTTGTGTCTTTTTCGTTTTGAGTAGTCAATAAACCGATAGCATAAGTAACTTGGTCGAGCCTTCTTTTAGTTTCTTCACTTTCTTTACCTTCACACTCACCAAGTTCAATACTTAGTAATTGTTTTTGTTCGTTTAATAATTCTAATACAAATTCCATATTATTTTTTTTAATTAATCTTCATCTTTATCTGAACTCAATCGTATCAATTCAGCTTCCAATGCAGATTCGTAATCTTCTTTTTTTGTTACTGTTATAAACCTTTGACCGTTATTATATCCCGCTCCATAAAATTTATACGAGCAGAAAGGTATTACACCTAATTGTTCAACGTACATTCCATAACAATAGAAACCTTTTACTTTTGTTTCTACAACTTTGTCATCAAAATAAACTATTACGTCGTCGCCTTGTTTTAATACTAATTTATTCATTTTTATTTTTTAATTTACTGTGGTTTCCCGTTAAAGGTACTTGAATGTATATTAGATAAAACATTCGTACCATGTTTTTTAATTCGTTATTCATAGTTAAAAATTATTACAAAATGGTCTGTGTTTTTTATTAGGGTCATGATGAAAATGGTCATCATATTTTTTACCGCACATAGCACATTCAGTTTCGTTACATGGGTCGGGATAAAATATTTTAAAACTGTTTTTTTCAACTTCATTAATTTCAATAATATTCGCTTCCATTTCATTAACCTCATTTTTTGTGTCAAATAAAAAATCTTCAATAGTATATGTACCTAATTCAGATTTCCTTTTTTTTATTTTTTCCAAAATCATGTTGTAGTCGTATGACTTCCTGAGTAAGTTTTGAGTTATCTCTTTCCTTTTTTTAGAAGTCATTTCTGAGTATGTTATTTCTTTTGTCAATGTCATTTTAAAATTGTTTATATTCTTCAATAAGTTCTGCTTCTAATTTAAACATCTTGTCCCATTCAGGCAACTTTCTTAAATCTTCTCGTGAACCATTATCCCACATATCATGCTGCTCATAAGTTAATAGTTTGATGTTGTCTTCGTATAACTTAAATTTAGGATAACGGTTTTGTGCTTTCGGTAAAACGTGTGCAAAGTTCCTTACATTAAATACGTGTATCGGTTCACCGTTAATAAAAGATTTATGTTCCTTCATGTTTTCCCACATGGATTGCATCAAAGGTAATTCACCTGTCGGTTCTCTTTTATAGCTTAACGGTGTTCTCTGTAAAGGTTTGTTTACTTTTTTTGGCTTATCCTTATTCTTCTCAGCCGATTTCTTTCTTTGCTCACTTGCATAATGATACCCGCATAACGGTGGACGACGTTTAGCTAATCTTTTTTCCTTGCCGTCATCACACATACAGCATATACCGTTCATTACTATCATAATTATATTTTTTCTACATTCCAATAAACCATGCACACCTCGTCATCTCCTTCTTCATAATCATCCCAACAACCGCATTTACATTCATAATCATCTTCCCAAGCCATTAAAGTTCCATTATCAGTTCTACATACATGAAAATCATTATGTCCATTTGGTTTTAAACATCCACTCACATCTTTAAAATCATTCTTGTGAAAATGGGTGCTGCACACATTTATTTTTTCAGTTTCCATTATTATTTTATGGAGTTATTGGAAAAGGTGTAAAGTCTTTATTCCTGTTTGTAATTAAAGAAGCTAATGTAATTTTACCTGACAAAATCTCTTTAGAGTGTTTTACACATGGTATGAACCCTGTAAAATCTCCGTTAATACAACCCGCTTCATACCTGCCTATGTCATCTTTAGTAGGTTCGTTGTTTTCTAATAAAGCAGGTGGTTGGTCGCAAAATTCTTTTATACAGCAATCAGGATAACCTAATTCTTTTCCGTATGGAGCATTTATTTCAAACCACTCATCTTTAAGTTGTTCAATTATTTTTTCTCCTTTGGTTTCATCTTTCATACCCATGAAACCTTTTTTAAACTCAGATAATGGAGAGCCGTCATCGGGGAATGATAAATAAAATTTTCCACCATCTTTTGTATGATACATTTCGTTTAAGCACTCCATTACAAATGTACTTACTTCAAATTCTTTTGTAACGAAATAATCTATTTCTTCTTGTGTTATAATTTTTTCTTTACAAACGTTATCGTGTATCTTCAATACAAATTGTTGGTATCCATTTTCATGTGTATGAAGTTTAACGGTAAAGTAGCTTTCGTTTGTGTATTTAATTTCATAATAAGGAGCTTGTTCGATTTCGTTAACTGTAAACCATTCAATGTTTTGTCCTTGTGTATAAACATACTGTTTACCTTTTTCCTGTAAAACGTTAAGCAATTTTTTATATGCTTCTTTCTGTTGTTCGTTTAATTCTATCATTTTAATTACCATTTATCTGATTCAGTTAAATCGAGTTCATGACCGTCATCACGTTTTACTTTTACAATATCACCTAACCCTGTTGGTGTAAAACAAAATGTATAACCACCGCCTGTTGTTCCGTAATCGGCTTTAGGTAAACTTTTGTGCCAATCTTTGTATTTTTGTTCTTGTTCTTCTGAAAGTGTAAAGGTTCTCATATTATTAAATTTAAGTTTATGTTTTTGAATTTACTTTCTCGTTTTGATATTTCGGTTTGTTCTGCCAAAAAATCTTTTGTATTTTTTTTTACAGTATATGTTTTTTTTGGATAAAATAATTTGAAGGCTGAACGTTGTCGAATTAATTGTTCTTTAGTAGTTTCATGTTTGCGACGGAAAGTATAATCACCATGAACCGAATAACCATCATTACTATAATACAATGTATTATATGAACACGATAGCGTTGGTGGTGTTGGTTCACTTGGGTCTATGAAACGTACACCTGTTAAGGTTATGTCATTACTATAAGGATACATTGAAACCATTTTTTACTTTTTTATATGTTAATAGCCACAATCATCTTCACACATACACTCGCCACAAAATGTATATCCAATAGCAACTAAACAATTACATCCTTTACACCTGTTATCGGTAGATTTTTTTCTTATTTTACCATTTATTAATGGGTTGGTGTTTAGTTTAACTCTAACACCTCTTTCTTTTTTTTTCATTTATTATTGGTTAAAATTTATGTGAACATAATTATTAAAGTAATTATATCCAATATTAAGATGTATAATATTATGTTTCGTGGTCGTTTATCATAATTGCCATGTGATACTAAATACCAAACACCAAGTATATGTAAAAATAAGTATATTAAAGGGATATAACATTTCATATTATCTTTTTTTATTTAATATGTGTAAAGGTATTTGTTGTATTTCCTGAATTGTTTTTCTTCTCATGTATTGTGTGCCATCTCTAAATTCAAGTTCAATCATTTGTCTATCGGCTAACCAAGATAAAGCACGTTGAAAATGACCTGACCTGTTCCATAGTTTTGCCTCCCAATCCATATCTTCACGTTTAACCCATTCGCCAATAGGTAACTTATCCCAAAGTTGTTTTTGATTGTCAGTCATTATGCTTCGTTTCCATCACCACGTAATTCAAAAGGTACTTCGCCTTCTAACATTCCGAAGTTTTCTATCTTATGTTTTTTTGCAATAGCTGTAAGTTCTTCACGGGTCATAGTTTCAGCTAATTGATTTCGGAACGTACAAACTATATCGTAAAGTATAATGTTAGCCTGACTTTCAGATAAGGCATCTATTGTATAAGTTAAATTTCTATCTAAGTGAAACTCCTCACAGTAATTTCCCCTGATGAGAATTTTAATATCTTTAAGTTTTTCTTTACCTGTCGGATTACCGAAAAAATAACGTTCAAAGTTTCTTCCTTGTTTTTGTATTTCTTCCTTAGTCATTACCAATTGAAGTCTTCTTTTAATGAAGCAGCTAATCTCATGGCATATAACCATTATATCAATGTTGTCTAATTCTAATTCAGGTATTTCATTCTCTGAATCATTTTGTAACATGATTAAACGGTCTTTGTGTGGTACTTCGCAGTATTGACCTTCAATACTTATGCTGAACGGTTTAAGTAATTTTTCCATCTTTGAAAATATCTTTGTGTTTGTTTTTAAATTTTTTTATTGACCTGTCAAGTTTTATTAATTTTATACGCTGTTTTATTCCTAACCAACCCATGCGCCACCAAAACTTTGTGATTACTAAGTATTTTACTTTTGCTACAATACCAACAGCCATGTAATCCTTCTTAATTTCTTTACCTAAATTTAATTCATTTACAAATCGTATTGATTCGTTATACTGTTTCAATTGTCCTTCTAAATAATCAAACCATTCAAGGATACGTTTGTTTGTTATATTAACTTTATGTATTATGTTACCTTCAATGTGTTGCGCTTCAAACATTGTCATTAGGTTGAACATATTTATTTGTAGCCTGTGATATTCAAGCGTACCCTTCTCAGGCATAAAATGTTTTTTATCTACTTCAATAATTCCTGATGTCCTATTAACACGAGCGGGTGTTGATTTAATACCAAACTGATTTTTTATAGTATCATAATAATCTACTTTAAATTTTGTTTCATCCTCAATACTTTTTTTAATCATAGCAGGAGGTATGTCATTCTTTTTACCGAATATCTCAGCGAACTTTGATAAGTCATCAGGATTACCTTTTTTAAGATATTCATTTAATGCTTCGAGGTCTTTTTTTATTTCATCGTTTTTATCCATGACATTGCGCCTCCCATTCGTTTGGTTTTAGTTTTTCCATTTGCTCATCCCAAATACCCACATCTTTAAATTCTTGTACAACTTCATAAGTTGGTTGTTCACCACGTTTTATACAACACCATTTGTAAACTCCTGTATGACCGTTAGCTTTAAATGCTTTGTATAGGTTTCCAATCTCATCAACCTTTAACGATTCGGCATCAGCAGATGTCGAACAAAATACTTCATTACATAGTACATAAAGAACAACGGTACTTTCTCCTTTCTCTCCCTGAAATAAAGTTTCTCTTTCGTTACAAAACAAAACACCTTCTTTCAAAAGAATACTTAATGCCAATCCATTACGGCATAATTCAGTTCCATCTTCTCTTTTTACGAAAACTTCTACATCTGTATTACTGTTGCTTTCTCCCATTGATTATTTTCATTTAATATTTTTATTGCGGATTCAAACTGTGCTATTTTAACACGGCAATCGTGTATTATACCGTCGAACTTAGCTTGTGTTTCTTCGGGTGTATTATTATCGTTATCTACAATACCATCCCGTGTTTCAATCTTGGTAATGAATTTTTGGTAGTAACTTATTTTTTCCTGTAATACTGATATTGGTGTATCTTTCATATTAAAATTTTTTTACGTACCTTTGCTTAAAGCATATATGGTTTAAGCAAAACTTTGTTTTTTTATCTCCAACCTTTTTTATTGTTATTCTTTTTTGAGCTATCGTAAAAATCATTCGGTTTTTTTGAAACCCATTTTACAAACGCTATTATTTCTTCGTGTGTAAGTAACTTTTCAATTGTATTATAATGTCTTGCCAATTCAGTTTCAGTAAACACGCTATGAATTTTATCATGGCATATTTGGTGCAACCTAACCTGTTCACCTTTTTTTCCTCCTTTTAAAACAGGAATAAGGTGATGGTCGCTTTGCCTACCTTCAATATCACGCTTACATAAAGGGCAATTTTCCATCTTAATTTTTAATCAATGTATTCAACTTCATCATCTCCATCTTTACAAACGGAATAAATTATTATTAATATACCAAGTATGGGATGATTGTAATGTATTAAAACACATCCTAAAGTAAATATAGGGTAAGTTAAAACCCCAATAATGGTAAGTAGTGTTGCTGCGATTGTTTGTAACATAGTTTAGTATTCTTTTCCGTTTTTAATAAATCTGTATAATGAATAGTGCATGGCTAAAATAATACTTTCTTTTGCAAAATCATTATTGAATTTTGCACCATATCCCATTCTTCCCATTCCATTTGTTGTAAATGCACATAAGTATCTTTTTTTACGAACAAATTTTTTCTTTTTACCTACACCTTCCCATTCACCACGATTTGATTCATAGATAGCATACCAAGTACCTTCGGTAGCCATTACTCTATTAAAAGCTAACATTAAGTGATTATAGTCTTCATGAAAATTAGATTCCCATTTATCTGTTAGGAATTTATCTACTGTTGTGTTACCGAATTTAATTTTACGGACTAACTTCCAATAAGTTCTTTTTTTTCCATTAACACCTGTTTGTGTTTCGTGAACAAATCTTGAATCTTTTTTTGAGCCACCATTAAGCCATAAAGCTATATCTTGATTTTTCTTATCTACTGTTGGCATAATCCTGTTTCCTTACAAATTTCTAAAACGCTTAATACTTTTACTATATCGAATAGTAAGTCATTATTGGAACGTATTTTTGTTTCCATATCAATCCAAATTTCATTATCACCAACTTTTTTTTCAATCAATTTAATTTGACCGTCAACGTTTTGAGGAGATAAACCACCCGCATAACCACATTTAATGCCTTCAAGTGGTTCAACCCATTCTTTAGGTAATACACCTGCACCGTGAGATAAATCAAATAGAGCCGAAATGTTTTTACATTCAGGAGAAACAGCCTCTACTATTTGTTTGTTTACAACATCGTACTGAAAAATGAACTCGATGTTACTGTGTTCTTTTAGAACTTGTATTAAACCTTGTTTATCGTATTGATGTGGTACGCCATGAGTATTTATTTGAACTCTTGAAATATGTTTCCATATATCTCCTAACTCAGCTATGAATCGGGTTGAACCCATTAAAATTTCTTTTACGTATGTACCGCATAGATGACAAGATAAGCTAAGTTGGTTTTTATCTAACGAAGCTAATTTATTCATCCAATCCTTAGAAGGAAATCGGTTATTGCCTTGACTATTTCTTGAAACCAATATACCCCATTCAACAAAAGGATATTTTCTTGTTATTTCAAATAGTTGTTCAGGATTGATGCTATCATCCGCACCTGTCATTGTTACTTTTGTTATTTTCATGTTTATTGTTTTTTATTCTGCTTCTCCTATAAATTTTTTTTCTTTTTCACTCCAAAATATAATGCTATATATCTTTGGATTAAAAATTCTGTCAACCCACCAATAGCAATGTATCTGTAAGTATTTGTATTCGTCTTCTTCTTTCGGGTACTTCCTTATTGTTTCTAAAATTTCAGTAGCTATATCCATAGCTAAATAAAAATTATCAGCATCACCAATTTTCTCACCTTCAAAGTGTACTTCGTAACGATTCATGTTCTACTTTTTTGAAAGTATTTTTTCTAATGATTTTATTTCGTTCTCTGCATCTGACTTTTTATTTTTAGCCACATCTAACTGAACTATTAAATCCGATTCTGTTTCTACTTTAAACCAATCAGGATTATTTTCAACCATACTTGCTTTAAATTTATATGGGTGTAATTTATTCTCAATAGCTTCATTATCTGTCATAGATAAAAAATAATCCGTACCGTCAAATGTTGGTTTGAATACTCTACCTTTCGGACAATTAGGTAAATCGTTTTTTAAAATATAATTCGGTTTCATAAACGTTCTTTTTTAAAATATTCAATTAACGAGTAGTCATTAAATGATTTTCGTTTGCTACTTCTGCTTGTAGGTGCAAATTCCTGTTTAACCGCATCAATGTACATCGTAAATATAAAATCATCACCCATGTAGAATTGTTCCCAACCTTCTTTGGTAAATAATCTTTTTACTTTCAGTTGCTCTATTGCTAAGTTATCAAATGATACAGAACATTTTTCAATTACATTGCGTAAATTTTTGTACCATGATTTAATACACTCGTCAACTTCTTTACTGTGGTGGTTAACACCGAATCCAAAATACTTGTAACCCAATAAAAGAACTTTACAGTTACCTAATTGAATCAGTTGGTCAATAACTTCAACTTTATTTACACCTGCAATTAAATGGTAAACCACATTATCAGTAATTTCTAATAATGGTTTAATGTAATTGAAGTTGTTGTTTGTTATTGAAATACCTACACCTTTAACAAGTTCTTCTTTTATCAAATAAATAAGTAAGTCCTGAAATGTTTTTAAATGACCTTGATTAACTGTAATGTTTGCAATCAAACCTTTTTGTTTTAGTGATTCTAAAAATTTCACTAAATCAGGATGAGATAAGGGATTACCGCCACCGATTGCTAATTCAACACCTGCGGGTAATTCAGAAATTATTTCAAGTAGTTTGTTTAAATCACCGTGAACACCACTTGTAGTTGAACTCTCATGACAATAGGTGCAACCCATGTCGCAGTAGTTGGTAATTTTCACATCAATACTTTCAGGATGTACAATATCGGCAGTATCTTCATACTCTCTTATTTTTGTTCCATCATTAAGGATTGTAACGGTAGTGTTACCGTTAATGTATTTAGCAATCTCACTCATAAATTAATTACCCTTGTAATATTCGTCGTATTCGTAATCAACTTTGAAACTAACATCTTCATCGTCGTTATCATTACCTGTGATAATGAAACTTAACGGACTGAATAAAAAGTTCATTACTTTATCGTCGTCGCTGCAAATAGCCTCGTGAAAATCTTTAAGGTCATCAGAGTGGTCAATGTAACCAATGTTTACACCTGATGTGTATTCAACTAATTTACCTTCTGAATCTTTATAACTTCTGTCTTCGTAAACAGGTTCTTCAACTGTTACGTCAATACCTTTTGATTTAAGCATTTCGATAATTCTATCGGAATCTTCTTTTCTATTTTCTGCAATTAAACCTGTGTAAAGGTAACTTGCTTTTTCCTGCAAAGAATTTAATGTGTTACATTCCCATCCAAATTCACCGAACTCGAAATGTAATTCTTTTGGAATTTCTAAATGTGCATTTTTAGCAATGCAAATACTGTGTGTGCTTGAACTGTTTGTTTCAAATACCCCTTGTCTGATTTGTTTCTTTTTCATTTTGCTGTTGTATTTTTTTTATTTTATAATCATTCCTAAATGTTTCCAATCAACTCCTTTACATTTATTGCCTTCCCAACGTGGTAATACAATATCAATTTGTATTCTATCGTATGTTTCTGAAAATACGCATTGCTCTTTTTTATAACCGTGCTTCAAATGTTTTTCGTAAATCTGAGTTACTAATCCCTCAGAGAAATTAGTTACAGATGTACCTTTACCTAAGTCAGTAAATAGAACTATACATATATTATCATTGGATGAAGGAACGTTTGTCCAAATTTCCACTTTACATTCCGAATCACAATTACCGAATCCTAAATATTTATGATTAAATATTAAATCCGCCTTGCGTTCTAAAGTTAATTGTCCGTTTCCTGTAACTACCTCACTCATTTTATTTTTTTGTCTTAATTCCGTATTCTTTTTCCATTTGCTCATCAGATAATGGCTGAAACCTACTCTGCCATTTAATTAGCATTTTATCTCCATTGATTACAATGTCGGAAATAAATAAATCTCTTATTATTTCATGCTTGTATGTGGATTCAATATATTTTATCATGATGCTCTTATACTCCTCAGTCCAAAATCCTGTAACCTCTGCTTTCTTTCCGTATAAGTCAACAAATTGTTGTGCTTCTTTACTTAATCCTTTTCCCATTATTACTTATTTATTTTTTTGCCCTCAATATCTATTTTACATTCAGGAAATTTTGTTTTTAATAAATTTTTTATCGCATAGTTTCTTGTCAATTCTTCAAACGTTGTTTTAAATAGTATTACACCTACATCTGAATATACTACACATCTAAACTTTTTCATTTTTTATCTCTGCGATTGGCTTATCCCTTCTATGTTCAAAACAATTTTGTGTTTCGATTTGACAGTTGTTCGGAATAAACGTAATTGGTTTATCAAATTTAATACAATTCCCGTAATTTATACGGTAGCTGCAATTTAATCTACCCTCGTACCACCAATCCCAAGATTTAAGTTTAGACATATCACGAACCATGAACTTACAATCGTTGCAGTTGCAATCAATTTTTTGCAATTCATAAATACTTTCCTTGTCTAATCCTTTTTTTTGTTCGCTCATCTTCTTATTTTTTCTTCTAATAAAGTTATCGGCTTGATGAACTGAACAATTAAGTAAAGGCTCGTAAAATCCTGACATATACCAAATAACCTAAGTCCAAAAGCTACTATGCTTATTATTATTAATGGGATGATATAAACAATCACCATAAGGATTAATAAAATTATATTTAATGTTTTCATTTTTTTAGTTTTTTGGTTAAATATCTCACGGGTACTTCCCTGAAATCAGTTCCTATTTTTTCGTCAAACTTTCCAAGTATAGGCTTTTCAACCAATACTCTCGGTTCTTCATACTGTTCTCCGTTCTTACCGTCTTCAAATATCGGGTAATAGGCTATTTTCCACAGGTCAGGCTTACCATCCATCGTGTAGGTATCTCCTAACTTGTGGTTTTGCCACAGTTCGTTGTTGAGTGCTTTATTTAACTGCTCTTTCATTATTTATTCAACAAGGTTAGTTTTCTTCTAATAACTCCTATTCTACGTTTCGTAACTATTTTACCAATAGGACTTAAATCAGCGTAAACCAATAGTAGGCAATGCCATTCCTGATGTAATTGCTCTTTCATTATGAAACAAGGTTTTTAGCGATTAATTCAATAGCACAAGGGGCAAATACTGACCTTGTTTCGCCTTGTTGGATAGTTCCTTGTTCAGCCAAATAGGATAAACAAATATTTTCATCCTTACAAAATTTAATAAGGTCGTTGGTTAGTTGTTCCCATGTAGGAATTTCGTCGTATTCTTTTTCGCATACGGTTTTTGGGTCTTTTTCGTCAAGTACCAACGTGAAGTTTAAGCCTGTGCCTCCTTCAATCTCTACCTTATCGGTAAGTAAATAGTTTTTTGTTGTTTTCATAATTATCCTGTGCTTTCAATAAATTCAATAACTGATTTTGGAATAGACATAATTGTTTTATAATGTTTACTTGCTGCACGATGAGTGTAAACGAAATAACCTTTACTGTCTTTAGCTAAAGTAACGCCACTTGCTTTTGTGGTCTTAGCTAAAAATTCTTTTGGTTTAGTTACTGTGGTGTAACTTTTTTTTGCTGCTGCTTTTTTTGCCATGTTTATTTTTTTTATAATTCAGTTAAATCAATTTCTTTTCCGTTCCAAGATGTTCCATAAATTACTTCACCAATAGAAGTGAAAATAATTTTTAAACCGAAATGACCACCCGTTACTCCGATGTTTGGTAACTCACCAAATGATTCCTGCCATTCCTGAAATTTATTTACTTGGGTTTCGTTTAGTTTAATAGTCATTGATTATTTTTTCGTAACTCGTTAATTTTTTTAAATCTTCCTGTGCTTTATCTTCTTCTACTTTCTTTTTGTTTTCCTGATGTTTTTTACGTTCCACTACAAGGTATTCTTTATATTCCTGTATTAATGATTTTGCATCATCAACACTTTTACACGCTTTATGTAAATATTCATTCAGGTTATGAGGTCTTGGTTCACCATCTCCAAAATCCATTATCAATAAAGAATCAAATTGTTTTTGTTCATCTCTAAAAATGTATCTCCAATAATCTAATTCTTTGTAAAGGTATTTTTTACCTATATAATATTTTCTTTTGAATAATTGAATTTTATGGAATCCAAATTGAACGAAATATAATTTTTCATTTAAGTGATTTTCCTTTTCAACTATTCTGTAATTATCTCCTGTTGATATAACTTGTGATGTCATGTTTATGTTTTTTTTAATCTGTGTAAGCTATGTATTCAAAATAATAATCTCCGAATCTTTCAAACCTGCCACCGAAAGTGCCTCTTACTTTTGGTAAAAGACTTTCACGGGTTTCAGTTTTATTTGGGAACACGCCAATTACTTTCATGGAGAAGTGAGTATGAGATTCATGACGTATTTCTAATTTTTCAGGAGGTTCTTCACCTCTGTATCTTTTGTAAAATAATTCTCTCGCTGCTGCAAATTGTTCTCTCTCTTTTTTGTAATAATCCTCCTGCTCTTTAGAAAGTTTAAGTTGCTTACTTTCGTATTCTCGTTTTTCTTCTTCTCCACTCCATTCACAAACAGGACAATATGCTGTATCTGTTGTACAGTATCCGCATGGTGGGCTTATATGACAAGAACAACCGCCTTCTTTTTCATGTTCACTTATTATACCTATACAACCATATCGGTTACATACATCATCTTTACAAACGCCTAATTCCATTTTTTACGGTTTTATTTTGTTTTCATTTCTTTACACATAGGGTTAACGCTTTCGTAAATCATAGCCAATTCTTCATTACTGATATTTTTATTTAAGAATAAATAATCTAATGATAAAAAATCATCAGAAATATCTTCGTGTTTAACAAGTACTTTTCCATTTTCAATTTTTATAGCCATGTTTTCACCATGCTCGTTTTTTAAATTTATTATTTCCATTTTTTTTAATTTATTGGGTGTATAACTTCATAAAGGATTCCGTAAACGTGTTTCTTTTCATTCGGTCTATGTGATAGACCTGCGGTTTTAGGATTGTATAATTCCTGTACATACATCTCCTTTGACTTAGGCGCAGGTAAATCCTTGTTTGTATGTGGTGGTATCACCAATACTTTTTGTCCAATAGTTAATTCTTTTCTTTCCATGTTTATGACATTAATTCTTTTGCTAAATTTTTGCAGGTTTTTCTTATTTCATTTTCACCTTTAATATCTTTGGTTGTATCATCTTCAATTCTACGGTATAGTGCGTTTATTATAGCCGTTATTTCGGATTGATTAAAAATTAGGTTGAATATTATTTTTCTCATTTTTATTTATTTATGTTTTCTACCACAATGGACACAATTACCATTAACATCCGCTCCGTCTGATTCATCCTTTATACAATCGCAAAATTGTCCAACTTGTTTTTTAATTCCTTCCCACTTTGATTTCTCACTCGCTGCAATTTCTTCTTTTGTCATTTCAGATTCCAAACGTGCTTTATCGTTTACGTAATCCCATAACCAACGGACAGACTTTCCGTTATTATCTTTAACAGTCATGCTGCCATATAATTTGCATATACGTTGTAGTCCTCCCATTAAATTTCTTTAAATGTTGATTTTGGTTTTGTTCTTTCGTACTCAGCTTTAATTTCTTTTTTTCTCTCGTCATCAATTTTTTTGTAATCTCTCATCCACTTATTTCTTTCAGGTGTTCGTCTTATTTCTTCTTCTTCCTGTTTTTTATAAAGCTCAATCAATTCCGTAGCACTTTTCTCATCCCAACGTCCTGCACCGCCTCCTGTAAAATGTTCAACATAAACATTTCCACCACGACCTGTACTTAAACGCCACCATTCATTTTCGTTGTATTCTTTAGTGTAAAAATCACTATGCTTCATTTTACCATGTATCTGAGCATAGTAAACAACTTTTACATTTTCAGTAGTATGGTCGTACTCAACACGTTCAACTCTGAACTTCCTTTTTTTAAGTTTTAGCAATTCAGCTTCCATCTTTTCGAGGTCTTTTTCTTCCTCGCTAAGTTCTTTAATAACAACCTTTTCTTCTTTGCTGCCAAATATTTTTTTAAACCAACCCATTTATATTACTTTCTGTAAATCAATAAATTTTTCCGATGACATCCATTCCCTATGTTCTAATGATAGTACTTGACCAACCTCTTGCATGAATATTGGTGAGTGAGTTGCAATTACCAATTGATTGTTTTTTGACAGTTCTTTGTAATGTGCTAAAACTTTATACTGAGAACGAATTGATAATCCTGCTTCGGGTTCGTCAATAAAAATAGTTTTACGCTTTGCTTTATTATGTGCTAACGCTAAAGGTAACATAGCCTGACCGTGAGATTTTACATTTAATTCAAGCGCAAACCTATTTATTAAAGATTCATCTTTTGCTTTTTCAAATTCGGTAACACTCTTGAAATCCCTATGCGCCCTGAACGAATCTTCTAAACGTGGGTTCATAGATTCTGTATCAAAAAATAGATAATCACTATCATGGTCATAATCTACCGTCAGTATTCCCCAATTCTTTATGATAGCTTCAAACAGAGAAGATTTACCACAACCCTGTTCACCAACTATTAAATTGATACCCGCTTTAAATTCAATTTCATCACCTGCTTTGTAGCACCTGAAATCTTCATTGAACTTTAGTTTTTTAAAAAAATGATTTGCCATATTATTTTTTACGCTTATTCTTTTTTGGTTCTTTGTAATGTTTTTTTCTTACCATTATTTCAAAAGCCTTTACTTTACATTCGTAAATATCAGCAATCATTTTTATTTTTCGGTTCGTTACGTTTATACCACGTTCTTCCAAGTCTTCTTCAAAATTCTGTTCAAAATTTGATACAGGGTCTTTTAAAGTATATCCTGAATCAGAATAACCCAATACGCAATCAAGTACGTGTCCGAAGTTTTTATCTGCTATATCAATAGCAGTTTTTTTTGTGAGGTTTATTTCTTTTTTATTTTCCATCTTACTTATTTTATTCCGCTCTGTTACCGATTGTTTCCTTCATTACTTTTTCAAGATGTACATGGATACTTTTATCAACAAGTTCTTTCCATTCTTTTTTACCTTCCATGATTTGTTTACGTATTTCAGTTGCCGATATACTTGCTATCTTTTCATCAACCTTAATTTCTTTTACTTCATAGCCAACACCACGACCATAGTTAACTGTTTCAATGTCAGGAATAATTATTACGCTAACTAAAGGATTATCACGATACACTTCTTGCCAAAGTGTTTGAACTGTATAAGCGGGTAGTGGGTTTTGTTCGTCAGGTACAACATCACGTACTGCAATTAGTACAGGAAGACCTTGTTTTAAATACGCATCAAAAATTTGTTGATGACCTTTGTGTGGGGACTGATAACGTCCGATGAATAAATTGTATTTCATGTTATTTGTTTTTTGTTATTGTGAATGTTTTTAGTATGTATTTTTCAGAAGCATTTTTTATCAAACGAATAAATTTTATTTGCTCATAAACCTTCATATCCTTTTCGTACTTCTCCATGTCCTTTCTGTATTGTTCCATATCCTTAATCCAATCAAGTTTTTGAAACAATGGTTTACCTAAATAATTTTTGGCATTAGGTTCTTTAGGTGTTGGATAATCCTTCCAATTAGGCTCTATCGGTTTTTTAGGCTTGTCCATTTATTATTTTTCTAATAGGTGTTTGAATAATCCGTTTTGTAAGCAGGTAATAATTTCATCTGCAAAATTACTTGCGTTACCGCCCGTTGTATCAATTGGTAAAAACTTTTCTGTTGGTGGTTGGTATCCTTCGGCAAAAAACTTTTCTCTGCCTCTTATTTCTGTTGTGGTAATGTAAACCTCCAATACATTACCTCTTGATTTTAATTCATCACGTAAATCCTTGTATGGTGAAATCAAACTTATGATAGGCGTGAATCCTTTTGCTTCCAAAAATAAAGCAATGTTATAAGCGTTCTGTATATTCTTACGTCGCCCCGCTTCGGAATAGTCTTTGTTTACGAAAATTTCACGTAGCTCATCACCGTCAATGTTTATTGACTTTGATAGTATGTTTGTGATTTCTTTGGCAATTGTTGTTTTGCCTGAACCTGCTTGTCCTGTTAAGTTGATTATCATTTTTTTTCTTTATCTAAATATTTTTTTCCAAAATTTATTCTGTACCAAATTCGCTCATGAATGAAGTAAGTAAATATCTTTACGAAAAAGTCTGCAACTCCAATAGATAATCCTACTGTTGCTTTTCCTGTAATCACATAAGATATTATAAACGTTATAGTAGATGAGTAGATACGGTAGGTTATTGATTTAGCGATATGCCTAAATATCGTTAGTTTCGGTTTACCATTCTCCACCCTATACTAAACCCTTACGTCTTAAATTTTCAACAACAACCTGTTCACGTTCCATTATAGTTCCTTTAGTTCCGATTTCAGCTATTAGCTCATCAAAAGATAAAGGTTTTTTACCGTCCCTGTTTTTTTCTTCCTCAGATTTGTGTACAATCTTTAAATGATTTTCATTTTCTTTTTTTTCCATGATTATTTTCTATTTTTTCTTTGAGTGAATAATTTATAATGTGGTACTCTGCGTGTTCAAGTGCTTTGTGGTATTTTTTAATTGCTTTTTTCATTTCGTAAAAAACAAATTGACTAACACCAACGTATTCGTTTTCTCCATCTAACGGTAATCGTTCCGACTTAGGAAATATTTTTTCTGAATTACATCCAATGCTATTCAAAAATAAATATTCTTCGGCTTCAATTAAAGCAAGATGATATTTTTTACATAAATCATGTAAAGGTCGGAAATTTTTACCCGTGTTAAACTTTTTCGTGTACTCACCTTGTTCTAATCTTTCAACAATTGGCAATATTTTTCTTGATTGCATTTTCGTTGTAATATTATTCATTTTACTTTCAACTATGTCAGCCATTTTCTTTATCATTTTTAATGTTTCGGGTGAACAATTCATCCCAACTGTTGCCACAGAGTTTTTAGTAATCCTAATATGTCGGTGTTCGCCTATCATTATGGTTGTAATAAGTTTTTAAGACCGTAATTGTTTAACCAATCAGATGTCAAAAAATCAACATTATTAAGACCACAGAACCTAAATTCGTCAATAGCTTCTTTTGGTACTTTTTGATTAGTAAATTCTTCAAATTCCTTTACTACGTCATCCAAATCCATTTGATTGTATTTACGTCTAAGTTCTATGGCTAATAATAATGCTTTCATTTTTTTAGTTTTTTTAATCCAATTGTTTTATACGTTCACGTATTTGTGTTAATGTAGTTTCGTTAAAGAATTTACCGTCCTCGTAAATTATTTGAAGCATACCCTTAGATTCTTCTTCGTGAGTACATTGAGTTTTTACTTCGTAATTTTCCGTAACTTGAATTAATCCTTTTAAAGATTTTTTAGTTCCATCATCTGTTATAGGGTCTTTGTAAATATCATACTCTATACCATCAGCTTCAAACCATGCTCCTTTGGCAGCAAAGCCAAGTGAATCACGAGTTACATAACGATAAGTGTAAGAACCAACGCCTAACACAATGTTAGTTGCAGCAAATCCTTTAATGGCTAATCTTTCGTAAATTTTTATTTGTCTGTCTAAAGTAATTGAATCACCATAGATTGCTCCGATATGTGGGTCAAGAACTTTGTATCCTTGATTATTTACTGTGCCACCGAAAATTTCCCAAAGTAATTCAATTACACCTTTTACTTCGTTTATAGATACTTCTTTACCTAATCCTGTAATTTTACCACCATTTGAATCATAATTAGGGTCGTAATTTATTATATAATATTTACCATCATCGTTAAGGTAAACTCTGTTTCCTGCATGATATGCTTCGTAACAATCTTTATATTTTTTACCATCATAAGAAAGTCCGCAAACAATATCAACAGGATTACCGCTATCAGGACGGATAACTAATTTACCATCCCTGCTCATGATTTCAGATTTCAAAGCAACTAAATAAACGGTAATTAATTTCCATAAATCAAAAGTGTCTGATACGATAGATAAAATACCTTTATCAAATTCTTTTAACCAATCGGCTATCATTTGTTGTTCACCTACTGTAAAAATTTTAGTAGTTGATACCGAGTGTTCAGAGGCGTTAACCGAATTGATACAAACTTCGTCTTCGGGTTCACCGTAGAAATATCTTGCAGCAAGGATTACAATTAATGTATCAGAACCCCTGTGGCTTGTTGCATGACCTAAACCACTTGCTAACATATCAAATGGAGATAAACCCCTTGCGCTAAAGTCATGGCACATATAATCAAGAAGCCAAGCGTTTTCAGGGTCAGTTTTCATAACCCAAAGTTTTGCATTTCTTCTGTATTGTAAAGCTGTTGTTGCTGATGTAGATGAAACCCATGCTAAACTTGAAACAATAGTTTCCAAGTATAATGTTAACCACGCAAAACCACTTTTAGTATTTATAAAAGTCATGTGTGGTACATTAGGTTTTGTTTCTATTCCTTCGGGTAAACTTTTTGCTCTTATTGGTAAGTAACCAAGTTTATGCAATTCCTCAAAATGAGAAGCGTTAAATTCCTGCATAAGATATTTACTCATATCTTTACCGAACTTCATTGCTTGTTCTAATGGAAGTTTAAAGAAATATTCATCAAATTCATCATGAAGCCATCTCCAAGTTAATTGTTGACCGAATGATAAAATTTTAGTAATGCCTTTGTTTGCGTGTTTAACGCTTCTTGGTATCCAAGTACCATATAGAAAATTAGTGTTTGGTGCTAACATTCTTTTGTGTCCTACTTTATATCCATCGGAATAGTAGAGTGAGTTTGGTTTGAACATAATTGTTTTTTTTTAATTGGTTAATTATTATTTTTCTGTTTGTGTTTCTGTTTCTTCTTCAACTTCAACCTCGTATTCAAATTCATAAACATTTGGTGTTGGTTTAAAAGGATTCGCCATTATCATTCCGTAAATGAGTAAGAACATTCCGTAAGCTAAAGCAATAGTAAATTTAACAGCCATTTCTTCTACATAGTAGAAACCAATAGCGCAAATGATTCCTACTGTTAATGTTGTCAATATTACTTTACCTAATTTACCCATTTCTCTTTTTTTTACTTTCTTTTTTTCTTCCTGTTCTTTGAACTGCTTTTTGTTTTTGTTCTTTTACGTATTGACCGAGCGAAACGTCAGGTGCTTTTTTCCACCTCTTTTTTTTGATTGCCATTTTAGCTAACTCTATAATTGCTTTATCATTAGTGTCAGATACTATACTGATAATAGATAATTCAGCAACACGTTTGTTTCCACGTCTTAAAATTCTGTTAGTTGTACTTTTTCTTTTTCTTATACCCTTTACAGAAGCTACACGGCTCTCACCATAATTATTTCGACGGTCTTTCTTGTAAGACAGTTCTTTTTTTTCCTGCGGTGTTCTTGTTTTCTTTGCAGACATTATACTTTGTTATTTAGTTTTTTAATTAAGTAATCAAATGCACGGTCATAATCATTGAATAAAGGAACATAGTATTTGTCGCAAACAATATGAATGTTTCCTGACCTGTAAAATTGTTTAGGACAACATACGATTAGTTTATCTGACTTTGTATGTATTCCAAACTCCATCATTGTAACAGGACTTTTACTTTCAGGTAAAATGTTTACGAAAATAAAATTAGATTTTTCCATTGCATCTAATTCCCAATTTACTTGTTGACTAAAATTTGGGTCATCAAAATCCTGCTTCCAATCCGATTTCCAAAACTCACGTCTTGGATTAAGAATGTTTAATCCGCCTACGTGTTTTAATTTAACTTCTTCCATAAATTTCTTTTGCCAATCCTCTGAGTTACCCATATCAATTGTTCCTGCAAGAAAAATGTTACGGTTTCCGTTTGGTGTGATAATGTTCGGTGCGGTTATTTCTATAATTTCGTTATCTTTCATAGTTGTATTTTTTTTAGTCGTTAATTAAATGTGGGACAAATACACTCGTGTTGTTTGTGATTAAATTTTTTGATGCTCTTATTCCCATTCCAACAGCAGCTTGACCAACTACCCAACTTCCTAAGATGTTATAGTAACCGTCAATCTGAGGCAAGTCAAATAATTCCTGATAAATAAAACCTTCGTGTCCGTATTCACCTTTAGTTTCTTCTATTACAGAATTGTTTTTTACAATTTCAATATTTGCACCTTCTCTTGAAAGTATTGGTTTCTTCACGTAATTAACTAAATCACCTTTCTCGAAATAAGATTTCAATAAGTATTCGTGGTTCGGATACAAATGCCATAGGATAGGTAGTAACGCTTTGTTAGATAAAATCATTCTCCAACTTGGTTCAATCCATAAAGATTTATTTGTGTCTTCAATAATGTTTTTACCGAACTCCTCATTCACTAACCACTCATAAGGATACAATTTGAAAATGTTTTTCATTTCTTCATTTTCCAAATCCAAAAATACTTTTTTGTCTTTGTCCCAACCGATGTCATCAATGAAAATTAATTTTGTATCCAATTTAGCCTGAATAGCACAATCTCTCATGTATTCTACGGTGGTCAAGTCTTCAAGGCTTTTCTTTACACAAGTGAAGTGTAATTTATGGTCGTACAAATATTCTTTCAGGTATTTCCAATAATCTATTAGAGCCTCGTGAATTGAATTGAATTGGTCATATTTTTTACCACTACTTTCTTCAAGTTCTTTTAACCAAAACCATTGTACAATACCCGATTCAAATAAAGATGTCGGTGTATCCGCATTAAATTCAAGCATTTTAATTTTACCATTATCGTATGCTAAATCAAACCGTCCATAAATGGAAGGATGGTCTTCCTCCCAACTTTTTTTAATTAGAGGAACAATCCATTCAGGAATATGAAATTTACTGAATTGGTTTGTGTCGATTACAAACTGAACAGCGTTAAGGCACATCTCCCAAAGTTCATTGGTAGCTTTTTCAATAGCCAATACTTCCGCCATTTTAAATTCGTAATAAGCACTCTCGTCCCAATAAGGTACGTTAGTCGAATGAAATCCGAATCCTAATTTTTCAACAGCATCCTGCCATTTATTTCTCGGTGTGATTGATATTCTTTTCATAATTTATTTTATGATGATACGTGAAAATTACTGTGTCCGAAACCGCCTCTCGATGTATTACCGCTACTGTGAGATGTTTTAGTATGGTTGTATCCCATGTTTGAATTTTCTGATATACCACTACTGTAATAGCCTACGTGGTTATATCCAACTCCGTTATGGTATCCGTATGGTCTGAACGCATAATACCATAACCATGCGTTACTACCATTATGACAATGTGCGTGTGAATAATTTGCTGTACTGTCTGAACGCATAAAAACTTTTTGTTCATTTTTGTCTTTAACAGGGTCTTTATGGCATGAAGCCAAAGCCGATGTAATTAATACAAGGCTTACGAATTTACTTTTTTTCATGATGTGGTTTTGGTTTTCTGAGATAAGTTAAAAAATAATCTTTTATTAAGTCGAGTTCAACTAACATGGATACTATTAGGAAGAAAAAGCAGCTACAAAATAAATATAACTCTATTCCTGTTGTATCAATTAGTTTATTGGGAACGTAAATCATTAGGGTAACTATTTCCATAAACAGACCTAACAATAATAATCCCATACCGTTGTGTTCTGCAACTTCATTTAGGTATTCCTGCAAGTATTCATCCTTCACTTTAACTCTTGTCATTTTCTGTATAGTTAAGCGACATTCCATCAACACACCTAATGCAACTAACACACCTGCAACGCTGTTTAGAGTGTCGCTCATGTTATCTATTATGTCAGGGTTCATGCCTTTGTCGTAAACTTTAACAAAGCCTGAAAGGTAAATCAAACAATAGATACTGAAAATAAAAGTCAGTAGATTGATGATTATAAAACTGAATCTTGATATGATTCCGTTTAGTGTAAAATTTAATAGTTTATAAACCATGTCCGTAATTATTTTACTGTAATGTAAAGTTCATAATTCTTTGGTAGCGTAACTGATTTCGTATCACCGTTATCATTCTCACCTACCTGAGTAGTGCTACCTAAAGACGGTAATGTGTCATTAGTAGTTATGATTTTTGAAACTTTACCTTTCACCCAAACGGTGTATTGTGCTGTTAATACATCAAATTTTTCATGATGATTAACTTTAAGTATTGTTTCAATTGAGCCGTCCGTGTTCGGTGCTTTTACAATGTCCTCGTTTTGTTGTTCTTCACATGAGGTGAATGTGAATGATAAAGCATACACTAATAGTAATGCTAATCCGATTTTTGTTTTTGTGTTTTTCATTTTTATATTTATTGTTTGTTGGTTTTTTTTGCTTCGCTTGTTCTTACTAATCTGTAAGCCTTTACAGGAAATAAATTGTTATCACGGGCGTACATAAAGTCTTCACCAATTGTAAGTATGTTTCCATTTACGTCAAAACAAATTACTCTTTGTTCTTTACGGAAACCACTAATACGGGATGTTGCTTTGTTTACCCATTCATCAAACGTATGAAATGTAGTTATTTCTTCCGCTTCTAATTCGATTTTTTCTATTACTTCTTCTAAAGATGTTCCTTTCATGTTATTTTTATTATTTTAGTTTTTGTTGTAACATTCTTTCAATAGCAGATACTAATTGCATTTCATCTTTTGGTATTTTGAAAACAACGAGTTCGTATTTTCCTTTTTCAGCTTTAACAGCTTCTTCATGCCAAGTTTCATTACACTCACTTGATGTTATTTGTTTTGTTATCCAACCTTTAAAGAATTTTACTTTCAACTCATTTAAGTTATTTTTCTTTAAAAAGTTTTCGTAATCCGATTTGTAACAGCAAATACCTCTTTGGTTTTCTACTGATGGTAACGTTTTACCTTTTAAAAATTCTTTTAATGAACCTTTTATTGGTTCGGGTAATTCGTCAACAGCTATGTAATCAATATCTTTTTTCATTATGCTACGTCGTCAAGATTTTTATTTGCTCTCTCACTTCTTATTTGATAAACAACCATTTCAAGTTGGTGGAACGCAGAGGCTAAACCTGCACGGTCATCCAATAAAATATTGTAGTAAATTTTACGACCCTGAAAAGGAATGTAATCAGGAGTTTCGTTTATGCTGTGGAACGGAATATTGTTGTCATCCAAGTATTTTCTTATCTCAGGCATACGGTCATCGTTACATGAAGTAAATACAACTAAATGAAAACCTAATTCTTTACACATACGAATTAAGTTTATTACTTTTTCAAATTTCCTGCCTTTTTTGTAATAATCAAAAACGCAATTATCAAAATCGTATGCTACAATTAAAGAACCATATTTTTTATGTTCTTCACGAAGACGTGCAATACAATTATCATCATTCATGTAGAAGTCTGATTGTTCTTCGGTTTTGTTTTCTGTTTCCATGATTTCTTTTTTTTTAATTATTATTATGCTATACCTAATTCTACGAAGTCAATGAATTGACCGAAAGGAATTACTTTTACAAATTTATTTTCAACTACATC
Organism: Bacteroidota bacterium; assembly: GCA_032229505.1. Lineage (GTDB taxonomy): Bacteria > Bacteroidota > Bacteroidia > B-17B0 > Aurantibacillaceae > Aurantibacillus. The sequence continues at coordinate 297,276 of JAVTWD010000016.1, forward strand.
AAAATTAAATTTATCATATTCTTTAATCAATTCTGATAAGCTGTCGTAATCCCAACTACAAGAGTGGTCTTTTTCAATTTTTTTATGTTTGAAGTATTCTTCCAATTTAATTCCCATCTTTCCTATTGATGGTGTAGTAAATACTTTTTCAATACCACTTTCTTTTAGTGTGTTTGTATCTGCTGAGTTCTCGTAGTGAGAAACAATAAGATAAATTTTACCTGCATTACGTTTTTTTAATTCTTTTGCAAGTCCCATGAATGTACCGCCTTTAGAACAGATGTCATCAATGATAACGCAATCACGACCTTCCAAATCTTGTTTGTCAACGGCATAAGCCATGATTTTACCATCGTTCAAGTTACGGGCTTTGTTACATAAAATAATTTCATCCTTGTAATTTAATTCACCTGCAAGTTTAAATATTTTCTTGAACGCTCCTGAATCGGGTGAAATAAATAATGGAGAACCTTTTAATGTAGCTTTAAATTCATTCTCGCTAACACCTTTATCGTTTTGTGCGTATCCGTGTAAACCAACGATGTGAGTTAATGCTTCATAAACGAAATTTTTGTTTGAAATGTTAACGATGTTATGTTCTAACAAAGTTGGTGTGATGTCGCTATGAGCATCCATAACATAAATTTTATGGAAGTTGCATAGCTTCAACATATCTGTAATTACTTTCAATGAAAATGGTTCACCATGTACCATAACTCTGTCCTGACGGGCATAAGGCATATACGGGATGAACAAATTAATTTTAGTGTACTCCAAACGGTGAAGCGCATCATAAGTTAATAAAATGTTCATGATGTCATCTGAGCTATTTGCGTGAGCATAAATAGTAATATCATTTGTTTTTAAGTCAGGTAATTCGTCTTTAAGTTTTACGTGAACCTCTCCACCCAAAAACTTAAATTGTTCGGCTGTTAATGCTGATTCAATTTGTTCACCTTCTTTATTTGAGATAGGTTTGAATCCGTTGATAAAAATTGTTTCCATCTTGTTATTTATTTTAATTATTTATTGGTAGTGCTTCTTTGCTTAAATCAATGTAAATGTTTTGTAGCTCGTGAATGTATTTTAGTTTAATTAAATCGTGTGAGAAGACATTACCCTGACCTACTGTTAAAGCAAAATCATCTTCGTCTATTACCATGAATAATCCGCTACTCATACAGATAGCATAATCTTTTCCATCCATGTTATAGAAATATGATTTCTCATCACGTCTGTTTTTTATTTGGTACTCAAACCATTCCTTAGTTAATTTTATTGGCTTTATTTTACTTATGTGATGCCATTCACCTTGACGTGCGCCACTTAACATGACTTTATGATTCCAAATATCAATCATTATAATGGTATAAATACCTGCATCATTTGAAACTTTGCACTTAACTAAGTTTCCGCCTCTTAGTTCGTAAATTAAATCGTCAGGGTGTTGTTTTGTTTTAGCCATGTTTGTTTTTTAGAATGGTAAATCGTCGTTTCCGTCAGTAGTGTTAGTGTTATTAGTTCCGTTATTATCTTTTTTCATTGATAATAACCTAACATCCTTAACGTCAATTTTTAATTGAGGTATATGAGTTCCTTGTTTGTCCTGATAAACGTGTGCTTCGGGTAAACCCTCAACGAAAACTAAAATACCTTTCTTTAAGTAGTCAGCAACTTTTGTATTGTCTTTATCCTTCCATAAAGCACAGGCGAAGAAATACGCTTTCTCTGTTACGTTACCTTGCTTGTCTTTGAATTTTTCATTCACCGCAACATTAAAGTTTATACAAACACGGTTTCCTGTACCATTTTGAGGAGTGTAAACGGTTGCATCATTTGTTAAGTTTCCGATAATTTCAATGTGTCTTCTCATTTTGTTTTTGTTTTTTTAGTTTTTTTATTTTTGGTTTAACATATCTTCTAACAGAATTAACACAACGTTGTATTTGTAATTTGATTTACGGTATTTACCGTATAGATGACTACCCATAAGTAAACGTAATGCGTGTTGGTGTATTTCGTACCATTCAGGTTTAATTAATCCCCAAACAAAATTAGGGTGTTCGGATTTATATTTCTTAAACATTCCTGAATCTTTTGGATTTAATAGGAATTTTGTATAAGAGTGTTTTATGTTTGCTGCTCTATCACATAATTTATCTAAGTCGGCATATTCCTCTTTACGGATACCTCTGTAATATTTTGCATTTGCCCTCTCGTGTCTGTTTCTTCCTTTTTCATTTGTAAGAGCGTAAGCAATGTTTCCAACTTTTTCGTTAGTGGCTTTTATTAAATCATTTAATGTGATACCTGTATCTTCAATTGTATCATGATTGTACATACCTCCAATAACGTTAGCACGGTCTTTTTTTGGTATCAAATCAATAAATATATGAAGAAAGTCAACAGCCATATCCAAATGAAATGAATAAGGTTTTCCGTCATACAATTGATTTACTCTCCTGTGTTGAGCTATGGCATAATCTCTACACTTTTTAATAAATTCTCTATCTGCAATATCAGTTACAATTTCTTTCAATAGGTCTTCCGATACACTATCGTCATCGTCAACCATTACTGAATATTGTGGTTTTGATTTATCTATTTTTTCAAAATCAATTTGCATCCAACCACTACCACCTGTTGTTGTGATAATAAATTCATCATCAACTTGCACATTTTTATCAAATAAGTTTTTAGGAAAAACACGCATGGATGTTTCGCCTTCAAGTTTATGTTTTTGTTGATACGTAACAATGATTACAACTTCATTGTCTTTTATTTTATTTACTTTGCCTGTAAATCTTTCAATTTCGTTTTCCATTATTTCTATTTTTTACCGTGTATAATTTTAACCTGTTCTGTTTTTTCTTCTGCAATTCTTTCGTCAGTACAACATTTAAACCCGAAAGCTAAAAGAGCGAAGAAAGCAATGAAGCCGATTGCGTTTGCCCAATATGCGTGTTTATCCGATTCGTTACTCATCTTATTTTTGTTTTATTTAATTATTAAAAAACTTTACTATAAAATCTTTATCATGAATGTTTACAAGTATTCCTTTGTTATCTTTCACCGACTTAATCATTATTAAAAAATCACCATTATAAACGTATTCAACGATTTTTATGTATTTGTATTCTTTTCCGTGTTCCGATACTACATCTTTTCCGTAATCACTTTTCGCTTCTACAATTATATTTCCTTGCATCTTATTTTTTCTCTTGAATGGTTTGCATTAAATCATACATACCATTATCTTTTTTATTTTGTTTTAAATCTAAAAACAATTCAGTTAGTTTGTCCCAATTGTCAACGTATCTGCTCCATACATCGGAAACTTCCTTCATTCTGAAAAATTGTGTTCTGAACTCAGGTATAGTGTCAAGTAGTTCATGGCATCTCCTGAAATCATCAGGGTCATGAGGAAACTTATGGGTTGGTGCATTTAATCCAACAGAAGATAATTTCGCAAATATTGATTTTGAACTCTGACCTTGTTCACCCCATTTTAACCACCATTGCTCACGTTCATATTTAGATAGTTTTAAATCAACAACAGGAGGTTCGTAGGTAGGCTTACAATTCAAATGAAGTTTATTGAACTCATCCATGATTGTAGTCATTTTATCAACTGCAATAGGATACGGAATAGCTCTTTCGCCTCCGCAATTCATACAGAACAATTTTTCGTTCCTGATAGTACAATGTTTATTTTCTTTTTTCTTACCCATTTTTTTTACTTTCAAATTTTCTTAAATATTCATGACAACATAACATTGCAGCTTGTTTGTATGATATAGAGTACAATCCCCTTTTTTCAAAAATATCATGAACAACATCCCGTGCAAGGTCTTGTCTTTGTTCAGTATCATCTTTTTTGATACTTAAATCAATGAACCATTCATCGTTTCTATCGCCAAATTGAAATGCTTTTGGAAATATTTTTTCCCATTCCTCTCTTGTCGCTTTTGTTCCTGCTCTTTTGTATAAATCAGGAGTATTGATGTCTTTTTTTAATTCAAACATCTTAAATAGTTGGTTCTCGTCGTGTTTACCTTCATTCATGATTACTTCTTCGTTTTTTTAGTTTTTTTCTTTTTATTCAATTCTCTTTTAATGTAAGCCACTACACCGTCATGAACAGCCTCAATAGAAGTTTTAGCTTTAAAGTATGGCATATCACCACAAACACCGAAAAGATTACCACGTATTTCGGTACGATTTGTTACTTTATCAATTTTTTCAACAACAGGCATAAGCCAATCCCAAGATGAATGATAGTTTGGAATTTCATTGGTTGTGAATTGACCAATAACACGCTTCCAATTTTCACCCCATTTACTTAGGTTAATGTTTTCGCCCATGTATTCGGCAATTAGTTTGTTGTCGTCTATAACCCGCTTTGAGGTTGAAATTTTAGTTTCCATCATTTTTTATAATTTAAAAATTCCTACAACGGTCATGTTGTCGTTATGCTTTTTTATTTTTTCAATAATCTTGTTGTATTTTTCTTGTGCTGTATATTCTACATGATTTACATAAGTAACATCAACAGGAGTTTCTTCTCTTGACTGTTCGTTGTCGCCTAATTGCCAAATAACTAAATAACTTACTTTCATTTTATTTTTGTTTGTTTTGTTCAGTAAACTTTTCTCTTAATTCAATAAATTCAACTACCGCTTTGAAAAGAGATTCAATACGGGATGATTCTTTTGTTTTTATAAATGTTTCTTTTGTAGAATCAATATACACTTCAACAACCTTACGGCACATTTTAAAACCGTAATCCATCTTTTCAATTTTTTCAATAACAGGCATCAACCAATCCCATGATGTGTTGTATTTCAAACTGAATGATGTTTTTTCACGTACTCCATCGGATGCAGGATTATTCCATAAAGTACCGTACCTGCCATCTTCGTATGGTTCGTTACCCATGAACTTTGCAATCAGTTCGTTGTTTTTTGTAATTTCTTCCTTATCCATTTTATTTGTCTTTGTATTTGTTGTGCCACTTAATTGCTTCAACTAATTTTTCACTCGCTTCCAAACATTTTCCTTCAAGAATTAATTTACCCGCATCCTTAACAGCAAAAGAGCCTGTGTGAACAGTTAGTTTTCTTATTTGCTTAGATTTAATTTCTGCTTTGGCTTTTAGGTAAACAGGCATAATCCAATTCCAATCCGAATGATATTTAACTTCAATATCAAGAATGTGTGCTTTAGCCCAATTTGTATGATTACCAATGTTTATTATTGGAGGTAAACCAAGATGGTCATGAGGTAGTATAACTACTCTCTCAGAGAACCAATCCACTTCTCTACCGCCCATGAACTCGGCAATTAATACATTTCCTTCAATAACATTTTTTACACTACTCATTTTTATCTCCTTCTTGTTGTGATTTTTCTGCAATAGCTTTATCTCTACGGGCATACTGAGCGGTTAATAAATGCTTTGAGATACCCGACATTCTTTCCATTTTCTTTACGTGTTCCTGCATTTGTTTATTTAGTTTCTCTTGGTCTGCCTGAGATAATTTGCTTTCTATTTTTTCAACTTTTATTTGTGCTGATTGTAGGTCTTCGTTTATTTTATATTTCTCACGCCATTTACTACGTGTGTATTCATCAGGCTGAAAGAAATCTTTATGTTTGTGCATGAAAGACATTGCTAACATCTCTCTTTCAATTTTGTATAGACGGGCAAAGTATTTAAACCTGTTTACAACTTCAATAAAATCTTCTTCATCCAAACTTACGTTTATGGATTTTTCCAACTTAACCAATTCAGCATAGGGATTCACAGATAAAATAACGTTACCTAATATGAATCTGTCATCGTCCGACTTCACACGGAACTTTCTCATGTTCTTTGAAGCATCAATTTCAGAGATATGAATTTTATGCCTCTTGATATGTTCATCAAACATATTTTGAGCAGATTCTTTTTCTCCTGCATCCCCACGTTTAGCAAGTTCGTATAACTTCCTTGCCATGACAATGTTCTTTTCCCTCTTGCTTTGTTTTTTATTTTCGTTTGTTTCTTCCACTTTTTTTTGTTCTGAATAATTTTTTCTTTGCTTTTATTAATTTCTCAACGTTTCCGTCATTAGGCTCATTTATCAATTTTGTATGCGCTCGTGCAAACCTGATAAAATTATTTATTGTGTTAGCTGTTTCATTATCAATTTTATTCGCATTGATACTGAACATTTCGCCTTTCTTTGGTTTTAATATTCTTTTATCAACTTTGTGTTTTTTATCACCACAGCTATTACACATTTGTTTCAGGTAACTTTTTGTTGAGTTTTTTCGGCTTTAATTTACTTTTAAGCCTTTTTGTAAGGTCTTTGGGTACATCACCACCGTTTTTGTTAACCCAACGCCTTAGAACGTCGTAAACGAACCTTCTGTTCTTTCCGTAGTGCTGTGATGCTTTTGCAATCGTTACACCTTTTTTATCCGCATACTCGACTATCTTATTAGCAAGTCTTATCTTCGCTATCTTCTGAGATAATGTTAGTTTTGGTATCATGGTTATTCTGTTATTTTATTAAACGTTAAATATATTTCTTGTTCTTTTTTTGGTAACTGTTTTATTCCTGAACTCGATACATGAGCAAATTCTCTATCGCATACAAATAATGTAGTTGGTATATCAACACCTTTATTAATGTCTTTGATATACTGAGCCATATTTAATTCGTAGTCAAAATCTTTTATGTTACGTAAGCCACGTACTAATGTTATAGGATACTTTAATCCTTTAATGAAATCGGTAACAAGTCCGTGATACATTTCTTGTTGATGGTATTCCAAGTGTTTAGGTAACATCCTGAAATCATCATTGTTTTTATCGGCATTGATACCACGAGCAATAATTACTTTATCAAATAACTGTTCGGCTTTTTCTAAAATATTTTGATGACCGATATGAAACGGATTAAAGCTACCTGTGAATACAGCAATCTTTGGTGTAATTGATTCAAAGCAATCTATTAATTGCATTAAGCCAACTTCAATACCTGACATACCTTGTTGATTACATTGTTGTTTTAATTTATTCAATACATCCAACCTGCCATCGTGATATTTTGTCCAATCAGCAAACTGATATTCCTTAAAAATTTGTTTATTGTAGTTAAGTATTTCGGTTAAACTCTTTGTAAAAATGTTTAGGTCGAGTTTTATAAATTGTTCAGATAAATCACTTGATGGTATATGAGTTTTTGTACTCATAATCATTGAAGAAATTATTAATAAATCATTGTCAGAACCTTTCCAATCTTTTAAAAGTTCCTTTGCCGATTTTTCTTCGTTGTCATTTGCTTTAGGGTCATAAACAAAATCATGATACACGGTTGCAATAATTAATTTGTCATCAATGAAATTACTTTCAATTGTTTCTTGTGAATCAATCAAATCCATAATCATATCTTCAATATGTTTCCATGTATGGTAATAACGATGAGGTTGTGAATAGGCTTCGGTAAACTTCACTATATTGAAATCTGTTTTGTAATTTGAGAACACGGCACGAATCAACAGATAGATAGCTGCTTCTTTTGAGTTCTCATGAAATAGTTTTTTTGCCTCGTCCCTTTTCATTTTTTTATTTTTCGATGTTAGCTCTGTATTCATTTGCTATTGGGTTATTTACTTCCCAATAAAATAGTTCCCAATATCCGAATAGAGAATAACCGTTATGTCGGTACATCTTTCTTATAACCTCAGAGTTTTTATTATAACCTAATGATTCAAGTAAATCCCAAATATTCTGTAAACCGATTTTTTCTTTCATTTCAGTAAACTCAGGATTTTCTTTCCACCAAAATTTACCATGCTCATCCACTAAAATTTCATGGTCATGGTGAGATTCACGCTTTAAAATATCAGCGTAAATTTCATCGGTTATATCTTTTCTGTCAATTGGTTTCATTTAGTCAATTAAATCTCCGCTACCATCATTCATTAATGTACACAATGGATTATTACGCATGAACGATGCCATTGATTCCAATTGTTCAGGTGTCCAATCACGTAATGAAATTGAATTATTTTTGTCAGCCCATTCAGAACCTTTTTTTATGAAGTTGGGTTCACCCAATTTAGTGTAACCAAAATAAATTTCTTCGGTTACAGGTGTCATATCTATTTTTTTAGCAAACTGTTCGTAGAATGAATTTTTATCGGGAACTATTTTTATTTTACCACTCGGTAAAACAACTGCATATTGTTTTGAATTTGGTTCGTATAAAACATTTGCAGATTGTATTTTAATTTTACCTTCTTCAAACTTTTCTTTTCCACCATTACGCTCATAAAATTCTTCTTCTGAATCAATTTCAAAAGTTCTTAATCCTTTTTCGGCTCTATCCCAATTTGCTAATTGAGCCTGATAGATATGGTCTTTTTCTGTACCTATAACAACAGTAGTACCTTTGGTATATGTTACATCACGAGAAGGTTTATCTTTCCCATAAGGGTTAGCTTCTTTGGCTGTAATGCCGTCTGATAAAATTATTACTTTTATTTTTTCCATTTTTTTTATAATTGAATTGGTGCTTTATCAAAAACAAAAATTACATTTTGATATTGGTCAACAGAACGTGTGATTATCCAATCAAACTGATATTCAGTATGTGGAATTTTCAATAACGGTTTATCTTTGTGTGTATGTTTGTTTCCGATGTTTATATAACGTCGTTTTATTTTTTGTAACATTTTTATTTCATCAACACCTAACGCATTACCATTACCAATTTTAGGGTCAAACTTATGTGTGATGAAAGCACCAATTACTGTATCGGGTTCATATTTTTTTACCGCTTCAATTGCATCCAACTTTTCAATATCGTTGTGATACACAATTGGTGGTTGACCACCCATTTGATAATAGAATTTAATTTCAGGACTTTCCTGCATACGGCTATCGGTAATGGGAATACCTAATGAACGGGCTATTGAGCCGTTACCTGCGCCAATCTCAATTGCTGAACCAACTATCATTGAACGTAACCATTCAATTAATTCTGTGGTCGGTAAAACATAGATACCGTGAATGTACATGAAGTACTTGCGTTCATTCAAGTTCCTGTCTTTCCAAAAAGCATAAGGCTTAATGATTAGTTTTTTTTCGTTGTCGAAAACCTGATTTTCTAAATCAGTTAAATCACATTTTTCAATGTAAGTAGAATTGTTTTTGTCTGCAATCATAACCGTAAAAAATTGACCGTACTATGGTAACAAAGATACGATTATTTACAATTATTATGATATTTTAAGAGCCAAGTTATTAACAGCTAATAACTTGTAACTTACTGATGGTCAATATATTGTGAATTTGTCCGCCAAAGTTGTCCGCCAATGGTTGAAAATCAAGACATCAAATAAACCTGAACGATATTCTTTTAAAATATCCTTGATTACGATATTCGTCGTTGCTAAATGGGACACAGAAAATGGAAATTTTTATTTGTTGTTGTAGATAAATTTTTTCTAATTCTTCAATAGCACGATTACGTAAAGATTCTTTACTACTCATAAATTCATCATCAAGAGCTTTCCACCCGAATACTTCAAAAGGATATTGTGATTTACTTTTTTCTAAAATTTCCTCATGGTTAGTTGTAACTATTCCGTTTATTTTTGGAATTAATTTATTGCATAAAAGAATTACGCAATCATCTTCGTATTTCTTTACGTCAAATTGAATAGCCTCTAATTTACTTATTGGCATTTTTAATTCAATAAAATTATCGTACTCTTTTACCTTTGGTTTTTCGATAAAATGGTTTTCGTATATTTCGGTTAATACCTCAATAATTGTAACATCTTTACATCTACCGAGATATTTTTCTAAGAATTGGTCTTTAACGTTATTCATTTTTTTAGTTTTTTTTATTAAAATCTTACAGGTGCTACAAAAATATCTTTTGGTAATTTATCGAACACCCACGCAGTAACTTTACAGAGCCATACTTCCATTACAAACTCGTCGTTTTCATAAAAGGAATAAATAGCTCCGCCACCATATTCAGGTGTTTCTTTAAGTTGTTTTAAATGATAGCTTCCTTCAAAATCAGTTTCGGATATAAGTACACTAACCTTATCTTCACCTTCCGCAAACCTATCTAACATGGTATCTGCACCCATTACCATCTGTAAGTCGTCTTTAGAACCTTTCCATTCAGGTAAATCAATGTACCAATTAAGATTTGGTTCTTTATAGAATTTGAACGTTTGATGTATGCCGTCAGTTATCACGCCACCAAGAGGTTCACCGTCTTTAGCCCAATCAGGAGGTTCGCTTGTTACGGAAGTTATACGAATTTTAGTTCCGTACTTCTCGTTAAATGATTTAACTAACATTTCGCCTAAAGTATCCTGTAATAATTCACCATTCTTTTGATATTGAAGAACACCCCAACCTCTTACATCGGCTACTTTTTGTTGTTGAGCATCAATTATGAATTGACCGTTGTTATCGTATGATAATGGTAATTTATAAATCTGTAATATTTTTTCTTCAAGCTCCATGTTCTTTATCGTTGTTTAAAATGTTATCAATTGATTTTTGTATTTCGTCCTGTTCTTCTTCGTTAGGTATATCTTCTTCTTTTTCAGGTTTATTATTTTTGTTATTTTTATTTTTGAACTGACTGAACATTTTATTTAGTTCATTAACTCTCTTTGAGTTTTCACTATTTCTTTTAGCTTTTCCTTCGCTACTTACATTGTCAGATATAAACGAAAATAACAAACTTACTCCTAAAAGAATTAATCCTTTACCAATAGTTTCAATAATTTGTGCATCGGTCATATTAGCAAATTCCTTAATGAAATCTTCTGTGTACTTATGACCTTGTACATCTTCATCAGTCAAATTATGTTTTTTCTTGTAAGCATCGTACATTCGTTTGGCAGTTTCTTTTTCACCATCAACACCTCTATCCGCTAACTCTTTTAATTTTTTAGCTTTGTCAATTATTTTCTCACGTTCCTTGTTCATTATTTTTGTTCAGTCTTATTTGTGTGATAATTTTTAGCCCACTCTCCTAATTTTGTTGCTACTTCTGTCATTTCATTTTCTTCGGTTAAATACATAATTGGTTTACCGACTTTTACAGCGTAATTAATTTCGTTACGTGTACTTTCACCAATATAGCCATTATAATCACATACATACACTCTGTCGCATAAATCAATTTTACGACAATGTAAGGCATCTAATTGTTCCTTTAAACCGTCTTGTTCTGCTCCGTGAGAGTTTTTAGTCCAACCTGCACCTTCTACGTACCAAGCGGGTACGAAATTAACTCGTAATACAATTTTACTACGTTTTTCAAATTCCCAACTGATTGCAGCCATAAGGTCTGCAAACTTGGTTGAGCCACACATACAAATGATTTCGGGTTTTTCCATTTTTTTAGTTTTTTTTTGTTATGTAATTATATTAGAAAGAAATAAATTTATCATAGCTACATTATGATTTTTTTGAGCAAAAACAAATAAATCATCATTTTTAAAGTCAATTTTTTCTTTTAACTCAATGATTGTCATTGCAAAATCGTCATCTAATTTTTCAGTAGATATTTTATTTTCTTTATTATTGAAATCAAATATTTTTTTTCCTATCACAAATTTAAAATCATCCCATTTGATTTCTTTTGCACATATAATACTTATCACAGATATTGTTCCTGTATGTTCAAATAAATCACCAACTTCTTTTTCTTCCAATAAATTAAAATGAAGGTAAGAAGTGTTTTGTTCTTTGTCGATTACTAATTCCATTTTTTAGTTTTTTTTATTTTGATTAAAATAAAACACGATAGATGTCTTCTAATCGTATTGTTTCAATATGACCTTCTTTAATTAATTCGTTTTCTGATTTTGATTTTAATTCAGTAGTTTTTTCCTGTGAACTGAACATATAAAGTAAAGCCTTATTTGTCCAATAAACTAATGTTTCGTTTTCGATTCTAATACAACCGTAATTTATTGCGGGAGTATTTATCCCTGAATCTTTACGAACAAAAGCACCTGCATGATTTGGTCTTAAAATTTCAAGGTCAATTTTATTCAAGGTGTTTTTTTTATTTTCAATGTGGTGTATTTTTTTACGTATTCTAAAACCGCCTCTGTTAATATCATAACAGCATAATTCTAAACCTCTATTTACAAGAAACTCCATTACCTCTTTATATTCTTGTTCAGGTACTTCTTCTGACCTTTCAAAATTAGCAGCCATACCTTTGAGTATGCCTTCTTTAATTCCTGTTTCCTTTCCAAGTTTAAATGATTTTGATTTATCTTTTTCAGTACCGTCATCTATACTATTTTCATATAGAAGATTATTAATTACATCTTGTGCTTCTTGTTCGGTTTTGAATAATTTTGGTATTCCGTCAGAACCAAAATGACCTAAATAAATATCCCCGTTACCAAACTTTTCAATAAATGTCCATCCATGCCATTTTTTTTTCTTTATAGCGTACCACCATGTATCACAATGTTGTTTTTTTACTATTTTATACTTTTCCATTTTAGTTTTTTAAAATATATTTCCACCAAGTCCAATATCAGTAAAATATCCCTTCAAATTATTGCAGTAGTCTTTAGCTGCTTGTAATGAAGGGAAATCCATTTGCTCACGCATTTCATATTTATGTGTAGGGTATAATGTAGCACCGCTTTTTGATTCTTGTATGTCAAATATCACTATTCCATTTATTAAGCCTTTATGATTGAAAGAACTTTCGTTTGTTTTCCATTCTATCTCTATCGGCTTCGGTGTTCCTGTTCCCCTGTTTCTTAATTGTTGCAGTTTATCCCTGTTACGCATTACGTTTGCTGTACCTTTTCCTAAAATAAACATCCCCTTCATATTCATTTCTTCCTCGAACTGCCTGTAAATTTCTTCTTTGGTCAAGCCCTTAAAAGTATCTTCGTTTTGACGATGATATTTTAATTCATTTTCGGTGATGTTATGTTTAGCCATGTATGCGCCAAGCATACGGTAAGCATTTTCTTTCTCACCACCGACACCTCTCTTGGCTAAAGCATCTAACTTTTTTGCTTTGTCAAGTATTTTTATGCGTTCTTGGTTGTTCATAAATCTTGTTAAATTAATTATAATTCAGTTAATAAGTTTATATCTTTATCATTAAAATATTAACAATGATTTATATTTATATACTTCTTGACCCAAGAACTAATGAGATTAGGTATTTGGGTAAAACAAATGATACTAAGGAAAGGTTGTATGGACATCTTTATGAAAAAGGTAAACTTGGTCATAAATATAAATGGATACAACAACTCAAAAAAAATGGTCTTAAACCAATTATTGAAATTTTGGATACAGTTCCTAAAGAGGAAGAAGAATTTTGGGAAAAGCATTATATTTCTTTATTAAAAAGTTGGGGTATAAGATTAACTAATTTTACTGACGGAGGTAATAATCCGCCTGTGATAAGAAGGTTTGGTAAGGATAATGTTTTTGTAAATAATAATAATGTTCGTGAAAAAATACTCACCATGAATAAAAGTAGAAAAGGAAAAACTTTTATAGAGTTGTATGGTGAAGAAAAAGCAGAAGAATTAAAAAAATGGAAATCAGAAAAGTATAGTGGTGAAAATAATCCAATGTTCGGTAGGAAACAATCTAAAGAAACAAGAGATAAGATTGCAAAAAAACGTACAGGAAAAACAGGATATAAACATACAGAAGAATCGAAAGAATTGATACGTAAAAAACTTGAAGGTAAACCGAAATCTAAAAAAACAAAAGATAAACAAAGGATAGCTGCTTTAAATAGACCAACCATTACACAAGAAACGAGAGATAAGTTAAGTAAGGCACAAAGTAGTAAATCCAAAGGTATCATATACCAATTAGATAAAAAAACTAATAAAATAGTAAAAGTTTGGAAAGGATTTTCCGAACTAACTAAATATTTTGGTAACAAATCAAGTAACATTTGTAGTTGTATTACGGGTAAATTAAAATCATCTAATGGTTTTATTTGGACAAGAGAAAAACCTTTATAATTCCGACATTAAAATAATATCTTTATCGCCCCACGCTCCGAGAATCTGCCAATATATTCCGAAAGGTGATTGAACCAAAAGAATAGGGTCATTACGGTCATTTTCTTTTTTAAATAATTCTGATTCTCCAATAACATAGAATATTGGTTTTTTCCCACACATATTTTTTACTGTGTCTGAATACTCTTTCATTATTTTTATAGCTTCATCAGGAAATGTTGGAATAAATAAATCAGATGAGCGTAATACCATTTCCTTATATTTATTTACTAAATCATTTATTTTTTCAGTAGTTGTATTATCGAATTTGTCAAAAAATTCTTTATGTTCATTATACTTCTTTCTATTCTCTAATCTTGTAACCATATCAATAACTTCCTTTTTAGCATAATGATTATTACGAATAAACTCTTTTTTCATATTCATAACTAAAATCTTATCATCAAGATTTTCTAAATCAACTTTATTTGGCACTCGTTCAAGTTCACCAAAAACTTCTATTGGCTTGTATATTCTTTTTGGTGGAAGTTTCTCTATTTTAGAATCAATAGCAACGGTAGTAATATTTCCACCATTAGAATTAGGTATGGAAGGTGAAATAGAAAACATTTCAGCATCTCCATCAAAAGAAGCATCACCGTCGAACCCTGCGTTACCACCACCTGCGTTAAAAGTTCCACCTGCAACAGAAGCACTTAATGTGAATCCACCATTACCACTACAAACTTCACTAAGGAAGTCATATAGATAAACCTCATGGTCTTTTCCTTCGTATGTTGCGACTGTATCGTTAGTTGTACCACGTTCTTCACGCATCATTTTTTGAGCAGCCTCAATCATTATATCAGCTTTTGCTTTTTCTTTCTCTATAAATTCTGCAACACTTTCTTTGTTTTTAAAAAAAGGTAGCTTACCCATTCCTTTAAATAATTTAAGGAACTTGTTTTCTTTTTTTGGTTCTTTTTCTGCCATGATTATTATTTTATTAAAATTTTTATTTTTTCCAAAATTTCTTCCTGTTTTAATTCATGTCTTCCGTCGATATTAGGATGGAAGTATTTTAAAACATCTTCAAGTACTGAAATATTTACGGGAACAGTTTTTTCTTTTTTAGGTTCTACTTCTAATGTTGCGTAACCCCTATCAATAACAACACGTATATTATCGTAAAGCCTGAATGAATTATTGTTTTTGAAAGTAACCTCGTTAATTACTTGTTCAGCATCACTAACTCCGACAATATCTACTAAATCAAATACGTCCCCCTTAAATTCGTATGTTCCAACCAAATCAAAGTCTTTGGTGTCAAACACTAATTCGCTACCTGATTTAGCAAGTCTGTCTATTGCATCAGCATACTCCTGTAAATCCTTTTCTGAACGCTTAATGGATTCATAAACATCAATAAAGAATTTACCTTTCGGAGAATCGTATTTTAGATAGTATTTTGTCATTATTTTTTTGCTTTAACTTTTTTAGGTGCAACTTTTTTTGCTTTAACTTTTTTAGGCGCAGATTTTTTTACTTTTGTTTTGTCTGATTTTTTAGCCTTTTCTTTTTTGCTTTTTTCGTCTTTAGTTTTTTCGTCTTTAAAAACATCTTCTACTAAACCTTTTATAGAAGGAATTAATTGGTTAAATAATTCTCTTTTGTTTTCAGCTACATCTTGTTCTTCCATAGTGTAAAGTAATATCATTTCTTTAGGAACATCCATTGCTTTGTAAAGTGATTTTACTTCATGTTTGTTAGGAATTAATTTACCCTGACATATATCATTAACGGTAGAAATGTTCATCTCCGATTTTTTAGCCAATAAAATTACACTTAGTCCTTTTAGCTTTCTGAATTTTTCAATTGCTTGACCTGCGTTTTTTAAAATACGTTCTTTTGTTTCTTTTGATACTTCTTTTGTCTTTTTCATTTTTTCTGTTTTTTTAGGTTAGTAAATACTAATTCATCAATTGAATTTAATTGATAGTAATTTTTTATTTTAAGTAGTGTTAATACACTCGGTTCATTAATATTATCTTCGTACTTTGAATAAGTACCTCGCTTCATTTCCAACATATCAGCAATTTTCTTTTGAGATATTTTTTTTATACCTCTCAAAAATTTTAAGTTACTTGCTAAGTAGTTTGTCATTATGCTGCTTTTTGTTCTTTAACTAATTCAAATGATATTCTTTTTTCTAATCCAACGTGTGAAACTCTGCTCCACGCATCTTCAATGTCATATATACCAACATCATTTACTTTGGTAGTATAACCTGCACCTTTCTCACGCCAATAAGAGTTCCATTGACCGCTCCAAATGTAAACCTTCTTACCTTTGTTATCAGCTACCATCTTTTCCATATTGGCTCTCCATTCACGGTATTCTATTTTTTCGTAAATATCCATCATGGATTTATTTTCACCTTCAAATAGGTACAAATCACAATCAGGTTGTCTTTTTGCACGTATATCAGTAAATTTTAAATCGTCAAATTCAAAACGTTTATCTCTTAAAAATTTTCTCTTTGCTACACTAACGTTTTCATTAAGTTCAACCGATATAACGGTGTTCATTGTTTCGGGACTATAACGATTAAAGTATTCGTCTTTATGACCAACGAAATATGCTTTTTTTACTAATGGATATTTATTTTTCATTTTTGTTTTTATTAAATGGGTTTTCAGGAGTATCAATATTATTATTATCATACATTGCAACAAGGAACAGAATTAAGTAGATGGTCATTATTGTTTTGTTTATATTAAACATAAATCCAAAAAAATGATTAATACACAAACCTAACACTATTGCTAATGTTGGTAACATTATGAATAACAACCTGAACCAAGTTCTTTTCCAAAATAAATAATCAATGTACTTTTTTACTATCATCTTTTAATTTTTTATGTTTACGTATTGTTTTCCAATGGAAAATATCTAAAACAAAATATAATATGGCTCTAAAAAATTTCTTCATGAGGTTTGATTTACATTTGAAAAAACTATTTCAACTTCACAGTCAACTCCTTCTTTAGTATAGTTGTTGAAGTGTCCTTTAAACTTAAATACATACTCAACACGCCCATCGGTAGGTTTTACCTTAACGGACATCTCATTTTTTTTGAGTACTTCAAATTCAATGTGTTTCATTGTGTAATATTCAAGTGAATTATTATTGTTGGTCATGTGTAAAGCTGTTTGACCATCAATAAACTTGAAAAAATCACCCTTATTTAGTTCGCTTAGTTTCATTTTTTTAATTATCGTTTAGTTTCTCCACTACTTCCAAAGTGGTCTGTTTCGCATAAGGCATCAACCTTTTTAGATAATTCAACAATTGTTTCTCTTATATGACTACCTGTTTCAGAAAGGTGATGAAGCATATTTGATGTGTCAGCAATCTTTTGGTTACGTTCACTTGCTCCACCTGCGTAATCTGCTGCTTTTGCTTTTACTCTAAGCATATTACCTTCAAAGAAGCAACATGAATAAGTTGGGTCAATTTTAAATAGGAACTCGCTGAATCCTACTTCATGTAAAACTATTGCACCCGCAATATCATGTTTAACTAAAATTGCGTTTATCTCAGCCATTGCTTCTTTTAGTTTTGGGCTGAATTTTTCGTTGTTATTTTCCATCTTTTTTATTTTTGAAATTGTATTTGTAATCCTAATTCTTTTGCGACTGCATATTCGACCCTTGCTCCTTTTGAACTCGACCAATTACGAAGCATATAAATACCTTCGCATCTCAATAGAAAACCTAAGTCTTTTTCCATAAAGTCTTCCCATACCCAACCTTCAACCTGCTCTACTAACTTAGTAGGATTGACAGGTATCCCACCTAAATTAATTACTTCTTTTTCTGCTTCATCAAACATTGCATAAGCCTCATCAAATGGTAATCCTGTTACCTTTCCGCTAATATAAACTTTCATCTATTCTTTTATTAAATTTCCGTATTCATCAAAATCATTCAGGTTGGTTATTTTACCATCTTTGCCACGAATTAAATAACTACCGTGAGGCAATAAATGTAAATTGTAACCACGTTTCATAAAGAAGGTAATTATTTGAGGCATATAGATACTGTCCTTTGTATCAAATTGAATCATTCCAAATTCTTTTATTTGCCTTAAATCGTTTTCAAGCCATAAATTAAATTTATCTTCTTCACGGTCATAACCCATGATGTCGCAACTGTAATAAACTACATCCTCCAAAGTAATGTTCTCTAATTCCTTTAGAATAGGTTTAATTTGTTTTGGTTTGTAGTTTGTACGCTCTGCTATTATTTCATTGGTATCAATATCAACACCTTCGATTCTGTCATGTGGTACGGGTTCTCCACCGTCATAAATTAAACATGGTAAACCGATACAGATAATTAAATCTTTTGCTGTTACTTCTGTTATTTCTTTTACTTCCATTATGATTTGTTTTTTTTGCTCATTACTTTTTGATAAGAAATTTCTGCATAGTCATTAATAGTTTTACCTCTGTTTAATGCTAAAACATTAAAGTAGTAAAGAACATCACACATTTCTTTGTCAAATTTTTCTTCATCCTCAATAACTATTGTACCAAATGGAAAAGTACCATTCCTTACATTCTTTTTAAATTCGTCAACGAGTAGTGCAGCCTTAATACCATCAGGACAAATTCTTAGAAGGTCATTGTTTATCATTGATTTTTGTTTGCACTCATTCATTACTTCACCTGCTTCACCGAACAAGCCAAGTAAAGCAACGGGACTAATTTCACCTTGTTTGTAACCAAACTCTTTTTGTAGGTTAGTTAATTTTTCAATTGAATTTTCCATTATTTCTTTTTTAGTTTATTAAATGTTTTATCCATCATATCATTGAACTGTTCAAAAAGAGCATCCATCTGACCTAAATCAGAGGCACTATAATCTTTTTCTTCGTGTATAACTAAAACCATTTTACGCATAGCGAAGTCAGTCATTTTTTTAACGGCTTCTTCTCTATCTTTAGCCATTATCTTTGTTCTGTTCTTTGCGGTATATTGAGTTTTATTACCGAGTTCCATTTTCTTATACCAAATGAATATGAACTCACGTTCATAATCAGGAGGAGGTCTATGACCTTTTACCTTTTTATCATCCTTGAATAAAAAAGGAAATACATTTTTAAAAAACTTTTTCATTTTATACGTGTCTAACGCAATCCCAATTGCTTAAAAAGCCAATAATAGTTTCGTATTCACAATAACCCTCATCAGGTTTATCAGCAAGTTCTATTGCTATATTACGATGACCGCCTTCTGAATGTTGCCACACGGTTAATGTGTATTCCATTCCGTTTTTGTATCCGCATGAGCCATCCTGACCTTTGAATACTGCTTTTACTTTAGTTGTTTTCATTATGCTATTTTAGTTATTTGTTGTTTATTTTTTTTTGCTCTTGATTCAGAAATTTGTTCCATAATCCAAATGTTCATTTCTAAAATAGAATCGAACTCTAAAACATCATAATGTTCTATACCACATTGTTTTAATGCGCCATCTTCAAACATTTTGTTAGCTATGTCCCAAGCCTTCACTCTATCACCATTTACAAACTGTATAATTTGGAAATCATAGTCGGCTGAAAATATTATTGATACGTTTTTCATTATTTTCGTTTTGTTGGTGGATAGTAATTTGATTTAATATAATTCCAAAATGCTTTTTCTCTTTCAATATGAGCGGTAACAGGTAATACTTCCATACGTACTTTATCTGCTTCTGCAATTATACTGTCCCATTGTTCATCAGGAGTATAAACTAATTTTGCATAAAAAATTACTTTTTTAGAACTTTTAATTTCTGATTCACCATCGTTAAAATGTTTACGTGCTTCATCAGTATTATCCACTTCATAAAACATTTGGTAAAATCTTACTTTATATTGTTCGGGTGTATCAACAATGCCTTTATGCGTAAATAAAAATGAATAATCAACTTCTTTTATTATTGGTAATTGTTTGTATTGTCCGCTTAAATTATCAAAATACTCAAAAGATAATTTTCTTAATTCTGATATTGGAGCATGAGTTAGTTCTTCACCTGTAACTACATTTTTTATACTAATTATTTGCCCCATCTTTGAAGTCCAACCCATAATCCTAAATACGCCTCTTTCTTCGTTATAAACCAAAGGTAATTTAGATTCATCTTCTATTCTGTAACCTTGTTCATCAGATAATGAAACGTGTCCTGCATCAATTGGTAATGTAATTACCCTTCCTTCTAATATTTTCTTTTCCATCTTTAATTAATTTTGTTGTTCGCTGTCGGGTGGTCTATGACCTATTATTTTTTCTGCTTTAATTTTAGGCTCTCTTTTTAAAAATAAAAAGTTAAATAAATTTCCAATTCCAATACATATCAAACAGATGATACAAATTGCAAGACCGATTGAGAAAATACATAAATTAGTAAATACAAAGAAACAGAAAGCTAAAAATAAAAATGGATAAACAAATATCTTACCTGCAATATTCATATTTTTATATGAATAAAATAAAGGAAGACCCATTTTTTTTATTTCTTCGATGTGCCATTCTACTCCCGATTCGAGGTAGCTACCTTTGTAATATTTTTTTATTCTCTCCATAATTAATTTAAGTCCCAACAAACTTCTGTTAAAAATTCTGAACCTCCACTTATACTTTCCATTTCCCGTTTATGCTTTTGAGCAGCTTGTTTATATGTTAATGGAATGAACATTGTTTTATCAATAATCTCATCAGGATTACGACCATGCAAAGTTTCTTGGTCTAAATCATTTAATTTTGAAAGTCTAATGAACTCATCATAATGTTTATCATCAATCTTACCTTTCAATGGTATAAGTTCCATTAAGCAGCTACTCCATGTAGTTTTCTTGCCATCGTAAGTAACATAATAATAGTCATGTTTATCAGCAGCAATAGCAATAAATCGTTCCACTTTCCAATGGTTTATTACGTGTTGACCTTTTAGTTTTTCAAACTCGGCTAATATAATTTTTAAGTTATCGTCCATGTTTTATTTTTTTTACTCGTAACCGTTTTCTTTCTTATATTCTTTAAATTCTTTTTTACTGCAATTCTCCTCAACCCATAAATAATCCCATCTTTTTCTTATTTGTTCAGAACCTTTATATTCATTAATTGACAATAAGACTGCGCCTGAATCTTGTTTTGTATCAACGTCATAACAGTTTGGAAATTTACCTGTATCATCAAATATTTTTTTTGCTCCTTTAAATATTTTAACTACGTCAGGTTGTTCCTTCCAATCCCAACTAAATTGAATTTCTCCTTTACTCATTTTTAAAATCTTTTACAATATTCATATCTTTGTCATAGTAAGTAGCCATCCAATACGGATGACAATTTTGAGCGTAACTTGTTCCTTCCATCACTACTTCTAAATTACAATGGTTGTTCGCTCCGACAACAATTCCTTTTTGACCGTCAATATCAATTGTCATTCCCTGATAACAAAATTCTATTCTACGTTTTTCGCAAACCCCTTTAAATTGTTTTTCATCTGTAAAGAAGTCGGATACTCTTGTTCTGCCAATTGTTTTCACACGAATGTATTTGAACAATTGTTTATACGGTTGGTCGAAATCCATTTTACGGTAAAATGAATACCTCGCTTGTGATGCTGTTTTGGCAATTATAGTTTCAGTAAGGTCAGTACCATTACCGAAATAATTTTCAATTGCACAGGTAAATGTTTTTGATAGTGTTAATTCCATTTTTTTAATCGTGTCTATTTACAAATTCGTTTATTACAATCCATACGCACATTCCAATATTATATAATCCTATGATAATGAAAATCCACATTAACTGAGTTCCTGAAATTTCCACATCAAGATATTCAAAATCCTTAAAGTGTTTTCTTTGCCAATGTTGTTCAATTTGTTTCGGCATCCAATCAGCAAATTTATTTAGGTCAAGTGAATGATTGTTTTTTTCATCATTCAACCAATCCTGAACACGAACTTCTAAGTCGGGCTTATCCATCCAACTGAAACATTTATTCCACTTGTATTGACCGAGTTTATTTGTTCCGATGCAAACAATAAATTCATTTTTGTTTCCACCTTCCCAATATGAACGTTGTTTAAATGCAGCCTCAATACTTTGGTCTTTAAAAAACAGAATGTACATACGGAATTGCTTGTTAACTCCATAGTAACCGTTTAAGTACTGCAATTTCCTATCGGTAAGGTAATCAACACCATGACCTAAAACCATTGACTGATAAAGTCCCGATAGTTTAGGGTAATCGTATAACCCCCACGTTTTTTTAGTTTTTTCATCAATCACATCGAACTTAAATATGGACTTGGATGCCTGTACTTTGTTTTTGTAGCTGTGTTCGGTTGAAACTATATCGGCTGTTTCAGGTAATTTGTTCCAATCCGTATAATAAGCATCTCCGTCAATGGAGTGGTAATCACGGTGCATATCAACGAAATAAGGCTTTGTGTTAAATCTTGCCTGTAACTCTAAGAAGTGTGATTTACTGATTTCGTATTCTGCTCCTGAGTTGGTTACTTTAGACCAACACTCAGGATGGTAGTCCACATCGTATGCGTGTCGGTAACAGGTAGAACATGATTTATGACCTTTCTTATCAGTTGAGCAATGACAATCGTATGAGTGTCGGCAATGAACTTTCTCATCCCACGCTTGATAATAAACAACTTTGGTTACGTAACTACCACGATACTCTGTGTCGCTTTCGTTTGACGAAACCATGATTAAATTTAAAATCAATATCAGTAATGCTGATGGAGCTATAAGTAATCCTATTTCCCAAAAAGTTGTGTATTTGCGAAAGAAAATTAATAGCACTATTGCTGCTATTATTGGGAAAAATATTGAAAGCCAAGCCATGTTTTAAAAATTTATTTGTAATTGTTTTGAAAATCGTTCTACTATTTTAAATGTTGCGTTATTTTTTTTCCCACGAGTAACTAAATTCTTTATTGCTTTGCGAACTGAAAAATTAGCTACGGTCTTACTATCAATTAATGCTCCATCTTGATTGTAATGAAGCATATCAAAAATAAAATCATTCCAATTGTCAAATATATATTCGACAAATGTTACGCTTCCGTTTTCAAAAATAACTTTGAATTTAATTTTCATTATTTGTCTTTTTTAAATTGTTCGTTTGTTAATCCTTTGTATGAAGAATCAGCGAACCCGTCCTGTAAATGTTTAATGCAATCACGTAAGCTATCAGGAGATGATTTTAAACCTTGTTGTTCGGCAACATGGATTAGAGTACATAATCCTTCACATAGAGTAGCCATGTCGTCAACAATTGATTCACGCCATTCTTGTTCACTCATTTCTGCATTAAAATTTTCAGGTTTTTGAATTTGAATAGGAGAATCTTTCCTACTCGTATCAATATCAACTGCGATAGTGTTTTTCCAAGCCATTTTATTATTTTTTTACGTAAACAGGAAGTATAGTGCAAATTGTTTTATCACCTTCGGGCTTAGATATTAATATTTCAGCTACACGTTTCTCAGCTTTTTCAATCGTATCAAAAATTGTGTCCTTACTGAAAATAAACATTTTCAATTCATCATTTTTAAAAAACGGAATTTCTGAATCAATCGCAATTACATACTTCTTTACCATTATTATTATTTTTTCTTAGTTGTATCCTTAGTTTCTTTTTTGAATAAATCAACATCGTTTTCTTCACCTGTAACGTAGGCATCTTTTGTATTTTTTGAAGTAACGATTATGATTGCAACGGGTTTCAATGTATCATTTAAGAACCAACGTGAAGGTGCTTTCTTTAATAAAACAGCGTGTTCTCTTTGCATATCAATTAATAATGTTTGTTCGTTATAATAACCTGTACGCTCAATTTCTATTGACTGCATAACATCTTTGTATAATGAAACATCGAATGTGGGATTGTTTTCTGTAATCCATTTCATTAATGAGCCATCACCTTTAGAGTAACGTCCTTCAATTAAAGCAGGATAAATTTCTTTGAATGCTTCTTTGTATTGGTCAGCAACTCCCGCTTTTTCTCTTAATATTTTCCACATCTTGTCAAAGTAAGCCTTACACTTATCTTGTTGTGCGATTGTGGTTGAACGTAAATCAATTTCTTTATTAGAGTATGAAATTGACATACTAAAAATAATTAATGCTGTTACAGCAATTAATATTCCTACTGATAATCCGATGATTGTTCCTTTTTTCATTGTTGTCTTTTTTTTTAATTGTTATTTTTATTTGATTTAATTTATTACGTCAAAGTCCTTAATACCCAAATTACGTAACCTTTCTTTGAGCATTTCATTTTGTGTTCTTAGTTTTACATTTTCTTTTGATAGGACGTTTAACCTTTGTTCTAAGTCTTGCATCCATTTTTGTCTTTCATCAGCATCAGTTCTTAATTGAGCCAACGCTTCTTTTACCTTCTTACGCATGATAAGTGATTTTATCAATAGTACTGTACTAAAAATAATACAGGCAATCTGAAAGAAGTCTATAACCATTTTAAATATCATGCTATCCTTCGTTTACGTAATACACTTTATAAAATTTCAATTTCTTTTCTTCATCGTAACCGTTTTCAATCATATCATGACCGCCATTTATTTCAATATTGAAGTTGTGGTCTAATTTTAATGTTGACTTAGCGTATTTGTTATTTTTTTTCACGACTGATTGTGCAATTTCAAAACCATCAAATGTTTTAGCATTACTACTCTCATCAAACTTTTCTTTATGCTCTTTATACAAGGTAATAAGTTTATCATCACCCGATAAAACATCCGTAAAGTATTCTTGCTCATGGAATAATTCTTTACCCGCCAAGAACTCAATAGAATTATTCATAATCTGCATCCTGTCTTTCTGAGTGAAATCATTTTCTTCTGAAATTGATTCACCGCAATAAGCAAGGATTTGATTTACTCGGTTTAATGTGTGATAGTAAGGTGTTTCTTTCATTGTCATATTCAAGAAATCACCAACCCAATATAACTGAGCTTCTTTTACTTTATGGCTGTTGTCAACTATCATTGCCTTGTATCCTGTTTCTTTTTCAATATTGAAAATGATAACTCCTTTATCCAATTTCTTTATATTGATTCCGAAATTAGTATCAATGTTTATATCATTGATGTCTTTTTCATTGTAATCAATTGTAATGAAGGTTTCTCTTTTTTCAGATTTGAAAATACCGATTGCATCACATAGTTCACCACCAATAATCATATCTTTAAAATAAGCGAAGTAAACTTCACCACCTTTAATTTTAGGATGAATAGTTTGGTTATGTAAATGCTCTGCTAACCTGCGAGTAATTTCAAAGAATTGTTTTTGATTGCTAAACGCTTTTTCAATAATATGTTTTACGTCGTAAGCAAAAACATCATCTTTCTTTATATTGAATCGGTAGAAAACATCTTCTTTAAACGATTCAGTCATGTACTTGAAAAGTGTTTCTTTGGTAAAATCATCTTTGAATTGATAAGCGTTATCAGCCATGATTAAATCCTGCATATTGTTTTTATTGCCGACGTAGTGAGCAACAAGTTCGATTATTTCTGTGCGTGATGTGTTTAACATAGTGTGCGGTTTTTATTTTTTTAGTTTTCTTGATTTAAGTAATAATAATTTTCTTTTGTACAGGTCGTTCCATTTAACCCAAAATGAAATTTTAACGTAACCGTTGAATGGTCTTAAATGTCCATTCTCATCTATCTTAGATGTTTGTTGAAGAACCGTGTGCATGATGTTTGATTTTTTATCTAAATCATGAAACACTCCAAATCTTCCACCAAGATTTTCGTTAATTCTATTCCACTCATACCGTGAAATAGTACGACCTTGAAATTGACCTATTTCATGTACATCCATCATTATCTTACACCTATTGTTGGTTGAACTCCTCCACCAAATATAATAGATACTTTAGGATTATCTTTAATTAATTCAACTTTTTCTTTCTCAATTTCCAACTGACGTAAATGTAAGTATTCAGCTACGGTCATACCCATTTGGTTTTGATATGCCTTATCAGCAATAGCTTTACTTACCTCTGCATCTTTACGTGCATCTTCGGCATTTTTACGGGCGTTTTGCGTTAATATACTTTGGTTTTGGGCTGCGGTATTTTTAGTTTCAGTTAATACTTGTTCAGGAGGTGTAATTGCGCCTATTGATACTTGCATAACTTCCACAGGTAAATTAATTTTCTTTGCGTACTCCTGCATTAATGCTAAAATATCTATTTCTAATTTTGCAGATATTTCACGTTTAGATGCAAGGTCAAACATTTTATAAACACAAGCCTTTTCACGTACTAACGTTCTAAATGAAGCCTGTAAACTATTTGCGTACCATGCTTCACCAAAGTTTTTGTATAGGTTAGGTGTTTCTCCTTTTTTAATTTGAACTTTTAAATAAGCACTAAATGATACAGGTGTATTATCCGATGGAATCATATTATTGAACTCCTCTGTGATTGTTTGAGGTGTGATATTAAATTCTTTGTGGTCGGTAGTTGCTGCACACCATGTAGCACCTGTTGATATAGGGTCTTCATCCACTCCACCGTGTCCAAATAAGAATGGTTGTAAAATTAGTACGCTTTCTTCACCTGCGTTTGGGGTTACTCGGTAACAGCTTGTCATTGTTGTCATCATTACTATTGCAATGATTGATAATAGAATTGATTTGTTTTTCATGGTTGTTTTGATTTTTTTATTTTTATTATTATTTTATTTACTTCGTTTGTTTTACTTTCAAAAATTGCTTTTTCCCTTAAACTTAAACTTATTGATTTGGTTATTTTTATTGCAATGCTTCTTACCCTCACATCATAGGTAAACCCTTCATCAACAAATCTTTTCCATTCATTATCTCCAATAGGTTTCATTTTAATTTTTAGGTTTATAATATGTATCATATTTACGAATCCTCTCAATAGCTTCTTCCATAGTTGAGTGTTTGAAACTTTGAGTACCCTCACGCTTTCTTTTCCAAATAGCAACCTTGAACTTTCCACCCGATGAAGGGTATATCTCGGCACGTATGCACCTATCGTGAGCCATTACAACTAATTTAGTTAGTCGGTCAAAATCGTATGTAGCCATAGGAATATAATCATTTACACACCAACCTCTACCATATCTTATTATTTTATTAGGTATGTGATGTTCACCGCAATATAAATCAGCGAAGAACTCAGTTGCTTCGTCTAATGTTAATTCAATTTCTTTTTCTATTACTGTTTCTTCCATTTTTTTTATGTGTTATATGTGTTCGAGGTGTGCTTTAATTCTTTCCCAAACTTTTTCTTCGTATTTAAAATGTATATCTTTTCCTAATGATGTAATGGTTCTTATTTTTCCGCCATGAACAAAAGCAAATATTATTATTCCAACAGGAAAGAAAATCTCTTTTTCCTCAGTTATAGTATCAGGTTTTTTATTAAGGTTCAATCTTGTCGCCTCGTCAATCTCATCCTGATTAGTTACTATGTATCCTATCGCTTTCATTTTTTAGGCTTGTTTGGATTTTTAATTATTTTTAGATACGAATTTTTATGTAGTGCGGATAAGAAGGCTATTAAACCAAATTTTCCTGATGCGATTGGTTTTAATGGTTGTGGCATATAATTGAATTTACTACCACTTTTCTTTTTTTCCTTGTAAAATTCTCTTTTATTAAATTCATTTTCTTTATTAACTAATTCAATGCTCTCATCGGATGCTTTGTAACAAACGTAACCGATACCTTCCTTATCGTCAATAACTATTTTAGTTATTTTACAACTTCTTTTCAGTTCACGCTCATTATCCATTGGTGTATGGTTAATTCTTATTACCTTGTCAGCAGCACAAAACACAGCACCTAAAAAAACATCACGATTATAAATTTTCTTTATCTCCTTATATTTTTTTAGTTTTTCTTCCCAATAGGCTTTTTCCATTTGTTTACGCTTACGAGAACCTTCTTTGTGCATTGTAAACATTGGTATGGTCATCATTGGAGTTAATGTACCTAACGTTTGTTTGAATGTCCTTACTCCTGTAAACGTAGGCATAACAGGTTTTACTTCGATAATTCTTTCTTTATCGAACTTAAAAAATTCAGGATGTAGCGTTTCCTTTTTCATTCTATTTTAAACTTTTAATTATTTTTGTCATAAACATTCCCATTATAAAAGTAGTTAAGAACCAAATTAATATTTTTTCATCAGGTACAAACGGTGTTAGTAATAAAACTATTCCGAGAAAAAGAAAAAATATTGCTGCTTTTGGTATAAAAAACTTACTATTCATTTTTATTTTTTTTCACTTTCTGCTAATCTCTTACGATTTTCACTTTCTATTAATTTCTTACGATTCTCACGTCTTTCTTTTTCACCTGCAATTTGAAAAGGAGCTTTATCTTCTAAAGCCACAGTTTCTAATTCAATGAACCAACAATTTGTTAATGACATTTCTCTTAAATCATAATTCCAATTCCCGCAAATGAAATCGTTATACTTACTTGGTTTGATACCGTACTTTTCACAAACCTGTTTTTTTGTAAGGTCGAATTTTTTTATCAACCTCAGAATACTGTTTGATAAATTAAATACATGACCCAAATAAATCCTTTCGGCTTCATTTATGTCTTTTAAAAATAAACCAACTTTCTTAGTGTTTATTTTTACTACTTCGTTTTTTTTCTTAGCCATTATTTTTTTTTATTTCTTTTGTTTCAATTACATCTACCGTTAATGGATTATAAGCGTGTGTCCATTTTAATTCAATTGAGTTACCTCCTTCAAAATCTAAGTGCATTATACCTTGACCAATCTCACCTTGTTTCATTCGGATACCAATTAATTTTTGACCAAGTGCTTTTTGGTTAATTAATTTTTGAGTTTCTTCGTCTATGGTATATTTGTTACTCATTAGTTTTTAGATGATTTATTTTTTAAATAACGTTCAGCCATTACTTTAATTCTACTCTCATCCGTATATTGGTCTGCAACTGCCTGTAATGGATTCATGATGTTATGCGATTGAGATGACTTAATACCAAGCATATCAATTATTGGTGGGTCAGAACCATATTCACTAACTAAGAAAATAGCAGTTACTTGTTCTTCCTGTCCATCACGGTCAACACGTCCTATTAATTGGTCATGAACTTTTGGCGACCAATCTAATTCACCTATCACAACCATTTTACATCTTTTTTGTAATCCATCTAATCCAACACCTGAACGTAATGAAATAATCATCAAATTAGTTTCACCATTAATGAAAGCCAATTTAGATTTTTCTTTTTGTGCAGGTGATTCACTACCTGTGTACATAACGGGTTTGTATTCAGCTAATTCTCTCAACCAAATATCATAAACATCCCTGTGCCAACCTGCTAATAATACAGGTTCTCCGTTTTCCAAAAGTATTTTTACGTATTCAGCAACATACTTTGCTTTTGATACTCCCGTAGCCTGTCTTAATAAAATATCCAAGTCCCTTGCAGCCTGACCACGTTCAACAAAAGAACTTGATGTTGATGTTACTTTTATTGCTAATGTTCTTGCAATTGCATCCGCTTTTTCAACTTCATCCTCATCGTAATCAACCGTATGAACTATTTTATTTATAGGTGGAAGTTCTCTACCTACTTCTGCACGGCTTCTTCTAAGCATCAACATTTGTTCACGCAAATAAGTTCCAAGTGCTTGTGGATTTATAACTGATTTTCCACCTCCTGTCCACTCTCTTAAAAAATCGTATCGAAGTCCTAAACATTTTGGTTTGATAACATCAAGCACATTATAAATTTCATCACCGTAATTATATATTGGAGTATTACTTAAACCTAAAACATATTCAACATTATTTGAAAGTGTCATAGCTCCATTATAACGTGCGCTACCTTCGTGTCTTAATTCCTGAACTTCATCAAATATTACTGATTTAAAGAAACCTGTTTCATAAAAATTAGCCCAACCTGCCAAGCAAGAGTATTTTGTAATGTACACATCCGCTTCGGGTAAATCGTATGGTCGAGTTCCTTTTACTATGTGTACTTTTAAATCCGTGAACATCTCAATAGCATCTTTCCATTGTTTAGGTAAGTGTGTTCTTACAACAGCCAAGCAAGGTCGTGTGTATGTTTCTAAAGCAGAAATTATACCTATAAGTGTCTTCCCTAAACCTAAATCATCTCCAATTAAAATGCGCTTTGCTTTTAAATAAACATCTTTGCCTGTTAATTGATAGTTACGTGCTTTAAATGGTTTTTTTAGTTTTACTTTTTGTGGTTTATAGTCGGGTAATAAAATTGATTCTAATTCATTTATATTTTTTTCAAAACAATTTTTACCATCCAATAATATATCTAACTCATCAGGACTTATTGATAACGGATAACGATTAATGAACCAAAGTAAGTCGTTACAGTTTTCATCAGTATTAAGAAACTTGAATGGTTGAGAACCACCACGAGGTATCTTTGTGAATATAGCTTTCAGTTTAATACATACGTGAGGCTCGGCATTATTTATGTGCCATTCCTTACCATCTTCTGCTAAGTATAATTTACCGTATGTTCTTACAGCTTTAGTCTTTTGCATAACATATATCGTGTATTTTTAATTTCTTTAAAACAAAAAAGTGCATATTAAACATTGGAAATTTACCAATGAATAACCATATCAAAAAATGAACGGGCATTAAACATATTTCGATTGTAGCTGTAACAAACCAAACTATAACTGCGAAAAAAGCAACTGCAATTTTCCATACAATCCAACAGATTACACCTACAACTAATAAAATTGAAAGTAGTCTTTTTATAATAGGATACTTTTCCATTGATTTTTCTAACTTATCAAATAATGATAATATAGTATCAACTACTTTATCCATGTATGTATCTTTTTTTATAGCCATGCTTTTCCTAAGTTTATAAAATAACAATCCTTACCATTTATGCTTTTAGGAAAACCCATACTCCTATTTGTTACGAGTATTAATTTTCTTACTTCATCAGATTTGCAATACCTTTCACATTGTCTGTAAATTTGTTTAGCAGTACCTTTTATTTTCACTTCAATAGCAATCCCTTCAATAAAAAAATCAGGAATATTTTGCTCATCCAATTTATGTTCTCTACTATATTCTATTTCGTTTTCAATAAATCTTTGTTCAATAGCAGCTTGTGTTTCCTTTTCAACTACTAAAGGGAATCTGTGTGAATAAAGTATTTTTAAAACTCTGTTAATCATTTAATCTTTTTCTGCAACAAGAACATCAATAACATTATCCGTTGTTCTGTATATGAATGATTTATTTTTATTCTCTGCAAGTTTACCCTGCATCTTAGCTACTTCATGCACATCTTTTAATTTAAAGCACTCATATCTGTTAAGGTCTTCCATTATTTTTTTTGCTTTGCTTAAAGCATCTTGTTTGTCTTTCGCTTCAATAACCATTACGTTATAGCATTTTTCGTTATGTATTATAAATGTTTTCATATTAGTGGAAATTTTCACAAGTTGGACATTTAATTAAACAAAGGTTATACGAGCCATCATCATGCGCTCCACGATGCTCACCTATCATTCTTATTTCGGATTCATCAAACGTACACTCATCGTCATAAATGTTACTTCCTGTATATTCTTTAACCCAAACGGCATACTGAGAAATTTGAGCAACAACTTTAAAGTGTTGTGTACCTATAAAATCTTCATAATGCCAATTTTTATTTTCCTTGACAGTCCAATACTTTTTATTATTAGTCAATCCTGATTTAACTATTGTTACATCGTTAAATATTTCATCACGATTAATAATTTTAATTGTATCACCTTTTTTATATTTAGATGAACATAAAAATAATTGTGATTCAATAGCTAAATTTTTACCTAAATAAATACACACACCTCTTTTATGGTGAATAAATGAACGATACTTTATTTTTAAGTTACCACTCATCTTAAATGGTTTCGCTCCTAATTTTGGTAAGTATTTTGTATAAAACTCTTTCATAATTTATTTTTTACTCCATCCAAGCCCTGTCGCACATTTGTTCTTCTTTACCGTCTTCATATCTTAACCAAAAGAATTTTAAGTCGGTATAATAAGCATATTCATGTGTATAGTTTGAAATAATTTGTTTTATTCTATTATCAATATCTTCAAGTTTAACTAATTCATTCCAATCTTCTTTATTTTCAGCACCCGTTATTCTTACATAGCCCTTTGGTGGTAAATCTTTTTTACCTCCTGTAAACTGTTCCATGTATTTGTTTACGCAGCTACCAACTTCATTTGAACTCCTCATTTTTATGTTATTAACTAAAGCAAAATTTCCAAAATCATTTAATAGATTTTGATGATAAGAAAGTCCGTTCAGTTGACATCTCTCATTGATTATTTTATCTAAATCTTTTTTTTCGTTACTCATTTTTTATTTAATTAGTTTTTCAAATGCTTTCTTAACAGCAACTCTCCAATCTTTCATTGGTTTGTTACCTATTTTCCAATCCACAGTTTCATTAAAATAAACAAAAAGGTCTTTTATTGCTTTGTTATTTACTCCCTTATATTTCGGTATTAAAGAAGTGCAGTAATCAGCGAATTGTTTTAGGTTTGGTTTTTCATCACAGTTGTTATTATTTGTTTCCCTGTAATGTTGTTGGTGAGCAATTTCTTCAAGGTGTTTACCGTCTTTCTTTTTATTCAATAAATCTAATAACGGTAATAAGTTTTGTGATGCTTCTGCAATATTTTTGTTTATTTCGTTTTCTGCTTTCTCATCAGGGTATTGACCTATCTGTACCGAATAAGATATATCACCTTTATGTTCACGTTGCATGGTGTAAACGTATTCATTGAATCCTAATTCAAATATTTTCTCAACGAAACCATTAGGTGTATTACCTTGCATGATTATTTTACCACGACGTTGTGATGTGTCAGTTTGAAATTTAAAATACTTTATTAAAGTCCAAATAGTTTTATTTGTTTTTTTTGTCATTTTAAATTTTCTCTAATTTATCCTGATTAATATTGTCAAGACAAACATTAGTTAATAAAAAAGAAATAGTATTGAATTGACTTTCCTGAGAAACTTCCGTTATGTAGTTTGTAGATTTGTTTTTATATCTACGTTTATTTTTATTCATGATAATATCATTTACCCTTGCATTTTCATCTTTAATAAATTCCTCAATCCAATGGTCAATCAACATATTTAATTCTATGATTCTATTTTTTTCATCAACGTGAAAATTTTTACAAATTTCATCCGTCGCAATTTCAATTGATTTATTTGTGTTAAGATAAATTAACCTGATTAGCAATGCGTTTTTCAACGTGTCGTTTTTTGGTTGTTCTAAATCTTTGTATTTGATGATATATGTTAGGAGATATTCGTACAAAGCATGGTGTTTATCAACACGCATTTTTTCAATTGATGTAATCACTTCTGAAATTTTATTACACTCAATTCCTGCTTTCAATGAAGACCAAAAAAATACGAATATAAAAGCTAAAACTACAATCCAATCTCCTTCCCAAGTTAGATTTAGCGTTAATTTACCGTTCAGGTAAAAACCAATCATAAATAGCCCTATCATGAGCATGGTTATTATATTCCAAATTGGAAAGGGAGCTTTCTTCATAAACGTAATGTATTGTATTTCAATTGATAGTGTACCATTAAACCGTGTTTGACCATGACAAATATAAGTATTTAAAGTGGCTATTTTTAGTATCAACAAATATTTTTATTAACAATCATTTACGCAAATATCCGTCAGGATAGTAAAGGATAAATATTGCTGATAATCAGGTGAATTGGGTATTTTTATACGATACAAAATGACGGAAAAAAGCTATGCCTAATTTGAAGTTAAATACCCCTCGTGTTGGATTTACAGGTGAGGGTTTTAAGGGTGAAAAGGCTTTGGCAATTTTGGCGGTTGGACTAACAATAGTTTCAACTGCTTTGTTGATACACGTAACGCTACTTCAAAGAAAACAGTTGAACCATGAGTTAGCTGAAATAGAAAAGAAAAAGAAGAAAGCCGAAGACGAAAAAACTCAAACAAAAAAAACATAAAAAATGGAAAAAGTATGGATTGATAACCCGAAAAAAGCTACAACAAGCCACAGGTTAATAGCAGGTGGTATAGGTTTGGCAGTAGGTGCTACCATTGGATGTGTGGTGTATAGAGGGCATATTAAATTTCATAGTAAAACTATAATTACTACTTCTATCATTCTTGGATTAGCAGCAGTAGGATTAACTTATCTCACTAATCCGCCAAAAAAATTAGTAGAAGCACAAAAATAAAATTGTAAATAATAAATAAAACTAAAAAAACAAAATAATGAAAAAAAACTTAATCAGATTAGCCGTGTTTGCTGCAATTGGAATTGCAACATATTTTACTTACGAACATTATTTCGGGTGTAAAGAAAATTGTGAAACATCTTGTGAAAACAAGGATAGTGTTTCTGTTTCTACTCCTGCCATGCCAACAGTAGCGGTAAATGATTCTTGCATAGCAAAAGACACAATTAAAAAATAATTACGAAATGAAAACATTAAAAACAACGATTGATGTTGCTGCTTTGATAGCGGGTGGTGCTGTTTCGGTAGGTGGTGCTGTTTCTGCATTTAATTCAATTAAAGGTAAAAAAGGTGCAACTGCAATAGCGGGTGGTATCCTTGTTGCTTTAGTCGGTATTTATGCTACAAAACACGCACTCGAATCAATCAGAAAAAAAGATTAAAATGGCAACCTTACAAGAAGCGCAAGAAATAACAAAAAGATTCACAAAAGAATTTTTCAATCTCAAAGGAGTTCAAGGAACAGGAACTATGATTTGTGATTGTTGTGATAAACCGTACATCCATATTTCTTTGAATAAAAATACTGATAAAAGTGTTTTAGATAAAATACCGAATAAGTATGAGGGTTTAAAAGTTATGAAGGTGTTTGCTCCTGTAACTGTTATTCAAACATCAAAAACAGATATAGAGCCAAGTCAATCTGAAAAAGATAAATTCAAAAAAGAATTTGAAGGCAAGGATAATTATATTGTTGATATTACAAAAAAAGGTATTTATGCAATTGCTAAAGCCCCAATAACAGGAGGTTATATACCCGAAGATATAAACATATTATTGGATGTTCAGAAAGCTCCTAAAACAATATCTGATTTAAAACATGGAGTAAGAAAGTATGAACATTTAGAAGGTCTTTTAATTTACTTACATTCTAAAGGATTAATTTCTATTAACGGTATCACATCAAAAAACGCAGAGAATTTTTCAAACGCTCGTGGTGGTCGTCGTGGTGGCGGTGGTCGTCGTCCTGCTATACGTCGTGTAGCTGCACGTCGTCGTGCTGTTGTACGTCGTGCAACTCGTCCTTTCCGTCGTGGAAGAACAGGTGGTTTATATGGTCGTCGTTATGGTTGGGGATGGGGTGTTTACCCTTTCGCTGTTTTACCTGCCTATGCTTACTATTATAATGTTGGTAGCCCTAATCGTATAAAAATTACGGATAAGGGTTTAAAATATTTACAGTTGAATCCTGAAACTAATATTTACACTTATTTCTTATCTGCTATTGCAAGTGGTTTAATTTACGATGAACGTAATTTATTCAACACTTTAAAATTAGGAGATGATTATAATGATGTTGCAGGATGGCTTTACGGAAATAAACTAATCACTTTTGCTTAATTAATAAAAAAAATAAGATTATGAAAAAAAATAACACACATTTTGAACACGGACATCTAAATAAACACTTAGATGAAAGCCTTTCTCATATAGGTGGTGATGAATTTTCAAACTTTTCTCGTCGTGGTTCTTATCGTGGAGGAGTAAGAAGACATATAAATTATGTACGTCGTAATTTAGGAAGAACATATTATGGTTATCCTTATGCAGTTGGAGTTGTCCCTGCTACCGCATTATATCTTGATGCTAATGATAATAATGCTCCTGCTCCTTCTGCTATTAGTGGAGATATAAAAATCACTAAGAGAGGTTTGAAGTTTTTAAAGAAAAATTCAAAGGGTGTGAATGGTATTTTCTTATCATACATTAAGAGCGGAAATAGATTTGATGCAGTTAAGTTGAAAAAAGAATTACAATTAAAAGATTTCGACAGAGTTGTAGGTTTCATGAACGCACAAAAATTAGTTGAGATTATCAAGTAATAAAAATGGAATCAAATAAAAAAATAAAAATACTTAAAGGTGGATTAGCTATTGTATCAATAGGATTCATTACGCTTATTGCTAATGAATTAAAAAAATCAAAACCTACTGATAAAATAGCAGGTCTTGATTATGAAGCAAGAAAAAAAATAGCTTTTTCAATAATCGCAATTGGTGGGGCGGTAGCATTAACACCATCATTTATTAAATAATAAAAAAAACATATCATGAAAAATAACACACATTTTGAACATGGACATTTGGGAAAACATTTAGATGATAGTCTTTCTCATTCTCATATAGACGGTGATTTCTCAAACGCTCGTGGTGGCGGTGGAGGCGGTAGAGGGGGTGGAGGCTTTCGTGGTGGACGTGGAGGCGGAGGTGGATTTCGTGGTGGACGTGGCGGTGGATTCCGTCGTGGAGGTGTAGGTTTCCGTCGTGGTGCTGTTGGTCGTGGTTGGGGTCGTCGTGGTGGTTATTATGGTGGTTTATACGGATGGGGTTGGGGTTACTACCCATTTTTAGTTTTACCTGCATACGATTATTCTTATGACATTTTGAATCCAAGACATATAAGAATAACCGAGAAAGGTTCAAAGTATTTAAGTTTGAATCCTACACAAAACATTTACACTTATTATTTATCTGCTCTTAGAAACGGCTCATTGCAAGATGAAACTGATTTATACGGAAGATTAAATTTAGGAGAAGACTACAATAAAGTAGTTGGATGGTTGTACGGAAATAAATTAATTGATTTCGTAAGTTAATATGAAAAGTAGATACATATTTATAAAGGATGCCGATATAAGCCCTATGGGTTATGCACAAAACGCTCCTGCTACCGTTAAGAAAAAACATTTCAAAAAAGGAGATGTGGTTTGGGGTAAAGTTTATATGAATGCTGTTCGTGTTTCTGAACCACCGACACAAGGTTACGCATTACACGTTCCACTTGAAGGTTCAAAGGATATTAGTGAAGGATGGGATGTGCCTTTACCACCATTAGCGGAAGATAGTCCTGTAAAACCATATCCTATTATCACAGTAGGTAGAGTTATTACAGGTGTTGTTATACTTGGTGCTATTTATGGTTTATTGAAAGTAACTAAAGTGATTAAGTAAATGAAACGTACTGAAATAATAGCGTTAACAGGATTAGCAATAACAGCAACAACTATTGCTGTTATGATTGTTAATGACAATCGTTTATTAAAACAGGAGAAAGGTATTGATGGTAGAAAACCTTTTATGACGAGAGAGCAACAAAATAAAGCAATGAAATTGACTTTAGCGAAAATAGCTCTAACGGGATTAGTTTTAACTTATGTAGCTATGGATTTAAAAAAATCAATATCAAAATGAAAATTTTAGTTCAAATATTTTGTACAAAAATTGGTTGGTTTGTCATCTGCTTATTATTAGCGGGTTTGTTTAGTTTTTTGTCAGACCATTATGATTTATTCATTTTTGAAATAGCAATATACGCTTCATTAGTTTATCCCGTAGTGTTGTTATTAATTTTAATTGCTTATGCTTGGGTTATAAATCCTATTCGTGAACGTAAAGAAAATAAAAAATTACAAAATGGAAAATAACGATAAAGAAAAGTTTGATGATTCACCAAGTAATTTCTTTGAGATTATGTGGAGAAAAAATAGTTTCATACAAATTTTTATTGTAGCATTTGTTCTATTAATAGTACAATTGTTTAATCTTGATTGGTGTGCGGAAGGTTGGTTAATGGCTGTTAATGATGGTGTAATGGCTGTGATATTTGTTTCAATGGGTTTATTATTACCATTAGCAGTTTCATTAATTGTATTTTTCAAAACATTACAGTTTTGGAATGATTTAAAAGCAGGTAGAAGCAGATGATAAGTTATGTATTAGTCATATTAGCAGCTTTTTGTAATGCCGTTATGGATACATTGATTCATCATCATGATACTTCTGTTTTTAAAAATTTTAAAACAGGTTTTTGGGCTGATGCTCTAAATGTAAGTTGGAAAAATAAATATGTGGATGGAAACCCAATTAACGGAAGAACAAAATTATTTTGGATTATAAATGTTCCATCAACTTTTACAGATGGTTGGCACTTATGCAAATCTACTATGATAGTTTCTTTAATAGCAGCTATCGTATTATACAATCCTTTATTTTGTATATGGATTGATTTTTTTGTTTTGGGACTTTTATGGAATATGGTATTTAATTTCTTTTATAATGTAATACTTAAAAAATAATTTATGACATTTAACTCAGTAGGATTAGGTAGAACAATTGGTGCAGGAGTAAATTTACTTTTTGCTTCTGATTTTCAATTGTCAGTACTGACATCTAATGGTGCTGTACAAATTTACTTACCATCAATATCTTCCATTTTAAATGCACGTTCAGGTTCAGGAAACTTATCGTTAATTCAATATATTATTGCTGATGTTACAGGTAATGCAGGTGTAAATAATATAACAATTTTTGCTGCTGCGGGTGATAATATTAACGGTGCAGCTACTATTGTTTTAGCAATAAATAATATTTCTTCTATATTAACTCCAACGTCAAATAATTCTTGGTCTTCATTAGCAAATATTGGTACAGGTGGTGGCTCAACAGGTGCTACGGGCGCAACGGGTGCGACAGGCGCAACAGGAGCAACGGGTGCAGCACCATTTAATAGTCCATTTGACTTTTATCTTGATGCTGCTGCGCCTAACGGTGGAGATGGTAGTCTTCAATCTCCATTCAATACAATTACAGATTTGAATAATGCTGTTATAGCATTAGCAGACCCTACACAGGGTTATGTTGGTAATGTAGCACCATCTAATATTGGTTATGGTGGAGAAGTTGTTGGTACATTAAATATAGCACCTAATTTAAGTTTAGTTGGTCAAACACCTCAAAACACAGGAATAGGATGTGATATAAAATTAACTTCACCTGCAATTGCAATTGTAAATCAATATAGAAATATTGCGTTTAACGGAATATTTACTTTTGATTTAGCGTTATCTGTTTTCGCTTCTGTTTCTTTTCAGAATGGTGTAGTAAATGTAAATCGTATAGATAATAACCCTTCTTCATTTATTTCTTTACAAGCAGGTATAGGTGGAGCAACTATAAGCGGTACTGTTCTTATGGAAGGCGGTATATTATTAGGTGATGTAACTCTTAATGATGGTGCTAATGTATATGCTGTTAATACATTTATAATAAGTGGTAAATTTAAACTAAACGGTAATTCAACATTAAAAACATTAAGTGCCTTAAATCCTATTTCGGGTTATGTTGATGGAACAGTTGATGTTTCAGGAACACCAACATGGATAACAGACCATTCAAGTGATGCTGCATATACAGGAACTTTAATAAAATCATTATTATTAAGTACACCATTACAAAATTTAGTTTACGTTTCTAAAAACGGAAATGATACAAATGCAAACGGTTCTAATTTATTACCATTCTTAACTGTACAAGCAGCTATTAATTATGCTTATACACTTCAATCAACAAGTCCTATAACACGACCTGTTGTTTTTGTGATGGCAGGTACATATACTGAAAATTGCGTATTGAAAGCAAATGTATTTGTTAGAGGTGTAGGTGTGAATGATACTCGTATCATGGGCGATTGGACAGTAGATAGTACTTTTACTCCCGCAGGTGATTTCAGGTCAGGATTTATTGATATTGGTATTTTTGGAAATGTTACTGTTGACTTCAATGCTGTTTCATCAAACGAAGGAAAATTCTTTGTAACTAATTCAAGGATTACGGGTGCAGTAACAATGAACGCATTTTCATCTGTTAATCAATTCTTATGGTTTGGTGGTGAATTTTTCGGGCTAATTACTATTAGTGGTTTTTCATCTCAATTAAATGGTGTGGTTGACCAATCGGGTAATGGTGTTGTTGTAAATTCAAATGCAAATTCAAATGTTGTATTTTCAACGGCAGGTGGAGTAATTTCAAATGTAACTTTAAATGCTACGGTAGATAGAGGTTTTAATGTTTCATTAGCACACGCAACAAAAAGTAGTTCTGTACTTACAATAAATAATACAACGGCTAATGCTACATTACCAATTGTAGATGCTGCTATACAAAGTTTACCTATACCTTCAAATGTTATATTTAGTGGTATCGCTTCAATAAATAACTTAACTCAAATAAATTCTATTTGGCTTCAAGGTGGTGTTGCGGTTCTTGATGCAACGGGAAATGTTGTAGTAGCAAATACAAATGTAAAAGCAAATACAAGATTTTTATTAACTGCACAAGATGGTGGAATAGCACCATCAGGAAATATTTATCAATCTGCAAGAACAGTACGAACTAATTTCACTATAACATCAAGTGCGGGTGCTGCGGATGCAGGTGTACAAGTTTATTATCAATTGAACAATTAACGTAATAAATCTAAATGAGTAATTTAATTAGAAATATTGGTTCAGGAGTAACATTGCTAACGCTTAGTGATTATCAATTAGCTATTGATATATCGAGTGGTGCTGCACAAGTTTATTTACCATCAGTTAGTGATTGGAATACATATAAACAAAAATCAGGTTTTCAAGGAGATTTACAATCAATACGTTTTTCTGATATTGCTAATATGTGTGGTACAAACAACATTACGTTTGTTGCTGCAAATGGAGATAACATAAACACTTCTTCGAGTTATATTGTAAACATTAATGGTGCATCAGGAATGTTGATACCAAATCCTAACGGAAATTCTTGGTCAATGTATATTGACTTATCAGTTGGCGGTGGTGCAACGGGAGCAACGGGGGCGACGGGTGCAACGGGAGCGACAGGTGTTACAGGTGCAACAGGTTCATCGGCAGTAATAAATAATAAAAATTATATTTCTGTTGACCCTGTTTATGGTAACGATGCTTTAGCTATTTCTAATGGCATATACAATCCGAATAATCCATTCTTAACTATTGGTTCAGCAATAGCAAACTCTGCTGCGGGTGATTTAATTGTTTGTATAAAAGGTATTCATAATGTTGATGGTATAGGTACAATTAATAATCCACAAGTTGATTTTTATTTATATCCCGATGCTATTATACAAAGTAGCGGTACTGTTTTTAGTAAATCTGATGGAGGTACATTGAATATTTTTGGTGAAGGTAAAATAATTGGTAGCGGTTTTGCTGCACCTGTTATTTTAATTAGTTCATCAACAGCAAATATTACGGCAAATAAAATTACTCATAATAATTCTTTTTATGGTGCGATATACGCTCAAAATAATTCAATAGTTAATGCTAATATAAATGAAATTGATTGTAGTTTTAATTTAGGTAATGCTATTGTATCTGATATAGGAAGTAAAGTTTATTTAACTGCTAACATAGTTAAATTTAGTTGGACAGGATACAATGCGGGTCAAAATTCAGAAATTGTTGCAAATGTTGAACGTACAATTTGTTATGACATTGCGGGTGATTTTACTTCTTTAGGTAACTCTTATGTTCTTATTGCAAACGGAGCTACAAATGGTAAAGTTACAGTTAATGGTGATTTATTCACAGAACAAACACAAGGTACATCTATAAGTCAAGGTGGTGGTCTTAATTTTCAAAATGCAGGAGGTGGAACTATAATTTTAAATGGAACTAAATCTATTGTAAGGCAACAAAATCCTATTCGTGTTGCGAATTGTCCAACAGGTAATATTATAGTATTATCTGAAATTCAGAACATACAAGATGGTGGTACAGGTTTCGCAGGTCGTGGCGCATATCTTAATTCAGGAAAAGTTACTTTAAAGAGTAAATTAAGTAATAATACTATTGATTCTCTTGTTCAGTATGACGGTGGTTCTTTAATATTAGATGATGCTGTTTTAATCGCAACTGCGGGAGCGTTAGAAAGTATTGCTACAATAGCAGCACCAATAACAATGAAGGTTTATAGCGGTTATACGAATAAAGCAACTAACGTAGGTATTACAAATTCAATAGTAGGTACTGCATTAATTGTTGATGCAAGTATAGAATAATAAATAATTAATTAAAAATA
The DNA here is from genome assembly GCA_032229505.1 of Bacteroidota bacterium. Classification (GTDB taxonomy): domain Bacteria; phylum Bacteroidota; class Bacteroidia; order B-17B0; family Aurantibacillaceae; genus Aurantibacillus. Next base: position 339,631 of record JAVTWD010000016.1, read on the forward strand.
AACATGGCAGTAATAAAACAAGTATCAATAGACGTAACAAGCCAAGAGGCTTCCGTTTATGATTTAAACAATGGCTTACCTGTATTACCTGTAAAAAAATTGGACTTGAACACGCTTAATCCATCAGATAAAGCTAAAGTTGAAGAAGCAATTTTAATAATTCAGACAAATGCAAATTAGTCATGAAATTAAAACTAAGAAAATAAAAAAAACATGAGCAATTTAGTAAGAAATATTGGAGCAGGTGTAACGTTAACTACGTTGTCTGACTATCAATTTGGAATCAATACACAAGACGGTGCTGCACAAATTTATTTGCCATCAGTTCAAGAATGGGTTGATTTTAAACAGAAATCAGGATTTAACGGTGATTTACAATCATTACGTTTTTCTGATATAGGCGGTGTCGCTGCAATTAATAATATTACTTTCGTTGCTGCTAATGGTAATAACATTAATGGTCTATCGAACATAGTAATTAATGTAAATAATCTTTCAGGATTATTAATTCCAAACGCTAACGGTAATTCTTGGACGTGCCTTTACTCTGTTAATAGTACAGGTGGTGGCGCAACGGGTGCAACGGGTGCAACGGGCGCAACAGGTGCTACGGGTGCTACGGGTGCAGGTGCAGGTGCGACAGGCGCAACAGGTGCGACGGGTTCTACGGGTGCAACAGGTGCTACGGGTGCAACTGGAAGTGGAGGTAGTGATACTTATACAAATGCTACTCCAATGCCTGTAACAATAGGTGGATATGCTGCGGGTACAACATTTGCAACACCACAAACAATGCAACAAATGTGGGATGGTTTATTATATCCTTATCAAGCTCCTGCATTTACATCATTATCAAATGCTTTATTTACAATTTACGAAGTTGGTGAAACTTTAACATCAGGTACAATAGCTATTTCTTACGCTGTTTCTAATTCATCTAATATAAAATCTCAACCACCTGATGTTGGTGTGCCTTCTACTAATATAGTTGGAGCTACATTCCCTATTAATCCATTCCAATTATTAGCGAGTGGTACCTTTGATATTACTATACCTGCACTTACAACAAGCAGTACTCCTGCTACATTTACAGTTTCATGTCAGGGTACTAATACTAATAACGTTACTTTTTCAATTTCAAATACTTTAAGTTTCAGATATAGAAATTATTGGGGATTCAATGCAAGTGCCACATTAACAGGTGCAGATATTCTAAATTTACAAAGCTCTCAATTGAAAACAGGATTTGCAGGTAACTATGTTATGCCCGCAAATGCTACACCAAGATATTTATGGTTTGCATATAATAACTCTTTTGGATACCCAACTACAATATTTGATACTACTAACGGTTTCAATGCTACCGCAGATTTTCAGGATATGGGTACAATTGTAGCTCCAAATCAATATGGTATTTCACAAACATGGAGAATGATTAGAAGTATTAATCAAACCGCAGGTGCAGGTGGATTTAATTATTTATTCTCATAAAAAAACAATTTAAAAACTAAATAAAAAAGAAAAAAATGGCTGAGATAACTGAAATACAAGACTTAGATGGTCAAATTGGAAAAGTAACTAATAATTGGGTTATTTTATCACAACAAAGGAATGGTCTTAATATAAGACGTAAATTTAAAGGATTAGCAACATCAGTTGATATTGATAATAATGTTCAGGAATGTATAATTTATTATTTTGAACAAGAACTTTATCCAAATCATACAGAGGAAAATCCAAGTATTATTAAAACAATACATAAAGCTTATCATTTAAAAAATATTGGGAAGCGAATTAAATTTGAAATTACACCTTCTGTTGAAGAAGGTGGAGAAGATATTGTTGAAGAATCAGAATTAAGGGCGGAAATAAATACATTGAATACCTATATCAATGAAATAGGTCAAAATGGAATTGTTAATCCTGTTAATGTAACATTGGCAGATTTGGATAAATTACCTTTAGATGTAGCTGATATTTATACTTTAAATTCAAAGTAGTAAAATATTAAAAATACTTAACTGTAAAAAATAATTTAACTTAATAAAATAAATAATGCCACAAGTAATAAATACCGTAACCAAAGCTGCACCAACGGATAATTATCCAGTTGTATTTGATACTGACCTAAGTGGAAGTTATCGTATAGTAGCTAATCTTACTGTTCGTGATGCAATTGTATCAACACAACGTAAGCAAGGAATGTTAGTTTTCGTTCTTTCGGATTTGCATTTTTATTCATTGCAATCTGATTTATTAACATGGACTGATATAGGGTTGTCTTTAGGTGGTTTTGCGCCTCCAATTGTAAGATATATTTATTTAGTTGCTGATGCTTCTGACGCATTACGTATGGGTGGTACAGCGAATAATACTTATTTGACATTTCAAACTGCTTATAATGCCGCAGTAGCTTTACAAACTGCATCAGGTGGAAAAGTTGTTATTCAAGTAGGTAATACAACGGCTGCCGTAGTAGGTAATATGACGACTGCTACTGCTTGGAATATAAATATTTCAATGGTAGGCATAAGTTCTGCTGTAAGTGCTGTTGGTACAATTATAATTACCAACGTTACAGGAGCGAATAATATTAAATTGGATAATATTACAACAGGTAATATTACTTTAGCTACTCAAGCTAATATTGTAATGAATAATAGTGTAATTGGGGCTATTGTAGCTAATAGAGTTTTTGCTTCGGGACTTTTAACCTTACAAGGAAATAATAATATAACTGGTTCAATAAATGCTTCTAGTGCCACAGCTACTCTTCCCGTTCCTATTAATCTTAGTTTTTTATATAATTCAACAGTTGGAGATATTACTATGGATACTGTTACTGCACTAGGTCAAAATATTAATATAGTGAACTGCGCAAATCTTGTAGTAGGTAATATTGCAATGAGGAATACTAGTGCTACTGGTACTTTTAGTATAGGTATTCTTACTTTTACAACCTCTAAAAATATTTCAGTTGCATCACTTACACAGACAATGGTTAGTAATAATAATACAGGAGGCATTGGAGGTTTAATTATTGGCCCTACTAATCAAAATATTTTCTTTGCGGGATTATTAACAATTGCTGGATATGCAGCTAATGCAAGTTCTGATGTTGTAATAACAAATCTTACAATTTATAATACATTTTTTAATACAGATGTGCTTATCAATAGCACTGCGGGAAATGTTTTATCTACTGCTGTTAGAGGTGGTAGAATTGCTAGTATAGATATTAATAACTGTCAATTTCAAGCAAGAGCTTCTTTCGTTTATAACACAACAACGCTTTATGCAGGTGCAGGGTCTACTTGTAGTGTAAGAAATTCATCTTTTGTGAGGCTTAGTGGTAATGGTGGTCTTCTATTTTGTATTGAAAATGTTTCACTGAATAGTTTTAGAGTAAGTAATTGTATTATTAATGATTCAACAAGTATCTATGGATTAACTATTACATCATTGGGTGTAGCAGCAAATCCATATTTAATAAATACAGGAACTAATTCAATTATTTTAGAAGATTTGACAGTTAGTTCTTCTACAATTAATTATTATGGAGATGGTTCAGTAATGAATGTGCCTGACATTAGTATATCAAAAGTAACATTTGGAGTATTAAATTTAATTTTTAATACCGTAGATTGTTATTATGCACTGGTAAATTCTGTTGCAGATTCTTTTTCTGCAATAGATGCTACGGCTACTGTATCAGGAGTAGATTCAAGAATTGAAGTAAGTAAAGTAAATATGTTTCAATCAGCCGAAGGTATGCCTTCACAAGTACGCTCAAGTTATATAAAGGGTACATTGGCAGATGGTATTACTTATATTTTTTATGTTTATAGTTCTACTTTAGATTTTTCTGAAGGTGGAGGAGGAAATACTTATGATTTAGCGGGTGATTTATATACCAGTAACTTAATAAGAAAAGCTACTTCATCATCTACTATGACAAATAATAATTCATTTGAACAATTAGTTTAAGTTAATAAAACAAAATGAAAAAAAGTATTTATGTAATATTATTATTTTTATTTTTATTTTGTTTTCACTCATGCAAAGTACATCAACGTATCAATGATACTCGTGATGTTCATGTACGTAATAATTATAATTTTGATTTAGATGATTCAACTCATGAAAAAACTAATTTTAGTTATGAGAATGGACAAGCCAGTTATAATCATAAAAATAAAATGCCACTTGTATCTAACAAGGTTATAATCACATCCAATGATTTAGTAATGCCATATTCGGAAAAGCTAAAGATAGTTGAAGTTCAAAATACAAAAGTAATTAAGCAACAAAATGATTTATCGGAAGGACGTTTAGTTTATAAAATTCCGAATGTCATGCGTATACGTAGTACATATAAAGTATTTGTACGAATTTCAAAATCACATAATACAATTAGTATTTATGATAGTTTATCGGGAAGTGTTACAACAAGTAAGATTCCTGTAACCGAAACTATGGAAGTGAAATTGATTGACATTTCTCCAAAGGATAAAAAATATTTTGAAATTGTTGATGATAACAATGGTATTCAAATTATAGAGAGTGGTGATACTTATACAGAGTGGAGTTGGAATGTAACGCCAATTCATATAGGAAAAACTAAATTAAAAATAGTTATATCAACAATTCGTAACGATAATAAAAAAGATATTGTTTATGAAGATACAGTTGAAATAGAAAGAGATATTAAAGAACAAATTATTTTCTTTTGGGAAGAATATTGGAAGTGGATTATTTCAACGTTCATGTTACCTTTTGCACTTTGGTTTTATAAAAACAGAAAAAATAAAAAAAGTAAAAAAGACGAGGAAGAAGAAACTGAGGAAGAAAACGAAACCGAAAACGAAGAAGAAGATGGCAAAGGTAAAACTGTTTGATGAAAAGAATGGAACTTATATGTTCAAATGTCCCGCAGGTCATTGGCATTATATTAATACAAAAGTGCCTAATCATTTGAACGCACAATGGGGATTTAATGGTGATGTAAATAATCCTACGTTCACACCTTCTGTAAATGAACGTACAGGTTATTATGTCAATCCTGAAATGTATGCAGATTCAAAAGAACATTCATACCAATGTCATTTTATTATTACAGATGGTAAAATACATTTTTGTTCAGATTGCTCTCATGGGTTAGCAGGACAAACAGTTAGCTTACCTGAAATAGAATAATATATATGAAATATTTTGAACCAATAAATAAAAATCTGTTAGATGAAGTATATTCAAATGCTACTGATACTGTTGGAGCTATTGCGGAAGGTGTTGGTGCTTTAGCTAATTTAGGCAAGGCAGGTGTTCAAAATAAAGGTAAAAAATTAGATATTTTATCAGATACAGGATGTGTTAAGCCAAGAGGAATTGGTAAAAAAAGAAAACGTGCCGAAAAAGAATATGAAAAATGTCTTCAAAATAATAAGCAAAGAATTTTAGATGATAAGAAACAAGACAGGGAGGCTGCAAAAAAAATAGTTAGCGATTCTTACAAATCAAAAGAAGAACAAAAAAAGATTGATTTAGAATCTAAAAAAATAGATAATGAGCATAAGACAAACAGGGTTAAGTATATTATTGGCGGACTTATTTTAGTATCAGCAATAGCAGCTTTTATAGCATATAAAAAAATAAAAAAATAATGGAAAACGGAATACAATTTGAACCTGTGCTGTCAAACTTTTTAGATGAAAGTTTTTCTAATGGTAGTGGTAGTAAGCCAAAGAAAACAAAACAGCCTAAAAATAAAACATCTAAAACAAAAGGTTCTTCAAAATCAGTTGTTACAGATAGTTCAGATGATTCGGATTCAAATTCTGTTAGTAGTAAACCTAAACTTACAGCCGAGCAAATACAGAAAGGTGCTGATATGGCAACTAATTTACTTTCTAAGTTGAAAAATAAAAACCAAGATGTAAAGGCAGTATGTGGTAGAAGACCTTTATTAAAAAAGAATAGAGCTACTTGGGATAAGTGTGCTGCTGATTACGCTCAAAGTAAAAACGCACCACCACCATCACAAGATAATCAGCTACCTCAAAATAATAATAACACGCCTCCACCCGAAGAAAAAAAGTTTTATCAAAAACCTTTATTCATTATATCAGTTACATTAATTGTAGCGGTAGGTGGATTTTTTGCTTACAAAAAGTTTTTTAAAAAAACACAAACACCCGTAATTAATTAAATAAAATATATAAGTTAAACCTAAAAAACAAAAAAACAAAATGGCAAATTCAGTAAAATTCACAGCAGGTACATCTAATGTACCTCCAACGGCAGGAAGACTTGTCGCAGACACAAGTGGCGGAACTGTAAATTTAATTTTACCTTCCATAGAAGAACTCCAAAACTTTCAATTAAGAGGTTCGGGTTTTAGTGTAGCAGGTACATTTAATTTTTCATTTGAAAAAATTGGAAATGGACAATTAATTTTCAATGTAGCAAAACAGGATTTGGAAACTATTAATGGTTTAGGAAATTTAGTTATTAATGAAATTGGTAGTGGTATTATCTTTATCACATCTGATTTAGGTTGGGGTATCACGAACTTCTCTCAATCAAACAATCAAATTGGTACAAACCATACTGAAATTGCTGCTGCTGCCTTTGGTGCTTCAAGAATTGACAGTCCAATACTTTTAGTTCCTGCACTTGCAGATACATTAATTATTGCAACACACTTGGTTATTAATATTACTGAACTTGCGGGTAGTGCCTCTACTGTTGTAGGATACGGTTATGTTGGTAATAAAACACTTTTAGCACAAGTAGATTTAGCAGGTTTAGCAATAGGAGATACTATTATAGTTCCTATTGTTGCAACTAAAGACTTTAATCTTTCTTTAGACCCTAATGGATTAGGATTCGGTCTTTTTAAAGTATCAGGAGGAGATGTAGGTATGAAAGTACGTACAGTAACTTTTGGTGTTAGTGTTAAGTTTTAATTGTTATTCTTTAAAATTAAAAACCCCCTTAATCGGGGGTTTCTTTTTTTTTATATATGTCCTAATATTTGTTTCTTTGCTAATGCAGTATCTTCTTCTTCGTTGCTTTTTAATTTAAGAGAAATACTTTCACCATAGCACTTGCAATCAGTTTCATGATAGTATTGTCCACTATAATCAGCCTTCTTAGTGTTTATTGAAATGAAACCTGCGGACACAGGTTCAAAGTGTTTAAATTCATTGTGTTGATTCAATTCTGAAAACACAATTATTTTGTTGTCTTTTGTTCGGATATACTTTTGTTTTAGCATCATTTATTTAATATGTTATTATGGTAACTGATGAGTATTTACCTAATTTTATATCATTGTTTATAACAATAATATTATCACCATTTTCAGTATGTTTTGATAGCACTTTAGTTTTATTAAGTGTTTCCATATTATTTGAAATAACATCACCAACGTTAATTTCATGTGCAAATTTTGATTCTCTTTTCATTGTTTTATTTTTTTTAAATTTTAACTCCAATAACTAATACATCGTCGGTCTGTTCAGTAGTACCTTTCCAATTATTAAAAGCCATTTCTATTGCTTTCTTTTGTTCTTCCATAGGTTTATCGCTAACTGATAACAAAAGTTCTTCAAAACGTTTGTAATTGAATTTTTTGTTTTTCTCACCACCGAATTGGTCAGCATATCCATCTGTGAATGTATAAACCACATCTCCTGATTCTAATTGAGGTATAAAATTAGTCATAAATGAATCTTGTTTTATACCTAAACCAACGGGCATTTTATCTCCTTTACAAAATATAATTTCATTATTACGAATAATGTAAAATGAATTATTAGCACCTGAGTATTGTAATGTTTTATTTTCAAAATCAAATGCACACAGAACACAATCCATACCGTCATTCACTCCCTCGTTACCTTTAGGATTAAGAGAATTAATAATTTCTTTTCTTACTTCATTAAGTATATCCCCTGTGTTAACTATTTTACGATGGTTTACAGTTTCATTTAAGCAGCTAATGTTTAACATACTCATCATCGAACCGCTTACTCCGTGTCCTGTGCAATCAGCAGTAGCTAAATAAAATTTACCATTTAATTCAGTAGCCCAATAGAAATCTCCTGAAACTATATCTTTCGGTTTATACATAACGAAATTTTCTTTAGCATATTTAGTAATGTATTCTTCTGTTGGCATAATTGATGATTGTATTCTTTTTGCATAAGTGATGTTATCTAAAATCTCTTTTTGTTTTTCATCAACTAAATGCTTTTGGTAAGAAATTAATTTGTGTGCTTTATTTTTTCCTAAATAACTTTTGTAAATGAACACCGAAAAAATTATCAATAACACAAGTAATATTATTACTCCTGTTATTATTAAGTTTTTTCTGTTATTGTTTAATTCAGTTATTTTATTTTTTTCATCTTGTTGAAATTTCAAGTATGATTTTTCTTTATCGAAGTTGTAATTTAATTCTGTTGCAACCATCTTTCTTTCACTCTCCAAGTTGTATATACTATCACGGTAAGCAATGTATAATTTGTGGTTCTCGATAGCACCTGTACAATTATTAGTACAACTATCTAATTGATAAAGGTGTTTGTAGTTTGCACACACAATATCCTGAAATCTTATTGATTTACTAATACTCAAACTCTTGTTGAAATTTTCATACGATAAATTATATTTTTTTTGAGCCATATAAATTTCACCCAACGATGAATAAGCATTTGCGTTTCTTTCATCATCTTTAAATAGTAAAGATTTATTCAAATATGTTATTGCAGTATCATATTTTTGTTTTGCTTTATAAACATTTGCTATACCAATGTTAGCACTACACATATAAGAACTATCCTCAATAAAAATACCTAAATTTAAACATCTCTGATAGTAACATAAAGATTTATCTAAGTCTTTCTTTGCGAAATAAATATCACCGAAACCAAAAAATATGTTTGGGTAATTACTCAATGTATCTTCACCCTTATTCGTTAGATTTAATGCTGTTGTATAATATGTTATTGCTTTGTCGTATTCAGATTTGTTTTTATAAAGACTTGCAATATTATTATTGAATATAATTATCAGTCCATTGTTCTTAGTCTTTTCTGAAATCTTTAACGCTCTAAAATAATTTTCAAGTGATTTGTTATACTCACCCGATTGCTTATACACAGTAGCAATGTTATTTAAGTTACTGATGAAGTTCTGACAGGTGGTATCATTTATCTCTCTATAAATTTCTAACGCCCTGTAAGAGTATTTTAATGTAGAGCTATTATCATTATTATAAATTGATATACTGCTAAACAAAGTATTTACAATAGCAATACCACGTTTATAAGTAATTTTCTCTGCCATAATTAAAGATTGTGTCAGATAGCTTTTTGACTTAGCCATATCGGACTTTAGGTAGTAACTCAATCCGATTTGATTAAGGGCTTTAACCTTTATTGTGTCGTTAATTGACTTGTTATCGACCACAGATAATAAGCTGTCAATGTTTTGTGATGATACCTTTTGATTTAATGTTATCAGTAGGATTACCGATAATAAAAATTTGATTTTTTCCATTTTTTTTGCTTTAAGATTATTGACCAATTAATACAGTAAAGATACTTACATTAATGTAATTATTTACATTTTTGTAAGTAAAATTATCAACATATTAGTGTTATTTAACAATTTTAACCTATTATTTATTATGTTGTATATCAGTAAGTTACGTAAAAAACGGATAAAATGACCTATTTTTTAGCTAAATTCGTGAAATATAGACCGTTAAATGGATTATCAAAAACTATACGATTCGATAATTAATAAAGCTAAATCTGAAAACAGGAAGAAGTTTAATGGGGTATATTATGAAAAACATCATATTTTACCAAAATGTATGGGTGGTGGTAATGAAAAAGAAAACTTGGTTTTATTAACCGCAAAAGAACATTACGTTTGTCATAAATTACTATTTAGAGTGCATCCTAATAATAAGGGTATTGCCTTTTCACTTCACTCTATGATTTATACAAGGAAAGATAAAAGGAAACTTAAATTATCATCAAGGGAATATGAAGAAGCAAGGATTATAGCTTCTATTTATTCTGAACAAAGATTAATTAAAATGACTAATAAGACTAAGGAAGAAAAAGATGATATGTATAAAAGAGGGTTAGAAACTAAAAAAAGAAATAAAGAAGCTGCAATAAAAAATGGTACTTATGTTAAAGAGATACGTTCAGAAGAATCAAGGAAAAAAAGTAGTGAATCATTGAAGGGTAAAAATACAGGTAAACAAAACCCTGAACATATAAAGAAGGCAAAAGAAAACAGGAGAATAAAAATTGAAGAAAAATTAGCAAGTGGTTGGAAGCCTGAAAAAAGATTTGCTTCGGCAGAAGCAATAGCTAAAAGATTAGAAGCAAGAAAACGAAATATTGAGGAAAAAATAGCTAATGGTACTTATATCAAAAAAACACGTTCAGAAGAATCAAATAGGAAGCAAAGTGAATCAATGAGAGGTAAAACGTCGTGGAATAAAGGTATTAAAATGTCGGCAGAATATAAGTTAAGTATAAGTGGAGAAAACCATCAGATGTTTGGAAAAAAACTTAAACTCGAATCAATTATAAAAAGGGAAGAAACAAGAAAGAAAAATAATGAAGAAAAATTAAAAATGGGTATTAAGCCAACAAGAAAACGTCAATCAAAAAAAACAATATCAAAAAGAATACGAACAATAAAAATAAACAAAGAAATAATTAGACAAGAAAGAGCAATGATGATTTTCTAATGCAAAAAGAAAAAATTAAAATATTACCAATTATACCATTGAAAGATGAATACACATCTGTACAATTTTCGTTGGTAAACCCAACTTTATCCGATTTTAGTTTCACTTTATTTAACGGTTATTCCATAATACTTATCCCCACTTTTAGACTAAATATTCCAAATCCACCTCCATATATTAGTGGTAGTATAGGATACAATTTTTTTATAAGGGGTTTAAACGCATCCCCGTTGGAAGTAAGGCAGATTATGGTTGTTGCGGATAACGTAGAGCAATTGACTGTTCCGTTCAAATTAACGTATAGGGATGCTAACGGTACGTTGTGTAATAACCCACGCCTCCCGAATGTCTATGTATCTATAAACCAATTTCAGGGATTGATTTCTTATGTTGACTTTAGGAAAAAAGAATTGGTATTGGATAACCAAACTTTAATTACGGATTATACGGTTAAAGCAATGAGTGAGGTTAAGTTGGTTATTTATTATAAGCAGGTAACAAAGGCTTCAATATTATCAGACAAAACAACTATTTGTGATAGAATTGATTTGAATAAATATAAGCCGAATAACCGAAAAGAGTATCAGTTGCGTTTTCAATCAATGAACAAAGACTTTCCACCGTTCACCAAAGAAAATGAATTTAGTTTTTTGAATAAATACTAATTACCATTTTTTCATTCCCCTACCTCTGCTTGTAGATAAAACAACTCTCCATCCGAGTGCTTCAAAAAAATCTTTTTTATCTTCGGGTACTTCGTGAATATAATATTCAACCTTACCATCAATCAATTCATGTGTAGGTAATTTTTTACCTGCTTGATACCATTCCATGTAAGTGAATGTTATTCTCGTTTTATTTCCTATCTTTTTCGATTTCATTCTATCTGTATTTATTTAAAAGTATCTGAGAAAATTTGGTAATTGTTACCTACTGAATTACGGTCATTTATTACAGCGAACACCACATTATCAAATAAATTATTTTGATGTTCTAATGCTTTTTTAAAAGCGTTTGAAATTACTGTTGGGTCATTTTTAAATACACCACAGCCCCATGCACCAAGAATAATGTTTTTACAATTATTATCGTGTGCGTAATATATCATTTGAGATATTTTTACATCTATTTGTTCTTCGTAAGTGTATTGCTCAAAATCTTTAGGGTTGTAATATTTATTTTGTTTATTTATGTTAGGTGCAGCAATTGTTATTACGTCTGCCTTAACCCAAATAGGATTGAAGTTTGCGGATTTTACAAATGTTGCATCATGTGTGTAAACGAGGTCATTAACGTCCAATGGATAAAATTCATCAGGTATAGTAAATAAGTTTGAGCATCGGAATAAACATTCTTCCTGTGCCATAGCTCCTTTCTCTACTCCACCACCTTTTTTAATTGAACTTGCCATATTGAGTACGGCAGTCTTACCAAACTTACTGTATTTTTCCAATGCACTTATTGTATCCATTGGTTCAACAATTATTTTACCATTCAAATTACCTATCGGATTAAGAAATAATTTCCAATGCTTTTCACTTTTAGGTGTTGGAATATCAACACACATACGTTTAGTATCTTGATATACTTCTATAAGTTCTTCTTTTGTCATTTTTTTAAATATTGTTTTGTTTTATTTGCTCTCCATTGTCTTGTTTGACCTTTTATGCAATAATAGTCGTCATCAATTTTAATAAGTACAGTTTTTAATACTGAATCGGCAATAAATTCTTTACCTACTTCTATTTCGTGAAAAAAATATTTAGTTTCGCTTTCCATTTTTTTTATTTTTCGTCAACCCACCATTTAGTTATTTCAAATTCAGAATATTTTTTATGAGTGTTGTACGCTATCCATTGCATTGCTTTTTCAAATTCAACTTCATTCTCAGAAGACAGCCAATGATATTTATTATCCCACATAAGACAATTTAATTGCCATGCGATAGTTTTAGTTAATTTAATTCGATTTAGATTACTTTCGCCACCAACTTGTTGTGTTAAATACTCCATAGCTATCAAAAACCTGTTTAATCCAACCTCGTCGTCATTTTCAAAATTTGTAGAAGTTTTTTCTTTAGCTTCTGCTATAAGGGTAAGTATAATACGTTTCCTTGCCTTGTTCAATCTAATGGGTTCAATTATATTTTTTTGAGCCATTAAAAATAAACCTTCGGCAAAAGAAACCGTACCTGAATCCTTATTACTAACTTTTTTCATAAATTGCTAAACCACATTCTTGTAATGTTTTACCGCCAAGTAAATAGTTTGGTAAATCGTATCCTTTTGAAATTAAATATTGATAGGCTATTATTGCTGCATTATATGGTAGTGCTTGTAAAATTTCTAATATAAATTTTGAGGATTTCATACCATATTTAATTGCTGCATATAGTTCTGTGCAATCTTCATGTGTTATTTCGGATAATGGTTTCAAAATTAATTTGAAATCAAACCCTTTTGATTCTATCATCTCCTCAATCACATAAGGCTCTAATTGAAATATTTGCTCATGATTTTTTTTAATATGAGTTAATTTTACTTTTTGTAATAGATACTGAGCAAAAACTTTTGCTTTAATTTCTGTTGTTATTTCCATTTCTTTTTTCAATTTCATCTTTAATTAATTTTGACATTTCGTATTCTTCTATTTTTATACTACGTTCAAACATTACTTTTAGTTGTCTATCGTCAAAATCGCTTAAATCTGAACCGTCTTTTTTTATTAGTAGAAAAAACTTTCTACAAAGCTCATTGTAACTTTCTTCTACTTCCTCGTTTGTTATTGTTATCATTTTATCGGTTATCTACTTTTGCATTTAATCCATACATCAATGAAAACAACTGCTCCATGTATTTTATTCTACATAAATCAAATGTATCCAACCATATTTGCCATTCCTGTTCTTTTGGTATAGTTTGGCTTCCGTATTGGTAACTTTTGCCACCCCATTTAGCTATTGTCAATGTACGTGAACCGTTAGTGATTATGTCAATTTTAAAGCACGGCATATTACCTGCGTTCTCTGTTGTAGCTCTAAACTTCTGTTTCAAAAATTCTTCTGAAATAGGAGTATTTTTTGTTTGTGTTTCAACTTCGTCCATAACTTAACTTCTGCAACTTTCACATGGTACTGTTTCGCCTTCTTCATCAGCTAATTCTCCAACTTCACACCACCATTCACATTCCTTACATTTCTCAATGTGCATATCTAATTCAGATTCAATTTCTTCTTGGTCGTATTCTTCCAAGTCAAGTCTAATTAAAGATTGCTCAACACTATCGGATGTCCCTTTAAGGTCATCGGCAACACGTTCTATTATTTCGTGAGTTGGTTTTTTTAAATTGCTCATTATTTTTTTTCTAACTCAGCAGCCTTGTTACTTACTTTAGTGATGTATTCCTCACTTTGTTTTTTTAACCACTCGCATCGGTCTGTTACCATTTTAGTAGTTGTGAATATATCCCTTCTACGAAGTCCGTAATTCATTATGGCATCAATACCGCCTTTCATTCCTTCTAATACTAATCGAGCATCTAACTCAATATCTTCTTTAAAAGATACTTCTTGTACTTCGTATTCGTCAATTTTATTTTTCATATTCTGTTTATCAAATTATTTTCAATATACTGCATTAATCCTTTTAATGAAGCACTATACTCTCTTGATTTTTCAATACATTCAGGATGTTTGTTTTTCATAATAGAACTACCTCCGCAACTACAAGTGCTTTCATTTTTTTTAGCCTCCAAATGCCTTATTAGTTCATGAGGGTATTCTTTATTGAAAGGTAAACTGAAAAGTAATTTTTCAGATTCAAAATATACACTCATACGTGCAGCGCATAAATTACTAAAACTAATTTCCTTAGTTGACATTAATAATATTGTTGGATTGTTCTCAGCGTGTTTGTGAGCCAAGTACCATGCTCTTAATATTTCTTTTGTTACGTTATTCATAAATTCTCTAATCGTTTATTTAATTCGCTTTGATGACCACAGCAATCACAATACATCTTGCAATCGTTTATAAATGCAGCCTTAATTTTTTCGGGATTATCTAAGCCTTCTATTGGCTTACCTCCACGTTTTTCTAAATCCGTTGTCCATTTATGTAAACCAAGTAGCTTACAGCAGAATAACCACCACATAATTTTCTTTAGCATCTTACTAATCTCCCTTCTTCAATCCATGATTGAATACTTTTTGGTGTAACTTTTTTATACCAATGTTGTTTGCCGACACAATCCCATTCTATTGTTGTGCTACCGTTAAGAATGTTATTGATAACACCTGTTACTGTATAAGTTGAATTACTTTCTTTCGCAAAAAATTTATCTCCCGATTTTATATGGCTAACGAAGCCTAATCCACCGCAAAAATCACAAAGGTAATCGGGTCTATCTTTGTGTTTACAACTTGTACAAACGTATTCTATCATTGTTTAATTTTTTTATGAAGGATAACCTTCGTGTATGTTACCTTGTAAGTCAGTCCAATAGTATCCATTGAATGTTGATGAATCACAAACTATTTCTTCAACAGGTAAATCAGAATTAATTTCTTTCTTGTAATTCTCGGCATCTTCTAAATTTTCAAAACCTTCTTTATTTGGACAATACCAAATCTCACCTGTTTTTTTAAATCCTGAACCTTCATAACCTTTTTCGTATGCAGCTAAGTTACCTTTATACGTATAGGTATCGTATTTTAATTCTGCTTTACAATGTGGACACTCCATATTTTATTCTATTTTTTTATTACAGTTACCATTACATAATCCCGTTTGATAATATTTCCTGTACATTATCTCAGCAACATCTTCCTGCTTCACTATTGCACGGGGTTCAAATGTTATTCCACACATACCGTAAAACATACCTGCCTGTGGGTTAACGTGCTTTATTATTGTGCCATCCTTTAACTTAATATCGCACTCGTGTTTCTCATACCGAGTATAAGGAATCCATTTGTCGTAAATTAAATTTCTGCTCATTTTTTTAGTTTTAATTGTTTACTATAAAGGTAATCAATTATTTTTTTTGTTTTTCCTTCGGTATATCGTCATATTCAATTAACATATTAGGATTCTCATATATGTTACCAACAATTTCCATATCGTATATGCGACAAAATTCATGGTCGGAATAACTGAATGATTTATCGTGATAAGTCCACCTCTTTAAGTTCTTTACCTCAAATTGGCAATCGTCGTGATTATAAACCACTTGACCGTGTATTAATCCCTGATATGTAGGGTCTTTGAATTTAATAATGTCGCCTTCAAATATTCTTGTTTTATGAATATCAATTTTACCAAACCATTGCATTGTTTCAAAAGTAGAGGTATGGTTGCCGACTACTATTTCACCTGATTCAATACCTTCAAATTCAAAAAATGTTGATTTGCTTAATTCAAACGGCATCATGTCAAATTGAATTGAACCACGATACCACATAACTTTACCGTCCCATATACGGAAAATCTTTTTTACAGTTGTATATTCTTTATTACCCATTTTTCTTTTTTGATGTTGCTTTAAATCTTTTATTACAAACCTTACAATAACAAATTATACTACCTGACCTGCTCTGTTCCATTTCGCCTCCACATGAACATTTTTTATCAGCTAATAATTTTGCCATCTGTTCATTTATTCTCAATGCTTTTTCCTGACGTTTCTTTTTAAATGATTCTTTAATTTCAGGGTCAAGTTGTTTTGCTAAACTTAAATACTCACGGTTCATCCACTTAGATTCATTTGCATCAAGGTCGCCATCACCTATACGTTCACCTAACATAATAAACCTATCCCAAAGATGTTTAGGTGGTTCGTTTTTTTTATCTTTTTCTTCGGACATTATTTTCTTAATCTTGAAATTGTGTTTGAATTAATTATCCATTTAGTTGATTTCATATCACCTTCGGTTACAGTAACCATCCAATCAGTTAATGTTCTTCTCAAAACACATTTTACATAATTAGGTTTATCGCTACCTATATTGTATTCATAATTATGACCTTCTTTCAGGTCTGTAATATTTAATGTTTCATTTTCCATGTTATTATTCGCTTAAAATTATTTTATTTGTTTCGAGTAATTTTTCTGTATCTGTTTTTGCTTTAAAATCAAATTCATTTCCGAAGTGAGAATAAATTTCTGTAATAACCATATTGTTTACTTTGATTGCTTCCAAGTATGCCTTTTCATTTTTAACAAGTTGGTCGTACTTTTCTTTTAAATCTCTGATAGATGGAATCAAATCACAAAGACTTGCTTGTATAGCAGCATCCTTACCACACAAAATAACATCAATCTCACGGACTAATCTTTTTTTATCGGTGTTTACATCTTCGTAATCTTGAATCATTCCATACATATACTCAGAAATTAAGTGAGTAGATGGGTTTGCATCAATGTATTTACCATCAGATGACATTTGTAATTTATCAAACTGAATTTTCGCAATATTGCCTTTAATCTCGGCAAAAAATTCTCTATTTTTTATTTCCATATTATATTTTATTTAATTTTTGATGATGAGTTATTTTAAAATTACCGTATATGTTTTTAAATACTTTCTTAGCATCCGCCCAATTATTACCACGAACTGTTGCCATAGCCGTATCACCGTACATTTCATAGAAAACATCGTATTGATATTCTCTGAATTTTATTTTTTTACTTTTTTCCATTTTTGTATTTTAAAAATTCAACATATATTTCTTCGGTAGTATCTTCTTTACATTCATCAGCAAAGAAAGCCATCATCCATTTACGTTTTCCTTTCTCAGCAGGTACTTCCCTATAATTTTTAGGCTTAATAATGTTAGGATAATATTTGTGTAGGTATTCTGCAAATTCAATAACGTGTTCAATGATTGATTTCATAATATGAGGCACTACCTCTTGCATTTTACCTTTGTAAGTACCATTATCCCAATTATCATAATCGTGCATTGTGATAGATGTTGTTATATAAATTTCCAAATCTTTGTTATCGAAAAATTCATCAATAATACTTTTATTAATTATTGGTTCTATTTCTTCTCTGCTATATCCTTTCCATGCTTCAATCTCAACTAACAATTCTTTTATACGCTCATTAGTTGACTTGGCTATTTTAGCCTGTTCAATTAATAACGCTTTCATTTCAGGTTTTACATCCATGTTTAAAATCATGTCGGGTAAAGAGTAGTAAGGAGATAATTGGTTACGAAGTTTTGCTATTGGTGTTTCCGTATCTACTATTTCTGTTTCTTCATCTGAGCCACGATATTTATTTATTAGAGCATCCATTTCTTCTTTTGGAGTTTCTGAAATAAATTTATCCATAAATTGAAGTGATTTATCTCTAATAAGTTTATCCTTAGTAAATGAAAATTCTTCGTTTTGAAGTTGTAGTTCATGACATTTATAAAAACCTGCACAAAAATCTCTTTGGCACATTAATTTTAAATTTTTGTCCATTGATGGTAGAGTAACCTTTTCGCAATACTCAATAGCTAACGCATGAATTTTAGCATCGTGTTTTGCAGCTTCAATAGGATTTCTTTTTTTTGGTTTCCATTCATCAAACCTTTCAAGCGCAGCATCAAATTCTTTATTTAGTTTATCCCATTTGTTTGACTTTGGTTTATTAAATAACTCAGCCAACTCCTTTACTAAAGGTGTAGGGCTTTCTAATTCACTAAGCGGGTCTAAATTAGAATGTTTATTAATTATTTTCTGTATTTCAACTTCTATATTCATATACGAATTATTTTAAATTTTTGTTTTCCTAATTCCATTCTTCTCGGAGTTGATACAAAGTTACCACCCGTTACGGTTCTAATTAAATCACAAATCATTTCTTCCTGACTTTCTTCTTTTAATTCAGTATCTTTTTTTTCTATATAGTGAGCATACTCAATAAAAGAAACTCCCGTTTCATTTGCTTTTTCTGTACCGTTATATTTTTTATCAATTAAAATGTTTTCAATTGGTACTGATATTCCTTTTTCGATGTCTGATTGCCAATTAGGGTAGCTATATTCAATATTATCAATATAATTTGCCTGAGATAAATCAATAAGTTTTTTCTCATGTTCTTTATCAAACGGCTTTAATATTTTATGATTATTTTCCCATTCATTCAATACACTTGCGTAAGTTGGTCTTACGTACCATGCTCCATCTATGGGTTTTTTTTCCGTATTGGCAATGACAACTATATCATCATTAACTTTTCTTATTTCAAAATACTTGTAACTCATTTTAAATTAGTTTAAACGCTTCTTTTATTGATTCGGTTAATGCCTCGTAATGTGTTTTGAAATAATTACAATCAGACTGTTCTTTTATAGTAGTTCCGTTTGTTTTTGTTACGACCCAATACCATCCTGAATGATTACTTCCGTAATTGGGGTGTATGTTGTGTTTTTCTATAAACCAATTAACTATTTGGTCGTATGTTGGAGCAGCAACTTGACCTGTAATAGAACTTCTGTTAAGCATCATTCCGAAATCTCCATTATTATCATATTTAGCTAAACAAGGTTCGTCAAATCCTTTTTCTTTTGCTAAAGTTGGTACGCCTGTTTTGTGTGGTATAAATAGTTTTTCCATTTTATTAAATTTCTTTTGGATGAGGTATTCCTAATGATGGATTGTATAGTAACGGAACGGCATCAGGAAACTTTCTTCTGTCAACTTTATTTCCGCTCTTATCAATTCCTGCATAACCCGACTTGGTTAATTCAATGCTTTCAACTAATACTTTTAACCTTGCTTCTTTTTGTTCTTTTGATTCTTCCATGTTTATAATTTTTCTTATGTTTAAATGGTAACGGTATATAGATTCAATACTTATGGTTGATAGGATAACTAAATTTTCGCCTTCGAGTATTAGTAACTGTTCTTCCAAATCAATTATCATATCCCACATTGCGTTGTATTCAAACTCATCAGAGTTTTCTAAAATGTTTTTACTTAATAAAAAATCTTTTTTCTTATCGAGTAATAAAAGCAAATCAGCATACCTGAAAGGTGTGTTAACGAATTTCTGTATTTCTTTAATTAATTTTTCAAACATTACTTTATGTTGTGTTGAATCCTATCAAGAATTTCTTTTTGTTTTGTATTTACTATATCGCCAACGAATTTTATTTCAATATCATGACCGTTCTTTAAATAATGAACACCACCTGTAAAAACTATATTTACTGTTAATGATATTTCAGTAGTAATATTGTTATTGAAATCATGATGAATCTGCTCACGTTCAAGTGATGGTATTTTACCATTAATTTTTCTAACGGAATCACTTAATCCGTTTTGGTCGGATATTTTATTTGCTATGTATATTGTTTTCATTTATTATTTTATTACGTCCGTACTTTTAACTTCAAAATCACCACTACCATTGCAGTATGTGTGCCAATCATCCCAAGATAGGTCGCCAAGATGAAATCCTTTCTTTTTACACTCATCAACTCTATGTCTGTATTGCTCGTATGTTTCACCGTGTTTAGGACTTGGGTATTCTCCTTTATACCCATCACCACTAAATGTTTTTCCTTCTACTGAGCCGTCTGATAATATTTTATTCATTATTTTTATTTTTTAACTCCTGACACTTTTTGAATCCTTCGTAGTAAGCATTTTCCATTGGAGGTGTATAACCTAAATGTTTTCCGTAATGTTCTTTTGCTAATTTTTTTATTTCTTCATCACTCAAATCCGAATCATCAGGAATTTCATTTATTTCTTTTATGCAATCCTGCTTTTCATGCCAAGAATGAGTGTGTTGTTGTTGGTTATCAAAAGTCCAAAACTTATTTATTATGTTTAAGATGGTCTGTTTCATTTATTTTTTACCTGTTGGTTTAACGTGGTGTAATTTACCGCCAATAAATGTAAAAGCATCTGCATCTATACCTAAGTATTCACACATTTCATAGCTTGATGTTCTACCGCCCTTTGAAGTGTGGCACATCAAGTAATCTCTTACTACTGATACGTTGCTTTTACGTTTTCTTTCAGCCCTTGACATATTATTTTCAATGTTTCTTAAAACACCAAGTAGATATTTTGGGTCGTTTGTGATAACATCACTCACACTTTCATTATCAGGAATGGCAGCATCCTTATCAGAATTGAAAGCGTATCCCCTCTTATCAGTAATGTTAACACCTAATCCATGAGCGTTAAGTATCTCAGAAAATTTATCAGTTGTTGTGTTTACGTAAGCGTTTCCTTTCTTTCCAAATTTACTTTTAGTAAATTCGTAATGTTCATCAGCTAATTTATCATCCCAATTTCTTTTGTGAGTTTCTTTATCGTGATAACCGTTTGGAAAAGTCATAGCATCTTCTATGAATTTATCCATGAAGTCATATAATTTATTCCAAAAAAGAAATTTAATAATTTCATCTTTTGTCATCCATTGTTCGGTAATCCAACCGTCGCTTATTGTTGTCCAAATTTTGTATTTGGTTTCTTCACCTTCTTCTTGTTTAGTTTTTAATAGCCAACCCATTTTATTTATTTTTTTAAAGTGTTAATATCAATAGCTAATTTGTGGTCAATCAAACAGTAAATATCAAAGTGCCATTTGATTACTAATTCTCTAAGGAAAGACCTCGAAAACATTTTTGATACTTTACCATCAGAGCCGTAACAATCTATATCTAAAATAGTTTGCATACCGTTTTTATTGTATGAGCCAATACGCATCTTAACGGTCATGTCATTCTTTGTTTTAAATTGTATCGTGTAATTAAAATCAGTTTCAATAGGTTGTTCTAATGAAACTAATTCCTTGTAGTTTGGATATTCTAACTTTGCTAACTCTATAATTGGTATTATTTTTT
Source organism: Bacteroidota bacterium (assembly GCA_032229505.1). Taxonomy (GTDB): domain Bacteria; phylum Bacteroidota; class Bacteroidia; order B-17B0; family Aurantibacillaceae; genus Aurantibacillus. Next base: position 361,266 of record JAVTWD010000016.1, read on the forward strand.
TACCGCTAATTTCAACTTCTTTTATTAAGTCAGATAGCGGTCTGAGTATTGGTTTGAATTGTAATTTGTCATGGTAGTACAAATTATTATCACTCCAATCCAAGTCAGGTTGTTCGTCGTAAGCTATTGAAATATCAAACGATGTATTTATACCTTTTAATTCCCCGATGTGAGTTTCGAGATAGTTTACCAATTTTAAATTGTATGGTAAATAAGTTGTCAGATGTACTAATTCTAATTTTTTCATGTTTACTTTTTATTTTCTAATTCTTCTTTTACTTCTTGCCAATAACTTCTTTTACGTTCATTACCTTTTGCATCAACCTCTTTTGGACTGTGCGGATTATTTACATTAGATTCTCTTATAACACCGCTTCTAATCTCAGCTTTAATGATTTCTTCAACTGCAATTAATGAACATTTTTTAGCCATGTTTATAGTATCTTTTGTTACTACGTGCATACAGTAAGGAATATACTTGTTAAATATCTCTGCTGCCTGTTGCTGTGGGGTTAACTCTTTCATGTTACTTTAGTTCCAATGGTTTTACTTTATCCCTTGTGATGTGTACGGTTTGACCGAATCCGAACCAAGTGCAAGTGCCGTGATATTTTGCTTCCATTTTTTCAATTATTTCAGGTAATAAACTCCTGTGAGCGGTAACACGTTTACGTTTACCTGTTGCGATTTGTTCTATAATTTTATCCGTTTCCATTTTTTTTTAGTTTTTAAGTATTTTATGTGTACGCATTGTTTGATTAATCATACTCGCCATGTTACCTATACAATGATTATAAACGAATTTATCACGTTGCATCATTTGTTCGGGTGTTTCCATATTACCATTATGTCTGAATAGAATATCACTCCAAAAGTTTTCGTCATTCCAAAGTATAGGTTTAACCTTTTCTAATTTTTTTAAGTTAACGCCATATCCCCAAAAACTTTTCTGAGTTAAAAAGTAATTCCAATACTCGTTTTTTTTATTTTCAATATTCATTTTTATGATAGCAAAAATTCTTCAAATTCTTTTTTAATATTTTCAATGGATGGATTTTTTTCGTCCTCTCCCATATTTGGATACTTGTTATACATTCTTTCGGTGAACTCATTACATTGATGGTAAGAGAGTTTATCGCAGATGGAATGATAATCTAATCCATTAGTTATTTTTATTTCTATGTCGCCATAATGAAACAATCCTTTTTTTTCAGAATACTCTAATCTATATTCTTCTTCGTGCATTTATTTTTTCTTCTTCTTTAAACAATCGGAACGTAACTTCTCATAAAGTTTATTTCGTTGGTGTTGGTCAACGGCATGATTAGGATAAGGTATCATTCCCATACCATCCATAAACATTGCTACCTTGTAAACTGATTTAATCCATTCGGGAACGGGTGTTGTCATGAAATCGTTTATTTCTTTATCGGTTGGTTTTTGTCCCTTTGTTTTTTTCTCAGCAAACTTATATTTAATTTTTTCTTGCTTTTCGTTTTTGATTTCAATAGCCTTTCTCCAAATAGATTCGCAGGTTTTAAATAATGGTAGGTTTTCAATTGAACCTAATCCTTCTTTCATGTATTCTTTTTGAATAGAATTATAAAACTCTAAATGAACGAGCATATACATTTCATGTTTCAAATGATAATTTTTATTCAAATACTTAATATCATCAGGATTGCCATTGTAAATAACTTTCTGTGGCTCATGTATGAATGAATATAGATACATGAATGAATTTATATCTGCACCGTTGAATTGGTCAAAATCATATTTCATATTAAATCCTAAAGGAATTAAAATACATCTATCACCGTCTTCAATTGGAAGGTGAGAAATTGCACAGTATGTTGTTCCGAATACCATATTATGTATTTTTTTCAGTTTGTATTTTAGAAATTATTTTTTTGAGAGCATCCAAGTATAATTTATAATTACCGTAATAGAGGTTTTGTACACCGTTATAAAACTCAATTACTTCATCGTGTGTGGTAAATACCTTTTTAGGTAAATGGTACGTGTATTCTTGTTCGTAATTCCAATCAATACGCTCACCTTTATCAAACCAAAGTAATAATCGTCTTAGGATGGTTCTTGATTTATCTGCCGAACAAGCAGAGCCTTCTATATCAACAATAAATTTATTGAAGTGTCGTTCTACAAATTGTGAATGAAGAAATAAAAATTGCACCTCTCTGTTTTTACTAATCTCAACTTGTATCAATCCTTTTAAGAATTGTTCATGTGGATACATTAGACCGAAGTAAAATTCTTCAATATCAGTTATTTTTTTAATACCGCTTCCTTCTATTAATTTTAGGTATAGTTCAGCATTTTCTTTTCCAATGCTTTCAGACATTGCGCTTAGAACATTTTTAATTCCATTTTCATTTAATTCCATTATATTTTTGTTTTTAATTTTTTAAACCAAACAATTTCTGAATTTTTAAAAAGACATTTTTCAGATATTCCTATTACAATCCAACCTCCTGAAATATAACTGTAATTACCAATACATATTTGTTTTTTATTTCCTTTAACCATGCACATAACATCAACCGATAGGTTTTTATTTATTTTGGATTTACCAATTGGTAATTCTTTTGTTGCTTTTATTGGTTTTAAGATAAAATTAGTTGTCATGTTAATCAAATTTTTGTTTTAACTCTTTAAAATCGTTTACTACTTCAATCATTGCAAGTTCTGTATCTGAAATAACATACTCACATTCTTTCAATATGCTTTTCCAAAAATATCCTACTGCAATAATTCTCGGTCTGTTTACTTTTAGTTTCCTGATAATATCCAAGCATAAAAATAATTCAGATACAGTACCCACACCGCCACGCTGAATGATAAATAATTCAGAGCCGTCAATTAAATTTCTTAATCGGTCAAAAATATCATTACATACTACTGTTTCAGTCAGGTAAGTGTTTCCTTTTGTAGATGGGAATGTAGCGCAGGTGTAACCGATTGATTTACCTTTAGCCATGTAAACACCTTTAGATACGGCTTCCATCATGCCTCTATAACCACCGTTCTTAACCGTGTATCCTTTTTCAACAAGGAGTTCACCAATCATTACGGTTTCTTTGTATTCAAGTGAATCGGTGATGTTCATTGCACCGCCAAATAGTGTTGCGTATTTCATATTACAATCTTTTTAAGTATTATCTCGTCATCATTACATCTGATTACTTTCCTTGCTATGGTGTTCATTTTATTCAGGTCATCACCAACCATTAGTGTTAATTTATTTTCATTAACATTTTCAGGGAAGAAAGCAAAACCACCTAAAGTAATTACTTCCTTCTTTTTAAACACACCGTATAAAACAGATAAACTCATTTTTTTTTATTTGTATGTGATTTGTTTTCTAATCTTTTTCATTTTTTTGAAAATAGAATTAGCCTCGCCAAGTGATTTTAATTCTTTAGCTCTTTCTATTGCTGCTTTTTCATATTTAGCTGCTTTTGCAAATTTTATTTTTGCAGGTCTAACGCTTTCAGCTTCGTTTAACTTGTCAATGTATTCTAAACTTAATTTAATTAGTTTATTTACACTCTTACTTTGAATTTTATTGTTATCAACAACAATATCAATACTTTTTTTTGCCATTTTTATTTTTTTAGTTTATTATTTTTGATTTTGTTCTTTTACTTTGAAACTTGTATTTAGATTTAGCACCATACGCTTCAAATGCTTTTACTATACTCCAAACCCTTTTTAAACCTAATCCTGTTTTTACATCGTCCCTATTTCTCATCACATTATCACCTCTGCTTATTTTTTTAAGATTTACAAACTCACAGTTAAGTTGGTTATTATCTTTAAAAGTTATAATATCCTGCTCAGTTAATTTTTCTCCTGTTTTCTGTTCCCATACATAACGAGGATAAGAATACTGCCTGTTGTCTTTTAACTTGATGAACAAACAAATTTTACCATCACTTTTTCTTTCATATACCTGACCAACATCTCTTTTATAATTTTTTGGTTTATTACCTTTTTTGAAAAGATTTTTTTTAACCGATTCTATTTTGTCTGCGGATATAAATTCAGATTGTTCCATTCCTTTATTCCAAGCTGTATCTCCTTTTTTAAATCCCCATTTGTCTTTTGGTTTAATTATTTTATATCGCTTCCTTGCATTTTTAACTCTACCCTCAGTAGTATTTAATTTAACAGCTAAATCTTTGTCCTTCAAATCAAGGTTGTCTTTTAAGAACTGTAATTCTTTTGTAGTCCAAAATTTATGTTGTTTTACTTTCACTTATCCTAATAGTTTTTTATCGCTCAACATAATTTGGTCAATCATATTTTCATCTGAAAGTTTATCAATGTAATTACTTACATTTTGCATTGCTTGTTCTAATTGATTGCTTAGTTTTATAATGAAATCTTCACGCTCCTGTGTCCATTCAACTTTTTTGTATTCTAACAACTCTTTATCTTGAAGTACGTTAAAATATTTATAATTAATATCGTATAGTGATTGACCGTTATCGTAACCAATAAAATAACTCCAACGTGAAATAGCTTTATCACCTGCATCAGCACCGTTATAAGAACCGAATCCTTTTGTGTGTCTTTTGAATAAAATGAAAATAGTTTTTTTCTTAGGTTTCTTTTTGTTATCCATTAACCATAGGTAGTCATCAACTATGCTATCAAAACGATTCATCAACCCTTCAAGAGAACTTGATTTTATTGTTTTAGACATATTATCGTATGAGTTCTTTATCGGCTCTGATTTTCCTATACCGTGTATCAGTCGTTCAATTGTTTGGTTATTTAACAGGTCATGGATATGGTCGGGTATCTTAGTTGAAAAATAAATAGTGAATTTACCCAATGATACTTTTGGTTGACCGATTGTAATTGTCAACGTTCCTTTATAACCCGCATAATTATTTCCCGCTATGTTACCATCCTTGTCGGGTAATCTTATACCTTCAATCTTAAATGTTTTTACTTCTTTTTCTTCCATAGTGATAAGTTACATTAAAACGGAACTTTCCGTATTGTAAATAATTAAACATTGGTATTGCTAAAATCATGAATAACAAAAATAATATTCCTGCGATTATACCACCTTTCGTAAGCCCAAAGTCCAATGCTAAAAAAGCATGGCACAAAGGAAATATTAGCATTATCCCTCCGAATATTTTTAGGTAACAAAGTAAATTTTCTTTTCTCTCTTTATCCATTTTGTTTTTTATTAAATAATGATTGTCTTGTAAGTACCTTACGGTATGTTTTTTTAAACAGACCTTCATAAACTAATGCTCTGTGTTTTTCGGGCAGCAAATCATTTTCATTTTTATATTGAACAGCTTGTAATGATTTTTCATGACCATATACTTCAAAGCAGAATCCTTCAACGAAATCATCTGTTGTGTATAAACCATTCTCTTTAAATATTTCTTCAAACTTCATACTTCTATTTATTTTGTCCAATCATTAAAGGTGAATTATTTATTCTTTGTTTTAATTCTTTTTCGTTTGGAGCATTAAAGAAATCAACAATACTTTTACACATATTATTCATTTGATTTTGCATATTAACTAAAAATAATTCGGTTTGCTCATCCCACTCAATTAGTGAACTCGAATGATGACCATAATAATAACCACTCTTTTTATAATTCCAATTATCATCACAGTCAACATATAGATATTCACTTTCATCACTACCTAATCTCATTATCTTTTTAAATCCTATTTCTAATTTTACATTATCTTCATAATCTTCTTTTTTTGAAATTCTGCATTGTCCTTCCAAATATTCAGGAAATTCTTTTTTACCTTTTCCTAAATCAGCAGTAACATGAATTTTCAATTGAAGCATTTTTTTCTTTTCAGTTGAATCAATTATATGTTCTCTGACTAAACGTATAGCCATTTCTTTAGTAGTACAAGTTCCAAAATTAAAATATACATCTTTCTTAAATATTTTTTTAATGTCTTCCCTCTCAAAATAAAAATAATTTTGTTCAACATCATAATAGAGATACAATTCAATATCTCCTTTATAAGTAGTTCTGCCACTTACTTCACCTACAAGGTTTAGTTTTATCTTACCGAGTTTTGCCATTTTTATTTTATTAAAATCAATTCTTCTTCCATTAAATCAGAATAAATGTTTTGTAATTTGTGAACATATTTTAATTCAACACTATTGTTATTACCACCAAGTAAAAAATAAATTTTATTATTAGGTGTTACCCATATTTGAAATCGTACACCAACCTTTTCATAAATACCTATTTTTCCTTCTTTAGCCCATCCAAAATTAACCAACCAATCTTCGGTTAGTTCAATAGGGAAATACCATTTAGCATTATCAATATCTTTACCGTCTTTTATTTGGTAAGTTGCTAACGAACCATGTATCTCACCTGCTATGGTTGCGCCTACATAATTTCCTACTTTTAAATCTTTTGGTTGTAACATAATTATTTTATTAAAATCATTTCTTTTTCTGTGTTGTCAAGAATAAAGTTTTGCAACTTGTGAACGTATTTCATTTTAGGAAAAAACTTTGCATTTACGTTTGTCCTGTTGTAAAACAATCCATCGTGTTCAGGCAAACTACCTTTTAATAAGATAGTCCAATCACCATAGTTATAATAATCACCATCTTTAACCCACCCGAATCTGTCTAACCATTCTTCCGTTATAGGCTCTCCTTCAATCTCACATGGCTTATACTGATTCCCGTTTTCTTCACATAGTATTAAATGAGAATACATGAGCCTGTGATTTTCCGAAGCATATCCAATTTTACCTGAATCATAATCCTCTTTGGACAATACTTTAATTTTACCTCCATCACTATTATCAATTATAGATTTAACGGTTTGTACGTTACCGTAACAAGATTTAAACTTATTACCAACTTTTAATTCAATTGCTTTTAGCATATATTTTTATTCTTAATTAAATGCACTATGTAATTTACCACAGTCCTTACAACTTTTATAAAAACCATTACACAGTTCTTTTTCTTTACAGTTACAATCCTGAGTGATTCTGTTTTCGTTTATTTCTTCAAAACTTTTATCTGTAAGTTCGCTGTTAGGAGATAAAGAAATAATATTCCAATAATTACCATCATTATCATTGAAGTATTCCCCTATTGTCCATTCTGACCCGAATTTCACCCAATAAAAACCGTTTTTTCTTTTCATACTTTGTTTTTAAAATAAATCTCTTGCACTCGTTTTACCTTCACTTATCTTCTTCAATATTCGCTTGTGGTCATAGTGCCAATAAATATTAAGCCCTATCCACGCATAAGAAAGTAACCCTACCATAAAAAACATTGATAGGAAATCAAGTATCCCTCTCCAATATATTCTTACTTTCATTCCTTCACGTTCCCATAAGGTTATCCAAGTAACAAGTGAAATTATTACTCCGCTTATTCCCCAAGTGAGTAAAACGTATCCTAAAATTGTTCTGTAATCCATGTTATTTGTTTTTAAAATTTAAGTTCTCGGATAAGTAATATCGTTTTGCATATCAGCATCACCAAGTCCGTTATCAATCATAAATTGTTTTTCCTGTTCTTCTGTGGATTTATTATATTCTATAATTCTTGCGGGGGAGTTATATCCTGTCTTTTCAAATTCACTTATCCAAATTAACTCCTTTGTCCACTCATCATTTTTCTTTTTTGGCTGCAAACGAAAATGACCACTAACCGTAAAGGCATCAGATTTTATAAGGTTTGTAAACCATTTACTATCCAAATAAGTTAATTGAAATTTTGTATCGTTTATATGCTTACAATTAATGTCTTTTATTCTTGAATTTGGTGGAATTATTTTTGTTTCAACTTCGGCATAAGTTTTAAACATTTTTAAAACAATAATCTGTGCAATTTTTTTATAAATCCAAGTTTCAATTTCGGTTGGACTATTCCCAACGGAAAAACAAGAACTAATCCATATAAAATTAATTTTATATTTTGTACTATTAATATACATAGCAAGAGGCATCCCTTTTTTATCAAATATATAAAAAGCAGTTTCGTTATCTTCACTACCTTTTTTTATTTCATAATCTATCATATAAACAAGGTTTCCAAACAAGTAACATCCTTTAACATCAAAATCAGAAGTGTCATTAATAATAATATCTCTCCATAATTGCATTAGTTTTTTTTCAGCTTTTATACTTGCTTCATAAAATGGTTTTCTTATTACATTTATTTCTTGCTGAAAATTTTTATGATAAAATTTCCAATTACTACCAAAATTTTCATCTAATTCAAAAAATATTTTGTCTTTTTCAAATATTGGCATTATACCTAAACTTCCTTTGTGGAGTTTTTCGAGAATTGGGTAATTACTATAACTAACTACTGAACTATTTTTCATTTTTCTAATTTTAAATATTCACCTAACCATTGTTTCGCTCCATCAACATCACTAAACTCACCGTTCTCTTGCGCTTCATTTGCTTTACCAAGAATAACTCCGAACTCATTTGATGGCTTTAATCCCGCCATTATGAGATGCCTTCCCATTAGGATATACTCGTACTGCTTCTCAACAACTTGAACCTGACTTGCAATCTCAATAATATCTTTTGCTCCCGATGGTTCACGATACTCTAAACCACCCCTGCCGTTTGTATCAGCTTCCATAATATACAAAAGCTGTTGTATAGTTGCAGGATGAAGTTTACGAGATAGTTTTTTTACGAATTTTGTTTTACCCCTCAATGCCTCAATGTGTTCTATCTTAACACCTGCTAAATGGTTTGCAATCAGATTACTAATTGGCTCAATCAATTCCGCATGAAAGCCGATATTTGACAAAATAGTTTTCACCATTTCGCCACCCATCTCCTCATGCCCGTTAGAGGTAATACACATACGACCATGCTTTAACTCCTCCTTCGTTGTGGGGGGTTTGGCGATGTCATGGAAAAGTGTAGAAACTACCAAAATAACTTTCTCAGTACCCGTAATGTTATTTTCTTTTATGATACGGTCAATTTCCTTTAGGCACAAATAAATATGGGATTCACAATCGCCTTCGGGATGCCATATAGGGTCTTGTGGAGTGCTTTTTAAGGCTTTTAAGGAAGGGTAATACTCAATTAGACCTGTATCCCTCATAAACTTAAAAATAAGGCTGTGGTCAGTTCCTCTCTCAGCCCATTTATAAAATTCCTCAAACACCCGTTCTTTTGGAAGTAAAGAAAATTCATTTGTTTCTGTGAGCATTTTTTTCATCAATGCAATTGTATCAGGATGTATGGTAAATCCGAAACGTGCTGAAAAATTCATTGCTCTTAAAATTCTAAGGCTATCTTCACTAAACTTTTCTGATGTGTGCCTGATTATTTTATTTTTAATATCATCAAGCCCACCGAAGTAATCGTAAATTTGGTCTTCTATTGGGTCATACGCAAGTGCGTTCATCGTAAAATCTCTCCTAATAGCCGATTCCTCTATTGTAAAATTTACATCGAAAGTTATTTCATAATCTGTATGTAAAACACCTATTTTATTTTCTTTTCTTGGAATTGAAAAATCATAATCAATACCTATACCATTAGTAGGTTTGAATTTTATTACCCCAAAGTTTTTACCAACCAAATCAACCTTACCATACTTTGAAAGAAATTTCATTAAGTCCTCATAACAAATTTTATACACTTCAATATCAACATCTTTAGGCTTGTCAATACCTAATATAGCATCTCTAACGCATCCGCCAACGATTAATGATTGATGACCTAAACGGTTAAGAGTGTTTATTATATTGTAGATTGATGGTTCTACTTTTATTAAATTATTTTTCATATTAAATATTAATTTCTAAAAATTCATTTACTAATTTTTCACACATTGAATAATTTTTAATTAAATCATATTCCCATAAATAAAGTATTTTATATCCTTTATTAATTAAAAAAGATTTTTTAGTTTTATCACGATGAATGTTTTTTTTCTGTGTTTCATTTATATTACTTTCATTATACCTAATCGGATTACCGTGCCAATAATCTCCTTGAATTTCAATTATTTTTTTACCAATTACGCAATCACATAAATAATAATCAATGCGTTTTTGAGTTTCAAAAATTATATTCAAATCTGATAATATTTTACTAACAATTCTTTCAGGTAATGTAGGATTTTTACGCATATTTTTAGTTCGTTCTACAATCTGTTTAGCACGTCTTAATTGTACTTTATGTTTTTCTTCTTCCGAAAGTTTATCATAGTTTTCTTTTCTCGTTTTTATCATTTTATCAACTCTTTCACGGGGAAGTTTCTTTCCTCGATTAACTGACGGCTTACCATACATAGGATTTTTTTCTCCCGATAAGCCAACACTACCCGTTTTACTTTTACTAAGTTTATCTTTAGTTTCCTGTTTCATTGGTTTGCCTAAATTAGCACCCTGCTTACCATACATGGGATTTTTTTTCCCGCTTGTATTCTCTGATTTTACTTTTTTTACATATTCCTTATCCTTATGTAATTTTAATTTCCTTACAGCAAAAATATCAATAGATGCAACAGTTCTATTTGATAATAACTTTACAACGTCTTCTGTTGGCATATTACACCAACTATCTATAACTATTTTCTTTTCTTGTTCAGTCCAACTTTTATGAAGTGGGTTATTAATAGTTTTTTTATATTCAAATTCTAAAAAACACATCCAACTATTCCACTCACCTGTTCCTTTATAAAATCTATAAGGACTCTTTGGAATAAATGGAGGTAATTTATATGTAATACTCCTCCATTGTGATTGAGATTTTATGTTTGGTAAATTTTCTCTTACCCATTTCTTAGCTTCTTCATATTTAATAAAACAACTAATTTTTTTATTTTCTGTTCCTAAAAAATCTCCCCACCCCTTCCACGTTCCTTTTTTATAATAATATTGTTTAGGGTCTTTTGGAATAAAATATGGTAATTTATAAGTTATAAATCTCCATTCAGCTATTGTTTTTACGTTTTTAGTTAATTCATTTTCTTCGACCCATTTTTTTGAATCCTCATAGGAAATGAAATTTCCGTTTTTGTGATTATGTTTAGTTTCTTTTAAAGCCATTTTAATTCTTCCTACCTGTATTGTACTCACGTCCTTTTATTTTCGATATAGTGGCTTCTGTAATGGTCGTTATTTCGTCTTTATCGTTCACGAACACCCGTTTACCTTTACTCGCTGATGAGTAGTTTAAATCGAACCTATTACAAGCCATTGTTAACGAAGTAAACACCTCGTTATGCACTTCTCCTTTATGGACTATAATAAATACCGTCATATTTTATAATAGATTATCAAATTTAATCAATCTACCGCAATAGATGAGTAATAATGCAAAAAAGTTATCAAATTTTAACATATTGTTTATCAATTACTTAACTATTATTCGGTTGCTCCCAACTCTTTTACCATGTCTAAAGCCCGATTAAAGTCCCCGAATATTGGGTCAATATCATCCCCATGACTAACACCGTTCAGGAAGAACTCGGTTTCAACGCCCTGTTTCTTTCCAATGTATTTTATAGCCGAAACAAAGTCGGGATGATTGCTATAAGCTATTTCATCCTTATCCGAATCAATAAGCTCTTTAGCTGCCTTTACTTCCATTACAGGGTGCAATTGGTGGCGACAATGACCTTGTATTGATTCTCCACAATATACCGTTACTTTTTTCATGCCTTATTTTTTATCCGTTAAACGTTCATAGCAATTCTTCCAAGCTAATGCTCTCGTAATTTGAAAATCAGAGTGTGTTGTATGGCAACTCTTATTGCCTGTTATAACAATGTAAGAAGCATTAACGTTCAATGTTTTTAGTTTGGAGTTAATCTTCAAGCACTCCTGCTCATAATTAATTTTACTCATATAGCTTTAATTCTTCTTAGATAAATATTATCGGGTTCGCAATTTCCAAAATATATCTTTTTTAAATCTGAGAACTCCTGTTTACTTATTTCAATTTCATAAGTTCCTTTCCGTCCCGAATGATTACAATACACAACAGTATTAAATACAACGATACGTGGCGAATCCCCATCCACAATCCTTATTATACCGTTATCGTCGTGCAGTTCCCACATAGTCCTATTAAATTGATGTTTTACTGCCAATTCAATTGAATTAACTTCCATCCCTGCTATTATTTTGTTTTGCAAAGATGCTTTTTCTCTTGCTGCTTTAAATCTGTCTATTAGTTCTAATTTCATTATTTATATTTTTCAAAAATGTTTTCAAATCTTACATCACTAAATGATTGACCAATTAGTTTATACATTTCAGGGTGTGCAGTTTTTAAGTAAGTGGTATGTTCAATTTTTGAAATGTATTTTTCATCACCATCAATATTATACTTACTAAAAACAGGTTCATTATCTTTTATAAATTTACCCAACTTAAAAGCATCCCATACATACAATGCACCGCTACCTGTCGAACCACTTTTAATTATTTTGAATTTCAAATAATTCTTTCTGCAAAACAAATCAATACATTCAACTGTTTTATCAAACGTTAGGTTTGAATAAGATTTAATAGTTGATATAGGTAAGTAGCCAACTAATTTACTTTTACCAACCTCAAACAAAACTTTCATTTTCTTAATAGATTCTTCTGACAAAATAGTTTCATTCATTTCTCCCATATATTCCTTTACTGAAATTCCTTCCTGTATGTATTTATCACTTCCCTCTATGGCTTCCCATAAACCGAGATTAACTTCTTCTGTAAAAATTTCAAGGTCGGGAAATCCTAATACTCTCCACTTAGGAACATACATCCTACATTGATGGCTTCTGTTATTAGATTCAGGATGTTGACCAATAATAGCATCAGTCCATTTACATCCAAAATGCCAATCCTTGTACCTCTCGATGTCTTTGGTCATCTTGAATGTTATGCCTTTGAACAGCATACTTTGTATATCGGATATTGATAATCTATTTATCATTGCTTACTCTTTCAAGTGTAATTGTTATTTTGTATTCACCATTAGGCACACCTATATTTTCAATTTCTCTATTGAAATTTATTTCTTTACAGGTTTCATCACCATACCACTCACCTAATTCATTTGGATGTGTTTTTAATTTACCGTCTTTAAAATGACCTGTCGTTTCGATTACGGTTTTACTTTCTGTATTTATATTCATGCTCATGTTATATTTTTTTATTAAAATTTTTGTCCACCCGATAATTGACTTTTTAAATCCATATAAAACTTACCTTTATCAATATCTTGACCGTTTGAAGTTAAAGCAAGTTCCCTAATATGTTCATTTGCAAATTGAATTTCAACCAAAGGATATTTGTATTTATTATTTGCGATTTCATTCCACAAGTTTATGAGAACTTGTAAATCCGTTGACGAATCAGCATCTTTCAAAATTTCTGTTATACTTCTTGACATTATTTGTTATATGAGAATCCGTAACTAACTAAATCTTCAATTCTGTGTAATCTGCATCCATCAACCGAATCGTAAGCCTCTAACCAAAAACCATATTGGTCATTTATTATTTCGTACTTACCATTTTTAAATTTTGGATACCCGCCACGAGTATCTACACTTTCAAATCCTACTATTATCGGATTGTTACCAACGAACATTTCTGTCGTCAATTTTTTATTTAGTAACTTGGCATACTCAACAAACTTTTTATGTTTGATTGCATCCAAGTTTAAAAATTTATCAGCAGCACTTCTTACACCACCTTCCATTGTAGGATGTGGATAACCATACGTATCACAAAATTCTATTGTGGACAATGAATCTATC
>JAVTWD010000017.1:0-3026 GCA_032229505.1 Bacteroidota bacterium
GAATTTAAATGATTAAGAATAAGTACTATACCAATCTAAGTTCATCATGTAGCATTCGTATATTCGTATTTTAATTCGTTATCCCGATTCTAGTTCTTGATGATCTCGAATTCCACGCGCCGGTTTTTTGCCCTGTCTATTTCCGTATCGTTACCGGCTATAGGCAAAGAGCTTCCATAACCTTTGAAGTATAGTTTATTTTGCACACCTTTTTTGATAAGGTATTCAAACACCTCGCGGGCACGCAACTCAGATAGTTTTTGGTTTTTTGATTTTGAGCCCGCGTTATCCGAATGGCCGTTAATCTGCACTTCCATTCCAGGATTCCTGATCAGGTACTGCGCCAGTTTATTCAGTTCTACATAAGATTCGGGTAAGAGGTAGTAGCGCGCATTTTCAAAGAAAATATTTTTTAGCTGTACTTTTTCGCCTACTTTAATGTTGTTTTTTACCTGCAGCACCGAGTCTTCATCAACACTAAAAGAACCAACAATTTCCACTTTCACTTTTTCTACCGCTTCTTTAGTTTTTACGAGTGAAATATCATCCACAAAATAATAGGCTTCCTTAAATCCGAATTTAAAAATATTCATGCGCAGCATATCTTTTTTGATGGAAGCATTGAAATTGCCAATCGTCAGATACTTTTCCCCACCATCGGCCAGGTATTTGCCCGATACTTTAAACCACTGATAATTATTAATGAGACTTCCTTTTTTAGAAACACTGTCAATCATAGCCGTTTTCACCACATCGCCCTGACTTTTGTAGCCGGCTTTGGTAAACAGCGCGCCAATGGATTTGACGCTGGCATTACTCCACCACGCCAAACGCACATACATTTCAAAATCATACGTACTGCCACGACGCAAAGGTTCTGCCAACTTTACCTGCAAAAATTCCTTATATTTTTTCTGATATCTTAAGCCTGCATAGCAGGTACCCGAATGAGCTCCTTTGTTAGCAGATGTGTCGTTGCTGAGCGGCTGCTGATAAAAATCGACACTTGCAATCTGTTGCCACGGAATTGCTTGTTTAATACTTCCCGATTTTTTACGGTAATTCTCGAAACTGCCGTTTGGCACAATATTCTTTTCAATGTCCGCTGTTTGCTGGCTCTGAATGGCGCTGCAAAAACAAAGGAATAATAGTAAGCAGGCTGTTATCCGTCTCATAGGGGCAATATTACAAAAATAAGTGTTCGTGCCTACATCCTGAACAATTGTTATAAACAGATTATCTTTATAACCCTAAAAAAGTGATAAACCTTAAGTTATACTGTAATTTTGGGATTATTTCCAATAAAAAAGCAATATTTTGTTTGGCGTAATGAAAAAAACAATATATTTGCACTCCAAAATAAAAAACAGAATTTTAAAATACCTTTAGATAATGGCAAACCATAAGTCGGCAATTAAAAGAATCAGATCAAACAATGCAAAACGTTTACAAAACCGTTACTATGCAAAAACAACACGTAATGCCGTAAAAAAATTACGTACTACTGATAACAAAAAAGATGCATCTGCATTATTACCAAAAGTAGTAGCGATGCTGGATAAATTAGCAAAGAAAAATATTATCCACAAAAACAAAGCATCAAACTTAAAATCAAAACTCACTAAAAAAGTAAATACTATCGCAAAATAGTAACACTCTTTTTACAATAAAATTACAGAATCTCACCCCTATTCAGGCGGTGGGATTTTTTTTTGTTTTTTGTGCTAAAATAATTAGGCTTTAATTATAAAATTCATATTTTTGTCGAAAAATCATTCTAACCTCTAAAATATGAATACTAAAACTCTACGAAATTTAACACTTGCTGTCGGCGCCACTGCATTATTAGTTGGGTGCAATGGTTTAGGAAAAATGATCAAAAAACAAAAGACCATTACCTATGACGTTAAACCTAATCCTTTGGAAATGCATGGAGATAGCGTTGTATTTACCGTAAGCGGTAAATATCCTGCTAAAGTTTTTGCTAAAAAAGCCACAGTGACTGTTACTCCTGTAGTAAAATATTCAGGTGGTGAGAAAGCAATGAAGCCAGTAATACTGGTAGGTGAAAAAGCAACAGGCTCAGGCCAGAAAATCAGTTATTCAACTGGTGGAACTTTCAGCTATACAACTGAAAAATTTGCTTATGAGCCAGGAATGAAGGTTGCCAAAGTAGAATTGCGCGCTCAGGGTGCGGTTAAGAAAAAAACCAAAGATTTTACTCCTGTTGAAATTGCTGACGGTACGGTGGTAACTCCTTTACTGGTTCGCAACGACGAAAAAGGAATTTATGCAAAAGATGCGTTTGTAAAAACCACACCGGTTAATCAAACAGCTAATATTTATTACCTGATCAATAAATCTGATGTAAGAGCTTCTGAGCTGAAAAGCGATGAAATGAAAAACTTACAAACGTTTATTAATGCTAACATTAACAACCAATGGTATGAGTTCAAAGGTATCAACGTATCTGCTTATGCTTCTCCGGACGGTGAGTTATCACTGAACGAAAACTTAGCAAAAGACCGTGCTAAAACTGGTTCTAAAGCCTTAATGGGTGAATTTAAAAAGAACAAAAACAAAACACAGGTATTTGGTAAAGAAGAGGCTAACTACAGCACTCAAACAACTGCTGAGGATTGGGATGGTTTCCAGGCTTTAATGCAACAATCTTCTATTGCTGATAAAGATTTAATCTTACGCGTTTTAACTATGTACAAAGATGGTGACCAACGTGAAAAAGAAATCAAAAATTTATCTAAAACCTACACAGAAGTTGCTGAGAAAATTTTACCAAAATTACGTCGTTCGGTATTAACAGTTAACGTTGATAAAAAATCACGTACTGATGAGATGATCACTAAATTATCTACAACTTCTCCTGATAGCTTATCTGTAGAAGAGTTATTATATGCTACTACTTTAACTACTGATGTAAATACTAAAGTTCAGATTTTACAATCTGCTGAGAAAAAATACGCGTCAGACTGGAGAACTTCAAACAACTTAGGTGTTGCCTTATTAAT
>JAVTWD010000018.1:0-3009 GCA_032229505.1 Bacteroidota bacterium
TGATGTTCTGCATTAATATTGTAGTTATTTGTTTTCCACTTATCAGGTGTATAGACAATGGCATTTAGATGTTCGAAACCCAAATTATTATATTGCGTAATTGTATTTGTTCCAATACCATTAGAATTATATGAACCAGGACCACCATCAATTTTAAACCCTATAATATTATTTTTATTAATAAACCAATCAACACCAAAGTTATAGGTGAAGCTGTTATCTAAATCCTTGAGTGTATTAACCGAATTAAACTCTGTGATAGATGAATCAGAGCCAAACTTTTTATTAAATTTTTCATTTCTTTGATAATATCCATTGTTGTAATCTAAATTAGAAAATAAAGCTATTTTGTTGGTTTTATAATTAAGTGATATTCCTGACATAGATCTAGCGTAAAACCCTTGCGAACTGGATGTATAAATACTTCCACTAAAACCAATAAGTTTTGTTTTTTTTGTTTTGATATTTATTACCCCAGCTGTACCAGAAGCATCATATTTAACGGGAGGATTTTTTAATAATTCTATTTTTTCAACCAATTCAGCATTCATACTTTTAAGTATATTTATTAACTGAACATTTGTAAGCTGCTGCGGTCTCCCATCAATCATAATTATTGCACCCGATTTTCCATTTAATAATATCACATTGTTATCAATACTTACACCTGGTAGCTTGGATAAAAGATCATAAACAGTATTACCCTTTGCTAAAGGGCTGTTTGCGATATTTATAATAATATTTCCATTTTTAAATTCAATATTTTTTTGAATGGCTGAAACGGAAATCTCATTTAAATTATTTCCTTGTTGTTTCAATGTAATATTTAATAAATCAATGACAGATGTCGTGTCTAAATTTATCATACTGCTATACAGAGGTGCAAACCCAACAGCTGTAATTTTAAGAAAATAAATACCTTTATGAAGATTTTGAATTAAACAACTGCCATTGTAGTCTGCAATATTACCGCCAATTAACGAACTATCATTTGAGTTTAAAACTCCAATTACAGCAAATGGAATGGGTGTTTGTGTTGAATCAACTATTTTACACTTTATTATCTGCCCTGATACAGATTTAATCATAAAAAGAGAAAAGAATATCAATAAAGAATATTTCAAATGAATTTATTTAAGTCGTACGATTAAGTTTTCCGTAATTATTTAATAAATGTTTTTTAATCACTAACATTATGCTAATATCGTAATTCTAAGTTCATTTCAATAAATAATTTAGAAATAAATACCGCACGCCTGTGGCTTCTGCGCCTTTGACTGAACGGACGTGAGATGCGCAAAAAAGTGCTGAAAGCACACATTTTTTGTGGGTGGGGATAATTTAGCTTATTTGGTTTTTGCCTGCCTTTTCGCAAAAACAAATGTGCTAAATTATGTGGGACAGCAAATACGGCTTTTTCAAGCCTATAAAACAATTTGGTTTTCACACACAGGTCTACCGATTTTAGTGAGGACTAAAAGTGAAGTTTTGTGTCTAAAGTTAAAGCTTGATTTTTCTGGCGGCTGGTTGCAGGTAACGGTTACGGGCTTTGCGTTCGGGCGGGTTTCGGAGCACAAAGTTTCAATATATTACTAAAGTTGATTAGAAGTACAAAGCTCAAAATTTGCACATTACCCCGCCTGACGCAAAACCCGTGTTAGCCGCATGTGCTACTCACGCCACTAAGATAAAAAGTTTCGGGTTACTTGGTTCGCTTCTTAGAAGGTTTGGCTTTGCTATTGAAATCAAGGGCAAGTTTTATCCAATAGTCAAAATCTTTTTTTGTCTTTATTGCTTCAGGGTGTATGTAGCCATAACCCTTGTAAATTCTGTCTTTCATTTTCATTTCTTCAAAACCATTTTTCTCTGCCAATTCATTTTGGAAGGCAGGGTCAAAACGAACCATGAGGTTTTCTCCACTGACGGAGACACACATTTTTCCGTTCACCATAAATGTAACTCCACGAAACATTTTTTTCTCTTCCACTTTTGGAAGGTCTGCTAATGCCTCACGAATTCTGTCGGCTAATTTTTCGTTGTATGCCATTTGAAAATTTTATTACGAACTGCTTTTGTCAAATCCAGCCCTGCGAAGTTCGTAAGTATCGTGAACATGACGAATGAAAACAATTTTATTTTTTTCAACTTTGAAATGTTCTGCAATTCTTATTGTTCCCATAGGCAAAGTAAAATCATAAAGCAAAATTGCTTCGTTGTCGTTGCCAAACTTTGCAAGAAGATTTATGTTTGTCGCTGCCGAACCTGTAAATTGCACGGCATTCATAAACTCAGCTTTGTTGTTGTAGGAATTAATTGGCATTTCTAATGAAATATTGTCTGAAAGAAGTGCAGATGCCTTTGCGAAATCTTTACTGCTCCATGCGTTGAAATAGTCAACCGCTGTTGTCAAAGCTTTATTTTCCATTTTGTTTTTTATTGCAAAGATAATGGTGTTGTAAAAAAGGCAGTAGTACAAAAAGTTCAAACCATAACACTTTTGGCTCGTGCAGCATTGGGTGTAATTCCGAACTCTTTTTTGAAAACTTTTATGAAGTGCGATACATTTTCAAAACCACAATCATATGCAATTTCTGAAACTGTTTTGTTGGTTGAATTCAGCAAGCCATTTGCATAAATTATTCGCTGTTGATTTATCCAGTACTTTGGAGGCGAATGAAATTGTTTTTCAAAATCTCTTTTAAAGGAAGACAAACTTCGCATGGAAAGTTTGGCAAAGTCAGCCACAGTCAATGGTTGCAATAAGTTTGTTTTTACAATATATTCAATATCTATACTTGCTCCATTGATGCTTGAAGAAAGAAAATCAGCTACATCATTTTTAGCAGATGAATTGGAAAGCAATAAAAAAAGTTCTTGAAGTTTCAGTTGCAATAATTTTTCCTTCCTGTTGAAATCACATATGAAATAATTTAGATATTGAGAACTAAAATTGTTCAGAAAAGAATTACATTTCGCAATCACAAATTGTGTTTCATTTTTCTCTTTTGT
>JAVTWD010000019.1:0-2999 GCA_032229505.1 Bacteroidota bacterium
AAAAGGAAAAAATGACGGTTTAATTACAAATCGTTGAAATGTAATTCATCAAGCCAAATAGTGGAATGTTTGTCGGGGTGGGTAGGTTGTGCGTTGCCAATTTTAGCTCTTTGCAAGGTTTGCTTTGTGTCGGGGTTTTGTGGGCCTTGCAATGTGCTAAAAATACCGTTGGGTAGCGTCGGCGAATTTTTAGGTTCTTGAATTTAAGTAGAATGCTGTTTAGGGTGACATACAACGGTTCTGGTATTGCCGAAGGCGGGGAAAAGAAGGACTAAGATTCAATTAAGCACCGCAGTTAGCAAAACCATTTTTATTTGCTAATTTACATTTTTCCAGCAAATAAAAAATGGTTTTTGCGGAATAGAAGCACAAATGTTGAGTGTTGGATTTCAGCCCCGCTTTTGGCAATACCTTGTTAGGCGTAGGTTTTTATTGGAAGTTAAGATTGATTTCTTTGTATTGCTCAATTAGTTCTGGTAATGTCAAAGTTTTGATATTTAGTTCTTTACAAATTGCTGGAATCTTTTTAAATAGTTTATTATCATTACTCTCTGATGTTTCTTCAGTTACCAAAACTACATCTTCACTGTCTTTGATTAAATGAAGACAAAGAATAATCTGCTTTATGTCAGCATCGTTTAAATGATTATTCTTCTGATTTTCAAACTCAACATCTGTTAACTTTTTTCTTTGAACTGCCACTACAAATTGATTCTCCATCATTCTTAAAAACTTACTTGGAGATGGAGCTATCAAAGTTTCAGTTTTGTGTGGAGTTTTAGATGATTTCAAGAAAGTTTTATCAGATAAAAATGTGAGTTTTTCTATCACAATTCCCTTTGAACTGTATGAGCACTGTTCAAATACTTTATCAATAATGATGAATTCGCCTTCTTCTATTTTTGCTTTGAAAAAATTGAATAAAATGGACTTTGTATCGAATGGCAAGTAGTAACGTACCAAAGACAAAAGTGAATTTGTGTCTATTACTACTTTCATTGGATATATCTGTCAAGTTTATCAGGTGAAATATTTAGTGATTTACAAACATCATATTCATTGATAACACCTTCATAAAAAGCTGTTTGTATGGTAGATATTAGAAGTGGCGAATTTATTGGTTTTGGAACAGCTCCACCACGTTGAATTCCATTTATTTTATCTAACTCTTTTTGATTGTTTTGCTCTTCTTGTCTAATTCTGAACTGCTCATCAAAATCGGCTTTGATCTGATTATAGTTACTTTGTGATATTTGTTTATTGAACAATAATCTTGTAAAAATCGCAATCTTACTTATATGAGTGTTTGTGGATATTTTTTCAATTAATTCAAAATGATAATCATTTGCACTTGTAGCTTTTTCCAAATTATCAATTGTGTTATTGTATTCTCCTGCTAAAAAGTAAAATGCAAAATCGTTACACCATCTTTCTATATCCGATAAATTGTGGTTTGCTAAATTTGAAATATCAAGTTGTTCAATTTCTTCTTTGTTGAGTAAATAGTGTCCTAATTCGTGAATGAGTGTGAAAATTTCTCTTCTAAAAGAAGTTTGTTGTCTCTTTAAAACAATAACATTTGGATTTAAAAAAAATCCATCAATATTTGCTTTCTCTTTTTTATTCCAAGTTTCTACGAACTCAAATACGAGAATATTGTTTTCCGCAAATTTGTTAATTAATGATTTTAAAAAGTCTCGTGGTTTAGATTCGAATATTGGATAGAGATTGTCTCTAACTTGGTCAGCAACTTTTTTGGGATTATCGGTAACTTTAAAAATAGGCAATAATCTACTTGTTTCAATTTCAGCAAGTTTTGATATAGCCGATAATGAAATTTTAAACTCTTCAAATTGATTAACAATTTTTCTTGCACCAATATTTAGTTCCGTGTCAAATTTATTTTTTCTAAAAAAGATGCTTGCATCTTTGGATACTTCTGGAGATTTTGGGTCTAAATAATAATGAAGTCCTTTATTGAAAACTTTATCAATTCTTTTTAAGTAATTGATTTTAATTTCTTTAGAAACTATATCTTCTTTCTTTATAGGATTTTTCAGACCATCACTTATAGACAATAGTAATTCATCTATTGTCATTTTGAATACTGACAATAAATAATTTAATCTTGATATGTTTTGTTCTACTTTCAAGAAATTTAGTGTTTATTTTTAGTCTGCAAAGGTAGAAAATTATTTGAGGTTTTGCTACGTTGTGTTGTTTAAAACTTACGCCTAACGGTAAAGCATTTGCGATGGCATGGCAATAGCGAATCATCTGCCCGGAACAAATGCTAAATTAAAAAACTGCAGTTGAAGATAAGTACAAAAGTTGAAAAGTGTACTGTCTGCCCGAACAAAAGCTGAACAAAGATTTGCAGCCGAAGTTTATTCCGTCAGCCATGCTATTGCAAATGCACTGTTGCAGGCTGTGCGATAGATTTTGAAAGATTGATGTCACTCAACGTCTTTGTCGCCCGAAACCAGGTTAAAAAAAATGAATAAGCCTGCGCTAAAAATTTTCTCACTGAAGCCCTGTGTCAAAAATACAGCGACTAACCCTTTTTGGCAACGGTCGCCTAATACGGGTTGAAAGAATGCAGCGAACAGAGCAAAAAAATTGTCGCCCCAAACTTCTTAAAACAAATAAGCCACTCAAAATCTACGGTAATATGTCGCCATGAAACCATTTGTAAAAAATGCAGCAGCTATGAGTCTTTGCTCTTGTCAAGTAAATGCAAACCTGAAAAAAATAAAGAGCTTAGCCGAAAAAACTTGTCCTTAAATACCAATGTCAAAAAATGCAGCGTTTGGAAATTATTGTCTTTTGTCGCCCACGGGAAGCCGCTAAAAACAAAACCGGCTGCCGAGAAAAAACTGTCTTTAAAAGCCTGTGTCAAAAAAACAACCACAATGACCCGCTGTATTCTCTCGCCCGAAAGCTGCTTGAAAATTATAGTGAAACTTGCACCTAAGTTATGTGCCGCATTGCCTGCAACG
>JAVTWD010000020.1:0-2989 GCA_032229505.1 Bacteroidota bacterium
TAACGTTCCGCAGCTTGGCGAAGTGGCGGATTTTGAAACACTTACGTTCAATTTAGCACTAAAGTTCATTTGAAAAACGAATGTTCAATTTAGCACTAAACCCGCCATTTTGCCAAACTGCTGTTACCTGCTGCCCTTATTCTTGCTTAATTAATTTCACATTTGTTGTTTTCAATTTTTGGTTTAACCAATTTCTGATTTTTTCTGTATCTACATTTTCCTTTTTATTGTCAATTTGATAAAGAACAACTGTTAGAACTTTTGTACTATCAGTATTTTGATTTATTGAATGTCTTCCAAACGATACATTTTTAAGTTCTGGAAATAATATTTTTAATTCTTTATGAATATCAGAATTATCAAATTTATATTCTCCAAGTTCATTTTGAAGATTATTTATTAAAACATCTTTTTCAGATAAATTTGTATTTTGATTATTTAATTCATTTAAAATTTCACTTTTTAAATCTTTTGCATCTTGTTTTATTTCTAATTTTGTATTGCTAATATCGTATTGAATTAACCTTTGATTTAACACTTTTATTTCTTCAGCATTAAATTTTTTGGTCAAAAATGCGACTTCAATTTTTTTAGGATTTGAATTAAATTTTGTGTTCTTATAAATAATTGTGTAACCTTTATTTGTAAACTCGTTTGAGATAAATTGTTCTACTTTTTGAGCGTATTTTTTTTCATTGAGTAGATTATATGCTAAATAAAAACTTGGAATTATCATAATCAAAATTAAAGAAGTGATGCCGTATCTAATTTGTTTTTCAAATTTAGGATTCAAACTTCTTACAGGTTCATATTTTAGATATTTAATTATCAAAAAAGTAGAAATACATATAAAAAAACAATTAATCGTGTATAAATAAAAAGCACCAAAAAAATAAGAAAAATTTCCTATCGCTAAACCATAACCTGCTGTACAAAGAGGAGGCATTAAAGCCGTGGCGATAGCCACGCCTGGAACTGGATTTCCTTTTTCTACTCTTGTTAGAGCAATAACACCTACTAAACCACCAAAAAAAGCGATAAGAACGTCGTAAATATTTGGAGATGTTCTTGCTAATAGTTCTGATTGAGCTTCTTTAAATGGACTTATGTAAAAATAGATTGAAGCAACTGCTAAACTTACAATTGTTGCTATTAATAAATTTTTCCCTGACTTTTTTAGTAGATCAAAATCATAAATTGCCAAGGCAAAACCTGCTCCAACGATAGGACTCATTAATGGAGAAATAAGCATTGCGCCAATTATTACTGCTGTTGAATTTACATTTAAACCAACCGATGCAATTACAATAGCACAAGCTAAAATCCATAAATTAGAACCACGAAAAGAGATATTAGATTTTAGATTTTCTAAAACTTTTTTTTGTTCTTCTTCGCCTTTATGAAGACTAATAAAATCAAAAATTTTATTGCTCATCGTCTATATATGTTTTGTTTAAAATTCCATTCAGAACAAAAAAGCCTAAAAGCCCTGCAATTAATGAGGAAATTAAAATTATTAATTTTGAGTTATTTATTATTGTTTCGTTGTCAAATGCAAGCAAGGTTACAAAAATTGACATTGTAAATCCTATTCCTGCCAAAAGGCCAACGCTAAAAATTGATTTCCAATTTAGATCTGTTGGTAATTTGCAAAGACCAAACGTCACGGCTAAAAAAGTAAAAATAAATATACCTAATGGTTTGCCTACGATTAGTCCAAGTGCAATGCCTAAACTATTGTTTTCTGTCAATGTTTGTGATATGTCGCCACTAAAAACGATTGCTGTGTTTGCCAAGGCAAAAATTGGCAAAATGATAAACGCAACTGGTTTATGTAAAAAATGTTGTAAGATAAAGGAAGTTGATTTTTCGCCTCCATTTCCAAATGGAATTGCAAAAGCCAACAGAACGCCTGTAATAGTGGCGTGAACACCTGAATGAAGCATAAAATACCACATTGCAACTCCACCTATTAAATACGGAAATAAATTTCTTACTTTTAGTTTTCCAATGATAAATAACAAAAGCCAAATACCTAATGCAATAAATAAGTTTGTCCAAAGTAAGGTTTTTGTATAAAAAATTGCAATGATAATTATTGCACCCAAGTCGTCAATAACGGCTAATGCGGTCAAAAATATTTTAAGTGAAGTTGGTACCCGATTTCCTAACAATGATAATATTCCCAATGCAAAAGCAATGTCAGTTGCCATTGGAATTCCTGCTCCTGATTGTGTTGCAGTTCCAAAATTGAATAGCAAAAAAATTCCTGCTGGAATTAACATTCCACCCAATGCTCCAAAAATTGGCAATAAAGCATCTTTTATGTTTGAAAGTTCGCCTTGATAAATTTCTCTTTCTAATTCCAAACCAATGAGCAAAAAGAAAATTGTCATTAGTCCGTCATTTATCCAATGCTCAAAACTATGCCCTGCAAATTGAGTTTGAAAAAAGTCGTGATAACTTGTACCATAATTTGAGTTAGCAAGTAAAAGCGATAAAATAGTACAAGCAATTAACACAAGTCCTCCTGCTTTTTCGCTGTTGAAAAAATCTTTAAATAATGTAGTTGCTTTCATTTGTTATATAACGCTATAAATTAACCAAGTTCCAATTAAAAAAGCGAATGGCGAAATTAACTGAAAATAAATTGGCTTTAAAATATCTGCTGCTTTTAATGAAAAATTATGGTGCAGTTGTCTTGGAACAAAATACAAAACCAAAGAAGTTAGCAACATAAACCAACCAAATATTTTAAAAATGTCTGGATATTTTGAATTGTCTGCCGACAAAATAAGTCCAACGGCAGGAATTATTCTGGTAGTGATTTCGGCATAGTTAATAAAATTGGTACTTCCTGCTTTTCTCAAAATGTCATTTGCTTTTTTAGGATTGAAAAGCATCAAAAGTCCAACGCAAATAAAAAATATTCCGAAAAGTATAATTGTCCATTTTGATAATATGTCTATCATTTTTATCTGTCTGTTAG
>JAVTWD010000021.1:0-2944 GCA_032229505.1 Bacteroidota bacterium
CAAACTCAAAGATATCTGATGAATTGTTTTTATATCGAAACAATTACCAATATTTGAATATACCGCATTGAAATTTTGATGATTTAGCTTATTAAATATAGGCGTGCCATTATTATTTGGTGCAATGCAAGTTTTTATAGCAATTATTTTCTCGGTTTTCTTTATTCTAACAATGTTCTTTTCCTTCTCCAGCTTTGCTTCAGAAATGAAATTACTTTTCTTTTCTGAAGGCTTATTTTTTACAATACTTTTCCGAAAATCATTTTTTTGTTGATAATTAATATCTTGAGTAGAAATATTGCTTATCACCTTATCTAGGCTTACAATCCTCGCAGAACCAACTATATATATTTTACCTGGTTCTTTTGGTGGATCGGTTTCTATTCGTTCAATTATGGTTAATGAAGTGAGGCTGTTTTCAGTGTTTTGAGCAAAAAAAACATTAAAGACAACAAAAAGCAAAAAAGCAGGAAGTTTTTGTAAACCCCCTACAAGAAAAAGTAATTTTCTATTTTTAAGAAAACAGATTTTTTTCATTATTCGTTTTTGAGACTTAAGATTTTTTAAGTTTATTGTTGCAATAATACCTACTAAAAAGAGACAAAATAAAAGTATAGTCGTGAAATTCGGAATTTGCCAGTAATGCTAACTCTTATAAAAAATTAGCAGCCAATGTTTTACGTAATTTATAAGGTCGAATTGTCTTAAATTTAGGAAACGTTGTTTTGCCTAGCGTTTTCAATGAAAACAGATGGTAAAACACCAGTTACACTTTTGAAAGTCTTAGAAAAAGTGTCTGCCGAAGAAAAACCACATTGCTGTGCTAAGGAACTTATTTTATATTTTTGGTATTTTGGGTTGGTCATAATTTTCTTACAGATATATTCTATCCTTAGGTTGTTGATATAAGCATTGTAATTTGACCCTTTATATTTTTTGATGATTTCAGAAAGATATTTGGTGTTGGTTTTCAACTTACTTGCCAAACTTGCTAATGTTAAATTGGCATCGATATATTTTTCAGTATTTTCAAATTTCTGCAACTGCAAAAGAATGTTTTGTTCTACTTCATCTGAAATTTTTATAGGCTCTTTTATGACTTCATCCTTTTCTGAGGTTATTTTTTCTTGGATGTTGCTATTTTCTATTTTGTCAATATATTTTTGATAAGATAATTGTTCTAATTTTCTTTTTCGATTAAAATACACAATAAGAAAAATAATAGAGAAAATGCTGAACAAAGATGCTCCCCAAATGATCATTTTGTTGAATTTGGCCTTCTCAATTTCTTCTTGTTTTTCTTTCTCTAAACTCAACAACAATCTATCAATTGCCTTCACCTTATCCTCCGTTAGTTTATCTTTCACATCAAGATAAAGAGCATGGTATTTTTCTTGATTTTTAGTGTCGCCTAACTCTTTGTAATTCTGCGCAATATAATTATAAAGATCTGCTTTTAAAGGATATTCATCCTCTCGTATTGTTTTTTCCAAAATCTTTAGCGTATCCAAAGACCTTTGGTATTGCTTCCTTTTGTAATACACCAAGGACAAATTTAATTTTGCAGATTTTTTATAATTATCTTCTGTTAAAGTCCCAGTAGATTTCTGCAAAACCCCTAAAGAATAATATTCGGAAGAATCCAAATTATTTTTATAGAGATGATTTTCCGCCAAATCCAAATTAATTAAATTACGATAGATCATCTCTCTATCTCCTATTTTATTGTTTTCGTTAATTATAGATAATGGCTTTAACGCTTTATGACAGTATATTATAGCAGAATCTAATTTTTTTTTCTTCGTTCAATATTCTACTATATTCCCTTAAAAATGCAGATTTTATCCAGTTATAAGAAATATTAGGAGGAGAGTTGTAAACAAAATTCAATCCCTCCTTAATCTCTTTTTTTGCACTGCTTAGTAAAGATGCTTTTCGGTATTGGGTTGCCAAAGAGCCATAAACTCTTGGTATTAATTCCAAATCATTGGTTTGTAACGCTTCCTTTTTTGCTTTCACGGCATAAGAAATAGCCAGATTTTTATTTCCGATGTGTGCATAACATTGGCTAATCTCAATGTAAATATTGGCTTTTGTATTACTACTATCGTTATATTTTGGCAAAATACTTTTGGCAATAGCAATAGCTGAGTCTGGATTTTTTTGTCTTGCTTTTTGTATCTGCGCAATTTCTTTCGAAGAATTCTGTGCAGAAAAATGAACAAAAAAAACAAAAGGCGCCAAAAATAAAGCCTGATAAAGAAATTTCATCTTGTAGATATATAGCAATATGGTGTTTTTAAGGATTTAAAAAAGGAAAAGAACGTTCATTGGTTTTAATATTGGATATTTAATGGGGGGCTGTAAGCTGTGATAAAAACATGAACAATCTTATTCAAAACTACAAAATTAATCTATATGAACTAGCAAATGAATCACAATAATATCATGACCAAAACGCAAAGCATAATACCGAAATTTCCTACAGGCTCTATACCAACGAAATCCAAACTACTTTTCAATATTTTTTTGCATCACAGAAGTCAAGGTGTTTTCGTTTTTATGTGCGAAAACGAGCCTAATTTTATGTCGTTTTCAAAAGAAGTTTAAAAAAATATAGCCGAATTTTCGTAACTTTACCTTTCGTAAAAAAAGTAAAATGCGTCAAAAAATTCAGAATAAAACTCCAGATTTCAATCTAATTTTTGAAGATAAACTTCCCTATTTCTTTGAAAAAGATGGTTTAGAAATGAAGTCTTCCTACACAGATAAAGATTCCAAACAAATAAAAGAAAAAGGATATTCTGCGGGAATTGCACCTTTTTTACGAGGTCCCTACTCCACAATGTATGTGCAAAAACCGTGGACGATACGTCAATACGCAGGTTTTTCTACCGCAGAAGAATCCAACGCTTTTTACCGTAGAAATCTTGCAGCAGGTCAA
>JAVTWD010000022.1:0-2928 GCA_032229505.1 Bacteroidota bacterium
CAGCTTCAAAATGAAAAAAGTATTAATAACACTTAGCCTGTTTTTACAACTAATAGCAGTTGCTTGTCCTGTTTGCGAACGACAGCAACCGAAAATTTTACGTGGCGTAGTGCACGGTACAGGCCCTGATAGTAGTTGGGATTATCTTATTGTTAGCTCTATTATAATCATAACGGCCGTAACTCTTTTCTTTTCTATAAAATGGCTAATTAAACCAGGTGAAAAAAAAGAATCTCACATTAAGTATTTTATTCTAAATAACGATAGCAATGAGTGATAAAAGTAAAATTATTATATTTTTAGATGAAGAAGACGTCCCTTTTGGTGAGTTTGATGCGCCTGTAAATTTTGAATTGGATACACGCAAATTGGTTGATGGGACTCATACACTTAAGATAGTAAGTAAAGATCCATTAGGAAAAGAGGGTATTCGTTTAATTCCCTTTAAAGTACGAAACGGGCCGGCCATTGCCGTTGAAGGTATTTCGGAAGACGAGGTAGTAGATGGTATTATTCCACTCATGATAAATGCTTATGGCAAAGGAGATCAAAAGCGTTTTTTAATTGAGGGAAGCGAAACTCCTCACAGTATCCCTGCATGGCTTTGGGCGTTAGTTATCGGATTTGTTGGGTGGGGAATTTATTATGCGATCACTGCATTAAATACAACATTACAATGAAAAATGAAATATTAACTATTGAGGATATCAAATTATTGGTAGATGCATTTTACACAAAAGTAAGAGAAGATAATCTTTTAGCTCCAATTTTTAATAATAGGATACAAGATAAGTGGCAATTTCATCTCGAAAAAATGTACACATTTTGGCAAACAGTATTATTAGAAGAGCGCACGTATTATGGCAGTCCCTTTGTGCCACACGCCAAACTACCTATTAAAAAACAACATTTCGATAAATGGTTAGCATTGTTTTATGAAACAATTGATGAAAATTTCATAGGAGAAAAAGCGACAGAAGCAAAGTGGAGAGCCGAAAAAATGGCAGAAATGTTTCATTACAAAATTGAATATTATAAAACAAATCCCGACAAATTAATTTTATGACAACAACCATTAAATACCCATTAATAGTTGCCGTAGTATTTTTATGGATAGGCTTTGTATGCGCCATCAGTTTTATGGAGGCTTGGCTTAAATTTAGGGCTCCGGGTGTAAACTTGTCGATTGGTTTAGGTATCGGCCGCATAGTATTTAATGCATTAAACAAAGTAGAATGGGTCTTTGCACTAGCAATTCTGGTTAATTTGCTTATTTCAAAACATTCTATGTTCACAACAAATCATGTCCTGTTTTACATACCATTTATTTTATTGCTTATGCAAACCGTTTGGTTATTACCTGCTTTAGATATAAGAGCACAAATGCATATAGATGGCAAAATAGTACCGCCTTCACATATGCATTTGTATTACATAGCAATAGAAATTACAAAAGTAGTTTGCTTATTCATTTTCAGTATTAAACTTTTTTAAAATCAACATATGGACGAAAACATCATTCAACAAATAGAAGATAAGTATAAAAATTTGGGAGAAAATCCGGAAACATATTTTAAAGGTTTATTACAAGCCAAACCAATTAACTATTGGGATTATGTAGAAGTTGATACTTTATTATCCTTGCAGAAACCACGTACAAATTTTAAAGACGAAGAAATCTTTATCATGTACCATCAGGTAACAGAGTTGTTTTTAAAAATGATGGTACATGAAATTAAGCAATTAGTTTACCAACCATTTAATGAAACCATTTGGTTAGAAAAATTAGAACGCTTAAATCGCTACACTAAAATGCTTATTGGATCGTTTGATGTAATGAAATATGGGATGAATTATGACGATTACAATACGTTTAGAAGTACGTTAACACCGGCAAGCGGCTTTCAATCGGCACAATTCAGATTAATAGAAATCTATTGTACAAGATTGGAAAATTTAATTAACGAGGAAGGCAAAAAACGACTGAGTGGTAATTCTACTCCTACTACAACAGACTATTTTGAACATATTTATTGGAAAGATGCAGGATTGAACCGAAAAACGGGCAAAAAAACATTAACGCTTTTGCATTTTGAAGAAAAATATTTAGACAGATTAATTTCTTTAGCCAACAAAACCAAAGGAAAAACCTTAGAAGATATGGTTCAAAAAAATAATTGTTCAACTACTTTAAAAGATAAATTAAAAGAATTCGACCATTTGTATAATGTTGCCTGGCCATTAGTTCATTTACAAACAGCACAACATTACCTTGATTTAAAAGGCGAGGCAAAAGCAGCAACGGGTGGAAGCGAATGGAAAAAATACCTGCATCCAAAATTTCAACAGCGTAAATTTTTTCCTATGCTATGGAATGATGATGAAGTAACAAATTGGGGCAATAACAAATAAAATATTAAAATGACAATTCAAGAAAATCAAATCATCGGAGAATTGGTAGCAAAAGACTACCGCACAGCATCTATATTTAAAAAACATGGGATAGATTTCTGTTGCCAGGGAAACAGAACTATTAATAATGCTTGCAGTGAAAAAAGCATTGATGTACAATTGGTTATTGCTGATTTAAACACACAACTGCAATCTCAATCTAATCAAGAAACAGACTATAATTCGTGGCCACTTGATTTATTAGCGGACTACATTGAGAAAAAACACCACCGGTATGTAGGAGCAAAAACACAAGAAATAAAATCCTACTTAGATAAAATATGTCGCGTACATGGAGATCGTCATCCTGAATTGCATCAAATTAATGAGCATTTTAATGCGGCTGCAAATGAACTAGCCATGCATATGAAAAAAGAAGAGTTAGTATTGTTTCCTTTTGTACGAAAAATGGAAAAAGCAAATCAAGAACATCGTAAAATTGATGCGCCACATTTTGGAACTGTTCAAAACCCCATT
>JAVTWD010000023.1:0-23271 GCA_032229505.1 Bacteroidota bacterium
TGGAACAAAGAACTGTGGTTAATTGATCATGGCTCATGCTTGTATTTTCAATACACCTGGACCAACTGGGAAACAAAAGCAACCGGCCCTTTTACATTTATAAAAGATCATGTACTGTTACCAAAAGCAACGCAATTAAACGAAGTAAATACTGAATTTAAAAAATTATTGACGGAAGATAAATTACGTACGATAGTTGAACTCATACCAAACGAATGGCTGCAATGGCAAGGTACTGATGAAACACATGCACAAATAAAGGAAGTATACTTAAATTTTTTACTAAAAAGATTGAGCTGCGCCGATACATTTACAAAAGAAGCAATTGATGCCAGATAAATACCTATATGAATACTCTGTTATACGCGTTGTGCCTTTGGTAGAACGTGAAGAATTTATTAATGTAGGCGTTATTGTTTTTTGCAAAAAAGAAAAATTCATTGCAGTACATTTTAAATTGAATGAAGAAAAGCTGCTTTTATTTTGTAAAGACGTTGATCTGGAACAGATAAAACAAAATCTTTTATCCTTCGAAACAATAGCAAAAGGCAATGCCAATGGAGGCCCAATAGCCGCAATGGATGAAGCTTCCCGTTTCAGGTGGTTAACCGCTGTAAGAAGCTCTGTTATTCAAACGTCTCGTCCGCACCCGGGTTTGTGTGCAGATCTTGAACAAACAGCAAAACGATTGTTTGAGGAATTGGTGCTTTAAAAAACAACTTCCTCATAAACTGTCATTATGAACTTGATTCAGAATCTCAGCACTCTTACATATATCAGTCCCAATCCGCAGCGAGATCTTTAAATTCAGGGTTAAATTGCTTTATTAATTCAATTTTCCAATCACGTTTCCAATTCTTAAGCTGTTTCTCTCTTCTGATTGCAGTTTTAATATCACTTATTATTTCATAATACACTAGGCAATGAAGATTATATCGGCTTGTAAACTCACTCTCATTATTTTTATGCTGCCTTACCCTACTCTCCAGATCATTTGTAACACCTACATAAAAAGTAGTCGCATGCTTGTTACTCATTATATAAATAAAAGCATTGGTAAGCTTCATAAATTGAAATTATGAAAAATCAATATAAAAAAGAAAATGTTTAGTGCTGAGATTCCGGGTCAAGCCCGGAATGACTGGTAACTAAGGTATAGTCTAAGCTACATTTCTACAAGAGTTCCTATCTTCTGCCCTTCTACTAAATTTTTAAGATTACCTTTTTTGTTCATATCAAAAACAATGATAGGTAAATTATTTTCTTTGCACAATGTAAAGGCAGTCATATCCATTACTTCAAGGCCTTTGCTGTATACTTCATCAAAAGAAATGGTTTCGTATTTGGTAGCTGTTTTATCTTTTTCAGGATCTGCAGTATAAATTCCATCCACACGAGTTCCTTTTAAAATAACGTTAGCTTCAATTTCAATAGCACGCAAAGTAGCTGCCGTATCAGTAGTAAAATAAGGGTTACCGGTGCCTGCACCGAAAATAACAACACGGCCTTTTTCTAAATGGCGTACTGCTTTACGGCGAATGTAAGGCTCACAGATCTGTTCCATTTTAATGGCACTTTGCAAACGCGTTTGCACACCTAAAACTTCTAATGCACTTTGAATAGCCATACTATTAATAACTGTGGCCAACATACCCATATAATCACCATGCACGCGGTCCATACCACCTTTTTCGGCCTGTATACCACGAAATATATTTCCTCCGCCAATAACGATGGCAACCTGGCAACCGTTATCGTATAATGATTTAATTTCGCGGGCATAATCACCCAATCTTTCCTGATCAATTCCAAAACCTTTATTGCCCATTAAGGCCTCGCCACTAAGTTTTAAAAGAATGCGTTTGTATTTCATGTTTTTTTGAGAGCTTTTATTTTGTACTGGTTAAAAAAAATCCCGACTAAAAAGCCGGGATTAAAATTATTAAGATAATGAATAGCGTTTAAAGGCCGATACCGTAAGGTCTTTTTCTACGCTTTGTAAATACTGGCGAACCGTCATTTTATTATCAATAAAATATTCCTGGTTCAATAAAGTAGATTCTTTGTAGAATTTATTTAATTTACCTTGTGCAATTTTTTCAACCATATCTTCAGGCTTACCTTCTGCACGTGTAGTTTCGCGGGCGATCTCTAATTCGCGTTCAATTACAGTTTTATCAACATCATCTTTATCAATAGCTACCGGAGCCATTGCTGCTGCCTGCATTGCAATATTTTTAGCAACTTCTGCAGTTATTGTTTTATTAAAACCTAAAGCAACTGCTAAACGGTTACCCGGGTGAATGTATCCAACAACTTGCTCGCCTGTAATAATGCTGTAGTAACCGATATCAATCTTCTCACCAATTTTACCAACTTGCTCCATAAATTTATCACCTACTGTAATATCACCATTAAATGGCAATGCTTTTAAAGCATCAACATCTGCAGGCTTTTTATCAATTGCAATTTGCGCCACGTTTTCAGCAAAAGCAATAAAATCAGCGTTCTTAGCAACGAAATCTGTTTCGCAGTTAACACTAACAACAATTGCTGTTTTATTATCTGAAGAAGTTTTTGCAAGAACAACACCTTCTTTTGCATCACGGTCAGCACGGTTAGCTGCTACCTTTGCACCTTTTTTACGAAGAAAATCCACAGCGGCTTCAAAATCGCCATTGCTTTCTTCTAATGCTTTTTTACAATCCATCATACCGGCACCTGTTTGCTGGCGTAATTTATTAACTTCTGCTGCTGTAATAGCCATTTTGTTTCCTTTTTTAGTTGTTTATTTATATTCTTTACAAAAAAAACGGTCAGCCTGATTTACAGAATGACCGCTTTTAATCCCGATAGCTATCGGGATAGTATTAATTATTTTTTTGCAGTCGTTACTCTACGACGTTTTTTAGCGCCACCTTTTTCTTCATCTTCTGAAGAGTCTTTACCGCCTTTGATAACAGCACCGTCTGCTAGTTCTTCAGCTTCTTCTTTGCTGAATTCTTTAGTATCTGTTTCTTCAGCATTTCCTGCTTCTTTATCCATCTTACGATCAGATAAACCTTCTTTAATTGCAGCTGCCATCAAATCAATGATGTAAGCAATTGAAGTAGAAGCATCATCATTTGCAGGAATAACGTAATCCACTAAATTTGGATTTGAGTTAGTATCTACAATTGCAAATGTTGGGATATTTAAACGCTTAGCTTCTGCTACAGCGATATGTTCTTTAGTAATGTCAACAATAAATAATGCAGCCGGTAAACGAGAAAGATCTGCAATTGAACCAAAGTTGATCTCTAATTTTGCACGCTCACGAGAGAATTGTAAACGCTCACGTTTTGAGATGTTTGTAAAAGTACCGTCAGAAGTCATTTTATCGATCTGGCTCATACGACGTACCGATTTACGGATCGTAGCAAAGTTGGTTAACATACCACCCGGCCAACGCTCAGTAACGTATGGCATATTTATAGCTTTAATTCTGTCAGCAACGATATCTTTTGCTTGCTTTTTAGTTGCAACAAATAATACCTTACGGCCCGAACGTACGATCTGTTTTAAAGCTTCAGCAGCCTCATCGATCTTTACTACAGTTTTATTAAGATCTATAATATGAATACCGTTTTTCTCGGCATAAATATAAGGAGCCATTGCTGGATTCCATTTGCTTTTAAGGTGACCAAAGTGTGCACCTGTTTCAAGTAATTCGTTAAATGTTGTTCTTGTAGGCATTTGTATCTCTTCTGTTTTAAATCTAATATTAACGTTTGCTGAATTGGAAACGAGCACGTGCTTTCTTTTGACCGAATTTTTTACGTTCAACCATACGTGGATCGCGGGTAACTAAACCTGCAGCGCGTAAGTCTTTCTTAAGCTCTGCATTCATTTCAACCAAAGCTTTGGCAATTGCTAAACGAATAGCTTGTGCCTGGCCTGTAATTCCACCACCTGCAACATTTACCTTAACATCGTACTCACCCGCAACTTTTGCTACGTTTAATGATTGAGTTACATAATAATGTAATGTAGGAGTTTTAAAATATTCTTTATAATCTCTTCCGTTTACTTCAATGCTACCGCTTCCTTTTGTTACGTAAGCGCGAGCTACTGAAGTTTTTCTGCGACCAGATGTGTTAATTACTTCCATTTAATTTATAATTACTTAATTTTACTTAGATCTACTTTTTTTGGTTGTTGTGCATCATGACCGTGCTCAGTACCCGCAAAAATACGGATATTGGTATTTAACTTACGGCCTAACGGACCTTTTGGTAACATACCGTGAATGGCATGCGCAAGGATCTCTTCAGGTTTTTTAGCTAAAAGCTCTTTTGGAGTAGCAAAACGCTGACCACCCTGAAAGCCGGTATAACGGATATATACTTTATCAGTTGTTTTTTTGCCTGTAAAGCGAACTTTTTCAGCATTAATGATAATTACGTTGCTTCCTGCATCTGCATGCGGGGTATAGCTGGTTAAATGTTTACCACGTAATAACATGGCTACTTTTGAAGCTAATCTTCCAACTACTTCATTTTCAGCGTCAACCAATAACCATTCCTTCTCTGCTGAAGCTTTATTGGCAAATTTTGTTTTATAACTTAATGCGTCCACTTTGTAAATTTTTTAGTCTTTTCCTTAAATAAGGGGTGCAAATGTATGAAGTTTTTTTGATACAACAAACTTTTTTCAAAAAAATAGCGAATATTTTAGGGCCTTTGTCGCTTTCTTATTAAAACAACCGTAAAAATATGGATTTTACGAGACAAAAACACTCAAAATAAACCCTATTTTAAAGGCCTCTTTTTATCTAAAATTAATTAATACTTTTAGCTAGTGCCAAATTACCTTAAAATAGTGCTTTTTTTATTGCCTTTATGGTGCTTTGGTCAAAATAAGCAACTCGATTCACTTAAAACAGCATTAAAGACGGTAAAGAACGATACTTCAAAATGTACTATTTTGCTGGCAATTGGTGAGATCATTTACTCGGACAATGCCGATTCGGCCAAAAAAGTTTGGCTGCAGGCCTCAACACTCATCGAAAAAAATTTGCGCACTTATTCATCCGAAACTAAAAATGAGCGTTTTATTTACCAACGTTTGCTAAAACTGCACGCGTCGGCACTTGCTAATATTGCTTATATCGAAAGCCAGCAAGGCAATATAACCGAATCGCTAAAATTAAATGGCCGTAGCCTTAAAATTTCAGAAGAGCTTGGTGATAAAAGTACAGTAGCAAATACGCTTAATAATATTGGCTTTATTTATCATAACCAGGGTAATGCTGCTAAGGCACTCGAAAACTATTCAAAATGCCTGAGAGTTAAAGAAGAGATTGCCGATTCCGCAGGAATTGCTACCAGCCTTAATAATATTGGGCTCGTATACAGTAGTCAAAATGATCTTGATATGGCTTTACAATATTATAAAAGAAGCCTTAAAATACGCATCGGAATAGGCCAAAAAAGAAATATAGCAGGTTCATTGAACAATGTTGGCCTTATTTTCAGGAAATTAGGGAATTCAGATTCTGCCCTTGCCTATTATGAAAGAAGTCTTAAAATACGCGAAGAAATAGGTGATAAAAATGGAATTGCTATATCCCTCGCTAATATTGGCGCTGTGTATGCTCATAAAAACGAAACACAAACCGCATTGCAGTACTATAATAAAAGCTTAAGTATAAGAACAGCTATTGGTGATAAGTCAGGAATTGCTTCATCTTATGTTAATATTGCCTGGGCTTATATTTATCAAAAAAAATATGATAAAGCACTGGAATTTTCTTTAAAAGCAAAACAAGCCGCTAACGAACTGGGGTTGGCAGAAAATATAAGAAACAGTGCCGAACAGTTAAGTAAGATCTATCGTGCTAAAGGTAATTATATGCTGGCTTTGGAAAACCAAAAACTATATATAAAAATGCGCGACAGCATTACTAATGAGGATACAAAAAAAGCAAGCATAAAATCACAATTAAATTACGAATATGAAAAAAAGGCAATTGCAGATAGCACCAAAGTTGCTGAAGAAAAAAAAATAAGTGCTATACAATTGCAAAAAGATGAGAACCAACGTTATTTATTATACGCCGGCATTTTACTTACACTCGTTTTTGGCGCTTTTATGCTTAACCGCTTGCGTGTTACCCAAAAACAAAAATCTACTATCGATCAGCAAAAAAACATAGCCGAAGAGCAAAAACAAATTCTGGAGCATAAACAAAAAGAAATATTAGATAGCATACATTATGCAAAACGAATACAAACCAGCTTATTGCCTACCGAAAAATATTTAGAACGTATATTTAAACGTTTAATTAGTTGATAAAAAAAATAAAATACATTTTTATTTGCTTCAACATATTATGTTGTCTATCCTATTCATTTGCCCGGGATAAGTCGGTTGATTCGCTTCTTGTAATTCTTAAAAATGCGCCAAACGATTCAGTACGTATTGCAGTGCTTGGTGTTATTCTTGAAAATTCTCCGGATGGTGAATGGGAATCGTATAACGAAAAAATAAAAATAATTGCAGAAAAAAATACCATTCATTGCAAATCAAACACCCCTGAATGTGTTTATTTTAAAACTAAACTGGCAGCTGCAATAAGTAATATTGGTTACATATATGTTAATACCGGCGAACCATTGTTAGCACTGCAAAATTTTTTAAAAAGCCTCGAAATACAAAAAAGCATTGGAGACAAACAGGGTCAGGCGTGGACGATGACAAATATTTCTTTTATACATAAAAGCCAGGGCAATATTGCAAAGTCTTTAGAATGGGAGCTGGCCAGTTTAAAAATAAAAGAAGAATTGGGTGATATAAACGGCATTGCCTACTCGCTTAATAACATTGCGGTGGTATATAAAAAACAAGGTCTTAAAAATAAAGCGTTAGAGTATTACAAAAAAAGTTTGGCCAATTTTGAAAAAAGCAACTCTAATGAAGGCATTGGCTTACTATTAAATAACATTGGCATGTTTTACAAAGATCTTAACGATGAAAAAAATGCTATGCTTTATTTAAAAAAGAGTCTCGTAATAAGGCAGGCTATAAAAGATAAAACAGGAGAAGCAAATACCCTTAATAATATTGGAGGCATGTATTCGCTAAGTAATTTAGACACCTCCATTATTTATTATAAACTGGCTATTAAAATTTATGAAGAAAGCGGTGATAAAGATGGCCTTTCCTACGCTTTGTATGGAATTAGCTCAGTATACTTAAAAAAAGGGTTGAACAAAGAGGCTCAAAAATTTGCACAACGCTCTTTAGATATTAGTAAAGAGTTAGGTTATCCTGAAAACATCTGTCAATCGGCAAATGTTTTATACGAAACTTATGAAAAACAAAATAATTACGAAAAAGCGCTCGAAAATTATGATCTGTATATTTTAATGAAAGACAGTATTAATAATCAGGAAACCCGAAAAGCAAGTCTGCGCGCACAGCTTAAATACGATTACGAGAAGAAAGCTGCCTCGAATAGTGTTAAAGTTATTGCGGAGAAAAAAATAATCGCTGCCAAAATTGAACAGGAGCAAAACCAAAGGTACTTCTTATATGGCGGCCTATGTTTAACTTTATTTTTTGGGGCTTTTATGTTTAACAGATTCCGTGTGATCAGTAACCAAAAGAACATTATTGAAAACCAAAAAAGAAATGTTGAACAGCAAAAACATATCATCCAGGAAAAACAGGAAGAAGTTCTTTCAAGTATACGTTATGCCAAACGAATACAACAAAGTTTATTACCTACCGAGAGGTATGTTGACAGAATCTTTAAGACGAAAATATAGTTGATCAACAGGTTAAATATTTACATCATACTATTAACAAGCCTTTTATCATTTCAATTAAAAGCACAGGATAAAACGCCCGAAACTTTATTATCGGAGTTAAGCAGGGCTACAAACGATACGCTTCGTCTGCGTTTATTA
The DNA here is from genome assembly GCA_032229505.1 of Bacteroidota bacterium. GTDB lineage: Bacteria > Bacteroidota > Bacteroidia > B-17B0 > Aurantibacillaceae > Aurantibacillus. Next base: position 7,953 of record JAVTWD010000023.1, read on the forward strand.
AGTGAACTAAGTGAGGTGTGCGAAATTGACGAGATAAAAAAATACTGCAACGAGATCATTGCGATCTCAGACAAAAAAATTTTCAATTCTAAAACTAAAAATAACGCCAATATATACCAACAGTATATTTCAAGTGCATATAATAATATTGGCTTTTTTTATTCAGAAAAAAATAAATATGATACTGCTTCTATTTACTATTTGAAAGCACTCGATATTCAAAAGAAGATCCAGGATAGTATTGGTATTGCTACTACATTTAATAATCTTGGTCTTATATTCGATCAGCAAAACAACACCTTGGCAGCAATTGGTTATTTTGAACAAAGCATTGCTATACGCTATGAATTAAATGATCGTGATGGACTTGCCGGCTCTTTAATTAATATTGGTGTTATTTACAATAAGCACGGTAATGTGAATAGGGCACTTGATAATTATCAAAAGGCATTAAAAATCTACGAAACAGATAATAACAAAAAAGGCGTGGCCTTAGCGCTAAATAATATTGCTTATATCTATCAAAACCAAAACGATGTTGAAAAGGCAAGTGAATATTACAATAAAGCATTTGTAATTCAACAACAATTAAAAGATAAGAACGGCATAGCAAATTCATTAACTAACCTTGGTTTAATTTTCAGTTCAAAAAAAGAATACGCTACTGCCCTTAAATATTTTACTAAATGCCTTAAACTACGGCAAGAAACAGATGACAAAAAAGGCATTGCTAACTCTTTAAATAACATTGCCACTATTTATACCGATGAAGGTAACTATGATCTGGCCCTTAAATATTATGTACAAGCGCTAAACATTTCTACCGAAATTGGCGATAAAAAAGGCATGGCGCTTGAATACAATAATATTGGCATAATATATAATAAAAAAGACAATTTTAAATTAAGCAAAAAAAATGCTGAGCTCAGCCTTTCTCTGTCTAAAGAATTAGATCTGCCTGAAAGTATAATGTTTGCATCAAAGCTTTTATTTAATATTTATAAAAAAGAGAACAACGCCTCTAAAGCGCTTGAAATGTACGAGCTTTATATACAAATGCACGATAGTATAAATAACCGCGAAACACGTAAAGCAAGTATTCGTTCGCAACTAAAATATGACTACGAAAAAAAAGCCGCAGCTGACAGTATTAAAACAGTTGAAGAAAAAAAACTTACGCAAATTCAATTAAAGCAAGAAGAAAACCAACGCTTTTTTTTATACTCGGGTCTATTCTTAACTCTTATTTTTGGAGTTTCTATGTTGAACCGTTTTTTAGTAACCAGTAAGCAAAAGAACATTATATCGCAACAAAAAACACTGGTTGAAGAACAAAAACGTGTTGTTGAAGAAAAACAAAAAGAAATCATGGATAGCATACATTATGCAAAACGCATTCAACAAAGTTTATTGCCATCCGAAAAATATATAGATCGTATTTTAAGATCCAAAAGCACTTGAGTAATTTAATAAGATACTTTTTTCTTCTTTTTGTTGTTTTCGCAACGAACCAAGATCTTTTTGCTCAGGATGCTAAAATAGATTCTTTAAATACCGTTCTAAAAAACGCAAAGCACGATACTACAAGGTGCTATATCCTTAATATACTGACTGAAGTTGCATCTGAAGGAGAATGGGAGCAGTATAACAACCAGTTAAAAAGCATATCATTAAAAAATTTGAGCGGCTTTGAACCTACACCATCAAATTTATTATATCTAAAATATTATGCCACAGCAATAAATAATTTAGGCTATATATCAGACCAAGAAGGGAATATTGATCAGGCATTATTATTTTATGCTAAAAGTTTAAAGATACTCGAGTCAATTAAAGACAAGCAAGGTGTAGCAGCTTTATTAAATAACATTGCAACAATATTCAAAAATAAAGGTAAAATTCAACAGGCATTAAACTATAACCTTAAAAGCTTAAAGATTTTACAAACCACAAACGATAAAATCAGTATTGCATATGCTTTAAATAATATTGGAGCAATATATAAGGAATTAGGTGACATAAAACAGGCCTTGACCTACTATCAACAAAGTTTAAAAATTAATGAACTCCTAAACGATAAAAAGGGAATTGCCGGGACCCTTAATAATATAGGTTTAGTGCATACGAGCCAGGATGAATTGGAAAACGCACTTTCATACTACACCAAAAGTTTGATAATTAGTAAACAAATCCACGATAGCGAGGTTATCGCACTTACATTAAATAGCATTGGTGGAATTTATAATAAAGAAAAGAAATTTGAACTGGCTCTTGATAAATTTCAAGAAGCATTAAATATAAATAGTAATATTAAGAATAAAAAAGGATACGCCGCTTCGCTAAATAACATAGCAGTTGTTTTAATGAAAGAAAAAAAAGATGCTATGGCTATGAAATATTTCGAAGAAAGCCTAAAGAACAGGATCGAAATACAAGACAAACATGACATTGTAGAGTCGCTTAACAACATTGGCAATATACAAATACGGCAACAAAATTATGATCTGGCGCTTAAACATTGCCTTGAAGCTAAAAGAATAAGTGTGGAAATAGGTTATCCGCTGAGTATCCAAAATTCAGCATTTAATTTGTATTTAATATATAAACAACTTAAAAGACCAAAATTGGCAATAGAAAACTATGAACTTTACATACAAATGCGCGATAGCATTTCAAATCGCGAAACAAAAAAAGCGTCTATTAAAACACAAATAAAATACGAATACGAGAAAAAAGCCGCTGCAGATAGTATTAAAGTGGCAGAAGAAAAAAAATTGATTACTTTTCAGTTAAAACAAGAAGAGAACCAGCGCTATTTTTTATATGCAGGCCTAAGCCTCGCTTTGGCATTTGGTGTGGTAATGTTTAACCGGTTTCGCGTTACAAAAAAACAAAAAGCTATCATTGAAGAACAAAAACACATTGTTGAAAATCAAAAACATTTGGTTGAAGAAAAACAAAAAGAGATACTGGATAGTATTCGTTATGCAAAGCGCATTCAAACAAGTTTACTACCAAACGAAAAATACATTAATAAATACATAAAAAATACAACATGAGATCTTTTTTATATCTATGCCTGATCTTTTCCTTTTCCTGCTACGCTCAAAATAAAGAAGTGGATTCATTAATTCATCTTCTTGAAACTGTAAAACACGATACCACAAAGATCAGGATATATCAATATCTGGCCGAAATTGACAATGAAGAAAACCTTGAAAAATATACCGATGCGCAAATTACTTTAATTGAAAAGCAACTCCTTGTTTTACAAAAAAACACTAAGGAATATGCGCAGGTATCATTGTTTAAAGCTGCATATTTTGAAAACATGGGTCTCGTTGAACAGAATAAAGGAAACCTCAGCAAAGCCATCGATTATCATTTTAAAAGCTTGAAGATCCGTGAAAATTTTAATGACCAAAAGTCGGTTGGTTCATCGCTCAATAATATTGGTTTGGTATACGACGCGCTGGATGAAACTGATAAAGCAATTGCAATTTATGAAAAAAGTTATGCTGTATGCAAACGATCAGGAAATAATAAAATGGCCGCTTATGCTTTAAATGGCATTGGCGATATTTTAATGAAGAAAAAAGAATACGCAAAGGCGTTAAAAACATACCGGGAAAGTTACATGATCAAACAAAGCGTTAACGATAAGTTTGGGATGTCTTATTCTTTAAACAACATTGGTGTTGTATATAAAAAAATGTTACAATTGGATTCTGCTGTTATTTATTTCAAAAAAAGTCTTGCATTGCGCGAAGAGATTAACGATAGAAACGGAGCGGTTTATTCTTACATCAACATTTCACGTACTTTATTTGCGCAAAATAAACTACCGGAAGCAAAAATGTATGCCGAAAAGGCAATGCTGATCTCACGCGAACTAAACTTTCCAAACATCATTCGTTTTTCTGCAGATGCCTTACAAAATATTTATGAAAAGCAAAGGAATTTTGAAAAAGCTTTTGAAATGTTAAAGATCTCAAAAGAAATGGGAGAAGTAATTGTTAATGACGATGTAAAAAAAGAACTCATGCAAAAAGAAATGCAATATGTTTATGAGAAAAAGAATATTGCAGACAGTATAAAAGTTGCTGAAGAAAAAAAAATTACAAGTTTACAATTAAAACAGGAGGAGAATCAGCGTTACCTGTTGTATGGAGGATTGGGCATTACTTTATTATTTGGCGGTATTATGTTTAACCGATTTCGTCTTACTAAAAAACAAAAAAATATTATCGAGCAACAAAAAGCAATGGTAGAATCAAAGCAAAAAGAAGTGATGGATAGCATCCATTATGCAAAGCGCATACAGCAAAGCTTGTTACCCACTGAAAGATATATAGCACGCGCTCTTGATCAGATAGATCAGGACTAAGATTCAAAAATAAAATTAGAATTTTTTGTTGTTATTTCAGAAACTTCGGCTATTGAAACCTGTTTTATCTCCGCTACTTTTTTGGCAACTTCTAAAATATAAGAAGGCTCATTCCGTTTACCTCTAAAAGGAACCGGGGCCAGATAAGGTGCATCTGTTTCCAATACCAAATGTTCAAGGTCAATTTGTTCAACTACTTTATCCAGACCTGAATTTTTAAAGGTAACAACACCACCAATGCCCAATTTAAAATTGCCGAGCGCTAAAATTTTATTGGCCTGCTCAACATTACCAGAAAAGCAATGAAAAATAGCCTTTGGCAATTTTTTATAGGAAATAAGAATTTCATATATCTCATCAAAAGCCTCGCGGCAATGAATAACAATGGGGTAATTGTATTCCAAAGCCCAGTCTATTTGCATTTTAAACGCGTGTTGCTGTTCTTTTAAAAATGCTTTTTCCCAATACAGATCAATGCCAATTTCACCAATTGCTTTGTATTTTCTTTTTCCAAGCCATTCTTTTACAATGGCCAGTTCCGCTTCAACTGTTGCATTTACACTGCAAGGATGTAATCCCATCATGGCAAAACAATTTTCAGGAAACTCCGTTTCCAGCTCATGCATGCCTTCAATAGATGTTGAATCTATGTTGGGTAAATAAAATTTAGTAATTCCATTCTTTATTGCTTTTTGAATTAAAGCAGTTCTGTCTGCGTTAAATTCTTCGGCATAAAGGTGTGTATGAGTATCTATCATTAAAATAACTTAGTTTAAAGAATCTAAAGCTACTTTAACAACATTACTTAATTCTGTCTTCCCCGCCCCACTCTGGCTCATTACACGCAAGCCACAAAGTGTGTTGTAAAAGAACTGACCGTAAACCTTTGCAGGTTTTTGAAGTTTAACAACTTTTTTCTCTTCAGCATCGCTTATCCAGGTAGAAAAAAGGTTTTGCACCTCTTCTTTATTATTACATACCACCTGCGATGTTTTAAAACATTGTTTGCTCATCTCAGCAGCTGCATTAACAAGCAGACAACCGTTATCATCCGGGTTTTCTGAAAGATGATTCACCACACTTTTAAACATGGTTTCCAGTTTTTGTAAACCGTTTAAGTTCTTCTCATCCAGGTTTTGGATCTTCTTATCATTAACCTCCTTGTAAAATTCTAAGGACTGTAAGTATAAATTGTGCTTGTCTTTAAACGAATCGTAAAGACTGCTGCGACTAAGGCCTGTAGCGGTTAAGATCTCGTCTATAGATGTTCCGTTATAACCTTTTTCATGAAAGACTACAGATGCTGCTTCGAGCACTTTGTCTCTGTCAAATTGTTTGTATTTAGGCATAAAATTTGGATTTAAGAGTAAAATTAATTATTCGGAACAAATATTCCAAATTTGCAGAACAAATGTTCCGTATCATGCTGAATTTCCACTTATTAGAACTGTGTTAAAATTTCAGAATACTACTTCATCTTTAACCTGATCTTGGTAATAACCTTCTTGGTATACAATGGAAAATCGCCCTGCATCATCCAATTATAGTAGGATGGCTCTTTTGTGAATACTTCTACAACCGATTTGTCTTTATGCTTTCCAAAGGCAAATACCTCTACACCTTTATCGTTAAATACAATGCGCCCTGCAAGGTCTGCATTTTTTGATTTGGCGGTTGTTAACTCGCTTAACTTAGTAATATCGTTTGTTACAGGAATAGTTTTGTTGCCTTTGCTGTCTTCTACCTCTTTACCTTCATATCTTTCAATTTGCGCTTTAAATATCTCAAAGGTTGCTTTTACATCTGCTTCTGCACTATGTGCATTCTCTAAAGGTTTATTACAATAAAATTTATAAGCCGCACTTAAATTTCGCGGTTCCATAAAATGAAAGATGTTTTGAACATCCACCAACTTTCTTCCTTCTAATTCAAAATCCGCTTCTGCACGTAAAAATTCTTCTGCCAATAAAGGAATATCATATTTATTGGAATTGTAGCCGGCAAAATCTGCATTACCAATAAAACGTAAAAGGTCAGGCGCCGCTTCTTTAAAGGTTTGGCAGCCTTCCACATCTTTATCATAAATGCCATGGATCTTTGAAACAACATCCGGTATTGGCATTTGGGGGTTGATGCGCTGCGTTTTTACCTCTGTGCTGTTATCAATGTTTAATTTTAAAAGGCAGATCTCTACTATCCTGTCCGAACCAATACTCAAACCGGTTGCTTCAAGATCTAAAAAAATAAGTGGTTTGTTAAGTTTGATGTTCATATAACAGTTGTTAGAAATTAGAATTTAGTCGTTAGTCTTTTATTTGTATGTTTTAAGATCTTCGATAACAGCCTCTGTATTTTTTGTTCCGCCAATAAAAGAATTTAATCTGTTCATCACTGCGTCTAAAAGTGAATCAGGACAAGAAGCGCCGCTGGTAATAACGATCTTTAAAGGTGCTGAGCCTTTTGGCAAAAAATTTTCAGTCGTTACCTTCTTTTTATTTGGATAATCGTAATGATGTATCACGCTGGCACTTTCAATTTCTTTTTCGGATGAAATAAAATAGGTAGGAAATTTACGTTCGCATAATTCAACCAAATGTGATGTGTTGCTGCTATTATAACCGCCCACAACAATGGCCAGATCGGCATCTGTATCTAATAAACCATAGGTAGCATCCTGGTTCTCGTTAGTAGCGTAACACAAAGTATCGTGTGTATCTGAAAAATGTTCTTTTATTTTTTCTTCGCTAAATTTTTTGACCAAAACATCTTTAAAGTAATTGGCTATCTCTTCTGTTTCAGTCGCCAGCATGGTGGTTTGATTAATAACCCCTATTTTATTAAAGTGTTTATCAATCTTAAATCCATCTGTAAACTTTCCTTTAAATTCTTCTTCAAATTGCGTTTGCGTTTTATTACCGGTAATATATTCTGCCAACCTTTTCGATTCCTCCATATCACGCACAACCACCACCGCTTTGCTATCTATTGCGCTACGCGAAAAAGTAGAACGTGTTTCTTCATGATTATATTTTCCATGAATAATAATAGTATGTTCCGTCTTACCTATTTGCTCTGACTTTTTCCAAACCCGCTCTACAAAGGGACAAGTAGTATCGTATGCTTTGGTCTTAATTCCTTTTTCTTCCAACAACTTTAATAAAGGTAATGGCGCGCCAAAAGCCGGTATCATTACAATATCGTTGGGTGTTAAAACATCAAAGGGTATTAATTGTTCGCCTAATGTATCTTGTAAAAATCTTACACCGCGCTCAGTCAGATCTTTATTTACAGCCGGGTTATGTATCATTTCACTTAACAGGTAAATGTTCTTTCCGGGATTTTCATCCAATGCCTTAAAAGCAATTTCAATGGCATTCTCTACCCCATAACAAAAACCAAAATGGCGGGCAATATAATATTTAACCGAACCAAAATCCAACATCGTTGGGCTCGTATCTTTCTTACGCGGATCCTGCAACTTGCGATATTGCTTTACTTTTGATATAATAGGGCTCCTGTAAAATTCAGGAACGTTAAAGGTCTTCATTAAAAATTATTTTTTCTTAAAAACAAGCGGTTTTGAACTTAACTTAAAATCCATCCCGTTCTCAGCCGTTTCTATTTCTGTCAAAGTTAAGATATTATTGGCTAATGTCCACTTGTAAGACATCAGTGTTTCTTCATTTTTAATACTTATTGCATCAAATTCATAATCTCCGTCCATTCCTTCATAGCCAAGACCTTCCACAAAATATTCGGTAGTAAGGTCAAAACCAATAAAGGTGCCATCCGGTAAAAATTCTATATTTTCACCCTTTTCACCCACATATTTTCCCGCAATGGTATTAATTGCTAAAAGATATTCATATTGCTCTAATTCTGTTTTTGAAGACACAGAACCTTTTATTTTTTTTAGTGTAATATTTAATGTATCCTTATTCAATCCTAGAGTTTTTAAAAACGCTGTGCTATCGTTCTTAAATACTATACTGCATTCTATCTTTGAATCGTTATGTATCATAAGCCTGTTATTATTAACCGAAAATGTAACCGGTATATAATCCTGGCTGCTAAAACCTTCATTGCGCTGTATCAAACCTTCATCATTTAAATAAAAATACTGATAACTGCCTTTTAAATTCTCTTTTACTTTTTGGCTTGTTTTTACTTTTTCGAAAAAGGCAAGATTATACCAAAAGCCCTTCATCATACTCACGCCTTTTTCAACGTTCTCAATGGCCGTAAAATCTTCAGAAACTGCTAAAGAATCAGTTAATGAAATTGACTCTTCTATTTTTGGATCTGAACATGAGCTAAACAAAATAGCAGAAGAACAGAAAAGGAAAATTATTTTCTTCATATTTAAATTATTATTTTTTATTTCTGGGATGAAAACTTAAAATATTATCACGTAAAAATTGTCTGTCGAGATGTGTATAAATTTCGGTTGTAGTGATACTTTCATGTCCTAACATTTCCTGCACAGCCCTAAGATCTGCGCCGCCTTCTACTAAATGCGTAGCAAACGAATGCCTGAAACTATGTGGGCTTAGCACCTTTTTAATTCCGGCTTTTTTTGCAAGATCTTTAATAATATAAAATACCATTACGCGTGATAAAGCCCCACCTCTTCTGTTAAGGTACAAAATATCCTCTGCTCCTTTTTTTGGGCGAAGTTGCGAACGTATGGATGACATATAATTTTTAATAAGCTTAACCGCGTTTTTACCAATAGGCACCAACCTTTCTTTATTACCTTTACCAACTACTTTTACGTAATAGTCGTTAAGATGCAGATCGGTTATTTTTAAATTTGTTAACTCGCTAACACGCAAGCCACAACTGTAAAGGGTTTCAAGCAGACTAAAATTACGTTCGCCTTCAGGAATGCTTCTGTCAATATAACTTAACATACTGTCAATTTCTTCAACACTTAAGTATACCGGTAATTTGCGGGCAATTTTTGGTGTCTCTAAAAGTTCTGCCGGATTTTGCTGAATATCATTCTCTAATAATAAAAATTTATAAAAGGTCTTGATGCCTGAAATAACACGAGCCTGCGTGGTAGCAGAAAAACCCATGGTAGCTATCCATTCTACAAAATTTTGTAGTTGTTTAAATGAGAATTTATCAGGAGTTTGATTATTTAAAAATAAAGAAGAATAACTCTCTAGTTTTTTAACATCATCGGCATAAGCCTCCATTGAGTTCTTTGAAAGAGAACGTTCTAATTGCAGATATTGCTTAAAACGTATGTAATAAACATTCCAACTATTGCTCATAAAAAATGAGAAGTGTATCTTTTTTATTGAGGAAGATCAATCGTTTATTACTTTGAATACAACGATCTACCTTTGGCAAATTTTCTTTCAGATCAGACTCTATCCCCACCAAATGATCAGGACAAGCCGCTGCCGCAGGAATAACAGAGGTAAACCTAAATTTATTACGTTTACTGCAATATCTTAGTTCAAGGTGCGTGCATTTATTTGAACAGGTTGCAGTTTTCCTTTTAGTATCAAATGTAAGTGTGGCTTTATCTTTAGCAAGACTATTCTTTTGCCCACCAATAAAGATCGTTTCTAAATTATAAGCTGTTCCGGTTTTGATCTTTGGTTTTTGTGCATTGACAAAAAAAGTAGTAAACACAAGGCTTAGCAACAAATACACCTTGCTATATTTTTTTATGGATTTAAGAAATAAGTTTACTAATTTCATAGCATGAAGATAGCAATTATTAACGGACCAAATTTAAATTTATTAGGCAAACGTGAGCCGGATGTATATGGCAAAACAAGCTTTGAAGATTATTTAAAAGAGTTAAAAGGTAAATTTCCTAAAGTGGAGATCAGCTATTTTCAAAGCAATGTAGAAGGTGAATTAATAAATAAATTACACGAACTTGGTTTTAGTTTTGATGGAATTATTTTAAACGCAGGTGCTTACACACATACATCGGTTGCTATTGCCGATGCTATTGCTGCCCTTAAAACACCGGTTGTAGAAGTACACAGCAGCAACATTTTTGCCCGCGAAGATTTCAGACATGTTTCATATTCAGGTGCTAAATGTGTTGGTAGTATTAGCGGATTGGGATTGAAGGGTTACGAACTGGCACTGAACTACTTTTTAAAGGATTAAGCCACTAATTACACTAATTTCACTAACATAAACTTAACCCAACACATAGTTTAGCGTTAATTTAATTTTTCTTAAAAATATATTTTTAAGAAAAGAATTACACTAATCGTTACACAAAAAATACAAAATGTTTTTAAGTAATTAGTGAAATTAGTGGCAATTTAATTTAGTATATCCAAACTACCCAAACCTTCCCTTATAACAGTTATCTCATCGCCACTGCAATCAATTACAGTAGAAGTGTAGATGTTTCCAAAACCACCATCTACAACCATATCCACTTTATCTTCGTATTGTGAATGGATCACCTCCGGGTCAGAAAAATATTCTAAAATATCATCGCTGGTATCATGTAAGCTTGTTGAGATAATTGGATTGCCTAATTGCTCAACAATTTCTTTACAAATTAAATTATCGGGCACGCGAATACCAATAGTAGTTTTATTTTGCTTTAACAGCTTTGGTACATTTTTGTTGGCTTCCAAAATAAAGGTATACGGCCCCGGCAAAGCTTTTTTCATGATCCTGAAAACATGATTGGGTATAGGAGTTGTAAATTCAGATAAATGACTCAGATCAGAACACACAAATGAGAAGTTGGATTTTTCCGGCTTAATACCTTTTAATTTACAGATCTTTTCTACCGCTTTTTGTTGGGTAATATCACAACCTAAGGCATAAACTGTATCGGTTGGATAAATAATAATGCCGCCATCTTTTAAACATTTTACAATTTGAGAAATAGTTGCTGAGGGAATATTTTTATCGTTAATGCGTAGTAACATGCTATAAAGTTACGAAAATTAGAGCTAATCAGCTACGTGATGGAACACGGATGAAACTGATTGAGCAGATTTTTTTCGCTCCGCAGGATTTGAAATCCTGCGGTAATATTACAATTGTAAAACTTTCAGCCTAACTACATTTTATTTTGTATCTGAATTGTTACGCAGGATTTCAAATCCTGCGGAGCAGGAAACCATTAAAAAAGTTTAAATAATACTAAATAATTTTCGCCACGAATTACTCCAATTTCACAAATATCGGGTAGAGTCACAATAATAATAAATTAGTGTAATTGATTTTTCTTTGGAATAAATTCCAAAGAAAAAATTTCACCAAAAACTAATTTGTGAAATCAGTGAAATTAGTGGCTTTTAAAAAGATAAGTTATTGCCAAAAAAGGTTAAATCCATATCATTAACAAGTCATTAACGCTATAGTTTGTGACCTTTTTTAATATTTGTATTCTACCCTAAAAGCAAAGCATGAAAAAAAGAATACTTCTACTTTTTTTCTTATTTATTTTTTCTTTTACCAAAGCTCAATACATACAGCTTAGGGGAAACACCAATGATACTGCTTCAAAACAAACGTTACCTAACGCGCTTTTGATGGCCGTAAAGTTTAAAGACTCAACGCTCGTAAATTTTACACGTACCAATAAAGAAGGCATTTTTAAACCAATCAAAATTCCTTTGGATACTTATATTGTTATTATCTCCCACCCCAATTTTAGTGATAAAACCTATTTGCTTGTTCCTTCAAAAACAGATACCGCTTTTAATTTTAAGAATGTGATCCTTCCGCCAAAATCAGTGGTGTTAAATGAAGTAGAAGTTTTTGCTTATAAAGAAAAGACCTATTATAAAGGTGATACATTAATTTTTACTGCCGACTCTTTTAAAACGCAGCCCAACGCCACCGTAGAAGACCTTTTAAAAAAATTGCCCGGTGTGCGTGTTGATGCTGCCGGAAAAATTACCATCCAAGGCAAAGAGGTTGACCAGGTTTTGGTAGATGGTGATGAATTTTTTGGCAGCGATCCAACCATCGCTACCCGAAATTTAAATGCAACAACGGTTGATAATGTGCAGGTATACGACAAAAAAAGTGAAGACCCTGAAAGCTCAACCGAAACGGTTAAAGTGGTAAATCTAAAACTAAAAGAAGATGCCAAGAAAGGATACTTCGGAAAAGTATCTGCGGCAAGCGACCTGCAACAATTCGATAAAAAAAATCCGTTGTTTTATGAAAATGAAATACTGGCCAATAAATTTAAAGGCAATCAAAAGATCTCCGTGTTCGGCATTTTTGCCAATACACCCAAGCAGGCATTTGGCTGGGAAGATCAGTACAAATATGGTCTGGACAATGAGCAGAATAATAGTTATAACGAAGAGACGGGCATGTGGATGTCGAGCCGCGATGATAATACCGGTGTACCACAAACTTTAAAAACAGGTTTTTATTTGAATGATAAGTATGGCAAAAAAACAAAACTTAACAGCAGTTATACATTCAATCAAAATCAATTGGTATCAGGTACCGAGACCAATACACAATATTTTTTAGAAGATACCAATTATACCAATAAACAAGCTATCGTTAATTCTCAAAAAAATCAGAACCACGCTTTTGATATGCGCGTGGACATTAAGCTGGATTCGCTTACCGAGTTGACCTTTAAACCAAAAATAAAATACAATACATCGTCGGGGCAAAATTTACAAAACGATGATTTTATAAGCGCTACAAACCAATTAACGCGCCAGACAAAGATCCTGAACACCAACGATCGCGAGAACATTGATGCTACTGCCTCCATAAAAATAAACCGCAACTTCTTAAAAAAAGACAGGAACTTTGTGATCAACTACCAGCCTAGTTATGTAAGCAGTACCGGCAATTCCTTATTAAAAACCGATTTCATTTATACTAACGGTCAGCTGCCTGACAGCAACCTTAACCAGCAACGAAAACAAGAGAATACAAGATTGGAACATGTTATAAATACTACCTATACCGAACCGTGGACAAAAAAAATAAGAAGTGAATTCACTTATAATTTTGTTGATAGCCGTTCTGAAAACTATAGAAATACCTATGATCTTAGCGGCACGGGTTATGACCTCTTTAACTCTACTCTCTCAAATAATTTTGAGAATAAGCGTCAGACCAATAAAATTGGTACCAAGCTGGTTTACGAAACAAAAAAGATCAGAATTGGTTTACAGGCACATTACCGCAATGTTACGCAGCAAAATATAAATCTTACTACAGGCCAAAAATTACAACTTTCGGTAAATAATATTTTACCAGCTGCTTCTTTTAATTACAGGCCAAACCAGGGCTCTAACCTGAATATGCTTTACATCAGTTCTTCGCAACAACCTGATGTTACACAAATGCAGCCGGTGATAGATAATACAGACCCTAACCGCATTGTAATTGGTAACCCAAATTTGAAACCCACCTTTACCAATAACCTTTCCATTAATTATTATTTCTACAAAGGCATTAGCGACAGAAATTTATACGCGGGAGGAAATTTTGGTAATACAAATAATCAAATTAGTTATTCCAGCACTTTTGATTCGTTAGGCAAAACCATCAGTCAGCCAATTAATATTGACGGAAATTATTATGCCAGCGCGTATATGGGTAATGGGTTCCCTTTATTTAAACGTTTTATGAAATTTTATTACAATTTAAATTTAAATTATTACAATAACGTTTCGTTAGTGAATGGCGCCAAAACAATTTCACAAAGCACAGATCTTTCTCCGGGATTTAACATTGAAAAAAATGCGGATAAATTCAATGTGAATATTGGTACAAGTTACAGTTACAATTTGCCAAAATCTACCATCAGCATACAATCTAATCAACCGTATTACAGTTACGAAGTGTATGGAAATGTTTTTGTAAAGCTGCCAAAAAAATTCTCAATTGCTACAGATGGTAAATACAATAACAATGGCAACAGAACAAGCGGCTATAATTTAAATTATTTTATTTTAAATGCCACACTTTCCAGATCCTTCTTTAAAACAGATGACCTGGTGATCTCTGTTAACGCTTATGATATTTTAAACCAGAACATTTCCAATAGCCGCTACATTTCGGGCAACCAGATAGTAGATACAAAAACACAAATTATAAAACGCTATTTTTTATTAAAGATCCTTTACAAATTTACCAGCCAAAAAACAAAAGTAGAAGATGAAATGGATTAGAAAATATATGCTCTTGCTTTTGTTGTGTTTTGTCTTTTTTGCCAAAGCACAAATTACCAATGCCAAAATAACCTTTGAGCGCAAGACCAATCTTTACAAAAAATTTAAAGGCGAGAACCAGCGCTGGATAAAAGAAGAAGACAAAATAAAAATTGATTATTTTGAAATGTATGTGACCGATACACTCTCTTTATTTAAACCGCAGGAAAGCGATCTGAAAGAAAATTTAAGCTGGTCCACTTCTAAAAATACGGTGCTTCAAAATTTGAACCTTAACACACGTTATTTAATTAAAACTATTTGGGGCGAAGAATTGCATTTAACCGATAGTTTGTTTAAACGCCAGTGGCAAATAACCGAAAGCAGCCGTAAAATTGCGGGCTATGCCTGCCGTAAAGCGGTATGGCAGGCTAACGACAGTACCCGCATTTATGCCTGGTTCAGTTATGACATTACACCTTCAACCGGACCTGAAAGTTTTAACGGTTTACCGGGTACTATTTTAGGTTTAGCGACAGAAGATGGCGGCGTGGTATACTTTGCAAAAAAAATAGAGATCTTAAACCCGGATGCAAAACAATTTATCCTTCCAAAAAAGAAAAAGATCTACACCATCCCCGAATTAAAAGCCCAAATGGAAAAACAGTACGGCAAAGAAAAATGGTTTAAGAACATGATCAACGAACAGTTTGGGATTTGGTAAGCGTTAGGTGATGGAACACGGATGATGCTGATTGGGCGGATTTTCAATGATTTTATATTCAACTGTCAT
>JAVTWD010000023.1:23371-95572 GCA_032229505.1 Bacteroidota bacterium
GTCGAGCACGGCAAAGCGATTAAGCTTTGAGCGAGCATGTGCGCTTGCGAGACAGTACGCGTGATGGAACGCGGATGACGCTGATTGAGCGGCTTTTCAATGATTTTATATTCAACTGTCATGTCGAGCACGGCAAAGCGATTAAGCTTTGAGCGAGCATGTGCGCTTGCGAGACAGCGCACGTGATGGAACGCGGATGACGCTAATTGAGCGGATCTTCACTGATTTTATTTGGTTTTCGCTCCGCAGGGTTACAAATCCGCGCGAACGGGGTAATATTTTTAAAAATAGAAAAAAGAAATAAATTACTATTTTTATAGAATTATGAATAAGATAAGATGCTTTATTATCATACTTTTTAGCGTCATAACTTTTTTTTCCAAATCGCAGTCTTTATCTCTTTATAATTTTAATTCAGATTCTACAGTCTTTAAAAATGACTTTCAATTATACCTAATTGGTGAAAATCATGCTTATAAAAAAAATAATTTGGTTTTAACAGAAATTCGGTCAGCGTTAAGAACCAATACTCCTATGAATAACTTGCTAATAGAAGCAGGAGTATCAGTTGATTATTTATTGTATTATTTTAAGAAAGATAAAAGAACTGAATTTTACTATAATGGTGATTATAAAATAAATATAGTCGGTTTTGAAGGTAGAAATATATATAAATATATAAGTGGTACTTCTATTGAGAATACTAATCACTTTTTTATAGATATAGAGGCAGACCCAAAAATAGCGAATATTGCTCTGTTAGATATACTAACAAGATATAATGAAAGCAATGTAGTTAAAGAGATTAGTAATTCTTTGCACGAAAAAATAGATATATTAAATTTTGAAAGGAAAGAACTAGAAATATCTAAAATTATGGTTGATAGTTTGTTTCCGAAAACACCTCTTCTAAAAGATGTAATTTCTGACGT
Organism: Bacteroidota bacterium; assembly: GCA_032229505.1. GTDB lineage: Bacteria > Bacteroidota > Bacteroidia > B-17B0 > Aurantibacillaceae > Aurantibacillus. The sequence continues at coordinate 24,304 of JAVTWD010000023.1, forward strand.
TGATTTTAAATATCTTGTTTTAATAATTGAAAATTTAAAAAAGGGTATCGAATTTAGAAGCATTAAAGATAAAATTTTAGCAGATAAGTATAGGGAAGAAAATATGTTTGTAAACATAAAAAAACTTCTTGAACTAAATCCTGAAAAAAAATATATTGGATCAATAGGTCAATTTCATATTTTGGACACGTTGCCGAACGTTTGTTTTGCACGAGTATGTAATTGGGCATCTATGGCTTACAAGTTAAAAAAGGAATTTAAAGTATGCGTTATTGCCTCTTATCATAAAAAGAAAAAATTTCAGTTTACAGAGTTAATTACAGGCAAACTGGAAGTAAATAGTAAACTTTTAACAATAAACGGGGAAGACCATTTTGATTCCCAGAAAAAAGAGTTTATTTTTAAGTTTTTAGAGGCTAACTCCAAAAGTGAATTTAATTTATTTCCCTTAAGTTCTGAATATATTTATGATCCAGGTAATTATTATAATTATATTATTTATTGCAAATAGTTTAGAAATCCCATGCGCGCGGCCTCGATAGCTGTTGAGATGCAATCCGTGTGACATACAACTATACAGGTAACAAAAAAGAGCCTTTGCCGCAACTGACTTTCCGGGAACTATAAATAAATTTGCAAGGGCACCATCTTTCTCTAAATAATAAGTATTTTCGTTTAAAACCACAGTCTTTCTTGTAACTTCTACACTACTATAAACAATCGTTTTTGTTATTCTCTCTCTAAATGGGCCAATAGGCTCTAAAAAACCTTTTTCAAGCAATTTTTTTGTGGCGGTATAATGTTCAACAGAAGCTCTCCCAGCTTTATTTACAAACTTGTAAACAATATATTCTTTGCTACAGTGTATTCCTTCAGTATTGCTTTCTCCTACTTTAAACCCATTTCTGTTAATATCATAGGTTAAACTAATGTACTTCATTGTATCGTCCAAGTCGTTATAAGGCTTTTTTTGCTCTTTGTTCAATGCAACAATTAAGGAGTCTTTTTGCTTCTGTGTCATATTTTCTATTAACGTCTGAGCTTTAAATGAAGAGCATACTGAACACAGCAATAAAAATAATGCAATAATATTTCTGTTTGTAACAACGGTATTTACCTGGTCTTCTATATCGTTTGGACGGACTGGACGGGACTCTAAATTACTTTCTGCCATTTTCTTTATCTGTTATAAATATACAATTTTCCGCTTTTTCTGAATGTAAAACTTCGGTATAACGTAGTTATTGCATTATGGTAATTCCCTTTAACCTGCATACATCGTAATTAAAGCTTGTATAAATTGCCTGTCAATCCTCACATATTATGTACATAAAATACACATAATATATACATAATATATGAAATAGCTTATTATTTCCCCTCAAAGCCTTTAATAAAATCGCTCATTAAATAAGCAATTAATTTACCGGTCTTATTATCGGCTTTAATGTGCGAGAGCACGGGAGCGCCTTCTGCAATGTGCAAATAAGCAGCGTTTAAATACTTGGCACAATTAAAAATATATTGGCGCGCTTGTATGGGCGAGATACCTGAGCTTGTTTTGGCACTTGATGGTACATTGGTAATAGAGTCCAGATCAATTTCTACACCGCATACTTCATTCTTTACAAAACCGATGCATTGCTGCACTGCTTTTGTAAAATCCATTTCTTCGCGCACAAAAACACTTTCGTAAGTGTTGTAAAATAATTGCTCAGGATTATTTTTAAATTGTTCTAATGCAATTTTACTGTTGTATTGTTCGTGCATACACACTACAGCATATTTGTTTATGTAACCGTTCTTAAAGGCGTAACTAAAACCATTACCACTGTGTCTTCCTTCCAGCTGACGAAAATCTAAATGCGGATCGCAGTTAATAACATTTATTTTTTTATTGAGTGCGTGAAAGGTACCGCTAATGTTACCATAAGCGTTATTATGTCCGCCACCAATAATAATGGGTACTTTCTTCAATTCAACAATTGTTTTAATTACCTCTGTTACTTTTTCATCTACCAAAGCTACCAACTGGCGCAAATGCACCATATCGTTCTTATCTTTTTGATCGTACATCAGGGCTTTTTCCATCAGGTCATCTACAAACACTTCGCCCAGTACAAAAATATTTTTCGCGTTTAAAAAACTGTTGCTTTGCTGTATTAAAAAACTTTCAATGGCTGGTTTAAAGGCACTGCTTGCTCCCGCCCTGCCATAATTGGCGCGCACGCCAATATCCTCGGGTATGCCAACAATAACAAATTTAGCATGGCTCGCTTCCAGATCATCTTTCCAGCTGCCTTTGGTGGCCTCTACTACTTCACCGATCTTTAATTCGCCGCTGCGCATACGTGTCATTTTTATCACGTCTTCTGCAGTATAAACCTTTACCGTTTTCATTAGTATAAAGTTAATTCAAATAAAAAGGCCTTATCTGCTTAATAAGGCCTTTTTGGGAACAGGTGTGTGTTTAAAACCTACCTCACCATCACTTTTATGTTTGCAAAATCACGGGGTCCATCAGGTGCGTTTACTTCTATATCCTCAAAATAAACCTTACTGCCCACTTTTAACTTCTTTAAAGCATCTTTGGCTTCTTGCGATAATTGGTTGCCACTGCACACATAAGGTTGGCTGGCCGTACCACCAATAACCGTGCACACCGAGAATTTTTTCATATTAAACTGCGCTACAAAATCAAAGCCTGCATTATCTACACCTAACACATTAATATTTTTTGCATCAGCCAACTTCATATCCAGGCTGCCATAAGTACTCTTGCCTGCTACTTTTAAAGGCGGGTTTGGAAATTTCTTAACCCTGAAAACCTGTGGCGGACCCTGTTGTTTTAATCCATCAGGCGTTCTTTGCATTACCGTTACAGTACATGTACCCGGCGTTACCGCCTTAGCAATGTATTTACCATTGCCACTGTTGCTTAAATTAGCGCCACAACCACTCACATTCACTACCAGATCGGTTGGCGCTACACCCGCAGCAGAAACCGTAAGCGGGTTATCCACACCAATATAAAATACATTCATTTTATCGGGACTAACAGCCACCGCAGAATTAGCTACCACGTAATCGTTCTTATAATCAAAGTATTTATAAAAACCATCTGCACCTTTTAATTTTATCCAGCCTTTAACTTCTTTATGTCCGGCAACACTGGTAGGGATATTTATTTTTCCCGTACCTCTATCAATGGGCAATACAATTGCGCCCTCTGCTAATTTACCTGTGGCAGTATCCATATCGCCCAAAATAAATTGCATGTTCTCATTTGTAAATTCGCTTGATGAAGCCGTTAAAAAAACATCAGCCGTAAATGGTGAGCCCGATTGCACATAATTACTTACCGGTACAATGCGCGCCTGAAAATCATTTAAGATCAAATTTAATTTACCTGCTGCAGACGCAAATGTTGTTACCATCTCCGATTCAATGCTTCTTATATCACTCTGCATTTTTGATAGATTAGTGATAACACCAGCTAAAGGCATATTGTAAAAATTCTTTATTTCCCAACCAATAGCTTTGCCATCCTTATCTTTAAAATTATCGTGCGGTGTAAATAATTTTATCTTCTCTTTTAAAATATCATAATCTGCTTTTGGTATCACTGTGCCTTTGGTTTCGTGCATATCATCTATCATTTTATTAAGTGCCGATGTTAGCGTTGTAATATTCTTGCGTAATTCTTTAGCAGAATATTTTGTATCAACAGGCTTAGTCTCATCAGGGCCAATTAAAATATAGGTTGGCTTATCAAAATCGTCTAACTTCTCAATTCTGGCCAATTTAATGGTATCTGCCCCTTTCACATCTTCGGTATACTGCTGTATGTTTTGTTTTAATGTAGTTATGTAATCAAATGTTGTTTGTGATAATTGTGAAACTTCTTTTGCTTTTATATAATAAGGCTTTACTTCGTTCTTGCCTTTTTTAATGGCTTCATCAAAGGCCTTCATCATTTTATTTGTGTTAGCAGTAAAGTTAGAGTTGGTTGTTTCAATGCTTTCGTTAATGGTAACAAAGCCTTGTAAAACTTCTTTTGTAACATTTAAAGCAAGAAGACAGGTGAGCACGAGGTACATCATGCCTATCATTTTCTGGCGTGGGGTTTCTTTTGCATTACTCATAGTGTTTGTGTTTTTTTGGTTATGATGTATAAAGCCAAAAAACTATAAATAGTTACAGACTTTATTTTTTTGAACAAGCTGTAACTTTTTTGAAAATGGAAGTTATTGTGAGGAAATTCGTGGACGACTTAACCACAAAGCACACAAAGTTTATCACGAAGAGCACAAAGTTTTTATTCTTGGTGCTTTATGAATTCTTAACCACAAAGCACACAAAGTTTATCACGAAGAGCACAATTTTTTCTTAGTGTCCGTTGTGCCTTCTTAGTGCACTTTGTGGTTAGATATCCTGTTTAGAAAAATAATTCCACACAGCATCACTCGTAACAGGAAATGCTTTGATACTAACAGGCTCATCTTTTATAGGATGCACAAAATCTATTTGATAACTGTGCAAATGAATAAAGCCGCCATCGTTGGTTCTTGCAAAACCATACTTAAGATCGCCTTTTATAGGGCAACCAATTGCAGAAAGCTGTGCACGAATTTGGTGATGACGGCCTGTGTGAAGGGCGATCTTTAATAAATGATAATTATCTGATGAAGCAATCAATTCATAATCCAATTCTGCCTTTAGCGCATCGGGAACAGGTTTAGTATGCGCTTTAGACATATTTGTTTTTTCATTTTTTGTAATGTAATGAATTAATTTATCAACCTCTTTTGGCGGACGATTTTTTACTACCGCTAAATATGTTTTTTGAATTGTTTTCTCACGAAACAACTCATTAAATCGCGAAAGCGCTTTACTTGTTTTTGCAAAAATAATTAAACCGCTCACGGGTCTGTCTAAGCGATGAATAACGCCGCAAAACACATTACCGGGTTTATTATCACGTACTTTAATAAAATTTTTGATCTTCTCGCTTAAAGGCATATCGCCTGTTTTATCGCCCTGCACAATTTCCGACGGCAATTTATTGATTACAATAATGTGATTGTCTTCATAAACAATTTGCTCGGGCCAAATGGAAGTGCTATTTATTTTTGTATTCACAAATTTATCTAATGCCGGTTTTTGTATTGCGGCGCGTGGGCTTAAAGATATAATTTAATTTATACTCAATGCCTTTTGATGGCGCCAGTGCCGGTGATTGGGCCAAATAACCCAGGTTATTAATAAAGAAATAAGCTTCGGTACCGGTAACAAAATAATTATCTTTTGCGGTTTTGGTGATCGATTTATCGTAATTGTACCAGATTGTCCAGTTAAATTTTGGATTTGCTTTTAAATAATTAGTGTAGCTTTTTAAACTATCATCCAAACAAATACTTACGAAAACAACCTTATCGCCAAATTTTTTTCTGAGTGCATCTATCTTTGGCATCTCACGCAAGCTCTCAATGTTTGAGGTTGAGAAAAAATTTAAATACACCCAACGACCTTTAAAAGAATTTAAAGTACCAATGGTTCCATCTTTTGTACGGGCTGTAAAACCCGGCGCGGCAGAACCTGTTTGCATTTTATTAAAATACGTCAACATAGAAATGGCAATTTTTTTATGTTGCTTTATTTTTGTTGCCTGATGCAATTGCGATGTAATCTGCGCTACAGCTTCAGGAACAAATTCAGAGTTAAAATAAAAATCCCATAAATTTTTTAAGATCACCAATTCACGTAAAGTATCAGACTTTAAAAATTTATCTTCCTTTAAAAAATCAGACAATACATTATAATCGCCTTTTACATTTATGATATTGTAAAGCGTTTGTCCTTTTTGCATAGAAGCATACGTATTTAAATAACCTTTAAAACAAGTGTTAAAAAATTGCATGTACTCGTAATGATCATATTGAATGGGTTTATTGAAGATATAATTGTTGATCAAAAAATTCTCACCTCTCGAAACACTGGCATTTACCGAGGCAATAGAATATTCAACATAACTTAAAAAATATGGATTCTTGATATTAGCATACCGTTTATCAGATCTCTTTTTAAGAGTATCGGCGCGTTGAAAGATCATTGGGCGCGACAAAAATCTTCCATCCTCACCATCAAATAGTTTATTGAATTGTCTCTGAAAATCGAAGGTCAATACATTTAACTCTGTTGAATCATTTCCAACAATTCCAATATCAATAGGCAATTCGGCATCATTCTTATAATCAAAATCTTTTTCCAGTTCGGGAATTGTGATTCCATACACAAAATCGGGTTGCACATACATCTTGGCAACAACATTATTAATATTTAAAAAAACAGGGCGTGTAAGATCGGTTTGATAATGTAGTTCAAAAAAGCCATCGCTTTGTATGGTATCAACATCTTCTTTTTGTTTGGTGTTGGTAATATAATCCGTTAAAGAGCTTAACTGGATAACTTTTCCGGCATACTGGACGTGCGCTTTACCTTTTATGATCACATTTTGCGAAACGCCTTTTGTAACGATAAAAAGAAACAATAAATATTTAAAAAAAGTTTTGATCTTTATTATAATGCCGATTTGAAAAAAAGATACTAATTCTCGATGTGATCAATAGTGAACATATCGCTGTAATTTCCTGCCAGTGTTTTACCATGTTGCCCACTGGTGATCACATAATACGTATCAAGATCAATTACATTTGGGTTATTAAAGATCTCGTTAATATTCACATTATAAAACACTTTGGATTGTTTATCTTTTTTAATGCTTATTTTATTTGTAAGATTAAATGTACATGTCTTTAAACTGTTATCTTTTCCGGCAAATCCACCAACATGCATAGCATAAGTAGCGCCCGGCAATGAATTTAAAGTTTGATATTCGCCTTCTAATTTAAAAAAGATATAGCCTGTACTCCATGTCCAGAACATTAATGAATCCGGCGAAAGATCACCAACCTGTGCACCACTTACATTTCTTGCACTATCCACACCAATTGTAAATTCTATCTGATCGTAATCTCCTTCCGGCATCCCCGAAACCGTAAAGGACTTTGCGCCCTCTAAATGTTTTATAACGTGGTAACTTTCCGGTTCGTAAAAAAAAGAACCGTTATCTCCTCTTAATTTAATATTGCTGATGTAGTAATTAAACCTGGTAACTGTATAATTATCACCATTGGCATTTACATACCATTTTGTAGTTGGTATTAAGGGTACGTTATCCGCAAGTGCGTTAAAATTAAACACGGCACTTGTCTTCCCTGCATTTACAGGTGTTTCTACTTTAGGTTCAGGTTTTATTTCCTGGTCTTTTTCGCAGGAAACAAAAAGCAACGAAGCAAAAAACAATAAGCTAAATAAACTATACCTGGTCATGTATCAAATTTACTAAAAATTTATGGCTTTAAGGAACCGGATCATATCCATGTCCGCCCCAGGGATGACAACGTAAAATGCGTTTAAGGCCTAACCAGCTACCTTTTAAAGCCCCGTATTTATTAATGGCATCAATAGAATATTGGCTACAGGACGGTGTATATCTGCAAGAGTTAGGCAATAAAGGCCTTATGCAATATTGATAAAATTTAACAAATAATATGGCTATCTTTTTAAATATCACCTTATTTAATATTCAGTTTTAAGAAGGAAGTTCCATTTAAAAAACCTTCCAGTTTATCGTCCAGCTTAACAGCAGCAACACCTTCGGGGGTGCCGGTATAAATAAGATCGCCCACTTTAAGGCTTACAAATTGCGAAACATACGCAATTACCTTATCGAACGAAAAAATAAGATCACTCGAATTTCCAATTTGCCTGCTTTGTCCATTTACCTTTAATTCAAAGTTTATATTGGCAAGATCCAAAGTTTCTTTTTTTACAAAAGAACCTATGGGAGCACTGTTATCAAAGGCCTTGGCCTTTTCCCACGGCAAACCTTTTTCTTTGCATTTTGCCTGTATATCGCGCGCGGTAAAATCAATTCCAAGGCCAATTTCATCATAATATTTATGTGCAAATTGTTCTTCAATATGCTTGCCGGCCTTACAGATCTTTAAAACCAGCTCTATCTCGTGATGAAGATCCTTAGTAAAATCAGGAATATAAAAATCGCCTTCTTTTAATAAAGCAGTATCCGGTTTCATAAAAAATACGGGTTCTGTAGGCAGATCGGCCTTCATTTCCTTAGCGTGCTCGGCATAATTACGCCCAATGCATATTATTTTCATATAGTAATTTTTGTAAACTAAAGTGTAAAGATAAAGCAAAATTCCGCTTTATTTGGTACATTTATACTTTGATTTTATGGAACAAAAATTTGACATTATCATTGTTGGCGGAGGCATTGTTGGCCTTGCTACGGCATACAAACTTTGCAATTACCACCCTAATAAAACCATTTTGGTTTTGGAAAAAGAAAAAGAAGTGGCGCAACATCAAACATCGCATAACAGCGGTGTTATACACAGCGGTATCTATTACAAACCGGGCTCTTATAAAGCAAAGAATTGTGTAGATGGCAGAAGAGAATTGGTACAATTTGCGAAAGACTATAAAATTGCTCACGATATTTGCGGTAAAATCATTGTTGCTACTCACGAAAGTGAATTGGCACACATGAATAAAGTGTTCAATAACGGTATTGCCAATGGTGTTGAGGATATGGAGATCATTGATCCCAAACGCATAAAAGAAATTGAACCCTTTTGCGAAGGTATTGCTGGTATTCGCGTGGGCTGTACAGGTATTATTGATTACGATCAGGTAGCAAAAAAATATGTAGAATTAATTCATGCAAAAAATAATGGCAGTAAAGTAATGACCTCTCAACATGTTGTTGGTTTTGAAAGAGGGCAAGAAAGCACAACCGTTATTACAAAAACGAATAAATTTATTGGTAAACATATTATCACTACTTCCGGCTTGCAGGCCGATAGAATGGCAAAAAAAGAAGGCCAGAAAAGTGATGCAGAGATCATTGGCTTTAGAGGCGATTATTACGATCTTACCGAAAAAGGCTTACATAAAGTAAAACATTTAATTTACCCGGTACCAAATCCAAAATTCCCTTTCTTAGGCGTGCACTTTACGCGTATGATACATGGTGGCACCGAGTGTGGGCCAAACGCAGTATTTGTATTTGATCGCGAAGGTTACAGCAAAACAGCTTTTAGTTTTAAAGATACTATTGATGCTTTTGGTTTTAAAGGTACCTGGAAATTTTTTGGTAAACACTGGCGCTTTGGTATGGATGAATACCGTGGCGCATTTAGCAAAACTTACTTTTTAAATCGTTTACGCAAATTAATTCCAAGTTTGGAAATGGATGAGATAGTTGCCGCACGTTGTGGTATACGTGCCATGGCATTAGGGCCTGAAGGTGAAATGCTGGATGATTTTAAAATTGAAAAACATGGTAACGCCATGCATGTTATTAATAGCCCAAGCCCGGCTGCTACAGCCAGTTTAGCATATGGCAACGAAATAGCTTTAATGGCAACAGAATACTTTAATTTAAAATAATTTTATATATTTAATTATGCGCAATAATAATTTAAAAGGCACCGGTGTAGCAATTGTTACACCGTTTACAAAAAAAGGAGAAGTTGATACCGCTGCTTTAACCCATGTTGTAAAACATTTACATAATGGGAAAGTAGAATACATTGTTGTTTTAGGAACAACAGGCGAAAGCGTTACTTTAAGTAAAGAAGAGAAAAAAATAGTTATTGATACTGTTGTTAAAGCCAATGCAAAAAAATTACCATTAGTATTAGGCATTGGTGGCAATAATACAGCCGAAGTAATTGAAACCATTAAAAAAACAGACCTTAAACCTTTTGAAGCTATTTTATCAGTAGCGCCTTATTACAATAAACCAACGCAAGAAGGTTATTACCAACATTACAAGGCGGCTTCAAAAGCTACTAATAAGGATATTATTTTGTATAACGTACCCGGGCGCACAGGCAGCAACGTTACCTGGGAAACACAGGTGCGCATTGCAAAAGATTTTAAGAACATTGTTGCCACTAAAGAAGCAAGCGGCAATATGGAACAGATAATGAAGATCATTAAAAATTGCCCGAAAGATTTTTTAGTGATAAGCGGTGATGATAATTTAACCTTGCCAATTATTGCTGCGGGCGGACACGGTGTTATATCAGTTGTTGCCAACGCGTTTCCAAAAGATTACAGCGAGATGGTACGTTTAAGTTTAAAACATAAATTTAGCGAAGCACAAAAATTACATTATGGTTTAATTGATATTACCGACCAGTTGTTTGCTGATGGTAATCCGGGTGGTATTAAGTACGCCTTAAGCCTGATGAAAAAATGTGATCCTTTTGTGCGTTTACCATTGGTTGAACCAAATGATAAAGTAAAACACACCTTAAAACAATTAGTAAAAAATTACAAATGAGTAAGGTAAAAATTTTAGATACTCTTCAAATTGAACAAAAATTAAGCCGTTTGGCTTATGAGGTTTATGAAAATAATTTCTCTGAAAAAGAATTATTAATTGTTGGTATTGAAGGTAACGGTTACAAGGTTGCCAACCATTTAGCAGAAAAATTAAAAAAGATCTCTCCGTTAAAAATCACTTTAGGTAAGATCTCTTTAAGCAAAGAAAAACCCTGGGAAGGTGAACCAAAAACTGATTTTGAAGAAAAGGCATTCATCAATAAAACCATTATTTTGGTTGATGATGTATTAAACAGTGGTAAAACATTAATGTATGCCGTAAAATTATTTTTAGATAAGCCGGTAAAAAAAATAAATACAGTAATACTGGTTGATAGAAGCCACACGCGTTTTCCGGTAAAAGCAGATTTTGTAGGACTTAGATTAAGCACTACTTTACAAGAACATATTGAGGCCGATCTTTCTAAAAAAGGTAAAGAAGCCGTTTATTTAATTTAGTTTGTCTGATCAATCAAAAATATCGCAACAAAAACACATTCAGGACCTAAAACTGAATGCATTGCTTGAAGTTACCAAGGCAATTAATAATAATTTTTCTACCGGTCAGTTGCTTGATCTTTTTCAGGATATTTTAGAGAACCGCTTAGGCGTTGGTAAATTGGTGCTATTTAGTTATGATACCGAATGGAAATGCCTGTTAAAATATGGTATTAAAAAAGAGGTAGGCACAATTCAGTTTGAGAACGAATTATTATCTATCAGCGAAATTGAGACCATTAATTTCAGCAAGGGTGAATTAAGCAAACAGTTTGAAATTGTGATACCGGTGTATCATAAAAAAACGCCAATGGCTTACGTATTATTAAGCGATGTAAACGAAGAAAAACTGGAATTAAGTGCTGCTATTAAACACTTACCATTTGTACAAACGCTTACCAATATTATTATTGTTGCTATTGAAAATAAAAAATTATTTAAAGAAAATATTCAACGAGCCCAAATAAAAAAAGAGTTAGAGCTGGCGCAAAGCATGCAGCAAATGCTGTTCCCTAAAGATCTTCCAAACTCCGACGGATTGTTGGTTGCTGCAAGATACTTGCCCCATCAACAGGTTGGTGGCGATTATTATGATTTTATAAAATTAAATAACCACGAATTTATTTTTTGTGTTGCTGATGTAAGTGGTAAAGGAATTGCTGCTGCTTTGCTGATGAGTAATATTCAGGCTACTTTGCAAAGCTTAATTACATTTACACATAATTTAAAAGATATTGTAATAGAGCTTAACAAGCGTGTAATTACGAACGCAAAAAATGAAAAATTCGTATCACTATTTCTTGCAAAATTAAATACTAAAAGCCAGCAGCTTACATATATCAATGCCGGACACAACCCTCCTATCTTTTATTATGAAAATAAATTTATGGAATTGACAAATGGCTGTCCGTTATTAGGAATTTCTGAAACCTTACCTTTAATTAATGTAGAAACATTCAACTACACCTCTGAATTTACACTATTATGTTATACAGATGGATTGACCGATACCATTAATACAGAGAATGAAACAGTAAGCGTTGAATCGGTTAAAGAACTTATGGAAAAGAACAATAAAGCAACCCCTGAATTCTTAAATAAAACTATTTTGTTTTATGCAGAAGAATTTAAAGGCGAAAATGAATTTCCGGATGATATTGCATTGCTTACTTTAAAAGTAAGTGACCTGCATTTTTAAAATAAACACATATATATTTAAATAAATTAAGCTCATGAGTTTAAAAAGAACAATAAAATTATTACTTCCAAAATATCAAAAGTTAATACTTGAATATAAAACAGAATTTAAACCCCGTCACGGTTACGGCAAAAAACCACATGAATTACTTTATAAAATAGTAGATGCAAACAGAAGCATTTACGAAAAACACATTGCTGAGATCTTAAAATTTAAACCTGTTTTTGATGCGATAAAAAAAACAGAAAACGAAACCAATGAAAATGAGCCTGCCTGGAATAATGGTTATTTACCGGGTTTAGACGTTGTTGCTTTATACACTTTTTTAAATGAATTTAAACCAAAAAAATATATTGAAATAGGATCGGGTAACTCAACCAAAGTAGCAAGAAAGAGTATTAAAGACAACGGACTTAAAACTGAAGTAATTTCTGTTGATCCTTTTCCGCGCGCAAACATTGATCATTTGGCAGATAAAGTTATACGTAAACCTTTAGAGAATATTGATGATCTTAAATTTATTACTGATGGGCTTGAAGAAAATGATATTTTATTTATTGATAACTCTCATCGTTGTCTTCCTAACTCTGATGCTACGGTTTGCTTTTTAGAATTATTTCCATACCTAAAAAAGGGTGTTATAGTACACGTACATGATATTTATATTCCGTACGATTATCCTCAATTTATGTGCGACCGTTTTTATTCAGAGCAATATACACTGGCTGCTTTCATTCTTGCTAATCCACAAAAATACCAACCTATTTTTCCGGGAATTTTTGTAAGTGAAGATAAGGCGTTAGCTAATTCTATAGAACCTTTATGGCAAAGCCATAACACCAAAGGTGTTGAAAAACACGGCGGTTCGTTTTGGCTTAGAATTAATTAAGAAATTAATTTTTGATAATATGGCAGCAGGTTTATTTTTTAAGCTTTGCTGCTTTTTCTTTTTTCTGATAATAAAGATCGATAGATACTAATGCCGCCAGGAAAGACCAGAATGGTAGCGAGAGTTTATCAGTATCCAAAAAATTATTTAAAAAACCGTGCACAAAATAGGTCATCAATCCTAAAAACAAACCAATTACCAGCATACGCACTTCAGGTTCGGCAACTGTATATACTAACCTATAGCCAAGCGATGTACAGTATAACAATATTGCAGCAACGATCAATAAACCTAAAATACCCTGTTCAGATAAAGGCCCCAGGTATTCGCTGTGGGCGTTACCATTGGTGCCAAAATTTGTACTGATAATTGTTTTTTCGCTACTTAACTGGTAAGGGGCGTATTTAAACATGTAGGTACCAGGACCCCAGCCCAACAAAGGTTTGTCCTTCCACATACGAATGGCGCAGCTCCAACGATTAAGGCGTTCAAGATTAGACGCATCAGTAGAAATATTGGAAACAGATTCAATATTATTTGAAAAACTTCCTTCAGCATCTGTATTATTCCTACCTAACGCAATAAATATCTCGGTTTGAAAAACATAAAAAATGCTTCCAAAAACTATTAGTGTAAATAAAATAGTGCGAAATTTTATTCTTAAAAGCAGGGTTACAAAAATTGAGCAGGCAACGATCAAACTTAACCAACCTGCCCTGGCAAATGATAAAATAATAGCAAAAATAAACAGGCAAAATAAAGCTAATGCAAAAAGTCTTAAGAATTTTGAAATGCTTTTCATAAAAACAAAACAAAGCATTATTGGTATGAACATAGCTAATGCTGCACCATATGCAGTATGATCATTATAAAATGGCGATACCACCCAATCGGCAGCCTTATCATTAAAATTAAATTTAGCGTGTTGAAACACTGTATAAAAAACTACCAAAGCCAATGCCGCTGCATAGCAATAAATAAAATTGATGATGTTTTTTTTACTTTGAAAAAGATGCGGCATTATAATGTAGCAACTAAAAATAAACCACAACCTTGATACAAGATATTTTAGTGAGATAGCAATTTCAGTACTGGTTAAACTGGTAATGAACATCCATCCCAATTGAACAATTATTAAAATAGTAACCGGATGGTTAATGAATTTTTTATCAGTAATACGCGAACTAAGTTCATTAAAGATATAAAGTAACATAATACCCGCCATTAATGGCTCTGAAGGCAAACTCAGATCCATACCATCCGATAAACCCATTTCTTTTAATGAGATAGCGAGCGGGGTGCAAAATGCAAGAAAAAAAACCAGTTTTTGTAAATGAAAAATGGCTGTATAAACAATAATTAAAATAAAAGGCAACATATTGTAAGGATAGAACATATCCTTTTTATAAACCATTACATAGGCATTACCAAAAATGTATGCCAATATTAATATTGGAAATAAATATGTTTTAAAATACTTTGCCAATTATAACAGGTCTTTTGAGCGACTTTTATATAAAAAGAAAACAAGAGCCATAAAGAATGCCGAAATAGCAGAAACCACAACAATGATCCATCTTACAGGTGAACATTTTTTATCCTGAAGATCGGGTTTACTCACGTAGGTATAAAAATCAATATCACCTGTTGCATCCAATAAATAGCTGTCATTCTTTATTTTTATCTCTGTATAAGATTTTAATGTTGATTTTATTCTGCCTTCAAGGATCTTTAGAGTTGTTCCTTTTTCGCGCAAACCTTTTACCTGCTGCTGTGAATTCTCGTTTAAGCTAGAGCCTGTAGCAAGTTGTTTACTTAAATATTTGGATTGATCTTTTGCATCGACAATATTATACTCTGTTTTTATTTTTTGAATAGCATCACTTATTGAATCTAATTCTTGCGACTGAATATCAATTACCCTTCTTGTATTTTTAAGATACTGCCTTACAATTCCTCTTTTGGTTTCCTTGATCAGATCATTTGTTTTGAAGATAAGAGCTGCATTCAATTTTTGAGCAAAACGCGGATCTTCATCTTTAATAGTTATTTCAATAGATTCGTAAATAGTTGGAGAAACCGTTACGTTTTCCTGGTACATAAAATTAAACAGCGATTTACCACCTTTTGTACTCATGGTATCTACCCCATATCTTTTAAACAGGTCAAATTCTTTTGCTAATTTATATTTTACATCTTCACTTAAAAAATACTGTAACAATTGCTCGCTTGAAGATTCTTCTGAATTTTGAAATAAGTTAATTGGATAAACAACTGAAACTGATTTATATTTTTCTTTAATTAAAAAGGAAGCAGCGAAAGCTAAAGCGCCAGCAAAAAACATGATCACAAAAAATGTTTTCCATTTTTTGATAATAATTTGTGCTATACTTAAAGAGTTTAAATTTTCCATAGTCAGTCAATCTTGGATTTTTATTTTGTTAAACTTCTCACGGAACAGAAGGATCAGGAAGCCTAATAAATTACTGGCAATTACTGTAACACTTAAGAACAACAAACGATTTGGCTTTGCCTTATACTCGTTAGGCTTTGCTTTTTCAACCACAAATTTACCGGGTATACTGGTGTTATAATTTACCAAAGCCTCATCATATTTGGCTTTTATATCCGGATATTTAAAACTGTATTTTTCTAAATTATCATGTACGTTTTGATAAGCACTGCCATATTTTTTTAGAGTATCCAGTTTTTCTTCCAAACGTTTTATAGCGCCGGCATCATTTTTTTCGATAGCCTTAGCATAACTTTTAGAATAAGCCTTCACCTGTTCTTTATAATGCAATACTCCTAATTTTCTGAGTACAAATAAACTATCTTCCAGTTCTTTCATTCTTAAAAGTGTGTTCTCATATTCACTTTTTACGATCTTTAAAACTTCAGCTGAAACAGTTCTTGTCATTTCATGTCTTATGGTATCACAATAATCAGAAATACCATTAGCAACCTGCGCAGCGCCATTGGCAGTATAATCGTACACCTCCACTTTTACGCTGTTAAATTCGGTACGCTTAATGGTAACCATATCGTCCCACTTTAATTTAAGATAGTGGTATCCATAAACGGTATCTTTTATTTTCCATCTGTCCCAAAGATCGTAAGCGTTTGCTACTTTTATTTTTAAAGCATCCGAACTTAAGAATTGGATAAGTTTCTCAACATCATCTTCATCACCAATCTGCATATAATCTTCCTG
Source organism: Bacteroidota bacterium (assembly GCA_032229505.1). GTDB lineage: Bacteria > Bacteroidota > Bacteroidia > B-17B0 > Aurantibacillaceae > Aurantibacillus. The sequence goes on from JAVTWD010000023.1 coordinate 40,582, forward strand.
ATTGCCTGTATTTGGCTCAATTACAAGTTTTGAGACCGAAAACTGGCGGGCTGCAAACAATACTACTGTTGATTTATATTGTTTTGGCATTAAAAAAACAATTACTCCTGTAACAAGTGCACTAACAAGGGTAATTATCAAAAATGTCTTTCGCCATTTGATGACCTTTAATATTAGTTCTTTAGCTGTGATCTCTTCAAGCATGTTATTTATATTTTATGAAACGCAATACGGATTTTGGATTTATCATTCCGGTAATAAACGCTAATAAGCCACTAAATATAAGCATAATTACGAAATTATATATCCAATAAGTGGTTAAATTCATTGTAAAATAATTGGTAAAAATAAGGCCTAAAATGAATAAGAAGAGCGATGTGAGCAGGCGAACATTAATTCTGAATTTAAATACTTTGTAGGAGATAAAAACCTGTATCAAACAGGTTAAAAACTGTGTAACCACGCTTGCAATTGCGCTCCCTAAGGCATACATTTTTGGGATAAGAATGAAATTTAAAACCAGATTAATTAAAATACCACTAATAGCCATTAAGTTTAAGTGTTTTAAATTGCCATTTGCTGTAAGAAGGGTACCAAAAATATAAGTAATAGATACTGCAGAAAAGCAACACATTAAAAGCGCTAAAATTTGAGAACCTTCTGCATTACCTTTGTACAATAATTCACAAAACTTTTCGGCATAAAATAAACTACTTATTGATACTATAAGGGCCGGTGTTAACAACAAAGTGAATGACAATTTTACGATGTTCTCAACATTCTCTTTATTTTTTAGCATGCGGCTAAATAATGGCAATAATTGAACAGAAAATAAATAGGCGATCATATTTGCTGCATCCAGAAACCTGAATGCTTTGGCATAAATACCACTTTGCTCTTTTCCTAAATTACCCGGTAGCATGCGCTCTATCATTACACTATCTAACCTGTTATAAAACGACATTAAAAGAACCAAAATAGCAAATGGAAAACTTTTTTTAAGGATCATACGGTTAAAAGCCCAATCCCAATTAAGCTTAAACGTATGAGTTTTATTTAATACAATTAAAAAAGCAATAAGTGCGGTAAGCCCGTAACCGATAGTTTGAGCGTACACAAAATTCATAATGTCTACCTCAAGGCCAAATAATTTTAAGAGCATTCCGCCAACAATGATCATCATGATTACCCTGTCGAGTACCGAAATAATACTATCTACTCTAAACAGATGAAGCGCCAGTAAATTGGATCGTAAAAAAAGAATGAAGCTTAAAAAAAAGCTATTCACACAAAGTATAACCAATAGCTTAATATACCTTACATCAAATCCTAAAATAAAAAAGCCTACCAACAAAGTAACGATAACATAAAACACACCCAGTGCCAATTTAAGGCCGAGCATTTTACTAAAATGTTTACTTAAAAGGTGTGTGTGTTGAGCAATGTTCTTGTTATTGAAATTGGTCAATCCAAAATCGAGCAAAATGCTTAACAAGAAAGAAAAATTAAATAAAACAAAGTACTCGCCATAGCTTGCATTACCAACATTCATTTGAACGTTAGGTTCGATAGCAAGGATCCAAAAAGGCTTAATTAATAAATTAAGAATCAGTAGGATAGCCAGATCAAATATGAACTTCTTTTTTTGCACAAAAAGCAGCAAATATAGGCTTTTTTATGGTTAAAACTAATCTAATTTCATAGATTTGCGCCGTGCAAATAGTTGTAAATACACGGATTTTATTGAAAGACAGGCTGGAAGGCATGGGATGGTTTACTTATCAAACTTTAAAGCAAATAACCCTTAAAAACCCCGATGTGCACTTTGTTTTTGTATTTGATCGCAATTTTAGCGAAGAATTTATTTTTGCCGATAATATTACCCCTCTTGTATTGTCGCCACAGGCGCGGCATCCTTTTTTGTATTATGCCTGGTTTCAACATTCAGTAAAAGGTTTGCTTAATAAAATGAAACCGGATCTTTTTTTGTCGCCTGATGGATTTTTATCACTGGGTGCTAAATGTAAGCAACTGCCCGTAATTCACGATATTAATTTTTTACATCATCCGCAAGACAGTAAATGGTTAACATCCAAATATTATAATTATTACTTTCCAAAATTTGCTAAAGAAGCTACACGCATAGCAACTGTTTCAGAGTACAGCAAACAGGATATTGTAAAAAATTATGGTATCAGCGCATCAAAAATAGATGTGGTTTACAATGGTATCAATTCATTTTTTAAGCCCCTGGATGCTATTGCAAAAGAAGAAACAAAGAAAAAATATACTGCCGGAAAAAATTATTTTGTGAATGTTGGCTCTTTGCATCCGCGAAAAAATATTGCCAATCTTATTCGTGCATTTTCTTTATTTAAAAAAGAAAGCAATTCCGATACTAAGCTGGTGCTTGCCGGGCCTAATTATTGGGGGCTTTCAGAAATACACAATGTAATTGCAGAAACGAATTTAAAAGATGACATTGTTTTTACAGGAAGGTTAGTCGATGAAGAACTCAATATCGTTTTAGGAAGTGCATTGGCTTTAACCTTTGTACCTTATTATGAAGGCTTTGGCATACCATTGGTAGAAGCCATGCAGGCGCAGGTGCCTATAATAAGCAGCAAAGTTACCAGTATGCCCGAAATTGCAGGCGAGGCGGCGGTATATGTAGATCCCTTGAAAGTGAATGATATTAAAAATGCCATGCTGCGCATTTATAAAGAACCACAATTACGGGAAAGCCTTATTACCAAAGGCAATTTACAGAAACAAAAATTTTCGTGGGAAAAAAGCGCCGATCTTTTATGGCAATCGATATTACAAACGGTTAATTCAAACCAATAATTTCTAATACTTTTTTGGTAGTACCTGATTTTTTTTGAAAATATAATTTCAATTTACTTTCTATCTCATTTAATTCAGATTTATTGTTGAGATAGCCCGAAATTGCCACTGTTAAAGCACTTGAGGAATCAATATTTTTTGCTGCTTTTAACTCTATTAACTCAATAGCCTCATTGTACTTATGATAATCATTGCCATAAAAAATAACAGGTTTAAAATATACGGCAGGCTCTAAACAGTTATGAATACCATCGTCCATACCACCGCCAATATAAGTTACCGTTGCATAATGATAGATCTTTGAAAGCAGGCCAATCGTATCAACTACCAGTATTTTTGAACTGCCTGCAGGTTTTTGAGAAGAATATAAATTATAGCTTAATTCATTTTTCTCTAGCAATGCGCTTAGTTTCTGAATATCTTTTTCATCCACATTATGGGGTACAATAATGAGCTTAAGTTCCGGTAATTTCAGTGCTTTAAAAGCTTCTACCAATAATTCATCGTCGCCCGGCCAGGTGCTTCCTGCCACCAAAATCTTGCTATCACTGCAAAATTCTTTTATGTATGGTAGCTCTTTAAAATTCTCTTTTATCTCTACAACCCTGTCAAACCGTGTATCACCACACACCTCAAAATTCCCAATATTTATTTTCTTCAATAAATTCCCTGAAGCTTCATCTTGTATAAATAGTTTGTTGAATGTTTTTAATGATCTTTTAAAGATACCTCCATACCATTTAAAGAAAGGATGATGTGGCTTAAAAACGGCTGATACCAGGTAAGTTGGAATGTTTTGTTTTTTTAAAGTAAATAAAAAATTAAGCCAGAATTCATATTTAATAAAAATGGCAAATTTGGGTTTAACGATCTTTATAAAATCTCTTGCGTTGGTTTTTGTATCTAATGGCAAGTAGCATATTACTTCTGCCCCGCTCCAATCTTTAAAAACCTCATAACCACTTGGTGAGAAAAAACTTAGTACAATTTTATAATGCGGATGCTTTTTTTTAATAGCTTCAATTAAAGGTCTGCCTTGTTCAAACTCGCCATAAGAGGCGCAATGCACCCAAATAATATCCTTTGAATTTAATGATGAGATCTTTTTTTGGAGCTGTTGGCGCCAGTTCTTACGTCCTGCCACCCATTGTTTGGCTTTGATCTTATTTATTGAGGCTAGTTTAATAACAAGGCCGTATAAATAAATTACCAGATTGTATAAGAACATCTTTTAAAAATTAGTCGTAATAATATTCATTCGGCTTTTTCTTGTACAATGGTAAGATCCAGCCAAACCTAAAGCCATACAACCTATCCATACGGCTTTTAGTATCAGGCAAAGCTGTGTCGTAATTTAATCTACGAACGCTGGTAGTAAAAGCTTCATAAAATTCTACTCCAAAATAAGCGTTTAAAAAACGATTATCACTTAAATACATGTAACCAACAAATTGCGTTAATGATATACCTCTGCTTAACCTGTCTAAACCATAAGACAGTGGTGCTTTAACAGAAGCTACTTCTTGCTGCCCATCATACAATTTTACTTTATGTTGCAAATAACCCGCACCGGCAGTAAACATAACACCAGAATTTGGATTGGCTTTTAAAAAATTAAAGATCTTGCCACCTGTTAAATGAAGGCCAAAGCCACGCTCAGTAACGCGAATATCTGCTGGATACCCCCTGTTATCGGTAACTTCACCGTCTTCATTTTTTAACTGCGCAAGCACATCTTCTTTTACATTTCTTCCAAAAAAATAATTTGATTCAATTCCAAACAGCCAGTTCTTTTTTGTTTTGATCATAAAAGATCCTCCCATGTTTAAGTCCGGTCCAAAGCGATCTGCAAGATCACCCCCCGGCAAATGCCCGCCAAGGTGAATACTTACTAATGGTGCAAACACCGCTGTTGAATCAGCTTGCGAAAAACTTAAAAGCGAACAAAACAATATAGGTACTAAAAATCTCATCTTGTAATTAACGTGCTGTAAGGCTTATTATTGCGCATAAATTTAGCTGATATATTTAAATTAAAAAACCCAAAATCGTTACAATTTTGGGTTAGTTTTTCTTATAAAGTTCTTTTAGGGTAGCGTAATATTATAGGTTTTATCGTTTATAGTTACTGTTGCCTGTTCATCGCAGGCGCCATTACCAAAATCAATATAGCGTGTGGGTTTTCCGTTTGGCGTGTGTTCTATCTGCCCGCTCACAAAATGCTTTCTGCAACCTATACTCATATCTCTTATTAATGGTTTGCTTGTTGGTATAACCGACGTAAAACTTCTGCCATTGGCATTTGATCCATTAGCGCTTCCTGTTATTGAATATTTATCATCTGTCCAAATTAAAGTATTTTCCCCTGTAAGCCACTCACGCTTGCGCGTTGCTTGCCATTGAATGGTACCACTGTTATTTGCTCTTACAATAGAAATATTAGCATTAATATCATACACCAAATGCCCTTGCGCATTGTGACCTAAATTTTTAATTGTTTTACTACCGTTTACTTTATTATCGTTTACAAAATAATTATTTGACGTAATGGTAATTGTAGTTAACGAGTCTTTGTATTTACCGGTATATACCACTAACAATGTACCTCTGCGGTAACGGCCATCGTTACAAAGACAATTAGTAGCGCCAAAATTAATAGTAATAGAATCGGAATTAGAACCTACAAGAGTGTCAAATGTTAAGGACGCACAAGGTGCAAGCATGGCATAATTTTCAGATGTACGGTAGCTGCTAATGCTTTTATTTCTTCCGGCTTCATCGGCAATATTATTCATATCGTTATCAATGCTTGTTGCCAAAGCATTTTCGGCAGCCGAATCGGTGTCTTTATCTTCTTCCTTTTCTTTTTTTCTGCATGCAGAAACAAGTAGCGAAAGACTTAAACCTAAAATTAAAATATTACTTAGCTTTTTCATGTTTGTGTAATTTTAATACTAAGATGTTTAAATTTAAGAAAGGTTTAATGGCCAATAAAACTATTTTAGCTAAAAGCGTCAATACGGTTTTTGTACGTAGTGATTTTTGTATTTTGAGTGTCACTTTCTATCAAGCCATCCTTTAAACGCACAATACGGTGGGCGTGCAGGGCAATATCTTCTTCGTGCGTAACTAAAATAATGGTATTTCCTTTTTTATGGATCTCTTCAAAAAGTCCCATGATCTCAACGGAAGTTTTACTATCCAAATTTCCGGTTGGCTCATCGGCGAGGATAATTGCAGGTGTATTAACCAGTGCCCTGGCAATGGCAACACGTTGTCTTTGTCCGCCACTTAATTCATTAGGCTTATGGCTCATACGATTTCCAAGGCCCACACTTTCCAAAACTTCTTTGGCCCGGTTCTCTCTGTCAATTTTACTAAAACCCGCGTATACCAGCGGTAAAGCAACATTATCAAGGGTTGTAGCGCGCGGCAGTAAATTAAATGTTTGAAAAACAAAACCAATTTCTTTGTTACGCACTTCTGCCAATTCATTATCGCTCATTTTGGCAACCGAAAGATTATTGAGGATGTACTCACCCGATGAAGGGCTATCAAGGCATCCCAACATATTCATCAAGGTTGATTTTCCACTACCGGATGGTCCCATCAGCGCCACATATTCATTTTTGTAAATAGTTAAAGAAACATCTTTAAGGGCATGAATGGTCTCATCACCGATCTTATAGGTCTTACGAATGTTGTGTATAGAAATGATCTCTTTCACTTATGTAAAATTAACTCATTTAAAAACGAATAAAAAACCATTGGTACTATTTTGACAAAGGATTCAAGACTCAAGACACAAGACTAAAATCTAACAACTAATGACTAATTTCGGCTAATGAGTTTTTACCGCCGTATAAAATATTTTTTGGTGCATACCTTAAAGCTTACCAATAAAGAAGCGCAGAAGTTGATTGAGGAAGGTAAAGTGAGCATTGACGGAGTTGTTGTTTTGGAGAATTGTCAGCTAAATGAAGCCTCAGAAATAAAAATAAACGATGAAATTGTAAGGGCAAAAAAAGAATTTGTGTATTTACTCTTTAATAAACCCGCAGGATTTGAAAGTACATTAAAGAGAACTATAATGAACAACCTTTATCCTTTTTTTAAAGATTTTAACGACCTTTCAATAGCGGGCAGGCTGGATAAGGCCTCTGAAGGTCTTTTGCTGCTAAGCAATGACGGTAAATGGGTTGAAAATTTATGTAATCCCAAATTTGAAAAAGAAAAAGAATACATAGTTACTCTTGATAAAACTGTAACCGATGAATTTATTGAACATTTTAAAAGCGGCGTGCCTATTGATAAGATCGTTACAAAAAACTGTGTTTGCGAAAAAATAAACAAAAACACCATTAAAGTTGTATTAAAGGAAGGAAAGAACCGCCAGATCCGAAAAATGTGCAAAGTGCTCGGGTATGAAGTCTTAATTTTAAAAAGAACACGCATCGCTGATTTTTTATTGACTGATTTACAGCCTGGTAGCTATTTACTTACAAAAATTTAACAATTTAATGTTATAACATTAAATGTTACAACATACATTTGCATCATAATTTAAAACCTAAACAAAACATGAAAAAATTAATTACAACAGCAGCTGCATCTTTATTAATGATGTCTGCAACAGTAGCACAAGTTAAATGGAAAGTTGATAACTCACATTCTAAACTTGGCTTTTCGGTAGTTCACATGATGGTGAGCGAAACTGAAGGAAAATTTAAAGTATATGAAGGTACTGCAACTTCTAAAACCGAAATGGATTTTACAGATGCTGACATTAGCTTTTCTGCTGATGTCAATTCAATTAATACAGAAGATGAAAAACGTGATGGGCATTTAAAAAGCGCTGATTTTTTTGACGCTGAAAAATTCCCAAAAATTACTTTTAAAAGTACAAGCATGAAACCAAATGCAAAACTTGGTAAAACAGCTTATACTTTAACGGGCGATCTAACTATGCATGGCGTTACTAAAAAAGTAACTTTTACGGCTATTGGCGCTGCTAAAGTAGTTAAAGATCCATACGGAAATTTAAAAAATGGTTTTAAAGTTATGGGAACCGTTAACCGTAAAGATTTTGGTTTAGGCTGGAATGCAGCATTAGAAGCGGGTGGTGTTGCTGTTAGTGAAGAAGTAAAAGTTGATCTAAATATTGAGTTAAATAAAGAAAAATAAATAAATTAGCCTCCGGTTCTCCATCCGGAGGCTTTTTTTAAAAATGTTATTGGAAGACGAGATACAACAAAGTGCATTTAAATCGCCTCAGCAAAAACTGGCTGTAAACCTTTTATATACTACCAATTGGTTAAGCAACCACTATGATAAATTTTTTAAAGGCCTCGATCTTACAACACAACAATACAACGTGCTCCGCATTTTACGCGGTCAATTTCCAAATCCTTGTTCATTAAAGTGTATCAAAGAGCGCATGCTCGATAAAATGAGTGATACCTCCCGCATTCTTGATAAACTGGTTACAAAAGGCTATGCTATCCGCAACGAATGCCCTAACGACAGGCGCAGTGTTAATGTAGTTATTTCAGAAAAAGGTCTGGAAGTATTAAAAGAGCTTGATTTTATTGATGAAGCAACAAAAGATATCTTCAAAAATTTAAGTACCTCTCAAATTGAACATCTTAATATACTTTTAGATGATTTAAGAGGCCCTAAATAGGCTAATAGTTTTAAATATTTGCTATTTTTGGGGTCTATGAACAAGGATAAAAAAGTAGCAATACCTTTAATAAAAAATCCACAAAGCACCTACGAAAAATTCGAGAACTGGGCCGCTAAAAATGACAAAAAGCTCTACTATGGTTTAACCATACTTTGCCTTTTTCTTTCATTTATAACATTTAATGCCCGCATTAGCGAGGCACATGATGATGCACTTTATTTAGAAGGTGGCTGGCGTTATGTAAATGAGTTTCCCGAATATTTCTACACACAAAATGCGCCATTGTATCCAATGTTACTTGGCCTTCTTATCAAAATTGTAGGTTTTAAATTAATACTCTTTAAGTTATTTTCGGTAATGTTTACTGTTGCAGGCTTTATGCTTTTTTACAAAGCACTAAAAGGCCGTGTGCCGGCAATTGTTTTTATACCTGTTGCTTTATTTCAGGCGGCAAATCATTTAATAATTTATTACGCCAGCATGACCTTTACAGAGGCATTGTATTTTTTACTTCAGGGCATGTTCTTTTTTTACGCTGTAAAAATTATTGATGCTGTTACTAAAGAAGGTGTTCAGTTAAAACCACAATTAAAACTATGGCTGCTTTTTGGCCTGAGCATGTTCTTAATAAGTACTTGTAAAAGTTCAGCCATTGTTGTGGTTCCGGCAGTATTGTTATTTTTTGCTTTTGAAAAGAACTGGAAAGCCGCAGGATTCTCTTTAGGAAGTTATCTGGTGTTTAAAGTTATATACGAAGTTTTAGTAAGAAGCATCTGGAAAGCCCAAAATCAATTTTCAGGACAAGGAAAGATCTTATTACAAAAAGATCCTTACAACAAAGCGCTTGGCGATGAAGATGCAGCAGGCTTTATACAACGTTTTATAGATAATTGTAATTTAGGTTTAAGCAAACGCTTTTACCAATTATTAGGCTGGAGAGATGAAAATAATATTGAAGTATATGGATTTTTAACTGTACTTACAATTGCAATAATTGCCATAGGCTTTTGGCAAATTGCAAAACAAAAAAACAAGGTAATGATACTATTTGCGTTATTTACCGGAGCGCAAATAATTCTCTCATACTTTATTCTACAGGCCCGTTGGGACCAGGCACGTATCACGTTAATATGTATGCCAATACTTTTAATTTTAATGTTATACGCGTTTTATGCATTTACAAATAAACCGGGCAGCATGGGTCAAATGATCTATATAGCACTTGTAGTACTTATGTTAGGATCGGTTTGTATCTCTTCTTTTAAAAGAGGATTTAAAAATTTACCTATTGTACAAAAAAATTTAAAAGGAGATAAATATTTTGGATATACACCCGATTGGCAAAATTTCTTAAAAGCAAGTGAGTGGTGTGCCGATAGTTTAAGCAAAGAATCGTTGGTGGCCAGCCGTAAAGCGCCTATGAGTTTTGTATATGGTAAAGGCAAAAAATTCTTTCCTATTTACAGTGTTATTAAAAAAGATAGTTTAACCGAACAATCAAACCCGGATAGCGCTTTAGCTTTCTTTAGAGAGAAAAAAGTAACGCATGTAATTTTAGCAAGCTTACGTTTAGATCCTAATAACGCAGGTGCGGGATTTATAAATACAGTGCATAATATTTTCGGACCTATCAGTCAAAAATATCCCGAAAAGCTGCGTCTGGTGCATACCGAAGGCGCTTTTGAACAGGCATACATTTACGAAATAAAATATTAAGCAAATGTCGTTCAGTATCAAGCTTGGAAATTTTTTGTACAAAAATGCATTTGGCCTATACAAGCCAATGTATAAACTGTTTAAGAACAAGCAGGATGCTTTTGAAATTGATCTTTTAAAAAAGTACATTCAAAAAAATGATACTGTGCTGGATATTGGCGCCAACATTGGTTTCTATGCTACTATTCTTTCTGAAATTGTTGGCGAGAATGGAACCGTTCATTGTTTTGAACCCGACGCTAAAAATTTTGAGCATCTCAAAAAAGCAACTTCCGCAATAAAAAATATTAAAATAAATAATAAAGCGGTTGGACCAAAAACAGAAAAATTAAAGATCTACACCTCTAAAAATTTAAATGTAGATCATCGCACTTATAAACCCGAAGAATACGACCAGGAAATTGAAATTGACGCAGTAAGTATTGATGATCATTTATCATCTAATACAAAAGTTGATTTCATAAAAATGGATATCCAGGGCTTTGAAATGCAGGCCGTACAAGGCATGCAAAACATCCTTGAAAAGAATAAAGATGTAAAATTAATATCAGAATTCTGGCCTTATGGTTTAAGAAAGGCAGGAAGTTCTGTGAACGATTATTTTAATTTTTTACTTTCAAAAGGTTTTAATTGTTACCTATTGGAAGAAAATTTGCTTTTAAAACTGACTGAAGAAAAAGTTAAGTCGTTAGAGCCCTTAGGCGAAGAACATTATTTTAATATTTTTGCTACCCGAAATAATGTTTAAAAAATACACCATACCCTACGAATTAGATGACCCTAAAGCTACTTTAGCCCACAGGGATATTATTTTACAAAAACCGTTTTTAAAACGTTTGTATAACGATTGGTATGATGTATTTATTAAAAAAGCAAGAGAGATAAAAACCGGCAAACATCTTGAAATTGGCTCTGGTGGCGGCTTTTTAAAAGAAGTATTTCCTGAAGTTATTACAAGCGATATTTTAGCTTTGCCAAATGTGGATATGGTTTTTAGTGCCGAAGAAATGCCCTTTAAAGAAAATGAATTGGCAAGTATTGTTATGCTAAATGTGTTTCATCACATACCCAAACCTTATTTATTTTTAAAAGAAGCGCAACGTACTTTGGTTAAAGGCGGCAAAATAATTATGACAGAGCCGGCTAATTCTGCGTTGGGAAGGTTTATTTACAAGCGTTTTCATCACGAACCTTTTGATGAAACAGGTGCCCGCGAAATAAAAGCCGGCAATCCTTTATCCAACAGTAATCAGGCCTTGCCTCATATTTATTTTGAGCGCGATCTTGAGTCGTTTAAAAAAGAATTTCCGCAGTTAAAGATCAACTCAATTAAATACCATTCACCTTTTTCGTATGTAATTAGCGGCGGCGTTTCAAGAAGTGCTATGCTTCCGTTTTTTATGTATAATTTTGTGAAAGCAATGGAATGGTTATTTTCGCCTTTATCAAAACAATTAGGTTTATTTTGTACTATTGAGATAGAAAAAATTTAGTGGAAGAAACAAGACATACATATTTTAATAATCTTGCCAAAAAACGCCGCAAGCGTACCTTTGGTGCTTATTACTGGAATGAGATCACCAACTATACAAACTATTTTTCGCACGAAGACAGTTCGGTTTTAGAAGTGGGCTGTGGCAGTGGCGATCTTTTGGCAGGCATTGCAGGCTCAAAAAAAGTAGGGATTGATTTTAGTGAAGAGTACATTGCCTGGGCAAAAGAAAAACACAAGGATAAGAATATTGAATTTTTGGTAATGGATGCCAATAACATTCAACTGGATCAAAAATTTGACCTGATCGTTATTAGTAATTTAATTGGTTTTGTAGATGATATTCAGAAAGTATTTGAGCAGGTAAAGAAATGTTGTCACCCAAATACAAAAGTTATTGTTCAATTCTATAATTCGTTTTGGGAACCTGCCATTAAATTCTCTGAATTGATAGGTCTTAAACAAAAAACGCCAACACAAAACTGGTTAAGTACGCGTGATATAAATAATTTACTTTTCATCTCCGGCTTTGATGTTTACCGTAACAGCAAGCGTTTGATCATCCCGTTCTTCTTCCCTATTCTATCTTTTATTTTTAATCGTTACTTAGCAAAATTTCCTTTCTTCCGTTTTTTTACTTTAAATATTTACAGCTTCGCTAAACCATTGCCGGAAAATAACGAAGAAAAATATACCGAGAAATATTCTACCACCGTTGTAATTCCTGCCCGTAACGAAAGTGGTAATATTGAGAACGCTATTTTGCGGTTGCCAAAATTTGGTAAGCACATCGAAATTATTTTCATTGAAGGTAATAGTACTGACGATACCTGGCAAAAGATCCAGGAGATACAAAAAAAATATGCTGCTACTCACGATATAAAAATTGGACAGCAAAAAGGCAAAGGAAAAGGTGATGCTGTGCGCGAAGGTTACAGTATGGCAACCGGTGATATTTTAATGATATTGGATGCCGACTTAACTGTACCGCCTGAAGATCTTCCTAAATTTTACAATGCCATTGCCAGCAGCAAAGGCGATTTTATAAATGGTACTCGTCTTGTTTACCCAATGGATAAAGAGGCTATGCGCTTTTTAAATTATTTAGGCAATCACTTTTTCAGTTGGGCATTTACCTGGTTGTTAGATCAGCGTTTTAAAGACACTTTGTGTGGCACAAAAGTAATGTTCCGTAAAGATTACATTAAACTAATTAAGAACAGAAAATATTTTGGCGAGTTTGATCCTTTTGGTGATTTTGATCTTTTATTTGGCGCGCATAAATTAAATTTAAAAATTGTTGAAGTACCTATCCGTTACAAAGAGCGTACCTATGGCGAAACCAATATATCACGCTTTAAGCATGGTGTAATTTTATTACGCATGTGCGCTTTTGCCAGCCGTAAATGTAAATTTATTTAGTATCCAGCAAGGTCATATAATCCTGCAATAAAATTGTTGCGCTGATCATATCTACTGTTTCTTTATCCTGCCTGTCTTTCTTTTTTAAGCCGCCCATTAACATGGTTTGATGCGCCAATGCGCTGGTGAAGCGCTCATCAAAACGATCAATTTTTATATCAGGAAATTTGCGTTGCAAATGTGTAACAAAAGGATCAATAAAACGGGCACTATCACTTTTATTATTGGCTAAAGTTTTTGGTTCACCCACAACAATAATATCTACTGTTTCTTTTTTTAAATAATCTTCTAAAAATTTAATAAGGTCTTTGCTGTGAACCGTTGTTAAACCGCTTGCAATTAAACGCAGGCTATCTGTTACCGCCAAGCCAACACGTTTACTACCATAATCTATTGCTAAGATGCGTCCCATTTACTGTAAAATTACGGATTAAAGACAAAGGACACAAGACAATAGCGCATGATGGAACACTGATTTTACAGATCTAACAGGTTTGCACAGATAAAAAATCAGTGTAGACCAGTTCAATCCGTTTCATCTGTGTTCCATCACCTAAGCTAAAAACCAGAAACTTTTTGTACTTTAGTTCTATGATCAAAAAAATTGGCATATTCACTTCAGGAGGCGATTCACCCGGCATGAACGCCTGCATTCGCGCGGTTGTTCGCACAGCGTTATATCATAACATTGATGTAATTGGTTTTATAAAAGGGTACGAAGGGTTAATAGATAATGACTTTATTGAATTAAAGCGTGAAAGTGTTTCGGGCATTATTCAAAAAGGCGGTACTATTTTAAAGACGGCGCGCAGTGAACGCTTTATGAAGCCCGAAGGCATTGCAAAAGCAGTTGAAAATTTAAAAAAGAATAAAGTAGATGCCATGATCGTTATTGGCGGTGATGGCAGCTTTAGAGGGGCAATTGAACTTGGTAAACATATTAATATTCCAATTGTTGGTTGTGCCGGTACTATTGATAATGATTTGGTAGGAACAGATTTTACAATTGGTTACGATACGGCCATCAACACAGTAATTGAAGCTATTGATAAAATAAGAGATACAGCCGAAAGTCACGATCGCATTTTTGTTGTTGAAGTAATGGGACGTGATGCCGGATTGATTGCTTTGCGCACAGCCATTGCCAGTGGTGCAGAAGGATTGCTGGTACCTGAAATAAAACACGATACTGAATCGTTGGTTGCTAAAATGAAGAACTGGCGAAGCACCAAAAGCAGTAAAATTATTGTGGTGGCTGAAGGCGATCAAAGTGGTGGCGGATTTAAAGTAGCAGAAATGATCAAAAAAAACATTCCTGAATTTGATGTACGTGTTAGTATTCTTGGTCATATACAACGCGGTGGTAATCCAAGTTGTATGGAGCGCGTAAACGCCAGTATTGTAGGTTATAATGCTGTAAAAGCTTTAATGAGCGGACATACAAACGAAATGATAGGCATCATCAATAAACAAATTGTTTATACGCCCTTTACAAAAGCGGTAAAACATCATCAAAAATTAAATAAAGATCTGGAAGAGCTTATTGAAATATTGAGTAGTTGATTGTATACATAAATACAATGTCACTTCGAGCGGAGTCGAGAAGTGTAAACGTGTCTCGACTCCGCTCGACATGACAGGAAATTTTAGGGTCATTAAAAAATGTTAATCCCTGTAACTTTTACACTGCCTTGTACGTTGTATACAAAAACTCCAACCATGCGCAAAATAATTCTACTCTCTGCAATTATCATTTCGTTTTTAGCTTTTGGTTTTATCTCTTTAGGAAAGATCAAAATTCATAAAGGCACAACCACCCATAAAGATGGTGATATCATTTTCATCGTTAACCCATCCGGGCAAGGTAAAGCCATACAATTAGCTACCAAATCAAAATACACGCACGTAGGTGTTATCTTTTTTGAAGATGGTAAAGAATATGTGTATCATGCCGTTGAACCTGTTATGAGAAGCTCTTTAGATGGTTTTAAAAGCATGAGTGCCGACGGTACCTATGAAATAAGAAGATTAAAAGATCAATCTGTTCTTACAAAAGAGAATGTTGCCAAAATGCTGGCAGATGCTAAATCAAAATTAGGCACACATTACGATCTTGGCTTTAGCTGGGACGATAAACAATTGTATTGTTCTGAATTTGTATGGAAGGTGTATAACAAAACTTTGAACCTGAGTATTGGTGATCTAAAGCCTTTAAAAGATTTTGATCTTACCCACCCTGCTGTAAAACAAAAAATGGAAGAGCGTTACGGAAAAAATATTCCTTTAGATGAAAAAATGATCTCACCCGGAGATATGTACAATTCTAATTTACTGGAAAAAGGCAATTAGGAAACTGAAATATTTAAGAAAGCAAAGATAGCTGCCCCATTGATCATAGAAATAGCCAGCAACGAATTAGGATTTTGGTTAAGGTTATAAGAGAAAAAGATCAGTGAAAAAACGATCAAAAAAACAGATAAGAATAAAATAGGGCTGGCACTTTGTATCCTGTAATAATTTTGAGATGTTTCTACAAAGGCTTTTATTTCGCGCTGTAATAGATAATCTTTGCCCACTTTAAATTCAGAATATTTTTGTGGCGTTTGAATAAACTCACCAATAACAATCTTATAATTTTTTCCATTCACATCTATCATATTAATATCTTCAATAACCCGGTGTTTATTTTCATCGATCTTATCATCAAACGTTACAATTACGTTTTTTGAATAACGGCTTTGGTAATGACAAGGGCCATAAAACGAAATAACCAATTCGCAAAAAATAAAAAAGCAAATAACATTAAAGCAATTTAAAATGCGAAAGGTTTTGGTTTTTTTAAATTGTTGTAATTTGTAAAACTCGCGGATCTTTTTGATCTCCACTAATTCGGCTACTTCTTCCGGGCTTAAAGGGATACGTGGGGCTCGTTTTTTTCCCTCTTCCTTCATTTCAAATTTAATTTCTCGTCAACAAGATAATTATTTCTGACAGGACTATTACGTAAGATCAATTCGCCAATAAAACCGGCCAAAAACATCATGCTGCCAATGATCATACAAGCCAAAGAGATATAAAAAGAAGGGCGTTGTGTAATTAAACGCGCCGGATGATGATGGTAAGCACTGTACAATTTACTTACTCCCAAATAAATTGCAAAACTAAAGCCTACAAAAAATAATAAAGTGCCTACCAAACCAAAAAAGTGCATTGGTTTTTTTCCAAATCTTGATGTAAAAGTGATCGTTAATAGATCCAAAAAACCATTTATAAATCTATCCCAGCCAAATTTACTGGTGCCATATTTACGCGCACGGTGCTGAACTACTTTTTCGCCAATATTGCCAAAACCCGCAGCCTTTGCCATTATAGGTATAAAGCGGTGCATCTCGCCATACACTTCAATACTCTTAACCACTTTCTTTTTATAAGCTTTTAAACCACAATTCATATCATGCAGTTTAATACCACTTATTATTCTGTTAGTAGAATTATATAATTTTGAAGGAAGATTTTTTGTGAAAGCATTATCATAACGTTTTTGTTTCCAACCGCTTACCAGATCGTAACCATCTACAGTTATCATTTTATAAAGCTCGGGAATTTCATCCGGACTATCCTGCAAATCAGCATCCATGGTAATTACCACATCGCCTTTTGCTTCTTCAAAACCTAAATGTAAAGCGGGAGACTTGCCGTAATTACGACGGAATTTTATTGCCTTTACATTTGAATTTTTTTGAGCTAAACCTTCAATTACCTGCCACGAATTATCTTTGCTTCCATCATCAATAAAAACAATTTCGTAAGAGAAATTATTCTCCTGCATTACTTTTACGATCCAATCGTGCAATTCCGGTAACGATTCCTCTTCATCTTTTAAAGGAATAACTACAGATATCTGGCAGTTTGAAGTCATTAAACAGTTGCTTCGGTATATTTGGTCATAAACTCCATGGCTTTTTCAACCATTTCTGAACTACCTAAAAACAAAGGTGTACGTTGATGCAATTCGGTAATTGGCACTTCCATAATGCGTTTATAACCTGTGGTAGCCTGTCCGCCGGCTTGCTCAATAATAAATGCGAGAGGATTACATTCGTATAACAAACGTAATTTTCCTTTTGGTGATTTAGTTGTTGTAGGATAAATATAAACACCACCAACAATTAAGTTACGGTGAATATCTGCAACTCCTGAACCAATATAGCGTGAAGAATACGGACGGTTTGTAGCTTTGTCTTCTTCCTGGCAATATTTAATATATTTTTTTACACCTTCAGGAAAGTGCAGATAATTTCCTTCGTTAACCGAATATACGTTACCGGCTTTTGGCGTTTGTAACAATGGATGTGATAAACAGAACTCACCAATACTTGGATCTAACGTAAAACCATAAACGCCTTTAC
This sequence comes from Bacteroidota bacterium, assembly GCA_032229505.1. Taxonomy (GTDB): domain Bacteria; phylum Bacteroidota; class Bacteroidia; order B-17B0; family Aurantibacillaceae; genus Aurantibacillus. The sequence continues at coordinate 58,154 of JAVTWD010000023.1, forward strand.
CTGTTGTATAAACCAACATACAGCTTGAACCATAAATAATATAGCCTGCTGCAATTTGCTCGGTACCGCGTTGCATAAAATCTTCAATAGTGCCCGGGCCGCTCAAAGTTACACGGCGGTAAATAGAAAATATAGTGCCAATAGATACGTTCACATCAATATTCGAAGAACCATCCAAAGGATCCATTGCCACAACATATTTAGCATTTTTTGAGATCTCGGTATCAATAGGAATGATCTCATCATTCTCTTCACTCGCAATAGCGCAAACTTCGCCACCTGCCTTTAATGCTGCTATAAATTGCTCGTTGGCAAATACATCTAACTTTTTAACACGTTCACCCTGAACGTTCGTATCCCCCGTTTCACCTAATATCTCAACTAATCCTGCTTTTGTAACTTCACGGTTTACGATCTTTGCTGCAATACCAATATCGCGCAATAAACGCGACAATTCGCCCTTAGCAAATGGAAAATCGTTTTGTTTTTCAATAATGAACTGACCTAATGTTTTTACTCTCATCCTTATGGGTTTAATTAAAAATCAAAAGTAAAAAAATTAATGAATAAAGCGTAACTAAATACGGGGATTTACGAGAAAATGAAAGTTAAAAACTTAAAAATCTTTCTTTAAGAACTCGCGCCAGTCGCTAAGATTAGCTATTACCTGTAATTGACGATATTGGTAATGGAATTTTTCTTCGTCGGTTTGCGAATTAAGGACGTTGATCCTGTATCTATCGAAATTGGACAATGCAAATTTTTCTTCGGCAGTTAATTTAATACCGCTGAATTCTTTATCACGTAAATCATTAATACTAACAACAAGGCCTGTTGTTTTTTTATTAAGAAGTGTAGTTATGAAATCATTTTTAATGTCCACAAAGCAAATATAAGTGATAGGCTACCTTCAAATAAATTTTTTCGCCTATTATACTAACATTCGACTGTTAATTGCGGTTATTATTAGACGATTTAATAATTTTATGGTATGATCTGCCGGCTTATATTATTTATAGTTCTTACATCCATTTCTTTAAAATCAAATGGCCAGAAAGCTTCTAAACCTGAGATTTTATGGGCGTTAGGACATCCTTTTGCCGCTTTAAAAATGAAAAAGATAAAGAAGAAAGCTGAAATTATTTACAATCAACCCGATATAAAAACACTATTAGATAATTATAGTAGCGGCGGAAAACTGGACGCTTTCAGACATGTTTTTTTTATGGCTGCTTTTGCGCAACATATTAAAATTAAAAAGCTACGCAAATTAGGAATAGCGCATGAAAAAGGAAATTACAGGCAATTTTTAAAACGTAAAACCGAAAATGGCGAAGTGCCCGACAGTTTAAGTAACGTAATGGACCTTGCCAATAATGAAGTAGGTTTTACTATTGGAGAAACGAACAAAGAAAAAAGCCTGGATGAACTTAGACACGTGGTAATAAAAGAAATTTTAAGCGGTAAGGCTTTGATCCTTAAACGCAATAAAGAAGGTCGTTTTTTGGATTGTAATGACGGAGTAATAGATCCGGCAAGATTCTCAGGAAGATGGTTTATACCTAAGTGTTTAGTGGCTTCGGACACAAAAAATTAACCACATAGAAACATAGTTTTTTTATTTATCTGCTTATTAATAAGGAAATCATAGGGATTCGTCTTTGACGAATCAACTATGTAAACTCCTGAAATTTAGTTTTACTCTTTTAACCTATGTGTCTATGTGGTTAAAAATTTAAGTTGATTGTAACTGATCGTAGGTCAACTTACAATTGATCCACTCTCCATCTAAATGCGACTTATACTTTTTATAAAACTCAATAGCGGGTGTATTCCAATCCAACACCTGCCACTCCATACGCCTTACCCTTTGCGCTTTGGCAACTTTTACAACCTCATTAAAAAGTAATTTGCCGTAACCATACTTTCGCTCTTTTTCGGTAACAATAATATCTTCCAAAAACAAACACTTGCCTTTCCAGGTTGAATATTTGTAGTAATAAACGGCAATACCAACAATTGTATTTTCTTTTTCCAATACAAAAAAATCAAAGATCTTATCTTTGCCAAAACCCCAGCCCGTCATTTCGGCAACCGTTACTTCCACTTCACTGGGTGCTTTTTCAAAAATGGCCAATTCCCTTACCAATTCAAGCACACGAGGAATATCGTTTTGTGTGCCAACTCTTATTTTTGCCGACATATTTATTGCGAGAATTTTTTCTTTAGAATCACTTTTTGAAGAATACGCTTTATAATTAATTCAGCTAATACCTCTTCAAAATCCATTACCGGGTTTTTATCTGTATAATTTTTTATCTGCGTTTCATTAATATCAATACGATACAACAAAGCTGTTAACTGCGAATTATTTTTTAATAAAGGGGCTAACTCTTTTATTACTGATGCTTTTAGATGCGTCAGGTCGGCATGCAGCTCATTTATAAAATCAACATTTAAACTACAGCTGCTAAAATCTTTTTTTAACTGTGTTTTAAAAAGATCGAACAGGTTTTGCTGCACCAGGTAATTATTTACATCTAATTCTTCCATGTTTTATTGTTTTAATAATAAACGCTGTACCGGTTGCTTATTGATGATGTGCGATTGAATGATCTCTTTTACATCCTCTTTTTTTACACCAACATAAAATGTGCCTTCAGGATAAATAGCAATAGTAGGACCAAAATCACATATACCTAAACAGCCGCTTTTGTTGGCGCGCGTTTTTAAATTTACATTAAGATCTTTTAATTGCTTTTTAAATTCTGCAACTAATTCCAATCCATGCGCCTCGCCACAGCTTAACTTTTCGCTGCCTGTGCGTTGATTGGTGCAAACAAAAATATGAACATCAAATACCATAAAAATTACTAATTTAACCTGTTATAAATATATAACATTATGTCAAAGATATTAATTACAGGCGGAACGGGTTTACTTGGGAGAACAATTTCTGAGATCTTATTAAAAAGCGGCCATACAGTAGTTTGGCTTAGTCGTGAAGCCGGAAATTATAAAGGCATACAAAAATTTAAATGGGATCTTTCTAAAAATCATATTGATGAAAAAGCCTTTGAAGGTGTAGAAAGTATTTTTCATTTAGCCGGCGCACCCATTGCCGATAAGCGTTGGACAACTTCTTACAAAAAAGAAATTATTGATTCGCGTGTAAAAAGCAGCGAATTATTATTTAATTATATCTCTAAAAATAATTATTCCATAAAAACCTTTATTGGCGGTAGCGCCATGGGTTATTACGGTTCGGTTATAAGTGAAAAAATTTTTACAGAGGAAGATGAGCCGGGGTCTGATTTCTTAGCTGAAACCTGTGCATTGTGGGAGAAAAGCTATGAGCCATTTATAAAAAGTGGAATAAGAACCGTTATAATCCGAACCGGTGTTGTATTAAGCAAACAGGAAGGTGCCTATGCAAAAATGGCGCCTGTCTTTAAACTTGGCTTTGGTGCTGCGGTTGCAAGTGGCAAACAGTGTTTCCCATGGATACATATTAGCGATATTGCCAATATGTTCATACATGCTTTACAACATCAAACTATAAAAGGAATTTATAATGGCGTTGGTTCTGAAATTATAAACAATAAAGATTTTTCACGACAATTGGCGAAGAGTTTTAATAAGCCTTTTTTTATGCCAAATGTGCCAGCTTTTTTAATGAAATTAGCAATGGGTGAAGCTGCCATAATGGTAACAGGCGGCGTTAAGATCAGCAATAAAAAAATAAAAGAAACAGGGTTTAAATTTGAGTTTGAAACGGCGAAAACTGCGTTAGAAGATTTAGCCTCATCCTAAATCCTTCTCCAGAGGAGAAGGACTTTTACATTGTTAAGCTCCTTCTCCTTTGGAGAAGGCGGGGGATGAGGCTTAATAAAGCCATTTCACCTGCTTAACATCCATATAGTAAGCTCTGTCGTTCTTATCTTTCAACCAAAGCATGCCTTCATCACTAACACCGGCCACATACATGGTTTTTACAATACCTTCTATTTCAAAATCCATCCAGTTATTTAAGCGAAAAAAATGCTTTAAATATTCATTTTTTATAAGATCAAATTTGTTGTTCTTTAAGTGCAGATAGTATTTTTCAAAGTGCTTGCAAAGCAGTTCTAAAACCATATCAATATCCACTTCTTTTCCTAAAATAAGCTTTAAAGAAGTGGCATTAAAACCTTCGTCAAAAATGGTTTGATTTACGTTAAGCCCTATGCCTACTACGCTCCAGCTTAATTTGGAATTTGTAACATGGTTTTCAATTAAGATACCTGCCACTTTTTGCTTATTTACCAATATGTCATTTGGCCATTTAATTTTTATGTCAAATTGGCTATTATCCAATAACTCCGCCAACACGTCATAGCAGGCCAATGCAGATACCTGATACAAATAATGTTGGTTTTTAAGGTTTAAAAAAGTTGGTTTAATAACAAGCGAAGCCGTTAAGTTACTAGTCTTTTCAGTCTTCCAAACGCTACCCCTTTGCCCCTTACCGCTGGTTTGTTCAGCAGTATGCACAACAGTGCCTTCAGAGAGGTTAACGTTCTTTAACATCTCTATGGCATAAGAATTGGTACTATTAACTCGTGGTAAAAAAATAATGTTTCTACCAATAAATAATGTTTCCATTAAACCAAATAAGATTAAATTTGTTGTTTACTGTAAACCTAGTAAATTTAATTTAAAGATAAGTCACAAAAACGACAATATGGCCAAAATTCCGGTTAAAAAAGCTGCAGCTAAAAAAACAAGTAAATCTGCCGTAACCAAAAAAGAAACCAAAAAAGCTGCTCCCGCTAAAAAGGCTGTTGCTAAAAAATCTAAACTAGGCTTTGCCGCTGTTTCAAAAAAAACAAGTAAACCAAAAGCTTTACCTGTTAAAAAAACAGCTAAAAAGAAGGTAATAAGCGATGAAGAAAGAGAGTTTCGTGCCGCCAATCTTATAGCTAATTCTGAAAATAAAAAGAAAACCGGCAGCAGCACTAAACGTCCTAAAAAAACATCTACACCTAAAGAAACAACGTCTTTATTAGATTCGATTGTTGAAGGTATGGAAGAGCGTAAGGCAAAAAATATTACCATTTTAAACATTAGTAAATTAGAAAACCGTGTTACCGATTATTTCGTGATCTGCGATGCAGACAGTAAAACACACGTTAACTCAATTGCCGATAGCGTTGAAGACACTGTTATAAAATTAACCAATGAAAAAGCATTTCACTCTGAAGGTCATCAGAACAGCGAATGGATCCTGATAGACTACATCAATATTGTAGTACATGTATTCTTACGCGAAACACGTGAGTTTTATAATATTGAAGGGCTTTGGGGAGATGCAGAAATTACAACCATTAATTAAATATTACAGACAGATAATTAAAATGAGCGACGAACAAAATACAGAACCTACACAGAACGATACGAACAATAAATCTAATTCGTCTGAAGAGGAAAGAAAGAAGCAATTTGAGCGCATGAAAGAAAAATTCAGTCGCCCTAATTCAAATTTTGGAGGTAACAAAAGCGGCAATAGCGGCAATAATTTTTATTGGATATACGGTGTAGTAATTGCCGTATTATTATTTATTGTTTTTTACGGCAACGGTTTTACCCCGCGTTTAGCTGAAGTTAGCCAGGGTAAATTTTACCAGGATATGTTGGCCAAAGGCGATGTTACCGATGTTGTAATTGTAAATAAAACAATTGCAAGAATTTACATTAACCCTGATAGTGCTGCTACCCTTAACCGTTACAAAAACCCAAAAGACGGCCGTGCCTTGTTTGATAAGAATTACAAAGGACCGCACTTTTACATTACCGTTCCATCTATTGATAATTTAATGTTGGGGATGGAAAAAGTACAGAACGAAGCAGGCATTCCAAAAGAAAAACAAATTTTTGCCCGCAGTATTGAAGAAACAAACTGGATGAGCGATCAGTTACCTTGGTTATTACCAATATTAATTATGGTAGTGCTTTGGATAGTAATGATGCGCCGTATGGGCGGCGGCGGCGGAAGCGGCGGACCGGGCCAGATCTTTAACATTGGTAAATCAAAAGCTACTTTATTTGATAAAGACTCTAACGTTAACATTACATTTAACGATGTAGCCGGCTTAGATGGTGCAAAGATGGAGGTAATGGAAATTGTTGACTTTTTAAAGAATCCAAAAAAATATACCGACTTAGGTGCAAAAATTCCTAAAGGTGCTTTATTGGTTGGCCCTCCGGGTACAGGTAAAACCTTATTGGCAAAAGCAGTTGCAGGCGAAGCAAAAGTCCCTTTCTTCTCTTTGAGTGGATCAGACTTTGTGGAAATGTTTGTAGGTGTTGGTGCCAGCCGTGTGCGTGATTTGTTTAAACAAGCCAAAGAAAAAGCACCTTGTATCATCTTTATTGATGAGATAGATGCCATTGGACGTGCTCGTGGTAAAAATGCCGCTGCCGGTGGAAATGACGAGCGTGAGAACACATTAAATCAATTATTAACTGAGATGGATGGTTTTGGTACTAACAGTGGTGTAATTATTTTAGCTGCTACCAACCGTGCCGATATCTTAGATAGAGCCTTGATGCGTGCCGGTCGTTTCGATCGTCAAATTTATGTTGATATGCCTGACTTAAATGAGCGTAAAGAAATTTTCCAGGTGCATTTAAAGAAAATTAAAATTGATGAGAGTGTACAAATAGATTTTCTTGCAAAACAAACACCGGGCTTTAGCGGTGCAGATATTGCCAACATTTGTAACGAGGCTGCTTTAATTGCAGCGCGTTCAAATAAAAAGACTGTACAAAAACAAGATTTCTTAGATGCAGTTGATAGAATTATTGCAGGTTTAGAAAAGAAAAATAAAATTATTACTCCGCAGGAAAAACGTGTAATTGCTTTTCACGAAGCAGGCCATGCTACTGTAAGCTGGATGTTAGAGCATGCCTCACCATTAATTAAAGTTACCATTGTACCTCGTGGCCGCTCGTTAGGCGCTGCCTGGTATTTACCGGAAGAAAGACAAATCACCACTACCGAACAAATTATGGATGAGATCTGCGCTGCTTTAGGTGGACGTGTGGCTGAAGAAATAACTTTTGGTAAAATAAGTACCGGTGCTTTAAGCGATCTTGAAAAAGTAACCAAACAGGCTTACGCCAGTATTGTGTATTATGGTTTGAACGAAAAAGTAGGTAACATTAGTTATTACGATAGTTCAGGACAAGACAACATGTTTAGCAAACCTTACAGTGAGAATACTGCAAAAACAATTGACGAAGAAGTGAAAAAGATGATAGATATTGCTTATGCAAAAACAAAGCAAATACTATTAAGCAATAAAGATAAACTGACACTTTTAGCTCAAAAACTATTAGAGAAAGAAGTGATCTTTAAAGAAGACTTAGAAGAGATCTTTGGTAAACGTCCTTTTGATAAGCACGATGAAGTTGCTCCAAAAGTTGAGACCTTGATTCCTCCAACAGTTTAATAAACCGATAAATTAATAAAAAGGCGAACCAGTTTGGTTCGCCTTTTTTTGTTCGTATTAGTTATTCCTTATAAACCCCAACACATCTTTATACGCCTTCCCCATTCCATTATAAAACTGACCTATCATAGCAACGTGTTTTTTACGTTTGTATATAATTAAAGGCGCATTGGGCTGGTATCTTTTTAATTCGCTATGAAAAATATCGTTAAGTTGTGTAATTGCCGGATAGGTCTTGTCTCCCAACAAAGTTAAAAATGGCGGTGTATTTTTATTTAAATAATTAATGGGTGATAATTTTTTCCATTTTTCCGGATCCTTAGAAAATACTTTTGTATAAATACTATCGGCCTGGCTATTAGAAACCGTTAAATATTTATGCATATCCAAACCAAAGGCATCAATTAAAATAACGCCATGTATTGGATTAGGTATATTTAGTTTTTTAAAATAACTATTGTCTGTTGCTACTAATGCCGCTAAATGGCCCCCGGCAGAATGGCCGGAGATGTATATATTATTTGTATCTCCTTTAAATTTACCGGCATTTTGTTTTATCCATCTTACAGCTTTAGCTACATCGTAAGCCATGGTGTCAATTGGTGTTGGGTTTAAGCGGTAATTCATCACTACACTAATAATTCCTTTTCTTGCAAAACCTTTACCAAAAAATTTATAAAGCTCTTTACTACCACTGCGCCAGCTACCGCCATGAACAAATACCAATATCTTTTTTGGTTCTTTTATTTTTTTTGGAGCGTATACATCCAATAACAAATTGCCCTGAGTGCTATAAACAATATCTTTTGTTTTAGAAACGCGACAAGATGAAATAAAAAAAAATATCAGGAGTAAAAAAAATACTTTTTTCATTTATAAATATATAGCTGCTAAATAAAAAAAGTGCTTATTAAGCCCAGTAAGATCACAATGTGAATGACCGTTAAAATAAAATAGTCTTTGCTTTTTTTAATTGCTTTGTAAATACTAATTCCAATAAGCGAAATAACAACAAGCACAAATAAAATAAGAGCAAGTCCGCCTAAACCTAAGCCTCCATCATGTGCACCGGGAGATAACCAGTTTAATAAATAGATCACAGCAAAGGATACAATATAAAAAACAAGTGTTGCAATATATTTATTCAGTTTCATTATTCTCTTACATCTTTTTCCTCTTCACCAAAGATCTTGCTAAAATCGCGCACGCGTGTGGTTTGATCTCCGGGTCCGCTTGGTATGTATTCTGCCCACATAATAATATCGCGGGTATCGGTCTTTGCGCTATCAATAAGTATTTTTAATTTTTCAAAATTCTTATCGGCTAAAAATAAAATGCAGCGAAATAGTCTTGGATCATTTAAATGGCGGCCACCGGCGGTTAAAGCTTTAAATAATTCAAATACTTCATTAGCTTGCGCGCCAAAATCAGAATTTATTTTTTGTTGTATGTCGGGTGTGTTTAACATGTTAATTCAAATGTAAATAAAAAAGACAAACTAAATTAGTTTGTCTTTTTTTAAAATCTGTGTAAATCTGTTTGATCAGCGTCATCCGCGTTCCATCACGTGTTACGCAAATTTCTTTTCGAATTCTTTCATGCAATCTACTAATGCCTGTACACTTGCCAATGGCAATGCGTTGTACATTGAAGCTCTGTATCCGCCCACATCACGGTGTCCGCGTATGCCGCTAATGTTCGCGTCTTTCCATAATTTATCAAACTCAGGCTCTAACTCAGGTTTTGTAGTTAAGAAACAAGCATTCATATTACTACGGTCTTCAACTGCTGTTGTACCAACAAATAAAGAATTACGATCAATTTCGTTATATAAAAGATCTGCTTTTTGCTGGTTAATTTTTTCTATCCACGCTACTCCACCGTTTTTCTTTAACCATTTTAAGGTTAAAAGCGTAACGTAAATTGGAAACACAGGAGGTGTATTATACATACTGCCACCTTTAATATGCACCTGGTAATCGAGCATTGATAACATTTTACGGCCTGTTTTGCCTAACACATCTTTACGCACCATAACCATTGTACTGCCTGCAGGGCCCATATTTTTTTGCGCGCCGGCATATATCAAGGCAAAATCTTTTGCATTTACCTTACGGCTAAAAATATCTGAACTCATATCGCAAACCAATGGAATATTAGTTTTAGGGAATGATTTCATTTGTGTACCGTAAATAGTATTGTTGCTGGTAATGTGTAAATAATCAGCATCTGTTGGAATGTCGTATCCTTTAGGAATGTATGAGAATTTTTTATCTTCAGATGAAGCGATCACTTTTGTATTACCAACTATTTTTGCTTCCTTAATAGCTTTGCTGGCCCAAACACCGGTGTTTACATACGCTGCATAGCCACTATCTTTTAATAAATTATAAGGCACCATGGCAAACTGCAAACTTGCACCACCACCTAAATACATCACATCATAATCATCGCCTACTTCAAATAATTCTTTTATGATGGCGTGAGACTCATCAATTACTTTTTCATAGTTCTTGCTGCGGTGCGAAATTTCCAACAGTGATAAATTTAAATTATCAAAATTGATACAAGCATCTGAAGCTTGTTTTAAAACTTCCTCCGGTAAAATTCCGGGACCTGCGCTAAAGTTGTGTGGCTTTGACATATAATTTAGTTTAGTTTTTAAATTCGGTTTGAGACTTTAAAATTAATAAATGTTTTAATCATGTAGTAATTTTATTGTGCCATTGCTTAAAGTAATTACAAAAATGCCGTCCTTTAGGGCCTGAACATCTCTGATATCAGCAAAAACAAGCTCACCTTTGTTATTTACGATCTGCTCACTTTCACTGTGAATAAGGTAATAATGTGTACTAATTTTCTGAATTTCGGCAGTAGACGAAAAAACTTCTTTACCCTGCGTGTTCAATAAAATAAATTTGTCTTTTAACTGCACAAGAGCACAACTATCTTTAAAATCATGTGCTTTTGTGTATTTGTAAGGTATTACAAGACTCAACTTACGATCAACAAAACCATATTTATTTTTATTCTTTACGCGAATTAAACCATTGCTGGCAAAATTAATTTCATCGTAAGTACCAAAGTCAATACTGGTGCGACCATTGGCATCCATTAATGCCTGCTCACCCTTTTTTTGTAATTTAAAAACGTTTCCATTGGTATAAAAATCTGCAGGTTTTTCTTTAAAAAAATCATATTCAATAGCACTTAAAAAGCAGCCGTTGCCGTTATAAAAACCATAGAGGTTATTTAAAATCACAATAAAAACACCGTTGTTTGCTTTTAGTACCTGGTCGTATTTTGTATCTAAAATAATTTTGCCGCTTGAATTGATTAACCCATAAGAATTTCCAATTTTAACAACAGCTATTTTATTTGCATCAAAGTCTGAAAGCCAGTCAAACTCAGCTTTGTGTACATAACCATCTTTTGAAACGAACCCACTTTTATTTTCGGAACGGTAATAGGCAAAACCATTTTTAAAATCACCTAACTGTTCAAACTTTGGTTCAATAATAACCTGTCCAAAATTATTTAAAGCCCCGTATTTGCCATTTAATTTTACGGTATAAAAATTATCAGAGATCTCATTTATTTCGTCATAAATAGGTGAGATAATTTGCCCTTGTCGATTAATGAAACACCATTTGTTACCATGCTTAACGGCTGCAATACCATTATTAAAAACGTAAGCATCAGCAAAAAACTGATCGAAAGGATTTGTATTTTCTTTATTGATAAAGAATACTGAATCGTTTTTACTTACTACTGAAAGTCCTTCGTAAAAAGGTGTAACGGCGTCAAAAGTAAGAGAAATAATAGTTTTGGCATCTGCATCTATAAAACCAAACAGATCATCTTTTTCGTATGGATAAAGCACCAGTTTATTTAATTCAAGCTCTTTTAAAATTGAATTCTTTAAAGGAAAAGCGGGATTTTCTTCCAAAAACTTTTGAAGTTCTTCATTCGAAAAAGATTTTACAGTTAATGAGAATAATAATTTCCAGGCTTCTAAATTTTGCGGTGCTTTTGGGTAATTGTTTACAAATGTATGCAGACCTGCAACATCAGATGTTTCTTTATAAATAGAAAATAGTTTTTCGTAAGCAGAATTCAACAAAATGTTTTTTGGATTGATCTTTATAAACTCAATATAAGCTGTTGCAGAATTATCTTTAGTTGATTCATCAAAAATTTGCCTGTCAATTAACAATAAAGCTTCCTGCACAAAATTACTTTGCGGATGCGTGATCACAAACTTTTTGGTTTGCTTGCTATCATTGTATCCCAGGGTTTCGTTATAATCCAGCTCGTCACGCAAATAAATTACTTCGTTAATTAAATTTTTATTCGCCAGGTAATTTCTTTTTAAAAAATCAGTATACCGTAAAACGGAATTTTCTTTTTTAACACGCTGAAAGTCTTTAGCAGCAATAGAATCCACTAATTGTAAGATGGAAATACTATCAATTTTAAAAGTTGAGAATTCTTTTTTTTCGCGTTTTTTAAAGAATAAATTATAACTCAATGCAGCGTATTTTGAAGCAGAATCAAGGCTATGAAAGGGATTATCGTTTCTACTATAGATCAATGCCAAACCATAAGAAGAATAAGGATCGGATTTACTTTTAAAATTAGAATTGAATAATTTTTTTGCCTTAAAATAATCGTAAATATAAAGTGCTTTAAATCCGCTTTCTACTTTTGAAGCTTTGCAAGTGAACACGGCTACGGCAAATAAAAAAACTAAAAAGGATTTAGATATGTGAAATTTAAAATACACGTTTTGGAGTTTGAAGTTTGTTATAATTTTAAGACCGTCAAAGCCAAAAACTTCAAATTATTACATACCTTTGTTGATAAATATGTTCACAACCGGAAGAATAATTTTCACCCTCATTTTTTTGATCATTTTCATTATTGGATTGGCCTGGAGCTACCGTAAAGACAGGAAAGCAACTAAAGGGCAATTTCACAAACCTTATCTTATTCTTATCGGAATATTAAGTTTTTTAACAATTCTCTTTATAATTGTTAAAATCAGGAAATTTCTTTGAAAATACATCGATAGTTTTATTATATTTGTCTATCAAAAAAGTAGATACAGAAATGAAAAGATCCTTAATTATAGCTTGTTTTATAGGTCTTAGCGCTCTTGCTAATGCCGCTACACTTGTTATTGAGGGAAAGTACCAAAATAAGAATGTTTTTGTACAAAACGCTTATGGTGTTAACGGTGTAGGTTTTTGCGCTCAGGAGATAAAAGTGAACGGAAAGATAACCACAGATGAGACCAACTCAAGCGCTTTTGAAATTGACTTAGCAGCTTTACAATTAAAATACGGTCAAAAAGTTATTATTGAGATTAGCCATAAAGATAATTGTGTACCTAAAGTTTTAAATTTAGAAGACCTTAAATCAAAACCAACATTTGAGGTTTTAACAATGAATATATCACCAACCGGAACTTTAAAATGGACCGCTAAGAACGAATCAGGTTCTTTACCTTACATTATTGAGCAATTTAAGTGGAACAAATGGATACCCATTGGTGAAATGGATGGCGTTGGCAGCCCTGAACCACACGAATATGCTTTCCAGGTAACTATGCACAGCGGTGAAAATAAATACCGCGTTAAACAAAAAGGTTTAAATTCATTCTCAAAATATTCTCAGGAAGTTAGTTTAAAATCAACAACTGAGAAACCATCGTTTGCTATTCCAAAAAACAACAAGAGCATTGATTTTAATATGGAAACTGCTTACGAAGTATTTGATGCGTATGGTGATGTTGTAAAGAAAGGTTTTGGTAACCAGATAAACATTGATAATCTTAAAAAAGGAAAATACTATTTGTGTTACGATAACACAATGACAGATTTTACTAAATAGTCCCGATAGCTATCGGGATAATACTGTTTTAAGCTCGTTGAGCATCATAGCAGTTGCACCCCAAACTTTATTACCCTCTACCAAAAAGTAGGGGGTTTTTATTTTATATCCGCTAGCCTGCACAGTTCCCTCTTCTATTATTAAATCATCCAACAATTGAGAGGCCTTTAATTTTAAAATACTTTTTACCTCTCTTTCCTGAGGAGTAATTATAGGGTTTGTCATTTTACAAATACCAACATAAGGTTCCACCAAAAAACCGCTAACAGGAATAAATAGGCGTGTTAATTTTCCAATGATCTCTATCTCTTCTTTTAACCCTATTTCTTCAAAACATTCGCGAATAGCAGTATTCTGCAAATTCTCATCTGCCGTTTCATATTTACCGCCCGGAAAGCTAATTTGAGCGCTATGCGTGCCTTTATAAGCATGACGTTCAATTAAAGGAATAAAAAGATCATCCCGTTCATCTCTACAAAACAAGATCATTACAGCGCTTGGTTTGTATTGATCTTCCGTCATATTCTCAATATCAAATTTAGCTCGCGAAACAGGTGCCATTTGGTATTGCGCGGTAATGCCCGGCAAAGGTTTTTGCAGTTCGGCTTTAAGTTTATTTACATTTAGTTCCAAATAAAAAATCAAAAATTAAGGCTTAAATTAAGTAAATTTGCAACACTATTATGAGCAAGCTTAAATTAAATACGATCGAAGAGGCCTTAGAGGACATTCGCAAAGGTAAAGTTATTATTGTGGTTGACGATGAAGATCGTGAGAACGAAGGAGATTTTATTACCGCTGCGCGCAATGCCACACCCGAGGTAATAAATTTTATGGCTACACATGGCCGTGGATTGATCTGTGCACCTTTAACAGAAGAAAGAGCTCATGAATTAAAATTGGATATGATGGTGCCTGCAAATACCTCTTTGCATGAAACGCCATTTACTGTATCTGTTGATCTTTTAGGATTTGGATGCACAACAGGTATTTCAGCATCTGACAGATCAAAAACCGTTAAAGCATTAATTGATCCAAACATTAAACCCTCTGATTTTGGAAGGCCGGGACATATCTTTCCATTAAAATCAAAACCAGGCGGTGTATTGCGTCGTATTGGGCATACCGAAGCCACAGTTGATATTTCGGTTTTAGCAGGCTTTGAGCCTTGCGGTGTTTTGGTAGAGATACTGAATGAAGATGGAACGATGGCACGTTTGCCACAATTGGTAAAAATTGCAGAGAAATTCGATCTTAAAATAATAAGCATTGAAGATCTGATCTCTTACCGTTTGGCAAAAGAAAGCATTGTTACACGCCAGGTAGAGGTAAATATGCCAACCGAATGGGGCAATTTTAAATTGATAGATTACAAAGTAGAAACTAACGGTCAGGAGCATTTGGCATTAATAAAAGGCGAATGGGATAAAGATGAGCCTGTATTAGTAAGAATGCACTCATCTTGTGTTACTGGAGATATTTTTGGAAGTTGCCGCTGCGACTGTGGCGCACAACTTCATAAGTCGATGGAAATGATCGAAAAAGAAGGAAAAGGAGTTATTGTATATCTTAACCAGGAAGGAAGAGGTATTGGTCTTTTAAATAAATTAAAAGCTTATAAATTACAGGAAGAAGGTTTAGATACTGTTGAAGCTAATGTAGAGCTTGGCTTTAAAGCCGATGAACGTGATTATGGCGTGGGTGCCCAAATTTTACGCGACCTTGGTGTGCGCAAAATAAAATTAATGACCAACAATCCTAAAAAGCGTGCAGGTCTTATTGGTTATGGTTTAGAGATAGTTGAGAATGTGGAAATAAGTATTAAATCAAATCCACATAACGCAAAATATTTGCAAACCAAAAAAGATAAAATGGGGCATTCGTTCTAGATCTACGAATCACGAATCATTTCGAATATACGAATCAAAACTCGTCATCCAGATTCGTATATTCGTATCCAATTCTTAATTCGTAGCATAATTTATTCCGCCACTTTTTTATTAGCTTTACGAGAACGAGCTTAAAGCTACAGCCATGAAAATAAAAAAATTTACCTGCAACAATTGTGGCGCACCAAAAGTAAACGCTTACAAATCGCCTTACATTATTTGTGATTATTGCGGCAACTTTACTGATATTGATTATACCATGAGTTTACAGGCATGGAACAGCGATCCCAAGCGTGCAGAGAAATATCAAAAAGCAAATCTTAGTTTTCAAAGTAAGCTGAATGAATTTGTAATTAAAAACAATAAAAAAGAATACTACGAATTACAAATAAAATATTGGGATCTGTATTACAGGCTTTATCCCGAATACTTACCACCAACTATAACTTTTGAAGATAAATTTTATGATCAGTACCTTGCTATCTGTGCCGATTCTGCTACTGTAGCGGCTTTTGATAAAGAGTACCAAAAGAAGGTTCAAAAAAATTATGCCTTACAAAGTCAGGTTGAATATTATACCGAAAAAGGCGAAACAAAAGTAAAAGGCGAAAGTTTTTTCAGGATGATAAACGCTTACATTGATAACCTGAAAGAAGATTTTAAATTGTTTTACGATAAACCTGAATATGCTTTAATGAATAAGGTGTTTCCATACGATGCCAATTTTAAAATGAAGATCTCAACCATTGTTCAGATCTGGCTGCCTTATTTAAATGAAAAAGACGGCAAAACATTCTTAAAGCAAACCGGGTTTGATGCGGATTATGTTGATCCTGTAAAAGTAGAAGGAAATAAAACGCCCTGCCAGTTTTGCAATGCAGAATTATTTGTTCCTGAAAATTCACTAAAAGTTCATTGTGAAGAATGTCACAAAACAAATATTATAAAAAATAAATTCAATTGCATGGGCTGCGGGGTTGAAAATGAAATACCCGAACACCCGGTAAATACTATTGATTGCAAAGCCTGTAAATTGGAGAATAGATTAGTTACAGCCATGTTTGGTTAGTTAACTATAATTTTAGATTTGTAGTTATATCCTTTTGCTGTACTTAATTCTAAAATATATAATCCTTTACCAAGCTCATTTTGCGAAACAATTATATGTCCGCTATTAATGACGCTTATTGTTTGTACTATTCTTCCTAAACCATCTTTTATTTGAACGTTATATTTTTCTGCGGGATCATAATCAAATTCTAAAACAGCATTGCCCTGAAATGGATTAGGATAAAAATTTACATTATTAATTATTCCTTTATTCTCTTTTACTGTAAGTGGACTATTAACGATTATATTTTTTAATTGATAAAAAACCGAATTAGTAATATTGTAATGCCTGTAAAGCGAGCTAAAATTCATTACAGCAACCGAATAATAATCACTATTATCTGTATATAAAAACGAGCTTCCACTCTGCCCCGGAACCCCCTCTGCGGCTGATGAATTTACAACATACCCTCCCTGCATTTCGTCTATGTATCCGTAATTATAATAAAGTGTATCTCCGTTATACACCATATTTGGGTTACTTGGTTGCGCTGCACCCGGATAACTAAATTTATGGAACACTTTAGTTGTAATAAAAGTTGGAGAGGAATCAAAACCAATACCAACCCATCCTGATTGTATTCCAATAGATTTTTTTAATTCGAATAAAGCTATATCATCCCATTGTTTATTGTCGTAATAACTTTTAAAAATATATACCCTTTTTACCATAGATGTGGGAATATTACTTTGCGCAATTCCGTTATTATACGCCGGAATTGCCTGCATACTATCGCAGGCTTTAAAATTACCGGCAAAAAAAGCACAATGTCCTGCGCTAAGAACAAAACCGGGTGCTACCATCGTGCCGGAACACCAGCGAGATGAGATACCATTTGAATACGTTCTTAATGCAACGGCAGTGCGAATTGGATAATCGGTTACATTAAAAAACGAGCTTGCTTTTGCTAAAGCACTAAAGCTTGACCCGTTAAACAGATTTGAACCTGGTGGCACTAAACTTAAAGGAACCGGGTTAACCAAAGTACCGTAAGAGAAAGATGTTTTATCGGATGTAATAGATTGGTTAAACGTAACCGGTAATACTGTATCTATATTGTGCGAGGCAAGGTCATACACTATAAGCGTATCGGGTTGCGCTTTAAATTTTAGTGCTAAAAGAACAAAGATCACTAAGCTTATACTTTTTTTCATACCGTTATTTTAATTTATGCTTTAACGTAATTTAGCCTGATATATTGCTCTGCCAAAAAATAAAAAAAGGAAGCGAAAAACTTCCTTTTAATATTAAAATAAATAAAAATTATTTAGCCGGCAACAAAGTAGCTACACATTCGCCAAAGCCAATACGTTTACCATCTTTTTCGCAATAACCGCGGATGATAATGGTATCATTATCATTAACAAACTTGCGCTCGGTGCCATCTTTTAAAGTAATTGGTTTTGTTCCGCGCCAGGTTAATTCCATCATACTTCCGTATTCGCTTGGATCAGGCCCACTGATAGTACCGCTGGCCATCATATCACCCACATTAATATTACAACCGTTAATGGTATGATGCGCCAATTGTTGCTCCATTGTCCAATACATGTATTTGTAGTTAGAAGAACAAATTTTATTCTCTTCACCATTTTGTGGCTTTAAGAAAACATCTAATTTAATATCTAAATTCTTATCGCCTTTGTATTCTAAATATGGCAATACTTTTGGTTCTTGTGTATATCCTTTTGTACGGAATGGTTCCAATGCTTCTAAAGTCACTATCCATGGAGAAACTGTGCTTGCAAAGTTCTTTGCTAAAAAAGGCCCTAGCGGAACATATTCCCATGTTTGAATATCTCGTGCGCTCCAATCGTTAAACAACACCATTCCAAAAATATGATCATCTGCTTTTTCGGTTGAAACGGTATCGCCCATTTGTGTTGATTTACCAATGACAAACGCTGTCTCTAATTCAATATCCAATAATTTTGTCGGGCCAAAAACAGGATTCTCCTGGTCGGCCGGTTTTTGTTGCCCTTTAGGACGGTGAAAATTTGTACCTGAAACTGTTATAGAAGAAGCACGGCCATGGTAACCTACCGGCAAATGTTTCCAGTTTGGCATTAACGCGTTTTTGGGATCACGGATCATCGTACCAATATTTGTAGCATGATCAATACTGCTATAAAAATCTGTATAATCGCCCACCTGCACAGGCATTAGCATTTTTACAGAAGATTGCTTTTTGAAAACGGCATCAAATAATTTTTTATCTGTTTTAAGGATAGAATTCTCATCGCATAAAATTTCGATCAATTTGTTTCTTATTTTATTGGTAACAGGTTTACCTAGTTCAATAAAGGCATTTAAATATTTTTGATCAAAAACAGAACGGTCAATATCTAACAGATCCTGACTTTCCAATTCAAAAAGATCAATAATATATTCACCAATAGCCGAGCATACATGGTGCTTTACTTTGTTATCTGAATAAATACCAAAAGGAATATTGTGGATAGAAAAATCAGATTTTGAATCAACTTCTATCCATGTTTTTAAATTTGTGTTTGCCATAAAATTTTTAAGCTATTCTTGATTTAATGTTTGAAATAAGATCGTTGATCAATTCAACGTTTTTGCTTTTAGAGTTTTGCGCAATTTGTAAAGCGTTGGTAAGTGTCGCTTCGTCCAACTTTCCTTCAATATTCTCAACAACTGTAAGGCCTTCCATAGCCAATAAAAAATTATCATGACAAGCCAGTTCCGTAAAAAATAAAAAATGAGCAGTAAAATCCAAACCGCTCTCCCAGCAAGCAGCTGTCAATATTGTTTTCTGTTCAAGACGTTGCGCTTTTTTAATTGAATCAATCAATAGCTCAACCGAATTATTCTCTTTTAATTTTGAAAAAATGACTTCGCTTTCCTGTCTTGTAATTTCCTTTTCTAATAAACCTTCAATAAGATCGGCAGAGTCATTTTCTTTTTTACTGAAGCCTTCTCGCTTAATGATAAGTGTGCTATACTCTTCTTCATTAAATAATTTTTTAGGATCGAAAGCATCCTCATCTAAAAGTTCTTTTAAAATATCGTCGCTCATTATAATAATTGTTTTATGATCTCTTCTACCGAAACACCTTCTGCCTCTGCCTTGTAATTTAACACAATACGATGGCGTAAAATAGGTGTTGCTATTGCTTTTACATCTTCAATATCCGGACTGAATTTACCATTAATGGCTGCATGTGCTTTTGCGCCAATAATTAAATATTGCGAAGCACGTGGGCCAGCACCCCATTGCAAATATTTTTTAGTAACCTCAGCCGTATGCTCACTATTTAAACGCGTTTTACTTACCAGTTTTACGGCATACTCAATAACGTTGTCTGCCACCGGAATTTTACGGATAAGGTCCTGGAAGAAAACAATTTCTTGTGCATTTAAGATCTTATTCATGTCTGCTTTTAAATTAGCAGTAGTTAATTTTACCACCTGCAATTCTTCTGCAAATTTTGGATAATCTAACCACACGTTAAACATAAAACGGTCTAACTGCGCTTCCGGTAAAGGATAGGTTCCCTCTTGTTCAATGGGATTTTGTGTTGCCAATACAAAAAAGGGATTATCTAAAATGTATTTTTTACCTGCGGCTGTTACCTGGCGTTCTTGCATAGCCTCTAGTAAAGCTGCCTGTGTTTTTGGCGGGGTACGATTGATCTCATCGGCTAAGATAATATTGGCAAATAAGGGGCCTTTAATGAATTTAAAATTACGGTCCTCATCCAAGATCTCAGAACCAATAATATCACTTGGCATAAGATCGGGCGTAAACTGAATACGGTTAAAACTTAACCCCAAAGCATCGGAAATGGTATTTACCAATAAAGTTTTTGCCAGGCCCGGCACGCCCACTAATAAACAATGGCCTTTACTAAAAACAGAGATCAACACATTTTTTACAGTGTCTTCCTGGCCAACAATTACTTTAGAAATTTCTTTAGTTAACTGGTTATACTTTGAAACAAAATCCTGTAAAGCTTCGGTATCTGATTTGTATTGCATAATTCTTTTATTTTTTATTCAAATTTTGAGAGCATATTTCTTAATAACCCGATGCGCTCGTTATTGCACGTTTACGGTATGTCAGGTTAAAATAATCAAGTATCTCGTTATAATTCTCAGCCTCTGTTTTTGTTTTATCGATATAATACCCCGAATTAATTACCTGTATGTTAGAAGATAAGCCGCTTTTTGATTCAGGTACGAATGCAACAGACCAACGCTCATCATCTGCCTTGGCCTTTACAATCCGGTAAACATACATTTTTCCTTTTTGATATTTATTTTTAGCATCCAATTCTTTAATAAAAAGCAGGCTGTCTTTTTTGCCTTTATCTTTATCATAACTATACATGTTAGATAATTGAGTTTGGGCTGTAAGCACTGATTCGATAAGACTTTCCTGACTTAGGTATTTTTTATTGAATTTATCAGTCAGCTTTTCCTTTTCCAACTCGGTATAAAAATACGCACGTGTAAATTTATTCTTTGCATAAAAATCAATAAGTGTATCGTTTATAACAATGCCATTCTTTAATAAGTTAATAGCAACCGGCATAGCAATACTTTGTATTTTGATCTTTGATAATTTTACGAAGAACTGTTTTGTTTTTTCATCGGTTTTGTAAAATGGTGCTAAAATAATTCCGTAATTCACTAAAGGATTTCGGTTAAATGTTTCGAGGCCTTTTAAATACTCCGAACCCTTAAATAGGTTGTTATTGGTAAATCCATCCAAACTTTGCTGTATACTTTCTGCAAGATCTTTTATTGATTTATCCAGATAATCAAATTCACTGTAGTCACCTGAAGACTTTGCAGCAGAAGGATTATATCTCTTTAAAGCAAGATTGGCATCGGCAAGTATGTTATCTTTTTGTGTAAGGTAAGCCGCAGAAGTGATTATTTTTTTATTTACCATTTCTGCCATAAGCGTATATACCGCATCTTTATACTCGTCGTATTTGGTTAAAACCATAATACCCGGAAAGAAACTCTTACACAACTCTAAAGAATCGTGCAATACTGCAAACACATCCGAAACAATATTTACATCACCCACTAAAGGCGTTTCATTTAAAATAAGACTGTTGAATGTTTGAAAAGAAGCAGGTGTTTTTAAATAAGCTAATCCTTTCAACATACACAATTGTAAATAAAAACTATCTGTATATTGTTTGTATAAGTTTTTATAAGGCTCAATTATTTTATTGCTGTTCATGGTGCCACCATTAACAAATAACTGAGCGCGACTGTCTTCATTAACAAGACTAAGATCTTTACTACCAATAAATTTAATGAACTCATCCACAAACGCTTTATTCATGCTTATTGAATTCAATAAAGATGTATTTGCTCTTTGGCGAACAACGGTGTCATTACTAGCAAGATCTTTCAATAAAATATTGAATTTATTTTCGAAAATATTTTTACCAATAACAGTATCTTTTGGCACAAAGCTGCTCATAAACTCTTTTGTCCAGCCTCTTAATCCTATAATTGAATCGTATGGCGCAATGATCTCGTGCATAACGCCATTCTTAAAAAAGATTTTTACATCCATCATGCGCGACGTTGCAGTATCTTTTAATGAACAGGTATAAGTATAAATACCGTTTTTATTGTTTGTTGTTTTATTAGTAATTAATAAACCTGTAGTATTTTTAATTGAAGTACTAATGCTTTGCTCTATTTCGTCAATATTACGATAATCGTAATCATTATATTTTTCGAAGGTAATATTTACATACTCGTTGCTTGAAGGCGAATAATAAGATTTGCTACCCGATCTGTAATCAAAGTCACTCACTACTTTATCTTTTTTCACTTTAGCAGTCTCATACTCTTTTGCATAGGCTTCGTTAAATTTGCTGGTTGCATTTACAGTAACTTCATCTTTCACTTTAAAGTAATAATCATCATCTGTTATTTCTTTAATAGGATTAATAAATTCAAAGTCGGTTAATTTAAAAGAACTAAAAAATTCGTTATTAAAATCACTTTCTTTTTCTGAAATAAAATAAGCCAAATAATAATGAACACCTTTGATAAATAATTTACCGTAAAAAGCCGAACCTGTTTTGTTTTTTGCTGAGAATTTTATGCAAGGCAGGTTTTGTTCTTTAGTAAGTGTACGTGAAATATTTTCAGAAAAATTATAGTTCTTTAAAATGTTTTTAGAAAAAAGGTTAAGCTCAAAAGTATCTTCTTCTAAATATTCAAAATCATTATACACAGCATGTTTAACACCGTAAAACTGTTTTTGATTTGAATTGTAGGCATAAAGATCTTCTGTTAAGCCTTTTTGTGAAGAACCACTGTTTTTAGTATAACTATAATTTGCAGGAACCTTTACACTAAAACCTTTTGTTCGAGGAGAGAATTCGGTTGTGTTTTGTGCTTTTGGCAGAAATTGAATTGAATTAAAAAATTGTTTTGATTCGCTACCTGTTGCATAGCCTTGTTTACCACCTAACTTAAACATGATCATTTCAAGATCTGAGAAAAAGATCTGATAATGCTGCTCGTCGCCTCTACGGGTTTTATTTACGATCTCATAGCCTTTTAAACCTGTGTTGGAAGTAATGTCTTTTTTGGTAATGATCTTGCCTGGAATGTTCTCAAATAATAAACTATCTACTCTTTGCATCATTTGTGGTGTGCTAACATTAAACAGCGGGCCAAAATGTTTTAATCTTGCAACGGTATAAAAACTACCATTGATCATATCTGCATAGATGTAGTACTTAATATTTTCAAAATTTACGATCTGTGTTAACTTACCTGGCAGGTTCATAGAGATAGTTGAATCGTTCACAAATTGTTTTTGAAATGTTACCGGTTTTACCAATGCATCCAACTCGTCACGCGTTGCATCACTCTTTTTTGAATTTTTCGGAAACACAGGCTCAACCGTATATCCTTTTTTTCTTAACAGTTCTATTACACCATCATCGCCCGGTAAATGCGCAGCACCTACACCACTGAATAAAGATTTTGTCTTCAATACAGAATCAATCGTGTTTACAAAAAACACATTACGATCGTTGATCAAAAATTTTTGTGTGTTTTTTGAGCTTGTTTTTTTGCTCAAACTATCTAAAAGATCTAAATTTCCATCACGGTAAGAGTCTTCTATTTTTTGTCCGTTAAAATAATAATTGTTGCTGCTTTGTGTATTCTCATCATCTTCATTTAATTCATCATCAGGTAAAGCAGAAAGCCTTGCTTTTATTTCTGATTTTGCAAAATCTTCAAGACTTATTAATTGTTTATTTAATTTAGAAGCTGATTGAAAAATAAAAAGATCGATGTATGTATTCTCTTCAAAATTTTCTTTGCTGCGGTTGTGCCTGTACAGTAAGCCATTAATAATATCGGGATCGTAACTTAAAATTCCTTGAAGCATTCGTTTATCAGGAAAACTTGCCATAAACGTTGAACGATAAAAATCTTTACGGTAACCGCTGCTTTGAACGATCTGGTTTGCCTGATCGAGCTCACCTGTTTTTTCCATATTCTGCAACCATTCGCCGGGGTTTGTTTCAAGCCCAACAACATCTACACTTTTTAAGGCATCAAAAAATTGTTCAGATAAATGATAAGCAACCCTACTACTTACATGCATAGTACCGTACAAGTAAGATGGCTTTTTTAAACCGTTACCTGTGATCTTCCAAAGTAAAGTGGGGTATTTTTTTTGTGTTTGCGAAAAATTTAAAAAAGGCAATAAAATAAGTATGTACAAGAGTCTCTTCATCCTAAAGGAATATTACTATATAAACTTAAACAATTAATTGGTTACAAAAAAATAGCCCATTAAGCTTTTTTGCCTTTGGTCACTACTTAGCTGTTTAAGATATTTACGAAAATTAATGCACACCGGTTGAAGCCAGGTATCTTTCGGCATCTAAGGCTCCCATGCACCCACTGCCCGCTGCTGTAACAGCCTGGCGATAGGTTTTATCAGCACAATCACCAACAGCATAAACACCATCAATGTTTGTTTTAGAACTGCCCGGAATGACTGTTAAATAACCTAGATCATCCATGTTTAGCTGGCCTTTAAAAATGTCGGTATTTGGTTTATGACCAATGGCCACAAAAAACCCTGTAACATTTAAGGTTTTTGTTTCACCGGTTTTATTGTTCTTTACAATGGCGCCTTCAACAGTATCTTTCCCCAAAATATCTACCGTTTCTGAATCCCATAATATCTCGATATTAGGTGTATTTGTTACACGGTGCTGCATTGCCTTACTGGCGCGCATTTCACCTCTTCTTACGATCATGTAAACTTTTTTGCAAAGTTTTGAAAGGTAAGTAGCTTCTTCTGCCGCAGTATCACCCGCCCCAACAATTGCAACGTCCTGGCCTTTAAAGAAAAAACCGTCGCAAACGGCACAGGCACTAACACCACCGGCATTCATACGCAAACGTGTTTCGTTCTCTAAACCTATCCATTTAGCACTGGCACCGGTTGAAATAATTACTGTATCGGCTGTTAATTCGATTGTATCATCTACCCACACCTTTTTTGGTGTTGCTTTCAGATCGGCTTTTGTAACAAGCCCAAACCTTACCTGTGTGCCAAAGCGCTCTGCTTGTGCTTTAAGGTCTTCCATCAAAATAGGACCAGTAATTCCTTTAGGATAACCCGGAAAATTATCTACTTCTGTTGTTTCGGTTAATTGTCCTCCGGGCGTTAAACCTGTATATAAAACGGGTTTTAGATCGGCACGGGCTGCATAAATAGCTGCTGTATATCCTGCGGGGCCTGAACCAATGATCAGGCATGTAATATGTTCTGGTTTAGATGACATAGTTTTTGTAAAAAAAATTGAATCGTAAAGTTAACGCTTAGAGGGAAATATTGTTGTAAAACAAGGGGGTTTTTTACACAATTTATGATTAGTTTTTAAGAGAAAAACAAGGTTATTGTTAGCTGTTTTGGGCAAGCTTTTTATTTTCCCTAACCTCCATTTGTGTTTTTAATTCCTGTGTAATATTTGTTTTGATCTTTTTTTCATAATCAAAAACCACAACAACATCAAACGATTCAGCGGCAACTTCATTTTTATCGTTCACAATAAGATGCGACAGCTGAAAGCTTGAATTTTTGATCCAATCTATTTTTGAAAAAACTTTTATATTACCGGGATAGCGCAAAGGAATTTTAAACGTGCAATTAGTAGAAGCAACAATAAAACCTAATTGATCTTTTTCATTAATAGAAGTAAGCCCTATGGACTCACAGTAATTAACCCTTGCAGCCTGAATGTATTTAAAAAAGGCCACGTTGTTTACGTGGCCAAAAAGATCAAGATCACTCCAATCTATTTTTAAAATTATGTGCGTATTATGTTCCGCAAACATTAATTTATTTTCCTAAGCTTAGCTTTACATTGTAACTGCCTTTATTAGCTGCATTGTAAACTGTTTCGTAAATAGAGATGTAAAGCATACCGCTTTTTTTTGCTGTGCTGCTGAATTTTGCACCAGCCTTTAAATTTTCAGTACTACCCTCTCCAATGCGATATACAACTTGCCCGTAAGTTGGGTAACCACCCGAGCCACCATCATAATCTTCGGTGCTGCCATAAGGTTTTGTCCATTCGGTAGCAGTTTCAGCTTTACTGCTGCCATCCGGTTTGTATTTTGAATTGCTTAAGCTCGCTAAAGTAACCTCGCCATTTGCATTTAAAGTAAAACGTTGTCCTGTTTTTAGCATAACACCTGTTTTTAACCAGCCTCCATTGGTGTTACCACTGATATGTTTTGTTGCATTTAATTTAAACGTGTATTCGCCCGAACCCGGCTCCATTGCTACTGAAATATCAATGGTCTTAATTTTTTCTTTAGGAACGCTTAAGCTACCGTATTCGGTTTTAATATCCAGTTTTGCAAAATTATAATTACCACCCATTATGTATGCACCATCAATAGTTAAGATATCTTCTTTTGGAAGATCAGATGAAATGCCGCTTGCAGCCTGGATCTCAGACAAAGCATTATCAATTGTAAATTCACCGGTATAAGTTTCTTCTGCTGAAACATTTTTTGGATCGTTATAAAAATCCTGGATGAATGGAATTGCTTTTGCCCCTACTTTTACAAGATCAGTATAAGCGCCTTTTCTTGTATCTTCAACTGTGCTTGTAGAAAGTATTTTTAAACTGCTTTTTACTTTTTCGGCAACCGAATTATCTTTACCCATACCAATTTCGATATGGCTTACTTTAGTAATTGGAATTTGTAATTTACCAAAAGCAGTTACTAATTCAATATCTGAAAGATTGGTGGTGCCTTTGATCATATTGCCGTCCAAAAGATCAAGACTTACCTCAGCCAGTTTTTGGGAAAAAGTAACACCTGATGCCATAAGACAAAGGGATAAAAATAATTTTTTCATGAAATAATATATTATTGTTTAAAAATTAGATACCGCTGGTTCCACCTAAAATACTTAAAGCTGTATCTGATTCAACCGGACGAATACACACTACAGGTACTTTGCTTAAATGAATTACCTGTTGTGAATATGGCCCTAAAAAGAAACCACTTAATTCAGCATCCTGATCGGTCATGATCACAATAAGATCTGCACCAATTTTATTAGCATATTCTACCGTTGAAGTGGCACGGTTCTTTACTTTAGAAATAACATCATGATGATATGGAACACCTTCCTTTTTAGCAACGTTATCAATTTGGTGTAAGATCAATTCCATTGCCGGTTTTTCAGTTTCTTCGTTGTTATCCAATAAAGCCACAGCGTGAACCGAAGCACTAAAGTTCTTTGCCATCGTAACGGCATAGTTTACTTTTTGACGCGAATGCGCACTTGTATCAATTGGAATTAAGATCTTGTTATATCCTTTGTGATCAGCATCACTGTTCATAGCCATTGTAGGGCAAGGTGCTTTTGTAATAACTTTTAAAGCGGTGCTTCCAATAACCAATTCTTCAATGGCAGAATAACCATGTGTTCCCATCACGATCAAACTAGCGCCAACTTCTTTAGCAATTTCAGTGATCTCTTTATTTGGCGAACCAATTTTAGTAATGCATTCTACCTTTACACCATACTCTGATGTAACCTGTTTTCCCAATTCCACTAATCTATCTTGGGCGATCTTTTCAAAATCTGTTTGTTTGTGCACGCTTACAGAAGGTAAAAACACGTCCTGCGAAAAGAACTGAATATTAATAACGTGTAACAAATACACATTACCCTGAGTTAATTGCGCTGTAAAAGCGCCATGTTTAATAGCTAACATAGATGTGTCGCTAAAATCTACCGGAATTAAAACTTTTGAAGCATTAAAATTATTCATAAGGTGTTTTTTTTAGTAAGTATAAATATATCTTTTTTTAGTTAATTACTACTTATTTTACTGCCAGTTTTTTGTAACGTGGGCGTTTTGGCTCAACATTCCCTAAACGTTTTTTACGGTTCTCTTCGTATTCGCTGTAACCACCTTCAAACCAATACACGCTGCTATCGCCTTCAAAAGCTAAAATATGGGTGCATACGCGGTCTAAGAACCACCTGTCGTGGCTAATGATCACCGCGCAGCCTGCAAAATTCTCTAAACCTTCTTCCAAAGCACGAAGTGTGTTAACATCCAGGTCATTCGTTGGCTCATCCAGTAATAATACGTTACCTTCTTCTTTTAAAGCCATTGCCAAATGTAAACGGTTACGCTCACCACCAGATAGTACTGAAACTTTTTTACCCTGATCGCTACCTGCAAAATTAAAGCGTGAGATATATGCCCTTGAATTCATTGGTCGGCCGCCTAACATTAAATTATCCAAACCACCGCTAATTACATCGTAAACGGTTTTATTAGGATCAAGTTCTTTATGGTTTTGATCAACATACGAGATCTTAACTGTTGGCCCAACAGCAAAGGTACCGCTTGTTGGTTTTTCTTCGCCCATGATCATGCGGAACAACGTTGTTTTACCGGCACCGTTTGGCCCAATGATACCAACAATTCCGGCAGGTGGTAATTTAAAATTCAAATGTTCGTATAACAAACGATCGCCAAATGCTTTTGATACTTCGTTGGCTTCAATAACTTCGTTACCAAGGCGCGGACCGTTAGGAATAAAGATCTCTAAATTCTCTTCTTTATTTTTAATATCCTCACCCATCATCTTCTCGTAATTATTTAAACGCGCTTTTTGTTTTACGCCACGGCCTTTAACACCCTGGCGAATCCAATCCAACTCTCGTGCTAAAACTTTTTGACGCTTACTTTCGGTTTTCTCTTCTTGTTTTAAACGTTGGCCTTTTTGCTCTAACCAGCTACTGTAATTACCTTTCCATGGAATGCCTTCACCACGGTCAAGTTCAAGTATCCAACCTGCAACGTTATCTAAGAAATAACGATCGTGGGTTACAGCAATGATCGTTCCTTTGTATTGTTGTAAATGTTGTTCCAACCAGTCAACACTTTCCGCGTCCAGGTGATTGGTTGGCTCATCTAATAATAAAATATCCGGCTCTTGTAATAACAAGCGGCATAAAGCCACACGGCGGCGCTCACCACCTGATAGAACTTTTATAGAAGCATTACTTTCCGGGCAACGCAATGCGTCCATTGAGCGCTCTAAACGGTTATCCAAATTCCAAAGATCGTGTTGATCTATCTGCTCCTGCAAAACAGCCTGGCGGTTAATGAGCTTATCCATTTTATCGGGATCGTTTAGGATCTCCTCATCACCAAACTTGTTGTTCACTTCTTCAAACTCGTTTAATACATCAACGTATTTTTGAACGCCTTCGCGTACTACTTCAATAACTGTTTTTGATTCATCCAGCTTTGGCTCCTGCTCCAACATACCAACACTGTAGCCGGGTGATTGGTGTATCTCACCAATATAATCTTTATCAAGGCCGGCCATAATGCGAAGCAAAGTCGATTTACCTGAACCATTTAAACCTAATACGCCAATTTTAGCGCCATAATAAAATGAGATATAGATATCTTTTAAAACTTGTTTTTGAGGAGGATGTATCTTTGATACATTTACCATACTGAATATGATCTGGCGGCCTTCTGGAGTTGTTGACATGATAGTTATTTTTAAAGAGCCCCTAAGTTAACGATTCTTTAAGAATTAAAAAATCGTATTCTCGTGTATTTTAATGTTTATGTTATGTCTAGCAAGGCAAAAGCCTAGCAGCCTTTTGAGTGGGTTTGTGTGTATCTTTATAGGATCTAACTACAAGCTCGCTCAAAGCTTAGTTGCTTCGCCGCGCTCGAAGCGACACTTTTATTATATTGTTATGTAAAAACAACTAAATTTGCCTTATTCGTTTTTGTGGCGATGGAAATTAATTAATGAATAACCCTGCAGACCTTATAAGTAAAACCGCTTATTTAAAATTTGAACAATGCCAAAAGGCTTTCTTTTTTTATAAGAGGCATCCATACCTGCGCGACAAAGTAAGTATTGACAAGCAATTGACCTTTAACCGCGGGCACCAGGTGGGTGAATTAGCCCAGGCTTTATTTCCGGGAGGAACTGATGTATCTAAAAAAACTAAAAATTCTGCTGAGGCTTTAGAACTTACTAAAATTTTAGTTGAAAATAAAACATCGGTAATTTATGAAGCTACTTTTATGTTTAATGCTGCCTTAATAATGGTAGATATTTTATGTTTGGAAAACGAAAAGTATATGGCTTATGAAGTAAAAAGCTCTTTTAAGATCTCTGAGATCTATTTAAAAGATGCTTGTTTACAATACTATGTTCTAAAAAATGCTTTACCTAATTTGGAAGATCTTTTTTTGGTAACACTTAACCAGGATTATGTTTTGCAAGACGAACTAAATCCAAAACAACTTTTTAAAAAACGAAGCGTTAAGACTGAAAGCGAAAAAAATCTGCCTTATTTTGAAAATCAATTATTTAATGCGCAACTAACACTTGAGCAAAATAAAATTCCAAATATTGCCATTGGCAAACAATGTTTTAAGCCTTACCAATGCGATTACTTTAGCAATTGCTGGAAAGAGACTGTAGCTGACAATAGTATTTTTCATTTACCCGGCCTTGATAAAGAAAAATTGTTTGAATGGTATAACAGTGGCGTTAGAACGATCGATCAGATCAATAAAGAACATGATGCAAAGGAAATTATCTACAAAATAAAACAAGCCTATTTTGAGAATAAGCCAATTATTGATAAAGCTAAAATTTCTATTTTACTTTCTCATATAAAACAGCCAATGGCAGCAATGGATATGGAAATGTGGGGACCTGCCATACCAAAAATAAATGGCACAAAACCATTTGAGCAATTACCTTATTTGGTTTGTTTTTTTGATGGAACAACACATTCAAATATATTTATTGATTATACAAAAGATGAGCGCAGGTTCTTTGCAGAACAATTGATAGAGCGATCAAAACCTTTTGCAACTATTTTGGTATACGATGGCACTATGGAAAAAATGGTGATCAATAATTTAATACGCTTGTTTGAAGAATTAAAACCTCAGCTCGAAGAATTAAAAAATAAATTTGTTGATCTTTTTGAAATATTTCTGGATTTCAGTTATTACGATCCTGCATTTAAGACCAATTTTTCTTTAAAAACAATTTCAAATATTTTGCTGCAAGATGTTACTTATACCAAGATCACATCGGGCCTGGAAGCAATGGCCTACTATGATAACTTTAGGCATGAAGAAAAAACGGTTGAACGCGAAATTATAAAACAAGAATTGATAGATTATTGCCAAACAGATACTTTGGCGACGTTTAAGTTAACGGAATTTCTGCAGATCCTCATCCCCAACCCTTCTCCAAAGGGGAAGGGAGTATAACACTTCGGGTTCCCTCTCCTTTGGAGAGGGACGGAAGGGTGAGGCTGTAAACAAAAAAGCCTCTCTGTTTCCAGAAAGGCTTTTCTTAAAGAAATTAATCTTTTAATTATTTCTTTTTACCACCTTTAGCGTTAGCTAATGAATCAGCAACACGAGCTGAATCAGCTTTTGCTTTCTCAGCAGCAGCAGCAGCTTCTGCAGCTACGGCAGCTTCTGCTTCAGCAGCAGCGATAGAGTCTTGTTTAGCTTTCTCTACAGCAGCGATTGAATCTTGTTTTAATTTTTCTGCTTTTTCGATTTCTTCTTTAGAAGGACCGCAAGCAACGAATGCAACTGATAAAGCAGCTACAGCAACGATTGATAATACTTTTTTCATTTTAGTTTTTATGTTTAAATTTAAATTCAGTGCAAAACTACAATTTTTTTAATATCAAATACAAAAAATCAAAAAAATCCTAAACTTTTACTCATTTTTGCTGTTTACCCCCCTTTTAAAAAGGTATTTTACCGTAAATTTACATTGTTTATGTATAAACTTTTAAAACCGTTTTTATTCAGCGTAAACCCCGAAAGCGCCCACCACTTCACGTTTTCAATGCTAAAGCTGTGCAAATTTGTGCCGGGTTTTTCTCTTTTTTTCAAAAAAAGCTCAATAAACCTTAACCCTGCCCTATCTAAAACTATTTTAGGCTTAAAATTCAGAAATCCGGTTGGTTTAGCCGCCGGTTTAGATAAAGATGCAATAGCTTTTAATCAATTGGGCGATCTGGGCTTTGGTTTTATTGAAATAGGTACCGTTACCCCAAAACCTCAGCCCGGTAACGATAAACCTCGTCTTTTTAGATTGGTAAAAAATGAAGCTTTGATAAACCGCATGGGTTTTAATAACCACGGTGTGGTAGAGGCTGCTAAAAAATTAAGAAATCGTAAAGACAAAACGCTAATTATTGGCGGTAACATTGGTAAAAACAAAGTAACACCCAACGAGGAAGCCGTTAACGACTATATTATCTGTTTTAACGAGTTGTTTGATGTGGTTGATTATTTTGTGGTAAATGTTTCTTCTCCAAATACTCCAAACTTAAGAGCTCTACAGGAAAAAGAACCTTTGATGAAGCTCTTAAATACCCTTCAAACACTTAATCTTAGTAAGAAAACTCCAAAACCTATCTTTCTTAAAATTGCACCGGACCTTACCAATACACAGTTAGATGATATTATTGATATTGTAAAGCAAACCAAAATTGCCGGAGTTATTGCTACCAATACAACTATTAGCCGCGAAGGCTTAAATTATACCGAAGAAGAATTAAAGAATTATGGTCCAGGAGGTTTGAGCGGAAAACCTTTGACCAAAAGAAGCACAGAAGTTATCCGTTACCTGAAACAACAATCAAATAATGCTTTTCCTGTTATGGGTGTTGGTGGTATTCACAGTGCTGCCGATGCTTTGGAAAAAATTGAAGCAGGTGCCGATCTTATACAGTTGTATACGGGATTTATTTACGAAGGACCACAGTTAATTGCGGACATTAATCATGCTATCCTTAATAAAAAATAGTACTTTTTATTTTTTAGTCATTTGCTTTTTAAGCGCTTGTGAATCTGAAACTGTTGTAGTTGAAGAGCCTTGCGAAGTTCTTAGCGGATCAACACATACAACTGCATCAAAAGTTACGGTTGCAAAAAGCTACACCATTTTATTATCAGGCATAATGCCTCCACCAAAATATGCTAACGCGCAGGATATTGTTGAGAGAATTTATAATATTCATTTTAAATACGCTGCCGGTTGTATTGTAGATGAACAAATTGGCGACAGTATCTCAAAATGTAACGAACGTACTTTTACCGATATGCAAAAACGATATCATAAAGATATGGCCAAAGAAATTTATGATCGCCTGGATGCTGAAACTGCTTTTTTAACCAAAATGGATAGCATTATCCGTTCTAATCCTGAAATTAAAAAGCAAAAAAAACTACACGATCAGTTGATCTATTATTCTAAAAAAGATAAAAGTTATTTAGCATATTTTATTGTTTCAGAACCGGATCATAAAGTGTTAAATTTTAAACTTAAATTAGTGGTAAACGTTGACAGTGCAACAAAAGCACTTAGCAAAATTACTGCAAAAGATAGCCTCATTAATAACTTTAGCGACCTGCAATTATGATAAAAATTACTGAATGTCCGCGCGATGCCATGCAAGGCATTAAACAAATGATACCAACCGATTTAAAGGCAAAATACATTAATCAATTGCTGAAAGTTGGTTTTGATACCATTGATTTTGGAAGTTTTGTATCTCCAAAAGCTATCCCTCAAATGCAGGATACGGCCGAAGTGTTAAGCAAGCTTGACCTTTCTTCAACCAAATCAAAACTGCTGGCAATTATCGCCAACAAGCGTGGTGCTGAAGATGCTTTGCAACATAAAGAAATTACGTATTTAGGTTTTCCATTCTCCATTTCAGAAACTTTTCAGCAGCGCAATACCAATTCTTCAATTTTAGAATCGCTTGAACGTGTAAAAGAGATACAAGAACTAGCAGTAAAAGCAAATAAAAAATTACTGGTTTATATTTCTATGGCTTTTGGCAATCCATATGGTGATGCCTGGCATGCGGATATTGCCATTGACTGGTGCAAAAAATTAAATGCGCTTGGTATAAATGATCTTGCTTTGGCCGATACAACCGGTTCTTCTAATCCTGAAAGCATTACACAATTGTTCTCTGCTTTAATTCCTGAACTGAAAACAGTTGAATTTGCTGCGCACTTACACTCCACTCAATTACAAGCCCAGGAAAAGATAAAAGCGGCTTACGATAGCGGCTGCCGTAGTTTTGATGTAGCTGTTCATGGTTTTGGCGGTTGCCCGATGGCGGCAGATGACCTTACCGGTAATGTACCAACCGAAAGCCTTGAGCTTTTTGCCAACGTAAACAACATTGCTTTAAAAGTAAATAAAGAAGAGTTGAATAAAAGTTATGAAATGAGTTGGGAGATATTTAATAATTATCATTAATTTGAGCTTTATTTAAAACCCGGCTTGTGATCAAATTAAAAATCAAAATACTTCTACTCTGTTTTGTTTCTGTTAATTTATTGGCGCAAAAAGAATTTGAAAAATATGGCCCGGCCGGCTGTATGGTTTACACCGATCTTAAAGAAGCTTTAAAAGTTGAAACAAAAGTTTACAAGCTTGATCTCAGTTATAAAAAAGTAGAACCAAAACAATACGAAAAACTTTACAAGTTAAAAGATCTTCAGGCTTTAAAACTCCTAAGCAATGAGTTGACAGATTATCCTAAAGGTTTTGATGCGCTTACCAATTTGGTTTATTTTGCTTCTTATAATAATAAACTCACCAGTTTTCCACCTAACTTAAAACCGTTTGGTTTATTGTATTACTTAGAATTACAGCATACTAAAATCGACAGCATTCCTAGCCAAATTGCCTACTTAAACCGTTTACAATCTTTTAAATTTGGTAATACAGATGATACTTTGGCTTTGCCAACGACTCTTAAATTTTTAAAGAACTTAAAAGATATTAGTATTGAAAATTGTGTGATGGATAGTTTCCCAAAACAATTATTCAGAGTAACAACGCTTAATTTTTTAAGTCTTTCAAATACAAATACGCATTACCTTACCAAACATTTTGAGCGTTTTCAAAATTTGGAAGTTTTAATTGTAGAGAATAATCCGATCGAAACCATTCCTTTTGATATTTACAAAGCGCAAAACCTTCGCCTTATTTCTTTAAGAGGAAATAAAATAACCAAATTACCGGACTCTATTTGTCACCTTGAGAATTTAACCTTGTTAGATCTGAGAGGAAATCCGATGGAGAAAGAAGAAATTGAAAAGCTAAAGATCCTGTTACCGGGATGTGAAATTAAATTTTAAGCTTTTGGCCAATTTGTAAAACCGTAGTTTCTTTAATGCGATTCTTTTTGCACAACGATTTAATAGTTGTATGATTACGGGCAGCTATCTTACCTAAATTATCACCGCTTCTTACACGGTAAATACCACCTTTACCTACAGGAGTATATTTACCGCCTTTTGATGCTCTTGCATAACCAACATCTCTTTTATGGCGTGCGTGTAAAGCTCTTAGGTCGTATTTATTTTCTACATCTGCCTTTCTTAAAGTAAAGCAGTAGTCTTTTAATTCACCTTTATCGTAATCAATAAAATCTTCAGTATCTAAAGCCTGGCCTAAATAACGGAACTCTAAATGTAAATGGCTTCCGCGCGAGCGACCTGTATTTCCGCCCAAACCAATAAGATCGCCTGAATTTAATGTTTGTCCGGCCTCAACCAATATCTTTGATAAATGTCCGTAAACAGTTTCCAAACCGTTTTTATGTCTTATAATAACACAGTTACCATAACCCTGGCAATATTTAGCCAAACGTACCATGCCATCAAATGCAGAAACTACCTGATCACCTGTTTCCAAATCAATATCAGTGCCGTAATGCGGGCGGTATCTTCTCCAGCCAAAAACACTTGTTTTACCGCCTTTAAACGGCATTACAAAAGGGCCATCTCCCGGTGCAACAAGCTGAAGACAAACACTATCCATTTTAAAGCTCTCGTTAAAGTTATATGGATGTGCCCACACGGTATCCCATATAGCATAAAGGTCATGACTTGGAAATAAGATCTGGCTGGTATCAGGACTTTCGTCCTCTTCTTCAATTAGATTTTCGTTATTAACAGCAAACTTAGTGGTATCCTCACGTTTAGCTTTATTCTTTTTATCATCACCACGTTTATTCTTATCATCATCACCATATGAACTGATTGCATTTAGGTTAGAAAACCCAACACAAAGCACTGATAATATGACGAATAGCTTTTTCACGTTTTTAAGAAGTTTTGCAAAGATTAATTTTTTAACGAGAAAAGCAAACCCTACGTTCCGGTTTGGGGGCAAAAGTTATTAACAATTGGCAGTTTTCAACATTTTTGTGATAAAAAAGTGTCAGTTTGTCACCAAAATAATCTATTTTAAAAATCAAATTGTAGAATTTTTTCCGGATTATTTGCTTTTAAACTCTTTTTGGAATTATTTACTTCAATGTGCGTAATATTCATTTGATCTTTTAAATGATCATATAATAAGGTATTCTCAACTTGTATTTTTTTGGGGATCTCGCTTTTTTCAAACTCCACATACATCCAAATAGCTTCTTCTTCTCGTTCAAAACCAATTAATTTATAAGAGCAGGCTTTTCCGTTTACTTTTAAAGAAAGATGCTTGTTTAAATAGTCTGATAAAATTTTAGTGATCTCGTCTTTATTTTTTACATTAATAAGGTCTATAGTTTTATTATGGATCTTTTTTAAAGCAGCCTCCAGATCGTTGGTAAACAGCTTAACTGAGCCTTGTAAGACTTTTTCTTTAGTATTGAATTTAAGATCGGTAACACCTAAGTAGAAAGGATGTTTAAAGCTGCACAAAAAAAATAGTGTTGCCAGCACTAAAACTTTTTGCAATTTAGTTGTTGTAAGTGTGAACATAAAAAAGCAAAGTTACAAAATGGATGAATTCAAAATATGGTTTTCTACAGGTGTAGAACATATACTTGATATAAACGGTTACGACCATATTTTATTTGTTACTTTACTAGTGCTTACCTACTACTTTAACAAATGGGGTAAACTACTTTTATTGATCTCTGCCTTTACTGTAGGGCATTCAATTTCATTAGCATTAAGCGTTACAAATAAAATTTATTTACCACAACCTTTAACCGAATTTTTTATAGCCTTAAGTATTTTAATTACTGCCATTTACCATTTGGTATATTATAACAAGACAGAGCAAAAAAATGCCACCTTCATTATTTTTATAGTTACTTTTTTTGGCTTGATCCATGGTCTTGGCTTTTCTTATCTTTTACGTTCTATGCTAGGACGCGAAGAATCGGTTACCCTGCCCCTGCTTTGGTTCAATCTTGGCTTAGAAGTTGGTCAATTAATTATTGTTGCCGGTGTACTTATTATCTCAATTATTTGTGCTTTTGTTTTTAAATTCCCTTACAAGCTTTTTAAATTAATAGTAGTTTGCGGCATTGGCATTATTGCTTTAAAAATAACAGTAGAGCGCTTGCTGGAGCTTTTTTAGTCCCAAACTTTTTAACCACATAGATACATAGGAA
>JAVTWD010000024.1:0-354829 GCA_032229505.1 Bacteroidota bacterium
GCTTATCACAACCCCGTTCTTTTACAAGCTTGTATTGATAATTTAAACATTAAACC
This sequence comes from Bacteroidota bacterium, assembly GCA_032229505.1. GTDB lineage: Bacteria > Bacteroidota > Bacteroidia > B-17B0 > Aurantibacillaceae > Aurantibacillus. Next base: position 57 of record JAVTWD010000024.1, read on the forward strand.
CAACGGCGTTTATGTTGATATAACTTTTGGTGGCGGCGGACATTCTGCTCACATCTTAAAACAACTAAACGAAAAAGGAAAACTGTTTGCATTTGATCAGGACGAAGACGCTCAAAAAAATAAATTAGATGATAAGCGCTTTACTTTAATACCGCATAATTTCAGGCACATTAAAAATTACCTGCGCTTACACGGTATCAATAAAGTAGATGGCATTTTGGGTGATCTCGGTGTTTCATCACATCAATTCGATGAAGCGTCTCGCGGCTTCTCTATCCGTTTCGATTCTGAGTTGGATATGCGTATGAATCAAAAGAATGAACTAACGGCAAAAAAAATTGTGAATGAGTATTCTGATAAACAACTCATAAACATTTTTAAAACCTATGGAGAGATCCATAATGCAGCGCGTTTGGCATTTGTTATTTGTGCATCAAGAGTTGAAAAAGAAATTGCAACTACCAACGATCTTAAAGAAGTGATAGCCTCTTGCACGCCAAAATTTGAAGAGCATAAATATTTAGCAAAGGTATTTCAAGCGTTAAGAATAGAGGTTAATCAGGAAATGGAAGCTTTAAAAGAATGTTTAACACAATGTGTTGAGCTTCTGGAAACAGACGGAAGAATGGTAATGATCTCATATCACAGTTTGGAAGACAGGATGGTGAAGAATGTGATCCGTTCGGGTAATGTAGAAGGAGTAGAAGAGAAAGATGTGATTTTTGGAACAGGCAAAAAGGTTTTCAAAAATTTAACATCAAAACCAATTTTACCAAGCGAAGAAGAAATTAAAAACAATACAAGAGCACGCAGTGCAAAACTAAGAGTAGGAATTAAAATATAAACTATTTCGAGTTCCTGGGTTTCGGATTTCTGAAACAAAGAACAAAGGAATAAAACTAAACACGAAATAATTAATAGTTAAGTGGCTAACAAGTACAGGGAAATACCCACAACACAACCGGAAATAGAAGAACAAGAAATTGTTGTTGAGGAAACGACTCCCCCTAAATCTGAGAAAAATAGTAAGCCACGTAAAAAAGGAGTTCTAGGAAAAGGCTTATCAGCCGTGTTTAGCGGTACTTTTCTTACCAACGATAAAACATTAAAACATTTGCCGTTCATTATCTTTTTAGCATTTATTGCTATTCTGTACATCGCTAACGGCTATTATGCTGATGATAAAATTCGCGAGGTAAATAAGATCTCTAACCAGTTAAAAGAATTGAGATCAGAGTATATCTCAACAAAAAGTGATCTCATGTTTGCAAGCAAGCAAAGTGAAGTGGCAAAATCGGCAGAAAAATTAGGATTAAAAGAACCGGTGGTTCCACCAACAAAAATAAAAGTAGACAGCACGCAATTATATAAAGCAACAAATTAATTTGAACGAAAAGAAAAATATTCTCTCACGCACTTATCTCATATACATTTTTATGTGTGTATTTGCATTGGGTATTCTTTACCGTATCTGTATCATTCAATTTGCACAAGGCGATGAATGGCGCAGTAAGGCAGAAGCATTCACAACCAAATTAGATTCTGTTGAGGCAGTACGTGGAAATATATTTGACGCCAATGGCGCACTTTTAGCAACATCATTACCATATTATGAAATTGCCGTAGATATTAATGCACCCAGTATCACAGATAAAATATATAAATCCAATCGCGATTCATTAGCGCTGGCACTAAGCAATTTATTTGAAGATAAGAGCGAAAAAGAGTATTTGAAGATCTTAAACAAAGCGCGTTCTGCCGGTGATCGTTATGTTTTATTACAGCGTAACGTATCTTATAAAGATCTTCAAACATTAAAAACATTTCCAATTTTTAGAAAAGGAAGAAAAGGAGGTTTAGTAACATTACAAACAAATCGGCGCGAACGTCCTTTTCAAATGTTGGCGGGCAGAACAATTGGCCTTTCGCGCCCGGGTATTAAACCGGTTGGTTTAGAAGGCGCTTTTGATAGTACTTTAAGCGGTGTTAGTGGTAAACGTTTAATGCAACAAATTGCAGGTGGTGTATGGCGCCCGATAAACGATGAGAACGAAGTTGAACCAAAAGATGGTAGCGACCTTTATACAACTATTGATATAAATATTCAGGATGTAGCGCAACAGGCTTTAATGCGTTCGTTAACTAAAAATGGTGCCTCGCACGGTTGTGCTATTTTAATGGAAGTAAAAACAGGGGCCATTAAAGCAATTGTAAATCTTACCAAGAGCAAGAATGATACAAGTACTTATAATGAAAGTTTTAATTATGCTATTGGTTATCCAACTGAGCCGGGCTCTACATTTAAACTTGCCTCAATGCTTGCTGTTATTGATGAGTACAATATTAGCCTGGATGAAAAAGTAGAAGTTGGCAATGGAGAATGTATGTACTTTGATAAAAAAGTAAAAGATTCGCACGCGCCTGAATCACCGGTTTTAAATGTACAAAGGGTTTTTGAAACTTCATCTAACGTAGGTGTAAGTAAAATTATAACTAAGTATTATTCTAAAAATCCGCAGCAGTTTGCTAACAAATTAAATTCATTTCATTTAAATGAAAAACTAGGTCTTTCAATTCCCGGTGAAGGTAAAGGGGTTATTCCACAACCTAAAACAAAGTACTGGTCGGGTGTTACTTTGCCGCAATTAAGTTATGGTTATGAAAGCTTAATTACACCTATGCAAACGTTAACCTTATATAATGCTGTTGCAAATGATGGAAGAATGGTAAAACCACGTTTTGTAAAAGAAATAAAACGCAATGGAATTGTTATAAAAACTTATGGTACTGAAATTTTAGAAGAACAGATCGTAAAAAAAGAAACCATCACTAAAGCAAAAAAATTATTGGAGGGTGTTGTAACAAACGGATCAGGAAAAGCGTTAAATATAACTGCATTTAAAGTAGGCGGAAAAACAGGTACAGCACAAATTGCAATTAACGGAAGCTACGGGCGAGTGGGCGAACGCAGTTACCAGGCTTCATTTGTAGGATATTTTCCTGCAGAAAATCCTCAATATTCTTGTATTGTAGTTATCAACTCGCCAAGTAACGGTATTTATTATGGAGCAGCAGTTGCCGGCCCTGTATTTAAAGAGATAGCAGAGAAAGTGTATTCAGGAAGTTTGGATTTTATAAGACCGATAAATGAGAATAAAAATTTAATTACAAAAGTGCCGGGTGTAATTACAACAAAAGGAAACGAAATAGCTTCTATTACAAAAAAATTAGCCTTACCTGTTTCTCAACCCGAAACCGAAAAATATGTAAGCCGTTCTTCAAAAGATTCAACCAAAATAATTTTGGCAGAAAATAATATTGAAAATCAATTAAGAAAAGGCATCATGCCAAACCTTCATGGCTTATCTGCAAAGGATGCTTTGTTCTTATTAGAAAATAAAGGTATTCACGTACAGTTGCAGGGTTTTGGAAGCGTGCAAAAACAAAGTATTGAAGCAGGGCAAAAATTTAATAAAGGAAATAAAATAGTATTAACACTGATATGAAGCTGCTAAGCGACATAATATATAAAGTAAGACTGGAAGAGATCATAGGCTCTACGCATATGGCTATTTCCTCAGTGACCTTTGATTCGCGTGCGGTGAAAAAAGATTCTTTATTCATTGCAACAAGAGGCACTGCTGTTGATGGTCACAACTTTATTGATAAAGCTATTGAGAATGGTGCTATTGCTATTGTGTGCGAAGAGATGCCAAGCAATAAAAATGAAGCAGTTACTTATATTAAAGTAAAAGATTCTTCTTTTGCGCTGGGTATTGTTGCCTGTAACTTTTTTGATAATCCTTCCGAAAAATTAAAGTTAGTTGGTATTACCGGCACAAACGGCAAAACAACAACCGTTACCTTGTTATTTAATTTATTTAAATCATTAGGTTATTCGGTTGGTTTGCTTTCTACTGTAGAAAACAAAATAAATAATACAGTAATTCCGGCAACACATACTACACCTGATGCTTTAACCTTGAACGAACTGCTTACAACCATGTTGTCACAAGGTTGCGAATATGTGTTTATGGAAGTTAGCTCGCATGCGGTAGCACAAAACCGTATTGCAGGATTGAATTTTACAGGTGCCATTTTTAGCAACATCACGCACGATCATTTAGATTATCATAAAACTTTTGATGAGTACATAAAAGCCAAGAAAGGATTTTTTGACCAATTGCCAAATACCGCTTTTGCATTGGTAAATCGCGATGATCGTAATGGCATGGTAATGTTGCAAAACACCAAAGCACAAAAACATACTTACGGTTTGCAAAACATGGCCGATTTTAAATGCCGTATTCTTGAAAATCAATTGAACGGTTTATTGTTGAATATTGATAATACCGAAGTGTGGGTAAAGTTGATCGGCACATTTAATGCGTATAATGTTTTAGCGGTTTATGCAACGGCTATTTTATTGAAGCAAAATAAAACAAATGTGTTAACGGCATTAAGCAATCTTAATTCTGTTGAAGGACGTTTTCAATATGTAAAATCACCAAAAGGTGTTATTGGTATTGTTGATTATGCTCATACCCCCGATGCATTAAAAAATGTATTGGAAACAATAAAAGATATTCGTACCGGTAACGAACAGGTAATAACATTGGTTGGTTGCGGCGGTGATCGCGATGCGGCAAAACGTCCGGTAATGGCAGCCATTGCTTGTGAGTATAGTAACAAAGTTGTTCTTACTTCGGATAATCCGCGTAGTGAAGATCCCGAAGAGATATTGAACCAAATGCAGAAAGGAATTAATCCCGCCGACGCTAAAAAAACATTAAGGATAACTGATAGAAAAGAAGCGATCAGAACAGCGTGCAGTTTAAGCAACCCAGGAGATATTATTTTAATTGCCGGTAAAGGGCATGAAAAATACCAGGAAATAAAAGGAGTGAAACAACAATTTGACGATTACGCCATTTTAAAAGAACTAATTAAAGTTTTAGAAATATAAGATGTTATATTATTTATTTCAATATTTAGACAGAGCGTTCGACTTCCCGGGAGCCGGAGTGTTTCAGTACATTTCGTTCCGTGCGGCTTTGGCATTGATAACATCTTTAATTATCTCGCTAATATTTGGTAAACGCATCATTGAATACATCCGCAAAAAACAAATTGGCGAGACCATTCGCGAATTAGGTTTAGAAGGACAAACAAAAAAAGCCGGCACGCCAACCATGGGTGGTTTAATAATTATCGCCGCAATTATTATTCCAACTTTATTGTTTGCAAAAGTATTAAATGTATATATCGTATTAATGCTTATTTCAACTGTGTGGTTGGGTGGAATTGGTTTCTTAGACGATTACATTAAAGTATTCAAAAAAAATAAAGAAGGATTAAAAGGAAAGTTTAAGATCATTGGTCAGATTGGCATTGGATTAATTGTTGGCTGTGTATTTTATTTCCATCCCGATGTGGTAATTAAAGAGCGTATTCAACCGGCAAAGAACGATCTTTTAAATATTTCAAATATCAATGATAAAAAATTGAACAGTCCAATGTATGCTGATAAGGCCGTAAAAAATTTAAAAACAACTATTCCGTTCTTAAAGAATAACGAATTGGATTATGGCAAATTTATTTCATGGGCATGCACTGATTGCGCTAAATATGGTTGGATAATTTTTATTCCAATGGTGATTTTAGTGGTAACAGCTGTTTCAAACGGTGCTAATATAACAGACGGTATTGATGGACTTGCCGCCGGAACCAGTGCAATCATTGGTGTGGTGTTAGGTATCCTTGCTTACGTGTCGGGTAATACCATTTTTGCCGATTATTTAAATATCATGTACATACCCAACTCAGGCGAATTGGTGGTATTTATGGCCGCGTTTATTGGCGCTTGTATTGGTTTCCTTTGGTACAATTCATTTCCTGCGCAGGTATTTATGGGCGATACAGGAAGTCTGGCTATTGGTGGAATCATTGCTGTGTACGCAATTGCTATTCGTAAAGAATTATTGATCCCGATTTTATGCGGTGTGTTCTTAGTAGAAAACATTTCGGTGATCTTACAAGTGTATTATTTCAAATATCAAAAAAAGAAAAGAGGATTAGAGTATGCGCAAACGCATCGTTTATTTAAAATGGCACCATTGCATCATCATTATCAAAAAGTAGGATTTCATGAATCAAAAATCGTTATGCGCTTTTTTATTATTGGAATTATGCTGGCAGTATTAACATTTGTGACCTTGAAATTAAGATAGTGAGTAAACGAATTGTGATACTTGGAAGTGGCGAGAGTGGAGTAGGTAGTGCAGTACTCGCAAAACAAAAAGGTTTCGACGTTTTTGTAAGTGACAAGTCATTAATAAAAGAAAAGTATAAAGAACAGTTAATAGAAGAAAAAATTTTGTTTGAAGAAGGAGTACATACCGAAGAAAAAATTTTGAACGCTCACGAAGTGATCAAAAGCCCGGGTATTCCTGATAAAGTAGAATTAGTTCAGAAATTAAAAGCAAAAAATATTCCGGTGATCTCGGAAATTGAATTTGCCGGACGATATACGAACGCAAAAAAAATATGTATCACAGGATCGAACGGTAAAACAACAACAACTTTGTTAACCTATCACATATTAAAAAAAGCAGGCTATAATGTTGGTCTTGGTGGCAATGTGGGCAAAAGTTTTGCCATGCAGGTTGCGCGCGAGAACTTTGACTATTATGTGTTGGAGTTAAGCAGCTTTCAGTTAGATGGCATGTTTGATTTTGTGGCCGACGTTGCTGTGCTGTTAAATATTACACCAGATCATTTAGACAGGTACGATTATAAATTTGAAAATTATGTAGCATCAAAATTCAGAATAACCCAAAACCAAAGTAACAAAAATGCTTTTGTGTATTGTGCGGATGACCTAACCATTCAAACGTACATGCAAGAGCATCAATTTGCGGCCGAGCTTGTACCATTCAGCATCAAAAAACCAATTGATGGCAACGGCGCATTTTTAACCGAGAACCAATTAACCCTTAATTATAAACCAAACCAACAACCCTTAACTATGACAATTGAAGAACTAGCACTCCAGGGTAAACACAATGTTTACAACAGCATGGCAGCATCTCTTGCTACCCGCATCGTTGATGTGAGAAAAGAGATCATCCGTGAGTCTTTACAAGACTTTCAAAACGTAGAACACCGTTTAGAATTCATCGCCACTATTAACGGCATTGAATTTATTAACGATTCAAAAGCAACCAATGTAAACTCTACATGGTATGCGCTTGAAAGCATGCAGAAACCCGTAGTTTGGATCTGCGGCGGACAAGATAAAGGCAACGACTACAACGAGTTGTTCGACCTTGTAAAAGAAAAAGTAAAAGCAATTGTTTGCTTAGGTAAAGACAACAAAAAAATTGTTGCGGCATTTAAAGATGCGGTAGAATTAATTGTTGAAACCGACAATGCAAATGATGCGGTTGCTGCTTCGTACAAGATCGGCAAAAAAGGTGACGTTGTTTTGTTATCTCCAGCTTGCGCAAGTTTTGATCTTTTTCAAAATTACGAAGACAGAGGTATGCAATTTAAACGCGCAGTAAAAGGTTTGTAATAAATTTCAGATCAGCAATCCTGGTTTAAAGCATTTTATGTACAAAAATTTTATTGTAGCCTCTGCTAAAATAAATGATCCTCATTTGTTCATGAATCCTGTGCTTTAAATTTTCGGAAATTTTGATGTGAAAAACTATATATAAATTAAATAAAATGAAACTGTTTAACTATTTAAAAGGTGATAAAGTGATCTGGGCAATAATGTTCTTATTGTCGTTACTTTCAGTATTGGTAGTTTACAGCGCGGTTGTTACGCTTGCCCATAAATTTAAGCAGGGTAATACCGAGTATTATTTAATTAAACATTTTGTGATCATTGCTTTAGGGTTTGGTATAGCATATATGTTTCACAAAATTAAGTACACTATATTTTCTAAAGTGGCGCAGATAGGATTTATCTTGTCAATTCCACTTTTGGTTTATACATTATTAAAAGGCGTTAGTGCTGGCGAAGCTTCTCGTTGGTTAGAAGTTCCGGGTATTGGTTTAACCTTTCAATCTTCCGATATCGCTAAATTAATGTTACTTATTTATGTTGCACGTGTACTCACGGTAAAAGCAACAGAACTGGTAGATTTTAAGTCAGTATTTAAGCACCTGCTAATTCCTATTGGAATAATTTGTATTTTAATTTTACCGGCTAACTTTTCTACAGCAGCTTTGTTGTTTTTTAATTGTCTTGTTTTAATGTTTGTTGGAGGTGTTAATATTAAGATCATTTTAAAAATCTTAGGAATATGTTTAATTGTGGCCACCATATTTTTTTCATGGGTGTGGTTTTTACCGGAAAGTATTCCCGGAGGTCGCGGCCCAACCTGGAAAGCGCGTATAGAAAGCTTTAGTAGTGGCGATTCAAAAAGCAATTACCAAAGTGAGCAGGCAAAAATTGCCATTGCAACCGGTGGCGTTATTGGTAAAGGGCCGGGTAATAGTACACAGCGTGCTTTTTTACCTCAGGCTTCATCCGATTTTATTTACGCTATTATTATAGAAGAGTACGGTTTATTAAGTGGTTTTGTGTTACTTTTTCTTTACATGATATTATTATATAGGGGAATAAAAATTTTAAGAGATAACGATAAACCTTTTGGGTCTTTTGTTGCTGTTGGCCTTGCTTTTAGCCTGGTATTCCAGGCATTGGTAAATATGGCGGTAGCAGTAAATTTATTTCCTGTAACAGGTCAGCCATTACCGCTTATAAGCATGGGTGGAACTTCTATTTGGTTTACAATGATAGCCATTGGCATTATTTTAAGTGTAAGCCGTAGCGTAGAAGATAAATCTGAAGAAAAACTTGAAACAGCTTAAAATTATATTAAGTGGAGGCGGTACCGGCGGACATATCTTTCCCGCGGTGGCCATTGCGAACGAAATAAAAAAATTAGTTCCGACTTCAGAAATTTTATTTGTAGGTGCCTTAGGAAAAATGGAAATGGAAAAAGTTCCTGCTTCCGGTTATAAAATTATTGGCATTCCAATTGCCGGACTTCAACGAAAATTTACGCTTTCAAATTTCAAATTACCTTTTCTGATCATCAAAAGTTTATTAAAAACAAGAAAGATCATTACAGAGTTTCAGCCTGATGTAGTTGTAGGAACAGGGGGCTATGCCAGCGGCCCTTTATTAAGAGCGGCGACAGGAAAAGGCATTCCTGCTTTGATCCAGGAGCAGAATTCTTACGCGGGCATTACTAATAAAATTCTTTCTAAAAAAGTAAATAAGATCTGTGTTGCTTATGAGGGCATGGAAAAATTCTTTCCGAAAGAAAAAATAATGCTCACCGGTAATCCTGTCAGACAAGATATTTCAAACGTCGAAGAAAAAAGAAAAGAAGCATTCGATTTTTTCAAACTGGATCCGAATAAAAAAACAGTTTTAGTTGTTGGTGGAAGCCTGGGTGCAAAAGCCATTAACGAAGCCATTGGAGCAGGACTTCAAAAATTTGCTGATAATGATATTCAATTGGTTTGGCAAACCGGTAAAGTTTATTTTGAAACTGCCAAACAACAAGCCAAAGGTTTTGCAAGCAGAAACATAATAGCAACCGATTTTATTTCGCGTATGGACCTGGCTTATGCTTTTTCAGATGTGGTTATTTCAAGAGCAGGGGCAGGCGCCATTTCTGAATTATGTATTGTACAAAAACCTTGCATCCTTGTCCCATTACCAACAGCGGCAGAAGATCATCAAACAAAAAATGCCATGTCTTTAGTAAATAAGAACGCAGCTATTTTGGTAAATGATATTGAGGCAAGGAATATTTTGGTTGGTAAGGTTATTGAACTGGTGAATAATTCAACAGAACAACAACTATTAAAAACAAATATGAAACAGCTGGCTTTTTTAAACTCGGCAAATGTAATTGCAAAAGAGGTTTTGAAGCTGGCGGGTTACCACTAAGACACTGAGCACACTAAGAAACACTAAGAAATTTGTGTGAGCAGTTTAATGGTAAAAAAATTAGAAAATATCTTAGTGAAACTTGGTGTCCTTAGTGCCTTAGTGGTTTAAAAAATGAATATACTAAACTATAAACTCTATTATTTTCTCGGTGTTGGCGGCATTGGTATGAGTGCCCTGGCACGGTTCTTTAACCATTATAAAAAAGAGGTGATAGGTTACGATAAAACCGCTACCAATCTAACAAATACATTGCAAGATGAAGGCATTCCTTGCCATTTTGATGAGAATGTCTCAGCACTCGAATCTATCTTATCAAAGTATAAAAAAGAAGAGGTACTTGTTGTTTACACGCCTGCTGTTCCAAAAGAACATGGTGAGTATCAATACCTGTTAACGAATAATTACACCATTTTAAAACGTTCGGTAGTTTTAGGTGAGATCACCAAACAATTTAAAACTATTGCCATTGCCGGTACGCATGGCAAAACAACCACAACTACTTTGGTAACACACTTGTTAAAAAGCGGGGGTATCAATTGCTTTTCATTTATGGGAGGTATTTCTAAGAATTATAATACCAATTTATTACTTGGCGATGCAAACGATAAAGACGCCTATGTGGTCGTTGAGGCAGATGAATATGACCGTTCTTTTTTAACATTACACCCTCAAATTGCTGTAATAACAAGTGTGGATGCCGACCATTTAGACATTTATGGTGACGCCAATCATGTAAAAGAAGGATACACTTTATTCGCAAAACAGGTAAAAACTGAGGGCACTTTGATTGTTAAGAAAAATGTTGATAACGATTTGACGCTGAGTAATAAACGCCTTATCTACTCATTAAATTTAGATACGGAATATTGTGCCGAATCCATTGTTATGGAGAACGCCCAGTTTTCGTACAACATTAAAAGTCCTGTTGAGGCTATACATGGCGTCACGCTTGGTTTACCGGGCTTGCACAACATTGAGAATTCAATTGCAGCAGTTGCAATTGCGCAGCAAATTGGGATAAAAGGTGATGTAATAAAAAATGCTTTACGTTCTTTTAGCGGAGTTAAACGCCGTTTTGATTACAGGGTAAAAACCGAAAAGGTGGTATACATTGATGATTATGCTCATCATCCGGAAGAGTTAAAAGCCACCATCGGATCGGTAAAAAAACTTTATCCTACAAAAAAAATAACAGGCATTTTTCAACCGCATTTGTTTAGCCGCACACGCGATTTTATTGATGATTTTGCGGCAAGCCTGGATCTGTTGGATGAATGTATTTTATTGGACATTTACCCGGCCCGCGAAAAACCAATTGAAGGAGTTACTTCTGAATGGTTGCTAAGCAAAATGAAACTGAAAGATAAAAAGCTGATGACCAAGCAACAGGTGTTAGAGCGAATGAAAGAAAACAACCCTGAAGTTTTAGTAACCATGGGAGCAGGAGATGTTGATTCGCTGATCGAACCGCTTGAAAAAATATTAAAATAAAAGTTTGAAAAAACTAAATTATAAAAAAATCTTAGTTACCGTTCTTTGGATTATTGCCATTGCAGGCTTAGCCAGCTCATGGGCATTCGTTTCAAAAAGCGAAAGAAACATTGTTGCAAAAACGTTGAATATCTCGATTCACAACAATGATGAGAATTTATTTTTGAGCGAAACGGATATCAGAAAATTTTTTGTTGAAAGAAAAGATTCATTACTGCTCAATCAATATAAGAATATTAATATTCCTGAATTAGAAAAAAGTTTGAACTCTCATCCGGCTATCGAAAATGCAGAAGTTGCCGCAGATATTAACGGAGAGATAAAAATTGATATTACACAGCGCACACCTGTTCTGCGAATTATCAATAAAGACGGAGAGAGTTTTTATATTGATTCGCAAACTAAGTTAATGCCATTGAACGATAATTATTCTGCCCGCGTTCTAATAGCAAACGGATCTATTTATGAACCTTTTTCGCGTCGCTATCAATACTCAATAGAGCAGATCAAAAAAAGTGAATCTTTTAAAGAGGTGAGCATGTTGGATGATCTTTACGATGTAGCAGATTTTATAAATAAAGATTCAGTGTTAACAAATTTGATACACCAGATCTATGTGAACGAAGAAAAAGAAATTGAATTGTTTCCGGCAATTGGCAATCACAAAATTATTTTTGGCAATGCAACTGATGTTGCCGAAAAATTTAATAAACTGAAATTATTTTATACAGAAGGCATGAACAAAGCCGATAGCTGGACAAAATATTCAAACATAAATTTAAAATATAAAAACTTAGTAGTTTGTACTAAAAAATAAAACTTATGGAAAAAACAACAAATCAAGGCAACCCTAATTTAGCTTCCGAACTGGTAGTTGGGGTAGATATTGGAACAACTAAAATTGCTGCTATTGTTGGCCGTAAAAATGAATTTGGTAAAATTGAAATATTAGGTATCGGTAAATCCGAATCACTTGGTGTTAACCGTGGCGTTGTGGTTAACATAGAGCAAACCGTTGGGTCTATTAAAGCCGCTGTAGCAATGGCTGCAGATAAAGCTAATGTTGATATTGGTGAAGTGATCGTTGGCATTGCAGGTCAGCACATTAAAAGTATGCAACACCGTGGTATGATCATCCGTCAGAGTTTAGAGGATGAGATCAACCAAAAAGATATTGATAATTTAATTGATAACATGCACCGTTTGGTAATGAGTCCGGGCGAAGAGATCATTCATGTTATTCCGCAAGAATACATCATTGATAACGAATCGGGAATTAAAAATCCAATCGGCCATGCAGGTATTCGTTTAGAAGGGAACTTTCACATTATCACAGGGCAAATTTCTGCGGTAAAAAATATTTTTAAATGTATTAACCGCGCTAGTTTAGAAACTGTTGATCTTCATTTAGAGCCATTGGCAAGTGCTGATGCCGTGTTAAGTGATGAAGAAAAAGAAGCAGGCGTTGTGTTGGTGGATATTGGTGGTGGTACGACTGACGTTGCTATTTTTTATGATGGCATTATCCGTCACACGGCTGTAATTCCTTTTGGTGGAAATATTATTACCGAAGATATTAAAGAAGGCTGTGGTATTATTAAAACACAAGCCGAGCAATTAAAAATGCGTTTTGGTTCTGCTTTATCGCAAGAGAACCAAGAGAATGAAATTATTTCTATTCCTGGCTTACGTGGCCGTCCACACAAAGAAATTTCTGTGAAATTTTTAGCGCAGATCATCCAGGCGCGTATGGAAGAAATTTTAGAGTTTGTGTTGTTTGAAATTAAAAGCTCAGGCTTTGAACGCAAATTAGCTGCAGGTATTGTGGTTACCGGTGGTGGTGCTTTATTAAAACATTTACCTCAATTGGTAATGTTAACTACCGGTATGGATTGCCGTATTGGTACACCAAATGAGCATTTAGCAACAAATGACGATGAATTAAAAAACCCATTATACGCAACCGGTGTTGGTTTGGTAATGAAAGGTATTGAAAAATACGAACGTGATTCTAAACGTGGTGTTAATGCAGTGAAAATAGAAGTGGAACCGGCGAAAGAGGAAAAACAAAAAGAAGCAAAGAAAATTGCAGGCCACTCGAAGAAAAAAATTGGAAGCTATTTTACCGATCTTATAGGAAGAACAAAAGATTGGATGAGTGACGATATTGAATAAATGGATCAAGGATAAATGACCAATGATAAAAGACAAACAGTTTTCGGTCTTTAATCCTTAGTCATTCATCTTTAATCAAAATATAATAATAAAAATAAAGTAATAACCCTTAAAATAAAGAAAATGATGCAATTTGAATTACCACAAGAAGACAGCTCGATCATTAAAGTGATCGGTGTTGGCGGCGGCGGAAGTAACGCTGTGAACCATATGTTCCGTTTAGGAATTAAAGGGGTAGATTTCATCGTATGTAATACCGATAAACAAGCTTTAGATAAAAGTCCGGTTCCTTTCAAGATACAGTTAGGAGAGGCATCTACCAAAGGTTTGGGCGCAGGCTCTATTCCTGATGTTGGCCGTGACGCTGCATTGGAATCTATTGAAGACATAAAAAAATATTTAGGTTCAAACACGCAAATGGTGTTTATTACTGCCGGTTTAGGTGGTGGTACAGGTACGGGTGCAGCTCCTGTAATTGCAAGTGTTGCAAAAGAGTTAGGAATACTAACGGTTGGCATAGTGACAATTCCTTTTACGTTTGAAGGCAAAAAACGCCGTCAGCAAGCCGAAGCAGGTTTAGAAGAAATGAAAAAGTATGTAGATACTTTATTGGTTATCGGTAACGATAAACTACGTGAGATCTACGGTAACTTAAAAATGAGCGAAGCTTTTGAACACGCAGATGACGTGTTAACAGGCGCTGCAAGAAGCATTGCAGAGATCATCAGTTTACACATGCACATTAACGTTGATTTCAACGATGTGAAAACTGTAATGAAAGACAGCGGTGTGGCCATTATGGGTTCTGCCATTGCAAGTGGTGAAAAACGTGCAATTAAAGCTGTTGAACAAGCATTGAATTCTCCTTTATTAAATGACAACGATATTAGCGGTGCGCGTCACGTATTATTAAATATCATGAGTGGTACTGATGATATTGATATGGATGAGTTTGGCGAGATCACTGATTTTATCCAGGAAGCTGCCGGTGGCACTGCTGAATTAATTACAGGTTACGGTACTGATGCTTCTTTAGGAGATAATGTAAGTGTAACGATTATTGCTACAGGCTTTAAATCAAACCAAACTACAGGCTTTGAGCCAATGAGCTTTAAAGATCGTAAAGTAGTTAATTTAGAAGAGAAAACTGAAGCGCCAGTTGCTGAGGTAAAACAAATCACTATTATTGATGAGATTCAAAGTGCAGAACCTTTTGTATTTATAAAAGAAGAAACACAGGAAACTCAAAAAGAAATAAATATTGTTAGCACTACTGAAGAAACAACAAACGAGAATGATTTCACCATTACTTCTCATGTTGAAGAAACAAAAACAGTGGTGAGCGAAGTTACTTCTACAATTACTGAATTTACATTTAACGATGTTAATTCTGAAGAAACATCAACTGTTTCTAATGAAGAGACTTCGGTAGATAACGAATCAATTTCGAGAGAAGAACAAATTAAATTAGCGCAAGAGCGTATCCGTAAGCTGAAAGAGATCACTTTGAAAATGAAAAGCCCTGAAGGCTTAGCAGCGCTTGAAAAGCAAACTGCTTTTGAACGTAAGAACATCAGCCTTGAAAATAAAACACATAGCAAAGAATCAAATGTTTCAAGATTTACTTTGAGCGAAGGTGATGACAAAAAGATCGAGATCCGACCTAACAATTCGTTCTTACACGATAATGTTGATTAATTTTTTTAGGGTAAAAATTAATTAAGTAAAATGCGGTTCAGAAATGGACCGCATTTTTTTGTTTCAGTTTGTCATCCTAAGGAACAAAGCATCTGCGTTTGAGATTCCTCCTTCGTCGGAATGACAAACCTATTTTTCAAAAGAAATTTGAATAGTAATTTCCTTATAAACATCCAGCGCTTTTATCTCTTTCATGATCTTGGCCTGCCAGGCGCGTTGCTGGTCGCCATTCATAGAGCCATCGGTTTCTTCATCATAAAGATCCTGGTACTTATCCATTTCTTTATCATTAACATCATAAAGGCTTTCTACTTTTGTTTTAAGATCTTCAAAAGATGTAAATTTTGTTTCTTTAATTTGTTTGCGAAGCTTGCGGGCATATAATTCTACAATATCAAAATGTTTTTGTTCGTGTGCTAAAACCTGGTCGTTTATCCAGCTCGTTTTTTTCCAGGAGCTTTGTGTAAAGAATACAGCTTTAATTTCAACTGAATTTTTATTTACTGTTTTAAGAATATCATAACTTGTAGAAGCAGCAGCGAAACGTCTTTCAGGCTTACCTTTAAAATCATCCCATGTTAAAGGCTGATTTTCTTTCCAAAGTATCATTTCCTTTTCGGTTTTTTGTTTGAACGAAAAGAAAAGTATAAGTGAACTTAGAAGTACAAAAAACCTGAACTTCATGTTTTTCTTATTTTAATACAAGTTAAACAAAAAGACCGTAATTTATTTTAGAATAACATTTTTTAGATAAATTCTATAAGTATGGGGATTGTGGATATTATTCTACCTGCTATTAATTTTTAGCGGTATTTCTTTCCAGCATTTGATTAATGTGGCAATGCCCGCTAATGCTTCTGTATATAAGGTAACCGCCTATCAATGTTTTTAAACTTGCAGCAACAGGGTGTCTGCCAATACTGTTAACACCTGAAAGTAAAAATAAAGTGCCGCTAATTAAAGATTGAGTGCGTTCGAGTTCACCAACATTTACGCTTGTGTCTCTAAGATCTAATTTTTCCATGATTCTTTTTTAATTGGAATCACGCAAATTGTGTGCCTGCAAATATACAATGTCATGCTGACAAAGGAAGCATCTTATTTCACAGATCCCTCCTTCGTCGGGATGACAAAAAAATAGAAAAAACTATATCACAATATTCACGATCTTTTTCGGTGAAACCTTCATTCCGGCCTTGAGCCGGAATCTCAGTTCTCAAAAGGTTTTTAGTGCTGAGATGCTGAATCAAGTTCAGCATGACAGTATAAAGGATTTAGTTAAATCACGATATTAACGATCTTTTTCGGTACAATAATAATTTTCTTAGGTGTTTTACCTTCTAAATATTTTTGTACGTCTTCTCTGCCCATTACTTCTTTTTCAATTTCAGCAACAGTTAATGTGGCAGGCAATTCAACATTTAAGCGCATTTTACCATTGAACGAAATAGGGTAGGTAAAGGCATCGTCCACCAAATATTCTTCTTTTACTTCAGGGAATTTTTCAAAAGCTATGCTTTCTTTATGTCCGAGTAAGCTCCAAAGTTCTTCTGTAATGTGCGGTGCATACGGAGAAATTAAAACCAATAAGGGTTCCAAGATCTGACGCTTATTGCATTTTTGTTCCGTTAATTCATTTACGCAGATCATGAAATTACTTACCGATGTATTGAAAGAAAAACGCTCAATATCTTCAGTAATTTTTTTAATGGTTTTGTGTAATGTTTTTAGTTCTGCTTTGGTTGGGGCATCCTCTGTCACGTTGAGCGGAGTCGAAACGTCGCCCGCTTGCCCTCCTGAATAAAACAGCCTCCACAACTTTTTCAAAAAGCCGGACACACCCGTAATACCATTGGTATTCCATGGTTTGCTTTGCTCTAAAGGGCCTAAGAACATTTCGTACAAGCGTAGAGTATCAGCACCAAATTTTTCACCAATATCATCAGGAGAAACAACATTGTATTTTGATTTGGACATTTTTTCTATTTCAACGCCACATAGATAGTTGCCATTAGTTGGAGTTATAAATCTTGCAGATTTTAATTCATCACGCCATACTTTAAATTTATCCTTATCAAGGATATCATTAGTTACTATATTTACATCAACATGTAGTTTAGTAAATTCATAATTTTCGATAGAAGTAATATTAATTTTAAATTCAGAATTCAGCAAATCAATTAATAAATTATGACGATTAAGAGGGTCTGAGTCAAATAATTCGTCAACAATATCTTTGGAAAAGAAAATATGTTCAGTCTTCAAATTTATTTCTTTATTTGAATAGCCAATTTCACTTTTCAATCTATAAACAAAATTACTTCTTCCCTGTATCATCCCTTGATTGATCAACTTTTGTGCAGGCTCATCAATATTTATATAACCAAGGTCTTTTAAGAATTTTGTCCAGAAGCGCACATATAATAAATGGCCGGTGGCATGCTCGCTGCCGCCAATGTAAAGGTCAACGTTCTTCCAGTAATCCATTAATTTTTTTGCTGCAAACTCCGAACCGTTATTCGCATCCATGTATCTTAAAAAATACCAGGAGCTCCCTGCCCAGCCCGGCATGGTGCTTAGCTCATATTCGTATTCTTTTCCATCCAGTTTATATTTCCAGCCTTTAGCGCGTGCCAAAGGTGGTTCACCATCTTCAGTAGGTAAATATTTATCTACTTCGGGCAAAACCAGTGGCAATTCAGAATCTTTCAACGCGTAAGGGATTCCTTCTTTATAATAAATTGGTATCGGTTCGCCCCAATAACGCTGACGGCCAAACACAGCATCGCGCAAACGGTAATTTGTTTTGCCTTTGCCAATATTTTTTTTCTCAATTTCTTCAATGGCTTTTTTTATGGCAGCTTTTACATCTAAGCCATTTAAAAAATCAGAGTTAATTAATTTTCCTTCTTTCTCGCCCCAGGCATCTTTGTCAAAATCGTGTTCTTTAGTTGGTGTAATCACCTGCGGTAAACCCAGGCCAAAATGTTTCGCGAATTTATGATCGCGCTCATCATGCGCCGGTACAGCCATTACAGCACCGGTGCCGTAACCCGCCAATACATAATCGCCCACCCAAATAGGAATTTGTTTGCCGGTAAAAGGATGTTCCACATAAGAACCTGTAAACACACCTGAAATTTTTGTTACATCTGCCTGTCTTTCTCTTTCGCTTCTGTTCTTTGATTTGGTAACGTAATCTTCAACTGCGGTTTTATTTTCTGCTGTTGTTAATGCCGGTACAAGATCATGTTCTGGTGCAAGGGTTACAAATGAAACACCAAAAATTGTATCGGGACGTGTAGTGAAAACTTCGATGTAGTCGGCCTCACCCCCTTGCCCCCTCTCCAAAGGAGAGGGGGATGTGAGTTTGCTCTTAATTTTCGTCAGAACATTCTCAAGATCATTATTTACTTCATTATTTGTAAAACGAATTACTTTAAATCCTAATTCATTTAATGCAGCTGTTCGGTTATCATCGTATTCTTTTCTATCGTTATGAATTTCGCCGTCAACTTCAATTATTAATTTATTTTCTAATGAAATAAAATCTGCGATGTAAGAATGAATAGGATGTTGTCTCCGGAATTTTGATCCTAGTTGGCGTTTGCGTATAGCTTGCCAAAGTTTATCTTCTGACTCTGTAAGCGGTTGTTTGTTTTCACGCGCAAATTTTTTCAAAAGATCATATGTGGCAGGATTTGCTGTTTTCCAATAACGCTCTGCTTCTTCTTCCACAACATTTAAATTTTCATCACTTTGAAGTCCTTCTCCTTTGGAGAAGGATTTAGGATGAGGCTGGATGAGGCCGAATTTCAAACTCGTTCCCTCACTTCTCCCTATCCAATACCTTTGTGATTCTTTTAAACTTTCTGTCCAGTCAAGTGTATCTAATCCATCCAACAAACGCTGTGCATATGCAGTAATACGCATGCTCCATTGTTTCATTAATTTTCTTTCCACCGGATGGCCACCACGTTCACTCACACCATCTTTTACTTCATCGTTTGCTAATACAGTTCCTAAAGCAGGGCACCAGTTTACATACGCTTCGCCCAAATAGGCAATGCGGTAATGCATTAAGGCGTCTGATTTTTCTTTTTCAGAGAACGTTTTCCAGTCTGCAGCAGAAAATTGTTTGGTATCATCATCGCAAACGGCGTTTACTTTTGTATTTCCGTTTGCTTCAAATTCTTTTATTAACGAAGAAATATTCTCTGCCTTATCTGAATTTTTATTGTACCACGAATTAAAGATCTGAATAAAGATCCACTGTGTCCATTTATAATATTCAGGGTCTGATGTTCTTACTTCACGGTCCCAATCAAAGCTAAAACCGATCTTATCCATTTGTTCGCGGTAGCGGTTAATGTTTTGCTCTGTGGTAATTTTTGGATGTTGCCCTGTTTGAATGGCGTATTGTTCTGCCGGTAAGCCGAAAGAATCGTAACCCATTGGATGCAACACATTAAAACCTTTGTGGCGTTTGTAACGCGCCATAATATCAGAGGCAATGTAACCTAATGGATGGCCTACGTGCAAACCTGCGCCTGATGGATAAGGAAACATATCCAACACATAATATTTTGGTTTTATAGAAGCATCTTCTGCTTTAAAAGTTTTATGAGTAGCCCAATACTTTTGCCACTTTTTTTCTATCTCGGTAAAATTGTATTCCATGTAATTTAAAGTACTTAATTATTTAACTTTAGTATCAAATAAATAGTCAACAAAGATACCATTTTAAGGGTTTTTGGCAATAGAAGAAGAAATGGCAAATGATTTTTGTTTAATTTTATGATATTCATATGCAGGACGTTATTACCAAAGAAAAAAAGGCTGTATCCCTTAGACAGAAGGAGATCGTAACAGATTATATACAAAAGCTGGATAATTATGTAGCGGCCTTAAAGCAGGGCACAGAACATAGAGTGCTCGAAATAGCTGAGTTTGCAGATATGTTACACATTCATCCTACGCACTTAAGCAATACCGTAAAAGAAGTTACGGGCCGCTCAAGCTGTAGCTTATTTGAAGAGCGTTTGGTAAAGGTTTCTAAAGAAATGCTGTTAGAAAGCAATGCGCCTATAAAGCAGATCGCCGTTCAACTAACTTACGATCCATCCAATTTCACTAAATTTTTTAAGCATTTTGTGGGTGTAACCCCAAAACAATTCAGAATTGCCAATTCTTCTAAAATCTGAAGCTGTCACCATTTTTTCTGTAACACTCACCATTTTTTGGTATAAACCGTGTATACCTTTGTATCGTAAAAAATACAACATATGGAAAACACAAAAAAAATTGCACTTGTTACCGGCGGAAGCCGCGGACTAGGAAGAGATATGGCAATAAGCCTTGCTAAAAAAGGACATAACGTAATTATTACTTATGCGGGAAATAAAACTGAAGCGGATAATACTATTAAATTGGTTGAAGAAGCCGGAGGAAAATGCGCTGCATTACAATTAGAATTAAAAGAGCTTTCCGGCCTTGATAAATTTATTGCTTCGTTAACTAATCTATTGAAGGAAAAATTTAATTCGGAAAAATTTGATTTCCTTATTAATAATGCCGGAATGGGTGGCAGCATTCCTTTTACAACTGCAACCGAAAAAGATTTTGACGAATTTTTAAATGTGCATTTTAAAGGCGTTTATTTTTTAACGCAAAAAAGCTTATCAATTTTAAATGATGGCGGAAGGATCATTAATTTATCTACAGGTACTACACGTTTTGCCAACCCCGGATATTCTATTTACGCTTCTATGAAAGGTGGAATAGAGGTATTTACCAAATATTTAGCGAAAGAATTAGGCGCACGCGGCATACGCGCCAATGTTGTGGCACCGGGGCCGGTTGAAACTGATTTTAATAACGCAACGATTAGAAATAATCCTCAGTTAAAAACTGCTCTCAGTAATTTATCTCCTTTAGGCAGAGTGGGGAAGGCAGATGATATTGGAAGCGTTGTTGCTTTTTTATGTTCGGAAGATGCAAAATGGATAAATGGCCAGCGCATTGAAGTGAGTGGCGGTATAAATGTTTAATTAATTTAAACTTCAATACCAATAACACACACATCGTCTACCTGCTCAAGCGTACCACGCCAATTTTCGAAACTGTTCTTTAAAATGTCTTTAAGCTCCGAAACAGACCTTGTATTGTTGGCAGTTAATAATTCCTGCAATTGTTTGTATTTGAATTTTTTTCCTTTTGGCCCGCCAAACTGGTCGGCATAACCATCGGTAAAAAGATAAACTTTATCGCCTTTAGTAAGTGATAGGGTATGCGTTGTAAATGGTAATGGTAGATCTGTTTTGCCTATGGGTTGTTTGTTGGCTTTTATTTCGTGTATTTCCAAATTACTGAAATACCAAAGCGGATTATTGGCCCCTGCCCATAGCACAGTGATTTTATTGCCTGTCGTTGTGTTTTTGTTTATTGAGATCAAAGAAATATCCATACCATCTTTTACTTCACTTTCACTTTTTTCTCCAAAGGAGTCCTTTCGGACAAAGGTTTCTATAACTAACTCGCGCACTTTATCTAAAATTTTTCCCGGTTCGGTTATTTTTAGTTCTTTAACAGTTCTGTTTAAAGCATTGCTGCAAACCACAGATACCATTGCTCCCGGAACCCCATGCCCTGTGCAGTCGGCGACTGCAATTAAAATTCTGTCATCCACAACTTCAATCCAGTAAAAATCTCCTGCAACAATATCTTTTGGCTGGTAATAAATAAATGAAGAAGGAAGAAACTGTGTGATAAAATTAGCCGGCGGTAAAATTGCTTGTTGCAAACGTTTGGCATAACTAATACTATCCAGGATCTCTTTTTGTTTTTCTTCAACTATTTCTTTTTGTGCTTCAACTTCTTTTTTCTGGGTTTCTATCAATGTATTCTTTGAAATGAGTTCTTTGTTTGTTTTTTGTTTTTGGCGATTACTTCTAAAAATAAATATAGCAAAAACGATCAGTAATAAAGTAAGAACAGTTCCCGAATAAATAATGGCCTTATTTTTTTTTAGCGTTTCTTCCTGGGTAGCTTTGTCCGCGGTCAATAATTTTATTTCTGCTTCTTTTTTCTCTGTTTCGTATTTTTCTTTGAGACTATTTACCTGAATGGAATTTTCAGAATTATATATGGTGTCTTTTATTTGCGACAATATTTTGTGATATTTAAAGGCGTTTTTCCAATCTCCTTTTTTTTCGTAAATACCTGCGAGCTGATTGTAACAGTGTGTAGCTTCGTAGGTATATTTATCTTTGCCAAACAAAAGTATTACATCTTCCAGTAGTTTAATAGCCGCATCTACTTTATTTGTATTCTTGTATACAAATGCAAGGTCAAGAGTCCATATGGCAATAGAAGATGGTTTTGCATGATGTTCTTTTTCAAGCTCAAGAGCACGTTTAATTAATGGTTCGGCACTTATAAAGTCTTTTTTTTCGCAGTAGGCGAGGCCCAGGTTACCATATACTTTTGGATCTTCAAAATTGTTTTTTGTCATTACCTCAAAAGCCCGCTTTTCATATAATAGTGCACTGTCCGCTATATGAAGATCAATATAGGAGAGTCCAATATTCATCAGAACAACCATTTCGTAATTGGCATTTTTATTTACAAAAAACAAATAAGAACTTTTAAAATAAGTTATTGCTTCTTTGTTTTTTTTGAGTTTTCTTAATACTATCCCAATGTTTGCCTCTGTTCTGGCAGTGGCCATTTTATCACTTATTTTCTTTGAGCAGGCGAGTGATTGCATATAAAAGTTTACGGCTTCAGGATAATTTCCATTTTCATCCATTAAAATACCTTTTGTTTTATAGGCAAACGCCCATCCCCTGTAAAATTTTAATTTTTCTGCCAGCGGAATAACTTCGTTACAGTATTTTTCTGCTAAAGCGGGATCTTTGTACTTAACGGTGAATGCAAGCTCATTCAAACATTTAATTCGGTTAGTATCCTGACCTAATGTTGCGAGTTTCCGTGTTAAACTATCTGCTAATTTACTATTAAATTGAGCGGGCGAGTAGGCGCTAAATAAAAAGCAAATTAAAGTAACGAATGTTTTTTTTAGTTTCAATTCTTGTATTTTAAGTATCATTTTAGTTCAAAATCGTCTGCATCTAAACCAACAGGAAATAATTTTCTGAAATCTTCAAGATAAGTTTTATCTAAAGTAATTGTTTCCATGCTTTCTTCATTAGCCTTTGGTTGATTAATGATCTCACCACGTGGATTAACGATCATACTATCGCCCGAATGATTGTAAGCGTTACCATCTTTACCAACACGGTTAAGGCCAATAACATAACATTGGTTTTCGATGGCACGCGCAATTAGTAATTGTTTCCATGGATAGTTGCGCACCTCAGGCCAGTTGGCAACATAAATTAAAACATCGTATTGCGGTTGATGATCTTTAAAATTTCTGCTCCAAACCGGAAAGCGAAGATCGTAACAAACAAGTGGCATAATGTTCCACTCTTTAATTTGTTTTATTATTTTTTTATTTCCGGCTGTGTATTTTTCATCTTCTTTTGCCATGCGAAATAAATGGCGTTTATCGTAAAAAGATGAATTACCGTTTGGTTCAACCCAATGCAAGCGGTTATAAAATTTACTGCCTTCTTTAATTGCAACGCTTCCGCAAACAACAGCATTTTTTTCTTTTGCTTTTTGTTGAAGCCATTTGTAAGTAAAGGTTAGATGTTCTTCTGCCACCTTTGCAGGTTCCATGCTAAAGCCGGTAGTGAACATTTCGGGTAAAACAATAAGATCAGTTGGTTCTTTCAATTTATCAAGCAAGGTATCAAAATGAGAGAGGTTCTTTTCCCTGTCTTCCCAAAATAAATGCGTTTGTATGATGCTAACTTTCATTATTTCTTTTTAGAAACATTTCTGTCTAAGAATTTTGAAACCGAATTATTCCAGGCATTTAAAAAATCTGCGCGTTTTTTATTCAGATCATTATTTACGTTATTATAATCTGCCCCTGCTTTATTAAAATCATTTACGGCAGCATTAAACTCATTAATTTCTTCGTTACTGGCTTTTTGACCTTTTTTATCCATTGCTGTTTTTAGTTTGTCAAATTTTTCTTTTTTCAAATAGAAATCAATTAGCGAACCAATTTTTCCTGATTCATAAATGTAAAAATCCATTACATCAGTAGCGCTTGATTTTAATGTTGTATTGTTTTGATAAGGCTTAACATCTTTTAAGCTTGCTTTTGCTTCTGTAGCTAATTTTGCCAGGGCTTCCTGGTTTTGCTTCATGGCATTGATGTCACCTTTTGATTGTGCATCTATCAAATACATTTCCTGTTTATAAGGTTTAAAGAAGATCAAATAAATTTTATTGTAGAATTTAAAAACGTCGCTTGCTTTTTCTAATTTATCATTTGTTTTGCTTTCGTTTTCCAGTAAATTAATATTATTTGCTTTTGCAAAATCGCGCTGGCCTCTTGCTGCAACTTCAAAAGCAGCTTCCAGTTTTTCGTTTGCTTTTTCCTGCGCGGTCATGTAGGCTTCCATGGCATCATAAGATTGTTCTGAAATTTCTTCCATATCAACGATCTTAGAATAGTCGTTATTTAAAACGGCATAACTTAATTCTAAATATCTTACTGTTGAATCGCGGTAAGAAGCATCGCCGTTAAACGGTTGCATGGCTTTTATCTTATTTAAGCCACTTCTGTTAGCGTTCAACATATCGCGTCTGCGGTTCTCAATTTGTTTTGCTTTTTTACCATGTGCTACAGCGCGGGTATAGTCCCAGGTTTCTTCAGATATCTTTGAGAATTCTTTACTAATCTTTTCCATGTATTGAACTGCTGTTTGTGAGCCTGCATTCAGGCTTAAGAAAAACAAAATAGTTAGCGCAATGGTTTTTAAAATTGATTTCATAGGTTTTTTTGATTTATTTTTTTTGGTTAATAAGGTCACTCATCACATTAAATGATTCGTTAATAAAAATATCTTTTTGAATGGACTGGATTATTTTTGAATTAAATTCTCTTGCAGCAATATTTACCTGCTCCAATTTGAGGTCAAAGGTATTATTTAAGCATTTAATTATGTTAGAGTTGGTTTCGAAAGCACTTTCTAAAGAATTATACAGCACATCAGTATCTTTTTTAAACTTTTTATACTCTTTAAACTTCAATACAACTTTTTGTGTTTTATTGATCACATTATTTACCGAATCACAGATCTGTAAATAGCGTTTAAAATCTTTTGACTCAGCGAGGCGTTGGGCGGAATTACTTTGAAGCGGTTGCGTATTTAATTTTGGATTTGGCGTGTAAACAACTTTTTTTACAATAGAATCTGCAGGTAAAAAGTAAAGCTCTTTATTTTCTTTGATCATAGCGTAACCCGGTGTTGGCGGAAGGATAATATCCGGTATAACCCCATTGCCCTGGTGAGTAGAGCAGTTTAAGCGGTAAAATTTGCTATTGGTTATTTTAATAAAATCAACATTATTTTTTATCAGATCCTTATTTTTTGTGTAAAGTAAATTCGTATCCAAAGGTAAAACACTTTGTGCTGTGCCTTTACCGTAGCTTGTTTGCCCTACAATAACACCAAGATTATAATCTTTTACAATGTTGCTGAACAATTCAGAAGCAGAAGCACTTGTTTCGTTGATCATTACCAAAAGCGGTTTTTTATATAACGAACCACGATTAATATCTTTCATTAAGCTTGGCTTTCGGTTCTTTTCTTTAATAATAAAAAGCGGGCCTTCATCAATAAAAATGCCTGCTAAATTCATAGCCTCGCCCATAGAGCCACCACCATTATTTCTAAGATCAATTATTAATCCCTGAATTGAATCATTCTCTAATTTTAAAATTTCTTTTGCTACATCATTTGCGCAGCCTGGCAGGTTATGTTCTTCCATATCTGTATAAAAACTGGGTAAAGAAATGTAGCCTACTTTTAAATTGTTGTAAGAGAGTACATAACCTTTTACACTGTTATCTACAGATGCTGTTTTTTGCTTTATTAATTTTACAGTCTTAATTAATCCGTTTTGTTTTTTTACTGTAAGTAAAATTTTATCTTCTTTTGTTTTATCCAGTTTGTCCTGTATCTCGTATGCACTTGTCTCTTCATTGGTAACTTTTTCATTTCCTATTTTTACAGAGATGAATGCATCACCTTCGTTCACTTCGTTGCTCATCCAGGCCGATCCGCCGGGTTCAATGTTGGCAATGGTTATAATTCCTTCTTCATTTTCATCGAGAAAAAAACCAAATGATTCTACCTGCGCAGATAATTGTGTGTTGAATTCCTGGTTTTGTTCTTCATTAAAATAATTGGAGTGTGGATCGTACCGTAATGCAATTGCATTTAAAAGTGTTGATTCAACATAATGATAAGATGTTTTTATTTCCTCTTGTATGTTTTTTTGAAAATTAGAGATAATTGTTTTTGCAAAGGTTTGCGCTTTTGCATTGAATTCTACTTCACTTAATTTATCGTAATCATCGGTATTCACAACACGGTCATAACTTTTGCTTTTGATATAACGTTCTAATCTTTTAGCGTGATATTTTATGTTAGGAGAATAAACTATTTTTTTAGAACCGTAAGGTAAAAAGTAAGAAGTATCATTCTCATTAAAATTAAGTGTACGTGTAGACAAAGCTGTTAAAATAGAATCCGCCGTTTTTAAGGCTTTTAAATAAACGGTGTTTGCTTTCTCAATGTAAGCATCGTTATTTGAATTTATTTGAGTAAAAAGATCTTTGCTATCTTCTTTTAAAAGCTTTACGTCCGATTCTTTAATGGTCATTGCACGGCTATCTAGCTCGGTAATAAAAAGATCAACCACTTCCCGGGCTGTTTTTTCACTTAACTGAAAAGGGTCGTAGTGGTAAAGACCAAATGTGCCTGTTAGCTTTTGTGCTTTAGTATAAAAGGGCACAGTTTGACTAAAACAAACGTTGCAAAAGGCAATTAAGGTGAGTATTTGTTTAAAACGCAGAATTTTTATTTAAGCAATAAAGATGCGAAAGTTTTGTTACATACAAAACATTTAGACCTTTAAAAACCTGATTTTATAAGGGTTTTAACAAAAAATTATCGACAGAATTTATTGTAGGCTGTAATAGCAGGTTGGTAGTTATTTTGAGCTGCGATCTTAAAATCGGCGCAGGCATTTTGTTTAAGGTTTACCTTTGCAACACCCCGCCAATAAAAAGCTTCATAATAATCGGGCTTTAAACCTAAACAAATATCCATATCATTGATACAGGCTGTGAAATCCTGCTTTTTTCCGTTTACAATACCGCGTTTAAAATAAAAATCAGCTTCATCCTTATCCAACTCAATGCATTTGTTGTATTCGGTTATTGCATCTTGTAATCTGTTAAGATCGTTATAGCAATTGCCTAGCACAAAATGTGCGCGTGTATTATTTTCTTCTGTTTTTAATACATAATTGGCATCATTAATTGCTTTAGGAAAATCCTGCAGCATATAATATGCGGTTGCTCTGCCAACGTAAGCTTTAGAATAATCATACAGTTCTAAAACCTGGTTAAAGCTCTTAATAGCCTCTTCCGGTTTATTATTTTTTAAGTATAAAAGCCCTCTATTATAAAAGCCTTTGTAGTTGCGGGGCGCAACAGTTACTGCCTTGTTTAAATACTCAAGTGCTTTATTATCGTTGTTTAAAAACATGTTTTCTACACCTGCGCTGTTTAAAACAATGAATTGATTGGGATATTTTTTATCAATATCCTCATACAAAGTCAAAGCGCTTTTCCATGCATTTGCTCTTGTAAATGAAAAAACAGAAAAAAGCAAAATAAAAATAAAAGATAGAGTATTAACATGGATCTTTATTTTTGAAAGCATAAGGCCAAACAACCACGCAAAGCCAATAATAGGTATATACATGTACCTGTCGGCATACAAAACTTCACCAAAGGGTAAGAACTGCAGCACTAAAAGTAAATTAATAAAAATGAATAAAATCAATGATACTGGTTCAAACTTTTTTTGTTTTATGAATAAGAATACTAAAGCTAAAAGGGAAACGAATACAAAAAAGCCAATTACAAAAACAGAAATGTTGATTGAAGGGTAGGGGTAAACAACACTTAAATTAACAGGGGCTAAAAAAAGAATAAGGTATTTAAGAAGTGCAAAGCCTGCAAAGCCAATGCGTTGATAGATAGGAAACTCGTGTGAGTGATTTATGAATTGGTCTGCAGTTTGTGTTTTTATGTTGATAATACCAAAAAGCAAAGCCATTAAAAGAAATGGAATTTTATTGAAAATAAATTTTACGGAGAGCTTTTTATTGATCAGAATGTCAAGACATATTAAGATAATTGGAAAAATAACTACAGATGGTTTGCTTAAACAACCAAGTATAAAAAAAAGTAAACATAATAGGTAATCTTTCTTTTTTGAAGAAGTAACATAACTTATATAAGACAATGTACCCGCAAGATAAAATGTTGTAGATAATACATTCTTTAATTCACTTATCCACCCAACCGATTCAATTTGCATAGGGTGTAATAAAAATATAACCGCACCTAAATTACTTACAAGATCATTCTTAAATAAATGCTTGCCTACCTGGTAAACCAAAATACCATTTACCAAATGAAACAAAATATTTATAAAATGATGGGCGCCATCGTTATTCTCAAACAGTAACCAGGCAATAGAATGTGCAAGCATACTTACTGGAATATAGTTACCTACAAAATGATTGGTGAATAGACCTTTTATATCAAAGCTTCTTACAAATTTATTTTTAAATACCATTTCAGGATCATCCCAACTGATGTGGCCAAAAAATAAAAATTTAAAATAAACTAAAAGAGTGATGATCAGCGCAATGCTTAATACAAGATTCTGACCGAATATGTTCTTTAATTTGCTAAACACTTTAGCAAAAATAACATTTAGTAGTAAAGGATTGCAGATTTTTATTTATAAAGTGTTACGTGGCCAACATATTCTCTATTGCGGCCTTCGGAATCGTTAACATTTATTTTCCAGGTGTAAGTATCTGTTTTACATGACATACCTTTATAGGTACCATCCCAGCCTTTATAAAAATCCTTTGTAGTAAAAAGTAATTCGCCCCAACGGTCAAAGATCATTAACTCGTATTTTATGATACCGGTACCCTTAGGATAAAAAACATCGTTAATCCCATCACCATCAGGTGTAAACGCATTTGGTACATAAAAAGTATATTCATTTCCAATTGTTACTATTTTAACCACGGTATCAGCACAACCCCAAACATTTTTTACGATCATGGCAACCGGGTATGCACCGGCAGTTTGATATAGGTAAAATGTATTTTGGTTTATACTTGTAAAACCATTGTTATCATTAAAGAACCAGTTCCAGGCAATTTGATTTATACCTGTAGATGTATTTGTAAAAATAACTTCATCAATATTTTCCACCGGTTTTAGGGGTGAGAAAATAAAATCCGCATCAGGTTTTGGATAACCTGTAACCACAATGGTGGATGTGTTTATACAACCATTAGCATCTTTAAAAATAGAGTTGGCAGTATAATTTCCGGCTGTAGTAATACAATAATTTACAGGATTACCAGTAAATAATTGACCATTAACGTTAAGGGTTGCCGTATTTGCAGGCAATCCATTTGTATTTATTGAGAAGCTCGGGCAGAATGGAATACACTTTTCGTTATCACTTACAGTTAAAGTACCGGCATTTGAGCTAAAAATAGAAACAGATAGCGTGACAGAAGCCGAACAACCAAAATTAATAGCCGTTAAAGTATAAACACCGTTAGCGGCGCTTGTAACATTGGTAATTGAAGGGTTTTGCAAAGTACTTGTAAAACCATTAGGTCCGGAATATGAAAAAGTGTTGCCACCACCACCAAGCAAGTTTAATGTACCTCCCACACAAACCGGTGAGTTGGAGCTAAGCGTAGGGGTTGGTAAGGGATAAACAGATACCGTGGCAATGGCAGTATTTGTACAACCCTGCGCTGATGTTACAGTTACATTATAAGCGCCAGATAAGCTAAAACTTGCATTGCTAAAACTAATTGTTTGTGCGGCAGAACTAAAACCGTTAGGTCCACTCCATGAAAAAGAAAAACCATTTGTATTACAGTTGATGTTTATGGGTTGATTAATGCAAACTGAAGAGCCGGCAACATTTATTGTAGGAGATTGTACTATTGAGATACTGGCCGATGCAATAGCTGAGCAGCCATTTATATTTGTTGCTGTTAGGGTATAGATACCGGCATTAACAGAACTTGAATTTGTAATTGTAAAGTTTTGGGTAGACGCATTAAACGAGTTTGGACCAGACCACGAATAGGCGGTAGCCGATGAAACCGAAGGATTTAATCCAATAGCCTGCCCGCTGCAAAAAGAATTTGCGTTGAGTGTAATGGTAGGTATGGTATTTACAGATACAGTATTTGTAATACTGTCAATACAACCATTAGTACTACCCGTTAAAGTATAAATACCTGCGCCTGCTAAAGAAATAGTATTTATAGATGGATTTACAAGAGTACTTGAAAACGCATTTGGACCATTGAGGGAATACGAAGCGGCTCCGCTTGTTGTAAAATTTAAGGCAGCACCTTCACAAACAGGTGAGTTAGATAAAAGTGATATTGTTGGTGTAGGTGTTACAGTAACATTGGCAATAGCTGTACTTATACAACCATTTGCATTACTACCTGTTAAAGTATAAGCACCACCGGCATTTGTTAATGCGTTGGGAATAGAAACACTTGGGGTATTAGCACTAAAACTATTTGGACCGGCCCAAGTATAGGATGTCGCAGTATTAACTGTAGGGTTTAAGTTTATAGATTGACCTGAGCAAACTATGGTATTGGAAAGTGTAATTGTTGGTGAATTATTGATAGTAACCTGAGTAGTTGCCGTTGCTGGTGTAAAACATGAGCCGAAATTAAATTGTACAGAATATATTCCTGCCGCTGAAGGGCTAACATTTGTAATACTGTAATTCTGTGAAGATGAATTTGCCGCATTTGGGCCTGTCCATGTATATGAATTTGCCGCAACAGTTGTAGTTAATACAAGTGTTGACCCAACACATAATGGTCCATTGTTAGAAGCGGAAACTGTAATTGGAGCAATAGGAATAAAAGCAATAAAATTTGTTGTTACCGGGGCAGTTTGTCCTGTTGCCCCTTCGGTTGCCCCATTTGAAGGCATTTCTGTTAAAGCATTAGAAACTGTAGTGCCATTGGTACCTGCAAGTACAGAAGGGATAACTGCACCGGAAGATATTGCTACAAATCCTCCACTGCCACCACCACCAGGACCTTCGCTTTCATAAAAACTTCCCGGAGGGGTTATCGTTAGTTGGTTTCCGCCTTTGCCACCATCAGCAGTTACAACTTGTGTTGCTGCAATTGCTCCTGTTTTTAAAACAATGCTTCCGCCGGCTCCACCACCAGGGGCCGCATCACAACTACAAATAGAAGCGTTACCAGCCGTTAACGCATTTGATGAAATTGTTCCATTACCTGTAATTCCGGTAGTTGCAATGAGGTAAACAATACCCCCTCCGTTGGTAGCAGGTGAACTGGCATTATTATTCGCGTGGGCAGCTCCACCACCACCACCAAAATAAATACGCGTTTCTGGATTTATATTTGTTAAGGGTCTTCCACCAAATCCTCCAACATCTCTTCTTACATCGCCAATCCAAGCTGCGTTACCAGGAGGATGCACTAAAGCATTTCCATTTGCATCTGCATAAGCACATCCGCCATGTCCACCGCCTGACGAATTAGTTAAGGCATTTCCATTAGCAATATAACCAGGCATTATACTCCACCCAGCTAAAGGATTAGTGGCATTAACGATCATAACACCATAACCATTCCAGGTATTACCATTAAAACCATTTCCACCGCCACCGCCACCGGCGTTGTGTGAATTTCCTCCTCCTCCGCCGTTAGCAGGAGCGCCCATACAATAACGTCCTCCTAAAAGATCGTAATCGGTCTGATAACCGCAAATACCTTCTCCTTTCTCACCTCCTTGATTTATAAGCGTACCTCTAAATAAAGTGATACCTAAATTTATTGAATTATCATAAACTAATGCGCCCCCTCTAAAGCCATTGCTTGTAGCAGTAATAGTTCCGTTGTTTGTAATATTTGTTGCATGCACTACTACCAAACCTCCAAACCGGTAAGGTGTTGCTGCAATGGTAGTATCTTTCCACGGTTTAGGAACGATACTGGCTCCGCCGTTTATAGTAAGATTGGTGTATTGTGGTACCTTTATTAATTGCACTCTTCCTGCAACCGCGTATGAATTTGTAAATGTGGTTTGTGTAGTTACATTATTGCCACTAACACTTTGCACATATTTAAATTCATACAATCCGGCACTGTTATAGTTTGTAATGTTACCATAAGAGCTTGTGTTTGTAATATCCATACTTGCTCCCTGTGCCTGGTAGATCATAATAAGATCACCCGGGCAAATAGAAAATAAAGATGAATTGGCAATAGTAACCACACTGCTTCCGGCAGCAATGTTAACTGAAACCGGAATGTATTGATTTAAGATTTGATTAGGTGCAGAAACTGTTAATGCACCATTCTTGCCCGGCTGTGCAAAACAACTAAAACAGATAGTTAAAAAAATAAAAAAGTAAGAATACTTTTTCATGATTAAGTTAAAAATTGGGCGCTTTATACAAGATATTAAAGGTAGTGATTTTAAGGGCATTATACATTAAAACATGTATTTTAGCTACATTAGTGTATAAGTGGCAGTGTTTATTGAGTGAAAAGAGTATTTCTTTTAAAAAATGGTATTTTTGACATGTGATAAAACTATCTGTTGTAATAATAACTTTTAATGAGGAAAAGAATATTGAACGTTGTTTACTTTCAGTAAAAGAGGTTGCCGATGAGATAATAGTTTTAGATTCTTTTAGTAAAGATCAAACGCAACAAATTTGCGAAAAACACGGGGTCAAATTTTTTCAACATGCTTTTGATGGGCATATTCAACAAAAGAACCGGGCCATTACTTATGCTTCCAATGAACATGTATTATCTTTAGATGCAGATGAAGCATTGGATGAAACATTAAGAAGATCAATTCTTGAAATAAAAAATAACTTTGTAAAAGAAGGTTATTATATGAACCGTCTTACAAATTATTGCGACCATTGGGTAAAGCATTGCGGCTGGTACCCGGATACCAAATTACGCTTGTGGGATAGAAGAAAAGGGCATTGGACAGGCATTAACCCTCACGATAAATATGAATTATTTAGTGGCGATAAAAATGCAGGTTATTTAAAAGGCGATATTTTACATTACAGTTATTATTCAATTGAAGATCATTATAAGCAAGTAGAATATTTTACCAATATTTCTGCAAAAGCTTATTTTGAAAATGGAAAAAAAGCGCCCTTGTTTAAATTGATTGTAAATCCGGTTGCTAAATTTATCGATCATTATTTTTTAAAACTAGGATTTTTGGATGGTAGCGCTGGCTATTTAATTTCAAGGATCTCGGCTTATGCAACCTGGTTAAAGTATAAAAAATTAAGAGACCTGTATCATCAAAAAACTTCCAAATAATTTCAAGATCATTTTAGGCAGAACCGATAGTATTGGTGATGTGGTGCTAACTTTGCCGATGGCGGGTTTTATAAAAAAACATTTTCCCGAATGTAAAGTTTTTTTTATGGGACGATCTTACACAAAAGATGTAATAGCTTTAAGCAAACACGTTGATGGGTTTATTAATTATGATGAAATAGAAAAACTTAACAAACAAAAACAAATAAGTTATTTAAAAGAAATTACTGCCGACGTTTTTGTACATGTTTTTCCAAAAAAAGAAATCGCATGGTTAGCTAAAAATTCGGGTATTGCTTTACGTGTAGGCACAACAAATAGGTTATACCACTGGCTTACATGTAATAAATTAATTAAACTTTCACGCAAAAATTCAGATAAGCACGAAGCACAATTGAATTTTAAATTGCTTGATTTTTTAAATATTGAAACAGAAGTAGCGTTAAATGATGTTTCAAATTTTTATGGTTTCACAAACTTGTCTTCTTTAAATAAAGAAGTTGAAGCTCTTATAGATAAAAACAAATTCAATATTATTCTTCACCCAAAAAGCAAAGGCAGTGCAAGAGAGTGGGGTATTGATAATTTTGAAAAACTGGTTGAGTTTTTGCCAAAAGATAAATTCAAAATATTTATAAGTGGTACACAACAAGAAGGGAATTTAATGCCAGAATTCTTAAAGAATAAAAATATAACAGATCTTACCGGTAAATTATCGTTGCAACAATTTATTGCTTTTATAAATGCAGCAGATGGATTGGTTGCCGCAAGCACTGGCCCATTGCATATTGCAGCTGCTTTAAATAAAAAGGCAATTGGTTTATTTGTTCCAAAACGGCCAATGCATCCCGGCAGATGGATGCCTTTGGGAAAAGATGCGCATGCTGTTGTTTTTGATAAAGAATGTGCCGAGTGTAAGATGGGAAAAGATTGCAATTGCATTATTAAGATTGATCCAAAACAAATTGTAGATTTGTTAGTGAAAAGATGAGAGAGTTTAAAGATAAAGTTATCTGGATCACCGGTGCATCATCGGGTATTGGTGAAGCGTTGGCAATTGAATTTGCAAAAAAAGAAGCGCGCCTGATCTTATCTGCAAGAAGAGAAGATGAATTAAAACGTGTTGCAGCATTAACCAAATTACCCGAACTGGATCTGATGATATTGCCTTTTGATCTTGCTGATACAAAAAACGCGTCAGGGTTAATTGCCCAAATAATGAATAAGTTTGGACGTATTGATATTCTTGTAAATAATGGCGGTTATAGCCAACGTTCTGAAGCATCAGAAACTGCTATTGAAATTGACAGGCAATTAATGGAAGTAAATTACTTTTCTTATGTAGCTTTAACAAAAGCTGTTTTGCCTTATATGAAACGCCAAAAAAGTGGCCATATAATTGCCATAAGCAGTATTGCAGGCAAATTCGGATTTTATTTACGTTCATCTTACAGCGCCGCAAAACACGCTTTACATGGTTTTTTTGATTCATTAAGACTAGAGACAGAAAAGCAAGGAATTAAAACACTAATTGTTTGTCCCGGTAAAATTAAAACTAACGTTTCGCTCAATGCCGTAACTGCTACCGGCGCTTCACATAACAAAATGGATGAAAGCCATGAAGATGCTATGAGTGCTGAAGAATGCGCTGCACATATAATTTCAGGTATCCTCAAAAATAAAGAAGAAATTTATATTGGCGGAAAAGAAATTTTAATGGTGAAGATAAAACGTTTCTTTCCTAAACTGTTTGGTAGATTGATAAGAAAACAAAGCCCTTATTGATAAAACAACAAAAATATTTATTTTTATTTCTGACATTCTTTTTTTGTCTACAAAATGTCTTTTCAAAACAACCCATTATAGATTCTCTTCTTTTAATTTTAAAAAATGCAAAAGAGGATACTAATAAGGTTAATACACTTAATGCACTGAGCCGTAAATTTTGGCAACGCGGTAGTTATGACACAGCCTTTATTTACGCTGAAGATGCAAAAAATATCTCTTCTAAAATAAATTTTAAAAAAGGTAAAGCTAACGCTTATAATAATATTGGCCTGGCTTATTTTTATAAAGGAGATTTTGAAGAGGCGATAACTAATCATACCAATGCTTTGAGGCTTAGAGAAGAACTTGGAGATAAGCAAAGCATTGCTACTTCTTACAATAATATTGGCATTGTTTATTCTTATAAGGGAAATTTTTCGGAAGCATTAAAAAATCATTTACTTGCGTTAAAACTCAGGCAGGAGATCTCAGATAAGCGTGGTCTTTCAGCATCTTATAATAATATCGGATTAGTATATTATGAATTAGGAAATTATCCCGAAGCTTTGAAGAATTATTTTTTATCCTTAAAAGTTATGGAAGAAAATAATGACAGGCAGGGAATTGCTTCTGCTTATAATAATATTGGTGGCGTTTATTCCAGTCAGCACAATTATACCGAAGCGCTAAAAAGTCATTTTGCCTCATTAAAGATCAAAGAAGAAATCGGAGATAAACAAGGAATTGCAACTTCTTATGGCAACATAAGTGGCATATACCAATCGCAAGGAGATTACGTGCTGGCTTTGAAAAATATTTTTTCCTGTTTAAAGTTGATGGAAGAGATCGGTGACAAAAAAGGAATTGCAGATTCTTATTCGAACATTGGTAATATTTATTTTGATCAGGAAAACTATACAGATGCATTAAAGAATGATCTTATTGCATTAAAAATGAAAGAGCAGTTAGGAGATAGAACGGGCATTGCCTTTTCTC
This sequence comes from Bacteroidota bacterium, assembly GCA_032229505.1. Taxonomy (GTDB): domain Bacteria; phylum Bacteroidota; class Bacteroidia; order B-17B0; family Aurantibacillaceae; genus Aurantibacillus. The sequence continues at coordinate 36,799 of JAVTWD010000024.1, forward strand.
AAAAAAGTATTGCCAACGTATTTGCGAAACAAAATAAGTTTAAATTGGCCGGTGAGTATGCGCAAAAAGGATTAAAACTATTTAAAGAAACCGGGCATAAGGCTGGTATTAGTGAAAGTTATAGCACGCTTGAGAAGATAGACAGTGCTTTGGGAAATTATAAAAATGCATACGAATATCATAAATTATATATCTGTTTTCGCGATAGTTTATTGAACGAAGAAAATACTAAAAAAACCGTGCAGGCTCAAATGCAATACGATTTTGATAAGAAAGAAGAATTGGCAAAAGTTGAGCAAGATAAGAAAGACGCTTTGGCCCTGGAGGAAAAAACAAAACAAAAAATAATTTTATATTCGGTAATTGGAGGTATGTTGTTGGTTGCTGTAGTTTTAATAGTAGTGTTAAGGGCATGGAGATTAACACGGAAACAAAAAATGTTAATTGAAATGCAAAAGAGAATTGTGGATGATCATCAAAAAGAAATACTAGATTCTATTCGTTACGCAAAAAGAATACAAACTGCTTTAATGCCAACTGAAAAATTTGTGAGTAAAACACTTAATAAATTAAAAGATAACTAGATCAACTCCGCTTCAAAAAGCAAAGAAAAATTCTTTTTTAGTTTTTCTTTTATTTCATTCATATCTATATCGTGGCCTAATTCTTTATTTAAACTTGTTACAGCTTTATCATTTATGCCACACGGAATGATATTGTTAAAATAATTAAGGTCTGCGTTTACATTAAATCCCCAGCCGTGCATAGTTACCCAACGGCTGCAACGCACGCCCATCGCACAAATTTTTCTTGCTTTTAATTTATTGTCAGCATCCAACCAAACACCGGTTTCACCATTACTCCGCCCGCTTTCAACACCGTACTCTTTTAAGGTTAGGATAATGGTTTCTTCCAGTAAGCGCAAGTATTTATGAATGTCGGTAAAAAAATTATCAAGATCTAAAATAGGATAGGCTACTAATTGCCCGGGGCCATGATAGGTAATATCGCCGCCACGGTTTATTTTATAATAGGTAGAATTTTTTTCTTCGAGTTGTTTTTCGTTTAATAGAAGATTTTTCTCGTCACCACTTTTGCCTAAAGTATAAACATGTGGATGTTCGACAAACAATAAATGATTTTTTGTTGGAGTTTGTTCTTTTAAAGGAAGATTGCGGTTTGAAATTTTTTGTTGAACGGTTTCATTGAACAACTTTTCCTGGAAATCCCAGCAAGCTTTGTAATCCATTAAACCCAGATCGTTGAATATGATCTTTTTATTTTGCAAAACTAAAACTTTGCCAGTTCGCCTTTTAGATGATCGATCACGTTTACTTCAACCGGATCAATGCCTCTTAACTCTGCAACGTAGCAGCTTATCCAATCACCAATATTTATAAGGTACAAAAATTGCTCTAATTTACTTTCACCTTTTGCTGTAATATCAATTACTGCGTTTGAATATTTTGCAAAAATAGGTTTGCATACATCGTAACGTTTTTTGGTGCGTGCATAATCAAACGAAGTGTGAAAAGTAACAACAACTAAATTATCATTTTTGGTGGTCCAGCCAACTAACTCGTTATGGTTCATCTCAGGAAAAACATGATGCCAGCACAGCATTTTGCTATTCTCATTAATTTGTTGCCTGAATCTTACTGCCGCGCCCTCACAAGTTCCTAAAGAATAAATAACACAGATCTTGTTTACAAGTTTTTCTGCAATTTTTTGCCCTTCGGTTTTTATGCTAATAACTTCTTTATCTAAAAGTGTAATGGATTTTTCAAGGTCTGCAAACAATTTTTTATCGGCAAAACCTTTTGAAACCAAAATTTTTATTAATTGTACTAATGAGTATCCTATGCATGAGCGAGGGGGGTTACCACCTGGAATTTCAATAAAATCAAACTGATGTTGTTTAGCTAATTCTAAAACTTTACCACCACTGGTAACACAAACAATTTGCACTTTTTTACCAATGGCTTGTTGCATGGCGCTCAAAGTTTCTTCGGTATTTCCTGAATAACTTGAAACGATCAATAACGTATTTGCATTTACAAATGCAGGTAAAAAATAATCTTTACATATAAGAATAGGCACATTGCAAGAATCTGAGATCAACTCAGAAATAATAGTACCTCCAATTCCCGAACCACCAAGGCCGGTAATAACAATGTTTTGAATATTATCAGAAGGCGAAATAATTGCTTTGTCTGCAATTGCTTTTGCTTCTTTTAATTGATTCGTGAAATTTTGAACAAGCGCTTTCATTTTTATCAGACTGTAAAAGTAAAAATAAAATCTGTAATAAAAGAAGTGCGAAGCTTTAAGTACAATATTAAATAATTAAAGTTTTCCTTCATCTATCAGTATCTTCGTTTTTAAAATTGTTACCATACTCAGCGAATCGGTAATTTCACCACTCATAACCATATCGTAGGCTTGCTTAAATGGTACTTTTTTAATTTGAAGATCTTCACTTTCTTCAGGCTCAGCTTCGGTAAATTCAAGGTCCTGAGCCACAAATAAAATTGCATACTCGGTTGTTGCTGAGTTACTTGTGTGCATATGCGCTATTTGAGTGTATTTTTTGGCAATAATTCCGGTTTCTTCTTTTAACTCGCGTTTCGCCGATGCCAAAGGTTCTTCATCTAATGGCCCGCCACCTTCAGGAATTTCCCAGCTGTATTTGTCTAAAGGATAACGCCATTGCCCAACCAGCCAGGTGTTGTATTCGTTATCAAGAGCAATAACACCAATGGCTAAATTTTTAAAAGTTACAACTCCGTATATGCCGGGCTTTCCGGCAGGGTTAAGTATATCGTGTTTGGTAACTTTTATCCAGGGTGTTTCAAATTTTACTTCGCTGTTTAATGTTTTCCAGCTGTTTTTTTCTTTATCGTTCATTCATCTAAAATTTATAACGGTTGGGCAAAGTTTGCACAGTCAGATTGTTAATTATGTTGTTATTTGTTGTATATTAGTAACCAATTAAGCTTTATTTTCGTAAAAATAAGTCAAATTCTATGTATTTGGGACAGAAAAGGTTTATACTTTTTATATTTTATTGTTTTTCGTTCTTCGTTTTTAAAGCGCAAACCCTTTATTGGGTGGGGGGAAGCGGTAATTTTAATGACCAAAATCACTGGAGTTTAACATCAGGCGGCCCTGTTGCCAATATCATTCCTTCAGCAAATAATGATGTTGTTTTTGACGATAATTCAACTAATAATTACACTAATCATGTAATTAATTTTGTTGGAAGCAATTATTGCAGATCTTTAAAATTTACGAACGAATTTGTTAAATACACAGTTGTTGGAACAAAGTTTACAGAAGTAAATATTTCCGGAGATTTTGAATTGAGCCATAGTACAGACTTTAAAGCAAACTCTAAATTAAAATTCTCTTCTTCCTCAGTTCAATTTAACTCGGTTCGCTTTAATCAATTTGCTTATGATGGCGATGTTGTTTTTCAAAACGGTAATTGGAATTTGAAACATGTAAATGTTGGAATCTCAAATTCTTTAACATTTAACTCAGGCAATTACAAGATCGCTTCTGCCAAAATTAAAGCAGGAAATCTTTATGCTAATTCGAGCCCGGTAAATTTTGATTTTAATAAAGGAAATTTGGATGTAACAAATGTGATCGAAATAGGTAATAACGCACATTTTGTTTCTGATAAATTTTCAATAAAAGCAAATCAAAGCGATCCCTTAAAATATAAAGTAAACCCACAGGTTAATTTTGGAAATGATCATAAAATTTTAAACAGCGCTGCGGTAGCTTGTGGCGCTACGTTAACAGGTGTTGGTATTTCCTGCTCTGGTGTTTGTGATGGAAAATTAATTTTAAATATTGATGCCAGTTGTGTAGCGGGGCCATATACATTACAGTGGAATAATCCTTCATGTCTTACTCCAACTTTGGTTTCAGTGCCTGGCCCGGGAAGTTATACAATTACAAATCTTTGCGCCTGTGTTGACTTTTTCGACGTGATCGTTTTTAGTGGTGTAACACCTATAGCATTCTCAAACGCAGCGCAGGTTGTAGGGGTTTCGGCAATTAACTTTGTGCCTTTTACTTTTGTGCAGCCAACTTGTAATGGTCTTTGTAATGGTTCAATTACAGGTAACGTAAGTGGTAGTGTAGGACCTTATACGGTAACTATTTTTAGCCCATCCAGTCCCAGTGTGGCAGTTGCTGTACCTGCAGGTATAAGTACTTTTTCTAATTTATGTGCCGGTCAAAACACTTTTGTAATTGTAGATACAAAGGGATGTACCAGAACTTTTAGTCCAACACTTACTCAACCTCTTGCATTGGGTTCAACCTCAGTTGTTCAAAATGTAAAATGTAATGCGGCTTGTAACGGCTCTCTTTCTGTTTCGCCAACCGGTGGTACAGCAGGATATACAGTTGCCTTTAGCCCAGGCGGCACCTTCACTGTGCCTTCATCTGGATCTGCCTCTTTAACAAGTTTATGTCCAGGTGTTATTAACGTAACAATAACAGATGCTAATACGTGTACATTTGTTACCAGTGCCAACATAACGCAACCAACTGCATTAACGGTTACGCCAACTCAAACCAATATTACCTGTGGTGGATCATGTAACGGATCAGCTTCGGTTGCTGTTACCGGCGGCGTGCCTCCTTATACATATACCTGGTCGCCAGGACCTAATACAAGTACAAATTCTATAAATAGTTTATGTGCTGGTACGCAAACTGTTTCTATTTTGGATTTTAATCAATGTCCTATCTCTCAAAATTACACACTTAACTCGCCACCACCAATTACAATAACACCAACATTCACTAATGTGTCTTGTAATGCATTGTGTAATGGAACAATTAACGCGTTGGCTACAGGCCCTCCCGGCCCATTTACATATACACTTAGCTCTTCAACCATAACGCTTACCACTTTGCCGCCCTGGAATAACGTTTGTGCCAATTCGTATACCATTAGAGCAAATCAAACAGCAACAGGCTGTTTTACAACTATTGTAGTAAATCTTACACAACCACCACCGCTTACAATTACTGCAGTTTCTCAAAGTGTTACTTGTTTTGGATTGTGTAATGGTGCTGCAACTGTTACGCCAACAGGGGGCAATGGCGGCCCATTTACATTTACACTTGTATCTTCTACAGCTACGGTTAATAATGTTACAATGCCTTTAACAAATCTTTGTTTTGGAACATATACTGTTTCCGTAAGGGATCAATCTTTATGTCCAACATCTACTGTTGTTACAATTGCTCAACCATCCAGCGTTACTCCAAACATTACTTCAGCAAGTGTTACCTGTAATGCTGCTTGTAACGGCTCTATTAATGCCGCTCCAAGCGGTCCTCCGGGGCCTTATACGTTTACGTTAGCTTCTGCTAGTGCAACCATAACATCTGCGCCACCCTATACAAATTTGTGTGCGGGTATTTATACCTTAACAATTGGGCATGGATCTAGCTGTTCGCAGTCGTTTACAATAAATATTCAGCAGCCAAATCCTCTGGTGCCTTCTGTTAACTCAACTTCAATAACCTGTTTTAACTCTTGTAACGGAACACTGGCAGGTAGTGCTTCTGGTGGGAGCCCGGGCTATACATTTGTTTGGACCACACCAACGGGAACAGTTGCCGGAGGCGCGCTTGCCGGCCAATGCGCAGGAAATTATGCTTTTAATGTAACAGATAATAACGGTTGTACAGCTAGTGCTACTGCAACACTTGTTCAACCTAGCGATGTTACTATAACGATTAATCCAACTAATCCAACTTGTTTTGGCGGATGTAATGGTGTGCTATCTGCCACAGTTGTTGGCGGAACTCCCGGATATACATTAACCTGGTCTAATGGCCCAACCGGAAATCCAAATACTGGTTTATGTGCGGGTAATTATACATTAACCGTAACAGATTCCAAAGGATGTACAAAAACCGGAACTGCAGCAATAGTTTCTCCAACTTCATTAACATTAACACAGGTAACAGCTTCTACATCATGTGCTGGTAGTAGTGATGGATCTGCAACTATAACAGCAACAGGCGGTACTCCTTCTTATACGTTTCAAGTTGGTGCGGTGATAAATGGTACAGGTATATTTTCAGGTCTTGCTGCGGGAAGTTATATTTGTAATGTTACTGATGCCAACGGTTGTTCTCAATCTATTAATTTCAGTATCGCGTCTCCAATTGCATTATCAGCAGCTATTACGGGTATCGTATCAAGTTGTAATGCCTGTACGGGTGCTTCAACGGTTCAGGCTTCTAACGGAACGCCGGGATATAGTTTTGTTTGGACAAACTCTTTAAGTGTTTCGGTTGGAACAAATGCTGCTATAAGCTCATTATGTCCGGGTAATTATACTGTAACGGTTACCGATAGTAAAGGTTGTACGGCGACAGCAACTGCCGGCATTGTGCAAACCGTTAGTGTTACAGTTGCTACTTCAGGCTCAACTATTCAATGTTTTGGCGCAAACAATGCAACGGCAACCGCCAATCCGTTAGGAGGTACATTGCCATATACTTATACATGGTCAGTAACTGGTCCTCCATCTCAAACTACGCAAGTAGCAACTGGCTTGGGGGCAGGAACATATACTGTTCTGGTGGCCGATGCAAACGGCTGTTCAAACACTGCAACTATCTCATTTACTAATCCGCCTGATATTGTATTTAGTCCAACGGTTACGAATGTTAACTGTTTTGGTAATTGCAATGGTGCTATTAATCCCGGTGCAAGCGGTGGTACAGGCGCTTTATCTTATACATGGAATCCGGGTTCAATAAATACACCAAGTATTTCTAATTTATGTGCCGGTACATATACTTTATTAATAAAAGACGTGAACAATTGTACTAAACCACCGCAGGTATTTACGGTTACATCTTCCCCTTCAATTACTGCAACATTTACAACAACCAATCCTTCGGCCTGTATTGTTAATAACGGAAGTATTTGTGCTACAGCCAGTGGTGGCAGTGGTTCGGGATATACATACGCTTGGAGTCCTGCGGGTGGCGTTGGTGCAAGTACAAGTTGTTATTCTTCTTTAACTGCCGGTTCTTATTCATTAGTAGTAACTGATGGTGCAGGGTGTACCTCTACACTTAATGCCTTACTTACAAATCCGGGCGGACCGACCTTAACCATCAATACACAATCGGTTGCCTGTTTTGGAGGCAGCACAGGCGCTGCAACTGTTACAGCAACAGGTGGCGGACCTTATACCTTTACATGGACACCAGTTGTTGGGTTTACAACTATTGGTAACGTAAGTACGGCCAGCGGTTTAAATACTGGAACGTATAATATTTCAGTAACAAATATGCCAACAGGTTGTATCACTACACAATCTATTGTTATTGCGCAACCCACAAACTCTTTAACGATAACTTCAACGGTTACGCCAGCAAAATGTTTTGCTGCTTGTAATGGTTCAATTAATATTACGCCAAGCGGAGGTACACCAACATATACTTATAGCTGGTCTGGCCCTTCAGGATTTACAGCAACCACACAAAATGTTTCAGGTTTATGTTTTGGGATCTATACAGTAAATATTACTGATGCTAATGCTTGTCCAAGACAATTTACTTTTTCAATTACACAACCAACAGCATTATCGTTAACAACAACAGCAAGTAATGTATTGTGTAATGCGGCATGTAACGGATCAATAAATGTAACTGCGAGCGGAGGTACTTCGCCGGTAACATTTACCTGGCTGCCTGTTGGAACATTTACCGGATCTACCAATCAAAACATCTTTAACTTGTGCCCGGCATCATATACTGTAAATGCAAGTGATTTGAACGGTTGCCCTATTACAACGGTTGTTACTATTACGCAGCCAACAGCATTAACTTCTACACTTACTTCGGTTAACGCAAGTTGTTCTAATTCATGTAACGCTACTGCTTCATTGGCAGTTTCAGGAGGTGTGCCTACATATACCTTCAGCTGGTCTAACGGACCCGCTACAACGCCAAACCAGAGTAATTTATGTGCCGGGAATTATACCGGAACTGTAACCGATGCAAATGGTTGTACAAGCTCACAGGCATTTACAATTACTGCACCGAGTGCTTTCAATGTAACTTTAACACCTACTAACCCTTTGTGTAATGCCGCATGTAACGGAAGTATCTCTACTGTAATGGCAGGAGCACAGGGAACAGTTAACTTTAACTGGGTAGTAGCAGGAACGGGACAAAACCCTACAAATTTATGCGCTGGAAATTATACATTAACGGCAACTGATGCCGCAGGATGTATTGCTACTGGTGTTGCTAATTTGGTTAATCCACCGGCTTTACTGGCAAACGTAACTACAACCAACCCTGCATGTAATGGCAATTGTAACGGCTCGGCAATAAGTACACCTGCTAATGCAACGGGTGTAGTAACGTATACCTGGGCAGCACCAACCGTAATTAATACAACCGGTGTGCTTAATAGTTTATGTGCGGGCAATTATACCGTATCTATACAAGATGCAAATAATTGTACTGATGTTCAAACATTTACGTTGACAAATCCACCGGTATTGAATGTAAATCCATCTGTTGGCCCTGCTACCTGCGGTTCTCCAAATGGATCTATTACCGTTATTCCAACCGGTGGAACTCCTACTTATAGTTTTTCATGGGCAGCACCTATCGTAAGTACAAGTTCAGTAGTTACCGGCTTAGCCGCAGGTATCTATACGGTTGTTGTAACCGATGCGAATAATTGTACAAACACAGTTAGTATTCCATTAAGTAATTCTAACGGGCCAAGTGCTGCGCCAATTACATCTTCAAGCATCACTTGTTTTGGAATGTGTACAGGGGCTGCTTCGGTTAACCCTGCTTCTATTACCGGTGGTACACCAGGCTATAACATTGTTTGGGTTGTTCCACCTTCATCAACCAACGTAAATCCACAAATAAATTTATGTGCCGGCACTTACACAGCGCAAATAACAGATGCAAACAGCTGTTTATTATTTAACTCGGTTGTTATTACACAACCAAGTTCAATTACAATTTTACCAAGCTTAACTTTCCCAACCTGTAATGGTATTTGTGATGGATCTGTCGTACTTGGTACATCAGGAGGCACATCTCCATACAATTATACATGGACACCGGGAACCTCTTCAACAGCAACGTTAATAAATGCCTGTGCAGGAAATTATACAATAACTATTTCTGATAATAATAATTGCCCGTCAACACAAACTCTTAATTTGCCGGGTGCACAAAATATGACAGCTACAGCTTCTGTAACAAATAATATTTGTTTTGGAAACTGTGTTGGCACCGCCAGTGTTATTGCTATAACAGGAAGTGCCAATCCTCCATTTACTTATATGTGGAGTACTTCACAATCAGGCCCATCAATTGGTAATTTATGTAATGGAGTTTATACCTATACCGCTACAGATAATATAGGTTGTTTCAATAGCTTTACAGTTACAATTACATCACCAACACAAATTACTTCAACCAGTTCTGTAGCTTCTCCTTCTTGTAATATGTGTAATGGTGCCGGAACGGTTACCGCTATTGGAGGAACAGCACCGTATACCTATAGCTGGACCTCAGGCGCTTCTGCTCCAACAGCTTCTAACCTATGTGCTGGTTTATACCAGGTATTGGTAACAGATGGTAATTTATGTACGCAATTACAAAATATATTGATCAGTAATTCAAATGGAATTACCGGAGAGGTCACTAACATTCAAAACGAGGTTTGTGCAAACCAATGTAATGGTGCCGCTACAATTACTGCGGTGGGTGGAACAGCGCCAATAAGTTATAACTGGATAAGCCCTGCGGTTTCAAATTCAGTAATAACAAATTTATGTGCGGGGCCTTATTTTGTGCAAATGACAGATGCACAGGGTTGTGTTAGAACATCATCCATTAATATTAATTCAGCTACACAATTAACTTTAACACCGGTAATAAATGCGCCTTCGTGTACGTCGCCAAACGGTACAATAAATGTTATACCAAGCGGTGGAAATCCTGTTCCGTTTTATACTTTCTCATGGGCACCTGGCCCGGGTATTACTTCTTCATTAACTAATATTCCTGCAGGAAATTATACTGTTACTGTTACAGATGGTTCTGGTTGTCAACAAGTGCAGGCTTTTTCAATCAGTAATCCAAACGGACCGGTTGTTACATTTACTCAAACAAACGTAAATTGTTTTGGTGGCAACACAGGCTCTATAACTGCGCTTGGAAGTGGCACATCAACACCAGTAAGTTATTTATGGAGCAATGGAAGTACTTCTCCATCTGCAACGGGATTATCTGCAGGCGTCATATCGCTAACCGTTAGTGCGCCTAACGGATGTATCACTGTAAAAACATTTACAATTACGCAAAGTCCTTCATTACAATTAAGTCTTGCAAATATTCAGCAACCAAAATGCCATGATAATTGCGATGGCGCTATTACATTAGTGCCAAGTGGCGGTTCATTACCTTATACATTTAGCTGGGTGCCTGCGGCAACGGGTAATCCTCAATTCTCTTTATGTCCTGGGCCAAGCTCTGCGGCAATTGTTTATTCTGCAACAGTAACCGATTCAAAAGGCTGTTCAATTACTACAAGTACAACATTGGTAAATCCTGCATCAATTGTTTTAACACCAACAATTACAAATTCTTCTTGTAGCTCTATTAATGATGGTGCTTTAAATATCGGAGTTGCCGGCGGCACTCCTGCATATAGTTATACGTGGACAGGCCCTGCAGCATTTACAGCTACAACGCAAAACATTGTAAATATTGTAGCAGGTACTTATTCGTTAACAATGCTCGATCTTAACGGTTGCCAAAAAGATACAGTTTTAGATATCGTTCCAACAGTAAGTGTTGATGCACAAGCGGGCAGTGATGTTACAGTTTGTCCTACGCCTTCGGTTGCATTAACCGGTACAAATTCATTTGGTGCTGTAGCTTATGATTGGTATTTGCTTCCAAACAATACTACAACATTGGCAAATACACCTGTATTTAATGCGCCTACACCAACTACTGCTCCGGGTTCATATACTTTTGAATTAGTTACAACATCTTCGGTTGCTGCCTGCTTAGATCGTGATACGGTGGTTGTAAATATTTATGCTTTACCTGTTGTAGATGCCGGACCAACTTATACAATACCGGTATTCTCATCAGTTAATATTGGAGGTAGTCCTACAAGTAGTGGCTCGGTTACTGTATTATGGTCACCATCATCAACACTCGATGATCCTAGCCTTCAAAATCCAACAGCATCAAATACTGTAAATACGGTTTATACAGTTACGGTTATAGATCTTACAACAGGTTGTACGAATAGTGATACAATGACGGTTTTCTTATATCCATTGATCAAGATCCCGAATGGTTTTAGCCCGAATGGTGATACCAAAAACGAAAAATGGATAATAGATTATATTGATCAATTCCCTGATAATACGGTTGAGGTTTACAACCGTTGGGGTGAACAACTATTCTTTAAAAAAGGGTACAATGGAGAGTTTGACGGTAAGTTTAAAGGAAAAGATCTCCCTGTTGGAACCTATTATTATGTAATTAATTTAAATCATCCGGCTTACACAACGCCGTACACCGGGCCATTAACCATATTTAGATGATGAAGAGATACTACATATTATTATTTAGCTTAATGGCATTTTGTGGGATAAGTCAGCAATTGCCACAGTATACACAATATATGCTAAATGAAATGGCCATTAACCCTGCTGTTGCAGGTAAAGATGAATTTGCAGATGTGCGCTCTAATAACCGCTACCAATGGATTGGCATAACAGATGCACCAAGAACATACATGCTTACCTTAAACGGCCCAATTAAAAATAAGAACATGGGTATTGGTATGAATTTGTATACTGATATTGTTGGCCCTACTCGCAGAACAGGATTAAATTTTTCTTATGCATATCATATGAAAGTAAAAGATGACATGTTTCTTTCAATGGGATTAAGTGCCGGTGTATTGCAATGGGGCATTGATGGTAGTAAATTATATTTAAGAGATGCGGGAGATGAGAATTTATTATCTACCTATCAAACTACTTATGTGCCTGATTTTGGCGCAGGAATTTATTTTCATAAAAAAGACCGATTTTATGTGGGGTTAAGTGTGCCACAGTTATACCAGGCGCCAATTAAATTGTATGAAGGCGCAGGTAAAAATAGTAAGATCATTACTCACTTTAATTTAAATGCAGCTTATAAATTTGATCTTGGCGATGATTTTAAGATTGAACCATCTTTCTTATTGAAATATGCAATTCCTGCTCCTCCAAAATTAGATATTGGGGCCAGAGTTATTTATCAGGAGCAAATTTGGTTAGGCGGTGCATACCGTCATAACGATGCATTTACAGCGTTGATAGGTTATTTTTACAAGAATTATTTAATGATAGGTTATTCGTACGATTTTACAACTACCAACATTAAAAAATATTCTTCGGGTACACACGAAATTATGTTGGGAATTCGTTTCTCTAAAAAACAAGCTTCTACCTGGGAAGGTAAAGAGAAGTAAAGCCTCATCCTAATCCTTCTCCAAAGGAGAAGGACTTTATCTCTGTTTTCTTTTAATGTTTTGGCAAATAAAAAACCTATGTGTCTATGTGGCTTAACTTTTCTGTAACTCAGCAACAAACAATTTCTTAAAGTTGATGGTATTGCAAATTTGAATGTATTTAAATTCAGATTTGCCTTTTTCTAAAACCATTTCTTTTAGTTTATTTTTATTTGAAACAGATAGGCGGGAAGTATCTAAACAAAAACCAATAAAAAAACTGAGTTTCGTAATTCCAATTTTTTCTTCTTTGTTGGTTTTATTTATTTCAATACCAAGATCTGTTTTTAATTTTTGCAGACAATATTTTTCTGCGGCAGAACGATCACCTTTAAATTTTAATTTGATCTGTTCAGTAATATGATCGCTTATTATGCTTGGATTTATTGGTTGAGGCTGGTCTCCAAAATTAACCGCAAGATTAGAATTGGTGAACCGTTTTAAAGTTTCGTAAGAACTACGGTAGCCTTTTTCGTTCTTGATCTTTTCGGCTTCATTTAAAGCTAATTTTTTTAATTCAGCATCAACAGGTCTAAAGCCAAAACGATAATAAAACCAAAACGCGCCTGATTGAATTCCTTCCGGATTATTTTTTCCAAATTGATAAGGCTCTACTTCAAAATAATTGGCACCAAAACTCTGTTTATAGCTGCGTAATAATTGACAAAAAACAAAAGCAGATTCGCCACCACGAAAGGGTTCAAAAATGTTTATGCCTAAAAGCGAACGATCACCAAACAACCAGCCACCGCCATAAGCCATGGGGTAACCATTTTTAAACATCATAAAACCAATATAAGATTCAAGCGGCAGGCGTCTTTCTGGAAGTATGCTAAAGAGCGCAATAGATAAACCATGTTCTAATTCATAAAACAATAAACCATCGGCATTACAATAAACAACAGGCTCTGTTTCGCGGTTCAATAAAAATAAAGCAATGCGGGCTTTTTCGATGATCGAATTCTTTTCGTCAACAGATAATTTTTTTGGCGCCGGTAATTTTTTGTTGATCAATTCACGCTCATCAAACTTTTTTAATAAGCCATTGGTATGATAATAATTTTTATGCAACTCAAAATTTCCAAAACCTTTTGAGATCTCTTTATTTTTTGGAATGACAGAAATGTAAACTTTAAGCGATTCAAACAACTGATCTTTTATAAGGTCAGAAGCATTTATTCTCTCAAATAAATTGATCATGCAGATCAAAAGATCTTTTTTGTTTTTTGAACCCGCCGCTAATTCTAACCATTTTACCGGATTTAATTTTTCAGTAAAAGCAAATTCAAATTCCATTTCTGATAAGGCGTGGCGCAAAACTTCTTTAGGGTGAATGCCTGTTTCATCAAATGAATGGAGGGCAACCTGGCCGGGGTATGTTTTTAGCAACCATTTTACTAACGTATAGCTGTTTGCCGCTTGCGTTTGTGTGTAAGCGATACCTGTTCTTTCTAACTGATCGATCTTTGCAGAAGATAATTTTTTTACGCTTTCTGCCAGGCGTTCCATTTCTTTTTTTGCAAGCAGGTATAATTCTTCGTTTTCAGAATATCCCAATAAAAAAAGAAGACATTCGTTATACTGTTCAATATTTTTTTTAGAATTTAATTTTAGCTGAGAACAGGCATTTAAAAGCTGTTTTTTTTGAGCTGCAGAATTTTCGTTGAACGAAGCTGCAATTTCTTTTAACTGAATAATTGGCAATTTTTTTTGAGTATCCACTTTTAAAAATTTTGTACAACAACTAAAGATATTAATTTGTTTTTAAGCAAACATTTTGTGGAACTTTTTAAAATCTGAAACTGACTAAATACCCAAAAAATTTCTAGTGGCCTATAAATCAAAAATTTAGGTGTAAAAACAATAAATCAAAGCCTAAAAAAGGGATCGCTTTTGACAGAAATCTGCGATCTAAATATTTTAGATTTCTATTTTCCTAGAAGTCGATAAACCCATGTTTTTTACCTATAAAACAGGCTTTTAAAAACCTCTTATTTAGAATGATTATAAATTAAGCTTGTCGTTAAAAATATTTAAAAAATCCAGCTTTAGTTCTCAATCTTCTGTTAATTTTGCCAACGTTTAGTGTCATTAATTTGTCATTACAACAACAAAATAAGTTTAAAATTTCTCATTTTTATATGAAAAACCACATATCTCAGGTATCAGTAAAAACCTTGCTAGCAGTAGTTTTCGCGGTTTTTGCTTTCTCTTCTAAAATTACAGCCCAAGACGGAGAAAAATTATTTAAGCTTAATTGCGCTGTTTGTCACGCTTCGCACACCGACCAAAAATTAACTGGTCCGGGCCTTAAAGGCGTGTTTGACCGTGCGCCAAAAGGTGATTGGATGCATAATTGGATTAAGAACAATGAAAAATTGATCAAATCCGGCGATTCTTACGCTAACAAAATTTTTAACGAGAACGGAAAAGCGGCTATGACCGTGTTTGAAGGTCAATTGAGCGATAAAGATATTGATGCTGTTATTGCGTTTATTAAAGGCCCTCCACCTGCTGGCCCTGTAGCCAAAGGCCCAACGGTTACTGAAGGTGAAGAGGCAACAGAAGGAAACGGCGGTATTGAGCCACTTTATTTAATTCTTGGTTCTATTGTAATTTTAGCTCTTTTAATTGGTGCTTTACGCAGTGTTAGAGCTTCAATGCAAAACGCAAGCAACCGCGCTGAAGGTAAGGCCGAAAATCCTGATATTACTTTTGCACAAGAGGTTAAACAATGGATGAGTGGCAATAAGCGCTTAGTTGGCGTTTTCTGTATCATTATTGCTTTTGGTGGAATGAAAAGCTGCTGGGATGCTTGTTTTGATATTGGTGTTTATTACGATTGGGAAACTCAAAAAGGTTACAAACCTCAACAACCAATTAAATTCTCTCACAAATTACACGCTGGCGATAACGAAATTGCTTGTCAATATTGCCACAGCTCAGTTGAAAAATCACGTCATGCGGGCATTCCAACTGTAAACATTTGTATGAACTGCCACAAAGGCATTCAAAGCGGTCCGGTTTACAAAGAAAAAGAAATTGCAAAAATTTACGAAGCTGCAGGTTTTGATCCTAAAAAAGGAACTTACGATAACAGCAAACAAAATCCTTTACAATGGATAAAAGTTCACAACTTACCTGATCACGTTTATTTTAACCACTCACAACACGTTGTAGTTGGTAAAATTGAGTGTGCTACTTGCCACGGTAACGTAAAAGAAATGACAGTTGCTGAGCAAAAATCACCTCTAACAATGAAATGGTGTATTGAGTGCCACCGTAAAACAGAAGTAGCAATGGCTGGTAACGCATACTATGATCGTTTACACAAAGCATTAAAAGAAAAATACGCTGGTCAGTACGATGTTAAATTTACCGTTGATAAGATTGGTGGTTTAGAGTGTGCAAAATGTCACTATTAATAATAAGTTACAGTAAGAATTTATATAACTAATGTCTATGTCGAAAAAATACTGGAAAGGTCTACCTGAACTACATAATAGTCCGGAGTTTCAAGAGCAACAAAAAAATGAGTTTGCTACTCCTCTTCCTATGGATGAGTTTTTGGGTAGTGATGAAGCCGAACAAGAAGGCACATCGCGCCGTGATTTTTTAAAGGTAATGGGATTTTCAACGGCAGCAGTTGCTTTAGCAGCTTGCGAAACGCCGGTTATGAAATCTATTCCTTACGTTGTAAAACCTGAAGAGGTTACACCTGGTGTTGCTAACTTTTATGCTACTACATTTTATGATGGGCATGATTACGCATCAATACTTGTAAAAACACGCGAAGGCCGTCCTATCAAAATTGAAGGAAATGATCTTGGTGGTATTACACACAGCGGTACAAACGCGCGTGTTCAGGCATCGGTATTAGGTATTTATGATGGCGCGCGTTTACGTGGCCCGATCGTTAAAAAACAAGATGCAAGCTGGAAAACTGCAGATGATGCAGCTGCAGCGGCAATGAACGGTGCAACTATCCGTATCTTAACTTCTACAATTATCAGCCCATCTACAAAAGCAGTTATTGCTGAGTTTATGGAGAAGCATCCAAATACAAAACACGTTACTTACGATGCTATTTCTTATAACGCTTTAACTAAAGCAAACAAAAATGTTTTTGGTAAATCTGTAGTTTCTTCTTACGATTTTAGCGATGCAAAAATTGTTGTAGGTATTGCCTGCGACTTTTTAGGTAACTGGATCTCGGGCGAAGAATTCTCTAAACAATATGCTAAAGGCCGTAAGGTTTCTAAAGCAAATCCTGAGATGAGCCAACATTTCCATTTCGAAAGCAACATGTCGTTAACCGGTGCTAATGCCGATTACCGTTACATGGTTAAGCCAAGCGACTTAGGAAAAGTAACTGTTGCTTTATTTAATGAAATTGCTCATGCCACTTCAAATGCAAAAGTTTTAGGTGACGAAAAAATTTCTAGCCCTGAAGCAAGTGCAGCTATTAAAAAAGTAGCAGATAAATTAATTGCACACAAAGGAAAATCATTAGTTGTATCGGGTGTTAATGATGAAGGTGTTCAAACCTTAATTAACGGTATCAACAAAATGCTCGATAACTATGGTAAAACTGTAGACGTTGAGAATTACTTAAATTTAAAACAAAGTGATGATAAAGAATTTGCTGAATTGGTAGCTGACATGGCTAACGGTAAAGTAAATGTTTTAATGACTTATAACTGTAATCCGGTTTATACTGCGCCTGCATCTTTAAAATTTGCTGCAGCGTATGCCAAGGTTACTACAAAGATCTCATTTGCAAATGTGTTGGATGAAACAGCTCAAATGGCTGACATCGTTGTTCCTGATCACCACTACTTGGAGGCTTGGGGCGATGCTAATCCAAAACGTGGCATGTTCACATTACAACAACCAACCATCAATCCTATTTTTGCTGCACCTCGTCATGAAGGTACTCGTCAATTCCAGGATACATTATTAAAATGGTCTGGTGTTAAATCAAATTACTTAGCGTATTTACAAGGTTTCTGGAATAACCGTGTATTCCCTAATCAAGGTAAGCATTCAGATTTCCCAACTTTCTGGGCTAATGCATTACATGATGGCGCTGTAAAAGTTTACGTTCATAAAGAAGTTACCGTTGCGCCTTTAGCAAAAAGTGATTCTACCGGAATTGCTATGACAGGTGTTGCAACACTTGAAAATACTGATACTACAGTAGCAGTACATGCAAATCCAAAAGCAGAAGCAGTTGTTTCTGTTCCGGTTTCTGAAACTTTACCAACTCCTGATTATAACAAAGCCGCTGCAATGGCAACTTCGGTTAAAGGTGGCGGTATTGAATTATTTGTTTACGAAAAAATTGGAATTGGTAATGGTAATTACACCAATAACCCTTGGTTAATGGAGTTGCCGGATCCTATCTCTAAAGTTACCTGGGATAACTACATTACAATGAGCCCTCTTGATGTAAAAGAGATGAAGTTGAATGAAATGTTACGTCAGGATATTGATGGATCTATTGTAGAATTAACTGTAAATGGTATCACTGTAAAAGTTCCTGTTTATCCTCAACCGGGTCAGGCAAAAGGTACCATTGGTTTAGCAGTTGGTTATGGCCGCACCGCAGATACTTTAAAGGTAGCGAATGGTGTTGGTGTTAACGCGTTCCAATTCTTAACAATGATCAACGATACAATTCAACCAATGGTTGCAAATGTATCTATTAAAGACACAAAAGAAACTCACCGCTTTGCTGCAACACAAATTCAACACACTATTATGGGTCGTGAAGAATTTTTATTGCGCGAAGTTTCATTAAAAGAATTTAAAGAGAACGATAAAGAATACTGGAATCCTGCAACTGAACTTCCTGTTCATGGTGGCGGTAAAAAACATGTAAACGATATCGATCTTTGGAATGCTTTCCCACGTCCTGGTCACAAATGGGGAATGAGCATTGATATGAACTTATGTTTTGGTTGCGGCGCTTGCGTTGTAGCTTGTACTTCTGAAAACAACGTTGCTGTTGTTGGTAAAACAGAGGTTACAAAAACACGTGATATGCACTGGTTGCGTATTGATCGTTACTACAGCTCTGATATGAACCTAGAAAAAGGTAAAGAGGAGCATTTAGGTTCTAAAGAAACTTACATCCAAATGGAAAATCCTTCGGCTAACCCGCAGGTTACTTTCCAGCCAATGATGTGCCAACACTGTAACCACGCACCTTGCGAAACTGTTTGTCCGGTATTAGCTACCAGCCACAGTACTGAAGGTTTAAACATGATGACTTACAACCGTTGTATTGGTACTCGTTACTGCGCTAACAACTGTCCATTTAAAGTACGTCGTTTTAACTGGTTCAACTATAACACTAACAACTGGTTTGCAGATATTAACCCTGCACAAATGGAATTAGGCCGTATGGTATTAAATCCTGATGTAGTTGTTCGTAGCCGTGGTGTAATGGAAAAATGCTCAATGTGTCAGCAAAAATTACAAGCCGGTAAATTAGAAGCTAAAAAATTAGGACAACCATTAAAAGATGGTGCTGTTAAAACTGCTTGTCAATCTGCTTGTTCAACTGATGCAATTATTTTTGGTGATCTTAACGATTCAGAATCGTGGGTATCTAAAGAAAGAGCAGACGAAAGAACTTATTTCTTATTAGAAGATGTAGGTGTTAAACCAACAACTTCTTACAAAGTAAAAGTAAGAAACCAGGATGAGAAGATCATTCGTGAAGTAAAACATGCTTCAGTAAAGCATGAAGACAAGCACGAAGGAGCTCACAACGAAGAAAAACATTCATAATATTTAGTATTAAAAAATTAAAAATATAGTATGCACGCAGAATCAGAAATTAGGATACCATTAATACTTGGCGATAAAAATTACCGCCAGATTACTGATGATATTATAGCGCCAATTGAAGGCAAGGCTGCAAAAGGCTGGTACACGCTTATCACGCTTTGCGCTCTTTCTTTCCTTTGGGGAATAGGTTGTTTAGCTTACACCATTGGAGTTGGTATTGGTGCCTGGGGATCTAACAATGGTGTAGATTGGGCATGGGATATCACCAACTTCGTATGGTGGATCGGTATTGGTCACGCGGGTACTTTGATCTCTGCGGTGTTATTATTGTTTCGTCAAAAATGGCGTATGGCAATTAACCGTTCTGCTGAAGCGATGACGATCTTCGCGGTATTGTGTGCGGCTATCTTCGTATTGTTACACACCGGTCGTCCTTGGTTAGATTATATGTTATTCCCTTTACCAAATCAATTTGGTAGTTTGTGGCCTAACTTTAACTCACCATTATTGTGGGACGTGTTTGCGGTATCTACTTACGCAACTGTATCTATCGTTTTTTGGTACATTGGTTTAATTCCTGATTTTGGTATGATCCGCGACCGCGTTATCAAACCTTGGCAAAAGAAATTTTACGGTATTTTATCATTTGGTTGGGGTGGAAGCGCCCGTCACTGGAGCCGTTTCGAAGAAGTTTCTTTAGTATTGGCAGGTTTATCTACACCACTTGTATTCTCGGTACACTCAATTGTATCTTTTGACTTTGCTACTTCGGTAGTTCCGGGATGGCACACTACCATCTTCCCTCCATATTTCGTTTCGGGTGCGGTATTCTCGGGTTTTGCGATGGTATTAACGTTAATGTTAGTGGTTCGTAAAATCTACAAATTAGAAGCTTACGTTACAATCAAACACATCGAGTACATGAACATTGTAATTATTGTTACAGGTTCAATTGTAGGTGTGGCTTATTTAACTGAGTTATTCGTAGCATGGTACTCAGGCGTAGAGTGGGAACAATATGCATTCTTAAATCGTGCAACTGGTCCAATGGCTTGGAGTTACTGGTGTATGATGACATGTAACGTATTCTCTCCACAATTATTCTGGGTTAAAAAATGGAGAACAAGCATTTGGTTCACATTCATTATCTCTATCGTAATTAATATTGGTATGTGGTTTGAGCGTTTTGTAATTATCGTTCCAACATTATGCCGTACATATTTACCATCTACCTGGAATACATATACACCATCATTTATTGATATTGGAATTTTTGTTGGAACAATTGGTATGTTTGGTACATTCTTCTTATTGTTCTCTCGTTACTTCCCTGTTATTGCGCAAGCTGAATTAAAAACAATTTTAAAATCATCAGGCGAATCTCAAAAAGAAGCAGCTAAACACAATACTCATCATTAATAAAAATTGAACTAAACAATATGGCAAATAAACATATAATCCACGGTGTATTTGGCGATGAAGTGCCACTACTGGAAGCTTGTAAAAAGCTCAGAGCTTCGGGTATCCGTATTAAAGAAGTATTTTCACCAATGCCTATTCATGGTATTGATGGTGTAATTGGTGTTCCAAGAACACGTATCGCAATTTGCGCTTTTATTTATGGTATCACAGGAACATCATTAGCTACATTAATGATGTGGTATATGATGGTTTCTGATTGGCCTCAGGATATTGGTGGTAAACCAAGTTTCGCTTATTACATGAACATTCCGGCTTTCATTCCTATTACTTTTGAAAGTACGGTGTTTTGCGCTGCTCACGGTATGGCATTAACGTATTTTTTACGTTGCTGGTTAATTCCGGGTGCTAAAGCAAAAAACCCTGATCCAAGAACAACAGACGATAAATTCTTAATTTATTTAGAGTTAAATGATGAGCAAGCTAAAAAAGCTGAAGAGATCATGAAAGCAAACGGTGCTGAAGAAGTAAATCACAAAGGCTCTTTTGTTGTTGAACCAAAATATGTATTAGAAGAAACACATTAATAGTATGAAAAAACATTATACAACCATAAAATTTGTTGTTGCCTCGGCCCTTACAGGTTTGGTAATGATGGGTTTTACATCTTGTGGTAAAAAAGATGAGAACAGCCCGGGTTTTGAATTTATGCCGGATATGTACCGTTCTCCATCATTAGAATATTACCAAACACACACTGTTGATGGTGTTACTTTAGATAACGCTATGCTGCCTGTAGCAGGAACTGTTGCGCGTGGTTATTTACCATATGCGTATGCAAATACTACAGAAGGATACGAAGCTGCCGGTTTAAATTTACACAACCCTTATGCAAGCCAACGCGAAGCATTTGAAAAAGAGGGTGAAGTATTATATGGAAAATTCTGCGTACACTGTCATGGTGCTTCAGGTGCCGGTGATGGAAAAGTAGGTGGTAAATTACCTGGTCCGCCTCCAGCATACAATGGTGCTTTAAAGAATTTACCTGAAGGAAAAATTTTCCATACAATTACTTACGGTAAAGGTTCTATGGGTTCGCATGCAAGTCAGTTAACTCAGTTAGAGCGTTGGAAATTGGTTGTTTATGTACAAAAATTACAAGGTCCTAAAGAAGCTGCAAGCGACAGTACTAAAACAGTTGCCGCAGTAACAGCTACAACAGCACCTGCACACCACTAATATTAATTAAGATTTAAGAGAGACTATGAATACTAATACCGAAAAATTAAATTTTACAGTACCGTCTAAAGCAAAAATGTTCTCCCTTGCTTTAATGGCAGTAGGATTATTATCAATCATCTTGATGTTCGTTTTTGATAAAGGAGACGAAGCAGAACATTACCATGCAGGTACACGTGCATGGAGTAATGTGTTTGCAGGCTCATTCTTTTTCATGGCTTTATCTTTAGCTGCTGCTTTCTTTTTAGGATTGCAATATGCTGCAGAGGCTGGCTGGTCAACAACTGTTAAGCGTGTTATTGAGGCCGTAACAATGTATTTGCCATATGGCTTAAGCTTTATGATGTTATTGTTCATTCTAGGTCAGTTTCATTTTCACCACATTTATCACTGGATGGCGGATGGTATTGCAGATCCTACAAGTGCAAATTACGATGAGGTTATTGCAGGTAAAATAGGCTACTTTGGTTGGTTCTGGTGGTTAAGAACAATTTTATACATGATCGGTTGGATGTACTTTACTTTTAAATTACGCGCCAACTCTTTAGCAGCAGATAAATTAGACGTAGATATCAATAACTCTTTCCATTGGAAAAACATCAAATTGGGCGCTTGGTTCATGGTGCTATTTGCTGTTACTTCTTCTACTTCATCGTGGGATTGGTTAATGAGTATTGATACACATTGGTTCTCTACATTATTTGGATGGTATATCTTTTCAGGTATGTGGATCAGCGCTTTAGTTGCCATTACAGTTTTAGTTATCTGGTTAAAAAAATTAGGCTACTTGGAATTTGTAACTGAAAGTACAATTCACGATCTAGGTAAATGGATGTTCGCTATCTCTTTCTTATGGACATACTTATACTTCTCTCAATTTATGTTGATCTGGTATGCAGATATTCCTGAAGAGGTAATTTATTTCCAAACGCGTTGGGAAAACTTTAAAGGCTTAATGTGGACTGTTTTCTTTGTGAACTTTGCGTTCCCAATGGTAATGTTAATGAGCCGCGATAGCAAACGTAACTTCTTCTTCTTAATGTTTGTTGGTACATTGATCTTTATTGGTCACTACATGGATGTTATTATGATCGTAATGCCGGGAACCGTTGGCCATCACTGGCATGGTTTAAGCTGGATGGAGTTTGGTAACTTCTTTTTCTTCTTAGGTTTATTTATTTATGTTGTTTTAAATGCACTTGCAAAAGCACCGTTAATGGTTAAAAATCACCCTTTCTTAAACGAAAGCTTGCACCATTCAACCTAATTACAAATTGCATTTTTAAATAAAGAAAATAGAATTAAAAATATAAAAATTAAATAAAATGAATTTTTTAGTACTGTTAGCCATCGTTTTATTAGTAATTGCGGGACACCAATTATTAAGAGTCATTGAGTTAAGCCGCGGCTTAAAAAAGACAAAAGAATGGCAAATTACCGATACGGATAATAACATGATGGGTAAAGCTATGTTTGCTTTTATGATCATCTTTTTTGCCTTTTTCTTTTGGCAGGTAAACCGCTGGATGGATCGTTCTTTACCTCCTGCAGCATCTGTTCA
The DNA here is from genome assembly GCA_032229505.1 of Bacteroidota bacterium. GTDB lineage: Bacteria > Bacteroidota > Bacteroidia > B-17B0 > Aurantibacillaceae > Aurantibacillus. Next base: position 60,429 of record JAVTWD010000024.1, read on the forward strand.
TGGCGCAAAGATCGATGATTTGTGGGATGCCAATATTTACCTTATCACTTTTGTATTCCTTGTAACTAACTTCTTTTTATTTTGGTTTGCTTACAAATACCGTGGTAATTCTAAATCAAAAGCTACTTATATTACACACAACAATAAATTAGAAATGGCCTGGACAATTATTCCAGCAATTGCTTTAGCATTTATCGTAATTTTTGGTTTAAAGTACTGGAACGAGATCATGACCGATGCTTCAGAACCTAACCGTGTTGTAGTTGAATTATATGCAAAACAATTTGACTGGACTGCTCGTTACGCCGGTAAAGATGGTAAATTGGGAGAAACTGATTACCGTCAAATTGATGGAGGAAACGCTGTAGGTATGGATACTTTAGATAAAGTTGGTAACGATGATATTTTAGTGAAGAACGAATTTCACATTCCTGTTAATCGTGAGATCGAATTAAATATGCGCAGCCGTGATGTAATTCACTCTGCTTATTTACCTCACTTCCGCGCACAAATGAACTGTGTACCGGGTATGATCACTACTTTTAAATTTACACCAACCAAAACAACAGCGGAAATGAAAAAAGATCCATATGTTGTAAAAATGATGGCAGGTATAAACAAGCAACGCGCTAAATTTGGTAAAGAGCCTGTTGAATTTGATTACCTGTTATTGTGTAATAAAATTTGTGGTGCATCACACTACAATATGCAAATGAATGTTATTGTTGATACAGAAGCAGATTACAATGCCTGGATTGCAAAACAAAAAACATTTAAAACAGCTGTTGCTTCAAAATAATTATTAAAACATTCTAAATAAAACAAAGATGGCTACCGTAAAAAATTCAGAATTAGAAAAAGAACATTTGGCTCATCACGACCACGTGCATGATCACGATGATCATGAAGAAAGTTTTGTGAGCAAATACGTTTTCAGTATGGATCACAAGATGATCTCGCGTCAGTTTTTAATTACAGCTGTGGTAATGGCAGTAATCGCAATGACGATGTCGGTTATCTTCCGTATGCAATTAGCTTGGCCTGGTGAAAAATTCGGTTTCATCAACGCAATGTTAGGTGATAAATGGGGTAAAGATGGGATTCTTGATCCAAACATGTATTTAGCACTTGTTACTATTCATGGTACTATCATGGTGTTCTTTGTGTTAACAGGTGGTTTAAGTGGAACCTTTGCTAACCTTTTAATTCCTTACCAGGTTGGTGCGCGTGATATGGCATCAGGCTTCTTAAATATGTTGTCATACTGGTTCTTCTTTGCATCTAGTGTTATCATGACAGCTTCTTTATTTATTGATGATGGTCCTGCTTCTGCAGGTTGGACAATTTATCCTCCTCTTTCTGCTTTACCTGAAGCTATTCCGGGATCTAAATTAGGTATGACATTATGGTTAATGTCTATGACCTTATTCGTTGTATCTTCATTATTAGGTGGTATCAATTACGTTGTAACTGTAATTAACTTACGTACTAAAGGAATGAAAATGACAAGAATGCCATTAACTGTTTGGGCATTTTTAATTACAGCTATTTTAGGTGTGTTATCTTTCCCGGTTCTTGTTTCTTGCGTTGTATTATTACTTTGCGATAGAAGCTTAGGTACTTCATTCTACCTATCTGATATTTACATTGGTGGACGTCCATTAGATAACGTAGGTGGTAGCCCTGTGTTATTTGAACACTTATTCTGGTTCTTAGGTCACCCTGAGGTGTACATCGTATTATTGCCTGCTTTAGGTATCACTTCAGAAGTTATCTCAACTAACTCACGTAAACCAATTTTCGGTTACCGTGCCATGATCGGTTCTATGTTAGCGATTGGTTTCTTATCATTTATCGTATGGGGTCACCATATGTTTATGACGGGTATGAATCCTTTCTTAGGATCTGTTTTCGTATTTACTACTTTATTAATTGCAATTCCATCTGCAGTAAAAGCATTTAACTATATCACCACTATGTGGAAAGGTAATTTGCAATTCACTCCTGCTATGTTGTTCTCTGTTGGTTTGGTTTCATCATTTATTACAGGTGGTGTTACAGGTATTATCCTTGCAGATTCAACGTTAGATATTAACGTACACGATACTTACTTTGTGGTTGCTCACTTCCACATTGTAATGGGTTTAAGTGCCATCTTTGGTATGTTTGCCGGTGTTTACCACTGGTTCCCAAAAATGTTCTTACGTATGATGAACAAAAAATTAGGTTATGTTCACTTTTGGATCACTTTAATAATGGCTTATGGCGTATTCTTCCCAATGCACTTTTTAGGATTAGCTGGTGTGCCTCGTCGTTACTACACAAACAGCAACTTCCCTATGTTCGATAATTTAGTGGATATTAACGAGATCGTTACTATCTGTGCTATTATTGGTGCATTAGGACAAGGTGTTTTCTTATTCAATTTCTTCTACAGTATTTTCCGTGGCGAAAAAGCACCGCAAAACCCTTGGAATTCGAATACATTAGAGTGGACAACTCCAATGGCTCACATCCATGGTAACTGGCCTGGTAAATTACCGGTAGTACACCGTTGGGCTTATGATTATTCAAAACCTGGTAAAGAAAAAGATTTCGTTCTTCAAACCGTTCCTTTAGAAGAAGGAGAACAAGACGGAGATAGTCACTAATAAATTTAAAACCCCCGAAATTTTTTTCGGGGGTTTTTTGTTAGCTCCCTTCTCCTTTGGAGAAGTCCCGATAGCTATCGGGAGGCGGGATGAGGCCTAAACCATTGCTGTCGGATAAACGTATATAAATAAACATTTGTATTGAAATTAAAAGCGTTTTTATTTTTTCTTGGATTAAATTCTGTTTTCATTTCTCAAACAGAAATTTTACCAATTGCTCCGGCGCAGGAAAATTATTTTAAATTTAATTATGAGAACGATTTTTTTAGCGAAACCGATCGCTATTATACACAGGGCATACAGCTAAGCTTTATTCATCCAGTCGTTCGTTATTCGCCATTTACAAAGGCTCTGTTTAAACTAAACAATGCAATTAATTATTACGGTATTCATGCGCAACAGGATTGTTTTACGCCTAAAAGCATACGTATTGATACCATTATGTTTGGCGAAAGGCCATACACAGGAACTGCTCTTATTTCACATTCTGTAAATTCGTTGAAGAAAGAAAAAAAATTGCTTCTGCAAACACAATTAGATCTTGGCGGAATAGGTAAGTGCGCTCGTTGCGAAGACGAGCAAAAAGCAATTCATAAAGCAACTAACAATAACAGGCCTTTAGGTTGGGAATATCAATTAGCAAACGATTTTGTAATTAATTGCCGTGCCAAATTAGAGAAAGGAATTGTTTATAAAAGAAATTTCGAATTAATGCTGAATGGAAATGCAAGAGCAGGTACATTGTATACAGACCTTGGTATGGGCTTAAATGCACGCATTGGCTTATTCGACCCGTATTTTAATAATTTAGGTCTATCAAATGATCCTGCAAGTAGAAAGTTTAAAATTTATGGGGTTTTTCAAACCAACGCAAAATTAGTTGGCTATAATGCTACACTACAAGGCGGCATGTTTTCTAAAGATCTGTACGTGATAGATGCTGATAATGTTGAACGTTTTGTATTTACCGGAACTGCAGAAATTGTTGTAGCATTTAAGTGTTTTAGCATTACTTACACAAGAACTTACATCACTCAGGAATACCGTACAGGTGTAGATCACGGCTGGGGCGGAATTTATTTTACTGCTGCTTTTTAATTTAGAATTATCTTAGTGAAACTTTGTGCTCTTAGTGTCTTAGTGGTAAAACATCAACGGTAAAACTCAACAATGGTTTGGTTATCTGATGTAATAGTAAACTTTTTCTCTATTGTGTAAATACTTCCTTTTAAAGCTTTTGCTCTCCAGGTGGCCACATAATTTCCCGGCTGTAAATGAAAGGTCTGCAATGTTTGCGTACTTAAATTACAAACCCATTCCAGTTTATTATTACGATTCACTAAAATACAACCATCCCCGGCTTCCAGGCATTTTACCTGCAACACACCGGCATTTGGTATATCAATGGTTTTTGTTTTTGATTGCTCAATAACATTGTCGTTTATATAAATTCTTGGTAAGGTTAAAATTTCAAGATCGTATTTTCCCGTAATATATTTTTCGGTAGCATTCAATAATTGCACATTAATGGTTTGCATATCATTTGCTTTTCTTACAACACATTTTACACGCTCGTTAAAATTGTAAACGCCATTTGGCCGGTTAATCACTAAAAAACCTTGCGGCGCATCTATGGGTATGACAGTGTGTTTTCCTTGCGTTAGTTTTATTTCTTTACTTTCTGTTTGCGGAATGGTATGCGCAATTACTTTATAGGTTGGAAAATCATCAATGTATAAAGTATCGGGATTGTTTTTATAATTCATTGTATGAATATAATTGTACTTATATACTTTTCTGCTCACATCGTAAAACGTAAGGTTGACGTTGGTTTCAGACGGTAATGATTTTTCGTCCAATAAATTTACTTGTGATGAGGTTTTATTTAATTTTTGTTGTTGGATGATATTGGTAATGTTGTTAAAGGTTGTTTGATCATCGTAATCGTAAAATGTGCCAACACATTCAAACGTTTTTATTTGTTCAGGCGTTAATCCAATACCAATAATAAAGGGTTTAAAAATAATACCTTTCTCCATTAATTTTTGTCGCGCATTACATGGGTCGCCATCACATTCTTCAATACCATCGGTAATTAAAATCACAACATTATTCGTTTTATTGTCTTTAAAATCATTAGCAGCCTCAGTCAACGAATGCTCTATAGGTGTTATGCCTGTTGGTGTTGCGGCTTTTACTTTTTCTTTTATTAATGCAATATTATTTATGCCAAATGGTACTATCAGTTTGCTGTCTTTACAATCTCCCGGTGGATATTTGATCGTGTGGCCGTACATTCTTAATGCAAATTGTAGGGTTTTATCTTTGCTTAAGCTGTCAATAAATTTAAAGAAAAGGTTTTTTGCACCATCCATGCGCGTTGTACCTTCATGTTTGGCTATCATACTTTTGCTGGCGTCAAATACAAATAAAATGCGCGTAAATTTTACTGCCGGCTTTTTTTGAGCCGAAACACAAAATGAAAAAGAAACAAAAAGTATCAGGTAAATGTATTTCATTAAATGCTTGTTTGTAATGCTAAATTATTTACTACCTGCCATAATAACGCTGTTTCTTAAAAAAGATATGAAGTATTTGTTATTGAAAAGGTTAAAATGTCCCCAAAATTAAATATCTCCGGATTTTAATATTAATTTAGAAGTTATAAACTATAAAAAACACAAATATGGGATTATTTGATAAAATTAAAAACCTCGCTAACCAGGTTACCGGCGGAGGCGCAAAAGTTAATATTACTGTTGATGGTACCAGTATTAAAGATAAAATTAAGGTAAATGTTACCGCTGTTGTAAAAGAAGCACCGCTACCTATCGAAAAAGTTTATTTGTATGTAAGAAGCGTTGAAAAGATAAATATCTCACGCGACAGGTTACCGGGTGGAACTGAAAAAAATCCTCAAAACGTAAACCTTGATCATGATGTATTTCCAAAACAGGAATTTGTTATTAGCCAGGCACAAACTTTAGAAGGTGGTAAAACTTATAACTGGACACACGAAGTAACTTTACCATCGCACGCAACACCATCATATAATGGTAAATATGCAAATCACGAATGGCAATTTTATGTTGGTTTAGATGCAAAAGGAAACGATCCCGATTCAGGTTGGGTAACCGTAACTTTAAAATAAATAGTTTTATCATAAAATAAAAAGCTCTGAGATCTCAGAGCTTTTTTTATTCAAATAATAAAACGGTGCCCTTTTGTTCTTTGTACTCGCCCCGCGAATTTTTATAGCTTATCAAATAAACATACACATCATTTGGCGAAGTGCCGCCATCCCAGCCTTTGGTGTCATCAGTAGTTTCAAAAACTTTATTGCCCCAACGGTTAAATACAGTTACTTTATATTCCTGTTTGTCTACAAAATGTGTTACCGGTAACCATATCCTGTTTTTTCCTTTTGGTGCAAATGCTGTTGGCACAAATATTTTTCCTTCCATGTAAACAGATACTGTGTTTGATTTGCTGCTTTCCATAAAACCATAAGGGTTTCCAATTCCTTCAACGGCCTCAATTAAATACTCTATTTTAGCACCACTTGGCGCTTCGTTCTCAAGATCATCAGTATAACTATTTACTAACGGTCCGGTGGATGCCGCAGGAGTAGCAGATTGCACGTCGTTAATTACCCTGTAAATATTATATCCGCTTACACCGCCCGCAAAGCCCGAGTAAAGACTCCAGTCAATATGTTTGGTAAAGATGTTGTCTTCATCTTCATTCATTTTTAGTAAAATGGTTTTTGAGATATTGCTGTAACTTCTTGGATTACCGCAGCTATCGCGCACAATAGCCTTGTAATAATAACTCATAGTGCCTGATGTTATTTTATCATCAATACACGAATAATGTGGTGTGCCGTTAAATGGAATAAATGTAACAGGCGTAAAGTTACTGCCGTCTTCAGAGCGATACACATCAATACCCTGGCTGGTTTCAGCTGTATCAAGGTACACAGTTATTTCTGCTGTGTTCTTATCAATGACGCTTGCTTTTTTCATATACACAAAACTCGCGGTGCTAACTTGTTTTGAGAAAAAGCAAACACGGTTAGAAGAAGATGTAATGGTTTGCGGAGTATTAACTACTCTTACAAAATAACAAACGTTCTTTCCTGTAGCAACATTATCATGTGTAAAAACGGTATTGGTAGTGGCACCTATTTTTAAATACGGACTACCATTAACCGACATATAAATTCTGTACTCTAAAATACCTTTGGGAATATTTACATACGGGTTCCACGATAAATTTGTTTTGTAACCGCACCTATCATAATCTGCTTTTAAGAACATAGTGGTGGGCTGTATATCAAAGTTACCGGGGTTTTTGCAACTGTCTACCGCAAAAGCGTAAAGCATGATTTGGTTATTATTTGCGGCTGTTGTTGTGAATGTATAAAGAGTATTTGTTCTTCCAATTACGCTATCAATTTGTGTGTTTACACCGGGATTATATGGTGGTATTTTTTGTACGATTATGTATTTATAAATATCAAGATCGTGCGGTACATGCCAGGCCAATACAGTATTACCGTTTGGTAAAACGCTAATCGAATCTATAAATGGTTGATTAGGATTTTTATTATCATCAAACAGGCCGCCTTGTATGTTTGATGTAGAAACGCAACCACTGTTATCGGTTAATGTAATTTGGTAATTTAAACTTGCCTGGCAAACGCTAATCGTATCTGCATAATTGGTTGCAGCTGTTATTGCAAAATTACTCCATGTAGGTATAGGGTATTCTCTGCGAATAGTATAATTGGCGCCTGAGCTTGGCAGGGCAGGCTGATGTATATTGTTGTAAAGTATTTTTACATCGGGCGCGCCGCCGGAATTGATCAGATTTAAAAAAATTGTTTTTAAAGTATCAGATGGAGCTGAAGTAGAAGTGCCACCGGGATTAAATTTTGTTTTGATGTAATAAAATACTTTACCGGCATTAGCACTGGCACCAATATGTGTAAAGGTTAAAGTATTAATGGCATTCACTGTTCCAACAACATTGTAAGGGCCTGCTGCAACGTTAGAATAATAAATATCATAAGAATCAAATACATTAGTTGGATCTGCCGGTTGAAGCCATGTTAAGGTAACATCGCCATTTTGTAATACCTGCAGGCAACGCAAAGATGGCGGACCAACCTGCGAAAACAAAGTGATACAATAAAAATTAAGTATTAAAAAAACAGTTCTCAAGTAAGTAATTTAACGTTTAAATATATAATTTATTGCAATTTTAAAACCATAAATTCACTTTAGTTTTAAGGGATAAACGCCTTAAAACAATACAAAATTACTGGCATGATAGTTGGAGATTTTGAAAAGATAAATACAGTTTTTGCTGTTTAAATCTTTATGTTAAATATACGTGAAAAAGGCAGATTTCTGTTAAAATAGCCGTTTTTTTCACTATTATTGTAAATCATTAGTTGAAAAGGTCTGTTTTCATATTCTTCTTGTTATTAGGAATTTTTATTTCAAGTGACTTTATGGCTCAAAGTGGCGGGCGTCGTCGTGAGCACAGAAACCAAAGAAGGGCAAGCAGCGGTATGTTTAAGGGCAAAAGTCGTGGAAATGCAGATAGTTTTGCAAGAGGTGGCGGTCGTCGTTCGGGTAAAAAGAACCACGCATGGACCATGCGCCATTCCCGCCCCGGATCATACACCAGCCGTGATTCAAGAACATTATTCTCAAGATACCGTACCAAAGGAAAAGTGCAAAGACATAACATTTTGGCCAAACAAAACTCCGATAGGGCCCGAAAAAGAGTTAGAGGAAACAAAGTATTTCACCGTAAAAAGTTTTTTTAAATCCCGATAAACCGTCGGGATTTTTTATTTTTACACTTTATTAAATATGAACGTTTTAATTTTAGGATCAGGTGGACGCGAACATGCCTTTGCATGGAAAATTGCTCAAAGTAAACAATTACAAAACCTTTACATTGCCCCGGGTAACGCCGGTACTGCCAATTGCGGCACCAATGTAAACATTGCTGTAAACGATTTTGAAGGTATTAAGAATTTAGTGTGGGAAAAAGACATTAACCTGGTGCTGGTAGGCCCTGAAGATCCTTTGGTACGCGGTATTCACGATTACTTTTTAAATGACGAAGTATTAAAGGATATTCCGGTTATTGGCCCTAAACAAGATGGTGCACAATTAGAAGGTAGTAAAGATTTTAGTAAACAATTTATGTTTAAGCATGGTGTGCCAACTGCCCGCTATGCCACATTTACAAAAGACACTTTGCAACAAGGCTTTGACTTTTTAGAAACACTAAAACCACCATTTGTTCTTAAGGCCGATGGATTGGCCGCCGGTAAAGGTGTTTTAATTATTGATGATATTAAAGAAGCTAAAGAAGAACTAAAGAACATGTTGGTAGATGCCAAATTTGGTAATGCCAGTTCACGCGTTGTTATTGAAGAATTTTTAAAAGGTATTGAGCTTTCGGTTTTTGTGTTAACAGATGGAAAGTCATACAAAATATTACCCGCTGCTAAAGATTATAAACGCATTGGAGAGGGCGATACCGGTTTAAACACCGGTGGTATGGGTGCTGTAAGTCCGGTACCATTTGCAGATGAGAGTTTTATTAAAAAAGTTGAAGAAAAAATAGTAAAGCCAACTATAGCGGGTTTAAATAAAGACGGTATTGACTACCGTGGTTTTATTTTTATTGGTTTAATGAATTGCGATGGCGAACCATCTGTGATCGAGTACAATTGCCGCATGGGCGATCCTGAAACAGAAGTAGTGATCCCAAGAATTAAAAGCGATTTTATTGACCTTTTGCAAGGTGTGGCCACACAAACGCTTCACGAAAAAAAATACGAAACCATTTCAGAAATTGCTACCACTGTAGTAATGGTGAGTGGCGGCTATCCCGGCGATTTTGAAAAAGGAAAATTAGTGGATGGATTGGATACAAATTTCGAATCACAGGTTTTTCATTCAGGAACGCGATTAGACGGTGATAAAGTATTGACCAATGGCGGCCGTGTATTTGCCATCACATCTTTTGGAAAAACAATTGATGAGGCGGTAAATAAAAGCTTTGCCACAGCCGGTGTTATAAATTACGAAGGAAAATATTTCAGGCGCGATATTGGTAAAGATCTAAAGGCATATCAATGATCTTATCACTCATAAAAAAAGAGTTGTTGTTGGAGTTTCGCCAAAAATCTACAATTGGTGGAGTGGCTGTGTACGTAGTTGGAACTATTTTTGTGAGCGCATTATGTTTTAAAGGTCATGTAGATAAACCAACCTGGAATGCTTTGTTTTGGATCATCACCTTATTTACTTCTGTAACAATCAGTGGTAAAAGCTTTTTAAAAGAAACCGGCGGCCAGGCGCTTTACAATTATTTACATTATTCTCCAACTCAGTTCATAGTTTCAAAAACCATTTATAACATGGTTTTTATGCTGGCTTTAAGCTTTATTACCTTCTTTTTCTACGCCTTTTTTATTAAAAACGAAGTGGAGAATCTTAGCCTGTTTTTTCTTGTTTTAATATTGGCTTCAACCGGGTTAGCGGCTATTTTAAGTCTTATGAGCGCTATTGCAAGTAAAGCCAATGGTAATTTTGCCATTATGAGCATCTTAAGTTTTCCGGTTTTAATGCCGCTTATTTTGGTGGTTATCCGCATTAGTAAACAAGCGGTAGATGGTATTGAATGGGCCGGTGTTGGTTTAAATTTTATTGGCATTTTATTGGCCTTAAATGTTTTAACCATTGCCCTTTCTTTCCTATTATTTCCGTATCTTTGGCGCGATTAATTTGCAATTAGATTTTAGTCATTAGTCGATAGTCGTTAGTCATCCAGACTAAACTCTAACGACTAAACTCTAACGACTTTTTTAAATGAAACACTGGTATAAAATACTTTCGGTAATTTTAATTTCATACACGCTCGTTTGGGGTTTATTAAATCCTGTACCGCGTTTAGATATTTTAAATGAAACCATTCGCAACGTTTATTATCATGTGCCCATTTGGTTTGCTATGTTGTTTATGATGACAGTTTCTTTAATTCAAAGTTTATTGACGCTCACCAAAAATAATTTAGCTAACGATTCTAAAGCATACAATGCTGCCATAATTGGGTTTTTCTTTGCTATGCCTGGTTTAACTACAGGTTGTATGTGGGCTAAATATACCTGGGGCACCTGGTGGACCTTTCAGGATCCTAAACTAAATGGCGTTGCTATTAGCATTTTAATTTATCTCGCGTATTTTATTTTACGTTTTTCTGTTGATGATGAAATGAAACGCGCAAGAATTTCTGCGGTGTACAATGTATTCGCGTTTGTAATGATGAATGTGTTTATTATGGTTCTTCCTAGATTGACAGATTCATTGCATCCAGGCAATGGCGGCAATCCTGCTTTTGCAAAGTATGATATGGATAACAACATGCGCATGGTATTTTATCCTGCAGTTATTGGGTGGATCTTATTTAGCTTTTGGCTTTATAATATCAAGAACAGAATGAGCTTTATTAAAAATAAATTAAATGATTAAAAGAATTTTAAGTTTGGTGTTTTTGTTATCAGCGCTTTTTTCTTCGGCGCAGGAAACAGTTGCTGGACCCGAGATGGCAGATACATTTCGCAGTGATGGAAAGATCTACGTTGTTATAACTGTTATTGGGATGATATTTGTAGCCCTGGTTATTTTTTTAATGGTGCTTGAACGTAAAATAAGCAAGCTCGAAAAACAAATTAATAATAAGTAAAATGAAAAAATTACACATTGTTGGTATTGTTGTTATTGCCATCGCCATCGGCGTAATATTTGTGTCCTTAAAAAACACAAGTACTTATGCCGATTTTACAGAAGCAATTTCTAATCCCGAAAAAGAATATCATGTGGTTGGAAAGCTGGATAAAAATCAACCGCAGATCTATGATCCAAAAATTAATGCAGATCAATTCATGTTCACCCTTATTGATAATAAAGGTATAAGCAAACAGGTGGTGCTTCATAAAAGCAAACCACAGGATTTTGAAAAAAGCGAACAAATTGTTTTGATCGGAAAAATGGATGGCAATGAATTTCACGCTAATGATATTTTAATGAAATGTCCAAGCAAATACAATGATGGTAAAGCACAGGCGCAGGTAAACTAGTGCTGATCTATGAATAGTGTTCAATATATACAAGAAAGATTATGGGCAGGTAACCTTGGCAACGCGTTTGTTGTTCTTTCTTTTATTGCCGCCCTACTTTCTTTTTTCTCGTTTTACCTTTCTTCAAAAAATAATTCTTTTATAAAGCTTTCGCGTATAGCTTTTAATATACATGGCTTTGCAGTAATTGGTATTATTATTACAATGTTCGTTATGTTGTTAAACCATTATTTCGAATACCAATACGTTTACCAACATAGCAATACAAGCATGGATATGAAATATATCTTGTCTTGTTTTTGGGAAGGTCAGGAAGGAAGCTTTTTACTTTGGACATTCTGGAATGTTTTTTTAGGAATGCTTCTAAAAAAACAGTTAAAGAACAACGAATGGGAAATTCCTGTTATGACTGTTTTTGCTTTGGTACAGGTGTTTTTAGCAAGCATGTTGTTGGGCGTTTATGTATTCGATTATAAAATTGGCAGCAATCCTTTTTTATTATTAAGAGATCATGCAGATTTTAGCAACTTACCATTTTTGAGAAAAGAAGGAATGGTTCCGGCAACTTTAGATGGAAAAGGCTTAAATCCTTTATTAATGAACTATTGGATGACCATTCATCCGCCAACTTTATTTTTAGGATTTGCGTCTACATTAATTCCATTTGCCTTTGCAATTGCTGCGCTATGGAATAAAAAATATAACGACTGGCAAAAAATTGCTTTACCATGGACCTACTTCTGCATTTTAATTTTAGGCGTTGGTATTTTAATGGGCGGTGCCTGGGCATACGAGGCATTAAGTTTTGGCGGTTTCTGGGCATGGGATCCTGTTGAAAATTCTTCTTTAGTGCCATGGCTTATTGTTGTTGGCGCTGGCCACACCATGATCATTAATAAAAACAAAGGTGGTTCTTTATTTACAACACATTTTTTGGCAATAGGTGGTTTTCTTTTGGTATTATATTCAACCTTCTTAACGCGCAGCGGTGTGCTTGGAAATGCCTCTGTTCATGCGTTTACCGATTTGGGCATGACAGGCCAATTGGTTTTATACGTGCTCACATTTATTTTTATAACAGTATTGTTATTGATCAACGATAAATTATTCAGAGTGTCCTACATCATGGCTTCTTTATTAATTCTTTTCTTTGGAATGCTGTATGGTTACAAACGTATTTTATTAATGGTGTGGTTAAGTGGTTCGGGTATTGTTACATTTATTTCTTACTATAAATATTTTCCAAAAGAAAAAGAAGAAGAAGAATTATACTCACGTGAATTCTGGATGTTTTTGGGATCGCTAGTATTTTTATTGTCAGGTTTGATCATCACATATTTTACATCTATCCCTGTTATCAATAAATTATTTAATACGGAGTTTGCACCGCCAAAAGTGGCTGTATACAATAGCTGGATGTTGCCTTTTGCTATTTTAATTATGATACTTATTGCTGCATCACAGTTTTTAAAATACAAAAAAACAGATCCGAAAAAATTCTTTAAACGCATCTCTTACAGTTTTCTTCTTTCAATTTTATTTGGTTTGGCTTGTAGCATTCCCCTTTATTTTTTAACTAAGTCGGAAGCCAAAGGCGTTGGTACCTGGGATTATGTAGGTTACTCTGCTTTATTGGTAAGTGGTTTATTTGCTGTATTTGCTAATCTTGATTATTATGTAATGATCTTAAAAGGCAAGATCTCTAAAAGCGGCGCTGCAATTGCGCATATTGGTTTTGCTATGGTATTGATAGGTGCGCTCATTTCAACATCTAAAAAAGTAACGCTTGCCAAAAACATGGCGGATAAAAAATTAGAAGCACTTGGAAAAGATTTTGACGATCGTGAGAGTATTTTGCTTACACAAGGTGATACCTTACAAATGGGCCCTTATCTTGTTAGTTATCGCGGTAAAAAAAGAGAAGGAATAAATATTTATTATACAGTAGATTATTATAAGCGGAATAAAAATAAAGAACCTGAATTTGAATTTACGTTGGTGCCTCTTATACAAAATAATCCGCGTATGGGATCTTCTTCAGCAGAACCTGATACAAAACATTATTTAGACCGTGATATTTATACTCATATTACAGCAGCGGATATGAACATGGATACTACCGCAAAACGGAAAAACGCTTTTGGCGAAGCTAAGAATTATGTGGGTCATGTTGGTGATACCATTTTTGCAAGCAATGCTTTTGTAATTATTGATTCACTGAGAAGTAATTTAACGAAAGCACAATACGAAAAAAATGATTCTCTTTTAGAAGTAACGGCTGTTTTAAAATGTAAAACAACCGATGAAAAGATCTTTTATGCGTATCCAAAATTCATTATCAAAAAAAATGTAGTTATACCGCAAGAAGATGTTGTGGATGAATTAGGATTAAAACTGGTTTTTTGGAAGATCAATCCCGAGGATGGTACTATTGAAATAACCATGAGCGAAAAGCTCTCCAATAACAAAGATTTCATAGTAATGAAAGCCTTTGTATTCCCTTATATCAATGTATTGTGGCTGGGTTGCTTAATTATGGCTTTTGGCACGGGTATTGCCGTTATCGAAAGAATTCGTAAATTCAAGCTACAGTCTTAATAAAGATGCAAAAACAGGCCCGGCATAAAATCGTAATAATAGGTTGCGGCAATGTAGCCTGGCATTTAGCCAAACAAATTTCTTTATTAAAAAAGTATGAGTTGTTTGTGTATAATCATCGGCCAAATAATTTATTGAACGATTTTAAAAAAAAGCTAAAGTGTAATACAGCTTCAAATTTAAATAAGATCATTACCGACGCCGAATTTTATTTTATTTGTGTAGGAGATAGATTTATTTCATCCGCATCAAAAAAAATAAAAAGCACTAATGGAATCGTAATACATACTTCCGGCAGTTTAAAAATAGACGAATTAGGCGGTCATAAAAATGCCGCTGTATTTTATCCCTTACAAACTTTTTCAAAGCAAGATGAAATAAACTGGAAAGTAACACCAATTATTATTGAGGCAAAAAATACTGTAGTAAAAGATACACTAACAAATTTCGCAAAACAATTCAGCAACAATGTAAATACCTTAAATTACAAGTCACGCTTAAAATTGCATTTAGCAGCTGTGCTGGTAAATAATTTTACCAATGCATTATATGTTGCGTCCAATGATCTTATTTCTGAAAATAAAAAATCAAAATTATTACTGCCATTAATAAAACAAACCGTTTTAAAATTGGATAGGCTGGATGCGCGTGCGGCACAAACAGGCCCTGCAAAGCGTAAAGATGAAACAGTCATGAAAAAACATTTAAAACTACTTTCTGGTGATTCTGATCTTAAAAAGATCTATAAACAAATGAGTAGCCTGATCATAAAACAACAAACTAAAAAACATGCTTAACTTTAAACAGAAATTAAATAAAATAACCACCCTTATGTTTGATGTGGATGGTGTAATGACGGATGGAAAAGTGTTAGTGATGGAAAGTGGCGAAATGGTGCGTAATATGAATTCCAAAGATGGTTACGCAGTGCATCTTGCAGTACAAAAGGCATACAGAGTTGTTATTATAAGCGGGGGAAATAATACGGCGGTAAAAAAAGCTTTAGAAAGAACCGGTGTAAAAGATGTGTTTATTAATCAGCACGATAAACTGGCGTGTTATTTGGAGTATTTAAAACTAAATAATTTAACCGATGAAGAAGTGTTATTTATGGGCGATGATCTTCCTGATCATGAGATAATGAGCAGAGTAGGTGTGGCGGTTTGTCCGGCGGACGCTGTACAGGATATTAAAGCTATTTGCAGTTATGTTTCTGGCAAAAATGGTGGTGAGGGCTGTGTAAGAGATGTTATTGAACAGGTATTACGCGTGCAAAGTAAATGGGAAATTGTAAAGTGGTAACCCCTGCCAGGGTAAATAAAATAATTTGAATAAACTTTTAAATAATAAAATTTTTGCTTTTTTAAAGCTGATCAGGATCGAGAATTTGATCATGATAGCTTTAACGCAAATTTTATTGCGCTATTTTATTCTGCAAAAAATATTGAATCAAAACGCTATTCCTTTAGAGTTGAATGATACTTTATTTTATTTGGTTGTATTAAGCACGGTTTTGATAGCAGCTGCAGGGTACATTATCAACGATTATTTTGATATGAAGACCGACCTTATCAATCATCCCGATACAGTGGTGGTTGGTAAAACTATTAAGCGCCGCATGGCCATCATCCTGCACATAACTTTTACTTTTTTAGGAATTATAATTGGTATGTATGCAGCTTTAAAAACAGGTTATTTGCGCCTGGCAATATTCCATATAGTAGCAGCAACATTGCTATGGTTTTATAGTACACATTTTAAAAAACAATTGCTTGTAGGTAATCTGGTTGTCTCTGTTTTAACGGCATCTGTAGCTTTTATGCCTTTTGTTTATGAAATGGGTTTAATGCAAAAGATCCATCCGGGTTTTGCATCTATGCATAAAGATGTTGTGCTTTCCTGTTTTAAGATCACGTTTATTTATTCGCTGTTTGCATTTATTACAAGCCTTACCCGCGAAATAATAAAAGATATGGAAGATCATAAAGGCGATGAAGCCACAGGTGGCCATACAATGCCAATTGTTTGGGGTATTCCGGCAAGTAAGCTCAATGTTTTCTTTTTAATTGTAATAACCGTTATTTTATTGTCATTTGTTATTTATAATACGTTTAAATTTTATAGGATCATTATCAATCAAAATAATATTTACATCATAGTTGCTTTAATAATTCCTTTAATCATATTGGCTTTAATGATTCTAAAGGCAAAAGAATCTAAACACTTTAAGAATGCCAGCTTATTGCTTAAGTTTATTATGCTAATGGGTCTGGCATACAGTTTTATTTTTTATTATAATTAATACATGAATACAGTAGAAACTACTTTAAAAGAATTTCCTTATAAATTAATTTTAGGTTCGGCATCGCCACGCAGACAAGAACTTTTGAAAAGCCTTGGATTTGAATTTCGCAATCAACCTGTGAAGGTAGATGAAACTCTTTGGCCAAAAGATCTTGAGGCGCAGGAGATACCTATTTACCTGGCAAAATTAAAAGCAGATGCTTATGAAGAAGAACTAAAAGAGGATGAATTATTAATTACTGCGGATACGGTTGTTTGGTGCGAAGGAAAAGTATTTAATAAGCCTGAGAATTTTGCTGAAGGAAAAAAAATGTTGGAAACACTAAGCGGAAAAATGCACGAAGTGTTTACGGCTGTATGCTTAAAAAGTGCAAACAAACAAACAACTTTTCATGATGTAAGCAAAGTATATTTTAAAAAGTTAAAGAACGATGAGATAGAATATTATTTAACTAATTATAGCCCTTACGATAAGGCCGGTGGTTACGGTGTGCAGGATTGGATCGGTTACATAGGTATTGATAAGATTGACGGCAGCTTTTACAATGTTATGGGTTTACCTGTAAAGGAATTATATGAAGAGCTGGTCAAATTTTAAATAAAAAAGGCAGATATATATTACCGGCCTTTTTTATTTTTAATTGAAAGTTTAATTCACTTTCTCTTTTAATTTTTCGTCTTCAATTTCTTTTAAGCGATTTTCTTCATCTTTTTTTGCTTTTTCAACTCTTTTTTTCTCGGAATTTTTTTCATTATACGCAATGTTTCTCATGTTTTTTGCACGAATGCCACTAAAATAACTTTTTGTTGTAATGATTACTACACCGCCCATTACATCGCCATACATGGCCGGCACACCGCCACTAAATACAGTTAAATTTTCTATACACATACCGGGCACATTGCTTGGACCAAGGGTTCTTACACCATCAATAAAATAACCTGTAGCGTCACCACGTGTTCCTCTAACATGAACTTCGCCATTTGTTTCAACAACATCTGAGCTAAGACTCACCAGGCTTCCCTTAATATCACCACGCACGCTTCCTGCCATTTGCATCAACTCTGTTGCATCCACACTTTTCATGCTGTACATATTATTGTCAACTCCCGAATGCGTATAATCATAAGCTTTTGCAGTCACTTCAATAGTTCCTAATGTGCGTGCTGTTAATTTTACGTCTACATAAGTAGCTTCGTTTGGAATTACTTTTATTTTATTTACAGGCTGTGTTTGATGTCCGGGTTCTATTATTATCATATCGTAGGTTCCCGGATCCAGTGGTTTATACTTATATTTTCCATCCATATCGGTTTGTGTTCCGCCTACCAGGGTATTACCCTGTAATATCTTTACGGTAGCAAATGGTACCGGTTCAAGGTCTGTATTATTTTTAATAATGCCACGGATCTCACCGTAGCCCTGTGCTTTGCTGCTTAGACCAAATACCATAAATAGTAAGCAAAATAGCGCTGTTTTAAGAGTTAAAGTTTTCATAGTTTCTATTTTTTTAAATTATTATTGATTTTAACCGGTTTCTGATAATAAGACGGAAAAGCGCATATATTCCATAAATAATTTATTTTTATGGAATAATAAATTAATAGCGTCTTAATAGAGAAACGGATTTTATGTGGTCATTTAAAAAAAGAGACTTTGCCACTGATGAGGAACTTGTCCTGGATTATTATAATACAGGTAATAAAGACCTTGTGGGACAGCTTTTTGAAAAACACGTAAAAACAGTTTTTGGAGTTTGCCTGTTTTACTTTAAAGATAAAGATGTGGCAAAAGATGCAGTGATGCAGATCTTTGAAAAATTAATTACAGAACTAAAAAAAACAGAAATAAAAAATTTTAAAGGTTGGTTAAGTTTTGTAGTAAGAAATTATTGCATTAGCGAAATAAGAAAGAATAAAAATAAATACCGTTTGCCCGAAAAGTATTTAGAGTTTGAGGTAAGCGAAGCATTATTGGATGAAGAAGAAAAAATTGCTATGGTAAATGATGATCTGATGATGGATCATTTACAAACTTGCTTGCCTGAGCTAAAAGAGAATCAACGAGTATGTATTGACCTGTTTTATTTAAAAGGCCAAACCTATCAGCAAATTTGTGGCAAAACAAAGTTCTCATTGAATGAAGTAAAAAGTTACATACAAAACGGGAAACGAAATTTGAAACTATTAATTGAAGAAAAAATTAAACATAAAAGAAATGCCGGATAATAAACATAATATAGATGACCTCGATTACCTTGCAAGCCTTGGGTTTGAACAAGTATCTGTAAGTGAAGCCGATCTTGACGAACTTACCAAAAAAGTAAAAGACCGTTCTTTTTCATATAACAACGGCATTTACTTTGGTTTTGTGAGCTTGATTATTGGCATATTTATTGGTGTTTCGGTATTTTTTATGATCGATAATAAACCGGTTCTGTATTCCTCTAACTTTACAAATAAGATCTTTAACGATACTTTACCAAAAATTAAAACCATTCCACATGTGGCAATTGTAATTGATACAGTAAATATTCTTAAAGAAAGCTTTATTAAACCAATTGCTGTTATTGATCATGTAAGCGATAATAATAGCAATACTTATTATAACGCCAACGATTCCGTATTAATGATCCCTTCAAAAGAAATTGACGTTTCGGGAATACTGGATAAAAAAATAACTGAATCAAAGATCAAATACATTATTAACGCGCCGGTAAATTACATTCACGATCTTAAAGTAACCAACTATTCATTATTATATTTTAAAAAGAACCAGTATGTAAAACTTCCTTTAAAAGGCGCATTGTCTGTTGCCTACGCCAATAAAGATGATTTGAATAAAAACAGACCAAATGTAAAACAAGGGGCAGAGTATTATTTGCACGAAGAGCTTGCGGATGCTTTATTGGCTTTTAAAAAAGGAAACTACGGACAAAGTACTTATGCTTTAAATATAATTTCAACCTATAATGAAAACGACATTAATTGTAATTTTTACCTGGGTATGAGTTATTATTATAAAAAGAACTATGAAAAAGCTACCGAGCTTTTGGAAAAGTGTATTGCCGATCAGAATAATGCTTTTTTACAGGAAGCCATGTTCTATAACGCACTTGCTTTATATGAAAATGGAGATAAAGAAAAAGCAATTTTAAAATTTAAAGAAATTGCCGATGAAGGAGAATTTTATTCTGAAAAGGCAAAAATGTATCTTAAGAATTAAGATTTTTTTGTAAGGATTAAAAAATCCTTTAAGTAAAAAGGTTCAAAATAAGCTACATCTTCAAAATTTTTAGCCGTATATTTTTTAAAAGCAAGATCGCACATGGCTTTTGCGCTCGGCATTATGTTTTCTATAAATTCTGCATTTTTAAGAGCGCTTAAAACAGGTTTACATTTTTGCATGCCATCGCCAAAAAAATATATTTTATTGTAAGATGAAAAGAGCGAAACCGAGTTTTCATCTACTATCAAAGCTTCGGTTTCTTTTAATTGTTTTAAGTCTTTATCATATACAGCTGTATATACTTCCATTCTTCGCGCATCTATCATTGGGCAATAAACAGCTGAGTTTTCTTTAATTAAAGCACTGTTGGTCATTATTTCCAAAGTATCTAAAGCTATTAGTGGAATGTTTAAACTGTAAGCCAGCCCTTTTGCGGCACTAACGCCAATACGCAAACCGGTGTAAGAACCCGGACCTTTACTTATGGCAATGGCATTAAGGTCTTTTAAACTTATTGAAGCTTCTTTTATTACTGCTTCAATAAAAGCATGCAAATTTTCAGCGTGTGTATAACCGTTATTTATTTCTTTAAAAGAAACAAGCTCTCCGTTCTTACTTAACGACACAGAGCAAACCGTTGTAGATGTTTCAATATTTAAAATGAAAGCCAATTACCTGTCTGTTTTATAAAGGTCTTCTTTTTTAACGATCTTTATTTTTGATCCTTCTTTTAAACTTTTTGAAACCGCGCTGTATGGCCCGCAAATAACCTCTTGCCCCGAGGTAAGACCGGAGCTTATCTCAATATAATCATTATCCTGTATGCCTGTTTTTACTTCTACCTGTTTTGAAGTTCCATCAGCGTTAACAATAAAAATATACTCTTTTAATTTTACTTCTTCTTTTTTTACGTCTTTATCTTCATTGTCATTTTTTACTTTCACTTCACGGTCATCAAATTCATTATTCTTTCTAACGTCTAACGAATCCGGATTTCTTGTTGTAACAGCCTGTATAGGAATAGAAATTACATTCATCACTTTACGTGTTTGAATATCCACGCTGGCACTCATTCCGGGCCTGAACGGAATAAGATTGTTTTCGGATAATAAAAATTGATACGACTCTCTAAGCAATCTTATTTTTACAACAAAGTTAGTTACCTGGTCAACCGATATGCCGGTGCTGTTGGATGAGTTGGCAATTTCAGTTACAATTCCCTTAAATTTTTTATCCATGTAAGCATCTACTTCAATTAAAGCGGTATCACCTTTGTGCACTTTAATAATGTCATTTTCATTTACTTCAACGCTTACTTCCATTTCATTCAAATTTGCTAAACGTAATATCTCGGTGCTTGCCATGCCGCTTACGCCCATAACACGCTCACCTTTTTCAACGCTTAATTTTGAAACCGTGCCATCAACAGGTGCGTAGATATAGGTTTTATCTAAATTAGTATTTGCTTCCTTTAAAGTAGCTTCACTGCTTTGAATATTGTATTGACTGGCACTAACACCGGCTTCCAACGCAATAACATTTGCTTTGGCCGATTCATATTGTGCTTTATAACTGTCAAATTCCTGTTGCGAAATGGCATTTTGATCTAATAATTTTTTATTACGGTTATACATGGCCTCATTATTGGCAAGACTTGCTTTTGCCTGTTCTAATTGAGCCATAGCTGTTTTTAAATTGGCTTTTGTGGTATTTACATTCGCGCTTACACGATCAATGGCACTAACATACAGGTCGGGTTTTATTCTGCACAAAAGATCTCCCTTTTTTACCTGGTCGCCTTCTTTTACCATCATTTCGGTTATCTCACCACTCACATCGCTGCTTAATTTTAATTCTGTTTCGGGTTGTATTTTACCGGTTGCAGATACCAGTTCAATAATGGTGCGCGTAGTTGCTTTTTGTGTATATACCTCAAATGGCTTATTGCCATTTAAATATTTTACCACAACAACCGATAAAATAATTATAAGTCCAATGCCGATTATCCAATATAGTTTTTTCATCAATTTGATATAACAATGTAAAATTACGCATTATTAATTCTAAGCGCTTAAAAATCAAAGTCAATTTTATGACTTTAATAAATGATATTTGCCTTCTGTGGAATATCAGTTAAGTAAAAAGCCGGCCATTTATATTCATTTAATAACCAGATATGAGATTTTAAAATATCTTAACTTTCATGTTGCTAATTTAGATGTACTAAAACACAGTAACATGAAAAAACAATTACTACTTATGTTTACAGCTCTTGCAGCGGGCTTAAACAGTCAAACACAGGCATATTTGGATGCTAACAACGTTAAAGCGCTTATTATGAATCGTGGCGATATGTTCTGGAATCTTTCTTCAGGGCAAGCATCCTATGAAGTGCCAAAAAACTCAGGCAAGCATTGCAACTTTGCGAATGCGGTTTGGATAGGTGGATTAGATGGTGTTGGGCAACTTAAAACGGCAGGTATGACCTACAGGCAGAATGGCGTTGATTTTTGGCCCGGACCACTTACTCTTGCAAACGCCACTATCGATAATACTACTTCAAATAATTTTGATAAAGTTTGGAAGGTGAGTGTGGATGATATTAACCAGTTTTTAATTGCCTATGCAAATGGCTCGGTTACCGCAAATACATTTACACCCGCAGCAGATATTTTAAGCTGGCCGGGTAACGGTAATGTAAACTTGGGTTATGCCGCACAGCTGGCACCTTTTGTAGATGTAAACAGTGACGGTATTTATGATCCTTACCAGGGCGATTATCCAAAAATTAAAGGTGATCAGATGATCTTTTACATCTGTAACGATAAAAAAGCTATGCATACCGAAACCCAAGGTGTTCCCTTAGGTATCGAAATGCATGTATCTGCTTATTCTTATAGTTGCCCTGCAGTTTTAGCGGCTTATCCTGAATTAAATAATACTACGTTTTATAATTACAGGATCATTAATCGTTCTTCGCTTCAGCACAACCAAACTATGGTTGGCATTTGGGCCGATGTAAGTATTGGTAACGAACAGGATGATTATGTTGGCTGTGATCCTACATTAAATATTGGCTACGCATTTAATTCTGATAACGTTGACAATGCCGGCGCAACTTCTTACGGTAACTACCCGCCAATTGTTTCTTATCAAATGCTTAAAGGTCCTTATGCAGATGCAGGCGATGGATTAGATAATGATCATGACGGACTTACAGACGAGCCTTTTGAAGAAACAAAGTTCAATAAGTTTATGCACTATTACAGCAATGTGGGTTTTGTTCCTCCTCAGGCCACTGATCCTTCAATTGCTTTACATTATTATAATTATCTTAACTCATATTGGAAGGACGGGTCACCTTTAATGGCAGATTCTACCGGCTTTTTGGTTGGTAATACAGCACCTGTAGCTCCTTATGCTTTTCCGGGAGATCCGCAAACTAATACTGGCTGGAATGAATACACAAAAAATAATCCTGCGCGCGACAAACGTTTTATTATCAGTAACGGCCCGTTTACTTTTAAACCCGGTCAGGTTATGGATATGGAGTTCTCTATCTTAACAACGTTTGATAGCAGCTCTACAGGTCATAAAAACATTGCAAAAATGAAAAATCAAAATGCAGTTATTAAAAATTTCTATAACCTATCTAACAAACCAACTTGTCAATCAATTACAACAGGTATACAAGAAAAGGCAAGTCAGAAGTTAGAATTCTCTATTTTACCAAATCCTGCATCCGACTTTGTTTTGATCCAATCATCCACTTCGCTTATTGGCGCAGATGTTACTGTTCATAATAGCTTAGGGCAATTGGTGCTTTCAGATAAAATAAATAGTACTTCCTATAAATTAGATCTTAAAGGCCTTTCTAATGGCTTATATATTGTGGAAGTAAGAAACGCAACGCTATTTGGCAACAGCAAACTGATCAAAAATTAATTTTTGGTTAAATACTTTTAAAAAGCGCAGACTATCAACTCTGCGCTTTTTTGTTTTAAAATGCTGTGTTACCTTTATAACATGACACAAAACAAAAAAACGCCCAATGCTTTAATAAACGAAAGCAGTCCTTACTTATTACAACACGCTTATAATCCCGTAAACTGGTTGCCTTTTACAGAAGCAGCTTTTGAAAAGGCAAAAAAAGAGAATAAGCCGGTTTTAATTAGTATTGGCTACAGCGCCTGTCATTGGTGTCATGTAATGGAACATGAAAGTTTTGAGGATGCAGAAGTGGCAAAATTAATGAACGAGTATTTTATTAATATTAAAGTAGATAGGGAAGAACGTGCTGATGTAGATATGTTATATATGCAAGCTGTGCAATTAATGACAGGGCAGGGTGGCTGGCCTTTAAATTGTTTTACTTTACCCGATGGCAGGCCAATTTATGGCGGTACTTATTTTAATAAAAGTAAATGGATGGACATTTTAAATGGCCTATCCAATTTATATAAAGAGAATAAAGAAAAAGCCATTGAGTATGCGCAAAATTTAACCGAAGGCATCCATCAATCTGAATTAATAACAACGCAAAAACAAAACGAGCTTGTTATTGATAAAAAATTATTAAAAGCAAGTATTGATAAATGGAAAACAGGTCTGGATGATGAGCATGGCGGACCAAACAGGGCGCCAAAATTTCCTTTACCTTCAAATTATCAGTATTTGTTACGTTATGCAATTTTAAATAAAGATGAACAACTATTAAAGCATGTAGATCTTACACTTACTAAAATGGCTTACGGCGGTATTTACGATCAGTTGCATGGTGGCTTTGCAAGATATAGTACTGATGTTTTATGGAAAGTACCGCACTTTGAAAAAATGCTGTATGATAACTCGCAATTAGTGTCATTATATTGCGAAACCTACACACTCACAAAAAATAAATTGTATAAAGAAATTGCGATAGATACTTTGTCTTTCGTGCAAAAATATTGGTATACAAGCGAAGGTTGTTTTTATTCTGCATTTGATGCGGATAGCGATGGTGAAGAAGGAAAATATTATGTATGGAATCAATTGGATCTGAAAGATCTTTTAGGGGATAATTACGAATTGTTTGCAAACTATTACGAGATAAACGATAAAGGTTATTGGGAACATGGTAATTATATTTTAATGCGTGCCGAAAATTTACACGAAACATTAACCAAATTTAATTTAACCCTTGAACAGCTTAATGCAAAAATAAACAGCTGCAAAGAAATTTTGAAACAGGAATCGAAAAGCAGGTTAATGCCAGGCTTAGATGATAAAGCCATTACTTCGTGGAACGCCTTAATGTGTACAGCTTATGCAAAAGCCTATTTGAGTTTTGGAATTGAAGAATACAAAGAAATAGCTTTATCATCCATCAATTTTATTTTAAATAAATTATCAAATGCCAATGGTACTTTGTTGCGAACCTACAAAAATGGTAAAGCAAAAATTGATGCCTTTTTGGATGATTATGCTTTTACCATTGAAGCCTTACAAAACATTTATTTAATTACACAGGATGAAGATTATTTGTTGAAAGCAAAAAGTTTAAGCGAGATAGCTTTGGCACAATTTGCTAATGAAAAAAGCGAACTTTTTTACTACACAAATAATTCTGCTTCGCAGCTTGTAGCCCGAACTTCAGAAGTAAGTGATAATGTTATTCCGGCTTCTAACTCACAAATGGCACTTAATTTATTTTACCTGGGCACCCATTTTGGTAGGGCTGAATGGACAAAAAAAGCCTCTGAAATGTTAAATTGTGTAGCAAAAGAAATTAAGCAATATGGCCCGGGATACAGTAACTGGGCTTGTTTGGCGCTTCACCTGCTTTATCCTTTCAGGGAAATAGCCATTGTTGGTAACAATGTTAATGAAAAGTTGCTAGGCCTTTACGCACAAGGCTTAACAAACACGATTTTAGCAGTTAGCGCTAAAGACTCGTCTTTACCCTTGCTTACAAACAGGTTCAACTCGCAAAAAACAATGATCTATGTTTGCGAACAACAAAGCTGCAAGCAACCGGTTGAAACGATAGAAGAAGCACTTTTACAACTTGAATAAAATAATTTTTATACTTTTTTTATTTTGCTCTTTCGCGAAAGCACAGGTATTATTACCTACGCCTGAAACTGCTTTTGAAAAACAACACCGTTTTAATCCTGATGTTATAAAATCAAAGAATATCCGTAGGATCACTTTTGATATTTTGGATAAAAAAGATTTTGAAGTGGCAGTTGATAAAAGTTTAATTGAGTCGTACGATTTTGATACTAATGGAAATTTGTCGCGCTATTACTTTACAACCATTATTCAAACCATCGAAAAAGAAATTACAACACCACCGGTTTATCGTAAGCGCCGCAGGGTAAGTAACGGTGGAACACAAATAATTAATTTTTATGTTTACGATACCGTTAGTACAAGTTATTTTTACAACAATAACCGTTTAATTTTAAAACGTTATCACGATGGTTTTAATTATTACGAAAGTCGTTATTACCGTTACGATAGTACAAATAATCTTACTAAAGAGTTACGCTTTAAAGAAACAAATAACAGCAAGGATAAATCTATTTTTATTTTAGGTAACCAGGTACAGCTAAGTGAAGATAGCTTTCAATATGTAAAATATTCTTCCGGGCAAACAAAATGCACGTACATTAATAACGAGA
This sequence comes from Bacteroidota bacterium, assembly GCA_032229505.1. Taxonomy (GTDB): domain Bacteria; phylum Bacteroidota; class Bacteroidia; order B-17B0; family Aurantibacillaceae; genus Aurantibacillus. Next base: position 87,045 of record JAVTWD010000024.1, read on the forward strand.
ACCGTTCTTACAAAGAAGTAATAACCAATTACGATAGTTTGGGTAGAAAAAAAGAGATCATGGAATACTATACGGTTGCTTCGTGGATCATGCAGGAGCACCGTTTTGAGTACGATGGCAATCGTTTAGCTAAGGCAAAATTTAAAGGCAATGCCAATAATACGGTTGATATGACCATTACTTACGAGTACGATGAAAAGAACAAAGAACTTTATACCGAAAAACATTACAAAGGCGAATTATTGGTAAAAGAAATAAGTTATATTACTGATTCCAACAACGGTTTATTAAATTCATTTATTATCCGCGATCCCAATAACAAGACCATGCGTATAGTAAAATTAAAATACGATTTTGGGAGCGTGAGTAAGAGAGGGGAATAAAAAAACCTCAAACTTTTTTAGCCTGAGGTTTAATAGAAAATAATTTTCTTATTAATGATGATGCCCACCCGGGCCATGAATATGACCATGGTCAAGCTCTTCTTGTGTAGCTTCACGCACATCTAATACCTCACCAATAAAATGAAGATCAAAGCCTGCTAAGGGATGGTTAAAATCCATTTCAACATGTGCATCGGTAATTTCTAAAACTTTTCCTACTAAACGGTTGCCTTCTGCATCATTCATTTCCACATCCTCGCCTACTTTAATACGAGCATCGTCAAATTTACCATCTACTTCAAAAGCGGCGCGATCAATTTTTACAACGTAATCTTTTTCAAATGCACCATAAGCTTTTTCTGCTCCAATATGAAAATCAAATTTATCACCTTTCTTTTTGCCATTTAAATTAGATTCAAAATCAGGTAATACACCACCAAATCCAAATAAAAATACAAATGGATGTTCGGTTGAGGTTTGTTCTATTAATTCTTCGGGTTGATTATTTTTACTTGCAGTTAAATAATAATTAACTGATACTGCTTTGTCGTCTGAAATATTCATTTTTTAATTTTTGTTGAAATTACGCTTTTTAGTTTAATTGCTTAAGGTTTTTTTCTAAAAGGAATGTTAATGTTTGTTGATTGATGTTGGGGGTTATTTCTCCATGCATGGTAAATGAAACGGCCCCTGTTTGCTCACTTACAGATATAGCTAATGCGTCCGTATTTTCAGTGATACCAACGGCTGCACGGTGGCGCATGCCATAATTAGCCGGAAAATTTTCTTTGTCTGTAACCGGTAAAACACAACGGGCGGCAATAATGCGATTGTTTTGTATGATAACAGCGCCATCATGTAAGGGAGAATTTTTAAAGAAAATATTTTCTAACATGCGGCTTGTTAAGCCTGAATCCAAATGATCACCGGTATTGATAAAGAATTTAAGATCCGATTTTCTGGCAATGATAATTAAAGCGCCCGTTTTTGTTTCGCTCATGTTAAAGCAGGCTTCTACAACAGCTTCAATATTTAGGTAAATTTCTTGATCAGGATTATTTGTAAAGTTGCGTTTAAAGATATTTTTCCAATTCTTGTTTCGCAAAAATTCGTTAGAACCAATATATAATAAAAACTTTCGGATCTCTTGCTGAAATACTATCATTACAGCTATTACGCCCACATTCACAAATTTACCGATGATAGAAGAAAGTAATTTAAGATCAAAAGCTTTAATGATGATGTAAGCAAAATAAATAAATGCTAAACCAATAAATATATTTACTGCCGATGTGCCTTTTACTAAATTGTAAGCGAGGTACAACATAATGGCAACTAAAAAAATATCTACCGCATCGGTAATGCCAAAAGAAAGAAACAATATAAAATTGTGAATGAACAAAATAATTATTTTACTTTTTTGTGATTTTCATACATCTCGTGCACCAATCCATCTGATAAACCAATTTGCGGTACATATACTTTTTCAATGTCTGCATTTTTCATAATGGTTAAAAATATTTTGGCAGCAGGTACGATAACATCGGCCCTGTCGGGCTTAAGGTCTAAGCGTTCAATACGTTCCTGATAAGTATAAGAACAAAGCATTTCGTAAATGCCTTTTAATTTATCGTAGCTTAAATGTTTGGTCTCTTTTTTACCACTCATTTTAAAGATCTTGTTAATGTTACCTCCCGAGCCAATGGCACTTAAAGGATGGATACCAACAGTATTGCGTTTTAACCAGGATTTCATTTCTTCAAATTCATTCTTATCTACTTTATCCAGCAACATCCTTACTGTACCAATATTAAATGATTTTGCAGCTACTACTTTATTATTAAAATATAAAGTAAGTTCTGTACTACCACCACCTACATCAATGTATAAATAAGCAAAACGTGGGTTTAATATTTCTTCAATATGATTTGAAAAAACTAAGGAAGCTTCGTTCTTACCATCAATAATTTCTACATTCAATCCTGTTTCCGATTTAATGCGGGAAATAATTTGTGCCCCATTAGTTGCATCGCGCATGGCACTTGTTGCCACAGCCCTGTAACTTTCTACACCGTATGCTTTAATTAACTCTGCATAACCTCTTAATGCTGTAATTAGTTTTTCAGTTTTTTGATCAGATATTTTTCCTATTGTAAAAACATCTTCCCCCAAACGAATTGGCATCCTGAAAAGTTCTTCTTTATTAAAGTGCGGTTTACCATCTACAATATAAACGCGGCAAAACAGTAAGCGCATGGCGTTACTTCCAATATCTATTGCTGCAAAAACCATTAGTTATAAATTATTTTTTTTGATTTACCTAAATTCAGAAATTTCTCAGTGTCGTTTTTTAAAAAAGTGTAGATCTCATCCTGCACCCTTACTTTTTTCTCGCCTGGTTTGGCTTTTTTATAAAAGTTTTCCTGCTTACGATCAATAATACGCACTTTTGTGTTGCCCGATAATTGTATTTGAATGATCTGTTTTAATTGCGAGCGAATTTCCTCATCAAATATTGGCACTGCCACTTCACTACGGCTATCAAGGTTACGGCTCATCCAATCGGCAGATGATAAAAATATTTTTTCATTACCATTATTATGAAAAATAAAAATTCGGGCATGTTCCAAATATTTATCTACCAAACTATAAGCTTTAATGTTATCACTCCAGCCTTCATAGTCTGTAACCAATGAACAAGCTCCGCGAATGATCAAGGTAATTTTTACGCCGGCTTTACTTGCTTCATAAAGTTTTTCTATCATTTCTTTATCTACCAGACTGTTCATTTTTAAAGTAATGGCAGCAGGCTTTTTATTTTTTGCATTCTGAATTTCTTTCTGTATAAGATCTGTAAATTCTTTACGCATATAAAATGGCGCTACCACTAAGGTTTTAAAATTCTGAACTTTAAAATTGTTCTCGTAAAAATCAAACACCTTAGCAAGATCTTCTGTTATCAATTTGTTGCAGGTAAGCAATGAAAAATCGGTGTAAATGCGTGCAGTAGTTTCGTTAAAATTACCGGTGCCAATGTGTGCATATTTTACTTCTTTACCACTTTCGCGCGCGGTAATTAAAAATAATTTTGAATGCACTTTTAGTCCCGGTACGCCATAAATTACTTTTGCGCCTTCTTCTTGTAATTTATTGGCCCAGTAAATATTATTCTCTTCATCAAAACGCGCTTGTAATTCAACTAACACTGTTACTTTTTTTCCGTTTTTAACTGCATTGATCAACGCATTAGCAATTTTAGATGAATCTGCTACACGGTATAAAGTAATTTTAATGGTTTCAACACCTGGATCAATAGAAGCCTCGCGTAATAAAGTAATAATGTGGTTGTATGTATGGTAAGGATAGTGTAACAAAATATCATGTGCTTTTATAGCACGCAATGTTGAAAGCGGATTATTGATGAGGTATTTATGTTGTAATGTTGGAGGATTATTATAGGTTAACGATTTTTCACCCAGCTTCGGAAAACCAATAAAATCTTTAAAGTTGTGATAGCGTCCACCCGGTATGGCATTGTCTTTTTTTGCCATGCCTAATTTTTTCATAATGTAACGCAACATATCATTTGGCATGGCGGCATCATATACAAAACGTACCGGCAAACCTTGTTTACGCGCTTTTACGCTTTTTGAGATTTTTTCGATCATACTTTTGCTAACATCGTTGTCCATGTCGAGCTCAGCATCACGCGTTAATTTAATGTTGTACGATTCAACGGTTCTAAAGCCAAATACATCAAAGATCTGATCGGTATTAAAACGAATCACATCATCCAGCAGCATGATAAAATGTTTGTTACCTTGTTTTGGCAGTACTACAAAACGAGAAATTATTTTTGAAGGAATTTCAATGATGGCGAACTTGTTTTTTTGTTTGTTAACGATCGATTCCAGTTTCAAATACAAATAGCTCGCCTTATCTTTTAAGAAAGGGAAAGGCTTGGTATCATCTATCATTACAGGGAATAATGTAGAAACGATCTCTTCGCGAAAATAGTCTTTTACAAATGTTGCTTGTGTTTGGGTTAATTGTTTTTCGTTAATAATAAAAACATCATTAATGGCCAGCTCCCTTAAAATTTCCTGGTAAACATTCTCAAATTTAATTTGCTGTTCAATTACGCGACGTTGTAAACGCGTTAATAATTCTTTCGGATCTTCATCATAAAACGCCAAAGCTTTTTTCCCAAGCTTGGCTAAACGACGCACTGTAGCTACACGCACTCTGTAAAACTCATCGCGGTTATTACTAAAGATGCCTAAAAATTTTAAACGTTCAATAAGTGGGGTTGTTGGGTCCGCCGCTTCTTGCAGCACCCGCTCGTTAAACGATAGCCAGCTGATCTCGCGGTTGATATATGGAATTTGTTTTTTTGCCATTCAGTTCTTTAAGTACTTTTTTAATTTTTATATTCTTTTGGAAATTGCTGAAAATTTAATTTAGAATTTTCAGCAGAAATATCTTTCCATGAATCCGTTTCAAAACCCAGGCTTACAATGCCGCAGGTTGGTATGTTGTCAAAATAAATATTGTTGCTTAGCCCGTTAAAAAAATCGGTAACACCGGGGTTATGGCCAAACAACATAATTGTTTTTTTAGTATCGTTTTGTTTTTTAATTACAGATAAAAGAGTAGAGGCTTTACTTTCGTAAATATCTTTTTCCAATACAAAATTGGCCATGTTAAAATCCAAAGCTCTTGAAAAAATAAGGGCGGTATTTAAAGCACGGGTAGCAGTGCTTGAAATAATAAGATCGGGCATGGTTTTATTTTTCCCGTACCATTTGCTTAAAAGATAGGCATCTTCATAGCCTCTTTCGTTCAAATGCCTGTCAATATCTTTAAGGGCTTCATTTCCCCAATCACTTTTTGCATGCCTCACTAAAACCAATTCTTTCATGTTATTAATGTTTTAATAAAAACAAACAAATTAAAAAACTATAAAGCGTAAATTTACATAAAACCATACTTTGTTATGAGCAACAATTCAACAATTACCTGTCCAAATTGTAAACACGAGTTTCCGATAGAAAGCGCACTGTCGCAAAAGTTTGAGGAAGAGATAAAGGGCAGATATCTTAAGCGGTTTAACGAAGATCAGAAAAAGATAGAAGCCGAAAAGGCTCAGTTAGCAAAAGATGCAGAGCTTCTTAAAACACAGGCTGAGAACCAGGATAAAATTGTAGCAGATAAATTACGCATTGAAAAAAGCCGTTTAGAGCAAGAGGCTATTAAGAAGGCTGCGTCCGAAGCTGCTTTACAAATGGAAATGCTTAACAAAGAATTAACCGAAAAATCACAAAAATTAAAAGAAAGCCAGGCAAAGGAATTGGAGTTGCTTCAAAAAGAAAAACAGATAAAAGAACGTGAAGAGAGCTTGAAACTTGATCTTGAAAAACAGATGTTGGCGCGCCAAAAAGAGATAGAAGACCGGGTAAAAAAGATAGAAGGTGAACGCTCCGATCTTAAAATAAAAGAACTTGAAAAAAAGCTGGCCGACCAGGTAGAACTGGCCGAGACCATGCGCCGTAAAGCCGAGCAGGGTAGTATGCAATTACAGGGCGAAGTTTTGGAGTTGGCTTTGGAAGAATTATTAAAAGCAACTTTTCCTTTTGATACCATTGAAGAAGTGGCCAAAGGCATTAAGGGCGCCGATTGTATACAGTACGTAAAAAATAATATTGGTGATGTGTGTGGTCGTATCATTTACGAAAGCAAGCGTACCAAGGCTTTTACCAATGAATGGATAGAAAAATTAAAAAAAGACATGCGTGCCCAGCAGGCAGATATTGCGGTTATTGTTACAGAAGTATTGCCAAAAGATATGGAACATTTTGGTTTTAAAGATGGTGTTTGGATCTGTCGTTTTGCTGATGTTAAGCCACTTTCTTTCCTTTTAAGGGATAGTCTTTTAAAGGTTCACACAGCTATGGTAAGCCAGGAAAATAAAGGAGATAAAATGCAGTTATTATATAATTATCTTACTGCCAATGAGTTCAGGCAAAATATTGAGGCCGTTGTGGAGGGTTTTTTAGCATTAAAAGATGGAATTACCCGCGAAAAGATACAAATGGAAAAGATCTGGAAAGAACGCGAAAAACAGCTCGATAAAGTGTTGTTAAATACCACCCAGTTTTATGGCTCAATCAAAGGCATAGCGGGTAACGCTGTGGGTGATCTTAAAATGTTAGAGTAAGTTAATTTATTGGCGTTTTTGCACAATAAAATTAAACATTTTACGTATCTTTAATGTTCTGCATGCAATGAATTTGATGAAGCGTTACATACTTTCTTTTTTACTCCTTTCTTCAGTTTTAGTAAAAGCCCAATTCAATTACGGGCATCAAATGGATTTTGGTAAGAACCGCATCCAATATCAGAATTTTAACTGGACCTATTTTGATTACGAGCGTTACCGTATCTATTCTTATCAGGGTGGCGGCGAGATCTCAAAATACGTTTCCGTTTCAACAAACAATATTCTTCCGGCTTTAGAAAAGAAGTTAGATTATCAAAGCGAAGAAAAGATCAACATTATTGTTTACAACAATCAAAACGATTTTAAACAAAGTAATATTGGCTTAAGCTCTGATGAACAAACCAATATTGGCGGTATGACCAAAATTATTGGTAATAAAATGTTTGTGTTCTTTAATGGTTCTCATGCCGAGTTGGATGTTCAGATAAAAGCAGGTCTTGCACAAATTCTCATCAATCAAATTTTGTATGGCGGTAATGCACGTGAAATGGTGCGTAACTCAACATTACTAAACCTTCCGGCATGGTATGTAAAAGGTTTGGTAAGTTATATTTCAGAAGGCACAACTTCTTACACGGATAATTACACTTACGACGCTATTAAAAATGATCACCTAACAAAGTTCAATAAATTAGAAGGAAACGAAGCTGTTTTGGCCGGTCATTCGCTATGGGCTTACATAGTTGATTCTTATGGCGAAGCGGTGATCCCTAATTTGCTTTACATGACAAGGGTTACACGTAGTCCTGATAACGCATTTTTATTTGTATTAGGAGTTTCACTCTCCAATTTGGTTTACGATTTTACCGATTCTTATAACCGCAGGTTGTTCATGAATAAAGATTCGCTTCGTAAATCACCGATCAATAACAATAGCGTTTTAAAAAAATATAAAGCCTTTCGTCATTATTATCAATTAAAGGTTAGTCCTGATGGTAAAAAGGTTATTTATTCAAGAAACGAATTAAACCAACTACGTGTTTATGTAAAAACAATTGGAGAGAATAAACAAAAACGTTTATTAAAATTCGATCCTAAAGTAGAGCAGCTGGCAGATTACAATTATCCCTTATTAGGCTGGCATCCAAACGGTGATATTGTATTTATTATTTACGAAAAAAAGAATCAATTGGTAATACGTTCTATCGATCTTGAAAAAGGCGAAAAAGTAACACGTAATTTACCGGGCTTTGAAAAAGTAAATAGTTTTTCTTTTAGTCCTGATGGAAAAAGAATTGCCATAAGCGCCGTTAAAAAAGGAAAAGGCCAGAGTGATATTTTTGTTTTCTCGTTAAACACAAGCGCTATTGAACAATTAACAAACGATATTTGGGATGATAATAATCCTGTATTTATAAAAGGCAACAAACAAATTGTTTTTGAAAGTAATCGTGTTAACGATACTATTAAAGCAACCGATGATGCAAAATATTTTTATAAAATAAATAAAAATATGGACCTGTTCATGGCACAATACCCCTTCACCAATAAAGCCATGGTTAGGATCAGCAATACTCCCGAAACCAACGAAACACAACCGCAGGCTTATAACAACAATTACATTTGTTATTTGAGCGAGAAGAACGGCATTTATAACCGCTACATTGCTGAGTTTGACAGCACCATTTCATTTGTAGATACAACAGAGCATTACCGTTATTTTTTCAAATCAAAACCTATTACCAATTTCGACAGAAATATTTTAGAGCATCACATTAACGATAATGGTACGCAGGTTGGTGAAGTAATTTATGCCAATGGAAAGAATATGCTTTTGGTAACACCAATAAATAAATTAAACGAAATTAATATTAAAGATCCGCTTCCAACCTGGGCAAAAATGTCGGCCCGCCCTGTGTTAGTTGATATTTCTGAAAGTTCACAACCAAAGCCTGTGCAAATTACCACGCCACCAAAAAAGGAGGAGCCTGCTAATAATGGAATTGATTTTGATAATTATAAATTTGAGGGCGATAAAACAAATCCGGTTAAAACTTCAACAGTAACCGACAATAGCGTTTCTATTAAAAAAGATACGCTTAAAAAAACGGCCGATCAGTTTAAATTTCCAATACAAAAAAATTATTTTACTTCTTTTTATACTGATTATGTTATCACACAATTTGATAATTCTTTCCTGGCAAATAATTACCAGTTATTTGCAGGCGGCGGTTCACCTTTATATTTAAATCCCGGATTTAATTTTTTAACCAAAGTGGCAATTAGCGATCTGTTCGAAGATCAGCGTATTATTGGCGGTTTCAGGATAAACCCATCGTTAGACAATGAATTTATGATCTCTTGGGAAGGCCGCAAACGTCAATGGGATCACCAGGTAATTTTCGACAGGCAAACTTTTGCGCGTGTTGCTATTGCGCCCGAACTCATTTCTGATTTCTTTGCAAAAGTAAATACACAAACTTTAAGTTATAAAATAAAATATCCGTTCAGTCCTGTGTCTTCAATTCGAGGTGCTTTATTGTATAGGAATGATAGATATATGCCACTTTCTAATGGTGATTTTTCTTTACCATTAAAACCACAATACCAACACATGGGCGGCGCAAGATTGGAATACTGTTTTGATAACACGCGTAATGTGATGCTAAACATTATGAATGGTTTCCGCTTTAAAGTATGGGGTGAGTACTGGCAAATAAAAGATGATAAGAACAGAAATTTAATTACATCCGGTTTTGATGCAAGACATTATCAAAAAATACATCGCCAGATAACATGGTGTAATCGCATTGCGGGTGGTAACTCTTTAGGTACCGATCGTTTGATATTTTATTTAGGAGGTGTGGATAATTGGCTAAATCCATCATTTAATAGCAACATTAATATCGTAAAGCCTGAGCAGTATGGCTTTCAAACCATTGCAACCAACATGCGTGGCTTTAAACAAAATATCCGTAACGGAAATAATTTTGTGGTGTTCAATTCAGAACTGCGCATTCCTATTGTACGCTATTTGATCAACTATCCTTTACGTTCAGATTTCTTAAATAATTTCCAGGTAATTGGTTTTACCGATGTAGGTATGGCATGGACAGGATGGAATCCGCTTAGCAAAGAAAATACAGAGAACGTGAATGTTTATCCATACGAAGGAAGTAATATTATTGTAACGGTAAACAATCCAAAAAATCCTTTAGTAGGTGGTATGGGTTTTGGTTTCCGCTCTCGTTTGTTAGGTTATTTTGTAAGGTTAGATCTTGGTTGGGGCATTGATAACTGGGAAGTTCAGAAAAAAATAGTTGGGCTTTCATTGGCTACCGACTTTTAAAATTCGTATGACAAATACTGTAATTATACTTTTATGTGTTGGCTTGGTGGCCGGCTATCTTAGCGGTTTAGTAGGCATTGGTGGCGGCATCATTGTTGTGCCTGTTTTGGTTTATTTATTGGCCATGGATCAAAAAACAGCACAGGGTACCGCTATTTTTATGTTTCTTTTGCCAATTGGTTTACTAAGCGTTTACAATTATTACAAAGCGGGTCATGTGAATTTTAAATTCGCCGCCATTATGGCTATTACATTTTTTATTGGAAGTTATTTTGGAAGCAAAACAGCCATTGCCATTGATACTAAAATTGTAAAACAGATCTTTGCAGTGGTAATGATATTGGTTGGTGTAAAAATGTTGTGGAATAAATAATGGAACTAAGCAATAAAATAAAAACCTTAGCCAAAAAAAGCTTCGAAAAAGTTTTAGAGATCAGAAGGCATTTACATCAACATCCTGAACTATCCTTTAAAGAATTCGAAACTTCTAAATTCATTCAAGCGCAATTAAAAGAGGCCGGTATTTCATTTACAACAGGTTATGTTGAAACAGGAATTGTTGCTTTGATAAAAGGAAAAAATCCTGGCAAAAAAACTATTTTGTTGCGTGCAGATATGGACGCATTGCCAATTGAAGAAAAGAATAATGTTTCGTATAAGTCTGCAAATGTAGGTGTAATGCACGCTTGCGGACACGATGTGCATTCATCTATTGCTTTAGGCGCGGCTTTTATTTTAAATGAAATAAAAGATGAGTTTGAAGGCACTGTGAAAATTATGTTTCAACCGGGCGAAGAAGTGTTGCCGGGAGGCGCCAGTTTAATGATACAAGCAGGTGTTCTTGAAAATCCAAAAGTTGATAAAGCCATTGCATTGCATGTTTTTCCAAGCATGGAAGCGGGTAAGGTTGGTTTTAAAAGCGGTATGTACATGGCAAGTACCGATGAGTTGTATGTTACCGTTAATGGTAAAGGAGGCCATGCAGCAATGCCTGCTGAATATACAAATCCATTGATCATTGCTTCTGAAATTTTGCTGGAAATAAATAACCAGTACATGAAAGAGAATGCATTGGCAGGAACTGCAGGTGAAACTATTCCAACGGTTGTTGCTTTTGGTAAAATAGAAGGTAAGGGCGCAACCAATGTGATCCCTGAAAAGGTAGAATTGGCCGGTACTTTCAGAACCATGGATGAAAAGTGGAGAGAAAGTGTGCATCAGCAATTAAAAAATATTGTAAAAACAGTTTCTCAAAAGTACAATGTTGAGTCTAATATAAGAATAGAAAAAGGTTATCCTTTTTTAGTGAATGATAAAGAGCTTACAAGCGCTTGTTTTACTTCTGCACAAAATTTTTTAGGTAAAGAAAATGTGGAAGAATTACCATTGCGCATGACGGCAGAAGACTTTGCTTTTATTAGTCAAAAAGTGCCAAGCTGTTTTTTTAGATTAGGAACTGCTAATAAAGAAAAAGGAATTACTTCCGGCGTACATACGCCAACTTTTAATATAGATGAAAAAGCCCTGGAAACAGGTGTTGGCCTAATGGCCTGGTTAACGGTAAATGAATTAAATAAGTAGTTGCTCATAAGCGTGTCATGTCGAGCGGAGTCGAGACACATATATGCTTCTCGCAACCGCACAATAACGCTCAAAGCTTAATCGCTTTTCCGTGCTCGAAGTGACAAAAATTATTTTTTCTTAGTGGTTGTTTTCTTTTTGGTTGGTGTTTTTGTTGGATTGGCCGCAGTACCTTTTTTAGCCATGTTTTTGCCCATATAAACTATTTTTCCGTTTTCGTATTGAATATAATCAACCTCGTCTTTTGGTAATTTTAATTTCGGATCTTTTAATTTAAAGATCTTGTAATAGATCACTTCAGTTTTTGTTACACCTAAAACTCTTGATTTGATAATATCTCCGGTTTTTAATTTTATTTTATCTTGCGCATTGCTGTTAGTATAACATGCTAAGCTAAACAATACAAAAAAAAGGGTCTTTTTCATTTTAATTATTTTGGGTGATATTAAATTACACAAAAAACATAAAATTCAAAAATAATCAGCATTATTTTTATATTAAAGGTATCTTTTAAACCCTTCTATTTCAAGCCAAAAACAATGCTTTTAATACAATTTTGTATCTTTAAAAACGTTATAATATGGTGTATTTGCGGCGATTAGGCATTCTAATGGTGTTTTCTTTTATTATTTTGAAAGGAACGGCGCAGGTATTTAATCCTAATCAAAAAAAGCTTTACACAGCTGTTTCTGATACTTTGGTTTTAGATAGTTTAAGCCTGGTTCCGGGGAGTGTAAATTTTAAAACTTTTCCTGATTCGGTTAACGCACCAAAAATAGATTATAAGATACACGCTTTAATTTTTTCAGAAAAGAAACCGGATAGTATTTTGGTTTCTTATAAACGTTTTCCATATAATTTTGAGCATAATTTTTTTCATAAAGATCCCAGCGCGCTTTATACCGATCTCTCAAAACCAAATAATCCATATACCATAAATTATAACAACATCAGCAATAAACAAGATCAACTTTTTCAAAACGACGGCTTAAATAAAAATGGAAATATAAGCCGTGGTATTTCATTTGGTAATAATCAGGATGTGGTAGTAAACTCCAATTTAAATTTACAGGTAAGTGGTAAGTTAACCCCCGAGATAGATATGGTGCTGGCTGCAACGGATAATAACATTCCTTTCCAGGCCGATGGTACAACAGCGCAATTGCAGGAGTTTGATAAAGTTTATATTCAATTGAATAATGCTACAACAAAATTAGTAGTAGGTGATTATCAGTTATCGCGCCCGCAAAATTCTTATTTCATGAGTTTTTATAAACGTGCTCAAGGCGCTTATTTAGAAAATGTGTATAAAGACAGCACGGCAAAAAAACCTTTGCTTTTTAAAACTCAGGTTGCCGGTGCAGTATCACGCGGTAAATTCTCCCGTCAAATATTTTTTGGTACAGAAAATAATCAAGGTCCGTATCGCTTAAGGGGCGCAGATAATGAACCTTTTATTATTATTTTAAGCGGAACTGAAAAAATTTACATTGATGGAAAATTATTACAACGCGGACAAGAGAATGATTATATCATTGATTACAATACCGGCGAATTAACCTTTACAGCAAAACAAATTATTACAAAAGATAAACGCATCGTAGCCGAGTTTCAATACGCAGAGCGTAATTATGCACGTTCTTTATTTTTCTTTGGTGAAGAAGTGCAGACAAAAAAAGCAAATTTCTTTTTTAATGTGTATAGCGAACAGGATAATAAAAATAAACCTCTGCAACAAACTTTATCACAGCAACAAAAAAATGTATTAATCGCCATTGGCGATACATTAAATAAAGCAGTTTATACCGGTGTTGAAACAGCTGAGTTTAATAACAGTGATGTTTTTTACAGACAGGTGGATACAACTGTGAATGCAATTTTATATAACGATGTGTATGTTTACAGCACTGATCCTGATAGCACAAAATTCCGTTTAAAATTCAGTAACGTTGGTGCTTATAACGGAAATTATAACCAGGTAAGCTCAACCGCTAACGGACGTGTTTATCAATGGGTAGCACCAGTTAATGGTTTGCCGCAGGGCAGCTTTGAACCTGTTATTCCTTTGGTAACACCAAAGATGAACCAGATGCTAACCGGTGGATTTAATTATTCATTAACAGCCAATAACAGTTTAAATGCTGAAGGGGTTTATACAAAAAATGATATTAATAGATTTAGCCGCGCTGATAAAGGGAATGATGAAGGAGCCGGTGTAAAATTCAATAGTAGGAATCAGGCAATTTTAAAAACAGATTCTTTAAAGAATCAAACAAAATTAATTTACAATTTTGGTTATGAATTTTTGCAAAAACAATTTCACCAAATAGAACGTTTTAGAAGTATTGAGTTTGACCGTGACTGGAACAGGCCATTGTCTTCTGTTTTATTGAACGATCAGAATATTGCAAGCGGCGAAATTGGAATTGTCAACTCAAAAGGTTCTACACTTACTTATGGCGTAAATTATTTTAATGAAGGAGAAAATTACCAGGGGCTTCGGCATAATGCAATTGTAAGACATCAAATAAAAGGCCTCACTACAAATTACACCGGAAGTTACTTGTTGACGAATGACAATCTTAATTTTCAGAATACGGAATTTTACCGGCACAAATCATTGATCTCTCAAAAAATAAAAAAAGTACGATTTAGTTATAGCGATGATTTTGAGAATAATTTATTTAAACATTCTTTTAGTGATTCGTTACTTCCAAGGTCTTACCAATTCTGGGAATGGGAGGGAAGCGTATCAAATGCAGATAGTTCAAAGAACAACATAAAATTGTTTTACAAAGAACGCAGAGATAAATTAGCCTATGGCAATACATTAAAAGATTCAACTTTTGCAACAAACATTGGTTTGCAGTCTTCTATCTATTCTATAAAAAATAACCCTTTTACTGTTTTAATTACTTACAGAAAATTAGAATTAAAAAATGTGGTGGGTACATTTTTAAAACCGGATAACTCTGTTTTAAGTCGTGTTGAATACAATCCGCGCTGGTTTAAAGGCTTAATTACTTCAGGCATTTTTTATGAAACAGGTTATGGATTAGAAAACAAAAGAGAGTTTTATTATTTAGAGGTTGCGCCGGGGCAAGGGCAATACGCATGGAATGATTACAATAACAATACCATAAAAGAAATAAATGAATTCGAGATCGCGCAATTTAGTGATCAGGCGCGTTATATCCGTATTTACACACCAACTAATCAATATGTAAAAGTATTGCAAAATCAATTAAGTGTTTCTGTTTCGTTACGTCCGGCTTCATTAATCAAACAACCAAAAAATGGCGCTGCCCGTTTTTTAAACCGTTGGGTAACGCAAACTGTTTTTAGGGTTGATGGAAAAACTTCTGATAACGGTGATGTATTAAATTTTAATCCCTTTTTAGACGTAAGAGATACTTCTATTTTGGCAAGCAATAATAATTTGCGACAGAGTGTTTTCTTTAATCAAACATCAGCCGTGTTTGGAATGGATTATACGTATATCAATAATCAATCCAAACAATTATTGGTAAATGGTATTGAGCGCAAAACATTATTATCGCACGAGGTAAAAGGCCGCGTTAATTTTTTAAAAGCCTGGGCCATTAATAGCAGCGGCATTTTTAGTCAAAAAGGAAACGCATCGCAATTTTTTTCAACACGTAATTATTTAATTGAAGCTTATGAAACTGAGAACCGTTTGATCTTTCAGCCAAATACTTATTTCAGAATAAGCGGTATTTATAAATACAGCGATAAGCAAAACCGTATTGAAGGTGGTTTTCAAAAAGCATTCATTAATACATTTGCAGCTGAGATAAAATATAATCAATCAGAAAAAGGAAGTTTAACAGGAAGGATGGATCTTGTATTGATCACCTATAACGATACTGAAAATTCACCGGTTGCATATGAAATGTTGAATGCTTTAAGCAAAGGACAAAACATTACCTGGGAATTAAATTATCAGCGTAATTTAAATTCTAACTTACAAATAAGCATTAATTATAACGGAAGAAAAACACCAAACTCAAGTGCTGTTCATTTAGGTGGAGCACAGATCCGCGCATTCTTTTAAAGAAAGCCACGAATTACACTAATTTCACAAATTCTTATTTAAAAGCAAAATGATAAGACTTTTTTTGTTTGGAGTAATTTTAATTTTTAAATCAATAATTGATTTAAAAATGAATTTCACCAATCAAAACAAAACAAGATTATTATTTTAGTGTAATTTGTGAAATTAGTGGCTGTAGTTTGTACTGCCAACTGGTTATATCTCCCCAATAACACTTTGAGATCCCTTCACCACATCTCCAATTTTTACATTCAACTTTGTGCCAATAGGAAAGAAAAGATCAACACGCGATCCGAATTTAATAAAGCCCATTTCTCCGCATTGTTCTGCAATATCGCCTTGTTTTGTATACCAAACAATTCTTCGCGCTAAAGCACCGGCAATTTGACGGAAAAGAATTTCAGTACCGTTCTTATGTTTTACAACAATAGTGGTGCGCTCATTATCGGTACTGCTTTTTGGCTCCCAGGCTGCTAAAAATTTACCCGGATGGTATTTAAAAAAGCTTACAACACCCGCAATTGGATAGCGGTTAACGTGAACGTTAATAGGGCTCATAAAGATACTTACCTGTAAACGGTTGTCTTTAAAGTATTCATTTTCAGTGGTTTCTTCAATAACCACCACCTTACCATCTGCCGGGGCAATAATAAGATTGTCTCCCTTAGTATGCACGCGGGTTGGATGCCTGAAGAATTGCAGGATAACAATGGTTAAAAATGCACTGATCAGGTATGCAAACCAATGTGCAATGGCAAAGGTGGGAAAAAAGTAATGGGCTATAAATGTAATAATAGCGCTGAAAACCAGCACTAAAAGCAAACTAACGTAACCTTCTTTGTGAAATTTCATCGAATCTAAATTTGTTCAAATATAATGGTTTAAAATCAATAATATTCCCCCTAAAAAACTTGGTTCTTACACAACCTTTTCTAAATTTGTGAAGTATTTTTTAAAAACTTAAAGTCTATCATATGAGCAAAATTAAAGTAGCGAATCCTGTTGTGGAGCTAGACGGTGATGAAATGACCCGTATTATCTGGAAATTTATTAAAGACAAATTGATCGTTCCGTATTTGGATATCGATATTAAATATTATGACCTTGGTATGGAGCACCGCGATGCTACTAACGACCAGGTTACCATTGACGCTGCTGAAGCTATTAAAAAATACCAGGTAGGTATCAAATGTGCAACTATCACGCCTGATGAAGCACGTGTAAAAGAATTTAACTTAAAACAAATGTGGAAATCACCAAATGGTACTATCCGTAACATCCTTGATGGTACTGTGTTTCGTGAGCCTATCGTTTGTAAGAATGTCCCTCGTTTGGTAACAAACTGGACGTCTCCTATTATCGTTGGCCGTCACGCTTTTGGTGATCAATACCGCGCAACAGATTTAGTGATTCCCGGAAAAGGAAAATTAACTATGAAATTTGAAGGTGAAGATGGAAAAGTAATTGAGCACGAAGTATTCAAATTCACGGGCCCTGGTGTTGCTATGGGAATGTATAACCTTGAAGATTCAATTAAAGGTTTTGCGCACTCTTGCTTTAACGTAGCATTAAATAAAAAATGGCCCTTATACTTATCTACAAAAAACACTATCCTTAAAAAATACGATGGCCGTTTTAAAGATATTTTTGAAGAGATCTATCAAAAAGATTACAAAGCAAAATTCGAAGCTGCAGGTATCGTTTACGAACACCGTTTAATTGATGATATGGTTGCATCTGCTTTAAAATGGAACGGAAGTTTTGTTTGGGCTTGTAAAAATTATGATGGTGATGTTCAGTCTGATTCAGTTGCACAAGGTTTTGGTTCATTAGGATTAATGACCTCTGTATTAATTACTCCCGATGGAAAAATTATGGAAGCAGAAGCAGCACACGGTACTGTAACGCGTCACTTCCGTGATCACCAGGCAGGTAAACCAACTTCAACTAATCCAATTGCAAGTATTTTTGCATGGACAAGAGGTTTGGAATTCCGTGGTAAATTAGATGGAAATAAAGAATTAGTTCACTTTGCACAGACTTTAGAAAAAGTTTGCGTTGAGACTGTTGAAAGCGGTAAAATGACTAAAGATTTAGCTGTTTGCGCTCACGGTAACAATGTAAAACATGGTCAGCACTATTTATATACTGAAGAATTTTTAGCTGCCATTGACGATAACTTAAAAAAATCATTAGCAAAATAATTTGATCTTAATTTAAGAAGCCTCGTCAAAAAAAGACGGGGCTTTTTTTATATAATAATTGTCATTCCAAAAGGCTTCACATAAATATTTGATAGCCTTGAGGAATCTCAAACACAGATTACTCCTAACGTCGAAATGACAAAGTGAAAAATGAAAACACAAATTCACAACATAAACAATACAAAGATCGCTGAATTAATTTCAGATGATCTTGTGATAAAAGATATTCAGGATGGTCTGGATATCTTGGTAGATGTATATTACCAGGATATTGATAAAGTGATCCTGTATGAGAAAAACATTGTTCCTGCTTTTTTTGATCTGAAAACCGGAATGGCAGGTGAGATCTTACAAAAATTCTCAAACTATAAAATGAAGCTGGCAATTGTTGGAGATTTTTCAAAACACCAAAGCAAAAGCTTAAATGATTTTATTTTTGAAAGCAATAAGATGGGGCAAATAAATTTTGTGAGTTCGCTAAATGAAGCACTTGAAAAGTTATCGAAAATTTATTAAGCCACAAATTACACAAAATTCACTAATTCAAAGTAACTCGAGGGTTTCGTTTGTGTTAATTAAATTCTAATAGCTGTAAGCTATTAGAATTAATAATTACACCAAAGAGTGAGTGCATAGTATTGTGTTAATTAGTGAAATTAGTGGCCAAACTTTACTGGTACTCATTCAAATACATCTTACAAAATCTCTCAATATATTGTTTGATCGTATCACGTGTTTCAATAAATTGTTTTTGGATCTCTTCTTCTGTTCCTTTCGCTTTTGAAGGATCAGTAAAATTATAATGAAATTTTAAAGCAGAAGAAGGGAAATGCGGACAATTTTTTCTGGCATTATCGCAAACCGTTATAATGTAATCGAAATTAATATCCGAATATTCATTAACGTTGTTTGAGGTATGTTGACTAATATCAACTCCATCCAGCTTCACTACTTCCACTGCTTTTTGATTAAGGCCATGCGTTTCAATGCCTGCGCTGTAAATTTCAGCTTCGCATTTTTTAAATTTGTTAAGGTAACCATGCGCCATTTGGCTTCTGCAACTATTACCGGTACATAATACTAAAACTTTTTTCATTATAGCTTGTTAATAAACGCTTAAACTGCTCAATGTAAAAGTACTAAAACCTTAGTATCTTTAATATATGTCTAAAAACAAAAAACCAAAACGTTATTTATTTGAAGAAGTTTTAGACTTTCTGAAACATAACGATACAAAAGCATTTAACTATAAACAATTGGGCGCCGCTATGGAAATTAATTCTGATGGCGAGCGTTTGGAATTGATAGAAGTATTAGAGGCCTTAAAAAAACAAGGCTTTGTAGTGGAGAAAGAAACCGGTAAATACCAGGTTAAAGAAAGCAAACAATATATTACTGGCACAATAGATTTTACATCGCAAGGCACAGCCTTTGTTGTATTTAGTGAAAGCGAAGAAGATGTTTTTATTCCGCAATATAAAACTGGTAATGCCATGCAGGGCGATCTGGTTAAGATACAATTGGTATCACGCAAAAGCGGCAGAAGAAAAGAAGGTGATGTGATTGAAGTGATCAAGCGTGCGAAAACTGAATTTGTTGGCACGATACGCATCAATCCAAAATTTGCATTTGTAATTCCTGATAGTCATAAAATTCATGTTGATTTTTTTATCCACCCAAAAGATATTAAAGGCGCAGAAGACGGACAAAAAGTAAAGATCAAATTAAAAGAGTGGAAGCCCGGAGATAAAAATCCCATTGGTGTAGTTGAAGAAGTATTTGGCTTTCCGGGTGTTCATAAAACCGAGATGAACGCTATTATGGCTGAGTATGGTTTACCTGAACACTTTCCTGATAATGTAGAAGCGGCCGCTAAAAAATTAAATACAGCAATAACAAAAGAGGAAGTTGAAAAGCGCAGGGATTTTAGGGATGTGTTAACATTCACCATCGATCCGATTGACGCAAAAGATTTTGACGATGCTTTATCCATACAAAAATTAGATAATGGCTTGTGGGAAATTGGTGTACACATTGCCGATGTTACTCACTTTTTAAAACCGGGAAGCATTTTAGATGATGAAGCTGTAGAGCGTGCTACCAGCGTGTATTTGGTAGACCGTGTAATACCTATGTTACCTGAGGTGTTAAGTAATTTTGCATGCTCATTACGTCCGCACGAAGATAAATATTGTTTCTCTGCAGTTTTTGAAATGGATGAGAATGCAGATATTTCTAGTCAGTGGTTTGGTAAAACACTCATTCATTCAAACAGACGTTTTGCTTATGAAGAAGTACAAACAATTATTGAAACAGAAGAAGGAGATCATGTAAAAGAGATCTTACTTTTAGATAAACTGGCAAAAAAATTAAGAACTGATCGTACAAAAAAGGGTTCTATATTTTTTGATAAAGCAGAAGTAAAATTTAATCTGGATGATCAGGGAAATCCAATTGGTGTATTTTTTAAAACGCAAAAAGATGCACACAAATTAATTGAAGATTTTATGTTATTGGCAAACCGCAAGGTGGCCGAGTTCTTAGGTAAAGGCGGACAAAACAACGAAAATCCAAAACACCAGAATCAAAAGAAAAAAGACGATCCTAAAAATTTATGCGTTTACCGTATTCATGATACACCAAGCGATGAGAAGATGGCAGAGTTGAGCGGCTTTGTTGCACGCTTTGGTTACGAGATGCAGTTAGGCAGTAAACAAAAAATCGCTCAATCTATTAATAAATTATTAGAGAATGTAAAAAATAAAAAAGAGCAGGGTATGATAGAAATGCTTGCTGTACGCAGTATGCCTAAAGCTATTTATACAACAAAAAATGCGGGCCATTATGGTTTAGGCTTTGAGTACTACACGCATTTTACTTCTCCAATTCGTCGTTACCCTGATGTATTGGTGCACCGTTTATTGGAAGCACGTTTGGATGGATTTAAATATTCTAACCAGGAAGAACTTGAAAAATTATGTAAACATAGTAGCGATCAGGAACGGGTTGCTGCTGAAGCTGAACGCGCATCCGTAAAATACAAACAAGTAGAGTTTATGAAAGATAAGATCGGTCAAACGTTTGATGCGATCATTAGCGGAGTTACAGAGTGGGGAATTTATGCAGAGATAGTGGAGAACAAATGCGAGGGTATGATAAAGACGCGTGACCTTAAAGGTGACCAGTATTCATACGATTCGGATAATTACCGTTATGTAGGAAGAAATACAGGAAAGGTATATTCGCTTGGAGATCCTGTTAAAGTAATTGTTATGGATGCCGATCTTATTAAAAAACAACTGAACTTTACATTTGCCGATCAGGAAGGAATGAGCGTGAGTAAATACGATGTACAGGGATCGCGCCAGGATAAAGATGGAGGATGGAAAGGTAAAAGTAAAAGCAAGGCGGGGAATAAAAATAGTGGTGGAAATAAAGACGGCAATCGTGGTAACAGAAATAACAAATCGGGTAGTAGCAAAAAAAGCAGGAGAAGATGAAAAGAAGTTTAATTCTATTTTTTATTAGTATTTATTTTTTAAGTTTTTCGCAAACTATAAAAACCGATCTTGTTTATAAAATTAACGAGCCAACAAAAAAAACAGATAAACCGGCACCTCTTTTACTTTTCCTTCATGGATATGGAAGCAACGAAGATGATCTTTTTGCAATTGCCAAAGGCTTAGATGAACGCTTTATGTTTATTTCTCTTCGTGCGCCAAACGCTTTACCTGATGCAGGCTTTTGTTGGTATCCTTTAGAGTTTTTACCGGACCAAAAATTTAAATACGATTACGCCAAAGCAAAAGAAAGCAGGGTAAAGATCTTATCATTTATTAGTAATGCTTGTAAAACCTATAAACTTGATAGCAATAATGTGTTTGTAATGGGTTTTAGCCAGGGCGCTATAATGGGCTACGATCTGGCATTGGCGGCACCAAAAAAAATAAAAGGTGTGTTGGCTTTGAGTGGAAGAATGATGGAAGAATCAAAGAATTTAAAAACCGATTGGATAAAAGCCGTTAAAACAAAATACTTTATTGCACATGGCAATGCCGACAACGTTATTAAAATTGCAGAGGCCGATAGCGCGGTTAAATTCTTAAAGTCAAAAAAAGTAACAGATGTTAAGTTCAATAACTACGAAATGGTTCATACTATTAATGGTAAAGAATTGAACGATATAAAAAGCTGGCTTAAAAAAGCCATCGATCCACCTGAAAAACCCGGCGCTGTTGGTACTTCAACCGCAACACCCTCTAAAACAGAAGAAAAGAAGAAGTAGGTTTAATGTTTAATTAAAAAAATGAATATAGATATTTCAGCGGAGTTTTTGGAAATTAAAGAAAAACTTAGGTCATATTTATACAGACTAACTGCAAGTAAAGAAGACGCAGATGATCTCGTACACGACACGTTTATACGTGTATCTGAAAAAAGGCAAAATTTTAAAGGTGAATCTAGCTTTAAAACATGGGTTTTTGCAATTGCAACCAATTTAGCCTATGATAACAAGCGTGTTAAGAAGAGATGGGCGTTGGATGTGCAGGATAGATGCAAAGATGCCGCAGTCTCAAATAAAGGTTATCAGGAAAGAATGATCACTGCTTTTCAAAACCAAACAGAAAAGCAGTTTGAAATAGCTGAACATATTAATTATTGTTTTACCTGCATAGCAAAAAATTTGTCACTCGAAAAACAAATTGCAATTGTTTTAAAAGAAGTGTATGATTTTAAGATAGTTGAAATTGCTACCATTTTAAAGAGTTCAGAGGGTGTTGTAAAACATCTATTATTTAATGGCAGGCAAGAACTGCAACAAAAATATGAGAAGCGCTGTGCGCTAATCAACAAAACTGGCGTTTGTTATCAGTGTGCGCAGCTAAACGATTATTTTCAGGATCAAAAGAACTCGTCAATTAAAGTCGCAAAAACAAAATTATCTCAAAACAACTCCCCGGAGAAAAATCTTGAAATAAGATTCAATATTATCAATAAAATCAATCCCTTGTCAGGAAATGGTGCTATTCTCGAAGATACCATCCTGCAGATTTTAAGGGAAGCGATAAACGATTAATAAAATTTCCGACCGTTTTTTAATTCTTATTCGTCTAAAGGATAATACTTTAAAAATGTAAAATCTTTATTAATCTAAACAAATTCAGGTATGAAACAACGTTCACATCAACCAAGAAGTTATCCCAATTGGCTGGATAAGCAAGAATATCCCTTTGCAAGCCATTATTTTACTTTACCCATTGGTAACATGCATTATGTAGATGAAGGCATTGGTGACCCTATAGTTATGGTTCATGGTAACCCGGGCTGGAGTTTTGAATTCAGAAAGCTTATTAAGGAGTTGTCAAAATCTAACAGGTGTATTGCGCCCGATCATATAGGGTTTGGTTTTTCTGATAAGCCGCACAACTGGAACTATTTGCCCGTAAACCACGCTGAGAATTTTGAGAAATTTATGGATAATCTGGCATTAACAAACATAACTTTGGTTGTAAACGATTGGGGCGGGCCGATAGGGCTGTCATACGCCATAAAAAATCCTGAAAAAATCAAGCGACTAATTATTTTAAACACATTTTTGTGGGGAGTAAAAGGTGATAAACACTTTGAAAGGTTTAGCAAGCTAATGGGTGGAATAGTAGGAAAATTTGGCACTAAATATTTTAATTTATTTGGAAGGCTTGTAGTTAAAAATGCGGTTGGTAACAAACGCCTTTTAACAAACCACATACATAAATGTTATTACAAACATTTCGGAAAGCCGGCCAACAGAAAAGGTTGTTGGGTTTTTCCAAGGGAAGTGGTTGCGTCGCACTCATGGCTTAACTCGCTATGGGCTCAAAAGCATAAAATAAATAAGTTACCTACTACATTTATTTGGGGAATGAAAGATATTGCTTTTAGAGAGAAGGAACTTGATTTTTGGGCTGCTCATTGGAATCATGCAAAAATAATTACCCTTGAAAACACTGGGCATTTTCCACAAGAGGAAGATCCGATTACAATTATTAAAGAGATACGAGGTGTAATAACTTAGATTGGTTAAATTAAGACTGCGATTGCTAAAAATGTTTTCATACTTGTAAGTGATAAATTTTTAAGAAAGAAAAACAAAGAAAAAGTATTCTCTTATCTTTGCATCCCGAATGCTCAAAGGCTTTTTTAAAAATACGCATACAAAAGAAACATTAAATCTTGCCTGGCCTCTTATTATCACGCAAGTTGGCCATATTGTTACAGGCATGGTGGATACTATTTTTTTGGGGAAGATTGGCCCAACAGAGCAGGCCGCATGTATCTTATCAAACAATTTATATGTGTTATTGCTTGTATTTGGTATTGGTGTAAGTTATGCTGCAACCCCTTTAGTTACCGATGCGCATCATAATAACGATCTTGAAAAGAAAACTTCTTTGTTTAAAAACTCTTTAGTGTTGAATTTTTCTGTTGCTGTTGTATGCTTTATCATTCTTTATTTTTCATCAGGCATTTTAAAACACATGCAGCAACCCGCTGAGGTTGCAGAATTGGCGGTGCCTTTTTTTGATGTGCTTATTTTTTCAATGTTGCCGGTTTCGTTATTTTTTAGCTGTAAACAATATTGCGAAGGGTTGGCAAATACACGCATGGCCCTTATCATAAGCGTAGCAGGTAATGGATTAAATATAATTTTAAATTATGTTTTAATTTATGGCAAATTCGGATTTCCTGAATTGGGATATTTAGGTTCGGCCTGGGCCTCTTTCATGGCAAGGTTGTTTATGGGTGTTTCGTTTTTAATTCTGGTATTCAGATCACCTTTTACAAAAGAAATTGCTTCGGTATATAAAAAGGTAAAAATCAACTGGACAGAATTAAAAGACCTTGCGCGTATTGGATTAAATTCCGGAGCACAATTCACCTTTGAAGTGGCAGCATTTGCCATTGCGGGCCTAATGGCCGGAACTTTTGGTAAAGAACAAATTGATGCGCATGGCATAGCTTTAAGCATTGCAGCATTTACCTATATGTTTGCAAGTGGTATAAGTAGTGCAACAACAATTCGTGTTAGTGTATATAATGCCCAACAAAGCTGGTTGGAAATTAAGAACGCAGGAATGACCTCATTAAAACTGGTATTATTGGTAATGGGTGCATTTGGTTTATTATTTCTTGCTTGTAGTACGATCTTACCACTTGGTTTTAGTGATGAAAAGGAGATCATTGATCTTGCTTCAAAATTATTGATCATTGCCGCTATGTTTCAGTTGTTTGATGGCATACAAGTAACAGCTATTGGCGCATTACGAGGGCTTGAAGATGTAAAATACCCAACGGTTATTACATTAATCGGTTATTGGGTAATTGCATTGCCTTTGGCTTATTTACTGGCCTTTACTTTTAAGATGGAAACCATTGGCATTTGGATAGCTTTATTAGTGTCTCTTCTCTTTGTTGCGGTTGCTTTGTCTTGGCGTTTTAACCATTTGGTGAAGAAGAACCTTGCTTCTTAAGAATCTAAACCGCTTTAATACTTAAGTTTTGTTAAATGATTTGTCTTGGCACTAAACTTGAGTGATATTGGTATATCTAAAAAATAAACAAAAATATTATGAAAGCATTTAAGAATATAGTTTTGCTGATCTGTTTAAGTATTACTTCATTTGGCTTTGCGCAAAAAGCAGATTCACTTGGCTTACCCGGTGATAATTTTGACCTGGCGGGCGCATTGGAAATGTTTAAAAATTCATCTACTCCCGAAGAGTTTGAAAAAGCTATCAATAAGAATGATAACAATGTAAATAACCTCGATTTAAATGGTGATGGTGAAGTAGATTATGTAAAAGTAATTGATAATAAAGACGGTAATGCGCACACTATGGTGCTACAGGTTGAAGTGGCTAAAAAAGAAATACAGGACGTTGCAGTTATTGAAATTGAAAAAACAAAAGACGGTAACGCGCACATACAAATTGTAGGTGATGAAGAGTTGTATAGTAAAGATTACATTATTGAACCGAAAGAAGAAAAAACTGCATCAACCGAAAAAATAAAATCCGATTCGGAAACCGATGATGTGTATAAAAGCAAAAATGATAATAGCAGTTTTAATAACAACACTAATAATTCAAATACAGTTTATTATAATAACGATCCAACAGTATATGTAAACGTTTACCCATGGCCAATGGTGCAATACATTTATACACCTGCATATGTAGTGTGGGTATCGCCATGGTATTATGGCTATTACCCGGGTTGGTGGGCTCCTTGGAGACCAATTTACTGGCGTAATCATTATTGGCATGCGCACCATTACCACCATCATTATTATCATAGTAATTATTACCGTTCACCAATGGTACATAAAGGGTATTATGGCAGAAGAATGAGTTCGGAAACAGTACGCGAACATCAGCGAACAGGTTATTATGCAGAAAGGCAAATTGCTTATAAAGAGAATGTAAAACCGGGAAGAAAATATAATTCATTACCGGCAGATCCTGAAAAGAAAGTTGGTAAAAGAAATGGTAGTGAAGAAAACATGAACCAGCCAAAGAAAAATAATTATCAGTCTGAACAAATTAACCAACCAAAAGGCAATGGCAAAAATGTGACTAATGATCAGCCTAAAGAAATAAAATCAGAACCGAGGAAGAATAATTCGCAACCTAAAGAAGAATATAATTCACCAAAAAATAACCAGCAGCCTAAGTATGAAAATACGCAGCCGGTAAAACAACATCAGCAAAGCAATCCTGTTAAACATGGGGGTGGAGGAAAAAACGTTGGTGGGTCATTTGGTGGTGGTAATAGTGGCGGTGGCAGAAATACCGGAGGCGGAAACGGCGGAGGTGGAAGAAACACTGGTGGTGGCGGAGGTGGTGGAAGAAACCACAAATAATTTTTAAAAGGACATTAATAAAAAAGGTTTACAAAATTTGTAAGCCTTTTTTATAATCACGTTAAATGAATTTAAAAGCTAATATTTATGGTGTTGTAAAGCTCACTTGATTGCCAAACGATGTTCCTGTTCCATTAGTGGCATAAGCTCTTACGTAATAAGTTTTGTTTGGTAATAAACCATTTAAAGCACATGTGTAAGTTCCGATGCTTCCTGCATTTGCTGTATGAGGTTTTGACAGGGAAAGATGCGTAGTTGTATCCCAACATACGCCCACGGTAGTTACCAAACTACCTCCATCAAACTGTACATTACCGCCACCAATCGCACTTGTTTGCGTTATAACACTTATATTATCAGTACTTAAGGTTGCATATGGCCTGGGGCCTGCTGTTGATGTTAGTGTGGATGTTGGCGTAGGATCTTTGTCCTTTTTCTTACAATTGATAAAGAATGCAATACTAATTACACACGCCAATAAAATATATGATCTTAATTTCATGCCTTGTTAATTTAATTAATGTGATAACAATAACGTATTGAAGTAAAATTTATTGTGCCTGATTCACCTTCAGGTCTTCGATCATAAATTGAATGGTTGTAACCCCTTTGTATTCGTTCTCCTGAATTTTAAATACAATATCCATTGGTATCTTTCTTTGAAAGAAATTAATGTAATCGCCTTTATCGTAAGCAATGGCCTGGAAACGGATATTTGGATTTGACTTTTGAAAAAGCTCTAATTTTAAATGATTATTACCAAACACTTTGCCCCAGCCGGTTTCAAATACATTTTTACAGCAAAAAGAAGGTGTCATGTTGTGCGGACCATGTGGTGCAAATTGTTTTAAAATGCGCACCAGCTTATCGCTTATTTCATGAAACTCTAATTCAATGTCAATATCCACTTTTGGAATCAATTGATCTTCCGTAATACTTTCACTAACTACTTTTTCAAATTTATTTATGAAAGCTTCAAGGTTTTCTTTTTTCATTGTTAAACCCGCAGCAAATTTATGTCCGCCAAATTGTTCTAACAGGTCGCTACATTTTTCAATAGCACTGTAAACATCATACTCCTTTACACTTCGCGCGCTGCCTGAAACTTTACCATCACTTTCGGTTAAAATAATAGTTGGCTTGTAATACTTTTCAATTAAACGCGAAGCAACAATGCCAACAACACCCTTGTGCCAGGTTGGACTAAACAACACAGTTGATTTTTTATTTGGCGTTAATATATTTTCTTCGAGTTGAGCAATCGCTTCTGTTGTAGTACCAAGATCAAGATCTTTACGTTGTGTATTGGTTTCGTTTATAGCTTTGGCAAATTCTTCGGCATGAATGTCATCTTCACAAATTAAAAGCTCTACAGCCTTACTGCCATGTTCAATTCGGCCTGCCGCATTAATGCGTGGCGCTAAAACAAATACCAATGTAGTTATGGTAATGGCTTGCTTTAATTGATTTAAATTCAATAAGGCTTTTATTCCCGGTCTTGGATCTTTATTTATTTTTTCCAAACCAAAATGTGCCATCACACGGTTCTCTCCGTTCAAAGGAACAATATCTGCCGCAATACTAACAGCAACAAGGTCTAAATATTTATAACAGGCTTCTAAGGGGAAATTATTTTTTTTAGAAAAGGCTTCAATTAATTTTAAGCCAATGCCGCAACCGCTTAATTCTTTATAAGGGTAATTACAATCGTTTTGTTTTGGATCTAGTACTGCAACCGCCTTGGGCACTTCATCGCCGGGAAGATGGTGATCACAAATAATGAAATCAATATTCTTTGAATTAGCGTAATCAATTTTTTCATTTGCTTTTATGCCGCAATCTAATGCAATAATCAATGAAAAATTATTTTCTTTTGCGAAATCAATAGCAGAAAATGAAATGCCATAACCTTCTTTATACCGATCAGGAATGTAGTAATCTATTTTTGCGATATGATCTTTAAAAAAGCTGTAAACCACACTTACAGCTGTTGTTCCATCTACGTCATAATCGCCGTAAATTAAAACTTTTTCGTTTTTTTCAATGGCTATGTTTATCCTTTCAATAGCAACGTCCATTCCTTTCATTAAAAAAGGATCATGCAATTGTTTCAGATCAGGGCGAAAAAAATCTTTGGCTTCTTTAAAAGAAAAAATATTGCGCTGCACTAAAAGCTTTGCAATAATGGCATCCACATTTAATTGTTGCTGTAGTTTTTCAACAGCTTGAGTATTGCTGTTGTTATGTATCTTCCATTGCTTTTCCAAAATGGTTAAGCAATATTGTGGTAAACCGCTTCAATGTCATCGTCCTCTTCCATTTTTTCTATCATAGACATTACTTCTGCTTCTTGTTCAGGCGTCAATTCTTTGGTAGTGGTTGGAACGTAAATTTTACTTGTTTCAATTACATTTATTTTTCTTTCTTCTAATGCAGCCTGCATTTTTCCGAAATCGGTGAACTGTGTTTGAATAATGAATTGATTATTATCGGCATCAAGGTTAATATCTTCCAGGCCAAAATCGATCAACTCTAATTCCATATCATCTTTATTTAAGTTGGCGGCATCTATCTTAAACAATACAATGTGCTCAAACATAAAGCTTACCGAACCGTTTGTGCCTAATGCACCATTGGCTTTATTAAAATACATACGCACACTGGCAACCGTACGTGTAGGATTATTGGTGGTACATTGAATTAATACGGGCACGCCATGTGGCGCGTAACCTTCATAAATAACCTCATCATAATTACTCGAATCTTTTTCACTCGCACGTTTAATAGCAGCTTCTACATTAGCTTTTGGCATGTTAACTGCTTTGGCATTTTGCATAACCATACGTAAACGCGGGTTACTGTCAGGGTTAGGGCCTCCTAATTTTACGGCCATTACAATTTCACGTCCAATTTTTGTAAACGCTTTAGCCATTTTAGCGTAGCGTTTAAACATAGTTGCTTTCCTGGTTTCAAAAATACGTCCCATAGATCTTAAATTTTTTGATGTACAAAGATAATTTTTTAAATGAAATTTATTAAAGCAAAAAGCCCTTTTTTTGCCACAGATCGTAGCAATTTTAAAGATATAGGCTTCTATTAAGGTATTCTTATTTTTTAAAACGTAAAAATAGAGAGAACAGCATCAGAAGTATAGCACAAAAAGCCGAAAAATAAGAGATAAGATCACCAAATTTTGAGTAAAAGGTAGGGCTATTATTCAGGTATAATGTTTTTTCAATTACAGCATCTACTCCATATTTGGTAGTATTATAAAGGGTTCCAAACTCATCTATAAACGCGCTAACACCCGTGTTGGCACTGCGTGCTATTTGCACACGGTTTTCAATGGCTCTTAAACGCGCGTAATAAAGATGCTGTATATGGCCCGGTGTGTTATCCCACCAACCATCATTGGTAATAATGAAAATAATGTTCGCTTTTTTTCGCATGTACTCAGTTACATAGTTTGAGTAAATGCTTTCGTAACAAATAACAGGCGCCACATTTGTACCTGTTAATTTATCGGTAAAAACACTGCGTTCTTTTTGTACACCCAAACTACCGCTAGTTCCGCCCATATCAAGTGCCAGGCTTTCGAGCGGTTTTAATATAAAAGCAAATGGAATTATTTCTGCACCCGGTACCAGTTTTGATTTGTGATAGATTTGTATTCCGTTTGCATCCAACTGTAGAGCGGTGTTGTATGAGTCGTAAAAAACACCATCATCTTCCCTGGCGGTTGAGGTCATCTCGCTTTTATGTTTAAAGATCTTGTAACTGTCGGCTCCGACAACGATCTTTAATTTTGGGAATTTTTTTATAAGGCTATCGTTAAACCTAACAATGGCTGGGTTGTGCGCCAGGGCATCCTCATCAAGCCCTTCACCAATAATAAAGGTTTCGGGTAAAACAATATAATCCGTTTCAGTAGTTACTTTGTTTCTTACCAGATCAAGAAAACGTTGAAATTGTAACTGAAAATCCATTACAAATTTTACGTTATAAGGATCAATATTGGGTTGTACCACCACCACGTTTATTTTTTCTTTTGAAGCAGAAAGCGGTTTTCGGACAAGAAGAATTAAATAAGAAAATAAAATTGGAAGGATAATGGTAGCTGCAATTTTTAAAATAGGCTTTGAAATTATTTTTAAAGTACTGTTGTTTTTAAGTACCGAAAAAATAAGAATGTTTGTGAAGAGTATCCATAAAGTACCGCCACTGGTACCGGTAAACTCAAACCATTGTATAAAATTGGTATTAAAGGCAAAAACATTTCCAATATTGAGCCAGGTCCACGACATATCCCAAATAGTATGTACATACTCAAAAGTTAACCATACAGGAATTAAAAACCAAATAGCATAGGGCTTATTGATGCGGTTCTTTATATTCGAAAAAACAAGAAAAACAATACTCATTAATAATGAGTTAAGAATAAATGCCAGGCAGGCTCCGCCCATAGATGCGTACGTGATCCACCAGGTCGTTAAAAGATTCCAGCTTAAAAATGTAAGATAGGAGTAACCAAATAATTTTAATTTTCTTCGTGCCAGATCAGTGCGTTGTGAAACATGATCTTCCAATTGTAATAAAGGTACAAATCCAAAAAAGATAAAAATGGCCTGATGAAAGATCCATCCTGCAGATAAGAGGATTGCGGAAAATAAACTTAAAAGAAGATAATTGAACTTTTTTTTCACAAAGGCGAAGATACCAAATTATTGCCTCTGTGTATTTACTAAATCTTCTTAAATTGTTTAAATCCCCACCTATTTCTTAATAAAATTTGATGGTATTTAGTTGCTTTAGCCGTATATTTGCAAATTGCCATTTTTTAACATGACAGACGATAAGATTGAAGCAGCAGAACCCCGTAAATTATACCCTTACCAGGAAGCGGCTGTAACAAATATTTTTAATAAACTGGTAGAATTACCACCCAACGCTAATTTGCTTTTTCAATTACCAACCGGTGGCGGAAAAACCATTATTTTTAGCGAGATAGCCAAACGTTATATCCAACAATTTAAGCGCAAAGTGTTGATATTAACACACCGTATTGAGTTGGGAAAACAAACCTCGGATGTATTGGCCGAAGTAGGCATTAGCAATAAAGTTATTAATAGCGAAGTAAAGCAATTACCTCACCAAAGCGATTACCAGAGCTTTACCGCCCTTGTTGAAACGTTAAATAACCGTTTACAAGAGAACGATCAGTTTTTGGAAGATATTGGATTAGTGATAGTGGATGAGGCGCACAATAACTCATTCCGCAAGATCTTTCATTACTTTAACGATGTAAATATTTTAGGTGTTACGGCAACGCCTTTAAGCAGCAATAAAAAATTACCTTTATATCAAACCTATTCAACGCTTATTGTTGGAGAGAGTATTTCTAATTTAATTGAACAGGGTTTTTTATGTGAAGGGCAAACGTACTCTTACGATGTAAACTTAAGTTCTTTACGTGTTGGTAATAACGGCGAGTTTACTGTTGGTTCACACGAAGTACTATATACCCAGGCCATTATGCAAAGTAAGCTCATCGAGGCTTACGAAGAAATGGGCAAGGGCACCAAAACATTAATTTTTAATGCCGGTATCTTAACAAGCCGCGCTGTTTACGAAACATTTAAAAAGAAAGGTTATCCTGTTCGGCATTTGGATA
Source organism: Bacteroidota bacterium (assembly GCA_032229505.1). Lineage (GTDB taxonomy): Bacteria > Bacteroidota > Bacteroidia > B-17B0 > Aurantibacillaceae > Aurantibacillus. Next base: position 119,430 of record JAVTWD010000024.1, read on the forward strand.
GTACATTCAGTGATAAAGACCGTGCCGAAACTTTAGAGTGGTTCCGTAACACTAAAGATGGTGTATTAACATCGGTAAGTATTTTAACTACCGGTTTTGATGAGCCTGAAGTGGAAACCATCATCTTAAACCGTGCTACAAAATCGTTAACGTTGTATCACCAGATGATCGGTCGTGGTAGCCGTATCCTTCCAAACAAAAAAATATTTAAGATCGTTGATCTTGGAAATAATTCCCGTCGTTTTAATTTATGGCAATATCCGATTGATTGGAAACATGTTTTTGCGGCGCCACATTTGTATTTAGAACATCGTTACAAAGATGAGTGGAACTATGAATTAGAGAACGATTACGATATGCCTCCTGAAATTAAGGAGCGTTTCTTAAATTCAAGTGCCGAAGCATTTATTGTAAAAGACCGTTATACAATGGCTTTGCGTAAAGGGCACAAACCACAAACAGTATTGGATCAAAGCTTAGAAGATCATTTTGCCCGTATTAAAGATAACGCAGCTGATTTTGATGAGGCAATGGAATTATTTAATTTATTGGGAGAAGAAATGAAATACCGCGTTCGTCAATATGGTAAATGCATTAACTCTACAAACAACCATACCGATTGGCAATGCCAAACTTATGCCAGTAAATTACGTCGCCGTTTAATGACCTATTACGCTGAATAATGATCAGTCACAAGTTTGTATATAAAGCATTAGGCTATCTTTCTATTTTAATAGGCATATTTGCTGCCTTATCTATTTACCGCATTCAATTTGCTTTTTACGGAATTGCTTTAGGGCTTTTGGGTTTTATAATTTCGGGATTGAATATTTTTTTGAACGTAAAATATTATTACGAAGAAGAAAAATATCCTAAAGGTTATATAGGCATGGTGTTAAGCTCGCTACCTGTATTGTTCATGCTTTTTGTGATCATGAAACATAGGCACTAGTGCTGTAGATGTTTTTAACCACATAGACACATAGGAAAACTAATCTTATTTAAATAATTATTTTGCAGCAGAAAGATCATAGATTTTCTTCGCCTTAGGCGAAGAAACTATGTAAACTCAATAAAATTTGTTTACAGTCTTTAAAAACTATGTGCCTATGTGGTTAAATCGTTTGGGAAACTACTTATTAATAGTGTACCATTGAACAATTCCCGAACCCAGGGACGTAATTTTAACACTCACTACAGACTTGTCTTTTGATGCAACAGTATAGCTATTGCCGGTCTTAATTACTGGCGTTGTTAATACACTAACAGCTTTTGAGATTGTATTGGAAGGTGTAGTATAAAACTCCAATTTATAAGTATCGTTCTCTGTACCTTCGTTAAATAATTTTATAGCAGTTGATCCGCTTTTATTTATTGAAGCTGTAAAATAATATGGATAAAGCGAACTGCTGTAATAGGCCCTATATTGTGCAAATATTCTAAACGGAAATACAGCCAATGTTTTTGCTCTTAAATACAGATCCCACACTGGTTCTTTATTAGCCGTAACTTCCAATATCCTACCGTTAGTACCACCGCAAATTAAATAGTTGCCGTTACTCAATAATTCAGCGCTACCATATTTAATTGCTTTACCCGGTATAGTGTCAATATCCAGATCGAGCTCCCAGGTTTTTTTTGCTTTTTCTTTAGCGTTTTGCGGCAACAAAATTCTCATTACTGTGCTTTTACCTTTTTCGGTTTCTTCGCCATTATTAAATAATAAAACTTCATTTTTTCCAACGGGCTTTACATCATGCTGCCGCGAATAAAAATTTATTGGAAATACTTTTGTATCCAAATCGGTTAATTTGGGGCCATATTCAGCAATGATTTTTTTTGAAGCTTTATCAATTTTATAGATACGATTAAAATCACGACAGCCAAGGTAAAGGTATTTGTATGTGGAATCGTAACTTACCGAATTACCATGGACCATTACCGATAATTTTGAATTTTTTGTGCCGTATTTTTTTAAAACATCTTTAACAAGTAATGTATCAGCATGTTTTCTGAATTCCCATTGCCACAAAAGCTTTCCCAACGAATCAAATTCAAGAATAATATTGTTGTCGTAAGTATAAGTTGCAGCATCTGTTTTATCTAATTTAAATTTTTCAAACGTTGAACCCAGAGCAATAAAATTACCATTAGGCAAACGATTAAAAACATGATGAAAATTAGTGACTTTTAAATCTGGCTTTAACATGCTAACATGGCAATGCCAGATCAATTTAAGATCACGGTTAAAGTAATATAAAGAGGTATCGTTTGAAAAAGAAATATTTCCATTGTTGTACATGTGCAGATCGGTCATATTATCCGGCAAAAACGCGCTTTTAGTGCTTTTGGGAAATTGCCAAACAACTTTTCCGCTGCGATCGAGCGCGCAAAAATATTTATCCAACCATACTATGCCATCTTTATATTTTTCAGGCTTATTAATATATTGATTGACAGAAAAAATAGTTGGGTCGTTAAAATCATTTTTTAAGAGAGAAAAACTATATGATTCTGAAGCAGATATTTTTTGCCCCGGTTGCGAATATGCTTCCGTTCTCCAAATATATTTTTTACCAAATTCTAAATTTCGAACGAGTGTACATGTATTGGAATCATTAAAAACTAAACTGAAAGCAGGTTTTTCAGCTTTTAAAGAATCATAACTGTCAATAATTAACTTATATAAATTAGCTCCTTCAACTTCAGGATACTGAAACATTACCTGGTTGTAATTAAGATGGGTACCTACCGGAGGAGAAATTTGCGCCAAAAGACCATTATAAAAAAACAATACGCAAACAAAAATTTTAGCTATAATTTTCACAGGATGAATATTTTATGTTAATATTACTAATTTACGTAAAAATTTAAATACAAAAACCAGAATATACTATTGTAAAAATTGAAGACAGGTAAAATCTATCCAAGGTGTTAAGCCCAGTCAATTCCTTTTTTCAATAAAGAAAGTGTTCTCTCTTCTTCTGAATTTTTTTCCGGTTTAAAATCGTATTCCCATCCGGCCATTTTTGGAAGGCTCATTAAAATTGATTCTACACGTCCGTTGGTTTCTAAGCCAAATTTGGTGCCTTTATCGTAAACCAGATTAAATTCAACATAGCGGCCGCGACGTAAAAGCTGCCACTCTTTATTTTTTTCGGTGAAGGTCTTATTTTTATTTTTGTAGATAAGCTCTGTATATATTGGTGCAAAGGCTTTTCCAACATCCTGCCAAAATGCAAAATTTTGTTCAAAGCTCATGTTACCATCTGTATTCAAACGGTCAAAAAAGATACCGCCAATGCCACGGGTTTCTTTACGATGATAGATGTAAAAATAATCATCGGCCCACTTTTTAAATTTTGAATAATAATTTGCGTTATGGTTATCGCAAACAGATTTTAATTGTGAATGGAAGAATTTAGCATCTTCATCAACAATGTAATGCGGAGTCAAGTCAATGCCGCCCCCAAGCCATTTCACACCACCGTCCATTTCAAAATAACGGATGTTCATATGAATGATTGGCACCATTGGATTTTTTGGATGAATAACAATGGATACACCTGTTGCGAAAAATTGAGGTTTTTTCTCTCTCTCCTTTGGAGAGGGCAGGGGTGAGGCTGAATGCTCACCTTCCTTAAATAAAAAATCGGGCGCATCGCCGTTTACAGCGCTAAATAAAACACCACCCTTTTCAATTACATTTCCATCTTTAATTATGCGCGTTCTTCCACCACCGCCTTCTGTGCGGGTCCAGTTCTCTTCAATAAATTTTGATTGTCCGTCGGCTTTTTCTAATGATGAGCAAATTTCATCCTGTAAATTCTTTAACCACGTTGTAATGGTTTCTTTATTTATTTCCATCCGGTTTTTTGCAGTTGGTAATTATTGTATTTAAAGATATATACACCACGGTTATCGAAGCCGGTCGTATTATCCGGACGATAGAATTTAAAACGCATATAATTGGTTTCAGAAGAAAGATTGTTGAGGTTAAATACAAAATTTGGTCCCCATTCTTTTAAATTCTTTAAATAGTAATTTGCAATATCGTTACCAATAAAATAAAATTCGGTAGGGTAAGTAGCCATGTAATTTTTATAATTCTCAATTAAGCCGGCATAAGCTGCCATATTACTTAAATTGTATTGATTTGGAAAAGTAAAATGCAACTGATTTAAATATTCCTGGTCAATGTTATCAATAGTGGTCATAGTTTCCCAACCGCATAATGTAATATCTTTCTTCTCAGAAAAAACAGCAAGTTGCGTTGTAAAATCGGCAATAAAAACCTGGTTAGTGCTTAAAGTAATTATGATGTTTTTCGCATTAGGCATATAGCCGTTTTTAATATCTGCTAAGCCTCTTACAACGTGTACACTGTCTTTCGCTGTTTTACCTAGCGCTTTTTGTTTTTCGTTATAATATTTTTTAAAGGCAGTTACATAACCCATTTCTTTAGCGTCTTTTTGAAAGCCTGAAACTAAAAATATTTTTGCATTGTCTTTTACCAAAGAGTCAATACAATAATCTGCAAGACTTTCTAATAAAGTAAATTGCGAAGGATTTGTTTTTGACGCGTACACATTATTGAACAACATTTTATTTTGTTGCGTAATCGGCGTAATAATAGGGATGTTTAATTCTTTTGCTTTTTGCCCGATAGATTTAAAGCCGTTTGCATAAAGCGGACCAAAAATAAAATCGATTTGTTTTGTTTTAAGATCGCTTAATAATTGAGTATGCTTTAATGAATCTTTTTCATCTTCATCATACAACTCTAAATTAATTTCAAATCCTTTTCCACTCAAAGAATCAATAGCGCTTTTAAATCCCAAATAAAAATCAACGGCGTAAGAAGAAACTACCGGAAAACTTGTTTTGTTTTTTGCAAGAGTTGCAACGTCTAAAGCTAAAGTTTGATCGAGTTTAAACGGTAATACCAATGCAATGTTATAACTACTTTTTGTTGGTTTTGTAGTTACTTTTGATCTTGAAGTATCAATGGCCGTGCTTGTAATGGTAGAAGTGCTAACGTAAGTTGTATTACCAACTTTCTTTTTATTTTTTTCGCTTATGGCAATTACCTGGCCTTCTTTTAAACCCGCGGTTGATAAGCCGGGATTGAAGGTGTTTAATTGAGATTCGGTTAAATTAAATTTTTTGGTAATGGCATAAACGGTTTCTCCTTTTAAAACTTTGTAGGTAAAATAACGTGATGTATCAGGATTTGCAGAAAGCGCAACGTTTGTATTTACAGTTGTAGTGGTATTTGTTAATGGTTTACCGCTTGCATAACCGGTTGGTACTTTTATTTCCTGGCCTGCTTTAACACCGTCTTTTAATTCGGGATTTACAACATATAATTCATCCAAACCAACATTATATAATTTGGTGATAGAATATAAACTTTGTCCTTTTTCTACTTTGTGGATGTAATAACTCTTGCCATCAAAATTTTGAATGTTGGTAGATTTGCTTTGCGCTAGTGTTATGAGTGACATAAGACATAAGGCACAAGAAAGAAATAGTTTATTTAAATTTTTTTTCAATCGTCAATTGTAAATTAAAAAATCGTCAATTTTGCTTACTCCCACTCAATAGTAGCCGGTGGTTTAGAGCTTATATCGTATACAACACGGTTAACACCTTTTACTTTATTAATAATTTCGTTGCTCATTTTTGCAAGAAACTCATAAGGTAAGTGAACCCAATCTGCAGTCATACCATCTGTTGATGATACAGCGCGTAATGCAACCGCATTTTCGTAAGTACGTTCATCGCCCATAACACCAACACTTTGCACATTCAATAAAATAGCGCCGGCTTGCCAAACGGTATTGTACAAATTGTGCGATTTTAATCCTTCAATAAAAATAGCATCTACATCTTGAACGATCTGTACTTTTTCAGGTGTAATATCTCCTAAGATGCGAATGGCTAAACCCGGACCCGGAAAAGGATGGCGGCCTAATAAATTCTCATCCATATTTAAAGCTTTACCTGCACGACGCACTTCATCTTTAAATAAAGAACGCAGAGGTTCCACAATTTTTAATTTCATATATGCCGGTAAACCGCCCACATTGTGATGTGATTTAATTGTGTGGCTAGGGCCATTCACGCTTAAACTTTCAATAACATCGGGGTAAATAGTGCCTTGAGCCAACCATTTTACATCTTCAATGCGTTGCGATTCTTCATCAAACACATCAATAAAAACTTTACCAATGGCCTTGCGCTTTTGCTCTGGGTCGCTCAAACCTGCAAGGGCAGAGTAGAATTTATCTTTAGCATTTACACCTTTTACATTAAGGCCCATGTGTTTGTACGATTCCAACACTTGTTCAAATTCATTTTTGCGCAATAAGCCGTTATCTACAAAAATGCAATACAGGTTCTTGCCAATAGCTTTATTCAATAAAACTGCCGAAACGCTTGAGTCTACACCACCGGAAAGACCTAAAACCACTTTATCGTTGCCTAATTTCTTTTTAAGATCTGCTACGGTTGTATCAATAAATGAGTCTGATGTCCAAAGCCCTTTACAGCCGCAGATACCATAAACAAAGTTTTTTAAGATTTTAGTGCCTTCATCAGTGTGATACACTTCGGGGTGAAACTGCAGGGCATGTGTTTCTTCACTTTCAATGGCATAAGCAGCTATTTTTACATCGTGGGTGCTGGCAGTAATTTTATAATTATCAGGAATTTTTAAGATCGTGTCGGCATGGCTCATCCATACTACAGAATCGTCAGAAATATCCTTGAACATTTTAGCGTTTTTGTCTTTAATTTCAAGGTGCGCGCGGCCATATTCGCGGGAGTTGGATTTACCAACCTCACCACCATAAAAATGGGCCAAAAATTGTGCGCCATAGCACACGCCAAGCAAGGGCAGTTTACCTTTAATATTGCTAAGATCCGGTTTTAGAGGTTCTTCCTGGCGCACGCTGTGCGGGCTTCCCGAAAGAATAACACCTTTAATATGTGAAGTTATTTGAGGGATTTTGTTGTAAGGATGGATCTCGCAATAAACGTTTAATTCGCGCAAACGGCGGGCAATAAGCTGGGTAAATTGTGAACCAAAATCTAAAATAAGGATCTGTTCTTGCATAGTAGGCAAAAATACAATTAAATTTTATCTCAGTAAGCCTTGAAAACCAAGGGATAAACATTATTTAAGAAAAATGGCCTGTTTTTTTGAAAGATTTAAAAAATATGTATATTTGCACTCTCAATTTTTGAGACGTACGCCGCGGGGTGTAGCGTAGCCCGGTATCGCGCTTGCTTTGGGAGCAAGAGGTCGTCAGTTCGAATCTGGCCACCCCGACAAATAAAGAGTCTTTCACGAAGTGAAAGGCTTTTTTAGTTTTACAGCGGCAAGAATTTTGTTCTTGTAAGCGAAAAAACAAAAAAAGCCAATTTTTTGCACTAGCAAAAAAGACTTTTTATTTGCAACGCTTAAATTTCCTGATCAACGTAGTTAATCTGATACCGTTTAAGAAAGATCAATTTTTGCAGAGAAGAAAACAAAACCCTATTTCCCTTCTACCTTCTCATACACCTTTATCATTTTCTTTAAATCCCGAATGATCATTTTAATGGGAATGTCTTTATTGGCGTCAATAATAATGCTGTGGTATTTGTCCTTTAATTTTACACCTTCTTTTTTTGGATGAATAGTCTTGTCTTCAATAAATCCAAACTGGATCTTTTTTTTATTCACCCACAAATAACATAATTTTTTATCCCTATAATAAAAAAACGGAATTTGAAATTTGCGTTGGTGGGTAATGTTGGGATCGATCTCCAAAATAAAATTTTTTAGCGCTAGTAAACATCCCTGAATGGGTTCAGGCTGTTTCATGTAATAATTATCAAGCAGATGTTCTATAATATAAAATTACTGCTTTTGTATTAATTGTTACATAAAAAATTACTGCTTCAAATTCCTCTCTATGTATTTTTCGCTTGGCAGTAAAGCGGCTTGTATGCGCTTGGCGTAATGGATAGAGTCGAGGATCTCTTTTTGTTTTTCTTCGATGATCTGTTTTTGTTTTAAGATCTCGAGGTTGGCTTTTTGTTTTTGTAAAAAACTGCGGTAGGCAAAAATTGCAAATGCAACAACCAGCAACAAAATACCGCAAATACTAAAAATGATTATTCTTTGTTTTTTGCTTTCGGCCATAGCTAAGGCTTCTTTTTTTTCCTGCTGTAGTTTTGTTGCCGCTTCTTTCTTATCAAACTCATAGGTCATTTCCAACTGAACGGTTTTTTTTGTATTTTCTTCATTAAACAAACTATCGCGCAAAGCAATATATTTTTTATAATTGACTAAAGCTTCAAGGTCATTATCAAGCGCGGAGTATAATTTGCTAAACGACTGGTAGCATAACATGCTTCCCCGCCTGTCATTTATTTCATTGCTCAAAGCACTTGATCGCTGTAGGTAAAAAAGTGCTTTTTTGTATTCGGCTTTTTTTTGAGAAACTGAGCTAAGCGAATCGGCTTTTTCTGCAATAAGTGAGCTAATATTATAAAGTTTCACCGAAACAGCTTCTTTATTGCCCATTTTTTGACTAATCACCAAACTTTTTTGAAGATAGGCGAGGGCTTTATCATATTGATAAATATCCATGTACAGGCCACCAATATTTCCTAAAGCTATTTCAATACCTTGCTTTTCGTCTATTATCTCTGAAATAGATAAACTCTTAAGATAATATTCAAGTGCCATTGGATAATATTTGTTTTTATCGCTTGCAATGTTTTTTTTCTTTGCTGAGTCGCCCATGTTATCATATACAATACCGATGTTTGAAAAGGCTCTTGCTATTCCTGAACTATCTTTGTTCTCTTCTTCTATTTTTAAGGTTTTAAAATAATATTCCAGGGCTTTTTGATTGTTATTTTGATAAAAATAAACAGATGCAATGCCGTTCACGATCTTACTTATTCTTGGTTTATTTTTGATGTCCTCGGCAATACGCAATGCCCTGAATAAATAATCCAATGATTGTGAATACTGGCCTTGAATTTGTTTTATAATGCCAAGGATATTTAAAGATACAGCTGCCCCGTTTTTGAAATTTAATTTTTCAGATGTTGAAAGGGCTATCTGCGCTAAAGAATCGGCTGAAAAAAAATTACCGCTTCCAATAAATTGCCTGCTAAAATTATTTAAAGTAATAACATACGTGGTGTCTTTTTTAGCAGTTCTAAGATCATTAAATGAATCAGAATACTTTTGAGCAAAATAAAAAGTGCTTAAAAATAACGCAACGAAAAATGAAATAATCCGGCTCATAGTAAATTAGCACAAACATAACTAAAAAAATCCAAGCTTTATTTTAAATACCTTCAAAACAAGCAGTTAAAAACCATTTCTAAAATAAATTTGCGCAACCAAATAATTGCATTTATATTTGCAACCAAATGATAGCAAATAAATAATTATGGAGATAAGAAGAGATGTATTTCAGGCAATAGCCGATCCCACGCGCCGAGCCATTTTAAGCTTAATAGCTTTACAGGCCATGACGCCAAATGCCCTGGCCGAACATTTTGATACTAGCAGACAAGCGGTTTCAAAACACATAAAAATATTAACCGAATGTCAATTGGTAAAACAAGAACAATCGGGCAGAGAGATCTATTATCACTTTAATCCAAAAAAAATGAAAGAAGTAGCCGATTGGTTAGCACCCTTCACCAAAATGTGGGAAGACCGTTTTAGCCGTTTAGATAATGTATTAAATAATTTAAAAAAGAAGAAATAATGACAACACAAAATCAAACTATTATCGTTGCCGAAAAAGGCAAACAAGAATTTTTTATTACACGCGAATTTGATGCACCAAGAGAAATGGTTTTTAAGGCCTTTAACGAGCCTGATCTTTTATTGCAATGGTTAGGCCCTGATAATTTGGAAATGGAAATCGAAAAATTTGATAACAGATCAGGTGGTTCATACAGGTTCATTCATAAAATGTGTGATGGAAGTGGGCTTACATTCGCTTTTAATGGTACTATTCACGAAGTAGCAGAACCCGAAAGAATAATAAGAACTTTTGAGTTTGAAGGTTTGCCTGAAAGGGGGCACGTGTCGCTAGAATTTTTAACGATGGAGGTATTGCCAAATGACAGAACAAGATTAAAGATCCAGGCAATTTTTAAATCGGTAGAAGACCGTGATGGTTTGATCAATTCCGGAATGGAAGGAGGAATGAATACAGGCTTCAAAAAGCTCGATGCTTTATTTGCAAAAAAGAAATAAGATGGAAACGATTGCTTTAACGGAGGATATAAAAATTGTTTATGTAACCGCAAGCTCTTTTCCGGCAGGCATTCCCGCAGCTATGGAAAAACTACATGCAATAATTCCTTTTTCTAATGATAGAAAGTACATAAGTGTTTCTCGTCCGGAAAACAATGAAGTCATTGTTTACAAAGCAGGTGCAACAGAATTAAATGAAGGGGAACTAAGCAAACATAATTTGCAATCAACGATCCTTAAAAAGGGAAAATACTATTGTCTTGAAGTTCACAATTTCAGAAAAGATGTAATGGCTATTGCCAACGCTTTTCAAAAACTGATAGCGCAAAAAGATATTGATCCGCAAGGCTATTGTGTAGAGTGGTACTCCAATACTTCTGAAAGCGTGAAGTGTATGGTGAGAATAAAATAGTGTTTTAAAAAATGGTGGAAGTATTTATAACAAATGTAGAGAGCAAAGAAAAGGCAAACAGCATTCTTCATGAATTAGAAATTCTTTTTCCGGAGTACATTGTAAATTTTGATCTGGAAGACCACGATAAGATCTTACGTATTGAAAGTAAAAATATAAATACAGAGTGCATTATTGAAACGTTGAACAAAAAAAATATTAATTGCGAAATTCTGGAATAAAAAATAAATAATTAAAACTAAAAATTAAAAAAATGAAACATCAGATTTATCCATGCCTTTGGTTCGATGGCAAGGCAAAAGAAGCGGCAGACCTATACTGCTCAATTTTTCCAAATTCAAAAATAACAATGGATTCGCCAATGGTGGTGAATTTTGAATTGAACGGAAAAAAATTCATGGGGTTGAACGGTGGCCCAATGTTTAAATTTAACGAAGCGGTATCATTTGTCATTACCTGCGAAGATCAAAAAGAAATTGATCATTATTGGGACAGTCTTACTTCTAATGGTGGTAAAGAAAGTCAATGCGGATGGCTCGTTGATAAATTTGGCGTATCATGGCAGGTTATTCCGGCAATACTTGGCAAATTAATGTCAGATCCTGTAAAAGGCCCAAGAGTAGCGCAGGCTTTTATGAAAATGAAAAAATTTGATATTGAAGCACTCATGAATGCTTAAATAAATTACTGCTATTTCATGTAAAATTGTATTTTTATACTAACTATATAAGATACAATTTTACAATGAGATACATTGCTTTATTTTTGATCCTTGCCACATGGCAAATAAATTTTGCTCAAACAGCAAAAGCCGATCTGGTTTACAAATGTGATTTTGAACCCAACGATCCTTATTGGAAAGCTTATAATGAAACAGGATTTACCTCCGGTGTAACAAAAGGAAAATTCTTTTTGCAGCACGCAGGTAAGGATGAAACATGGAGTCAGACCAATAACATGGGCTTTGATCCTAGTCTTGATTATGAAATAGAAATATCTATGTGCCAGGTAAGCGGCTCTGATCAAAAAGGGTATGGCATTATGTACAATTATAAAGGAAGCGATAATTCAAATACATTTTGCATTAGCGCAAACGGATATTTTTCTGTTTTTCATTACGAAAAAAATGTTTACATAGAAGATATTGCCTGGAAAGAATCAGACAGGATAATAAAGGGCCTTAATAAATACAATAAATTGTCTATTGCGCGTAAAGGAAATAACCTGCATTATTTTATAAATGCAGTAGAGGTGGCTTCTTTACCTGTTCCTAAATATTATGATCATTTTGTGGGGTTTTATCTTGGTGGTGTAATGAAAATAGAAGTAGATTACGCGCATGTTTATCAAAAAAAGAAAGCTTTACGTTTGGTAGATAATCCTAACTCTTTTGGTGAAAAAATTCATTTAGGAAGCAATATTAATTCGGTTGCAGCAGAAATTTGCCCCGTGATAAGTGCCGATGAAAAATCGTTATATGTTACCCGTACATTTTGTAAAGAAAACACTGCAGGTTATGATGACTATGATATTTGGGTGAGTACTCTGAATAAAGACAGCACATGGAGCAAGATCAAAAATATTGGTTCACCACTTAATAACAATGGCAATAATTTTGTTATTGCTGTAAGTCACGATAACAATACTTTAATACTAGGAAATGTTTATCATGGCGAAGGTAAAGCAATGAGCAAAGGAATGTCGTTTAGTCGTTGGACAAAGAACGGATGGTCATATCCAAAGGAGATGAAGATCAAAAATTTTTATAATAATAATGAGTATAACGAGGCCTGCATCGCACCTGATGGCAGAACCATTTTATTATGTGTAGAGCGTGATGATACACATGGCGATAAAGATATTTATTTTTCTCATTTGCTGTCAGATAGTACATGGAGCGAACCTGAAAATGCCGGCCCTGTTATAAATAGTTATTCAAGCGAAACCGGTGGCTTTTTAGCTTCAGATGGTAAAACCTTTTATTTTTCATCATCAGGGCATCCAGGGTATGGAAGCAATGATATATTTATGGCCAAACGTTTGGATGACACTTGGAAACATTGGAGCGAACCAAAAAATTTAGGACCAAAAATAAACACCAAAGAGTGGGATGCTTATTACACTATGCCTGCATCGGGTAAATATGCGTACATGATCTCTAAACCAAATGCGCAGGCTAATGCCGATATTTACAAGATCCAGCAACCTGAAAGTGTAAAGCCCGAACCCGTTATATTGATACATGGTATAGTGCATAACAGCGATACAAAAAAGCCAATGCAGGCAGTTATTACTTATTATGAATTAGGATCAAAAAAAATATTAGGTTCAGCAACATCTAATGCTGAAACCGGCGCATTTGTATTTTCGCTGCCTAAAGGCAGAAAATATTGTTTTCATGCGCAACATGAGGGATTTATTTCTGTAAATGCAAATAAGGATGTAACCGTGTTAGATACTTATAAAGAAGAAAATATAGATCTTTATCTTAGTCCTATAAAAACCGGTCAAAGTGTTGTACTTCATAATATCTTTTTCGTATCAGATGAGCACAGGATCTTACCTGAATCTTTTCCTGAGTTAGATAAGCTTCACGATCTTTTGGCAGAACATCCCGAAATGAAGATCGAGATCTCGGGTCATACAAGTATTAATAGCTCCGGCGAAAAATACAATCATGATCTATCAACCGGTAGGGCAGAGGCCGTAAAAAAATATTTGGTAATGAAAGGTATAAACGAAAAAAGAATTACAGCAAAAGGTTATGGTTTTTCGAAACCAATTTACACCGAAAAAAAAGAAGAGCTACAGGCTAAGAACCGCAGGATAGAATTTTCGATCATTAGCGGTTAATAAGCATAATGGCAGCAATTTTGCATGTTTTTTTGATAAAAGATCATGCAAAAAATAACAAATAACCTTTGGTTCAATACAGAAGCTGCAGAAGCCGCTAAGTATTACACATCTATTTTTAAGAATTCTGCTATTGGTAAAACTTCGTGCTATGGTAAAGAAGGGCATGAGATACACGGCATGCCCGAAGGAACTGTATTAACAGTTGAATTTGAAATTGAAGGCCAAACATTTGTTGCGCTAAATGGCGGCCCTGTATTTAAATTTAACGAGGCCGTTTCATTTATTGTAAATTGTAAAGACCAGGAAGAAGTAGATTATTACTGGGAAAAATTAAAAGAAGGTGGCGACGAAAAAGCGCAACAATGTGGCTGGTTAAAAGATAAATATGGTGTTTCGTGGCAAATTGTTCCCATTGCATTAACTGAAATGATGAGCGATCCATACCTTGGAAACAAAGAAGCGGTAATGCGTGAAATGTTGAAAATGAAAAAGCTGGATATTGAAAAATTAAAAGCGGCTTACGAAGAAAGTAAATCTTAAAATTTAAGCTTATAGTATAAAAAATAATTATAATTTTATACTGTGTTCAAAGCCCCACAAATTGTATTAACTATCTTTACCTGTGCAGCGCTGTCGGCATTTTGTTCAAACACGCCCGATAGTTCGTTGAGGGCTAGCTTCCATTTTACAGATGGTGATTTAAAAGGTGCTCAAGGGCTACCGGCTGCAAAAGCTATAGGCGTTTCTTTAGCGGAAGACAGGTTTGGCAATTCTAATGCCGCCTATTATTTACAGGGAAGTCCGGGCAGTTATATAAACCTTGGAACTTCGAATCAATTAAAACCAGTTAATGGGAGTATTGCTGTTTGGTTTAAGATAGACAATGCTATGAATTGCGGCAGGGGTGCAATGTTCAATCCTATTATATTAACAAAATCGCACGGCGGTGATGATTTTTTTGAAGGGTACAGCATAAATTACGATATACATGCAAAAAAAATATGTGTAGCAACAACTTTTTCTGAGATCAACCAGCTTTCTTTGCGTACTACTGACACGGTAGCACATGCTAAATGGTATCATTTGGTCATGACCTACAATCACGATTTTGTTTGCCTTTACATTAATGGCGTATTGGAGAATAAAATGCCAAAAAATTTTACAACACAATTTTTGCAAACAGATTCTGTAATGGTTGGCAATACAGCCAATAAAAAAAATGACAGGTATTTTAATGGTATTATAGATGATATTGAAATTTACAATAAAGTACTTTCGCCCGAGGAAGTTGTACAGTTATACAATGCTCCAAACCCAAACAAATTTGCTATTTACAGAACAATCATATTATATGTAGTTCTTGTTGTGATAATAATTATCCTGATAATATGGTTATCAATAAAAACATACAAAAGATCAATTGCCATGAAACAAGCAAATATAGATATAGCGAATCGTTTATTGGAATTAGAAACAAAATCGATTCGTACGCAAATGAATCCGCATTTTATTTTTAATTCATTAAACACATTAAACCGTTTTATTTTAGAAGCCGATCTGCCAAATGCGGAAATATATCTCGCAAAATTTGCAAAGTTGCTTCGCAAATTAATGGAAAGCAGTAAAGAAGATAAAATTTCGCTCGAAGAAGAGGTTCAGATACTTCAGGGCTATCTCGAAATTGAAAAACTACGTTTTGCAAATTCTTTTAATTTTGAAATAATATGTGAAGTGGATAAACGATCAGATATATTTATACCCTTTATGCTGGTGCAGCCTTTTGTTGAAAATGCTGTTTGGCATGGATTAATACCAAAGAAGGACGAAAAATTTGTCAGTATCACTTTTTTGCGTTTGGATGATAACAGGATACAATGCATAATTGACGATAATGGTGTTGGCAGGGATGAAGCATTAAAACATAAAGATCCGTTGAAGAAAAAATCGCTGGCAATGGATTTTATAAAACAACGTTTAGATCTCATAGCAAGATCGAAAGCGCTTGAATGTTATTTTGAAATAACAGATAAGAAAGATAACGACCAAAAGAGTTTAGGAACAACAGTTGTAATTATTTTACCAATAATAAATTAATTATGTTACACGCTATCATTATAGATGATGAATTAAATGGACTCGTTAGCCTTGAGCTATTGATCAAAAAATATGCACCCGAAGTAAAGTTAGTAGCTAAAACTACTGATGCTTTTGAAGGAATAGAATTGATAAACAACTTTAGGCCTGATGTTGTTTTTTTGGATATTAATATGCCAAACTTAAATGGTTTTGAATTGTTGGAGAAAATAGAATTTAAAAAATTTCATTTAATATTTACTACTGCGTATGAAGAGTACGCTTTAAAAGCCATTAAAAAAAATGCGCTCGATTATCTTTTAAAACCTGTAGATGGCGCAGATCTTAAAAAGGCAATAGAAAAAGTAAGCAAAAACATTAATGATCATAGTGCCATGCAAAATGCATTGCAGTTTTTAAACTCGCTTACAGATACTAAAGATGTTAAAGTAAGTATTCCGGCAAAAAGCGGTATTGAATTAGTTTCAGGAAATGACATCATGTATATTGAAGCAGATTCTAACCAGGCCATTGTAGTTTTAAAGAATAAAAATAAAATAAATGTTACGCGCTCGTTAAAAGAATATGAAAAGCAATTATGCGATACAAATAAAAATTTTATCCGGATTCACAATTCATTTATTATAAATATAAATTATGTAAGTCGCTACATGCCTGAAGACGGCGGCTATGCAGTGATACAGAACGAAAGATCAATTCCTATTTCAAAAAATAAAAAAGAAGAATTTTTAGATCTTATTAATTTTAAGAGCCGTTAATTAATTTTCTAATCGGTTTTACTCTATTTTGAAATTTCTTTCCAAAAACTTCGCATTAAAAATTCTACCACTTATTAAGCTAAAAATATTTTTGGCATGATGTTGTTTTTTTTCTTTAAGTGATGAAAGTAGTTTAGATGAAATTTAAAATTCTTAAATCATGAAAAAGAAACTCATTATGCTTTTAGCTTTGCCATTTATTGCTGGCTCAATACATGCGCAATTTGTAAATTTAGCTACTACTCCGGGAGGTCAGGACGTAGTACGTTCAATTCCTAATAATGCTACGCTTAATAGGATAGGACACTTACAGGCCGGTTTTTGGACAAGTGGTTGGGGTACATGGTCTACACTAGGAAGACCAATAACATCAGCATTAGGAAATACGCCAAACGACCAGGCGCTCTACGGTTTAACGGTTAACGATACTGCCGATAGGGTTTTTTTTGGAACAAGGAGATTAGCTTCAAATAGAGCCAATGGTGTTATAGCATGGGGAGATGATAATTATACCAATCAGGCCAACGATCCCGATCGCATAGTTTTTGAGTTTCATGATTCTAATGCGGGCAATAATATTTTTATCAGGCAAGCTATGACAATGATGCCAAATCCTGCTAACAATGGTGTTTGGATAGGTGTTAACCAGTATAGTCCTAACAATACATTTGAAATAAACAGCACACAATATACAACTGCATGTTTATCAAATGGGCAACCCCAGGCACCTTTGTTCGCGGCTCCAACGGGCTGGGCAGGCTTAAGATTTACAGACCTCACCCGTAATTGTATTCCCCAGGCAAATCCGGGCCCCGGCGTATTATCAGTTGACAATAATGGAGATGTTATTTATGTTCCGGGCCTATCCCATGCTAATAATGGCCTTAGTGTTAGCGGAAATTCTGTTCAGCTAGGTGCAGTCTGTGGTAGTGGAACGGTTGGGTTAGCTTCATTAACAAGCAACAGAGCCGTGCCTTTAGCGGGTTTTAATTTTGTTTTTTCAGGAGCTGCCGGCAGAGTAGGAATTGGAACAAATTGTACACCTGCAAATAAATTAGAAGTGAATAATAATACCGGTCCAAATTGGTTAAGTGGTTTACGTTTAACAGATTTAGCAGGTGGAACACCAGCCGCTGCAAATAACAGAGTATTAAGCGTAAATAACGCAGGCGATGTTATTTTAACTCAATTTCCAACATCAGCATTCGGCGGAATTTGCGGAACTACACCTCCTGCACTTTCGAGCTCATGGGAAATTCCTATGTCTACGTTTAATTATGTATTTAGTGGGCAAGGTATCAATACAACAAATGTTGGTATTGGTACAAATTGTACACCATCTGCAAAGCTTCATGTTAATCAAAGCTCTGGTTCAACTGGCGGCTCAACAGGTTTATTGGTAGAGAATAATGATGTTGGTCCTTGCTTGGGTACAACAACAGTTATAGGACTAAAAAGTATTGTTAATACTCCTAACAATATTACAGGCGATCAATATAGAATTGGTGGTTGGTTTGAAGTTCCTAATCCAAATAATTGTGGTCTTGTAAATAATTTTGCTCTTTATGTCCCTCAAAATGGAGGATTTGTTAGTATTGGTTACCCAAATCCCGGTATACCAGGCGGAGGGTTAGTTGATATTAATGGTGTAACTAATTCTGTTGGTGGATATTCATCTTTTTCTGATGAACGTTTGAAAAATTCAATTACTTCAATACCTAATGCTTTAGAAAAAATAAAAAATTTACGAAGCGTTACTTTTAAATGGAATAAAACTACCTGTCCTAGTATGGAGGGGGTTCATTCAGGTTTTGTTGCTCAGGAATTGGAAAAGATTATTCCGCACGCTGTAACAACTGGTAAAGACGGTTTTAAAGGCGTTTTCTACGATGAAATTATACCATATTTGGTTTCTGGTATTCAAGAGCAACAAACTCAAATCGATCAACAAACTGAAGCTATTGCCCTTCAACAAAAACAAATAGATGAGTTAAAAGCAATAGTTCAATCTCTTGCAAATAATTCTTCTTCAGGCGAGTTAAAGAAAGGCAATGTGTCAGCTATTAACTTATCAGATAAAAATGCAGTTGTTTTAAATCAAAATGTTCCAAATCCTTTTGCTGAGAGTACGGTTATAACTTACAACATTCCTTCAGATTTTGGCAAAGCTCAAATTATTTTTACTGCTAACGATGGCAAAATAATTAAAGTGATGGATGTTACAACTAAAGGCGAAGGCCGTTTAAATGTTTTTGCAAATGATCTAAGCAGTGGTATGTATTCTTATAGTTTAGTGATTGACGGTAAAACGATCGATACAAAAAAAATGATAAAAGAATAAAAATATCGATGTCAAACAAAAACCCCCGCAATCATCTTCCGGGGGTTTTTTATTTCGCATACATTTTTCAACCACTTATAAAATGAAGTTGTAGTTTGAGATTTAAAAGCTATAACATTTTAGAAAAAAAAGTAATTTAGATTTATCATTAATCATTTATAATTATGAATAAAATTTTTCTACTTAAAAAAGTAAGCAATACTTTTTTATTAAATATTCGTATAACTGCATTTAGTATTTTGTTGTTTGCTTTTTTAAGTGACAGCTTAAATTTAGCGGCTCAAAACAATGCACTTGATTTTAATGGTTCAAACGATGTTGTTCTGCCATATAATCCGGCAACAGATTTTTCTTTGAACAGTAAATTTACCATTGAAACATGGTTTAAAACAACCGATATTACCGCTGTACTATATTCTAATAAAGTAGATCAAATGCCTTTCATTGGCCATGAAGTAGCTATTGTAAATAACTTTATAGTGTTTGAGGTTATGAATAATTATTTTAGTAATACAATACGTATTGAAACCATTAATACTTATAACGACGGTAATTGGCATCACGTTGCCTGTGTTTACAAAGGTATTCCTAATGCTTCCAATTGCGATATTTATGTTGATGGCATACTTCAGACTGTAAATGTAACACACAATAATTTAACATCTTCTGCCAATAGCGGTAATGCACCTCGTATAGGTTCCAGGAACGGCAGCGCTTATTTTTTAAATGGTGTTTTAGATGAGTTACGTATTTGGAATAAAGCTTTATGTGCTGCAGAAATACAATCACGCAGAAATTGTGAACTAATGGGTAACGAAGCAAATCTATTGGCTTATTTTAATTTTAACCAGGGTGTTGCCGGAGGTAATAATTTAAATGTTACATCCTTAACAGATATAAGTGGTAATAACAATGTGGGTTCGTTAAATAATTTTGTATTAACCGGTAATACGTCCAATTGGATAAATTCATCCGCAAACATCACAGGCTCTTGTAATTATAATGGTCCCATAGCTATAGTTGGTTCACCAACAATGTGCGCAGGTAGCACTAATGTTTTAACAGCAAACGGAGCCAATTCTTATACATGGAGCAATACATCTAATGGATCTTCACTTGCTGTGAGCCCAACAATAACTACTATTTATTCTGTAACTGGCACCAATACCCAAAATGGTTGCTATGGTTCATCCACATTTACACAAACTGTTCTTTTGTGTTCCGGACTAAGTTCTTATAGTACAAATAATGAGTTGGTTGTGTTTCCAAACCCCGGCCATGGAAAGTATAAATTGAAAAGATCCTTTGAAAGCGATCTTATAGTAGAAATATATAATTCTGTAGGCGCGTTGATGAATAGTTTTGATGTTAAAGAAAATGAGCAGGAAATAAATATTGAAAATTTAAATTCAGGAATTTATTTTTTTATAATAAAGC
Source organism: Bacteroidota bacterium (assembly GCA_032229505.1). Classification (GTDB taxonomy): domain Bacteria; phylum Bacteroidota; class Bacteroidia; order B-17B0; family Aurantibacillaceae; genus Aurantibacillus. The sequence goes on from JAVTWD010000024.1 coordinate 139,610, forward strand.
AAAATAATAGCATTATAAAAAACATAAAAATCATCAAAGAATAAAACTCTTTACTAAAAACAAAACCCCGCAATCACATTGCGGGGTTTTTTATGCGTTTTATTTTCTTGTAATAATCCTCTTCCTGTGTTTTGTTCCCCATTTGTGCAATTCGCCAATAAGCGGACGTAATGTTTTGCCGTAGGGCGTTAATTCATATTCAACGGTTACCGGAGAGGTGTCATAAACATGCCTGCTGGCGAGCTCATTTATTTCTAATTCTTTTAATTCTTTAGAAAGCATTTTTGGTGTAAGGCCGGGAATTTCTCTCTGTATTTGCTTAAAGCGTTTTTTGCCAAAGGTAAGCGATATGATTATCTGCAATTTCCATTTACCGCTTAAAATATCCAGCGCATCTTTTACAGGTAATAACCTTGCTGTACATTCATGACCCGAAATGTGTGCAGGCAATTTTCGTTTATTATTTTCCATCAATTCCACAATGCAAATTTACGCTTTTTATACTTTCTTTTTTATACCGGTTTCCTAAAGTATACCGCTTTCCTTCGGGAAACCGATACCAAATGGATACTTAATCACCCTAATTTTGTTGCGAATTAAAAAAACTTAAAAAATGAATTTGATAGAAAAATTAAACTGGCGCTACGCCGTAAAAAGATACACTAACGCCAAAGTGCCTGCAGATAAATTAAACAGGATATTGGAAGCCATACGTTTATCGGCATCATCGGCCGGTTTGCAACCATACAGTGTTTTGGTTATTGAGAATGAAAAACTTAAAGCGCAATTATTGCCTGTTGCCAATAACCAACCGCAGGTAGCAGAAGCATCGCACCTTTTAGTATTTGCCGCCTGGGAAAATATTACCGAACAAAAAGTAACTGATTATATAAAGTTTGTTGCCGATACAAGGAACATACCTTTGGAATCGCTGGATCTTTATAAGAACAGATTACTTGGCTTAACAACACGTAACGCCGAAGAAAATTTTAACTGGGCGGCACGCCAAACTTATATTGCCATGGGCACAGGGCTGGTTGCTGCCGCAGAAGAGAGTGTTGATGCCACACCTATGGAAGGTTTTGATGCCAAAGGATTTGATGAAATATTAAAGCTGAAAGAAAAAGGTTTGAAAAGCGTTTCTATTATGGCATTGGGTTATCGTGATGTTGTGAATGACCCCATGGCGAATGTAAAAAAAGTAAGACGCGCCAGCGAAAATTTATTTATTCATTTTAAAAATTAAAAACATGTCAGCAAAAACAAAACGTATTATCTCTATTATTCTTATGATCATTCCTTCACTCATGTTAATTATGAGCGGTATTATGAAAGTAACCGGCGCCCAACAAATAGTTACCGGCTTAACAAAAGCCGGGCTGGGTAATTTGGTTACTTTTATTGGTGTTATTGAATTAGTATCAGTAGCGCTTTTTCTTTATCCTAAAACTTACAAGATCGGTTTTCTTTTATTATGTAGTTACCTGGGTGGGGCTATGTGTATTGAGTTGGCCGGTGGCCAGCCACCCATGGCAGCTGTATTTATTGCCATTATCTGGATAGCGGTATTTTTACGTGATAAAAGCATGCTTCTTCCGATGGCAGAGAGCAAAGCGTAAGAGATTATGGAGTAAAAAAAGGTTTCGGTTTATTATTCGGAATCTTTTTTTATTTATCTAAACGTGTTTAGTAAAAAATCTGTATTTTGCCGCGGTGAAAGTGCTAAACGAAATAAAACTTAATTATGCCAAGGTTCAATTATACGAATCTAAATTAGTGCGTATTGAAATTTTTTCGGGAACTATTATAGGTTTAAAAGAATCAAAAAGCATGAATGATGCTATTGGTGTTTTATCTGAAGGAAAAGAATGCCTTGTGCTTATTGTGGCCGATGAGTTTGCGCAATTTGATAGTGATAGCAGCGATTTTTCGGCCAGTGAAGAAGGCCAACGTTATACCATTGGCGATGCTCTGGTTGTTAAAAGTTTATCGCAAAAAATTCTGGCTAACTTTTATCTTAAATTTAATAAACCTGCAAAACCCACCAGGATCTTTACCAACGAGGCAGAAGCCATAACGTGGTTGTTTTCTTTAGAAACCAAATAGCATGCAAACAGTAATTCTTACCCATGGTGCCCTTGGTTTTAAAGGCGATCTTGAAATTTTAAAAAATGCTTTAACTAAAGAAGGTTTTGATGTTCATACATTTTCTTTTTCAGGACACGGAACGCAAAATTTTGAAAGTGAATTTAATATTCCGCAATTTTCTTTAGAGCTCGAAAATTTTATAACAAATAATAAATTTGTTCAGCCTTCTGTTATTGGATACAGTATGGGTGGTTATGTGGCACTTAACCTGGCATTAAAAAATGCAGCTGTTATAAATAAGATCATTACGTTGGGCACAAAATTTAACTGGAACAAAGAAACAGTTGAAAAAGAAACGCGAATGCTCGTACCAGCAACCATCATTGAAAAAGTACCTGCTTTTGCAAAAAGCCTTGAGGCAAAACACGGTAGTACCTGGAAAGAACTGCTAGATAGAACAGCTTTTTTAATGAAGGATATCAGTAATAGTAATTACTTAAATAACGATTCTTTAAAAACCATTCAAGCCAAGGTATTGCTTGGCTTGGGAGATAAGGACCAAATGGTAACTTTAGAAGAGACCGTAAATATTTACAAAGCTCTGCCAAATGCTAATATGTATGTGTTGCCTGCCACCAAACACCCTGTTGAAAGCCTTAACATTGCCGTATTTACCACAATAGTTAAAGAATTTTTAAAAGAAGGCTAAAAATAAATTTGCAAATAACTACAATTAATAGTAATTTTAAACTATAAATTATAGCAATGAGCAAAATAGCATCTAACATCCGTTTTTTACGTCAGCTGAAAGGCTTGTCACAAGAGCAACTGGCCGACGATCTTAAAGTTACACGTTCCCGCATTGGCGGTTACGAAGAAGCGCGGAACGAACCGCCCATCGATCTGTTGATCCGCTTATCAGAATATTTTCATATTGCCATTGATGCATTGGTTAGAGGTGATCTTAAAAAAACCAATCTGGATGGTTTAATGAAGATAGGGAAGAACAGGATCTTATTTCCTATTTTATTAGATAATGATGGTAACGATATGGTAGAGCTTATTCCTTTAAAAGCTTCTGCCGGTTACACACGCGGCTATGCCGATCCGGATTATATCGAAAAGCTGCCGCAAATGAAATTACCTTTTTTACCATCGGGTAAGCATCGCGCTTTTCCTATTAAAGGCGATAGTATGCCGCCAATAAGAGAAGGCTCTTTTGTAATTGCAAAATATTTAGAACGTTTTGAAGAAGTAAAAATGGGTCAAACCTATATTGTAGTTACCAAAGAAGATGGTCTTTCTTACAAACGTATTATGGGCTTTAATAAAAAAGAAGCCGCTTACGAATTACATTCGGATAATAAAGTATATGCGCCATTTAAAGTAAAAGCAAATGATATTTTAGAAATATGGGAATATACCTGCTGTATCAATATGAATCAATATCAAAACGATGAACTTAATTTAGACAGCATTATGAATATGCTTAAAGGTTTAAAAGTAGAGATATCGGAGATTAAGAAAAAATAAATACAATAAAATAAAAACAAAAGCCCCGGCAAATGTCGGGGCGTTTTTAATTTTAGGATTTGTGAGATCGTTTTAGCAAATTTGATTATCTATTCACATAATGATGAAATTAAAAATAAGTGTTTTACTGATTGTATGTAGTTCAATAGTAGCTTTTGCTCAAACATTTAGTTCGCACCAGGTAGCGCTTACACCAACAGCCTATCCAAGTGTAAATTTTGATAAAGAAGCATATAAGGAAAAATTAAATGCAAAATTTTCTACCGAACCAAATAAAAAGATACTCGATAAGTATATAAGACAAGATATGATAGGGCAGGAATATTTTTTTTCCTCAAACCAAGTATACTCCAACTGGCCAGAAGCAACACAGTATGTAAAAAAAGTATTTGAAAAAAGTATACCAAAAGAATTAAACACTGGCGAAGTAAAAATTTTTATTGTAAGAGATCCTTCGCCAAATGCTTTTTGTATGGAAGATGGCAATATTGCAGTAACGGTTGGCTTATTGTATTTTATGAATAACGAGGCCGATCTTGCAGCAACACTTAGCCATGAGTTTGGCCATTATTACTCAAACCATTTATATACAGATTATAAAAAACAGGATAAGAATAAGTACTTAAAAGCACTTCTCCTGCAAGGTGGCGGAGGATTAATGGTAATGAAAAACCTTAGCTCGTTTCAACAAGACCAGGAAAGACAGGCAGATACCTTTGCCACTAATTTTTTTATGAAGAACGGGTATGATCCCAAAAAAATAGCAGAATCTTTTACAGTATTTAAAAAACTTACCAATAAATACAAGAAACTTAGTTATTACCGTAAACCTTTATTTTATTTTTCTTCTCACCCCAGCGATGATGAGAGGATAAAAAACGCGCAAAGGGCTTTTGCAAACAAGAATATATCCGGTAAAAAATACCAGGTAGATTCGGTTGGCTTTTTTGCAATAAAAAAACGAGCCATAGATGAGACCATTTATTTATTATTTGAACAATTGCAATACGATGAATGCCTTGAAATGGCTTATTTACAATACCTTTATCATCCAAACGACGAATTTTATCTGTTCTTTATTACCGAATGTTTGAGAAGGAAAATGATATTTGAACCAGGCGCAGCAGATCAATTATTTATAACAGATAATTATTCAAAACTTAGCCGTAATGAAAATGAGAAAATATCAAGCCCTGTTTATTTGAAAGGAAAATATTCCGGCGAATTAAGCAGGTCGAATTACGAACGATCGGTTTTTTGCAATTTAAAAAATGAGATATTTAATCTTTCAGATAATGATATAAAACAAATAAAGGCCAAAGAGCTATTGCGTACAGATACCCTTGAGTTTTTATTTAATGAAGATGCTTTGGCATACTTTTCTTCAAAGATCCCAAAAAACGCCTGTATTTTTAATGTGCGCCGTATGCTGCTAGGCGAGCCTCAACTGACTGATTGCGGAATTAAAACAAGCAACACAGAACTGGAGAACGATTACTCACAAATAATCATTGATTATCAAAACATAAAACAAAATGTTGAAACGTATAAAAAGGCCCCATTGATATTTTTTGATATAACAACAATTGCAGAAACAAAATATTCATCAAGAGAATTTTACGACGCAGAATTATCCAATGAGTTATATAATGCCTACGACTCTTTAGCTTCTTTATATCCAAATGAAATAATTGATACAAAAAATAAATTTAATTTCAGGGAGATTCAAAAAATTAAAAGCACTTCGCTTTTTGTTGAATCATTAGGACTAAAAGGTTTTTTTGGAAAAAAAGAAACAACCTGCGATTTTTTAACCATTTTTCCGGAAGTTTCGCATGAAATAAATAAATTCAATTACAAAAAGCTGATCTTTTTGGGAATAAGCGTTGTTAATGCAGTGCCAGATTCATATAACGGGGCATTTTCGGGTATGATGAAAGGAAATGAAGAGTGGATAGCTAATATTTATATTATTGATCTGGCCAATAAAAAAATAATACGAAGAGTAAAGCCCTTTAACCGTCTTACAGCAGGAAGCGATAGAGAAGATAAGATAAATGCAATTTTGAATGCCTGTATGAGGGCCGCCAGAGAATAATACCCGATAATGGGTATTTTTTAATAAAAAAGGAAAAACTATCATTTTTAAAAGCGAATATATTTTTACGATATATATATTTGTGCCGTATATAACCATTCTTATATATTTAAACTAAAAAACTAACCCTATTATAAACAGGCAGTTGAATGGAATTGCGCAAAAACAAAAACATGAAAAAATTATTATCAATTGTAGCTTTAGCTGCTGGTATTTTTTTAACAAGCTGCACAAACATTAACAAAAGCATGCGCGAACCGAGCACAAGATTAAATCTTGAGAAAAAAGACTTTACTTTATCAGACCAGGTTACCGGCGAAGCAACGTCTACCAAAATTATCGGTATTGATTGGGCACGTTTATTCTTGAAAAAAACAGGTACCCACATGAATGATAATAGTGTTGGTTTACCATTTAGCTTAGCATCTATTCCTGTATTAGGCGGGTTTATTGTTGATGGTACAGCAGGTTATGCATTACACGATATGATGGACAAAAACCCGGGTTATGATGTGGTACTTTACCCTCAGTACGAAACAACTGTAAAACGCCCTATTGGATTAGGTTTTATTTACAAAGTAACTACAGTTAAGGCAACTGCCAGATTAGGTAAATTGAATAAATAATAAGTAATATTTGCTTTTTTAATTAAAATGGGTATTTTTAAGCCCATAATTAAAACCCAACAAAAAAATGAAAAAAATAGCATTAGCATTAGCACTGGCTTTAGGGATTGGTTTTGGCGCCCAAGCTAGTAAGTACAAAATGGATGAGACACAATTAACTCAAACATTAGAAAACAGCCAGGAAGTAACTTTTAGCGAAATGTATGCTGCTGATCTTGGCGCTGCTGACGTTACAAGCTTAAACCTAAGCAGTAAAGGTGGCTCTACTACAAGAGGCGGATATTTATTACGTTCGTTCTTTTGCGGTGGTATAGCTTTACACCGTTACTATATGGGTACCGGAAAAAAATACATGTGGGCTTTATATTTCTGCGTTCCTGTAGCCGGTGGTGTTGCAGCTTGCGTAGATTTCTGGGGCGCTGTATTCAGCAAAGATTTCTACAAGAAATTTGAAAATAATGATAAGTGGTTTGTTTGGTTAGACTAAGCAATGCACTAAATAATAAAAAAAGCCGGTTAATTTTAACCGGCTTTTTTTATTTTATAAAGTGTTGTTTAATCTGCTCTTTTAATGCTTGATTATACTTTTTTGAATGCAGGTAATTATATTTCTCAGCCAAAAACTCTGCACGTTTTATACCGCCAAGGTAAAACTTACCTATTAAAAGATTACCTACAAAAATAGAGGTAAAATAGTACTGGTAAATTATACCGGCCACCATTGCACCAGCAATAACCGTAATGGCAAAAAAGGATGAAATACCCTCTGCATAATAACCCGCATAACATTGCCCAAAACCCGGAAAAAAAGTAGAGATCCTGCCGGCCTTTTCTACATTCTTTAACCTGGGGATATTTTTAGAATTATACACTGAATCAATGATTTTTTTATTGAAAGTAAATGTTTCTGAATTTGTTGAATTAATACTTTGATTTAGCCTGCTTAATTTTTCTTTTGCCTGCAGCCATTTATATTGTTCGTTCAAAACAAAAGCATGAAGCATTAACGAATTAATAATGTAGGAAGAATCTTTTACAAGATAATTTAATTGTTCTAAGAACGATTCGGCTTGTGTAAGATCATTATTTAAATAACTCATTATTGCGCTTTGATATTTTATTTCAAAGATCAGAGAATCTGAAGCCCCATCTGTGCTAATACCGCTTAATAGCGAAATGCCGTTTAAATAATCTCTGTCTTGCTTGTAACAATTAGCGGCCAATAGCTTTGCACGGTTCTTTGAATCTTCGTTTTGCAAGAAAAAATCAAGTTTTTGATAAATGATAGCAGCCTGGTAATATTTTTTATTCAAAAATAAACTATCTGCAATATGTTTTAATTGCAGGGTGTCGCCGGTTGAAAAAGCATTAAGCTTACTTAAAAAAACGAACAACAGGAACGTGTATGCTTGCAAGGATCTCATTATTTATTCTTCCGTTAACTGATCTTATTTGTTGTTTTACACTAAATACGCTTCCAAAAATATTACCCACATAAAAAAATGTAAATAAAGTGCCAAAGGTAATGAACTGCGCATTTTTAATGCTATGGTCATTTCTATAATACGCTTCAAAAGCCATGGCTGCCAGTGCACCATTAGCGGCAAAGGCTGCAAGGCCTGCACCTTTTTTACCTACATAAAACTTACCTAAACCCGGCACTACTGCCGATAACAAACCTGCAACCGCTGGAGACTTTTTTTTAGTTTTTTGGATCTCTTTTTTCAGGTCAATTAATTTATGTTGTTCGTTTACATATTTATAATCGTCATATAAAAAGAGTCGACTCACCGAATCAAATTTGCTATGATCCCTTAATAATAAATAATTACCGGCAATTAAAAGTTTACTTAGCTGCGCGTATTTTTGTAAAGTATCGTTTGAAAGATCGATAATGCTTTGCAACGCGTTTGGGTATTTTTTTGAATAAGAAAAATTAATGGATGAAAAAAAACGTGAAGAGGTAAAGAAAGCGCTGTTTCCGGAAACATTATTAAAGTAAAAAGAAGCGGTATCAGGACGTTTTAAAAGATAATAATTCATACCACATAAATAATTAACCGTATCTGCATTGCTAAGCTCTTTAGTTTCTGTTAAAAGAAAAAGAGCTTCTCTGTTCTTATTTGTTTGGGTTAAATGATCAATAAATAAAAAATCAGGATTTGTGCTCACTTGCGAAAACCCCGAAGTTTTTATGAATAATAAAAAGAATACAAGCCTTATATATTTTAAATTCATTACCGCTTGTTGAATTTATAATCGTTGGGATGATCGTAGATCTTATGTGTGCGCGAATTAAAATCAACGCCTTCTATCATGTCAATACCGGCCAGCTTGGTGCAACGTGTTAACCTGTCAGCTGTTAACGGTATACCTTTTAAAATGCCGTATTTTTGAATGCACTGTTTACTAAAATTGCTGCAATTAACTTCGTATGGGCAAGCTGCGCCAATTTGTACAGATATTGTTTTTTGATAAACATATAGCATGCCTCCAAATACTAACGAAACAGGATTGTACTTTACAAAAGCATTTTTGCCGGCAAATAAATAAGTAACTTTTCGCTTGGCTTCAAAAGCAGGAACAAAAGTTGATTTTTCAAAAATAAGATCGTCATCACTTTTTGTTTGCGAAAATAAAACAGTGTTAATAAGGCAAAAAACACCTATTAATAATTTATTTACCCGATACCACTTTTGCATTTGCAGGAATTTTAAAATCGAGGTAAGTTAAATTAACTTCACTATTTATTTTTGGATTAGAATAGGTTTTAATAGTAACGGTAGAATCATTTTTTTCTTTATAAGCAATTTCAGTGATCTTTAAAGGAATATTCACAGTACCTATTTTTTGGTAAGAAGAAAAGAAGATCTTGCCAAGCGCTTTGTTTTTTGGACCCACAAATTCAACATAAATTGGTAAGCTTTTTTCATGCACCAGTTCTATTTTTTGAATAGGTGTGTTCATACCGGGTTTAGGCACCCAATTGGTTATAAAAACACCTTCTTCTACTTTTGTATCTTTAATTACATAACCAATCTTTGGAAAACCAAGATCATTGTAATTTCCATTTAAAAAATACCAAAAATAGCTTGATTCGGACGAGGTTAATGCAGAGCTGGATTGAATGAGCGTATTATCCAGCACATCATAATTTTTCATATCGCCATTAGCGTTAATAATGGTAACATTTTCAAACGGTTTGGTTAAATGCGTGGTTAATACACCGCCGAGCTTTTTAAAATACACTTCTCCTTCAACAGTAATGTATTTTTTATTCTCCAATATTTTTGAAGTAAAAGATAGGCTGATGGCTTCTGTTTTATTTAAATAAAAAGAAAAGCATGTTACAGCAACAATTAAAGGTATGCACCATTTGTATATGTAATGCTTAAACATTAAGCGCTTTTTCTTTTACCTTTTAACCAGGCAAAAACAATTGGTAACACAGATACCAAAATAATACCAAGGCAAACCAGGTCAATGTGTTTTCTGATAAATTCTATCTCTCCTAATAAATAACCTGCAATAGATAAACTCCCTATCCACAAAGCTCCGCCTAAAATATCAAAACTGAAGAATTTTTTATAATTCATTTCTGCAACACCCGCAGCAAAAGGCGAGAAGGTACGAACGATAGGAACAAAACGCGCCATGATAATAGCTTTGGTACCATATTTTTCAAAAAAAGTATGCGTTTTATCTAAATACTCTTGCTTAACAAGATTGCGGCCTTTTATTTTTAGAGTAAAGATCTTTAAACCAATTTTCCTTCCTATCCAGTAATTACAATTATCACCTAATACTGCGGCAATAAATAAAAGAATTAACAGGTAAGATAAATTTAAATGGCCTGAACGCGCAAATAAACCTGCGGTAAATAATAAAGAATCGCCGGGCAAAAAAGGCATGGCCACTAAGCCGGTTTCAATAAAGATCACCAAAAATAAAACAACATAAATGGTGGTTCCATAATTGGCAAAGAGCCAGTCAAAATCTAAATGTAAAATGTGTTTAAATAATTCTACCATAATTAAAGTGAATAGGGATTAGTACTAAGTGAAAAGAAGTTAATCTTACAAACCAATTTCTTCTATATAAGCCAAAATACCACCTTTTAAATTGTAAAGATTGGTATAACCTTGCTGGCTTTCTAAAGCGTTAATAACTGTTGCGCTGCGTTTACCGCTGCGGCAATGAATTACAACCTGTTTATCTTTTGAGATCTCAGCAGATCTTTCTAATGCTTCCCCCATTGGAATTAAAATTCCTTTTAGGTTAGCTTCATCAAATTCATGTTCTTCGCGAACATCTATTAATTGAAAATCTGCTTTAGAATCTACTAACTGTTTTAATTCCTGTACTGTTATTTCTTTCATATGAATTATATTATTGTTTTTTAATTGTCATATGGAATACGCTATGTTCTTTTATTATTATAAGTTTGGTCATAGCTATTTCATAATCTAATTTATAAAGTTTGTTGTTTCATTTCTTCGGGTAAATAGGTAAAAAACGTATCGCCGCGTAATCCCAAACGCAATGTTTCTAAAGGAATAACATCGTCAACACCAATATTACCAACATTTACATTACAGCCAAATAATTTTATGAAATAAACCTGCTGACTTTTTTGTGGTGTTTCCCAAATAATATTTTCAATTTTTACTTTATTTACAATACGGTTGATCAACATTGTGTGTGCGCTTCCGTTCTTGTGAAAGATACCCGTAGTACCACTTTCTCTTGCTTCTGCAATTACTTTAAAAGCGCCTGCTTGTAATTCACTTTCCATCATTTTTATCCAACGCGCAGGATGAATAATAACACCTTCTTCTTTACTGCCAACTTCACTTAATACGGTGTAGTTTTTCGCAAGCTTGCTAATGTATTCGCATTTTACATCATGCTCTAATTCAATACTGCCGTCGCTTACTTCAGCACAATCTAATTTAAGATCATCAATGTATTTTAAGTAATCGTCAAACTTATTTCTAACAATAAACGCTTCAAATAAAGTACCGCCAACATAAACCTTAATGCCGGCATCTTTGTAAAGTTTTACTTTTTCTTTTACGTTCTTAGAAACGATAGAAGTGCCAAATCCGAGTTTTACAAAGTCAATATAATCCGATGAAGAGGCTAACATGTCTTCTGCCTGCCTAAGGCTAATTCCTTTATCCATTACCATTGTAACTCCATTTTTGCGTGGATGCACAGCACGTTCGGGTAAATGTGAAAGGTTAAAATTATAATTTGTTGCCATATTTATTTTTTAAAATTGGAAATTAAGTTCAATATCTCTTTATCGTTTTGTAATATAGGTGCGTATTCAAATATTTCGTTATGCTTTGCATAATCCATTGCCAGTGCTTTTTCAAAATACTCTAACGATTCTTTTCTGTTTTCTTTATCCAATAAGATCACACCCATACGGTAATACAGTTCAACCACATCGGGAAAATATTTTATGCCTTCGCTTAATGTTTCAAGCGCATTAGTGATGTATCCATTCTGATGAAGTAGTTTGCTATAATCCAACCAAACATCATAATCGGGATACTCTAATTCGATCACACGCTGGTAGGCCATAGCGGCTTCTTCCATAAAACCTAATTTTTCCTGCACTTCTGCAAACACATACCAATATTCGGCATCGTTTGGATTTATTTCAATAGCTTTTTTAATGTAATGAACACCTTCTGTTAACCTGTTCATGGCATCCAATACTACGCCAATACCTAACCATGCATCTGCATTTGCGGGATCAAGCTTCACGCATTTATTGTAATTTACAAGAGCTTCTTCAAAACGGTTTAAATTTTCATAGCACTCTGCAATGTAAAAATATGTAGTAGGCTCATGCTCTTCATGCTTAAACGTTTCTTTATAAACCGAAATGGCTTCTTCGTATTGTTCTAATTGCGCTAACGAATTTGCTTTATTGAAATAAGCAGAACTAAAATTCTCATTAATGGCAATTGAATAATCGTATGCTTCAATTGCTTTTTCAAACAAGCCCATACGGCTGTAACCAAGGCCTAAATTAAACCAGGCAAAATAACTGTAAGGATGATTATCAATATAACTTTCGTAAAAAGAAATAGCTTCGCTTGATTTCCCTGTAAGATCAAAACACAATGAGAGCTCGTTTAAAGCTACTTCATTTTTTGGATTTAGTTTGATCGCCTTCTTTAAATAATAAAGTGCATCATCGGGTTTGTCTTCATTTAAAAATTCAACACCCAAAGCAACATACACTTCATCTTTATTTTCTGCCAAAGGAATTGCGTTCTTAAAATTTTCAATAGCCTGCTCTCCTAAACCCATTTGGCTGTAGATGTAACCACGGGCCATGTATAGATCGAAATTATTTTGTTCTATTTGCTCAACTTCATTTAAGATAGCCAAAGCTTCATGTGTATAATGTTGGCTTGATAAATATTGCGCTTGACGAATCTTAATGATGCTTGAAAAAGGAAAACGCTCTAAACCATAGTCAATGGCTTTTTTGGCCATATCGTAGTTTAACCATTGTAAATAATAATCTATTATTTCTTCAATGTCATCAGCGTCAAAAAAGTGGGTCTGGCCATTGGCCAGCATATCTTCAAAAAGTTTTAAATTCTCTTCAAATTCATTTTCATTCAACCCGTCTGCATCGTCATCAAAAGCACTCATACTGTATCCTTATAAACACTAAAATTACAAGAATAATTTTAGAAAAAAGATTGATTATTTCAAAAAAATGTGTATAAATAGTAACACATTGATTTTAACCCGTTTTTAAAGCTTAACCTGTATGGTAAAGTAAGCATTTATAGGGTCTGCGGGCAATATTCCAGGTCCGGGATATCCTTCGGCGCGGCGTGTAAAATAGCTGCTGTTGGCCACATTATTTACACCGGCACTAAAGCCTAAAAACCGCCAGCTGTAATTGGCAGAAATATCCATAATAGAGTATGCAGGAATAATACCATAAATGGCAGATGAAACCGATTCAGAATTATCTGCATCTGAAAATTGTTGAGCAGTATAAGAATACTGATAAGTAAGACTAAATTTTTTGTAAGCGTAAGTTAGGCCGGTTCTGAAAATAACATCGGGCACATATTCTACTTTTTTATTATTGTAAGCACTTTGCTGGCTGCTTACATAAATAGCATTGATGTAAGACATGTTTATAAATGTAGAGAGCTTATGTTTTGAATCTTTATTAATGAGCTTTAACCAGTCTATTTCACCAAATGCTTCAACGCCCGTATTTTTACTGTTGCTAATATTAGTTCTATAGCGAATAATGTTATATGTGGTTGAATCTATTCTTAAAACAGTGCCTATCCTGTTTTGATAATTCAAATAAAATGCGCTTACATCAAAATACAATATGTTCTTTACAACACCTCTAAAGCCACCATCCGCTGTAAATCCGCTCTCATCTTTTAAATTAGGATCAACTGCGAAATTGGGATTTAAAACGCGCATATCATTAAAGTTTATAGAACGGTAATTCTGAGAAAAATTCGCGTACAATTCTACCGACTTATTTAATTTTAATTGAGAGCCAATACCAGCCAGCATAAAACTACGGTTATTGCTTCTGTTGTCTTGTATCTTCATATCTAGCAATACATTTCCTGCAAGATCTTTATTTAATAAACGATAATAACCATCTGAGCTTGTAACAATATTTTCAAACCTGGCGCCCGGTGTTACACTCCATTTTTTTGTGAGCTGAAAAATATTCTCAATAAATACTGCGTAGTTAGAAGATGGAAAAATATAGGCTGAATTCTCTAAATTATCGGGATGTAAGAATTTAAAATGCGCTTTGTCTGTTTTGTCTGCATCGCCCTGTTTACGGTCTGTTTGGCCTTTATAGATACGTGTGCCAATTAAAAAATGGCTATTGTTTTCAAACAAAGTATAACGCTGTAAAAAACGTAATTCGCCACCATAGTTGTTGTAAATGTCACTCAATAAATTTCGGTAAATAGCTGTATCGTCTGTTCTGTCAATTCTTCCTAAATTACCTAAGGCATCGCGACCGGCATTTAACCCAAAAAATAAAAAATTAAATCTTGAGCGATCAGAAAGTTTATAATCTGCACTTAATGAAAATAAATTCCAGTTTACTTTAAACCAATTTCTGTAACGGTTAACAATTGTTGGATCTTTTTCAAATTGTTTATCGGTTAAACCGCCGGGCTGTTGTGCCAGGTAAGAAAGAAAAGTGTATTCGCCTTTAATGTAAAAACGTTCGCTGAATTGATATTTTAAACTTGCAAAGGCAGTGTGGCTGTGTAGCTGCGAACGTTCGCGCCAGCCATTGTATTGTTTGTATTGATAAAATGTGTTGTAGGATAATTTTTTTATAGTGCCACCAATTTGATTGAATGAATTTACAAAACCAAATGAGCCACCTGTTTGACGAAATTTTGCGGCAAATTTTTTATTGGCCGGCGCTTCTGCAAATTTGTAATTGATCATGCCGCCAAATTGCGTGCCAAATTGTAAACCTGCTGCACCACGTAAAATTTCAATGCGTTCAATTGCTTCGGTAGGGGGTGTATAATAACTTTCAGGATAGCCTAAAGCATCAGCAGAAATATCGTAACCATTTTGGCGTGTATTAAAGTTAGAGATACGGTTTGGATTTAAGCCCCGGCCGCCAATACCAATAGTAGCACCGGAACCATCGTTCTCAAAAATATTTATGCCGGCAATTTTTGAAAACACTTGCCTGCTGTTGTTTGCTGCCAAATTAGCGTTGAGATCCTGCAAGTAAACAGCTTCTGTTTTTTTACCCGCATAGATGGTCGTACCTTCCACATTATTTAAGCGCGAGATGCCAAATGTATTATCCTTTTCGACAACGATCTCTATTTCTCCAAGCTCAATATTTTTATTTTTTTTATTTAATGAATCGATTCTTAATGAATCGTTTTGTGAAAAAATAAAACAACCTAAAAATAAAAATATGTAAAGTAAAAGTGCGCGCATAAAAGATCAATATTTTTTTACCCAGTCTTTATTTTTTAAAAATGAATTACTTTGAATACTTAGATCCACTTGCGGATCGATAAACTCTCGCGAACCATTGCCATTAAGGGTTACATAACTTTGTGCACGAATGATAGGATCTTTAAAACCTTGTTTTATAAACTCTGCTTTTAAAAATTTTGCATAATCTATCATCATATCGGGCTGTGTGGCCATCATTTTTTCCTGCATGTAGGTTAAATATTTTTTATTGTCCACTTCAATTTCTCCATTCGTTGTTTTGTCGTGAACATAAAAAAACGCAGTTCCGGCTTTTTCCATGAGCATAACGCGCCACGAAAAACGATAGCCCTGTTCTGTCCAGAATAAATTACCCGGATACATCACATAGCGAAAAGGCAGGATCAATTGAATGGTAAAGTGAATGATAAATAAAACTGAAAATGCCTTTAAGGTTTTTGTAGAAGGAGAAAAAACGATCTTCTCATCACTGGCATTAGCTTTTGCAATAGATCTTAAAACCTGAACAATCCTGATATGAAAGTTTTCTGTAAAAAAAATAGTAGTAAGGCAAATCATGATGTAGGGAAACATACCAATATTAAAAAACAGTGATGTAGCTAAGTGAAATACAATTACAAAAAAATAAGCAGGTCGTACAAATCTGGGGATAAATAAAAAGAAAGGAATGGCAAGATCATAAACGCAGCCAAACCAGCTAAAGAAATAGGCAATCCATTCTTTCGTTAAAAGGCTGCCTATTAATGGCATTTCGCTGTGCGCCGGCAGCCAGATCTTGAGCGGTTGTGCATTCAGCAACCAGTCTGAATTTATTTTGGCAAGGCCCGCAAAAAAGTAAACAATAAATACCTGGAATTTAATGATGAGTATAAAATAATTTGGTGCGTAAGTAGCCCCTGTTTTTTTATTGAGTGCGGCATCCACTGAAAAATAACGGTGAGCAGGTAAAAAAATAATAAGGAAACTGGCAATACTTATAAAATAATAGTGATTTAAATAATTTGTTTTATCAATAAGTTCAATGTACGTAAATGCAAGAAAAAAAAAGGTAGCAGATATTCTGTATAAAAATCCTAGAGCAATAAATAAAGCAGCAATGGCCAAGGCAATAAATAAAATATACATGCCGGTTTCGCCAAAGGGTTTTACCCATTCAAAACCAAAATACGGAAAGAATAATTTTGGTTTAACATACATAGTATATACCCAGCCTTTAGCTATAAATCGTAAAACAGAGGCCAGCATTAAAAAGCCAAAGGCCATTCTAAAAACGGCCAATGGTGCAAGATGTACAGGTTTTAAAAAATATGATCTGATGTGGTTAATCACCGTCTCCGTCTTGGTAAGTAATAACAATGCCTAATGCTGAAGGCGTATCTGTTTTTAATAACACTAATAATTTTACCATTTCTAAATAAGCGGCATCAACAGTTGAAGTTGCATTGTTAACCGACCCCGATAAAGGCTCTGCAACAAGATTGAGGCTTGATTTAGCAATAGCAAACTGATTTTTAATAGCAGTGTTTAATGATTCTGCACCATGTTTCGCTTCCAGGTCTTCCAAAAGATCATCTAATCCTTTACCATCAACACCTGATGCTGAGCGGCCAAGATAAACATCTTCAATATTTGCAAGACATTCTTTAGCCAATTTAACAGAGATGTTATTTGCATAAAAAGCTTCGCATTTTTCGGGAAGCGTAACACCTAAAGATTTTTTTCCTAATGGAATACCAAGTTTTGCATTCTTTAAAAGATCAATTTCAAAATCTAATTGATTTACCAGTAATCCTAAAGAGCTACCGATCTGCGAACCTGTTGAACCGATAAATGCACCACGGTAACTATTATTCCAGCCATTAACGATCGCATTTGTTTTAGTTTGCAGTTCATTTAAGCAGGCATTTACATAGGCAATACGATTAGTTGCTTTTGGATCGGTATCAAACAAAGCAATTAGTGAAGCATCTGTTTCGTTCTTTCCAAAAAATAAATAATCTAAAGCCGGAAAACCTTTTGCGTCAAGATTACTAACGGTTCCAAGATTGTAGCTTCCTGAATTGATGTTTGAATTTATGGTAACAGTATTTGTTGGATAGGTATTAAAATTAGAACGAACGATCTCCGATTCTGATGGCCCAAATTCAAATGTAGAAACGTGTTGAAATTTTGCGGATGCTACAATGTATTTTTGGCGAAGACTAGTAAGGGTTGTAACGTTTTTATTTTGAGTAAAAGCATTAAAAGAAATTACCAAAGAATCGATGGAAGATTTAAAAGATTGGAAATTTGGAATGATCAGATTATCTGCATAGTTGGTTAACATTGCAGGTTTGTCAAATGTAGTTTCTTCTTCTTCTTCTTTGTTCTTCGCTTTCTTTTTGCAGGCAATAAATACCAGTGTTATTAAACCAACGCTTAATATAAATGTAAGACCCCTTAATTTCATTGCTTTTTTGATAGTATGCAAAGGTGCGATTAATAGCGTTTTGTATCAATACCTCAAATATGGTATTTGTATAGGCAAATTAATTGGTTATCAATAATTTAATAATTGCTTAAAATACAAAAAGCGCCCGTTTTGCAGGCGCTTTTAAACTTAAAATAGTAAAAATGATCAAGGAATAAGTGAAGCATTTAATCCAAAAACCGATTCTAATTTTGCAATTGCAAGATCTAAATTTGCAGTTTGTAAATTGTAAAGGTTAGTTCCAAAATAACCTAACAATGTGTTGATGTCTGTTTGTGAA
Organism: Bacteroidota bacterium; assembly: GCA_032229505.1. Taxonomy (GTDB): domain Bacteria; phylum Bacteroidota; class Bacteroidia; order B-17B0; family Aurantibacillaceae; genus Aurantibacillus. Next base: position 157,729 of record JAVTWD010000024.1, read on the forward strand.
ATTGTTTTATTTGGATTGTATTGAAAAGCAACCACAAAACCATAACCTTCAGATAAATTGTGGTGTAAAGTTGCCTGATCAGATAAATTGTTTTTTGCACCTTTTAAATAGCTGATACATTTTGCAGCAGCCACTTTTTCCCAGTTGGCAATAACAGCATTACGCGCTTCATCACGACCTGTAGCATCGTTATTGATAATAGCAGCACGGCCTTTTAAGAAGGCATTCATAATTAAAGAGTTTGAACCAATAGCAACGTTAACTGAATTACAGTAGCTGCCCCAGTTTTTTAAGCCTGTTAAGTTTGTAGGAAAATCAGTAGGTACACCAAAGTAACCAAAAGCTTCGTCCCATGCTTGTTCTTGCGCAGCAGTAGTACTTAATGAACCAATATTTGCTAAAATAGTTGTTGCCTGGTAATAAAATACAGCACCCATCACACCTTTTTCAGCATATTCTTTGTATTCAAAACCATTAGCATCTACTAAAATAGCTCTTGCAGGCGAAACCAATTTTCCTTTTATACCGTTTGAAGCTGTTGACACTGTTGGGTTTGCAGCAGAGGTAATACTTGCAGGTTGCGCATCATCAAAATTTGCATCCTGTAAAGTTGGAAAATTAAGTGCAGTACCTGATTTTGCTTTTAAACTGATAGTGCTTGAGTTTAATGCGGTAAGTGTAAACTGGCTGCCGGTGTTAGCGTACATATCTTTTAATTTTTGCGCACTGATAGTTGGCTGTGTTGCAGCAGTTGTAGTATGGGTTGATCTTAAATAAGTAGTGATCTCACCTAACATGGCAATACAATTTGTAGCAGTTGAAATACCTGTGGCAGTATTGGTATAGTTGTAAGTTGTAGGTATAGTATACGAAGGAGTTGCAGGCGTTGGATTTACTGGCGTTGGCTCAGGCTCCGGTTCTGTCGTTTTCTTTTTACAGCTGCTAAATGATGCAATAGCAACTAAAGCAATAGCCGGTAAATAAATACTTTTTTTCATGTTTGTGTTTTTGAATTTTAACGTGAACAAAAATCTTATTTAGACTCAGTCTATACAATACCTAAAAAGAGGTATTTTTTGTGGGGTAGAAATAAAAAAGCCTCCTTAAATTAATAAAGAGGCTTAATAGTAAAGATAAAATATAATTAAGCTAATACTTGTCTCGAAATTACAATGCGTTGTACTTCACTTGTGCCTTCATAGATCTGCGTAATTTTCGCATCGCGCATTAAACGTTCCACGTGGTATTCTTTTACATAACCGTAACCACCATGAATTTGAACAGCTTCAGTAGTTGTCCACATAGCGGTTTCGCTTGCAAATACTTTTGCCATGGCACTTTCTTTATCCATTGGCAAATGATTGTCTTTTAACCATGCAGAACGATAGATCAATAAACGCGACGCTTCAATGCGTGTTGCCATATCTGCCAGCTTAAACTGAATGATCTGGTGGTTGCAAATTTCTTTACCAAATGCTTTACGCTCTTTTGAATAAGCTAAGGCTAATTCGTAAGCACCACTAGCAATGCCTAAAGCCTGCGAAGCAATACCAATACGGCCACCGCTTAATGTTTTCATGGCAAATTTAAATCCAAAGCCATCTTCACCAATACGGTTTGCTTTTGGCACTTTTACATCGGTAAACATTAACGAATGTGTATCGCTTGCGCGAATACCCATTTTATTTTCTTTTGGCCCCACTGTAAAGCCCGGCATTCCTTTTTCTACAATTAAAGCGTTGATGCCGCGGTGACCAGCTTCAACATTTGTTTGTGCAATTACTAAATACACAGAAGCGCTATTACCATTGGTGATCCAGTTTTTTGTGCCATTTACTAAATAATGGTCGCCTTTATCAATTGCAGTAGTTCTTTGAGAAGTAGCATCGCTACCAGCTTCAGGTTCTGATAAACAGAAAGCGCCAATTATTTCACCTTTAGCCAAAGGCACTAAATATTTTTGTTTTTGCTCTTCGGTTCCAAACATTTCAAGTCCCCAGCAAACCAATGAGTTGTTAACACTCATTACAACGCTGCAAGAGGCATCTACTTTAGAAATTTCTTCCATTGCTAAAACATAAGAAACAGCATCCATACCGCCACCGCCGTATTTAGGATCAACCATCATGCCCATAAACCCAAGCTCACCCATTTTTTTAATTTGCTCGGTTGGAAATTTTTGCTGCTCATCGCGCTCAATTACTCCCGGTTTTAATTCGTTTTGTGCAAACTCACGCGCCGCTTTCTGGATCATTAAGTGCTCTTCAGATAACTCAAAATGCATTATATTTATGTTTTAAGGTTTATACTATTTTATGTTTAATGAAACTTGGCAAGTTTATAAAAACTTGATTAGTTTCATTTTATGCCGTAGTAATTACATCTTTAATTTAAAAAAACTAATTACCTTCGGCATAACCTTGCAAATATATATGATTTCACCTATAAAACAATAAAAATTTGACCACCGGAAATTCACATAAAATGAGCATTTTAGGGGTAATGAGCGGTACTTCGCTGGATGGGCTCGATCTTGCTTTGTGCGAATTTGAGAATAAGAACGGTAAATACAGGTACAAAATCTTAAAAGCAGAAACGGTTGCCTATACCAAATTGTGCGCCAGCACTTTAAAAAATGCCCACAATTTAAAGGCTTTGCAATATGTTTCGGTAAATGCCTCGTACGGCAAATTAATTGGGGAAGAGATCAACCATTTTTTAAAGAAAACAAACAAGAAGCCAAAAGCAATTTCCTCTCACGGACATACCGTTTTTCATAAACCTGATCTTGGATTTACTTCGCAAATTGGCAGCGGGGCAAGCATTGCAGCCGTAACAAAAATTACAACCGTTTGCGATCTTAGAAGTTTAGATGTTGCCAATGGAGGACAGGGTGCGCCTTTAGTACCAATTGGTGATAAATTATTGTTTGGTGATTACGATGCCTGTTTAAACATTGGCGGCATTGCCAACATTTCGTTTGATAAAAAAGGCAAACGTATTGCTTATGATATTTGTGAAGCGAATATGTTCTTAAACTTTCTTGCCGAGAAAACAGGAAAGCCTTATGATAAAGACGGTAAAATTGCCCGCTCCGGAAAAGTAAATAAAAAGCTTTTAAAAGAATTAAATGAATTGGAATATTATTCACAGACCGGCGCCAAATCTATTGGTAGGGAATGGTTTGCTGAGAACATTTTAAAGCGCATTGAAAAGAGTAGGTTAGAGCTAAATAATTTGTTAGCAACGGCAACCGAGCATGTAGCGGAAATGATAGCCAACGATCTGAACAAAAATAAAATTAAAAATGTTTTGGTAACAGGCGGTGGGGCTCACAACAAGTATTTAATAGAACTGATAAGTGAAAAAGCAAATTGCGAACTAATTATTCCCGATGCGCAAACAGTTAACTTTAAAGAAGCATTGATCTTTGCCTTTTTAGGTTATTTACGATTGAATGAAAAGATAAATACCTTGAGTTCTGTTACCGGAGCAAAGAGTGATAGTGTAGGGGGAGCGGTTTATCTCTCAGTCAACAGTCGTTAGATTTTAGTCGGAAGTCCGAAGACTTATCTTTAGTCTTGCGTCTTGAATCTTTTATCCCTTAAAGTTTTAATTCCACAAACGGATCCCAATACAATTTTTTAAAATCAACTACTTTATCATCTTTCACTTTAATTTTTTCTTTTTCTAATAATTCCTGCATTTGATAAGGCGTTTCAAAATGGTGCTTGCCGGTTAACATGCCATTTCTATTTACAACGCGATGCGCAGGTACTTTTGGTTTTACACGGTGCGCACCATTCATAGCGTAACCCACCACACGCGAGGATGATTTAGCGCCAAGGTAAGCCGCAATAGCACCATAACTGGTTACGCGGCCTTTCGGGATCAAACGCACCACCTGGTAAACCATATTAAAAAAATCTTTGTCGGGCATTTAAATTTTGTTTTTTGAGATCCCTCCGTTGTCGGGATGACATATAATTTGTCATGCTGACGAAGGAAGCATCTGCGTTTTTATATTCTTATTCCAATTAAGCAAACATCGTCTATCTGTTCCAGATCGCCACGCCATTCTATGTGCGCTTTTTCTAATTCCTGTTTTAACGCATTTAAATTATTGTCAGAATTATTCACCAATAATTCTTCCAAGCGTTTATACATGAATTTTTTTCCTTGCCTGAATAAATTGCCTTTTACTTTTGCTGTGGGTCCGCCAAACTGATCGGCATAACCATCCGTAAACATTACTACAAGGTCATTCTTCTTCAATTCTATTTCTGTATTCTTAAAAATAATACGGTGCAGATCTTTATCTGCGCTTATGGGTTGTTTATCTGCTTTTATTACCTGCAATACTTTATCACGTATTAAATAAATGCTGTTGTTGGCACCGCTATAATTTAACTTTAAATTTTTACGATCTATTTCAACAAGGCTCATATCCATGCCATCTTTTATTTGCTGGGTTGGATCTTCTTTCTTGAAAAATTTAGGCAATTCGATATTTAAATAATTTAAAATGTCTGATGGATCTTTATGTTGCGCACTTTCATCTATTTTGTTTAATAGCGAGTAAGCGACCAAACTCATAAATGCTCCCGGTACGCCATGTCCGGTGCAGTCGCAACAGGCTATTAAAAATGAATCGTCTGCTTTTTTACTTGCCCAGTAAAAGTCACCACTCACAATATCTTTTGGTTTATATAAAACAAAATGTTCGCCCACTTTTTGATTCAATTCATTTTCGGTTGGTAATATTCCACCTTGTATTCTTTTGGAATAATAAATACTGTCTAAAATTTCTTTTTTCTGATGTGTGATCTCTGATTTTTGTTCTTCGAGTAAAACGTTTGCTTTACGCTTATCCCTAAACAATTTATAAAAGAAAAAGATGCCGCCTATTAATAATAATGAAAGGCAGCTTACCAAAATTAAAAAGGCTTTGTTGCGTTTTAGCTGTAACGACTTATTAATGTTGTTTAATTTTTGGATCTCTAATTCTTTTTCGGTTTTAAAATTTTTGTGGCTATTTTCCAGCTCGGTCGATCGTTGTATTTGTTCTGAATTTACAAGGCTATCAGAGTATTCATGATATTTTATAAGTGTTTCATAAGAGTTTTTATAATCGCCAATAGCTTTGTAGCATTGTGTTAGTATTTTATAATTTTTACGGTATTCCTGTAATTCGGTTGGTAAAATTAGGGTAATGTTCTTTTCCAAAAATGGAATTGCAGTTTTATCTTCGTCTACAAAAGCATAATATTGCGCCGAAAAAAAGTTCAGCGAAAGTTGTTCTTCTCTTCCCTGATCGGTTAACTTAAAATATTTATTAATAGAATCCAGTTGTTCTTTAGCTTTCTTTTTATCTTCCAACAGCATGTAGCTATCCATCTTATTACCATATAAGGATGGCAAATATTTTATTACTTTATATTTTTTTGCGATTTGTTCGCATTTGGAGATATAGTAAATACCTAAAGTTGGTACACCAATATTGTTGTAATCAACTCCTAAATTATTGGCTGCTGTAAACTGCTGCGATTTATCGTCTAACTTAACAGCAATGGCGTATGTTTTTCTGAAATAATAAATGGCTTTTTTACTATTACCCTGGTCTGAATTAATGATGCCGAGGTAATTGTAGATCCTTGACTGAATTAGCTCCATTTTTAACTCTTCAGCAATGGGCAAACTTTTATATAAAAAGGTAACGGCCTTATCGTATTGCGAAAAATCGTAATAAGTAGTACCATACAAGCAATAGGCACGGGCTAAAATTTTACGACTGTTTTTTTCTTCTGCATAATCCTGCAGTTGTTTGCACATACTTAGTTTGTCTTCAAGATTTCCGCCATCACGGCCTATCATTGCCTCTACTTTTGAAACCTTAATGCTGTCGTTAATGTCTGATCTGAGAATAATAGCGGCGCTATCGGCCTGAGCCACAGCAAACGTGTGGCAAAGCATTAAAAAAAACACTACATATTTAAGCAAAAACCTGATGCTTAAAACTAATGCTTTTACAGTATTAAAACAACAAAAAAACTTATCTTTGCAGTCTTATGGAAAAAAGAGTAAGAGTTAGATTTGCCCCGAGCCCAACAGGAGGCTTACATATGGGCGGTGTGCGTACTGCATTATTTAATTATTTATTTGCCAAAAAACACGGCGGCGATTTTATTTTGCGTATAGAAGATACCGATCAAACCCGCTTTGTAAAAGGTGCTGAAGAATATATTGTTGAAGCATTAAAATGGTGTGGCATTGAGCCTAACGAGGGTGTTGGTTTTGGTGATGGAAAACATAAACCTTATCGCCAAAGTGAGCGCAAAGAGTTGGGCATTTATAAAAAATATGCAGATAAATTAATTGAGAGCGGACATGCTTATTACGCTTTTGATACCGAAGAAGAATTGAACGATATGCGCAAACGTTTGGAGGCCGCTAAAGTTGTGGCTCCACAATACAATGCCGTAACACGTCAAAACATGCGTAACTCAATCACCTTAGGTGAAGATGAGGTAAAGAAATTATTAGCAGAGGGTGCAAAACATGTAGTGCGTTTAAAAGTACCGCGTAATGAAGAAATTCGTTTTAATGATATTATTCGCGGTTGGGTTACCGTTAACTCTGCGCAGGTAGATGATAAAGTATTATTAAAAAGTGATGGCATGCCAACTTACCATTTGGCACATATTGTAGATGATATTGAAATGGAAATTTCTCACGCTGTGCGTGGAGAAGAGTGGTTGCCAAGCGCGCCGGCCCATATTTTAATTTACCGTTATTTAGGTTTGGAAAATGAGATGCCAAAGCTGGCGCATTTGCCTTTAATATTGAATCCTGACGGAAATGGAAAAATAAGCAAGCGTGAAGCACGCTTTCCGGTATTTCCGTTAAGCTGGCAAGATCCCCGTGAAGCTTCGCCGTACATTGGATATAAAGAAAGCGGATATTATCCGGAAGCATTTGTAAATATTTTAGCCTTGTTAGGTTGGAATCCGGGAAACAATGAAGAAATTTTTTCGGTTGCAGAATTGGCAGAATTATTTTCGTTTGAACGTGTAAATAAAAGCGGTGCTAAATTTGATCCTGAAAAAGCAAAATGGTTCAATCAACAATATTTACGCAAACAATCAGATGCTGATCTTGCAAAAGCATTTAAGCCTCTTTTAAAAGAAAAAGGGTATGAAAAGGATGATGCCTTTATGATAGACTTTTGTAAGCTGGTAAAAGAAAAAGTGCAGTTTGTTCATGAATTTTGGGATCATGGTAAATATGTTTTTGAAGCGCCAACGAGTTATGATGAAAAGGTAATTACCAAAAAGTGGAATGAGCAAAACAAAGAATTGTTCAAAAAGGTATTAGATACTTTTAAAAATGTGAGTGAGTGGAATGCAACCGTGCTTCACGATACATTTGAAGCATTGGTAAAAGAAGCCGGCAAAATTGACATGCAATTGCTGCGCGTGCTTACAACCGGTGTAGCGGGTGGTCCGCAGCTGTTTGATATGCTGGCTTTGATTGGAAAAGATGAGGTTTTAAAACGGATGGAAACAGCGTTAAAAAAACTCTGATTTTTTTAGACATAACACAAAAGCCTTTGAAATTTTCAGAGGCTTTTTTGTTTATCTCGCAATTGCCTTTTGATTGAAAATTAAAATTGCAACTATTGATGAGGCTTGTTTAGATGTTGAATTGATGTGCTTTAAAAGATAAGTGGAGTAGGGGTTAAATAACATTATACTCTCCCAAAAAGATAATTACAGCACACAAAATAAAGAAAACAAGAATAGTATTGGCAATTTTTATTTGCTTCATGCCATATAAAAAATCACCAATAAAAAATGATAAGGGAAACGCGTAAGTGAGTATAACACTTGAGCTGTTTGCACCGCCTGAGAAAAAACCAAAAGTAGAAAAGAAAATGAACCAGAACAGAATGGTTTTTGTACGCTGCTTTTTTACGGTATTACCAAAGCCGTAAACAAAACTTTGAAAGATGGCTATTAATAAAGTGATGACTAAAAAGGCCATTAATGGTAAATAGTATTCACTAAATGAGGGTGGTTTTAAAAATTGCAAAAACAGGCCTACCGATTTAAATAAATACCATTGGCTAAAATCACTCAGGTACGCAATGCCTTCACACATAAGGATGGGAGCAACAAAGCCAAGTATTGCCACTGCCCAATCGCGCCAATAAAATGGCCTTAAAATTAAAAGCACAATAAAAAATAACGGAAAACTAATAACGCTCGAAATGGTGATATAGGCAGAAATACTTAACCAAAATGCGGCTTCAAATAAATGATTCAATACATTTTCTTCTCTATAAGTGCCCAGTAATTTATAAATAGAATAAAGTACAAAAACGTTTGTAAAGATCTGCGGTGTTATTTGTTGCGGATTGATACATACAATGCTTAAAAGCAAATAAATAAATACCGGAAAATAATTTAGCTTTTCGGTTACCTCCTGTTTAACAGCAATTAAACTGATCAATACAACACCAAGGCCAATGAATAGAAAATTAAGCAAAATAATTACTAAACGGTTAGGCACTTTTTGAGAAAAATAATTATAAAAAAGATTAGGGTAATTGTTGAATTCCAGGCTTTTAGGTGCTAAATACAACAAAATGGCCGAGGCCACAAAAATAACCGACAACAGTACTAAACTCCCCCTGATACCCTTATTTAAAAAGCCTGCAAACACAATTTTTTTATTTCTAAATTATTCCTATTTTTGTTCGGTAAACTTACAAATTTAAAAGATATGACAAGCTTAATGGTTACATGGACAGACATTTTTGAAGGAATTGGTAAATTCTCGTATTGGGTATTTAAAGGCATGAGAGTTTTAGGTCATGGTCCAAACGTATTTATTTCTTTATTTGTAGTTGGTATGTTAGCTTATTGGACCATGCGCTTAATAAAATATAAGAACCAGGCAAAACAAAACGCCGGTACAATCGAATAATTTTTTAAACGTTTAAATCATTTAAAAGCCTGCTATTAAGCGGGCTTTTTTTATTGTGTTAATTTATACTAATGGATTATTTTAAAAAAAATTAAACATTTATATTGTATACTTAAACCCGGCCTATGCGTTTATTAATTATTTTTCTTTTTATATCAGAGGTTATTTTTTCGCAAAACCTCATTCTTAAAAATGTAACGGTTATTCCTGTTAATCATGAGGTCGCCATTACCAATTGCAATGTTTATATAAGTGCCGGAAAGATCCAGAAAATAGAAGCTTATGGCACTAAGCAAATAATGAAGGGCTATACGATTATGGATTGTACGGGTAAATTTTTAATACCCGGTTTGGTAGATATGCACGCGCACTTTCCGGGAAAAGATGATGCTATACAACTACAGGAATATTTAAAATTAAATTTGGCAGCCGGTATAACAACTTTAAGAAGTATGCGCGGCAAAGCGTCTGAGTTAACATTAAGAGACAGTATTAGTGTAGGTAAAAAAATTGCGCCTGAAATTTTTGTGTCTTACGTTTTTCCTTCAAACGATTCTTTGTTAACGAAAGATAGTATTGAAAGAGTTGTACTGTATGCAAAAACAAAGAAATATGATTTTGTAAAATACCTTGGTGGCCTTAACGAAACCAATTTTAATTACATGGCCGAAAGCTGTAAACGAAATGAAATGGTATTGGCCGGCCATGCCTATGGTAAAATGGGTTTAGAAAAAGCAACAGATGCAGGATTTGCCTCTGCAGAACATTATCAACCCTTATTATCCTCTTATAAAAGAGATTCGGTAAATTTTAAAACTGCACTGGATAATATGAAGGCAAAAAACACGGCATTTTGTCCAACGCTATCCTTCTATCATATTTATTCTTTCGAATTGCCTGAAAAAACATTAATGGAAAGAAACGGAATGAATTATGTTTCTAAAAAAGTAAAAGCTCAATGGTTGAAAGAATATAACGAAGCAATTGCCTCTACCAAAGCACAATTAAAAGAGGATTACAAAATTAAATATCTTGACATGTACCAAACGCAGTTTGCAAAATTCAACACTATCTTTAAACAAGCTGTTGATGCAGGTGTGCTTGTATTGTTAAGCCCCGATGACGGTATTTTTAATGTGCCGGGCTTTGGCATGTATGAAGAAATGAAATTGTATAAAGATGCCGGCTTAAGCAATTATCAAATATTAAAATGCGCAACTTATAATGCCGCTATTTATTTTAAGCAGCAAAAATTGTGGGGCAGTGTAGAGGTAGGAAAAAAGGCCAATCTGTTATTATTAAATGCCAACCCTTTAGAGAATATTGAAAACATTAAGCAGGTAGAAGGTACACTGTTGAACGGTAAGTATTATTCTCAGGAAGAATTATTAAAATAAGCCGGCACTTTTTTTAAGCCGGCTGTTTGCGGTTTTAATAAAGCCGGTGTTTTTTCAAATTTGCGGGCCATTGCAAAAGGCAATGTGTAAGCTGATACGAATGGTGGCTTATTAACTTTAGCCAGCGGCGGATCGATAGCGATGCAAGCCAGCACATCTTTATTGCCATTAGCAAAAGGCAGATCATTACAAAAAAAGCGCAGCTGCAAAAAATAAAATGCCATTGCTTTTTTAGCGGTATTAGTTTGCAAGGGTTTTAGATACTGTTGCTGCGTGCAATTATTTTTATCCAGCGTTAGCGTAGTGTATTCAGAGCCTGTAGCCTGTTTGTTCGTAAAATCAAAGTGTATTTGCGAGGCTGTTATTATAACCTTGTTGGCGCCGGGTGGCAACACAACACTGTTGGGTGCAAAACAAATTTGTTGTTGCCGGTTTATGGTTGGCACAATGCGCACTGCTTGTTGTAATGCCACTTTATTAAAATTAAAATTGCAGAGCAGTTGTTTAGCGGCTTTGTTGTGCAAGGCTTTGCCAATGCAGCGCTGGCCATATGGCGATACCGTGTCGTAATTTTTTATTTGTGTTAACAATTGTGTAAAGCGCCGGTACATGCAACTATCGTTAAACTTAAAGCTGCGGGCCATGAACCTGCGGATAAAAGCACTGTTAGCGGAGCATGCGGCAAACTCAGACAGGTTATACCGTGTACGCTCGAAGTTAGGCGAGCTTTGAATTAGTTTTTTGGAAGGGCCCCCGGCCTTGCGCACCAAGTGCTGATCACCGCTTTTGTAAAAGCTGATGCCTTGTATGGTGCCTGAGATAAAAAATGGTCCGACTTGTTTAGCCATATGTTTTATTTTTTAGAATTATTTTTAGCGCCAAAAATTTGGCGTCATTTTTTTTAATAAAAATCCTTCAACTTCACTTCGACAAGCTCAGTGCAAGCGTTAAGGATAAAGTCCACAAAAAATCAGGGCAAAACGATCAAGCCTCATCCCCTGCCTTCTCCAAAGGAGAAGGGGCTGACTCACTTCTATCTCTATACAACTCAAAATTGTTATGGTGCGTTTTTTTATAAAGATAGTGTGGGTAAAAGCCAAGAAGCTGTTAAAATGAGTGATAGTGTTAGGGGCAGTTATTAAGAATGTTAGGCCGGCTGAGTGAACTAAGCTATGCAGCTATTAAATGAAAGCTAAACAGGGCTGAGTATAATGTTTAAACAGGCTTTAGCCAGGCCTTAGTATAGGACATGCCAGGCTTTGGTATAGGATAAGAGCCTTTTTACTGAGCAGGAGCCAGGCACTTAAGTACTCTCTACAAGCTATTAATAACCTCGGCGGCCTGTTCTAAGGTTTCGTCTTTTTTAGCGAAACAAAAACGCAGCACTTTATTATCGTATTTATTGGTATAAAAAACCGAGAGGGGAATAGTGGCCAGCTTTTTTTCTTTGGTTAAGCGGATGGCAAAATCGGTATCTGTTTCGTCGCTAATGGTTTTATAACTCATGAGCTGAAAATACGTACCGCTTGTTTTTAAAGGCTTCAGCTTTGAATTTTTGGTGAGCTTTAAAAACAGATCGCGCTTGTTTTGGTAAAAATGTTTTAATTCAGAATAATTTTTTGTATCCGATAAAAAATCGGCTAAAGCCAATTGAAAAGGATGGTTAACGGCGAACACCAAAAACTGGTGCACTTTTCTAAACTCTGCCATTAGTTCTTTTGGCGCGGCCACGTAACCAATTTTCCAGCCGGTGGTATGTACAGTTTTTCCGAAAGAAGAAACAATGATAGATTGCGCGGCCAGGCTTTTATTTCTTGCAACACTTTGGTGTAATTCGCCATCAAACACCATGTGTTCATATACTTCATCACTTAACACGATTATATTTTTACCGGCAACAATTTTTTCCAACTCTAAAAGATCATTGGCGTTTATTACTGCACCGCTTGGGTTGTGTGGCGAATTAATGACGATCATTTTTGTTCGTTCGTTTATTTTTGATCTTACATCGTGCCAGTTAATTGAAAAATTAAAAGGGGCTAATTGTGAAGTAACCGCTTTGGCACCATGTAACTCAATGGCCGGGATGTAACAATCGTAAGCAGGTTCAAACACAATTACTTCATCGCCCGCATTTATAAAGGCGGCAATGGCTGTGTAAATGGCCTGCGTGGCACCGGCAGTAACGGTAATTTCGGTATCGGGATGGTAATTATGTGAATAGCAATTGCTTATTATTTTTGAAATGCATTCACGTAACTGAATAATACCGGGCATTGGCGCGTATTGATTAAAGCCTGCCTGCATGTGTTTTTGCGCCAGTTCTAATAATTTAGGGTCGCAGCCAAAATCTGGGAAGCCTTGCGACAGGTTAATGGCGTTATGCTCTTTAGCAAGGCCACTCATGACGGTGAAAATGGTGGTGCCTACATTTGGTAATTTACTTTTTATGTGCATTATGTTGCGAAGGGTTAAATTAGGTTAAAGCTAAAATAATGGTTTTTAAAATTCCGTTCAATATAAAAACAAAAACCGTATGTTACATCATTCCAAATTCTGGGAACAGCATTTTATTCAAAATGCCAGCAAGCAACGGGTTAATTGGCAACAGCAACCTCAGTTAACCAAAGAACAAAAGCAAACGCTTTTATACTCTATTAAAGCCTGGCAGTTGGGCGAGACCAGCGAAGGCAAACATTTATTGACTGCAGCAAACCGTTATGCACATAAAATAAACGACCCTGATTATGTAGAACCGGTTAAACTCTTTATTAAAGAAGAACAAAAGCATGGAAATAATCTTGGAAGGTATATTGATATGCTTGGCGAAGAACGTGCTAAAAAAGATTGGGGTGATACCTTATTCAGAAAGATAAGATACTTTAATAAAAGCATGGAGTTATGGACCATAACCGTTATAATTGTTGAAAGTGCGGCGCAGGTGTTTTACCAGGCGCTGCAAGATGCGAGCGATTGTAAATTGCTAAAAGAGATCTGTAACGATATATTATTGGATGAGGCGCATCACATAAAATTTCAGAACGAAAGAATGTACGTGATCTTTCAAAGAAAGAGTTTTTATAATAAAGCCATATCCTTATTATTATATTCTTTTTTATTTTTTGGGACCATTCATGCGGTTTGGTACGCGCATAAAAAGGCATTTATTTTAGGCGGGGTAAATAAAAAAGAATTTATGCGCAGGATGTACCATAAGTTTTTTAAGAGCCTGCAGTTTTTACACGCAAGCCATGGTGCAGAAGGATCAGAGGCCAGCAAAACCAATGTTTCCTGGGAGAAAAAAGTAGCATTTTAAAGGCATTTCCAATAAAAATTATTGTTTTTGGTTCAGAAAAAAAGTGTATTTTTGCTACCCCTTCGGGAAGTTAGATGGAAGATTTTAGATTTAAGAAGTAAAACACTTAAATCTTAAATTTGAAGATCTCACTTCTTAAATCAAAGGGTCCTGTGGCCGAGTGGCTAGGCTCAGCTCTGCAAAAGCTGCTACAGCGGTTCGAATCCGCTCGGGACCTCCAAAAATCACCGAAAACCCCTATTATTAGGGGTTTTTTATTTTAGGGGTGGCAGAATGGGTGGCAAAAGAAATCAGATTTTGCACCGTGAGTAGAAGGGTTATTCATATCTTATATGATTTTTTTTATAAGTCAGAAGGAGGCAGAACATTAAGTGAATTTATAGACAAGTTTATTGATAGGAATAATGATAGCAAAGATATTACGAGGTATTATCGGTCACTACGTAGTGTTATTAAGGATTGTAAATCTTCAAATGTTATCAATAAATTAACTCCGGAAGATTGTATTGATAGTATTAACCTAATAAAGAGATTTACTTTTTCAGATGTCGAAATATTTGTCCGTGAATAAGATAAATTATTTAATCTGAAAACATCTAAATTTTATTCTATTGGCGCTGATTACCATAAAATCTAAATATTTAACGGGAATTGCTAATAAATTGCAAAAATTGCTTGCCATAAACTGACAACAGCATCGTCTGCATTTTCATAGGACCGGAAGTGTTGTGAACATCGATTAAGCCTTTAGCAATCAAGTCTTGCGCATACACTTCGTACATTTCTTTGTATAGGCTTTTAAATTCATAATTGGTATTATCTCCCAACTCTTTTTTTTCTGAAAAATGTTTTTCATTGTTGTGTAAATCTTTCAATAACTCAATTTGTTTCTCGTGCAATTGAGAAATTAAATTTAGAAATGTATCGGCAAAATCATTTATCTCTCTAGCTTTAATATTATTAATAAGTATGTCTTTAAAAACTTCTAGCTTTTTATGAGATTTTGTTTCGGTAACTTTTCTTAAAACTAATTCGAAAAATTGAGCAAAATCTTCTGTTCTCAGAAACTCAGGATTTATCTCATCATTATTATTTTTTTCTAAATAATCTTTAAATTTTTCTACGAAAATGTTTAACCGTTCTTGTTTTACATTATTCCAATAATTGTATAACCCTTCTGAAAGAGCTGGCCCAACTATGGGAATGCTATTAGTTAATACATTTAAAATCGATGCAGCAGCTTGCTGATGTTTTATACTGAGTTGGTTCATAATATGTTAATTTTAATTAAAGTTACTTGTATTTGATAAATAATAGTGCTATAAAATATAGCAACATGGATAATTATAATACTCTACCTTTAATAGAGCCAATTTTTTACAAAATATGATCAAATGAGCAAAGCCAGAGAATTTCTTTCAAATATTCAGGGAATACTTATTTACCTCAAACAAAAAAATGGACATACAGTTAGTTTAAGGGAACTACTAGAAAAAGACGAGGAAACTTTTAAGTATATTTTAGATGATTACAATTTAAATCATGAGTCCGAATTAAAAAAATTCTTTGAAAGCCGGGAAAAGCGTATTAAGGAAAGCACATATGCCAGTTTACTTCATTTAGCAGGAAATTCTAATGATTTGTCTGACAGCCAATACGAAAGAGAGTTAGAGAAAAGCAAAATATACAATAAAGAGCTAATTTTAAAACTACCGACAAAATATCAAGAACTCCATTCCTTTTCAAGTGTCAATTATTTGCTCGAAGAGTTGCTAAAAGCATCCGAGATAGGAGGATATAGATTAGATATTCGGCCAGAGATTTGCACAGTTTCTACTAATAGCGTAAACGCGTGTACTCTTACTCTTGAAACTGGAGAATCGGTTATAATTGTTGAAGAAGATATAATGTCATTTATTCACTTATTCACTAAAATATTCTCACAGTGCTTAGAAATTACTGATAAATCCGACGGCATAACTAGTTTTAGTGCAAATAAAATTGATATTATTAATAAAATTGAAAAAGATCCAAAAATACTGGAACGCTTCAAAGATTTTTTATGTTCATATGTTATCGAAGGTTCGCCTAGAAAATCAAAACAATATTTAATGGAAGCAGACACTAAATATTGGTTTTGTACTTATCTGATGATAAGTGCGGAATTATTTTTAGTGGGACATGAATTAGGACACATCATCGCCGGACATAACACAAAGAGAATTAAAGTAGGTTATTTTACGCAAGAGGATGGAAACGCAATTAATAAAAACTGGGAAAAAGAATTAGAAGCTGATCAAATAGGAATGCACTTAGCGATGCAAGCAATGGCATTTAAAGGTTTCAAAGCGGATTTTTGTTATCTGGGAATTGAAACATTTTTTATAGTTCAGGAAATTGCACTGAAAGCATTTAAAATTCTTAAAGATGGAAATGAAGATATTTCAAAAATATTCAGTACACATCCCCCAAACACAATCCGACGAGAACTTACAAGAGAATCGCTTCGCAGATTAACATCAGATGAAAACGAATATAATGCTGCAATACACGTTCCTAATCTAATAAACGATACAATGGAATATTTATGGGGAAAAACTAAAGATATATTTTACGCTGAATATCAGAAAAAACTAAAACAAAACTAAGACGAAAATACAATAGGCTAAAAAATAAATATAATTGCATGGGCGTTAATGATTTTATAGAAAAAGCAATAGCTAAAGCAATAGCTAAAGCAAAGCGAAAATATCTGGATGAAACTTTTAATTATTTAAAAGAAATTAATTCAGAAAAAAAATTCAAATGTGTTTCTCAATATCCTCAAATTGATGGTGCAGAATTTTCATTGGTGAAGAACGGTAAATTCTTTAATTATGCTACAAAAATTAATTTTGTAAAAGGTAATATGTCTTTTAATAACAACTCTTATGGACTTATTAAAGAGTTTAAGTTAGTTAGTAATGACCAATGTATTGAGATACCTTTTGGAATTAAATCAATTTCGGCTAACTTAGGAGATCCGATTACTGCTAAAGGAGACATTTCAGAATTAGAGTGTTCTCTAATTGAAAAAACTAAAAACTTTTTTCGGCTGATTTTAGAAAAAGAAGATAATATACTGAAAAGCCCTAAATCCTTTATTGAAAGCGAAGCTCTTGCAGTAAATAATAATCTGCAAGTTTCGGGCTTAATGGAAATTAAATGTGGGGAGGAAAAATTTAATGTTTTCGATTATAGTCAGGATGATAGACACTATTTATTTATTGATGCGATGGTTCCGGTATTTTATAGTTCATTTGAAAAGGCTACAGCAGCAATATTATATAGCATTGGTTTTCTAACGGGGTATGTTCCAAGAGATCAAAAATATGTTCTACAGTCAGAAGATAATACATTTAAAAAAATTACCGGATTTAAATTCTCAAGTGAAGATGATAGTATTTCATCGAATATGGAAGTCGTTTCTCCTATGTTGTTATCTATGAAATCTAACGTAGTTACTGGTCACGTTAGCTTAAAAATTTTAAGTAATATATGTACTAAAGCATTTATTGATAAAAGATTTTTAAGGACGTTAAGAATTATCTGTGAAGGAAATACTTACCCCTTGGAAATTCGCGCCTCGACTTATTCAGTTGCTCTTGAAACCATAAAAAATATTGTTAACGAAGAATATTCGGAAAAAATAAACCCTTTTAAAAATAAAAAGTATGCTGAAACCGCTATTAAAACTTTAACAGAAGCAGTTTCTAAGATGGAAAACGAAAATTTTAATAATAAAGATGTTGTAATTAAAAAATTGAAGCAATTGAATCAGGTAACAAATAAGGATAGCTTTAAAATGGCGTTTGAAATGTGCGGTATGAAATTGAGCTCCGCAGATGAAGATGCTCTTTTACTGAGAAATGATTTTTTGCATGGTAGATTACCTTTTGAAAATGAAGAAGAGTTTAAACATAACCAAGAATTAAAATATATTACATATAAACTCCATTTTTTAGTTTCTATTTTAATAATGAAGTATTGTAAATATGAGGGATTTATTCTTAACTCCCCAAAACTATTTTCAGTGCTTGCGCCTGATGGTAAAGAAATTAAAGAACCTTTATTTGTAAGCATCTAAAAAATACTTTTATTAAATAGGTTCGGGTTAAATTGAATTGTTTTTAATATACTGAAAAACTTTTAAATATATAATTAACATGAGTAAATTTGTTTACTCTTACTTATGGAAAAAACGATCATTCTTCAAGGTTTAACAGTAGAGAATTTTATAAGCCTAATTGGGTCTGCGCTAGAAAAAAAATTAAATGAGAAACTTGACAACCTAAATTTTTTAAGAGAACCCGAATTGCTAACAAGGGTTGAAGCTGCAAATTATTTGAAAATTAGTCTGCCGACCTTAAACTTTTGGACAAAGAGAGGTTTAATTGAATCGTATAGAATTGGCACAAGAATTCTTTACGATAAACAGAAACTACAACAATCGTTGAAAGAAAGAACTTTTAAAGAATCGGACAAAAAATAGGTAAAATTACCTATTGACAGGTAATCTCAGATTTCATATTATTGGACATTCTTACTTTAAATATTAACTGATTTCAAAAAACTAATTATTTGGAATCGATTTTATATTGGCTTTACTTTAAGATTATAAAAACATAATGAATTAATTAAATAGTTTTTATCTGCATTATCTTGGATGTTCAAAATTCTTTCTTACTTTCGTTAAGCCTCCTTGTATATAAATTAAAAATCTATTTTATGAAAAAACTTTTTATTGCATTTGCAATGCTATTTGTTGTTGCGTTCTCAAACGCTCAAACTTGCGCTAGTCCTGTTCTTTTGGATGGTTTGAATGGCGCCTTTACCACATTAGATTCTTTCAATGTTCAAAACAGGTTTTTTAAATTTACGGCTAACAATACTACTCATACAATTAAAGCATGTATAAAAAGACTTTCTACTCACTCTGGAAATATCGCTTTAAATCTGTATTCTAATAATTGCGGAAGTCTGCCTTCAAGTTCGATCAGTGTAACTCCAACAGTTTCTGGCGATACGATTATTATTAACTATAGCGGTTTTATGCAAGGAACTGAATATTTAGCCGAGATCAATAAAATTGTTAATAATTCAAATTATGTGGCTTGTCAAGTAAATATTAATAATGGCCAGCGATCTGTTGTATGGGGTTGCCCTGCAGGTGGTCCTTGCCCGGTAACAAATACCTGTGAGTTAGTTTGCAACGGAAGTTTCGAACAAACATCGGGTGTACCGATAAGTTATGGCACTATTACAAATGCATACAATTGGGGTGATGCGAGCAATGGCACGTCTGACTTAATGTGTACATTGTCGCCTGCAAATACACCTGTAAATACAACGTGTGGTTACCCCGGTGCATTATCACCTTACAGTGGAGCTTGCTCCACTAACAATTATTATTCATCTAGTATTGTAGAAACCAATTATAGCAATAGCCAGCATTACACTGAGTATATACAAACAAAATTGACAAACACTTTACAGGCAGGTAAAAGTTATATAATATCATTTTATATTAGTAGAGGCACTTTTAGCAATGGATATTTAAACTCGATAGGAATTTGGCTCACGCCAGGTCAGTTAACTTCTCCAGGTACCGGACCAATTACAAGTCCTTCGCCAGTTGCTGTAAATTCAAACACTACATTATTAAATAATACCGGAGGTTGGTCGCAAGTTGTTTTTTGTTATGTGCCAAGTGTAAGCGGTGCTCAATACTTAACTATTGGTCGCCCTAACGGATCATCAATAACTTTAACTTCTGCACCAACAACTACATGCAACCAGTATTTGCCAATGCCGGCAAACACGGCTGAATACTATATGTTAATTGATGAGGTAAGTGTACGTCCATTTGACGTACTTGCAAGCGCTAGTACTTCAACTGTAAATGTTTGCGGAAACGTAAATTTAACTGCTAGTTTTTCATGCGGAAGCGGAAATTTATCTTCCGTTGGTTATAATTGGACGGGACCAAATTTAAGTAACCCTTCAATATCTAACCCTGTAGCAACGGTTACTACTACATCTAATTATAATGTGCAGGCAGTTGGTTATGATTCGAATGGACTTTCATGCCAAGCTAATAGCCCATTAACAATAACTTCAGTTACTTTAAATCCATTAAATTTATCTTCCAGTGCTTCGACGGTTTGTCCCAGCGGTACTGTTTCAATATCAGGAAGTTTAACTGGAGGAACTGGATCTTACACATATAATCCCGGTAATCAAGTTGGAAATGCAGTGATTTTTACACCCAGTGTCACTACAACTTATACGGTTTCTGGAACGGGTGCAGGCGGTTGTATTCAAACAAAAACAATTACAATATATACATATTCAAGCAATGTTACAGCCACAGCATCTCCCGCAAGCATTTGTACAGGTTTTAGTTCTACTCTAACGGCATCAAATGGCTCAGGATTCAGCTGGCAACCGGGAACTTTATCAGGTAACCCAGTTGTTGTTTCGCCTACAGTAACTACAACTTACACTTTAACCGGAACTACAGTAAATAGTTGTGTAAGAACTAATACCGTTACTGTAACGGTAAACAATCCTTCAACCATGACTGTTTCGCCAAGTTCAACAAATTCTATTTGCTTAAATAACAGTATTAATTTGGTAGCTTCCGGAGCAACTTCTTATACATGGCAGCCCGGAAATGTAATTAATAGTAATAATCCAGTTACTCCTACAGTTAATACTACCTATACAGTTTATGGAACAAATTCATTTGGTTGCATTGGATCAAAAACGGTTTCTGTTTTTATTTATTCTTTACCAACTGTAGTTTGTAGTTTAACATCAGCGTCTGTTTGTCCAAATGTGACAACAACTTTAAATTCAAGTGGTGCAACAAGTTATACCTGGTTTCCGGGAAATATCGTTGCACAAAACCCAGTAGTTTCGCAATCAGTAAATACAACTTACACAGTAATTGGAACGAGTGCACAGGGTTGTACAAATAATTGTATCGTGACCCAAGGCGTTTATCCACCAAATAATTTCACAGTTACGGCAACTCCAAGTGTTGTTTGTGGTACAACAGGTGGAGGCCCCTCTACATTAATTGCAACACCTTCTTCACCATCAACCTATACATGGTTACCTAGTAATACAGCTTCTTACAGTTTGGCGGTTACATCAACAAGTATTTCAAGCCCTGTTTATACTGTTATATCAACAAGCAGTTTAGGGTGTATTGGAACTAAAACTATTCAAGTTGCGGTTTCGGATGGATATGCAACCTTAAGTTCTTTTGGCCCATTATGTACTACTTCAACGTTAAATCTTACAACATATGCAAGCCCATATCCCGGAGGTACATTTAGCGTAAATGGAGTTTCGTCAGGAACTTTATTTAGCCAGCCTCCAGGATCGTACACGATTGCCTTTACAAATACAACCAATTTATTATGCAATCAAAGTGCTACCGCGGCTATACAGGTTTTTTCTGTGCCTGCTACTCCGACAGTTTCCGGTACCTCAACGTTCCTGTGCGGCGGCCAGAGTTTAACATTAACATCAAATCCAGTTGGTGGAGCCCCGTATTATGTGTGGCCGGCAACTACATTTACAGGTAATCCTTATATTTTTACTCCTACAGTTTCAGGTTCATACTCTGTAATGGCAGTTAATGGCGCCTGCAGCGTTACTTCTTTAAACGAATTTGCATTCAGTGCCACACCTCTCGCTTGCAACTGTGTTCAAAATTGTAGTTCAAGCTTAAGTTATACAATAAGTTTTAGCCCTGCATCTAATACAGTATATTGCATTCCTGATCACCTTTATATCAGTGGAAATGTAATATTTAGTAATTCAGATCTAAAAATTGCTCCGGGGGTTTCAATAACAGTCTTACCAAATTCAACACTTACGCTTTCTGGATGCCATTTGTATGCTTGTGATCAGATGTGGAAGGGTATTACAGTTCAACAAGGGGGTAAACTTATTATAAATTCAGGTACAAGAACAAGTTTTATTGAAGATGCTTATGTTGCAGTTGATCTTTTAGCCACCACATCTTACACAAATTCTAATATTTTAAATATAGATAATGCCACATTCAACCGCAATCAAATTGGAATTCGAATAAATGATTATAAGACTGATCAAACATCGTATCCATTTATTATAAAAAATAATTTGTTTACAAGTAGGACCTTAACTTATACAAGTTTAAGTTATCAAAACACTAATACCATAAAACTCAGTGCCAGTGGAAACACTTCTGCTTTGCAAACACCTTATATCAGTTCAACTTATACACCGGTTGCTTTGAAATCTGTTGCAGCTTTTCCTGATAATGGTATTGTTTTAAATAATGTTGGTTACACGAATAATAATGGCAATGTTTGGTATAATATAATAATTGGCGATGCCACAAATGCTAATGATTTTAATTGCTTTGATAATTTGCGTCAAGACATTACAGCTTCAAATAGTAATTTTAAACTAACCAATAATGTATTTCAGACTGGCCAACGATACGGAAAAAGTTCATCGTCCGGCGGAAAGTCGATTGTTGCAACAAGCGTAACAACAGGTACAACTCTAGCTACAGCTAATAATAATCAAATATTGATCCAAAGTGTATCCACAAATACTGCATTAAATAATAAATTTTATGAGAAGGTTTCATGCGCGGATATTACCGGTTATATAAATACAGAAATTAAATATGCTGAAGTATATAGCTATGCCAATAATTACAACTTATTTACTGTACTTAATGCAATTGGAGATAGAGGCTTTAATGTCACTACAAACCGTTATTATAACCTTTTTATGCAAAATAATAAATTCTATAATATTAAAAATCCTATGTTGATTGGCCTTGACAATGGAAATTATTCTGTTGGGGTACAGTCTGGGTCTGGCAGACTTGTTGGCAATATTTCTGTAATGGATAATCTTGTTGATAGGCATCCGGGTACTCCAACAAGCGCAGAATTTATAAACGTAGGTGTAAGCATTTCAGATCCGTTTTCTTCTGCACCCACCACTATCATTTCAAATGGCACCTCGTCGAGCGTTATTTATAACAACAAATTTTTAAATGTTCATAACGGTGCAGCTGCTGCTAATATTGGATTTAGTGGTGTAAGTTTCAGAACAAACACAATTACAATGGTAAATGAGCCAAGTACTTATGGTACACCAACACAAGTTGGTATTAATGCTTCACAATTATTATCTAACAGTGATATCAACCAAAATAATATTAGTGGTGCTACTTCTTATAGTACAGGAGTGAAAGCGATAAGTACATCGGCAAATGCTTTGATGGCAGTAAGATGTAATACGACAGCTTATACCGCGAGAGGTTTAGAATTTAACGGTATTCAAACTATAACTTATTTAGAGGATAATACCATGAGCAATCAAACGTATGGATTAGTGCTTGATAACAGCGCCAAATTAACCAGTACATTGAGTACGTTTGTTATGGGAACTTCTACGAGACCTACAAATAATGTTTGGCTGAACACTTGGTCTGTACCAAATTACAAAACTCTTACAACTGGAGGTAGTAGTGCTCAAAATGGCAAATTATATGTCAGATATAGTTCATCAACACTTGATCCGGATGGAAGTGGCAATAACTTTGGAGGAACAATTCCAGGGGACAATTACTATCACACTCCTGTGAGCGGCACACTTACTCTTTTAAGTTCGAGCAATGTATCTCCTAGTTGCAGAATTTCCGGCGGTGGTGGTGGAGAAAGTGGACGTATGATGAGTGATAGCACGAATGAACATATAATTGCATTACTACAACAAAGTACAACTGACAGCACAATCTTTAATGAATTATCTAACGAGGGTAGTTTTATTAATAAGAATACAGTATTTAGAACATTGAAAGCGAATACTTCACTAATGGATAATTCCGCGTCATTGAATACTTTTTATAATTCAATACAAAATACTTCAGTTAAGCAGCTTTTTGACATTGAAGAATCGATTGCAACTGGAGATTTTACAATTGCAAATTCTCTTTTAATTAATTTTAATCCTACAAATTTAGCCGAGACAAACTATAAGAACTTTTATTTAGTTTGTTTAAACGTTAAGGATAGTACGTTTAGTTCATCGGATAGCCTTGCTTTAGAAAGTATTGCAAAATCTTGTCCGTACAATGGTGGCAATATTGTTCATCAGGCACGCTCTTTATATAATATTCTTTATAAAACCTATAAAGTATTTTATGACGATTGTCAGAACGTGGCCAGTCGTAAATCAAACAAAGTGTTAAGTAATATTCAAGTTCAATTAAAAACACAGCTTTATCCTAATCCAAACAACGGTAATTATACCATACGAATTAATGGTGCAAAAGATAAAGAAAGCGTTGAAATTTGTATCTTTGATATGAATGGTAAGCTTTTAATTAAAGAAGACAAATCTGTTATAAATAAAGAAATATTCTTGACACAAAATCTTCTGAATGGAACTTATACCGTTAAAGTTAAATTAGCGGATGGTACTTATGACCAACATAAAATCATTATTAGTAAATAATAAATTAATAAACAAAGTGAAACAGAAGGCGCTAATATTTTTATTAGCCGCCTTTTGTTTTTTTTCGGGTAAAATTTCCTCACAGGTTAATTATGTATTAAATCCAAGTTTCGAGCAAGTAGATTCTTGTCCGGTATTTGTATTTAAAGTGAATGCAATTAATTGGGATACCCTGAGTAATGGTGGCGGATGCGAACCCGATGTAATGACCTCTTGCTATTCAAGCACCGCCGCCGCTTTTGTTTTAGGTGTGCCTGGAAATTTTTATGGTAGAAATTACCAGCAACCGCGAACAGGATCAAATTATCATAATATAATGGCATTCCGGCCAAATGTTCCGTCGGAAGGCCGTGATTATTTGCAGGGTAACTTCAAAAAAAAATTGGATAAAAAAAGTTATTGTGTTACCTTTTATACTAATCTCACTAATAACTCAAGATATGCAATCGATAGAATGGGGGCTTATATTGACGACGGATCAATCAGTTGCCCACCTTGCCAGGCTACCGTTACGCCACCAAGCATAGTCAGTCCTAATTCAAGTTTTTTAAGTGATACTCTTAACTGGACAAAGGTGCAGGGATTATATTCTGCACAAGGTAATGAGACTAAAATAACTATTGGGAATTTTAATAGTATTGCAGGGACAAACACACTCAGCGTTGGAACTGTTTTATTTGATCCTTACTCTTATTATTTTGTAGATGATGTTTCTGTTATTGAAGCAGATTTAAAAGCATTTGCGGGGAGAGATACAGTTTTGTGTTTTGGAGATAGTGTTTTTATTGGCAGACCTCCTGAAGTTGGTTTAGAATGTGCTTGGTTTAATAACTCTACACAAATTGCTACCGGCGGTGGATTGTATGTTAAACCAATAACTTCTCAAAGTTACGTTGTTAACCAAGATGTCTGTGGCATCATCACAAAAGATACTGTATTCGTTCAGGTAAAACCAAAATTTAACGGTTCTGTGCAAATACAAAGTACAACATTATCCTTATGTCCAAGTGATACTGCTAATTTATTAGTGGTGAATATTCCAACAGTGGGAACGAGTTATAACTGGCAAAGTGATCTTTCGTTAACAAGTTACACCAATATTTCTACGCAGGCAAAAATGAGCAATACAGTTGTTTCTGCCGGATTTTATAATATTAATGTATCGGTTAATAATAACGGTTCAGGATCATTTTGTCCGTTCAATGATACGGACACATTAAAAATTGAAGTAAGCGACACGTGTTTTAAAGAACTGATTGTGCCAAATATTTTTACACCAAATAGCGACAAAATCAATGACGTATGGCGTTTTAAAATGCCAGTGGGAGTCACGCTGAATTCTGTTTACGTTTATAACAGATGGGGTACATTGATATATAGTATCAATGAGGATCTTTTGAAAGATAATTCTAAGATTAATACGATTAATTGGGATGGTCATACAACCAGTGGTGAAGTATGTGAAAGTGGGATCTATTATTATATAATTAAATATACAAATAGACTTAAAGAGGTAAAAATTGATAAAGGCAATGTTAGTTTAATTAGGTGATTTTCGAATAATTATTTAACTTTAATCGTTATGAATAGACTTTTGGTAGCTTTATTAATTGTATTGTCAGTAGATTTTTTTGCGCAGTGTACTTTTACTGCGTCTCCAAATCAAATATATTATCCTAATTCGGTTAATACACCTACAGCTTTCAGTTTTATGAGCGCTGATTATTTATGTGGCCCAAATACTATTTTAAATGATACTATTGGCAACGGTTGTTATACAATGGTAAATGCAAATTGCACGCTTACTATAAAACCGAATTGCAGCTATTGTCCTGCCTATATTACGGTTTGGGCAAAAAATAATAGTGTTATAAACTTGCTTCCCGGTAACTGTAATTTATTATACATTTATCAGGAACCTCTTGCGGTAATTAATAACCCATTTAACGTACAATATCAATTAACACCATGCTCAGCTATAAATTTCGCAAATGTCAACTGCACTTCTACTTCATTGATAGAAAATACAGGTAAAAGTGAAAGTTTTGAAGTTTTTCCTAATCCTGCAAATGATTACTTAAATATTAAATTCGACAAAAATTTATATTCAAAAATTGAAATTGTAAATTGTTTAGGACAAATTGTAAAAGAAGAGATCTTACAAGATAATATTAGTTCGGTTTTACAAATTAACGATCTTAAAAATGGTATTTATACTATTAATCTTATAAACCTGAACTCAAATTTGAGAAACTGTAGACGATTTGTTATTTCAAGATGAATAATTTTAAAATTTGATTTTTAATTGGGGTAACTTTAACATGCGCGTTTTAATGAATGAAGTGTTGTTTTTATTCACGCGAAATGGCTTACAAAAAAACCAAGTGTAATTGCACTATTGCCTCATTCTACCTTAATTTTTTTGCGGTGCTTTTACATGGGTATTTAAAATAAGCTGGCGTAATTTAGTTTCGTTATCATCGCCCCATTTGCCAAGAGCCCCGATGATGGGAATGATTGTTTTGCCAAAGGGCGTTAGAGAATATTCAACTTTTGGAGGCACCACTGCAAAAATCTTTTTTTCAATTAAGTTGTGTGCTTCGAGTTCGTTTAACTGCACATTCAATACTCTGCGTGAAGCATCAGGAATTTTTCTTTGCAATTCGCTTGGGCGTTTATACCCCTGTTCGATGAACCAAATTAAGCGGATCTTCCATTTACCATATAATACCTCGCCTATGAGGTCGAGGCCACAATTTAGGTTGAGAGGGATCTTTCTTTCGCGCATGCTACAAAATTAACCTAAGGTAGCTGAATAAACAATAGGGATAAAATTATCGCTATGCCATTCGATGATCCGTAATTGTTTTAGCCACTCATAGGTCGGAAATTTGCTGTATTAATTTTAAAAGAAAAAATATGAATTACAACAATGAGTTAAATGAAAAGGTGGCGCTTGTAACAGGGGGCACAAAAGGAGCAGGCAGAGCTATTGCAGAAAGATTGTTGCAAGCCGGTGCAACTGTTATTGTTAGCGCCAGGAACGTAGCAGAAAATCAAAACAAACAATTGCATTTTATTGCGGCAGATTTAAGTACCGAAGCCGGAACGCAAAAAGTAGTAGATGAAGTTTTGGCAAAGTACAAAAAGCTTGACATTCTTGTAAACAATCTTGGCGCTTCGGAAACACCCGGTGGTGGTTTTGCCGTTTTAAGCGATAGCGATTGGGAGAAAACCATACAAACCAATTTACTGGCACCGGTGCGCTTAGACCGTGGATTTTTACCCCGAATGCTTGAACAAAAAAGCGGGGTGATCATTCACATTGCTTCGATACAAGGGCGGCATCCATTATATGATGCCACGCTGCCGTATGCAGCTGCTAAAGCCGGATTGATCAATTACAGCAAAGGTCTGTCAAAAGAAGTATCGCCAAAAGGCCTGCGTGTGCTCACGGTTTCACCGGGATGGATAAACACTGAAAATACCAAGAATTTTTTGGAGCTAATTTCAAAGAGTTCGAACTCTACTATTGAAGAGGCGAGGCAAAGTGTTATGACTGCTTTGGGCGGCATTCCCTTTGGAAGACCGGCCGAGCCTGAAGAAGTAGCCGAGCTGATTGGCTTTTTGGTTTCGCCAAGAGCCAATTATTTAACGGGGACAGAATTTGTAATTGACGGCGGTACTATACCAACAATTTAATAATCCATAAAAAATAAAAACCATGAATTTACCAAAAGTAATAGCAGATTTAGAAAAAGCGCAAAACAGTTTTGATAGTGTTGCTTACGCAAATTGTTTTGCGGAGACAGCCGTAGTATTTGACGAAGGCAAAACGCACAATGGAAGAAAAGAAATAGAAGCCTGGATTGCCGACGCGAACGAACGTTACAAAGCCACGATGAAGCCGGTGAGCTTTGAGCAAAAAGGCGAAGACGCTGTTTTAAGAGCGGAAGCATCGGGCAATTTTCCGGGAAGTCCGTTTGTAATGACCTATCATTTAAAAATGGCCGGTGAGTTAATACAGTCGTTAAAAATTACGGGATAAAATGTGAATGGCTAAAAAATTTAGCCATTCCTTTTTGTTTAAGTTGAATTATAAACGGAGGTAAATTGGGTTTTGTAATAAGCTTTGAATTGGTGTGTTTTGCTGATATGAATGCTGACTACAGTTGTGGCATGTAAACGGCTTACCTGCTTATGATGATGCGTTTTGAAAAGGTAGCAGCCGGTGAATTAAATACGATTAAATACACGCCGTTTGGCCAGAGTTGTGTATCTATGTAATTGTTGTGGAGCATACTTTCTTTTTCTTTTCCGATGGCGTCGTAAACTTTTAGAGTATAATTTTTTTCAGCCGTGCTAATTAAAATTTTATTGGTTGCGGGATTTGGATATACATTAAAGGGGGGTGTTGCCATTGCATGATCCATTATACCCACATCGAGAGGCAATGTATTGGCTTTAAACCACAGTGAAAAAGAATTGTTTGGCTTGTTGATATTTTTAAAACCAACTTTTACACGGCCACTATCTGCAATAGCGTCGGTAAAAAAATCAAAACTACAATGCAGGGTATCAAAAGGGTTTAAACTTACCTGTATACTATCGTCGGCAGTGCCGTAGCACACATCGGCACAAAAAGCAGTTTGCCATGCGGCGGGCAAAACTTTTTGAGTTTTTTTTATTTTTACCGTTGTTACAACTGAGGACGTATTTATCACATCAAAATAATTGTATAGCAGTTGTTGAGGATTGCCGTTAACGCTTGTGCTAAGTGCTGTTACGGTAAAATTGCCGGGAATGGCCGGTGGCGGAATGCATAAACCGCTATTTACATTTAAAATACTATCCAGCTGGCAAAAAATATCGTCGGGGTCTTTATCAAACCAGGCGTGTTTATTAAGAACCACGCCATTTGTACTTATTAAATAGGAGTTGTTTGGTGCCGGCCCAAAATTATGCCACCAGTTATTACAAGGCCCGTCAATAAACACGGGTGTATTTAAATTTACGAAGCTGCTCATTGTATCAAGCATTTGCTTTCGCTGCCCATAGGTTTGTGGCTGAGGAAACAAGATGCCGGCCGTTATATTTTGGGAAGTAACATTTACGTAACCAAAATAAACTGAGGTATCGGTAGGGTGAGCTTCGATGGTATAAATTACAAAAACTTTTATGTTAGCGCTGTAGGTGGCCATAACCTGGTTAATGGTAGTAACTTTAGCCCTAAAAACGGGGCAGGTTAAACTACCTGCAATTAATAATACAGGCTTGCCGGCTGAAAGTTGTTGTGAGAGTATGATTGAATCGCCACTGAGGTTATACAGCTTAAAATCGGGAACAGTGTCGCCCTGCTGATAGCCGGATGTATAGAAGCTGCCTAAATAAAAAGGTTCTGCACATAAGGGTGCGCTATTGGCCGGCATTGCGCTTAAACCAATAGGGGGCAATAATTGCGAAAAGGAAAAGAAATAAGAAAGTGTAAATACTAAAAAGCAGAGGTGTTTTTTCATTACCCGAAATTTAATATTTAGACTATGACAGCATGGGAAGGTTTAACGCTAAATAAATTATAATTAATAATTTTTAAAGTTCAATTATTAATAATTATCTCCACCCACCGCCCAGGGCTTTGTAAATATCTACCGAGGCATTGAACCTGCGTTTTTTTGAATTTATTAATTGCAGTTGCGATTCGAGTGCGTTCTTTTGAGAACTCATCAATACTTCCACATAAGTAGCTTTACCTGATTTAAATAATTCGGAGGAAATAATTGTAGCGTCATTACGCGAATTCACTTCTTTTGTTTTAAACTCTATGATCTTTTCCAGATTTTTGATCATGGCCATTTGATTATACACTTCTACATACCCGTTTAAAATACTTTTTTGATAATTATAAAATGATTCCAATTGAGCAGCGTTAGCGGATTGGAATTGTGCTTTAATGGCACTACGATTAATAAGAGGAGCAACTAAACTACCAAGTACAGAATATGCCATAGACTGAGGATTAGAGAAAAGAAGGGCTGCTTTATAACCTTGAAAACCTAAAGAACCGTTTATACTAAGCGAAGGATAGAAAGCTGCTTTGGCCGCTTTTACATCTGCTTTAGCAGCGATCATTTCAAACTCAGCCTGGCGGATATCGGGACGGTTATTAAGCAGATGAGATGGAATACCGGTATTTACTTTTATTGAAAGCTCAGTATTTAGTTTTGATTTATCACGCGTTATTGTTTGAGGATAACGGCCCAATAAATAATTAATACGCGCTTCTGTTTCTGTAGTTTGTTGAATGATCTCATACTCCAAAGCATACGAATAATATAGCTGCGCCTCAAATTCTTTTACACCAAGTTCGGTAGTAGTTCCGGCGTTTTTTTGCACCTTTACCATTTCGAGTGCATTTTCCTGAAGCGTTATTGTTTCTTTTGTTATTTCAAGTTCGTTATCGAGTGCGAGCAATTCATAATAATTATTAGCCACATCAGCCACTAAATTTGTAAGTACTATATTTTTTCCTTCAACAGTAGAAAAGTATCTTGCTAAAGCAGCTTTCTTTTTATTGCGCAACTTGCCCCAAACATCAATTTCCCAGGTAGTTTGCAATCCAATAAAATAATCAGGCAGGTTGGTTGGTATAATTTTTCCAGGTTCTATTTCCGTTGTACGGTTACCTGCATCATCCATTGTATAATACCCAAATTTTCTTTGCCAAAAAGAAGCGTTGGCATTTAAGGTTGGAAATAAAGCGCCGCGATTTAAGAGAATACCCGAACGAGCACCATCAATGCGTTGCATGGCCATTAACATGTCCGGATTATTTTTTACTGCTTCGTCAATTAAGGCAACAAGATCTGCATCAGAAAAATATTGTTTCCAATTTACAGTTGCTGAATTGGCAGAATCTTTTGATGAAACATAAGATTCCGGCATTGGTTTCAGATCTTTCTTATCCAAATTCTTTGGCCCCTTACATGAGAATACCGCCAAAGCCAAAATAACATATATACAATTACGTAGTTTCATAAATTAAATTTCTTCAGTTAAAGGTGTTTCTTCTTTCTTTCTCTTTTTTCTAAGTTTATCTGCAGAGGTGGCGAATATGACATACAAACCGGGAATGATGATGACCCCGAAAATTGTACCGAATAACATTCCACCTGCCGCAGCTGTCCCAATTGTTTTATTGCCAACTGCGCCCGCACCTGTTGCAAACATTAAAGGAATTAAGCCTGCAATAAAGGCAAAGGATGTCATTAAGATAGGACGTAACCTTACGGTTGCACCTTCAATAGCTGCCTGCAGCGGTGATAATCCTTCTTTATGTTTTAAAGTTGCGAACTCAACAATCAGGATTGCATTTTTACCTAATAAGCCAATAAGCATTACCATTGCCACCTGCGCATAAATATTATTCTCCAAACCCATTAACATCAACAATAGGAATGCCCCGAAAATTCCAGTTGGCAATGAAAGAATAACAGGCAATGGCAATAAGAAACTCTCGTATTGAGCCACCAATAGTAAATACACGAACATTAAACAGATAAGGAAAATATAAATAGATTCGTTACCCGCTAATACTTCATCGCGTGTAATACCTGCCCAATCAATATCATAACCCTTGGGTAATTTTTGCGTAGCTGTTTCCTGAATGGCTTTGATTGCACTACCACTACTAAAACCTTCATTTGCTTCACCATTTAATTCGGCAGAGGTGTACATGTTATAACGTGTTATCTGTTCAACACCATACACCCTTTCAATATCCATAAAAGCAGCAAGTGGAACCATCTCATCCTGATCATTCTTTACAGTGAGTTTTAAAATATCGTCCGGCTTTGCCCTGTACTCTGGTAATGCCTGTACCATTACTTTATACATTTGCCCGAAGCGAATAAAGTTTGTAGCGTATTCGCTACCGAGTAAAGTTTGCAAAGAACCCATTGCGTTACCAATGGTTACCCCTTTTTGAGCGGCCTTATCGTTATCAATATGTAGCATGTATTGCGGAAAGCTTGCGTCGAAAATTGTAAAGGCATTTTTTATTTCAGCACGACTTGTTAAGTCTTTCATGAATTGCTGTGTTACAGATTCCATCTTTTTAAAATCGCCACTTCCTGTTTTATCCAGTAACCTTAATTCAAAACCACTTGCATTACCATAACCCGGCACCGCAGGAGGTGGAAAGAATTCAATCTGAGCATCTTTAATGTACTTTGTTTTTTCAGCTAATATTTCAATGACTTCATTAACTGATTCCTTACGTTTTTCCCAATTCTTTAAATTGATCAGACATGTTCCATAAGTTGCACCTGTACCATCCGATAACACGTTTGTACCTGCCAATGAAGAAACTGACTCGATAGATTCGATACCTTCACATACTTTTTGTATTTCATCAACCACTGCTTTTGTTCTTTCCAACGTTGAACCTGCAGGTGTAGTAATACTTGCATAAAAAGTTCCCTGATCTTCATTAGGAATAAAACCAGATGGTAGGATCTTACCAAAAATGCCAATACCAAAACAGAAAGCAATGATAGCCGAATAAGTAATAAGTCTACGGTTAGCTATCGCATTTAAGAGTCTTTGATACTTGGACGATAAACCATCATACCATTTATTAAAACCATTAAAGAATTTATTTATCCAATTTGTTTTCTTTGGTTTGCCATGAGGATTTTTTAATAACATAGCACATAATGCAGGTGTTAAGGTTAATGCAATAACACCGGACAGAACAATTGATACCGCCATTGTTAAAGAGAACTGGCGATAGAAAATACCTGAAGGACCAGACATAAAAGCTACCGGCACAAATACCGCAGACATTACTAATGTAATGGCAATAATTGCTCCGCTGATCTCTCTCATGGCTTGCTCAGTTGCTTTCATTGGACCCATGTGTGATTTTTCCATTTTAGCATGGACCGCTTCAACCACAACGATGGCATTATCGACCACAATACCAATGGCTAATACCAAAGCAAAGAGTGTAATCAGATTTAAAGAGAAACCCATTAACTGCATGAAAAATAAAGTTCCAATTAAGGAAACCGGAACAGCAATAGCAGGAATAATAGTTGAACGAAAATCCTGCAAGAAAATAAATACTACCAATGCCACTAATAAAAATGCTTCTATTAATGTTTTAATTACTTCGTGAACCGATGCATCCAAAAAACGCGATACATCATAACTCACTTCATAATCCATTCCTGAAAGAAAAGTAGTTTGTTTGATCTGCGCCATGCGGGTTTTTATATTGGCAATTACCTGACTGGCATTTGAGCCCGGCAATTGCTTTAGCATAATAGAAGCCGCGGGTTTACCATTTAGTTTTGCTTCCACATCAAAGTAAGTTGTTCCGAATTCTACATCGGCAACATCCCTAATACGCAATATATTTCCTTTTGCTGTTGAACGAAGAGGAATATTTTCGTACTGCTCTTTGGTATTATATTTACCCGTGTACTTAATTACATATTGCAGGGCCTGTGCTTTTTTATCCGAACTCTCACCAACTTTACCAGGAGCGGCTTCAATATTTTGCGCCTGCAAAGCCTCGATCACTTCGCTCGTTGATACATTATAAGTAAGCATCTTATCAGGCTTTAACCAAATACGCATAGCGTATTCTTTAGCTCCTAAAATATCAGCGTAGCCAACGCCCTGAATACGTTTTAACTCGGCGAGAATATTAATATCGGTGAAGTTGTAGAGAAACTTTTCCTGCAATGCTGTGTCGGTACTGAAAATATTCAAGTACATCAACATACTGTTTTCTTCTTTAGCGATCTTTACGCCGTTCTTAATTACTTCAGAAGGTAATTCTCCCATTACAGCAGCAACCCTGTTTTGAACGTTTACAGCTGCTACATCGGGATCAGTACCAATTTCAAAAATGATCTGTACTACACCAACACCATCATTTCCGGCATCAGAAGACATGTATTTCATTCCCGGAACACCATTGATAGCACGTTCTAACGGAACAATGGCTGCTTTGGTAACTGTTTCGGCATTTGCACCTGTGTATTCAACAGTTACGTTTACTTCGGGTGGGGCAATGCTCGGAAATTGAGTCATTGGTAATTTTGTGAGAGCCAATGCACCCAATAAAGTAATAATAAGAGATATTACTATGGATAGAAAAGGCCTGTGTATGAATCTTGAGGTCATAATTTTTTATATAAGTTTTACATTTACTTAGTTGATTGACCAAGTAGTTGTTTTGCCGAAACCTGTTCAGGAATTATTTTATCACCTTCCTTTACACGTTGAATACCTTCGTAAATAATTTTATCATCAGAAGTTAAACCTGAAGCGATAACATAAAAATTAGTTAAACGTAATTGAGGAACTACACTTTTTATCTGTACTGTGTTATTTTTATCTACCACATACACATAGGTTTTTTCCTGAATATCAAAGGTTGATTTTTGCGGAATGATCATTGCATTCTTTAACTCATTTCTCAATCGCACTTTACCACTTGAACCATGTTTTAAAATACCGTCAGGGTTTGAGAATCTTGCCCTGAAAGCAATATTTCCAGTAGTTTTATCAAACTCACCTTCGACAGTTTCAATCATACCTATTTTTTTATGAAGTTGTCCGTTAGCTAATAGTAACTCAACATCTTTCTTTTCATTTTTTGTTTCTACCGATATGATCTGCAAATATTCCTTTTCTGAAACATTAAAATAGGCGAACACATCTTTGTTATCGGAAATTGAAGTCAATAATGTTCCATCATCAGCAAGGCTTCCGATTTTGTTAGGAATACGATTAATTACTCCATCAAAAGGCGCTCTTATTTCAGTTAAAGAAAGATTAAGTGCAGCAGTTGCTTCATCAGATTTAGCCGCTTCAATATTAGCATTAGCAGCATCCAGTTTTGCCTGCGCCACTTCTAATTGAGTTTTAGAAACTACATTTTTTTCTACAAGGCTTTTTGCACTTTGCAAATCTACTTCCGCAGACTTTCCTTCGGCAACAGCATTTTTTAAAGCAGCTTTTGCTCTTACCAATGCTTCTTTGTATTCCTTGTTTCCAATACTAAACAATAATTGTCCTGCTTTTACTTCTTTTCCTTCATCAACATGAATGGCCTCGATATAACCTTTAACTCTTGCCCTTATCTCAACATTTTGTACAGAATGAATATCGGCTACATATTCGTTCGTATAAATAGTGTCCATTACTACAGGGTTAGCGACAGGAAATTTATCAATTGCTTCTTTTGCCTCCTGGTCATTAGAACATGAGGTAGCAAATAATACACATGCTGAAAACAGCAATAAAGTTCTTTTCATAAAAAATGGAATTAAATAAACTAAGCCAAACGCAGCTGATGCCACATTTAACTAAACTTTTAAAATTAAACGACTGGAAAAAAGTACTATGCCCTTGGAGGTGGTGGATTGATTTCCTTATAATACATATAAGAATAATCTATTTTATGAGGAGTGTTGAGAAAAATATATTTGAATGGTATGTTGAAATTTAAAAGAGCGGCTTGATTTGGTTGAAATTTTACATCTTTGCACATTTCGAAGTTCTGAGTATTGGTATCATCTGCTTCATCATGCTCGGCGATGGCATTTTCAATGTCTAAACCTTGCTCAAGAACCATTTCCACCAAACTTTCCTGATCGTTGATGGTAAGATCTTCGGGTACATCGTCAGGCCCAGCATCAGGCATATCAACACAAACGTTGAGCATATGCATTGCCAAAAGGATGCAAAAAATACGGGATAAAATGCTATGTCTGAAAAATTTTATCATCAGGGAGTCAAAAATACGGAATTTAAAATAAAAAAGTGAGAAGAAAATTTGTTATCGAAATCAATAATGATAGCAAAAAAAAACTTTGCGAAAGAAAGGTATTTGTCTTATTAAACGTATTTAACTAACAGATTTGGTTTTAAAAAATGAAATTTATATATTAGTTTATGCGTTTGATTAAGTTGATCTCAACACTTTTGCTATTACTGGGTTTTTGCGCCGGTAAAGCGCATGGCCCTTTACTTTCGGCACAAACAAAAGAGCAATTCAAAACCAAACTTTTACAAACAACATTTAAAAAAGACATAAGTGCATCTAACACCGGGAAGGTATCCAAGACCAAACGAAAAAGAAAATCGCGGATAGTTGAGGTAGGCTTTGAGTTATGTTGCTTTGCCCTAACCACAGCATTTATTTTTAAAAACGATTATTTTTTAAAGGAATGCAATAATCTATTATCTTATTCTTTTCATAGCAACAGGGAACGCGGCCCGCCAGCCGGCGTAAAGGTATAAATCCCCCAAATTGATTTCTTTTCATTTAAGGATTTATATCTTATTTATTACAAGTACTAATAAGTATTAACTATAAACCTTTAACCATGTGGCAATACATAAGTGTGTTGGCAATGTTTTCGTTAGCATTGCCAGCGCAAACCTTTAACTATAAAATTAAACTAGATAAGGTAACGAATTTACCTGAAGCAAAATATGCGACAGATCCCATGCGGAATTTATTTAAAACTTACCCCACTTTTAATGATTCGCTGGATACATTTGAGTTTTCATCTATTGTTTTTGTAGAAGAACCGGAATTTGCAAGCTATATGCAAACGCATAACTATAATGTTATATTTTTTAGTTATGAAGCATTAAAACCGGCAAGAAGGGAGGGTGAAAAATGAAACATTATTTTATATACCTTCTCATTATATACAGTTATCCCTTTTTTTCGCAAAATACCTGCCCGCCATCATTAGTATGCAGTAATTACAATGCGGTGCCAAATGGAGCAGGGCCAGGTGGCCAAAATGGTGAGCTAACAGGAGGTACGGACGGTTGTTTGAGCGGAGAACATAACTCATCGTGGATAACGGTAAATATTACGGTAGGTGGAACATTTGGTTTTACCATTAATCCAAACACCAACAACAACGATTTTGACTTTGCCGTTTGGGGGCCTAACTCACCATGTCCGCCTACAACAACGCCTGTACGGTGTTCGTATGCGGTAAACAATAATAATTTTGCAGGTAATGCTGATAATGGTAACACCGGCATAAGTACAACTATTAATTCAACACACCCAAATTCGGAGTCGGACAATACCGAGGGATCGGGTGGCAACGGCTGGGTAAATTTTATTAATGTAACAGCAGGACAAACCTATTTAATTTTGATAGATAATTTTACAACCAACAGTGGTTATCAAATAAACTTTAACGGAACATCGAGCATTGCCTGCCCGTTGCCGGTTGAATTAGTTGAGTTTACAGGAGAAATAAAGGAAAATGACAATGTATTGACATGGGCAACGCTTTCAGAAAGAAACGCCAATTATTACAAACTTGAAAACGCAAGCGATGCACAGGCGTGGCGAGAAATTGGGATAGTACCGGCATCAGGAAATAGCAATGGCTACCGTAGTTATTCTTTTACCGACAAAAATGTTGTGAAAGAAATTAATTATTATCGCTTAACACAATATGACTTTGACGGCAAGTATAAATCATTTAAAATAATTGCCGTAGATAATTTTAAAGGTATGCCGACAATAATAAGACGAACAAATATACTTGGCCAGGATGTGCCTAAAGATTATAAGGGCTTGAAAATTGTAACCTACTCGGATGGAAGTGTAAGAAAAATATTAAATAATTAGATGTAGTAAAGGTTAATTCTAATTTAAGAGGTATATCTTTTTTATGAGCAATAACAAAATGATTGTAATAACTGCTACGATCATTATGATCTTATGCTTCGAATAGAAGTTAAGAATTACCATTACAAATGCGCTAATAGCCGCTGCCAGGGCACCCAAAATGAAAGGTTTTACTGTTGCAATATTTAGCTGATCGTTTAATATATATTCGAGCCTGTAGAATTCTGAAATGCAACGGATAAGTGCAAGAAAAATAATGATGATGGACAGATTTGCCAATTTTTTTTCGTTTCGCTTAAACCACCCTTGCATATTTGTCATTTTAAAACTTTGCCAATAATTTTTTAATACTTAAGCCTTGCACGAGAATAGAAAATAAAACAATGCAGTAAGTACTTACAATAAACACATTGCTGCTTTCAACTTTACCAGCCAATGAAAGCGCAAGAGCAATAGATATGCCGCCCCTTAAACCGCCCCAGGTTAAAACCGAAAGGCTGAGGCTTTTATTTTGTTCTTTACGATTAAAAATAAAAAATGCAGGTAATAAAGAAATATAGCGCGCAGCAAGTGATAGAATGATAAGTACACAACCCACCAACACATAAGTTATATCATAAGGCAGTAAAAAAATCTCAAGGCCCATTAATACGAACAAAATAGTATTACAAATTTCGTCAATCAGCTCCCAGAATTTATCCACATATTCAGCAGTAACATCAGACATGGCGTGCGCTTTGCCTTTATTGCCAATGATTAAGCCAGCAACTACCATGGCTAATGGCCCTGAGGCATGAAACCTTGATGCTACAGCATAGCCACCTGTAACGACAGCTAATGTCACTAAGATTTCTGTTTGATAATGATCAATAGATTTCATTAAAAAATAACCCAGGTAACCAATTGCCAATCCAACAGCTAAACCACCTACCACTTCAACAGTGAATATTTGAAATATGTTTGAAAAAGATAATGCCTGAGGGCCACCTGTAAGAATTGAATAGATAACGGCAAACACAACAACGCCCACGCCATCGTTAAACAAGGATTCGCCTATGATCTCTGTTTTTAATTTTTTTGGAATATTGTATTTAGACAAGATGCCAATAACGGCAATAGGATCGGTTGGTGAAATAAGCGCACCAAATAAAAGGCAGGAAATTAAGGTTGAGTGAATACCAAACCAATTAAGTATGATGTAAGTGCCAAAACCAATAATAACCGTGGAAATTAATACGCCGATGGTTGCGTAAGAAATAACCGTGGCTTTGGCACCTTTTAATTCAGTTATATTAACGTGCAGTGCGCCTGCGAATAAAAGAAAACACAAAATAAAATCGAGCACAAAAGCGCTAAAATCAAAACCGGTTAAAAAATTACGAAGGGGCAATACCTGTTCAGGACTAAATTGTTCGATAACTTTTAATGAAATGCCTAAAATAACACTGATTAGCATTACACCAATGGTTGTTGGTAGCTTTAGCCACTTATGATTTATGAAGCCAAAAATAGCAGAAATAGAAATGAGTATTGCAAAAAAATCGAGCATAAAATTGAAGTAAATATAAGTTTAAAGTCAATACAATTGAATTATTAAAGCAGGGTACTGCTATTTATTTTTTAATAATTACTTCTATTTTATCTGTATTGAATTTTGCAGAGAGCCATTGGGTAATTTGCCTGTTATTAAGCTGTTGCTTTGTATTTAAAGGCTCAATGTATACCAGTAGTATGGTATCGGTTCTTGAATCGGAATACACAGGCGTTTTAATGATAGATAATCCTTTTAGGATGCCGTAAAGCGCTTTAAATTCGTTATAAACTAAAGGAGAGGCCAGGTTTTTATTTTTTAAAGCCAGCTCAGTTTCCAACTGTTTTATTTTTTTATCCTTTGCTGCCGAAAAATTATTCTGATCGACGATCTGCCGTTGCAGGTTTTCCTTAAAAGTTGTGAGGTCCCTTGAACTAACAGTGCCCGATTGGGCTTGCCTAATATTTATTTGCGCATCGTGCAGGTTGTATTTTACTTTACTGGCAACGATCAATTTTTTAACAGAGTCGCTAATTTCGTTACCGTAAATAACTAAGGTTATGGTTTTATTTTGGGGGTCGATAAATTTATCTATTACATACAGGTTATGCGCTTTGATCTCGTCATTAATAAAACGCGTGGTCTTTTGCCTGAAAAATTCTGCATTTACAAAAACATAAGCCAGGTATACACTCGGAATAATAGTGAGTATTGCAATAAGCCAAATGGTTTGCCTTATTTTTTTTGAAGCCATTTCATCTAATTGCTTTACAGGTTTAAATTTTAGAAAGCGAATAATAAGGAATGTAGACAGGCTAATGAAAACTGAATTAATAATAAATAAGTAAAAGGCGCCTGCAAAATAGGCAAAGTTGCCGCTGGCTAAGCCATAACCGGCAGTGCACAAGGGAGGCATTAAAGCCGTTGCAATAGCTACACCGGGTATGGCGTTGCTAATGTTTTTACGTGTACTGGCTATTACCCCTGCCAAACCTCCAAACAACGCAATAAGCACATCCCAAATTGTTGGCTTAGTACGGGCCAGTAATTCTGATTGCGCTTCCTGCAAAGGACTGATCGAAAAATAAATGTAAGACGTTAGCAATGCAATAGCTACGGCGACCACCAGGTTTTTAAAAGCCAGTTTGATAAGCGAGAAATCAAAAATTCCGAGACCAAGGCCCACACCCATGATGGGGCCCATGAGTGGTGAAATAAGCATGGCGCCAATAATTACAGCAGTAGAGTTTACGTTAAGACCAATAGATGCAATAAAAATGGCAAAGATAAGCGCCCACAGGTTGGTGCCTTTAAACTCGATGCTTTTTTGCAGGTTTAAAATTATTTCGTCTTCACGTGCCTTATCTTCATCTAAATTAAACCTGTATCTAAGAAAATTAATTATTGAATTACTCATACGCTAAAGTTATGAAATAATAGTGGGGTGTATGTATGCGCCGTTGCACGGGTGGCGGGCTTCAAAACAATACACGAATATTGCCCGCTGAATTTTTGTTGCGGTTTGCTGCACATTTTTAAATATTTATTGCAGGCTTTTATTACCTGGGATAATAGCTATTAAAATCATTAACAGCCGAAATAACATTTTGTTCATTAAAACTGTATTTATCTAAATTATTCCAAATGGTTGGCTGATCTTTCATAAAGGGCTTCAGGTTTTTTTTGTAAAATTTAGTAGACAGTTTCTTTAAGGTCGTTAATTCCAGATCGGCACTTTCGGGCTGGGTATCTTTTATATAATATACAGTTTGTAATTCGTTTTCAGCATTACCATTACTATACCTGTATTCGTAAAAACGCAATCTGCCCCGAGTAAGTCTTT
This sequence comes from Bacteroidota bacterium, assembly GCA_032229505.1. Taxonomy (GTDB): domain Bacteria; phylum Bacteroidota; class Bacteroidia; order B-17B0; family Aurantibacillaceae; genus Aurantibacillus. The sequence goes on from JAVTWD010000024.1 coordinate 199,066, forward strand.
CAATAAACACTTTTTTTTGGCTGAGCGTTACCATTACAAAATCTTTATCGTTAAACCCGTAGGCTTTTACTCTTTGAGCAGTAAAGAGTTTAGGTTTTTTGGATCGTTGGTCTTTAAAATAGAATTGTTTATAGAAATCTTCATTACTTGGCGGGTTAACCTGAACTTGTCCGCGAACGGTATCGCCCTTTAACGTTACGTAATAACCATTTGTTAGAATTGGTTCCATAGTGGCAAGTTTATTTCTTTGTGCAAGTGATAAAAAGCACGCATGGATCATCAGGATCATCAAAATGTTTTTCATGAGAATTATTTTTTTAAGTTAAACATCTTACCTCAGAGACAAGTTAGTAAGTAAACCACTGAAATCTATTGATAAAAATCAACGTTCTTAATTTTTACTAAAATCAAAACCCCGGATGCTATAACTATTTTGCGCAAGGGTACAGGTATTTTTAAGCAAAATGCTTTGCTTTGTATTTTGATTCATAAATTTACGTGCATACCTAATGGACTTTAATACGGCATTGTAAAGATTAGTATCCATTAGCGACAGGTCAATTTTATCATTATCCAACTCTACAATGATATTACTGTAAATGCCTTCATCACTCACGCAAAGACTTATCTTAACAAATACAATATTTTGCGCCGGTGTGTTTAAGCCCTCGACTTTTTTCATAATAAAATTCTGAAGATCTATAGCCGGAACAAAATTTACAGCTTCAATTATAATTTTCATATTATTCAGTATTAGTTTCAGAAGATAAAATTCGATAAAAATGACGTGAATCAAATTGATATATATCAATGCTAAATTATAATTCACGAACTATTTTTGTAAAAAAAATAATGACTCGGAAACTTCTCCTTAAAATAATTTTTGCGCTCATATTACTTTTCTTTTTTATTACAAGTTTTAAGACTGAACATGATCCATTACATAAAAGGACCTTTAATATCAGTTTATCGGAAACTAAAAACGGAGTAGTTGCAAAGAAAAATATTTCAGACGAGCTGTATTTTAAAAACGGGAAACTATACAGCGATTTTTTAAATGAAAAGTTTAATTATAACTATATAAAATACAGAATAAATAAAGATTCCATTTATGTTGATGAAACTGATACCGAAGTGAGGTACCTTGAAGTGGAGGCTGTAGAAACTGACGATAATGATCAAACCATTTATATAAACTTTGTAACCAGCGAATGGAATATTGATGGTGTAATAAAAATTACCAAAAACGATAAATTAAAACGTTATTATGATCTTTCGGGAAGAGAGAAGGGCGGTAAGCCTAAGAAAGAGAAAAAGAACAAAAAAAGAATATTGGAAACCGTTAAATAGAAAAATTAAACAATAATTGTTTTACCGTCTTCTTCATACATTAATTTGTAAAATCCTTTTTTTCGATCGTTCCAGGTTTGGGCGTTGCCCATTTCGCGGTTTCTTTGAAGCAGGTGTAGATCAAGGTCCTGATAAATTAATGTTTCGGTATTAGGAACGGCTTCAGATGCGATTGCCTCGCGACTAAATTCGACATCAGAAGGAGTAAGGATAGCCGATTGCGAGAAGTGAATATCCAGGTTATCAACCTCCGGTAAATTACCTACGCAACCCGTTAGCACCACGTACACCTGATTTTCTATGGCCCTTGCCTGGGCGCAATACCTTACCCTTAGGTAGGCTCTTCTATCATCGGTATTAAAAGGGACAAACAATATTTTAGCTCCTTTGCTAACCGCTATTCTTGCAAGCTCAGGAAATTCGATGTCATAACACACCAAAATGGCTACCTTGCCTTTGTCTGTGTCAAGTATCTGAATTTTGTCGCCGCCCTTAACGCCCCACCATTTTGTTTCGTAGGGTGTTATATGAATTTTATATTGACGGTCATAAGTACCATCTCTGCGAAACAAATAGGAAACGTTGTAAACTGAATCATTTTCGACACAGAAGTGAGAGCCACCAATAATATTGATATTGTATTTAATTGCCAATGCGGTAAACATGTTTATGTATTGTTCGGTAAACTTACTCAGCTCGCGAATTGCCTGTGCCGGCCTTTTATCAGGTAAAAAAGAAAGTAATTGCATGGTGAGCATTTCAGGAAAAACAACAAAGTCGCTTTTATAATCAGATGAGGCATCTACAAAATACTCACATTGTTTTGCAAAATCCTGAAACGATGAGATGGAGCGCATTTGATATTGAATGGCGCTTACCCTTACATAAGGCGAATAATCGATCTTATTTTGCAGAGACTTGTTTTTGTATTGAAAGTTCGTCCATTCAAGAAGTGTTGCGTAGCCTGCGGACTCTTTATCGTTGGGCAGATAATCGGGTAAAATACGTTTTAGTGCAAAACCATTTGCCAGTTGCGCTGTTAATACAGGATCATAAATTCTTTTTTCGATCACCGATTCCACATAACTGTTGATATCGAGTTTTTTTTGATGCTTAAAATAATTTGGCAAACGGCCTCCAATTAAAATACGTTTTAAATTATAATGCTTTGCGAGGTTCTTTCTTGCATCGTATAGCCTTCTTGATAGTTTCATGCCACGGTATTCAGGATCCACCATTATTTCCATCCCGTAAAGTGTGTCGCCTTCTAAAGTGTGATTACCGATATTTCCACTGTCGGTTAATTCTCCCCATGAAGATGTTTCGCTGTATTTGCTAAAATCAATAATCAATGAGCCACACGAAGCTATAATTTTCTTTTGGTAGGTAATGCATAACTGACCTTTTGGAAAAATGGAAGTGATATTTGAAAACTGCTCTTTGCTCCATGGCTTCATGCCAGGAAAACATTTTAATTGTAATGCAATTATTGCATCATAATCTTTAACATTAATAATGCGTAACTTGATTTTTTTTGATATTTGGCTTAAATCATTCATAGTTGTTTTTTATAAAACATTGCGGGTACACGGCGGCTCAAAAGCCCGTCAGAAAAGCAACATATAAAATGATGTTTTGTTTAGTACGGAAAAGCTTAAGAAAAAATCTACCGGTTAACCGCACAAGTTACCGGCAGATTTAATCACCCATAGAGAAATGGTCTTCTCCCGTTTACAAAAATACGATAAGGCTAAACTGAAAGCGTTGACAATTATCAATTAAAAATCTTTTTTAAATATACTTGCTGTGAATTAACGATATTTAATTTTTGTTTTGCGTAAATTCAATGCTAACTGTTCTCAGGATTTATCTTCCAATTGTCCTGAATCATCGTGCGGTTTTTCTTTATTTTTTTTATTGGCTATTGCAGTAAATATGGCCATTACCAGTATGCATACTACACATACTACAAAGAAGACGACCGCGACTATTAAGATGAGTGTTCTCATTAATTGCCTTATGCAGAGCGCAATTTATGTTCGAACAACCATTCATACTCTTCTTCAAAGAAAAATTGTTGCTCTCCAAACGCGGGTTTAAGATCATCAAACCAAATGGCATTCTTGTCATATTTTGCAAAGAAGGGTTTTGCTACCCAATCCGGATTTCTGCCTTGCAGCATACGAAGAACAAATATTTTTTCTCCTTTTATTTCAGATACACCAAGTATCTGTACCTTGCCAGGATTACAGGACATACTCGGCCCCCGAACTGTGCGGCACACACCACTTACTTTTTGGTAAGCTTTACGGAATATCTTCCAAGCGTTTTCAAGCGTTAAAGCAAAGTAATCCTGAGCTCCAGTATCGCGAGGCACAAACATGTAATAAGGGATACAATTAAGGTTGACCTGCTTGCGCCACATTTCAGTCCAAACTTCAGGCGAATCGTTTATATGCTTTAAAACAGGCGACTGTGTTCTAATTTGAACTCCAACATTTCTAAGTCTTTTAATGGCGCTTTTAACTGCTTCGGTATCTAATTCAACCGGATGAGAGAAGTGCGCCATAAAGGATAAATTAATTCCTTTTCTTACTACTTTATGAAAGAGGTTAAGCATTTCTTCAGCATCATCATCACTAATAAATTTATACGGCCAGTAACCTAATGCTTTGGTACCAATACGTATAGTTTGCAAATTTGGAATATCTGCATTTAGCAAAGGTTCGATATAAGAGGCAAATATTTTTGCCTTCATGATCATTGGGTCGCCACCGGTAAATAAAATATCTGTTACCTGTGGGTTGGCAATAATATAATCACGTAATAGCGCTCCTTCTTTTGCAGCAAATTTTAATTCATCCATACCAACAAATTGGGGCCAGCGAAAGCAAAACGTACAATACGCATGGCAAGTTTGCCCCTGACTGGGGAAGAACAAAACCGTTTCCTTGTATTTGTGTTGCATGCCCATCAATTTTTCACCGTTTACCTCCGGTACATTATGCTCTAATTGACCCGCAGGATGAGGGTTTAATTCTTTACGAATGGTATTTGCAACATGTTTTATTTCATCTTTATTTGTTGTGTGCATTAAAGTGATCTTCATTAATTCATAATGCTCTTTACTCAACATTCCTTTTTGAGGAAATGTGAGTTTAAACATAGGGTCATTATTAATATCATTCCAATTAATAAGTTCATTAACCACGTAATTGTTTGTTTTAAACGGCAGCACATTGCCAACAACTTCAATAGCTTCCAATTGTTCGGCAGAAAGGTTTTTGATCTGAGGAAGGTTTTTGAAATTGTGTAGTGAGTAGGATTGTAGTTTCATAGCAAACAGATTTTAAAATTCTTTTGCAAGTAACTACAATAAAAAATTTAATTCGGTGATAATTATCAATTTAGATTTATTTATAAAAAAAACCCGCTGAAAAACCAGTACTTCAGCGGGATGTATTATAATGGAAAAGTATATCGGTTGTAAAATTATATTTTATTGTGCAACAAAAGATTGATAATTATCAATGAAATTTTTTGTAAAGTTATATAGTATTAATGCCTTAAAAAAAATAGAAATGCACTTACAAGTATTAAAAGCAAAAATTCATAACGCGTTTGTAACCGAAGCAAATATAGATTACGTGGGGAGTATCACTATTGATGAAAACCTTATGGAAGCTGTTGATATAAGAGAAGAAGAACAAGTTCATGTAATTAATCATAGAAATGGGGAACGCCTGATTACTTACGTGATTAAAGGCGCAAGAGGAAGTGGAGAGATTTGTATGAATGGACCTGCAGCACTTAAAATTGCCAAAGGCGATAAAATAATTATAATTGCTTATGCCATGATGGATGAAAAGGAAACACGAAATTTTAAAGCAAAGATTATTTTTCCTAAACCTGACAACTCTATTTGAGTATGAAAGATGAGCGTTTACTAAAATTAAGAATACAACACAACGATCCTAAAAACTGGTATTCGAAAGTTTGCAGGAAGTGTAAGAAAAAATACGCAGTAAACAGGGTTACAACACCGGAAGTTGATGAGGAGCTAAATTACTGTTTTGGGTGTTTTCAAAAACATGTGATAGAATATATGTGGTAGATAAAATTAAATGGTACCTTTTAAGTTACTAAACCATTAAGGTTAGTAAAATATATTGACAAATATCAATATTTTATAAGGCTTATTTCTTTAATATTGAGTTTATGTTCAATTTAGAAAATTATCACCTTAAGTCCTCATCATTTAGCGAATCCTTAAACCCAAAAGAAGCAACGTATTTTAAGGAAAAGACAAGCCGAATAGAATTAAAGAAGAAACAAGTTCTTTTTAAACAAGGGTCTTTTTCAAAAGGATTGTACATCGTGCGAAAAGGCAAGATCAAAATATACAAATCGAATTCTCAAGGTTCGGAAAGCATTGTTTATATCTATAAAAAGGGAGATTATTTTGGTTACCGTCCGTTATTAGCTGAAGACCCTAATCCGGTGTCAGCAGCGGCTATTGATAATACGGTGGTTACCTTTTTACCACGGGAGTCGTTTTTAACATTAATTAATAGATCTGATTCGTTAGCAAAGAAAATACTCATCAACTTATCGAAAGAATTTTCGGTTTGGATAAATAAGATGACTGTATTTACCCAGTATTCTGTAAAAGAGCGAATAGCATTGAGTTTACTGATACTAAATAAAGTTTACCAAAACGATGAAGACAAAAGAGCGGTCATTTCCATTAACAGAGATGATTTTGCAAGCTTTGTAGGTACTGCGAAAGAATCTTTAGTAAGGAATTTAAGGCATTTTAAAGATGAAAAAATAATATCGAGCCAGGGAACAAAAATAATTGTGCTAAAGCCAAACGAGCTTCACGCCTATCTTTTATAAGAAAGTAAATAATGACAATACGCCTAAAACTTCTTATTGGATTCTTTTCACTTATTTTTGTATTTGTAGTAGTGTTTTTTGCAAATGAGAGCTTGTCGCAGGAGGTGTTAACCAATACGAATTACCTTAATAATTCTGAGTCTGTAATTAAAAACTCCAACATGCTGCATAAAGAAATGATTGAAATGCAGAGCGGGTTTAGAGGCTTTTTGTTAACCAACCAAGACGTTTTTTTGGAACCCTATTACGAAGGCATAAGCAGTGTACCCGCTTTATTAAAAGAACAAAGAGCATTACTTTCTACCCAACAACAAAAAGAAAAACTGGACTCAATTTATTTGCTGCATAAAGAGTGGGTAGAATATTCTGATTCACTGATCTCAACAAAAAAGGATACTTTGCCCGAAGCCGGACTGCGCTATAAAAAGTTATTTGACAACAAACTTAAAATGGAAGTTGGAAAGAAATTGAATGATAAGATTCATGCCATGTTTGTTGCTTTTGACAACAATGAATATGATTTAAGGTATGTGCGAAGATTGGCTCTACAACAATCGATTAAAAGCAACAGAGATGTTTCGCTTGTTTTACTTGTTGCTTCGGTATTAGTTGGCCTGGTTTCCAGTTTTTATTTTATCCGCATTATCACTATCCGGATTTCTAAGATGGTGAATGTTGCAGAACGTATTTCGCAGGGAAGTTTTATTACAATAAGTGATAATAAACAAGATGAATTTACGCGACTTGTTAACGCGCTTAATAAAATGTCGGAGACACTGAATGTAAATTTTAACGAACTGACAAAAAAGAATAAAGATCTTGACCAGTTTGCCTATGTTGTTTCTCATGACCTTAAAGCGCCATTACGCGGTATTTCTAATTTGATCTCGTGGCTGGAAGAAGATCATATAAAAGATATTACACCCGAAATTGACAGCAATCTTGTATTAATAAAGGGAAGAGTTTTACGACTGGAAAACATGATAAATGGGTTGCTGGAATATGCACGAATTGAGAAAACAAAGAAAGGACCTGAAAAAGTGAGTATTGATGCGATGTTACAGGACCTAAAGGATTTGTTAATACCTGATCCTGTGAAGTTGATTACAAAGCAAACTTTACCTGTAATTTATGCAGAAAGACTTCATATTGAACAGGTATTCTCAAATTTAATAAGCAATGCGGTAAAATATAATGATAACCAAATGCCTGAGATAATTGTAGATTATAAAGACATTGAGAAATACCATCAGTTCACAATTAAAGATAACGGCCCTGGAATTGACGCGTCTTATTTCGAAAAGATTTTTCAGATATTCCAGACCCTACAAGAGCGTGATGCTTTTGAAAGTACAGGGGTGGGCTTGGCGATAGTGAAGAAAATAATTGAAGACAATAAAGGAACTATTAATGTAGAATCGGAGCCTGGTAATGGAGCCAAATTTATTTTTACCTGGCCTAAAATGTGAGAACATGAAAGAAATATTATTGGTGGAAGATGATTATCTTGATGTAGAAAGTGTTAAGAGGGCTTTTAAGAAGATTGGAGCCGATTGCAACCTGAGTGTAGCCCATAATGGAGTGGATGCTTTAGCTGCTCTGACCTCAAAGAGTAAGATATTGCCAGACATTATTATCCTTGATATTAACATGCCAAAAATGAATGGTGTTGAGTTTTTGGGAATAATAAAAAGTTATTATAGCCTGAAGAATATAAAGGTTTTTGTTCTTACAACCTCTGCAGAGGATTATGATAAAGTAGCGATGCAAAATTTGGGAATTGAGGGGTATATTTTAAAGCCACTGGATTTTAAAAAAGAGGCAGCGGATGATGCCGGAAAATTGCTGAACGAATTAAAGTTTAATTAAAAAAAACTTTTTTTGGATGCCTAGTTTACTAATAAAATCATATGCCGGCGCTGTATTTGTTTTAGTGAGTTATTTTATATTTGGAAAACTTTGCTACACCTATTTTCATAAAAACCATTATCAAAAAAAGAGCAAAGCGCTTAGGTAATTAGCTGTTAGTGTAAATTTACACGGTAAAAGTTTCTTAAGCAGGTAGGATATGCGTTTGCGTTAACTATACCGTAAGCGATTCTTTATTGTATTTAGTTTTGTACTCGACGGGAGAAAGGCCGGTAACTTTTCTGAACACCTGGCGAAACGCCCGCATATCAGTATACCCGGCCTCGTACATAATTTCCTGTACGGTTTTGCGCGAGTTTTCTAATTGTTTTTTTGCCGATTCTATTTTTACACGTTGTAAGTATTCCATTGGCGTATTACCGGTGGCTTTAAAAAACCTACGATCGAGGCTGCGGCGGCTGAGGGCGAGCTTTTTGGCCAGCTTTTCGGTTGAGAATTTTTCGGGCGATTTTTTTTCAAGCATTTCCTGGGCCTTTAATACCACATCATCTTTATGCGATTTTTGTCCGTTAAAAATAATGTAAGGCGATTGGCTAGTGCGATCGATATCAACCTGAAACAATTTGGAGCAGAGAACTGCCATTTCTCTGCCATAACATTTTTCGAGCAGGTACAACACAAGGTTCATAAATGAAAAGGCGCCGCCACAGGTGTATAAGCCCTGTTCGTAAGTAATTACCTGGTCGGCCACCAGGTTTACTTTAGGAAACATGCGCCTGAATGTTTCGGCATCGTTCCAGTGGATGGAACATTTTTTTCCGTTAACCAGGCCCGTTGATGCCAACACATAGGCCCCTGTACACAGGCTTGCTATTTCGGCTCCCTTTTTATAGTGTTGCAGTAGCCAATGTTGAATTTTATTATTTTGTTTTATATTTTGGTGAGGATCGGTTTGAGGAAGGAAAGCAGGAATAATAACAAGATCTGTTTTTTTGATCTTGGAAATATCTTCGGGCGGTGTTACTGTAAACAAACCGTTGTAAACGTTTACCTTTTGTGAAATGCCAGCAAGCACAATTTTTTCAAAAACAGGTTTAGTGCCTTTTAATGCGCGGTGCTTTTCGGCTTGCATAAAAGCCATATAGGTGCTAATGATGGTTATAGGGTTGGGTTGTCCGTCGGGCACCAGTATAGTTAAATGTTTCATGCTATTTTTTTTATAAAAGTAGGCAAACAAGTTGTCCATATCAACACCCAACATTGTCTTATTTATGCACTTTAGTGTAGCGATATGGACAGTATATTTACAAACTAATTAACCATTAAAACAACAACTATGAAAAACGCAATTAACTGGTTTGAAATTCCGGTAAAAAATTTTGAGAGAGCGAAGGCCTTTTACAGCACTTTGTTAGGCGGTGAGATTATGGTAATGCCTCACCCACAATTTAAATATGGTATGCTGCCTGCCGATATGCAAAACGGTATTGGCGGGGGCATTGTTGAAGGTGAAGGATTTGTACCGTCGGATAAAGGCGCCCTGATTTACCTTAACGGTGGTGATGACTTAAGCGTGCCACTTTCAAAAGTTGAAAAAGCGGGAGGTAAAATTCTTCTTCCTAAAACATCCATTGGGCCAAACGGTTTTATGGCACACCTGTTGGACACTGAAGGAAATAAAATTGCGCTTCACTCGATGAAATAATGACATGAGCAAATTGCTTGCACAATAAATTGAATCACCACATAAAAAACTGTTAATTTAATTATGGCTTATAACCAAAAACTTGCCGACCGTGTATGCGAGGAACTTGTAGACATTACTGACGTAGAAGAGAAATTAATGTTTGGTGGCGTATGCTTTATGGTAAACGGTAAAATGTGCATAGGCGTTGTTGCAGATGAATTAATGTGCCGTATTGACCCTGAACGCGAAGAAGAAGCTTTAAGTAAAAACGGCTGCAGGCCAATGGATTTTACCGGACGCCCCATGCGGGGTTATGTGTTTGTTGATGAAAGCGTGCTTAAAGGAAAGAAGGATTTGGTGTATTGGGTTGACATTTGCCTTGAATTTAACGTGCGCGCAAAGGCCTCTAAAAAACGGGCGAAGAAAAACGGTAAATAAGCGGGAGGCCATTTTAGTACAGGATGTTTAGCAGTGTTTGCTTTTATAATAAAAGGATAAAAATAAAAAACCACAGCTTGAAAAGGCTGTGGTTTTTAGTTTAGACTAATTAAGCTCTAATGAGTTTGTAAGCCTCTATCTTTTTTAATTAGATTTTTTGGTTTGACGTTTTAAAACAGGTTTGGTGTTTTTCTTATTGCTTCCTAAAAGTTTTTTTGGTATTTTCTTCATGGCCATTTTCTTTGCAGAAGAGGCTTTTGAAGATTTTTTAGTGGTCATTTTTTTAGTTGTAGTTTTTTTAGCCGCTTTTTTTGAGGTCATTGCTTTTTTATTTGCCGGTTTAGAAACAGCTTTTTTTGATTTAGCAGCAACCGATTTTTTTGTGGTTTTCTTTTTTGCTGTTAATTGTTTTTTTGTTATTGAAGCCGCCACTTTCTTTTTTGGCGAGGTTGATTTTTTAACTGTTTTTTTAGATTTAGAAACACCCTTACTTTTTACTGAAGTAGTTTCTACAGGTGTAAGTTCCATCTCTTTTTTATCTTCCTGGTGTTGTAATGGATTTACAGTTTCCTGATGCGCCTCAGGAATTTTAACAATGTTTTTTTTAAATTGAATAGGAGTTAATTTTGGTTGGTTGTGAGAGGCGTTTTGCGCTTTATGGTATAAAGCAACTCTTGAATAACGTGCCATAACATTAGTTTTTAAGTTAATAAATAACCGGTTATTATTAGCCGGCTTTATTAATAGCTTTCTAAAATCATGCCAGTGCGATACTTGTGAAAGTTTTCACAAAAGAAATTAAATGATCAGTTAAAGGAATAATTATTCCAATGGCAATGACTTAAGCCATTCAATAGCTTTGTCTTTTTCGGTAAAGGCGCGAAATGGAAAAGGCTTACGGCTAAAACTACTCATAAAGTTAGCAGCAAAACTGTAAACTGAATTTTTTACCCAGGCCGCTGTGCCTCTAAATAAAGGCATATTATCAAGATCTTCTAAAAAAGCCTTGCCTTGTTTAGTTACATTTATATCTACACGTACATCCGAAAAAGTAAAATAAGGTTTGCCTCCGCTTAATTTTTCGGCACAGGCAATTAACTCTTTAATTTCAGGAAAGCCCAATTCGGTGCCATTCTTATATACAAAATATACAATGGGCGCCTGGTATGTTACGGTAACGTATGATAATTCTATTTTATCTGCAGATAACATGCTAAGCTTTAATTAACGCTTTTCAAAGATAGTTGATTTTGCTAAAAAATTTACGATAGTTTTAAACATAAAAAAAGAGGAGCATGCCCCTCTTTTTATCTCATTTTTAATTGCTCATTAAACCTTATAAACTCAAAAATGAAAACCCTTTTATAAATGATCAGATCCAGTAAACGTCTCCAAAAATAGACCAGGGCTTCTGGTCATTTTTACCTGTTAAATGTATATTACCTTTTACGATCTCATGTTCATTTACTTTTTTGGCAATCTTTTTATCGGCTTGTACTGCTGCAGTACAGTTGCGTAAAAGACCTGTGCAGATTTGGTTGTTTTGTTTTTCCATCGCTCCTGTATTTTAAGTTTAACAAATCTATTTATCGAAATATATCGATGTATTATAAAACAAAGAAAGGCAATAAATCGATATATTCATAACTATCGATGTATTATTTGCTTTTTTTAACTTTCGTATTGGTTCAAAAATTTGATGTAAGCACCCATCACGTCTTGATTTATGCGGTAATTAAGGTTGCGGCCGTCTTTTTCGGCAATTAACAGGTCGGCATCAATTAATTGTTTAATGTGATGTGAGATAGTGGATTGTGCCAGATCAAGATTATCAACAATAGAAGTACATTGACAGGCATTTTTTTGTTTTTTGATCATATCCATCATCTTTAAACGACAAGGGTCGCCCAAAGCTTTTGAGATCTTTTCTACCTTTTTATGATCCAGTTTGCTGCTCATGGTACAAATGTATCGATTTATTTCGATATATTAATGTTATAAAAATGAAAAAAGATCTATGGAATTTTACCCGATCCTGCATCACAATATAAAAGCAAGCGTTAATAATAATTTTAATTAAACAGTATCTTTTTTAAATGCTGTATTATAATTAAATAACGGGGCGTGAATGAATAAAAATTATTTAAACTTTAAAAACACTCATTATGAAAAAGGCAATTCTTCTCACAGCTTTCTTTATTGTTGCAATTAGCTTAAATGAACAGTTTAATGCGCAGATCTGCAAAGCATCTAACATGGCGGTACTGATACAAACCGCTCAAACAGATAAGAATGAAAAAATTGAGCGTCTGGCCGCAACAAAATTTCATAAACTTATAAATGATTACAGAAAAGAAAAAAAACTGGCTGCCATAGATTGGGATGATGCACTGTGGTTAGCAAGCAGAAATCATAATTTTTGGATGGACGCCAACGCAACTTTATCGCACGAAGAAAAAAAAGGCACCAAATGCTTTTCGGGCAGCAGGCCGGGTAGCCGTTATATGTATGCAACAGCGGGCAAGGGCCTTGCTTCCTGGTCGGGCGAAAATATTTTGTACCATTACGATCTTGGCGGCAGAACTGTAAACGAAGCAGCAACCAATATTGCAAATAAAGCATTTAAAATATGGCAAAACTCACCGGGCCACGATCAAAATATGCTTGGCGAATCGCACAAAGCACATGGCGTGGCGTTTCATCTTTCAAAAGATGGAAGGGTGTATGGAACTGATCTTTTTGCTTCTTCGCTGGATGAGCAGTTTTGTGTTGTAAAAGCAAAAAATAAGAAGAAAGCATAATATATTCTTGTAAATTATATGTAGTTTCATGGAATGGGTCTTGTAAAACATTTATCATCCTTTATTTCTATTTCTAAGCCATTAGAAAAAGAAATAAATACTATCTCAAAAAAAATAAGCTTACAAAAAGGTGAGATCATTATAAATATAGATGAGCGCTGCGAGCAATTATTTTTTGTAGAAAAAGGTTTGCTGCGGGGTTATTATTTTGATGAAGACAAAGAAATAACCAATTGGTTTTCGCAGGAAGAAGAATTTGCCACCTGCTTTTATTCTTTTATTGCCAATAAACCTTCATTTGAAATTATACAGGCTTTAGAGGACTGTGAATTGATACAATTGAATTATACTTCACTTCAGGATCTTTACAATAAGTTTCCTGAGACAGAAAGAATAGGAAGGATGATTACTGAAAGTTATTATATTAAATTAGAAGAGCGCATTCTTAACCTGCAATTTAAAACAGCTAAAGAACGTTATCAAAAATTATCCTCAACCAAACCATCTTTATTGCAACGGGCTTCCTTAGGCCAAATAGCTTCGTATTTAGGTATCACACAAGAAACGTTAAGCCGCATTAGATCCGAGATCTAAAAATTAGTTAACACATTTCTTTTTTTGACAATTGTCAAAAAGCTTCACCTCACCGCTATCTACTTTTGATGTCATAAATTAAAACTATGACTATGAATCAAAAACCATCAAATGCTTTTATAGGTGCCTCGTGGGTGGCCTTATTAGCGGGAGCAGTAGCTTATAATATAGGTTTGTGGAATGCAAACATGCTGCTTAACGAAAAGGGTTATTATTTTACAGTGCTAATGTATGGGCTTTTTGCCGCGGTATCGCTTCAAAAAGCAGTGCGCGACGATCTTGAAGGCATACCGGTTACCGGCATTTATTATGGCATTAGCTGGTTCTCTACCGTACTTGCTATTTTATTATTGGTAATTGGATTATGGAATGCAGATTTGGAAAGGAGCGAAAAAGGGTTTTACGGCATGTCGTTTACCTTAAGTTTATTTGCCGCAGTTGCGGTTCAAAAAAACATACGCGACGGGCAAAAAGCAAAAAGAGATACCGAAAAAAATTCGGAAGATGTGAATTTATTTAATGTAGATAAATAAAAATAAAGCGCATGTTAAGCAACAATAAAATGAGATACACCATACTGTTATTTATAACACTGGCAGCTATAGTTTCGGTATTTGTAATGGGGCCAATACATCAGGATGAGAATTATCACTTGTTTGCCGACGATCGCAAGCTGTTGACTATTCCAAACTTTTGGAATGTGATCTCTAATATTCCGTTTCTTATTATTGGAGCGCTTGGCATGCTTTTTATCATTCAAAAAAATAAAGACATTAACACAAAGCTATGGTTGAATAGCTTTGTGTTTTTTGCCGGTATATTTTTTACAGGTGCCGGATCTATGTACTATCATTTAAATCCAACCAATCAAAGGCTTATTTTGGACCGCTTGCCAATGACCATTTCATTTATGGCTTTTTTTTCAGTGATCATTAGTAAATTTATGTGTGCACGCTCTGGTGCGCGTATACTAGTTCCACTTTTATTGATAGGATCAATGTCTGTTGTTTATTGGCAAATGACAGAGAGCAGGGGTGAAGGTGATCTTCGTTTTTATGTATTGGTACAATTTTTACCGCTGATCTTAGTTCCGTTAATTTTGGTGATGTTTAAGGCAAATAGTGTGTTTAAAAAATATTTTTGGTTAATACTGTTAACCTATGTGATGGCAAAGATCTTTGAAGCAAGCGATCTTTTGATCTTTGATATTACAACATTTATAAGCGGCCATTCAATAAAACATATAATAGCGGCGATAGGGCCAACAATATATCTGGTTGCTTTATATAAAAATAAAATGGAGCGAAGTGTTTTAAATAAAAAACTATTTGCGGAAGGTCATTAACCAGTCTATGGCATCTTTTTCGGTGCTAAACATTTTAAAGGGAACCGGATGCTTATAAAATGTATTAAAAAAATTTACGATCAGCCTCACAGCCAAAGAATTATTTACAATAGCCGAAGCAATAAAAAAATGTTTCCCTGTTTCGGCAACATAGCTGCGCGCTTCATGCGACATTGACCCTTCACCGCTAAAATCTATTAACTGTAATACTTTGTTATGCGGGCCGCATCCCAGCGCTTTATAAGCTTCAAAGCATTCTTTTACTTCTTCTATTTCCATTTCTGCTTCCCTGCTGGTTAATTTTAATCTTAACAAGCCATTTTCATCTATCCAGATCTCGTTATTACGAGTGTTAATTTTTTTTGTGGCCTGCATAAAAAAGAAGTTATATCAATGATAACAAAAATAAAGTAAATAAAAAAATAAATTATGGGTGCTATAACTAAAAAACCCCCAAAAGACTAGCTTTCGGGGGTTTTTTAAAATGATTGAGTAAAAATTAGCTCAAGTGTTTTGATAAGTGTTTACCCATTTCAAACATTGAAACCTGACCTTTACCGCTGAAAATTGGTTTTAATTTAGCATCAGCATTGATCATACGTTTGTTTTTTGAATCTTGTAATTTATTGGCTTTAATATAAACCCATAATTTTTTTACAACTTCAGTACGAGGCATTGCCTTGTTACCTACTACTTCGCCTAATGCAGCGCTAACGTTATACGGTTTGTTTAAACCTACGCCAGGAGTACCTGTTCTTTTTTTCTTAGCTGCTTTTGGTTTAGCTGCTTTTTTTGCTTTTTTTGGAGCTGCTTTTTTTGCTGCTTTTTTTGGAGCTGCTTTCTTAGCTGCTTTTTTAGGAGCTTTCTTAGCTGCTTTTTTTGCTGGTTTCTTTGCCATTGTTTTTAAGTGTTTTAAGATTATAGAAACAAATCTATATTATTTTCTCATTCCGTGCAAATAGCAAAGATGTTTTTATGAACAAATTATGGTGTGTTTCAACAATGCGATCTTGCGTTTTACAGAAGAGAATTACCCTTTATTCGTACTTTAATGCTTTTACAGGATTACTATATGCAGACCGTAAAGCATGAAACGATACCGTTAATAATGCAATAACTAAGCCTGTAATGCCTGATAACACAAATACTCCAAAGCCTATATCAATTTTGTAAGCAAAATTATTTAACCAGTTATTCATCATATAAAAGCTAACCGGCCAGGCTATTAAAGCAGAGATAAATACCAGTTTTAAAAATTCTTTCGACATTAAATTCACTAAAGATGAAACAGGGGCCCCTAATACTTTTCTTATGCCAATTTCTTTAGTTCGTTGTTCTGCGGTAAATGATGCAAGCGCAAACAGGCCAAGGCAGGCAATAAAAATGGCCAACACCGAAAAGTAACCTACCAGCTTACTTAAGTTATCCTGCGAACGGTAAAGGGTATTTAAATTATCATCCAGGAAAAAATATTCGAAAGGATATTCGGTCGAAAACTCTTTCCATTTCTTCTCAATAAAGGCTATAGTACCCTTTGTATCTTCGGGTGGAATGCGTATAACTATGAATTTGGTCCAGAATAATTTGTTCTTCTTATCCGATATATCCAATACAAAAGGACCAACGCTTTCTTTTAAAGAAACAAAATTAAAATCCTTAACTACCCCAATTACCCTTTCTTTACCATGAGGGGTAAAAAATTGTTTGCCGATTGCATTTTCAGGTGCCCCCCAGTTTAAGTGTTTTACCATTGCCTCATTAATAATAACCGATAGCGAATCTTCTGATTGAATGGTTTTATCAAAAGTACGGCCCGCAATTATTTTCATGCCCATGGTTTGCACAAATTCTGTACTCACAATCAGAGAAGGAAAATAGATCCACTGTTTGTTTTGGGCCATACCTTCATAATTGTACTCATGCGTATTATGACTTGCACCTAATATATCATTCATGCTGGCCACATTAATAACCTTACCGCTGCTTTTTAATTCTTCGGTAAAAGGTAAATACGCCTTTGCCATTGGTGGCCGAACCGGTAATACCATTACCTGCGATTTTTTAAAACCGAGATCGGCCGATTTTAAATAATTAAGTTGCCTGTAAATAATAGCAGTGCTTATTATTAATGCCAAAGAAATAGCAAACTGTAATACCACTAAGCCCTGGCGAAAGAGTTTACTTTTTTTACCAAGATTAAAAGTTCCTTTTAAAACTTTTGAAGGTTCAAAAGCAGAAAGGAATAAGGCAGGATAAACACCCGAAATGCCGCCAACAAGAATTGTAACTAAAAGTAAAATCACACTTAACTTAATATCCGAAAATAAACCAATGGATAATTCTTTGCCCGAAAACGAATTAAAAACAGGTAGTAATAAAATAACCAACACTATAGCAAACACAAGTGCTATAAAACTTAAAAGCATTGATTCGCCCAAAAATTGTTTTATTAACTGCGAGCGATAAGAGCCTAATACTTTTCGCATACCTACTTCTTTAGCCCGTTTTGCCGAGCGCGCGGTAGATAAGTTCATAAAATTAATACAGGCAATTATCAATATAAAAATGCCAATAGCACCAAAAATATAAATATCTGCTTTGTTGCTGTTGGGCTCTAATTCATAATCGAGTTTAGAATTAAGATGTATGTCACTTAACTTTTGCAGATACAAAGTAGCCTGTGGAATTATAAAATCGGGAAAATACTTTTTAATAAAAGCCGGAAATTGTTTTTCTAATTCGTTAGCGCTTGCTTCATCTTTTAATAAGATATAGGTCCAGCAAGGATTCCAAACCCAATTTTTAGAACCGATATTTGGGCCTAATAAATTTTTAAGAGTTACAAACGAAATAAGGCAATCGAAATGAATGTGTGATTGTTTTGGAAGTTCGGCAAAAACCCCTGTTACCATTAATTCAATATTGCCGTCAAACTTTAGTATTTTTCCCATGGGATCGGCATCTCCAAAATATTTCCTGGCCAATTCTTTGGTAACAACTATTGAATTAATACCATTTAATGCTTTATCGGGATTGCCTTTTTCTAATGGATAATCAAATACTTTAAAAACAGTTGAGTCGGCAAAAAAAGAAAGTTTCTCATTTATTTTTATGTCTTTGTACTGAAACGTATGGATAGGTTGTTGAAAGTTAAAGAACCGCACACTTTGTTCTATGAGGTCTGGATAATCATTTCGCATGGCTTCACCAACAGGAAAAGGTTGGCTGCTGGAGTTTTCGCCCTGACCTTCTTCGGCATCTAACTTTTCACAAACTCTAAAAATGCGATTGTGTTTTGTGTGCATGGTATCATAGCTTAACTCATCTCTTATAAAAAGCATTATTAATACAAAACAGGCAATGCCAATGGCCAGCCCTAAAATATTTATGCCCGAATAAAATTTATTCCTAAGCAGATTTCTTCCTGCAATTTTAAGATAATTGCTTATCATTTTTGATGTTGCCATGATTTACACTTGGTTAACGTTTACAGAAAATAAATATTAATTGATCTTTTGATTTACTTCGTTCACTATCTGTCCATCTAACAAATTAATTACCCGGCTTGCAAAAGTAGAATCGTGTTTAGAATGTGTAACCATTACAATACTTGTTCCCGCACGGTTTAGTTCGCATAGGAGATCCATCACCTCATTACCATTCTTAGAATCGAGATTACCGGTAGGTTCATCTGCCAAAATTATTTTGGGCTCAGACACGATGGCTCTTGCTACAGCCACACGTTGCTGTTGCCCGCCCGAAAGTTGTTGTGGAAAATGATTTTTGCGATGACTTATTTGCAAACGTTCCATTACAGCATTTACACGTTGCTTTATTTCTTCAGTTGAAATATTTAAATACAAAAGTGGCAACTCAATATTTTCGTAAACCGAAAGCTCATCAATAAGATTAAAATTCTGAAACACAAAACCAATATTTTCTTTACGCGCATCTGCACGTTTTTTTTCCGAATAATTTGCTATTTCATTACCGTTAAATAAGTAAGATCCTTCGCTTGGGTTATCTAATAAACCTAAAATATTTAAAAAAGTAGATTTGCCACAACCCGATGGACCCATAACAGCTATAAATTCGCCGGTGTTTATTTCCAGTTTTTTAATATCAAGGGCAAGGGTTTCTACATCGCCCGATCTGAAAACTTTGCTTAGATTCTCTAATTTTATCATAGCTTTATTTTTAACTTTTAATTAAATGTTAATACTAAAACGATTGAGACCACATTGCAAAATTATTAAGGAGGAAGGTGCTACGTATCCCCCTAAAGACGGGTTTTTAATTTCAATAACTCAAACCATACATTCAATCATTGAAAAGCGTGTTTAACATTTTTAGGCACTGTTTTTGTTGATTTTTTTACATTCTTATAAATCTATAAGATGTGTGTTAATTATGGAAAAAACTATTGGACTAAGAATTAAAGAACTACGTACTCATTACAACATTGGTATTAAAGAATTTGGAATGCGCTGCGATCTTTCACATGTTGCTGTATTTCATTTTGAGAATGGCAGAACAACCCGACCTCATAAAGCTTCTTTACAAAGAATAGCAAACGTTTATGGCACTACTATGGAGTGGTTATTATATGGCAGTGGTGATATGTTGCCTTCAGGTAAAAGAGACCTTACACACGAAGTATCTAACCTTGATGCGTTTTGGAAAGATGAAGCTTACAGCGAAATTAAGAGCAAAAATATTTTGCTTGAAAAAGAAGTTGACAGGCTTTGGCAAATGGTAAGCCATTTTACCAGCGGCGAAAAGCCTAATTTTCAAAAATCATAATTACTATTAGTTATTTATACAAAAGCAAGTGCTTTTGTTGTTTAGTGCATTACGCCCTTTTAATTTTAGTTATATTAGTAACAGATTTGTTACTTTTTTTAATACAACGTATTCGTAAAACTATTTTATGATAAAAAATACTTTCTGGCAAGATAGTTGGATTTGCAATTCTTTATGCAATAGCACCGTTGATTGAAAATTAATATACAAAAAAAATCGTAGTTATCCTTGCGGAACACCCTTTGTGAACATTCTCAATATTCGTATAAAGAGTCCCAATTATTATGACGATTTTTAAATAATTAAGTTATTATGATCGGGGGCAATATTTCTTAATTCTTAACGTTTAAATAGCTGTAAGCTTTATTCAATAAGGCTTATAGTAATTTTGTTAAAAAGTCTCCAAAAACCATATAGGTAATTTTACCTATATAAAAATAGGTAAAATTACCTATATGATGCCAGTTTAAAATCAGGTAATTTTAGAACGTACTAACACCCATTTTTAAGTGCTGAATAACTCACATAATCATAACGAAATATTAGGCGACAGGCTTGCCGGAACTAACGAATTTAACTCGGTTCGGAGCGAAGCCCAGGAAGACCTTGAAAGAATAAACAACATGTTTGCATTTGTAAATGCACTTTGCGATGTTTTTATGGATGATGAAAAAAGCGAAATAAATAAATGGGCAAATTCTAAAGTAAATGAGCACACCAAAAAGATAAATAACTTATTTTTGTTGTAGCAATTTACTACATATGAAAAAATTGATCTACGGCGCTCTTATTGTTTTTTGTGTTGTTTTTGAAAGCTGTGAAAAGCCATTGGTTCAAAAAGCAGCTGCAACAGAAGACTTAAACTACGAGTCGCTTGTGCAGGAAAAAGATTCTCCACTAATGTTTATGGATGTGACGGCAAAAATAAAGCAAGGTGAAGAGGAAGAAACAAAAAATAAAAAATTTATTTACGGTACTATAAGTAATACCGCAATGCAAACACGGTTTAAAGATGTTACATTAGCCGTTAAATATTATTCCGGCAACAATGATCTTATCGATGCCGAAGATATTATAGTTAAAAATACATATGAGCCTAATACACGTACTAAATTTGAAATGCCGATAGCTGCTCCTGATTCAATGAAAACTTTTGATGTAGAAGTAAAAGATGCAAGATCTGTCAACGAATAAATTAGAATTAAAGCCAAAAACAAATTTTGTTTATTGGACCTTTGCGCTTGCTCTTTTTATTAAGGCTGCCTGGCAAATTCTTTTCATTACATTATAATTATAAAAATAAATCCTTCCGCCTTTTAACTTTAATGCGTTTGTTATTACAAAAAAACTACGTGATAACACTTATTTCAGTAATTTATTTTATCTGCAAATATTTTTTTTAGAAAAAACTTTTAAACTTTTAAATAGTTTGGTTACGTGATAATACCTAGAAAATCGGGCTAATTGAAAGCTTCAGTAAGCGTAAATTCGGTATTTCTTTCTTTTTAAAAATGAAAATTTTCTTTGAGCGTAAAAAAATTACGTGATAATACTTATAAATTCCCCAGTTTTTGCGGGCATTTCCACACATTTAGCAAAAAAAATAAAAATCTTACATAGGTAGTGCCTTTGTGTAAAATGAAAGCGCTGAAACCTTAGTGTGATGTAACTTTGTATCAAGGATCTGGTATAAATAAGCAAATCCCAAACATTAAAAAATTAAAAACGATGATCATGACTATATATAATTTCGCAAAACTTGGCTTAAAAGAAAAAGCAAACCTGGTAGAAAATAAAGCTGTTTATTTAGACAATTTTATTGACGGCAATAATTTAATAAACACCTATTTTTTTGAAGGGTTTTTTATTGAATCTATTGTTGATATAAAAGCCGGAAAAATTACTGACATCATACCTTATCAATATGGCTACCGTATGGATAAAAAAAAGGTAGATAATTATCTGAAACAAGCTTGTTAATATTCTTCTTTTTTAAAGAGGAAGTCCCTCGTCGGACAAGGGATGTTGTAGTAGGCATCCCTTTATTTTAAAACTGCAACGATGAAAGCGGGGAATGAAAAAGGTTTAGATGTTTTAATAGCATTCCCCCTTCATCACCTATTAAAAAACACATTCCCAATAAATAACCATGCGTAGTATTTTCCCCAATAAGTACATTTTTAAGATATAAAATCAGATTTTTTTTCAAAAAAGCGCTGGAATAATATTTGCTTCATTGTTATAACTATAACACTTGTATGACAAATAACATTCCTAATTACTTTAAAGTGTCCGTTATCATTTTAGGATTACTTGGTTTTTTCTTCATTTTATGGATCGGGCAAAACATTTTAGTACCCCTTACTTTTGCGGGTATTATTTCTATTTTGCTTAACCCTGTTGTTAATTTTTTTATTGGTAAAGGTATTAACCGCATTGTGGCCATAAGTATTGCCATAACACTTTTAATTATTGTTGTTACGGGTATTATGTTATTTATTGGGTCGCAGGTAAGCATGTTCAGCGATTCGTGGCCGCAATTAAAAACAAAATTCAACGAGCTTTTAAATGATGGGTTGCGTTGGGTATCTCAAACATTTAATATTGGCAAATCAAAAGTAAATGCCTGGATAAATGAGCGTAAGGCCGAAAGCCTAAACAGTGCCGGAGGAATGATAGGTGATACGGTGAGCACTGTCAGTGGAATGGTGGTAAATATTTTACTAATGCCCGTTTACATTTTTTTGTATTTATTTTATAAACCTTTGTTACTTGAATTTACAGCGCGTGTTTTTGCAGATGACAAGCATAAAACAGTAGCTGAAGTTTTATTTAATACAAAATCATTGATACAAAATTACCTTGTTGGTTTATTAATAGAAATGGTTATCGTGGCAACTATGAATTCTGTTGCTTTACTGATAATAGGTATTGATTATGCAATAATGCTTGGCGTAATAGGAGCTTTGTTAAATCTCATTCCATACATTGGTGGTGTGGTTGCTATTTCATTACCCATGATCATGGCAATTATTACAGATACGCCTTCAAACGCACTATGGGTATTAGCTGCATACCTTATTATCCAGTTAATCGATAATAATTTTTTGGTTCCAAAAATTGTGGCTTCAAAAGTAAAAGTAAATGCTTTGGTATCTATTGTGGTTGTATTAATTGGCGGTGCTTTATGGGGTGTTGCAGGTATGTTCTTGTCAATTCCCATCACCGCTATTTTAAAAGTTATTTTTGATAAGATTCCTCATCTTAAACCTTTAGGTTTTTTAATTGGCGATACCATGCCGCCCATTGGTAAAGCTATTTTTGATTTTAGGGAGATACAAGCCCGCCTTACTCCTAAGAAAAAGGTAAAAATTACGAAAACCGAAAAAACAGAAGTGAAGGTTGAAATAAAGGACAGTAAAGCTTGATCCTTCTAAGTGTAAGCCATTCCAGATCAATTTTTAGCCTTTTTTAAGGAATCTCTCAAAATAGTGTAACTTTTTTTATGGATATTTATTATAACTAGCATCTCAATATAAATACCATTAAAAAACCCACGCAAATGAAACATTCATTACTTGCATTTACCGTATTTATTGGACTTTCGGCTTCCGCGCAAACTGCTGCCGACTTTAAAACCTATAAAACACAGCCAACCGGCAACTTTGATGCCCGCAACCTATTGCAAACATTGGTGGGTGAGGGTGTGGTATTAAAGAGCTTTTCTATTACCAAAGCATCTTCTGATGAGGCTTTTGGTTTCTTTGAAGATAAAAAATCAACCTTAGGCATGAAAAAAGGCCTTATTATGACAACCGGCGGTATTACCGGTCTTTGTTCAGGTAATACCTCAAGCGGCATGTCAAATTACACGCATGCAAAAATGGAAAGCCGTGGTGTTGTAAAATCAAACGAGAATACAAGTCCTGATCTTGAAAAAATATTAAAAGGACAAAAAACATTTGATGCTTGTGTAATTGAACTGGATATTGTGCCAACAGCAGATACTTTAAGTTTTAATTATGTTTTTGGTTCTGAGGAATACGACGAATATGTTGGCTCTGCTTATAATGATGCTTTTGCATTTTTTATCAGTGGAAAAAATATTACTGGCGAAAAAAATTTAGCGGTTGTTCCGGGTTCTGATATCCCTGTAAGCGTCAATTCTATTCATGGTGGTGGAAGTCGCTATTCGCGTATCGTACCAAGTAATCCTACTTATTTTGTAAGCAACATTGCAGGTAATATTAAAATAGAATACGATGGTATGACAAAATTGATGGAGATCCGTCAACCTGTTACACCATACGAGACCTATCATTTAAAAATGTGTATTGCCGATGTAAGCGATGACTCATTTGACAGCGGTGTTTTTATTGAAGGACAAAGCTTTGTGTCTTACGAAAAATCTTATAACGTTTTATTTGATAAGAACAGTTCTGAAATTGATAAAGGATATAAAACCTTATTGGATAATTTAGCCAAACTTTATAAAGACAATACAAAAGGAAAAATTTTAGTTACCGGCCATACCGATAACGAAGGTACCGAAGAATTAAACCAGGCTTTAAGCTGCACCCGCGCAACAGATGTGGTAGCCTACTTAAAATCAAAAGGCGTAGATCCAAACCGTATTGTTATGAATTGCAAAGGCGAAACCATGCCGCGCGTTGCTAATGAAACAGAACAAGGCAAACATTTAAACCGCCGTGTAGAATTAAAAATAAGCGGATCGTTTGAAGAATACACCAAAAAGAAAAATGAAACAGCCATTGGTATTGCAACAGAAGAATCAAAATTACTGACCAACTATCCAAATCCATTTGCAACCACTACAACTATTGATGCATTTATTTTAGATAATGTAAAAGATGCACAGGTTGTAATTTATGATATGACAGGCAGAATTATGAAAACCATTTATATGTTAGAGCGCGGTAAAACAAGCACCACATTTGACGGACAAAATATGGTTAACGGTACTTATCCGGCAACTTTAATTGTAGACGGTAAACCTGCAGGAAGTATTAAACTGGTGGTGAGTCATTAAGCCTCACCCTATCCCGATAGCTATCGGGACCTCTCCAAAGGAGAGGGACTTTATAAAACAAAAAAGCCTCTTTTTAAAAGAGGCTTTTTTGTTATCCAAGATTACTGAATATTTCAACGATCTCTTTTTGGTATTCGTTACCAAAGGTTGCCAAACACCATACTTTTAAAAGTGTTTTTTCGTTAGGTTGAATTAATTTAATGGCTTTTTTTAATTCTTTGCAAAAAAGTGTTTTGTCAAAACTTACTTTTTGTAAAATGGTTTTACTGAACTCGAACATACAGGATAATTTTAGTGCTTTATTCTTGTAACGCAAAAATAATGCACATGGTACATACATTATTCGTATTTAAGAAATGTTAACACTAAGAAAACAATTTATTTTCACACGTTTTGCTGGCACAATATTTTATACTATTCATATAAAAATTGTTTTATGAAAAATTCAGCAAACATAATTGGCGCCATGTTTTTAGGAATGGCTGTGGGCGCAGTAATTGGTGTTTTATTGGCACCGGATAAAGGTAGCGAGACACGAAAAAAAATAACCGGCAGTGCAAAAGCTCTTGCAGACGCATTAGAGAATAAAATGTACTGGCGCAAAAAGAAAATAAATGGTGATCCTGAAGATTATCTTGAAGAATATTACAGGAATATAGGATTGTCTGCAGGCTATACCAAAGGCCTTGCCTGATACAAACATTAATTAAATATTTAGCATAATGGAAAAAAAACTGAGTGATAAAACGGTAGCAATAATTATTGCCGATGGATTTGAACAATCTGAATTTGAAAAACCCTTAAAGGCTTTACAGGATGAAGGTGCAACTGTAGATGTGATCTCCATCAAAAAAGGAAAAATAAAAGCCTGGAAAGATAAGAACTGGGGCGATGAATTTGAAGCTACAAAAGCAATAAGCGAAGTGGAAAGTGGAAATTATGACGCAGTTGTTTTGCCCGGTGGGATTATGAATCCCGACTTGTTGCGCCAGAATGATGACGTGATAGATTTTATTGCTGATTTTTTAGATGAAGGAAAACCGGTTGCAGCTATTTGCCATGGGCCATGGACCTTGATAGAAACACATAATTTAGACGGAAGAACAATGACCTCTTATCCTTCTATTAAAACCGATCTTATAAATGCAGGTGTAAAATGGGTTGATGAAGAAGTGGTAGTGGATGAAGGTTTGGTTACCAGCCGCAGTCCAAAAGACCTACCGGCCTTTTGCAAAAAAATGATAGAAGAAATTGCCGAGGGCGTACATCATTAAATTAAGAGAATAAATTGTCATTCCGGCCTTGAGCCGGAATCTCAGTTCTAAAACAGTTTGAGTACTGAGATGCTGAATTGATCCCGATAGCAATCGGGACAGCATGACTAAACCTTTAAAAACCAAAACTATGAAAACAAAACTCATATACACCTCGCTGATGGCCGCGTTTCTTTTTGCCTTGATCCGTTGCGGTACCAATGGCAATACTGGTAACGGTTCTATGGATACCGGAGTAAAAGTAGGTTCAGGTTATTCAGATTCTTTAGATCCTGAAAAAGGAACATTAGATACAAGTACTACACCGTATGAAAGTAAAAAAGACAGAGATGAAAGACATTAACAATTAAAAAACAATAGTATGGACAGCAATAAATTAAAATTAAAAGGAAACTGGAACGAGTTGAAAGGGAAAATTAAGCAACAGTATGGTGAATTAACCGATGATGACCTAATATATGAAGAAGGTAAAGACGATGAATTGGTTGGACGGATTCAAAAGAAGATCGGTAAAACCAAGGACCAGGTAATTGATTGGATCCAAAGTTTGTAAAGCGATTGCAAATTTGCGGAGACAAGAACGAAAAGGAGTACATTGTGCTCCTTTTTTATTTTATAGTAGTTGCCATAAATGTGTGGGGCTAAAAGCAAATTTATGTTAAGCTTAGATCAATTAACTTTTTGCATGTAGATTAAAAGGTATTTTAGTTTCATATAAAAATACCTTCATGAGAAAATTACTACTTGTTGCCATGTCATGTTTAACGCTGCAAATTTTTTCGCAGCCAAAAATGCGTTATGAAGATAAAATAAGAATCAGAGAAGCAATGATCATTTCCAAAACATACGGAGATAAGATCTGGAAAGGTATTAACGAAATACCTTTTGTAGTTTTATTGGTAACAGATAGTATTGAATTTTTAGTCAATCATCCTTATCCATCCGATGATTTTAAAATTTCTGAATACGATGAAATTACGGGAACAAAAATAATGTACAGACCAAGACAATTTCAGCTTTGGTTCTTGGCAACATTTCCTGCGGTAAACGGTGTTAATTGTATTGTAGTTGGTACGCCCGAGAATGCAAAAAAGAATTCCACCGACTGGACCATTACTTTATTGCACGAACATTTTCACCAATACCAATTCACATCAAAAGATTATTATGCAGAAGTGAATGCATTAAATTTATCAGGTGGTGACGAGACCGGCATGTGGCAAATAAATTTTAAATTTCCTTACGATAGCGTATTAGTTATTGAGCAATATAAAAAATACACCACCGCGCTTTCAAAAGCCTTGGCAAGTTTAAATACACCTTCTTTTACGAAAGACTTTGCTGCTTATAAAACAGAGCGTAACAAATTTAAAGAAGTGTTAAAGCCAAACGATTATAAATATTTCTCCTTCCAAATCTGGCAGGAAGGCATTGCGCGCTACACCGAATATAAATTTATTGAGGCTCTGACAAGTTACAAGCCTTCGAATGAATTTTTTATGCTTAGTGATAAAACACCTTTTTATATATACAGTCAAAATTTTTACAATGCACAGGCAAAAGAATTAACTGCTTTAGATCTTGCCAAAGATCAGCGTGTGTGTTTTTACGCCATTGGCTTTGCTGAAGGTCTTTTGCTTGATTATCAAAGCAAGAATTGGAAAGACAATTATTTAAAAAATAAGTTTTTTGTGGAAGTGTATTGTGAGAAGTGGAAGTAATATAAATTTATCTGGTTGCTGCTCCGCAGGATTTGTAGCCCTGCGGAATACTTGTCTTACACGGATTTTTAATCAGTATTTACGAAAGCTCCCTCCACCAACTCATTTGTACATCAGGATAAGCGCTAAAATCAAAAGAGTTGAGTGATCGGTATTCTAAAGTACGGCTGTCAAAATAATTCTGGTCTATGCCCGGGTAATCAATGCCATCGTCTTCTTCTAATAAGTTAATGTCTTCACTAATAAGGTGTACCATTAATTCAGCACTGGCAAGATCGTTCTTGCTAAAATCTTTAAAAAATTTATTTAAGCCCTTATGTTTCTTTCTAACTTCAATAGATGCCATGGCATCTAAAAAACCAGCCTGGGGTATTGGGCCATAATGGCTGCTTTCTAAAACGTTGGGTGTAATTATTTTTGTTTCGTAATTGGCTAAAAAATCATTTATCTCGCGGCCAAAGCGGCGCATTTCCTGCAGTTTCTTTTTAGGCACATGTTGCAATAACAATAAATTTAAAATGCTGCGAAAGGTATTGTCTTTACCCGCAGGCATAATGTTTACGGAGCGTATGGGTACTTTATAAGCTGCTGCTACTTTTAAATATATTTTTAATAAGCCCGAGGTTGTGGTGAGTGTAGTATGGTGGCAACTTAAATTGGTAACAGGAATTTGATTGTCTTTAAACACTTCTATTTGTGCGCGCAATTCTTTTTCTAACAATTCAGGTACTTCTTCGATCGCATCGATATTTAAATTGCTGAACGGACGAAATACTTTGTCGTAACAAAAGGCCTCATCGTGTTGTACTGTTAATGCTTCGCCTGAAGAAATTGTGAGATGACAACCTATCTCTATCTTATCACCAAACTCATTCATTAAGTCTTTTACATTCTTTACCGAATCTTTATAATTGCTGATGCAGGCAACAGAGTTTACTTTACCGTTTTTAATAGCATCTTTTACGCCCTGGTTAATGCTTGGAAAAACGCCGTAGTCATCGGCGGTAACGATCAGATTTTTCATAGTCTTGATAAAAATTAATAAAACTTTGTTTGCATAAGTACCGGATATTTTTTTATAAGATCAACATCTTTCTCTTTCTTTTCAATATAAACCATCACTTCCAATAATGCGGTTTTAACCGCATCGTCTAAATTTTTGAAAATTGTTTTGGCTTTATCATTCTCATATTTGTATAATATTTTGCCCGGCAATGTTTTATGATCTGTATAAGATCTTATCAGGTATTGTTTTAAAAGATTATCTAATAAATTTTTATTAGGCTCATCATTAAAGGCAGTTGCAACACTAGTATTATTAAATTTTACATTAAGCTGTTTATCTATTTCGATGTAAATTGTATCCGGTTGCTTTTCCGTTTCAATTTTTATTTCTGAATTAATTAATGTATCAATTTTAGCAGTAGTATCTTGGGTTACCACTTGCGATACTGTTTTTTTAGCATCTTCTGTTTTTGAAGAATTGCATGAAAACGAAATCAGGATAAAGCCTGTTAAAGAAAACAAAATTTTATGCATTATAAATAAATTAAAGGTTAATAAAAATAAGAGGTTACCTGTTACTGAAAACTTTCCTGGATCAATTGATCATTATTAAAATTAGCAGCTTTAAAATAAACAAGATGTATCATTATATAATGAGCTGTTGCATCAAATCTATGGGATACAGAGTCGATCCTGAACCAGTTTTTTCCGGCCAGTACAAATTCTCCTGTTTTAAGGTCTGTATTAGCAACAGTTGTAATATCCATTACTGAAACGGCTTTAGGATTAGTGCCGTCAAAAAATTGCAAAATTGTCTTCATAGTTTTTGGTTATTAAATTTAACAGCCAAATTAAAGGATATAAACAATAAAAACACCTACTGCCAGCAGTAGGTATTTTTTGTTACATTAAACACTCAAATCAAACTCCAATTTCCCATACACTTTGCCATTTACCTGGATCTCTAAAAAATGCTCTCCTGCAAAATGTTTGCGGGTAGTAAAATCTTTTAGCATTTGTTTTTTTGAGATGAGAATGCTTTCTTTTGGTTTTAGATCGAGTTCTTTTAGTTTAAACACTTTTGGCGAAAGCTCTTTGCCTTTTTTGCGGTAATGGATAATGTAATCTACAACCAATTTTTGTGTTTTTGTTTTTTGAGAAGTAATGGTAAACTCAAATTCCAAATTAGAACCAAGTTTTACTTTTGAATTTTGAATTTTGAATTTTTCTAATTTGATCTTTACATCTTTTTCAAAATCAAAAAGAGCGAGCGAATTGGCATCTCCTTTTTTAATAAGGCTGCGGCTGGCGTGTTTTACTATCCAGGCAGTGTGCGGATGTTTTTTATCCCAGCCTTTTAAAACCTTTAGCATAAAAGCTGTATTATCTTTTGAATGATCATTCAAATGATTGGCAACCGACTTGCGAACGTACAATTCTTCGTCTTGTTTTAAAGCATCTAAAATAGGTTGTGTGCTTTGCGGGTTTTTAATAACATGATCTAATTTAAACGACCAGGGCAAGCGCGGGCGACTTCCTTCTGAGGCCAACCGACGGACATGATGATTCTTGTCTCTGGCCCATTGGTTCATTACTTTAATGGTCTTGTTAAAATCACGTTTTAAAAATTCGCGAATGGCAAATTCGGAAGAACCAAACTGCGTAAAATATTTTAAAGCATCTAAAGATGTATCAACATACTCATGACCGTATTGCCCCACAAAATCAGGAAACACCAAATTGGTATAACCGCGTGGTGTATTTTGTATCACCTGTTTCATTATAGTAATGCTCTTTTTATAATCGGGCGGTAAGTATTTTTTTAAAGTATGCGATGTTTTGCGCATACGCTCGTTTAACGAAAGCGGTTCAATACCCAACAACATTTCTTTAATGAATTGTTCTGCTTTAAAATTTTTATCAGCGCGTTTAAATTCAGCAGCAAACTGAATGTAAAAACGTTTATTGAACATTTCTTTTAATGGTTCCATTGAAAATAAGTTGAGATACGAAAATACACAGCCTGACCCTAAATCCCTCTCCAACAGAGAGGACTTTGTCAAAACATTTTAACTACAGATTCAAAATGTTAGTTCCCTTCTCCTTTGGAGAAGGGTTAGGGATGAGGCTTAAAAAATCAATATTTTGTTTTTATTTTGAGTTTTATTTCAGAGTATTTAACCCCAAAAACCATTTTTATTTTTATAAACTGCTTTTTAATTAGATAAATTTCTTTTCTCGTAAGTTTTAATAATTATTTGATTATCAATTATTTATAATTATTTTATTCGACAACAAACGGTTACAAACGCTTTTATCCGCATACAATTATTTAATAACCGAATAAAGTTTGAAGACCGACGCACCTTTGCATCGTCGATTAGTGATCAACAATTTTTGAAGATCCAGTGAGGCAAAAAATTAAAACTAAAAAATAAATAATAACAAATAAAAACGAGAAACATGATGAACATTAAAAATCACGTGCAATTAGTAGGCCGCTTAAGCGCAAACCCGGAAGTAAAAATTTTAGAAAACGGAAGCAAGCTGGCGCGTTTCGCAGTAGCGATAAACGAATCTTACACTAACAAAAAAGGTGAGAAAGTAACAAACACACAATGGCATACCATTACCGCATGGGGTAGCCTGGCCAACATAGCTGAGCGTATCTTATACAAAGGTACACAGGTGACTATAGATGGTAAACTGGTTAACCGCACTTTTATTGCAAAAGACGGTTCAAAAAGAACAAGTACAGAAATAGTTGCCAACGAATTATTTGTATCGTATCAAAAAGCGGCATAAGCAAATTTCTTCCACTGTGTCCCTCTCTGGAGAGGGTGCCCGAAGGGCGGGAGAGGATTTTGCGATAGCAAAATGAGGTTCAGAAAATAAAATAAAAAATAAATAGTAATCAATAAAAATAAAATATAGAAATCATGAGCACAAACAACAGAGTACAATTAACAGGTAATTTAGGTGGTAATCCCGAAATTAAAGTTTTTGATAATGGCAATAAATTAGCACGCTTTTCAATTGCTACCAAAGAAGAATATAAAACTAAAACAGGTGAAAAAGCAGAAGACACACAGTGGCATTTTGTTGCCGCCTGGGGTAAAATGGCCGAACAAATAGAAGCAGAATTGAAGAAAGGCAGTTTTGTGAGTGTGGAAGGCCGTTTAAGTACCCGCAATTATGTAGATAAGAACGGTCAAAAACGTTATGTTACCGAAGTGGTGGCAAACGAAGTAACCTTAAAACAAAAAGAAAACTAATATTTGAGATTTGTTAGTTTAGCCCGGATCGTCATGGTTCCGGGCTTTTTTGTTTTTGCTGGTTTTGTTTGGTATATTTAATATTCAAATATAAACCTATGGCCATAACACAGCATTTTCCGTTTCAGTTACATTGCAAACAAATAATTGCGGCATTTAAAAAAGCCCAAGCCAGTGATGATCCCGCTTTATTTTTACACAAAAGCAAAGTGCGTACGCCTTTATTTATGGCAGAATCTATTTTGCGTATTTCCAGAACATTTATTCATGATAAAGAAATTGAAGAATGGTACGAGCTTATCAAAAAACTGGAAGATGCTTTAGGTGAAATAGATAATTACATTACTTTACTTGCAGATTTCTCAAAATTAAAAGCCGTTAAAAGTATACAGTTAGAATACATTTCAAAAAAACTGGACAAATCGATAGATAAATTCAATAAAAAATTAGAAAAAAAAGATTTTTACATTAAAGATCTTGAAGAAATGAATAAAGGCTTTAAGATCAATTTTAATGATAAACGTATCATTGCAAAACTGCACGAAGAAATTAAAACTGAATTAAAAGAAACAGCCGATTTTTTTGCGCGCTTTCCTGCAGGTTTTGATGATATGGAATTACAAGTGCATGAGTTGCGCCGTAAATTAAGATGGATAAGTATTTATGCAGCTTCTTTTGACGGACTAATTGTTTTAAAAGACACAAAAGAAAAATATAAATGGGAGAAAAAGTTTATCACTCCTTCAGTCGTAAAAAATCCTTTTAATAAATTACCGTTAAAAAAAGGCTTAACGCACCATATCTCTTTTAACAAAAAAGCTTTTTATGCCCTGAGTTTTGTTATTGCAGAGCTTGGTAAAATAAAAGATAAAGGCCTTGGGATTTATAGTTTAGGAAAATCTATCCGAAAAACTACCGGAGAAAAAGAGAACGAAGCCGAAAAACTGGCCATTAAACAATTGAATGTAAAATATACAACCAACACACTTTTAAAAGAAGCTTATGTTTTATTGAACAGTTATTTTGGTGCAGATAAGATCTATGAAAATTTAGCGTAATTGTTCATTAAAGGCGATTTACTCATTAAAAACTATGTTTCAATAAGTCAAAATTTTTATTTAATATTAATGTTTAGATTAGTAAAAAATTAGTTTTATGCAAAAATACACAGCAGTTATTATAGATGATGAGGAAGACAGCAGAAGCAATACACGCAGTATGCTGCAAAATTATTGTAGTGAGATAGAAGTGATTGGCGAGGCTGCCAGTGGCCCTGAAGGAAAAACTAAGATCCAGGAATTAAAACCTCACGTTGTTTTTTTGGATATTAATATGCCGGGCATGAACGGGTTTCAAATGCTGGAAGGTATTTACAACCGCGATTTTTGTGTAGTATTTTTAACAGCATACAGCGAGCATGGTATTACCGCGGTTAAAGCAGGTGCTACCGATTATTTATTAAAGCCATTAATGTTAAGCGAGCTGCAAGGTGCTATCCGCAAGGTGGTTCAGCATTACGAAAGCAAACCGCCTACAACTTCAGCAAAAACAGATGATAAAAATATTGTATTGATCAGTCATAGTAAAGGTTTTACTTTGGTTGATTTTAAAGATATTGTTTGGTTAGAGGCAAGTGATAATTACACTAATTTATTTTTGAACGGACAAAAGAAAATTGTTGCCAGTAAAACCTTAAAAGAGTTTGAGGCTATTTTACCAACCAGCGATTTTTTCAGGATACACCGTTCGGCTTTAATAAATGTAAATTATGTAAAAGAATATAGTAATAACGAAGGTGGTGAAGTGATATTAAGCGATGGAACACATGTGCAGGTTAGTAAAGCCCGTATACAGGAGTTTTCGGAGTTCATTAAAACAAAGTCGGTTTCGCCTAAATAATTCAAAAATTAACCTCAAATACTAAGCCCGTTTACGGGCTTTTTGTATTTTTATACATAAATGATTATTTTGTGAATTAAAGTCCTTCGCCTTTGAGAAGTCCCGATTGCTATCGGGATTGGATGAGGCCCGGGCCAAATATTTTAAGTATAAGATCTTTAATAATATACTCGTTTCTTTTCTTTGCCGTTGCATTCAGTAATGCGCAAACGCCTTCTTTTAATTTTCAAAAATTAGGAAGCGAGGAGGGATTAAACAATTCCAACATTTTTAATATTGAGCAACACCCTAACGGCTTAATGTATTTTACCACCCAAAATGGTATTTATTTTTATGATGGCTATAAGTTTGATAAATTAAATATTGATAGCCTGAAGAGTAATGCGCTTTTAAATGTGGCTTTAAAGAATTCTTCAGAACTGTTGTTATCTATTCGCGATGAAGGAATATCTAATTTTAATCTTAAAACAAAAAAATATCAATTCGAGCCTAATTTAAAATATCCAAGCGCGGCCGATAATTTTATAATTACCGATAAGTATGCTTATTTGCTAACAGCGCAAATCAGGATCATTATAATTGATTTGGCAACTGGTAAAAAAATGCCCGATGAATTTAAGAAGAATAAAAAAGATGACATTAACCAGGCATTTTGTGTTTTTAAAACACTGGATAATAAAATTTTGGTTGGCAGAACCGATGGGCTTTACGATGCTACTGACGGAACTCAGAAACGTTTGGATATTTTAAAAGGAGCGAAGATAAATTCAATAGCACAATCAAAAGATGGGAAGTTGGTTATTGGTAGCGCAGGAAAGATCTTTATCGTTAATAACAACAAAATTGAACGTGAGATCACACCAAAATATAAGAACAAAGGTGTAACGTTTCAGTTGGGAGGGGAAAAGAGCATTAATAAAATACTAATTGATGATTATGATCGCATTTGGTTCACCTCTTATCCGGATGAGAATTTATATTTGTATCAAAACGATATTACTTATGATGTATTTGAAATTTTAGGAATTCCGCCAACACTCATTAATTGCATTTATAAAGACAGGACCCAAAATATCTGGATAGGTACCTATAGTGACGGTGTTTATTTTATTCAGAATCCATTTTTTAATTCTATTAATTTTAACTATCGCGGCAAAGTATTAAATGTGAATGAAGTTTTCTTTAAACAAAATTTATTATTTGCTGCCACCAGTAATGGTTTGTTTGGCCTTAACATCAACAACAATCAAACCAAGATCTTATCGCACCCTGATGAGTTTATTACAGAACCAATTAATGGCATTAGCGAAATAAATGGAGTAATTTATTATTTTAAACGCAGCCAATTTGATATGGGTCAGTCCTTATTTTCCGATTCAAAAAAGATCTATCATTTTAAACCTATTATTGTAAAACAATTTATTGCTGTAGAAAATAATAAAAGTATTGTTGCCGATTGGCAGGCAAATATTTTGCTATGTAATAATGATGCTTCAAAAACACTAGATACTTTAATTTCTTTTCCGGATTACCGTGTTTCTGTAAATGCTTTATTAAAAAGTAACGATTCGTTATTTGTTGCTACCAGCACCGGTTTTTTTGTTTATGATTTTAAAAGTAAAAAATACAATGCAGTAGTGAGCCCTGAGTTAAATTATAAGATAAACGATATTGCTTTAATTAATGGCCGGCTTTATGCAGCGCACGAGGCCGGTATTACCGATGTGCGTGCAAAAAAATTAATTTCACAAGTTGGTAACCTGCGTTTAAATGGCGTTAAAAAAATAAAAGAGTTTAACGGGCAAATTTGGTTGGGAACCTTAGATGGCGTTTTTATTTGTGATAAAGATCTGCAGCCAATTAAAATTTTAAATAAATCAACCGGTCTTCCTTCTAATTCAATCAATGACATTACTTTGAATGAGCAAAATGTGTGTATCTCTACAGCGCGCGGTATTTCTATTGCCACATTAAAAGATATAACCGGTTTTGATCCTACCTTAAAACCTGTAGTTGTAAATTATAT
Source organism: Bacteroidota bacterium (assembly GCA_032229505.1). Taxonomy (GTDB): domain Bacteria; phylum Bacteroidota; class Bacteroidia; order B-17B0; family Aurantibacillaceae; genus Aurantibacillus. The sequence goes on from JAVTWD010000024.1 coordinate 235,102, forward strand.
TTATGTGGATGGTAAAAATTTAAATACCACCAGCGATACAGTTGCATTAAGCGCTGATCAAAGTGATATCTCTATTTATTTTTATAGTCCGTTCTTTAATAAACCGGGTAAACAGTATTACCGTTACCGAAGAGATGAAGGCGATTGGAAAGTAATAGATAATACATCTTTTGAATTGGGATCGATTGAAGGTGGAAAACACAAAATTGAGATCTCCGCATCGGTAGATAATATTACCTGGAGCCCGAATGCTATTGTCCTCATTAAAAAGGAACAAAAATTAACCGAAACACAATGGATCTATTGGTTATTTACTATTGGCGGTTTGTTATTAATAAGTGGCATAAGTTTTGTGTGGGTTAAAAGAGTAAAATTAAAAGCAACCAGGCGTTTACAAGAAGAGCAGCAGGTTAATTTATTAAAACACCAGGCAATGAATGCGTTATTAAGTCCGCACTTTATTTTTAATTCATTAACATCTATTCAAAATTATATTAATACCAATAACAGTTTAAAAGCGAGTGAATACCTCGCTAAATTTTCACGTTTAATTCGTATGATCATCGAAAAAGCTTCGCAAAGCGATATTACTTTAAACGATGAGATCTCACGCTTAACTTATTATCTGGAATTAGAAAAAGAACGCTTTAAAAATAAATTTGATTATGTTATTGATCTGGATGAACAATTGAATGGCGCTGAGATAAAGATCCCTAACATGATCATTCAACCACATGTTGAAAATTGTATCATACATGGTATTTTGCCAAAACACTCGCATGGTACTTTATGGGTGACCTTTAAAAAAGAAAATAAAAACAAATTATTTATTACTATAGAAGATGATGGTATTGGTTTAATAAAAGCAAAAGAGCATGCAAAAACCGGGCATAAATCTTTAGGCACAAGTACCATTAAAACTATTTTAGAAATTAATTCTAAACTATCGGGTAAAAACCAAAAGGTAACTATGATCGATAAATCTGAGATCGATCCGAAAAGCACAGGAACTAAAATTACTATAGAATTGGAACAATAATTATTAGAAAAATAATTACATATTTATTTATTCTGTTTGCGGTAAACGTTTTCTCGCAAAAAAATCTGTTGCCCGATACAACCGGCTTTTGTGTGGGAGATAGTGCATTTATTGAGATCAGGCAATCCCTTGAAAAAAACGCATCAACCGAATGGCGCTCAAAAAGCATTGGCATTGTTTACAATACAAAAAAAATAAAAGTAAAAAGCTTGAATGAAAAAATTTATTTAAAAGTATCTACAGGTAAAAATACATATCTTGATAGTACCGTTGTAAAAGTATACTCAAAACCAAAATTATTATTGCGCGATACCAGTTTATGTAAAGGCAAAGCATTAGTGTTGGATGCAAAAAATCCCGGTTTGTTGTTTTTTTGGAGCACCGGCGAAACTACGCAAAGAATTAAAGTAGAGAACAGCGCCAACTATTGGGTAAAGATCACTAATTTGGGTTGCACAGTTGTAGATACCGCTAAAGTTAAGTTTATGCCGGGAGGCATATCCGGAATTATAAATGATGTTACGTTTTGTTTGAGCGAAGAAAATAAGACAATAAGTGTAAAACCAAATGCCGGAACAAAACTTTTATGGAATACCGGTTCAACGTCTCCATCAATTACGGTAACAAACGACGGTATTTATTGGATCCGTTCTGAAAGCAAAAATTGCGGTGTACAAACCGATAGTATTAAAGTAAAATTAAAAGCCTGTGATTGTGAAATGATCATACCAAATAGTTTTACCCCAAACGAAGATAACCGTAACGATTATTTCTTTCCGGTATTGCAATGTGAGTATACTTATTTTAAAATGACAATAATGGATAAGTGGGAGAATATTGTATTTTCAACTAACAGCCCCAATGGTAAATGGGACGGTCGTTTTAAGGGCAATCTGTGTCCGGAAGAAATTTATATTTACCGTATTGAAAGTACCGAAAAAGGATCTGATAAAAAACTCGCCAGGAGCGGGAAGGTATCGTTGTTCAGGTAATGGAACCACAACTGTCATGTTGAGGAACGAGACATCTGTTCTTTAGATTCCTCATCTCATCGGAATGACAATAACAACCTTCTATTTCTTCACCGATCTCTTCATGATGGCAGAAGTAATGAAGGCACCGCTTAAACCGATGAACATATAAGAAAATAATTTGCCGGTAGTTGCTTTAAAGGCAGATACTTCTGAAGTATGAATTTGTTCTGCAATTATTTTTTGATAATCTTCCGGTTTTATTTTTGATTGGGATTTCAGGAAGGTCATAAATTGTTCGCTGTTATAATAATCAATAGCCAGGGCTTTACCGCTGTATTCAAATTCGAAATAATTATAAATGCTAATTAAAATTGCACCTATCGCAAAAATAGTTAATGCAATACGGGCACATTCACGGCCGCCAATAATGCCGCCATAATCTCCATCACGCACACTCTTAATGGCCATTACATAAAATGGAATGATCAACAAAACGCTTGTAAGACTTGAGTAAAAAAATCCGAAAGTAGATAATGAATAACCTGCGAGTAAAATAAATAATTTAAATGCAATAGCTGTAAGGCTATAACCTAAACCAAAATAAAGAGCTTTTCTGTTCACTGTTGTTTAGTAATTTTTAATCTTGAATCTTTAAATTTATTTTGAATTATTATCCGTTCATGCTCATTAAAAACTCTTCGTTGTTTTGTGTACGGCGCAAACGATCTAATAAAAACTCCATTGCTTCCTGTGGGTTCATATCACCTAAGTGTTTACGCAATACCCATAAACGTGTTAAGGTTTCTTTATCCATTAAAAGATCATCTCTACGTGTTGAAGAGGCTAAAAGATCAATAGCAGGATAGATACGGCGATTAGATAATTTTCTATCCAACTGCAATTCCATATTACCTGTTCCTTTAAATTCCTCAAAAATAACCTCATCCATTTTAGAACCGGTTTCAGTTAAGGCAGTTGCTAAAATAGTTAATGAACCACCATTCTCAATTTTACGGGCGGCACCAAAAAAGCGTTTTGGTTTGTGTAATGCATTTGCATCAACACCGCCGGTTAATACTTTACCACTTGCCGGTGATACCGTATTGTAAGCACGAGCTAAACGTGTAATACTGTCTAATAAAATAACCACATCGTGCCCGCACTCTACCATACGTTTTGCTTTTTCTAAAACAATGTTGGCAATTTTTACGTGCTTCTCTGCCGGTTCATCAAAAGTACTTGATACAACTTCTGCTTTTACACTGCGAGCCATATCAGTCACCTCTTCCGGACGTTCATCAATTAATAAAATAATTAAATAAACTTCAGGATGGTTATAAGCAATGGCATTAGCCACATCTTTTAACAGAACGGTTTTACCTGTTTTAGGTTGGGCTACAATTAAACCACGTTGTCCTTTACCAATTGGCGAGAACATATCCATCACACGCATGCTCATATTCTCCTGCGGGTGACCTGTTAATTTTAATTTTTCGTTAGGAAATAATGGTGTTAAATAATCAAAGATCACGCGATCACGTACAAAGCCGGGATCGCGGCCATTTATTTGTTCAACTTTAATTAATGGAAAATATTTTTCGCCTTCTTTTGGTGGACGAACACCACCTTTAACAACATCGCCTGTTTTTAAACCAAATAATTTTATTTGCGATTGCGAAACATAAACGTCATCGGGTGAATTTAAATAATCATAATCCGAGCTGCGTAAAAAGCCATAACCATCTGGCATGATCTCTAAAACACCGGTTGCAAAAACAATATTATCAAAATTGTAATATACTTTTTCGGGTTTTTTTATCGGCTCCATTTCTTCGTTAGGCATTCCCGATACACCGTTCTCTTCTGCTTCAACATGGCTTTCTTCACTACCGTTGCTTTCAGAAACAGGTAACACTTCTTCTGTTTTTTCAACCACAGGTGTTACAACAATTTCTTCATCGTTTGTAACATTGGTTGTTTCCTGGTGTGTGTCTTCAATGATCGGGTCAAGCTTTACGATCTTACGTGGCCTTTTTTCTTTCATGTCTTTGGTATTGTCGCTTTTTGAAATTCTTGGTCTTAATTTTGTATTTGCTTTGCTTTGTTTTTCAATGATCTTTGAGATAAGGTCGGTTTTGGTTAAACCTTTAGCATCTATTGAGAGGTTTTTTGCAATGTCTTTTAGGTCCGGTAATGTCATACCGTTTAGTTCAGATTCCTGGAACATAAATAAAGTGAATGGTTTTTATTGTTTAATGTTTTAATTTTTTTGGTTGATTGTTGGTTGCAAGAAAATGCAAACCTTAATAATACAACACAATATTAATGAAAATTGTTTGAAACAAAAAATTATTTCGTCATTATTTAGGTGATTTTAATCACAAAAATCGCTTGAAACCGTGATTTATTGCCCTTTTAGGCCCTTAAACCAGTTAATTAAAAGCGCTTTTTGAGCAGGACTTAACTTAGCATCCTTATGCATCAAAGTATATGAGCTCATTGGCATTTCATCTTCCTCTATCATTTCAATACATTCATCCAGTTTATGATCTTTTCTTTTTTGTGTATAATTTCCCCAATCCGAAAAGTTAAGATGATGCGTGCCTTCATTAATATGATGTTTTATCCACCAGGAAAAAGGTGCAATATTTGTGTACCATGGGTAAGTAGGTTGATTGGAATGACAATCATAACAGGAAACTTTTAAAATGGAAGCAACTTCTGCGTTGGGTTTTGCAACTTCAATAAGGTCAATATTTGCATCAACAGGTTTTATAGTTTTATCTATTCTTATAAATTGAAGAACAATTATTATAAATAATAAAACAAGAATGATCTTTTTTTTAGACAGATTTTTGGCCATATTAAATTTTTAGAAATAAAAAAAAGCCTCCGCTTGTGGAGGCTTTAAAGATAGCACTAGTTTTAATATTTATAAATTATTTTAGGTTAAGGAATTGTTTTTTGAGGCGAATTAACGCGTTTCAATAAACTTATTTAATTCATCGGTTGTACTGCTAAAAGAAAATACATCACTCACCAAATAATAATTGCCTTTATCTACACAATAATCATAAGCAAATTTTGCATAGGTCAGTTTATCGTCATCCATGCTAAATAATTTACAGATCTCTTTTATCTGGCTAACAGAAATACAATTGTTTTTTGTAGCCACTTTAGCAGTACTCATTTTTGTATCTGAAAAAGGTTTTGCTTCTACCGATTGTTTCATTTTATCAAAACTTGCCTGTGTCATGGCCGCCCTGCAACCGGTTGAACTACCTGTAGAAACATTTTGAGAGTGGCCAACTGTTGATGATTGCTGGTGATTATGATTTTTTGGAGATGAGCTGCTTGATGAGGAGCTGCTTGTTACCGTTGTAGATGAAGAAGTGGTGGTACTCCCATTCATATCCATCCCGCTAACGTTCATATTCATGTTCATACCATCAATATTAATACTAACGGCAGCGCCATTTGGGTTTGAAGCAGTATTTGTATTTACCTGTGTGGTGGTAGATGTTGTAGTGTAACTGGTATTGCCATTATCAGTTGTGGCAGTATTATAATTTCCGGTACTACTGTTATCTGCCGTGTGGTAAGCAACAGTAGGTACATTATTTGACGAACTTTCATTTAAAGGCACCTGTCCAAAATAACGCAGCTTTAATTGTTTTTTCATATCGCGTTTTATTTTTGCTGTATGCTCAAAGCCCGGCTCTAATGCCATGTTTTGTTTTAAAACTGGTAATGCTTTGTCTTCAAATTCTATTCTTAAGCTAATATTAGGTGTTACATCGGTAACTTTAACATTGCTTTCGGCAATAGTATTTTGTTTAATGCCATTAATGTAGGCGTAAAATTTGTCGCCATCTTCTGCAAAAACAACAAGGTTAACTTTTTGACTGAAACTGATCAGGCTTAAAAATAATAAGCCAGATAAAATTGATAAACGTGATTTCATAAAATATAAGTTTTTAGTTTGAATAGATTTTTACAAGTAGCATGCCAAATAAAAAAATAAAGCCGTTAAGGGATGTTAATGCAACAATAACACATTAAAATGCAACATTTATACGAACTTTTCGCCCTTATTAACCTTTACATCATTAACAAAGTTGCGTATTTGTTGCTCATCCTGTTTTTTACAGATCATTAAAACGCCATCACTCTCTACCACAATGTAATCTTCAAGTCCCTGTAAAACAACAAGTTTATCTTTTGGTACCTGCACAATACAATTGTTGCAATCGTAGGTAATAATGTTTTTACCTACCAGGGCATTGTGTTTTTTATCTTTTGGAATGTGTGTATATAAGCTCCCCCATGTTCCAAGATCGCTCCAGCCAAAAATACTGGCACGCACATAAACATTTTTGGCTTTTTCCATAACACTGTAATCAATAGAGATGTTCTTACAAATGTTATAGGCATTATTTACAAATTGTTTTTCTTTATCGGTATTATAAGCATCCCAACCATCTTTAAATACATTGGCCAATTCAGGATCGTTATTTTCCAAAGCTTTAATAATGCTTGCTGTGCTCCAGCAAAAAATACCCGAATTCCATAAAAAATCGCCGCTCTTTAAAAAGAAGTCAGCCATATCATGGTCAGGTTTTTCAGTAAATGTCTTTACTTTAAAAATGCGCTTATCTTTTTCCTTCACATCGCTTTCTACATATTGTATATAACCGTAACCCGTATCAGGGCGTGTAGGTTTTATACCCAAAGTAATTAAACAATCTTCAGTTTCTGCTTTTTCAAAGCAAGAATTAATTGCTTTAATAAATGTATCTTCTTTTTTAATTAAATGATCGCTTGGTGCAACAATGGTTATTGCTTTTGGATCGCGCTTATGTATTTTATAGGATGCATAAGCAACGCATGGGGCTGTATTTTTTCGTGAAGGTTCGCAAAGTATATTTTCTTTTGGCAGGTCGGGTAATTGTTGCGCTACAAGGTCGTTGTAAACATCACTGGTAACTACATAAATATTTTCTTTACTGCAAACTTTTAGCATGCGCGAATAAGTATCCTGCAGTAAAGTTTTGCCTGTACCTAAAATATCCAAAAATTGTTTAGGGTGTTGGGTAGTACTCATAGGCCAAAACCTGGTGCCAACACCTCCGGCCATTATTATTGCGTAATGATGATTCATAGTTAGTTGCAGCACAAAAATATGAATTTATGGCGGTTATTTGGTTAAAAAGTTGTAATAACTATTTTATTCCAATAAATTAACGTATCTTTGCCCCGTCTTAAAAATCCTCCCGCCATTTTTGTTTGGCAATGTACATTAACTGCGGGGTGTTTTTAGCAGTTAATGTATAAATAAAACAATTAAAATGACTTTTCAGGAAATAGGTCTTAATAGCGACCTTATAAAAGCTGTTACCGATTTGGGTTTTACTAATCCAACACCCATACAACAACAAACAATTCCTTTATTAGCAAAAGAGCAAGTAGATCTTGTAGCCCTTGCACAAACAGGAACAGGTAAAACTGCCGCTTTTGGTTTACCAATATTAAACGCAATTAATTGCGATAATAAAACCGTTCAGGCTCTTGTATTAGCGCCAACACGTGAATTATGCGTTCAAATAACCAACGATATTAAAAACTATAGCAAGTACATGCGTGGTTTTGGTGTTACTGCTATTTATGGTGGTGCGCGTATTGACGGACAAATTAAAGATATTAAAAAAGGTGTACAGGTTGTAGTTGCTACACCGGGCCGTTTAATTGATATGATCGAACGTCGTGTTATTAATCTTAATACCGTAAAAATTGTAGTATTAGATGAGGCTGATGAAATGCTGAACATGGGTTTTAAAGACGATCTGGATACTATTTTAAGTGAAACGCCTGATCAAAAAAATACCTGGTTGTTTAGTGCAACCATGCCAAGAGAAGTTGAGCGTATTGCTAAAAATTACATGAGCAATCCTAAAGAAATTAGCACAGGTAAAAAGAACGAAGGCGCTGATAACTTAGAACATATTTATTATATGGTACAGGGTCGCGACCGTTATTTAGCATTAAAACGTGTTGCCGATTATTATCCTGAAATTTTCGGGATCGTGTTTTGCCGTACCAAAGCCGAAACACAAGAAGTTGCAGATTCGTTAATTAAAGATGGTTACAGTGCAGATGCATTGCATGGCGATCTTTCTCAAAGTCAGCGTGATTTTGTAATGAAGCGTTTCCGCAGCCGTACACTTCAAATGTTGGTTGCTACCGATGTGGCAGCGCGCGGTATTGATGTTAACGATGTAACGCACGTTATTAATTATAATTTACCTGAAGATGTTGAGAACTATACACACCGTACAGGCCGTACAGCCCGTGCAGGTAAATCGGGTATTGCCATTGCTATTATTACTCCAAAAGATAGCAGCAAAATAAAAGATATTGAACGTATCATTAAAAAGAAATTCGAGAAAAAAGATGTTCCTAACGGTTCTGACGTTTGCGAAAAACAATTATTTAATTTAGTTCATAAACTTCATAATGTAGAGGTAAAAGACGATGAGATCGAAAGCTTTTTACCCGCTATTTACGAAGAGTTAAAAGACCTTAGCAAAGAAGAATTAATTAAACGTTTTATTAGTGAAGAGTTTAACCGCTTTCATGAGTATTATCAAAACGCACCTGATCTTAACATTCAAAAAGGTGCTGTTGATGGTGCATTTGGCAGTGGCCGTACAACCCGTTTCTTTGTAAACATGGGCCAAATGGATGGTTTTAATATTCACAGCTTAAAAGACTTTTTATCAGACAGCGTTAAATTACATCCACGTATGGTGTTTAATGTTGATGTAAAAAGCAGCTTCTCTTTCTTTGAAACTGAAAGCAAATTTGTAAATGAATTTTTAGGATTGAACGCGCAAGACCTTGAATTCAATAACCGCAAGATCTCTTTAGAAGTTAGTAACCGCAGAATGAAAGATGGTGATAGCGGTGGCGAAAAACGTGGCGGCGGATTTAAAAGTGGTGGTGGTTACAAAGGCGGCGGCTACAAAAGTGGTGGCGGTGGTTACAAAGGCGGCGAAAAACGCGAGTTTAAACGCCCAAGAACATCCGGTGGTAATTCTGAAAGATCGTTTAACCGTAGTGAAAAAAGCTTCGGAGAAAAAAAATCTTACGGTAGCAGAAATAGCGAAGGTGGAGAAAAGAAAAAAACATTTGGAAAAAGTAAATTCAGAGATTAATTTAGAACTATAACTCTTTAAGAAATGCCGAAAATTTCTAAAAAAGCAACTGTAATGCCCGCATCACCAATTCGTAAATTGGTGCCATTTGCAGAGGCAGCAAAAAAGAAAGGTGTAAAAATTTATCATTTAAATATTGGTCAGCCCGATATTGAAACACCCCCTTCATTTTTAAACGCAGTAAAAACTGCAGATTTTAAAGTGCTTGAATATAGTCACAGCGCGGGTAACGAAAGTTACCGTAAAAAGCTCTGCAATTATTATAAAGAGTATAATATCAACATTGATCATAACGAAGTGATCATTACTTGTGGTGGCAGCGAAGCAATTGAAATTGCCATGCTTACGTGCTTTAATCCGGGTGATGAAATAATTATTCCTGAACCATTTTATGCAAACTATAACGGTTTTAGCTGTGCCGCAGATGTGGTGGTTAAACCCGTTAGAAGTTTTATTGATACCGGTTTTGCTTTACCAAAGATCTCTGATTTTGAAAAAGTAATTACACCAAAAACAAAAGGCATTATGATCTGTAATCCGGGCAACCCCACAGGTTATTTGTATACAAAAGCAGAATTAGAGGCTTTGCGTGACCTTGTAAAAAAACACGATCTGTTTTTATTAAGTGATGAGGTGTACCGTGAGTTTTGTTACGATGATAAAGAATACGTAAGTGTAATGCATTTAGATGGCATTGAGAATAACGTTATTCTGTTGGATTCTATCAGTAAACGTTACAGTGCTTGCGGTGCGCGTATTGGCGCCATGATCACTAAAAATAAAGAAGTAATGGCCGCGGCTTTAAAATTTGCACAGGCAAGGTTAAGTCCGCCAAGTTATGGGCAAATAGGGGCAGAGGCTGCTTTAGATACACCGAAAAGTTATTTTGCAGAAGTAAAAAAAGAATACATTGCAAGAAGGGATTTTGTAATTGATTCTTTAAATAAAATGGATGGTGTTTTTTGTCCTAAGCCAAGCGGCGCATTTTATTGTATTGCCAAATTACCAATTGATAATGCCGATAAATTTTGTCAATGGTTATTGGAAGATTTTAATTTAAACCAGCAAACAGTTATGTTAGCTCCTGCTACAGGTTTTTATTCAACTCCCGGTGCCGGTATTGATGAAGTGCGTATTGCTTATGTTTTAAATCTTAATGATCTTAAAAATGCAATGGACTGTTTGCAAGAAGCTTTAAAAGTTTATCCCGGTAAAACGAATTAAACGTAAATGAAAAATTCATTCTTTAAGATAACTTTATTACTTGCAGTTGGTTTAACTGTTTTTTCTTGTGGTGATGCAGACGATAAATTACCTGAAGTATCAAAGGAACAAGCTGACTCAATACTTAAAGCTAATCAAGAGCATATAAAACTGGCTACATTTGATTCAAAACCAGGCGTTATTGGTATTATGAACATTCCCGAGATGTTAACCATCAGTAAAATTGATTCAGCTCCAATGAAAGATGTTTCTTTTAAAGTGGCAAAAAATTATTCTGTTCTTGAAGAAGAGATGAATGCTGTTGGCGCTGTATTAGATGGCATGCCTGGAATGATCACCTACAATAACGATACTACAAATTTTGTGTTTGAATGTATTTTACCAATTAAAAAGATTCCTGCAACACAACCAAAAATTTGTAAGATAGTTGTATTGGAAGCTTGTCCTATGCTGATCTATAATTATTTTGGACCCTATCAACAACTTTACACTGCTTATAATAAGATACGAGAGTACAATAAAGCGAACGGCCTTGAGCAAAATGGCCCTATGCGCGAATTCTATCTTACCGATCCAACAGTGGAAAAAAATCCTGCCAAATGGCAAACGCGCATTATGGTGCCTGTAAATAAGGCAAAATAATTTAAGCCTTAAATCTTTTTAACCTTGTTCCCAATTTATTTTTTTGCAATTTTAATACAGCAAATAATAATGAATTGCTGATGAAAAATTTTTTCGCAAAGCAGATCCTGAACACCTTATTTTATCCCTTACTTTTTCTTGTAAGTATCTGGATCGTTTTTTTTATTGAACGCTACAACGATCTTAATTTTGCAAAGTATGGTATTCTTCCCCGCACAGCCGAAGGCCTTAAAGGAATTATCACTTCAGTATTTATTCATGGCGATATAGAACATATTGCTTCTAATTCAATTCCACTTTTGGTATTGGGAATGATGTTATTTTATTTCTATAAAAAAATAGCAAAGGCAACATTTTTATGGATCTGGTTAGTGAGTGGTATTTGGTTATGGTTGGGTGGTAGAAATAGCGCCGATCATCCAACTTATCATATTGGTGCCAGCACATTAATTTATGGCTTGGCAACATTCTTATTTTTTAGCGGTGTATTTCGAAGACATATTCGATTGATGGTTGTATCGGCCATGGTAGTTTTTTTGTATGGCAGCATTATGTGGGGGATTTTTCCTTTAAAAACAGAGATCAGTTGGGAAGGACATTTATTTGGCTCGCTTGCCGGTGTATTGGTAGCTTTTAATTATCGTAAAGAAGGTCCGCAACGCAGAATATATCAATGGGAAGATGAAGATGATAACGATGACTCTTATCTTTTAGAACAAGCAGCCATTATGGAAAAATTAAAAGAGAACCAGAATCCAAAGCCACCAAATGATATCATTATCAACTTTATTTATAAAGAAAAAGACAAAGATGATAAGGTTTAGCTAAATTTTTTAGATAAGATAAAAAATCTTATTTTTGGGTAACAAAAAAATAAACCTCATGAAAAAAGTATTATATGTTCTTATCGCATTAGTGGTTGTTTACCTTATACTGGCACTCATTGGCCCTAAAGAGATGAGTGTTGAGCGTAGCATTTCAATAAATAAACCATCAGCATTAGTTACTGCGAAGTTGGCAGACTACAAGTTTTTTCACGATGAGTGGAGTCCATTTACTGCATTGGACCCAAATATGAAAACAACTTACAAGGGTAACCCTGGAGAAGTTGGCCACCTGTACACTTGGTCAGGCAATAAAGATGCTGGTGCCGGTGAAATGGAAATAAAAGCATTTAATGGTGATAGTTTGATTCAACGCGTTACTTTTGAGGGGATGGGTGATTCAAGATCTTATTATATTGCACGTGATAATGGAACTTCAACCCAGGTTTCGTGGGGAATTACATTTGAAATGGGATTTCTTTTTCGTCCCATAGCTTTGTTTATGAATATGGAAAAAATGGTTGGCGCCGAATTTGAAAAAGGCTTGACAACTTTAAAAACTAAATTGGAAGCGATGAAAGAAGAGCTTGCTTCTGCATCTAATCATGAAGTAAAAGAAATACAGTGGGAAGCAAGAACTTTTTTTGGTACAAAAAAAATTAAAATGGATGGTAGCAAACTCGGCGCCTTTTTTGGTGAGAATTTTCCTAAGATGTGGCTTGAATTAGAAAAAGGAAAAATACAGTCCTGCATGTCGCCTTGTGGCCTTTTTTATTCATGGGATGAAAAAACAATGGCTACTGAGTGCGCCGCTGCATTTTGTGTACCTGAAGGAAAAGAATTAAAAGGATGGGAAAAATATTCAATTCCCGCTTCTAAAGTTTTACACGCACCTCATTATGGCGATCCTTCAAAAAGTATTGAGGCACATTATGCAATTGACGAATATATGAAAGAAAGAAAACTGGATTATACTTTTGTAATTGAAGAATATGTTACCGATCCAACACTTGAAAAAGATACTGCAAGATGGTTAACCAATATTTATTACATTTTAAAATAAGTAAGAGCATTCAACAAAAAAGCCGCTAAAAATTTTAGCGGCTTTTTTATTTACAACCAATTATTCAATGAATACTGTCATTCCGGCCTTAAGCCGGAATCTCAGTCCTAAAATATCTGCAGAGTACTGAGATGCTGAATCAAGTTCAGCATAACTGCAAATGAGTTTGGTGATTAATGATCAGTCCTCCAACTTCTTAAAAGCCTTTGGTAACTGTTCTATTATATCACTGATCAAAATACTTTCTTTGCTTTTTTTCTTAATGCAAATATCGGCAGCGTAGCCATGAATGAACATGCCCATTAAAGTTGCTTTTGGTGCACTATAGCCTCTGGCCAATAATCCTAAAATAATTCCGGTTAATGCATCACCACTTCCTCCTTTTGCCAAAGCTGCATTACCGCTTGAGTTGAAGAAAACAGAACCATCCGGAAACGCAACGGCAGAATGAGCGCCTTTTAAAAGAAAAATACTGTTATGTTTTAAGGATAAATGTTTTAAAGTTTTTATTCTTTCGAGGTCATTATCCTGTTTGCCGGCTAATCTTTCAAACTCTTTTGGATGAGGTGTAAGTATTGTTTCGGTCGGTAAAAATTCCATCCAGGTTTTATTTTCTGAAAGAATATTTAAACCATCTGCATCAATAATTAATTTGCCGGTGTAATACTGTAATAATTTTTTTAATACAATTTGAGTTTCTTCCTGCAGGCCAACACCCGGACCAAAACCAATGGCATCATAATTTTCAGGTTTATCTATGCCTGAAATAAATTCCTCGTTCGCATCTTCAACAGACATAGCTTCAGGTAAATGTTGTAGCAAAGCGTCTGTTGTACTTTTGTTGGAATGCAGCGTTAATAATCCTGCGCCGCTTCTTAAACACGCTTTCGCGCTTATTAATGCAGAACCGCTTTTACCTTTGCTTCCTGCTAATAATAATGCATGACCAAAATCTCCTTTATGCGAAAATTTATTTCTTGGTTTTATAAAGGAAGAAACATCTTGTTTTGTGAGATAATAAAAAGTGGTGAATTGAGCATTTATTGCTTCAACACTTAAACCAATATCCAACACTTCAAATTCAGGCACATAATTTTTATTTTCAGGAAATAAAAATGCCAACTTCGGAAATTGAAACGTTAAGGTCAATGTTGAATGAATTATAGTTTCATTTCCTTTCGAGCTTTCATCGGGAAATAAGCCGCTGGGAATATCGATGCTTATAATTCTATTAAAATTAGCATTTATAAAATTTACTGTTTCTTTCAACAATCCTTCAATAGGTTTATTTACGCCAATTCCTAATAAGGCATCAATAACAATATAATTCCTATGGGTTATTTTTTCTTTTAGATCTTCTAAAGAATTTATCTCAGAGATTTTTGTACCAAATGTTTCTTTGAGTTTATTAAAATTTATTTCAGCATCAGTACTGAAGGTATCAGTATAATTAATTACAAAAGCATTGCAGTTAAAACCTCTTTCCAGCAATAAACGCGCAATGGCAAAACCATCTCCGCCATTATTTCCTTTTCCGCAAAAGATCAATAATTCATCTTCAATGTTTACCAATTTCATAATGCGCTTGGTGCAGCCCATGGCCGCACGTTCCATCAGATCAATAGAAGCAATAGGCTCATTGGTAATTGTAAACTCATCAATTTGTTTTATTTGTTCGGCCGAGAAAATTTTCATAATAAATAATTAACCACAATTACAATCTTTATCACAATTATCTTTTTTCTTTGGCTTAAAAAATTTTAAACCTAAAAAAATAATTGCTGCTGCTAAAAGCGAATAAACAATGATCTGCTGAATCATTTAATAAAGTTACAGCTATTTTTTCAGAATCGGCAATACAATGCCCGAAGCCGCATCCGGCTGATGAAACACCTTTATTTCGCTTGAAATAAAATCTTTATCATCGCATTTATAAATATCCAAAAACTGCTGCGGATTTCTATCAAATAAAGGAAACCAGCTGCTTTGAATTTGTATCATCAATTTATGTCCTTTTTTGAACGTATGCGCTACATCAGGTAATTCAAATTTTACGGTTTCTATTTTACCGGGTGTAAAAGCCTCAGGCTTTTCAAAACTGTTTCTGAATTTACCACGCATAATTTCTCCGCGCACCAACATTTGATAACCACCCATTTCTGCTTCTACTTTAACACCTTTGCAGCAATAATCTTCCGCGTAATCAAAATCATCCGGAAAAACATCAATTACCTTTACAACAAAATCTGCATCTGTTGTAGATAAGCTTACTTTAAGATCAGCGATCACCGTTCCAGCTAATGTTATCTCTTCCGCTAACGCATCTGTAGCGTAAACCAACACGTCTGTTCTTCTTGCAGCAAAACGCTGGTCGTCGGTCATGTATTCGCGCGTACGTTGTAAATGCACCTGCTCAGCATAAGGCACAGGTTTATTTGGATCGCTAATATATTTTGACCAAGAAGCTGTTGCAGGTTTTTCGAAAGATAATTTTTGATCTTGTTGCAAATAAATAGTTTTATTCTCGATGGTTTTTGGTGGCCAGCTTTCAAATGTTTTCCAGTTATTTTCGCCACTAAAAAAGATAGTTGCTTCTGCAATAGATTTATCGGCGCCTTTGTTTCGTAAATGAAGATCAAAAAACGGTTGCTCTAAATTTGTTTGATAATAATCAGATGTTCTGCTTCCAAAACGAATGTTGCCTAAATAATTACCGCCGCTTCGGTGCCAGCCACCGTGTGACCACGGTCCCATCACTAATTTATTGTTTGTAGTTGGTGATTGTTTTTCAACAGCTTTGTATAAATTCCAGGCGCCGTAACAATCTTCTGCATCAAAGGTTCCGCCAACAATCAACATGGCAGGTTTTACATTTTTACAACCAACACGTGCGTTTCTTGCTTTCCACCAGGCATCCATGTTTGGATGGTTCATCATATCGTTCCAAAAAACAATGCTATCGCCCATGTATTTTTTATAATTCTTTAAGGCGCCTTGTTTCAAATAAAAACTATAATTATCATATTCCGGCCAGGCAAAACGTTTTTCATCCTGTGTAGTTGGTTTTGGGCGGGGTTGACCGAATGAATAATAAAAATTAAAACCATCCATTATGGCAAAAGCACCGTTATGATGAAAATCGTCTCCTAAAAACCAATCGGTAACAGGTGCTTGCGGACTAACCGCTTTTAAAGCAGGATGATTGCTTAATGCCGCCATAGTACTGTAAAAGCCGGGATAAGAAATACCAAAAACACCAACATTGCCATTGTTATTTGGTATGTTTTTCAACATCCATTCAATAGCATCGTAAGTATCACTGGCCTCATCAAACTCTTTACCTTTTTTGTTCTCAATAAAGGGGCGCACATCCACAAAATCACCTTCACTCATATATCTGCCACGTACATCCTGCATCACAATAATGTAATTTTCTCTAACATAATTGGCCCAATGTGTTGTAAATAGACGTGATGAGAATTTGTCTTTACCATAAGGAAAACAAGAGTAAGGCGTACGCACCATTAAAATGGGGTGCTTTTCTGATGTATTTTTTGGGGCATATACACAGGTAAACAGCTTTTTACCATCACGCATGGGGGCCATGCTTTCGGTTTTTGTATAATTAGTGTAAACCCAGGCGCTATCAATTATGGTAATTTGACCATTTACAAGGCAAAAAAGCCCAAAAAACAATAATAAAAGTATCTTTCTCATGCACATCAATTATACAATAAATACCGCTAAAAACAGGCAATATTTGATTAACAATTTGTAGTTAAAAACATTGGTTGGGTAAGACTTTAAACCCCAATGCTTTCCCTTATTTTTAAAAGATAATGAGCGCCGAAAAAAGAAACAAATTCAGGTCTAAAAACAACGTGGAAACTGACGTTGAAGAAATAATAGAAAAAAATTCTATTGAAGATTACGTTACGCCAAAGTTGGTTGAAAAGCAGCCTATAGAAAGAAAAAAGAATAAACCAAAAACAACAGCTAAAGTTGTTGAGGAAGAAACTATTGTTGAAGAAGAGGTAAAACCTGTAAAAGAGGCTAAAACAAAAACTAAGGAAAAAGAAAAAAATAAAATTGCTTTAGCTGAGCGTTTTGAAAAAGTAAAAGCATTCTATCAAAACGAGCGTACACAAAAGATCTTTGGTTTATTATTGGTTTTATTCTCTGCTTATTTAGCTATTGCATTTGTATCGTATTTTTTTACCTGGCAGGTTGATCAGGATAAAGTTTTAGGAAGTTCTGAAGAATTTTTCTTGCCCGAAACAAAAGTAAAGAACTGGTTAGGCAAGGCAGGCGCTTTGGTATCGCATTTGTTCATGTATAAAGGTTTTGGTGCGGCATCGTTTATTTTGGTGCCGGTTTTCTTTTTGTACGGCATTCAAAAAGTAGTGCAAAAAAAATTCATCAACATTGGTTCGTTTAATGCTAAATGGTTGTTTCTTTTAGTGTGGAGCTCGTTGGTGTTATCTTACTTTTTTTCTGAAACATTATTTTACATGGGCGGGGGCTTTGGTTATTTTATCAACGCTCAACTTTCTAATTATGTTGGTGGTATTGGATTGGTTGCCTTGCTTGCATTTTCAATGCTAACGTTTTTAGTGTTGATTATTAACCTTTCGTTTAAATTACCTGCAAAACCTGTGATTGAAGAAGATGAACAAATACAGGCAGAAGTAAGAGCACAACCTGTAGCCGAAAAAGAATTTAATTCATCTTTCAACGAATTAAAAGAATCATCGTTAACCCCAGAGGAAGAAGCTGCGCTATTGAATTTTGAAGTGCTGCCGAAAAAAGAAGAAGAAAAAGTAATAACAAACGATGCAACATTTGAAGTGTTAGAACCAATTGTTGAACCTGTTGTTGAAGAAGTAAAAGAAATTGCTGTTGAAGAAAGTAAAATTGAAATGACCAATTCTGTTGAAACTGTTGAGGTTGTTGAGAAGAACGGAGAGCCTGAATTTGAAATTGGTAAAACAGTTGAGGAACCTATTGCTTTGGAAGAAGAAAACAAAGCGGCAAAATTAGTAGAAGAGTTTGGTGAGTATGATCCAACATTAGATCTTGGCTCTTATAAATTTCCTTCTTTCGATCTGTTAAATGATTATGGTAATACCGGAAGTAAAGTAAACCAGGAAGAATTAATTGCCAATAAGAACAGAATTTTAAGCACACTAAAAAATTACGGAATAGAAATTGATAAGATCACTGCAACGGTTGGTCCAACAGTTACTTTATACGAAATTGTTCCTGCTGCCGGTGTGCGCATAAGTAAAATTAAAAATCTGGAAGACGATATTGCACTTAGTTTAGCGGCTTTGGGTATTCGTATCATTGCGCCAATTCCGGGTAAAGGCACAATTGGTATTGAGGTTCCGAATTTAAATCCTGAAATGGTGCCAATGAAAAATATTCTGGCATCCGAAAAATTCAACAACTCTGCTTTTGAGTTACCAATTGCTTTAGGTAAAACCATCAGCAACGAAATATTTATTGCCGATCTTGCAAAAATGCCTCACCTTTTAATGGCGGGTGCTACAGGGCAGGGTAAATCGGTTGGATTGAATGCAGTGCTTGTTTCTTTGCTGTATAAAAAACATCCGGCACAGGTAAAATTTGTGTTGGTAGATCCTAAAAAAGTAGAGTTAACGTTATTCAATAAAATTGAACGCCACTTTTTAGCAAAATTACCAAACTCCGAAGATGCCATCATTACTGATAATACAAAGGTAATTCATACATTAAATTCGTTATGTATTGAAATGGATAACCGTTATGCTTTACTTCAAGACGCACAGGTTAGAAATATTAAAGAGTACAATACCAAATTCATCAATCGCAAATTAAATCCAAACGACGGACATAAATTTTTACCATACATTGTTTTGGTGGTGGATGAGTTTGCCGATCTGATCATGACGGCCGGCAAAGAGGTAGAAACACCGATTGCGCGTTTGGCACAGTTAGCAAGAGCTATTGGAATACACTTAATTATTGCAACCCAAAGGCCTTCAGTAAATATTATTACAGGTACTATTAAAGCCAATTTCCCGGCGCGTATTGCATTTAGGGTAACAAGTAAAATTGATAGTCGTACTATTTTGGATTCTGGCGGGGCAGACCAGTTAATTGGTCGTGGTGATATGTTATTGAGTACAGGTAATGATCTTATTCGTATACAATGTGCTTTTGTTGATACACCTGAAGTAGAAAAAATTACAGAATTTATTGGTAACCAGCGCGCTTATCCAAGTGCCTTTTTATTACCTGAATACGTTGGCGAGGATGGAGGAGACGGAGTTGGTGATGTTGACCTGAGTGAAAGGGATAAAATGTTTGATGATGCTGCTAAACTGGTGGTTCAGTTTCAACAGGGAAGTGCTTCATTTCTACAAAGAAAGTTAAAATTGGGCTATAACAGGGCAGGCAGGATCGTTGACCAATTAGAAGCAGCCGGAATAATAGGAGGCTTTGAAGGCAGCAAAGCACGCGATGTTTTGATCAAAGACATGGCTCAATTGGAAGAAATCTTACAAAAATTAAAAAATCGTTAAGATACGGCTCTATTATTTAAACCTTTTTTGCATCTTAGATGTCTTATTTGGTATTAAATTTGTACTTGATCAGTTATGAAGAAATTATTTAGTTTATTATTTATTGGCGTTTCTTTTTTATTAAGCGCGCAAGACCAGGATCCTAAAGCGAAAGCTATTTTAGATGATGTAAGTAAGAACACCAAAACTTACAAAACTATTACAGCAGATGCAGTATTTACCATGCTTAATAAAGACAAAAAAGCCGTTGAAAAACCACAAAGCTGGAAGATACTTGTAAAGGATCAAAAATTTAAATTAGATATTCCGGGTAATACAATTGTTTGCGATAGCAAAACAATATGGAATTATAATAAAGATGCTAAAGAAGTGACTATTAAAAGTTTTGATCCTGAAAACGACGAGCAAAATCCTGCCAAGATCTTTACCATGTATGAAAATGGCTATAAATACAAATACATAAGCGATGAAAAAGTTGGGGCAGTTACATGCAGCGTTATCGATCTTTTTCCGGCTGTAAAACCTGAAAAGAAAAAATTTCATACTGTAAAAATTTACATTGATAAATCAAAAAAACAAATGGTTAAGCTGGTAATGATGATGAAAGATGGCGGACAAAACGTTTACGAAATAAAATCACTTAAACCAAATACTGAAATTGCTGATGCTACCTTTACTTTTGATACCAAAGGCTTAAAGCCGGATCAGATAAGTGATGAAAGATAATATTAAGAAGGGCCTGTTGAAGGCCCTTTTTTTATGTCCAGCAAAAAATGTGTCCGCTCGACATGACAGTTGAGTCGAACGAGGCTAATTGATCACAATTCCCAAACTGATCAACGAGCTCGCGATCTTTAACTGATGTTGTTCTATTTCTTTTTTATTGATGTCGAATTTTAATTCATCATCTTCTAAAGTAACAAAGCTTAAGCTGGCACCTTTTTTGGCAAGGCCTTCACGCTCACCAACAATTAAAACGGGTTTATCTTTAGTTTGTTCTTTTAAAGTTTTTACAACTGCGCTTTTAGATGAGGGCACAAATAATAAATGGCAGCCATAAGTATCTTCGGGTGTTTTACATTTGCGTATCACAATGTTCCGGCCTTTTATTTTTTTTGTAGCCGCTAATGTTTCCAATTCTTTTGTAATGGGCGAATCGCCTAACACGGCTAAAATAAAATCGCCTTTGTTTTGCGCTTCAGGCCATTCTACATACTTCATAAAATTATAAACAAATAAAGTATAGGCCTTGTAATCGGTTTCCTGGGCCTTGCAGTTACCTGAATAAACGCCACGCAAAAACAATACTGCAAACAGTATTAGTTTTATATACTTTATGTATTTAGCGTTCTTCAATCTGTTTTGGTTTTGTAATTTAAAGTGTATTGTAAACGAAAAACTATTTCTCTTCCCGGTCCGGGCAATGGCGCATGATAACCATCGTAAGGCTGAAGGAATTTAAATTGCTGATCTAAAAGATCGTAAACACCCAAACCAATGGTTAAACCTTTTAGAGGAGTGCTATATCTTAAATATAAATTTACAAGTGTGGTTGGTGCAAATTGCTCAGCAACCGAAGTGCCGGTGCTATCAACAGAACTATAACCGTAACGCGGGCCGTAAAAAGAAATGGTTGGACTAATTGAAAGACCTTTTACTAAATTAAAAGATGAATTTAAATTAACGCGGTGATTTGCAAATGCCATTAATGCAGAAGCATCATCGCTTACTTCGTAATCAGGAATTTTTTCTTTATTGCCAGCGGAATAATACGCGTAGTTAACAGCAACATGTCCCCACTTTTGTTTTTGTGTATATTCTGCTTCAATGCCTTGTGTACCTGAATGCCCGGAGTTTACATAATAATCTGTTGAGGTAGAATCTGTATAATATACAATGGGGTTATTGGTAGTTATATCGTACACATTTACAGTAAAAAAAGATTTGCGTGTTAACTGATAACCTAATTCAACTTCTGCAACCTGGGTTAATTCGGGTTTAATACCATCATCAGTACTAAAATTAATATTTTCTATTGAAGGGGCTCTAAAAGCACTACTGTACAAAGCTTTGAAGTGAAATTTGCCGTATTTTTTTGTCAAGCCAACTCGTGGTACAAAGGCATCTCCATATTCGTTATGTTTATCATAACGTGCACCCAAAATAAAATTCACGATGCGAGTTTTAATTAAGCCTTGCGCAAAAAAAGCGTAATTGTAATAACTTACTTTCTGCTCGTTATTAGAAAAATAACTGCTGTCTACTTTATCAACTGCATCATCTCTAAAATATTCGCTTCCTAAAACTAAATTAATATGTCGGTTTAAGTTATAAGACGCTGTTATGTTTCCAAGCGCTCTTGTTGCTGTACGGTTATATTCTTCTTTACCTGTATAAGCTTCGCTTTGCCATGGCGTTTGTGATTTGTAATTGAGACGTGGTGTAATAGTTAATTTGTCGTTCACTTTAATAACGTATTTAAGCTCTGAGAAGAAGCCACCAAAATTATCTTTTACTGCACCTACAGGCACCACCTGGCCATACCCATCGCGCATGGTAGTTTGAAAAAGATCGCCAATGGCGCGAAAGCTTAAACCTTTGTATTTTATGCCTGCATTAAAAAAGGTAGGATTGTTTTGTGAGTTACCGGTCATACTATAACTGCTATCACTAAAATCAGTATAAACACCATTACTGCGTTGCCCTTGACCAATACTGCCACTGAGGCTATATTCAAAGTCTTTTATTTTTTGACCTAAACTCAAACTTACATTTCTTCTTAAATAATCTTCAGTTCCCTGGCCATAAGTACCCGAAACACTTACACCATTAATATCTGCTCCTTGTTTGGTAATGATATTAATAACACCGTACTCTGCAAAGCCACCATAAATGGCCGATCCGGGACCCCTTATGATCTCTATACGCTTTATTTGTTCTACAGGATAGCGGTTACCAAACTGGTTGGTAGCAAATAAGATCTCGTTCATTTCCTGGCCATCTATGAGCATTAACATTTTGCCTTCATGCGCCCAGTTGCCACGTATGCCAACCCCTACAACGCCTTCCACATCTACGCCAAAATCAAAGCCGGGAACCAGTCTAAGCACATCGATCAAATCGCGCGCACCCGAACGGGCTATTTCATCTTCGGTAATAAGACTAATGATGCTTGGAG
Source organism: Bacteroidota bacterium (assembly GCA_032229505.1). Taxonomy (GTDB): domain Bacteria; phylum Bacteroidota; class Bacteroidia; order B-17B0; family Aurantibacillaceae; genus Aurantibacillus. The sequence goes on from JAVTWD010000024.1 coordinate 257,826, forward strand.
ATTCCCTGGTATTTAAGGGTTTTTTAGAGGCTACAGATATCAGTGAATTGATCAATTTCTCAAGCTCGGTGGGCACCCCATGTGCTTTCATCTTTAAAAGTTGCTCTAAAGACATTTCGTAAAAATCAACAGTATCTTTTTTAACTATTATGGAATCTGCCTGGGCCTTAGTTTGGGTAGCAGTAGCCAGCAATAAAAAAGCCGGTAATATCAATATCTTAATAAATAGTTGAATAAACGGAAAGATAAAAAATATATTTAAATTTTAAAAATAATACTATCTAATTGTGTTTTAGACTTGAAAAGGTAACATAATTTGATATATTTGTATGAATGGCGCTGTTTTTTAGAAATAAAACGGCGCTTTAATTTAAAATGAAATTTGGTTTTTTTAATACAGGTTTCCCTAAAATAACTTTTGCCTTTGCTTTGGTTATTGCTATTGTAATTGCCAATGTTTGTTTCAATTATTATATCATCCGTAAAAATAAAGCTACTATTGCCGAAATGACCGAGGTTATAAATCCCTATGTTGAGGCATTAGAAAAATTAAACCTTATTGTTACCGAATCAAAAATGTACTCTACCAATTGGGTTTATCTTCAAAATAGCATCGACGATAAAAAAAATCTTGATTCTTTGTTAAAGACACAGTATCCCGCTATAAAGAAAAAGCTGGATGCCCAATTATTGAAAGTAAATAAGAAAGCAGATGCCGATAGTTTGGTAGATGTGTTCTTAAAGATCTTTAAATTAGAGCAGGTAGAAAAAGAAATAATGGCAACATTGGTAAGCTTTGATGATTATGAGAACGCACAAAAGAAATTTAAGTGTGAAGAACTGGTTGAGAGTGAAATATTGCCACGCACACAATCTATTAAAGCACAATTAAAAGGTATAATACACCGCAACCGCGAAGCAGCTTTTAAAATGAAAGCTTCCATTCAAAAAGATTCGGACAGGATGACCACCTTTATGTTTTTGGCTTCGGTTGGTTTATTTGTTTTTGTAATGGCTGCTGTGTCTTTTATTTCAGGAGGGATTCGTAAACCTGTTTTAAAAATGAAAAATATTATCCAGCAATTGGGCAGAGGAGAGTTACCGGATGAAAAACTGGAAGTAAAAAAGAACGTGATAGGCGATATGGTTTCTTCTGTAAATGCGTTGTCAGATAGCTTTACACAAACATCTGTTTTTGCAACCGAAATTGGAAAAGGAAATTTAAATGCGCATTACGATAAATTAAGCGATAACGATCTCTTAGGAAATGCATTAATAAACATGCGTGATAGTTTACGCTCCTATTCAGAGAATATGGAAGAGCAGGTTCGCTTACGTACAGTTGAGGTTGTTGAAAAAAGTGGCAAGCTCGAAAACGCGTACCGTGAAATTCGTGATAGTATAAATTATGCCAAGCGTATCCAGGAATCTATTTTACCTGCGGATGAAACCATAGCAAGCGTTTTTGCCAACTCATTTATTTTTTACAAACCAAAGGATGTTGTTTGCGGCGATTTTTATTGGTTCTCGCATAAAGGTGATGATGCTGTGATAGCCGCGTTGGATTGTACTGGCCATGGTGTGCCCGGCGCATTTATGACAGTAATTGGCAATTCATTAATGAACCAGATCGTTAATTTTTCTGAGATCACCGGCCCATCACAGATCCTTTCACAATTGGATAAACGCTTGCACGAAACTTTAAAACAAAGTGGTAATGTGATTACCAATGATGGTATGGATGCAGCTATTTGCCGTTATAAAATAAGCAAAAGTGAAATTACATTCTCAGGAGCAAAGCGCCCGTTATATATTTTCAAAAAAGGAGAGCTGATAGAAATAAAAGGAAATAAATCACCAATAGGAAGTTTTGGCCATGAGTTGGACAAAACTTTTTCGGAGCATAAAATAAAAATAAATCCTAATGATACTTTATATATGTTCTCTGACGGATTGCAGGATCAGTTTGGAGGGCACGATGGAAAAAAATTCATGATCAAACGTTTTCGTGATCTGCTGGTTGAGATCCAGCCCTTATCAATGAAAGAACAAGGCAAGCGGGTTGAAAAAGAAATAAGGGATTGGCAAAAAGATTTCGAACAAACCGATGATATGTTATTGATAGGGATTAGGTTTTAACTTAACCACTAAGCGCACAAAGAATTTTTGTGACCTTTGTGCCTACTTTGCGCTCTTTGTGGTTAAGGTTTTACTTATTCTGCTCGTAGCTTTCGATGATCGCTTTTACCAATTTATGACGGATCACATCTGTATTATCCAGTTCAATAATACTAATACCTTCTACCTTTTTTAAATAACGAATAGCTTGTACAAGGCCACTTGGCTGCTTGCTTGGAAGATCTATTTGCGTTACATCTCCCGTTACAATAAACTTGGCATTGGCACCCATACGCGTTAAAAACATTTTCATCTGGCTCTCGGTAGTATTTTGCGCTTCATCCAATATCACAAAGGCATTATCCAAAGTACGACCGCGCATAAAGGCCAAAGGCGCAATTTGTATCACCCTGTTCTCAATATATTGCGTTAGTTTATCGCTTGGTACCATATCATTTAGTGCATCATATAATGGCTGCATATAAGGGTCCAGCTTTTCTTGCAGATCGCCGGGCAAAAAACCCAGATTTTCACCTGCTTCTACTGCAGGGCGGGTTAAAATAATACGTTTTACCTCTTTATTTTTTAGTGCTTTTACAGCCAAAGCAACCGCGGTATAAGTTTTACCGGTTCCTGCAGGGCCAATGGCAAACAACATATCATTTTTTACAATAGCAGCTAGCATTCGTCGTTGGTTCTCGGTCTTTGCCTTTACAACCAGGCCATTATTGCCAAATAAAATAATATCACTGTTTATAGCTTCTTCTTTTGATTCCAAAATGTTATCGCCATTCTGCCCTAAAAGCCGCTCTATTACAGTATCAGTAAGCACACCTGTTTTATGGTATTGATCTACCATCAGGTCAAGCTTTTTTTCAAATCGGCTTATCTCGTTGCTATCGCCCATTACCTTTAAAGAGTAACCACGGGCTATTAATTTTAATTTTGGGAAATACTTTTTAATAATGTTCAGTTTTACATCATTCACACCATAAATCTCTACCGGCTCAACGCTATCCAGCGCAATAATCTTTTCATTCATACTCTGTCAAACACCCTACTAATAATATTGTTTATAAACTTGTTAATCTCTCTTCAAGTTTAAAAAATTTAGCCCTTCAAATATTAATTACTTTTGAACAAATGAGCATTGTTACTTTAACAACCGACCTGGGTTACCGCGACCCATATTTAGCCATTGTTAAGGCTAAGCTCTTTTCACAATTACCCGAAGTAAAAATTATTGATCTGAGTTGCGATATAAAAGACAATAATATTTCTGACGCTGCTTTTATTTTAAAAAATGCTTTACCATATTTTCCTGAAAACACCATTCATTTAATGGCTGTAAAATTTATTGCAGATAGTGGTAATTTAAATAAACAAAATGCAATTGATAATACCCGTTATTTAGTTTCAAAATATAAAGGACAATATATTATTTGTCCCGATAACGGATTGTTTTCTTTGATAGACCCAAATTATAATGAGCCTGTTTATCAATTATATTATGATGAAAAAGTAAAACATCATTTTTTTTTGAAAGATATTTTTGTGGATGCGGCAGTTCATATTTCTAAAACAAAAAAAACAGAAGATATAAGTATTCCTACCAACGATTTTTACAAAGCATTTCAGTTTGAAAGTTTTGTAAGTGGAAATATTTTACGCGGTAAGGGAATTTACGTGGACGATTTTGGAAACATAATTACCAACATTACCGAAAAACAATTTAACGAAGTAATTGGTAAGCGTAATTTTAGCATTACTTTACCCGGCGCCCGCATAAATAAAATTGTAAGCACTTATGATGAAGTAAAACAAGGACAACCGCTGGTGTTGTTTAACAGCTTTGGCAATTTAGAAGTAGCCGTAAATGGTAAGAGCGCGCTAAAGATGTTATGTCCGAGAGATATAGGAAGTAAATTTGATTTTAATTTATTGATTGAATTTTATGATTAAGCGTATTGTAAAAATGAGCTTTAAGCCGGAGAGTATTGAAGTTTTTAAAACTATTTTTGAAACCAACTGGCAACGCATTAAAGGATTTGATGGTTGTACGCATGTTGAGTTGTTGCAGGATGAAAACAACCCTTCTGTTTTTTTTACATATAGCTTATGGCAAAGCGAAGAGCATTTAAATAAATACCGCAACTCTGAATTATTTAATACAGTTTGGGCGGGTACAAAAATTTTATTCAATGCCAAGCCGGAGGCCTGGACCGTGAAGCAATTATTGTTTTAGATAGTAATTTTTCGAGGCCATTAATTTCCACAATTCATTCTTTAATTTCAATAGATCTACTGGCATTTAATTTGCGTTATAGTATTTAAAAAACGCAAAATGAAAAAAGTAATAATTACAATAGTAGCATTTGTTGCCTTAGCAACTACATCATGCAAAAAAGACTACACCTGTGAGTGTATTAAGAACAGCCCAAGTGGGCAAAGCTCTGAAAGTTATAATACCGGTAAAATGAAACTAGATGAGGCCCGTGCAAAATGCAATGATGGCGATAAATCTGAAACCGTTTTGGGCCAGTCTTATACTACAGATTGCAGCTTGAAATAAACAGCAGAGTTTTATAGTACTAAAATGATAGGAAGAAATTTCTTTATAGGAATTTCTTCCTGTTTTTTATTAAACCGCTATTTGATGGTGATAGTCCGCTTTTTTCTTGCGGTTAAGGATCAAAAAATCATCAACCATTTGCGTGGAATTACCAATTACCATAATAGCGTGAATTAGGTCTTTTTCCTCACAATTTAATTTTATACTCCATTCTTTAATGGCCTCTCTATTGCGGAGGTCGATCTTAGCTTCTTTCATATTTACACCTGTTTTTTTCACGATACTAAGTTCTGAAATGTGAAAAAAAGGTGCAATGAGTAAAATTACCTATTTTTTATATAGGTAATTTTACCTATAAAAGGTAGGTAATTTTACCTATTTTTTTTTGTTAAAAAACAGTTAAAATGCTAATAATCAAAAACTTGATTTTTGTAACGGTTTGCAGATTTACGCACTATATTTAACATTTTTATTATCTTGGAAACATCAATCATTACTAACTTAAAAAAATAGATTATGAGTTTTACAGGAAGAGAAGACCACAGTATTTCGCTTGCAACAGCAGCGGCGTGGACAGCAAAGTACCGTACAGCAAACCCGGGCGCAATTAAAGCACATTTTTTTGGAAAAGACGCTATTCAAGCTATCTTGAATCAAACAAATTGCGTAGGCATAAGAATTTATTACGCTTTAGATGAAAGCGCGGCAAAACATTTAATAATTGTAGGTGTTAAGGCAGATGAAAACGACATTTATAATGGTTTATTAGCTGAACGTAGTATACCTTGTCCACCATTTTGTGGAGATGGTAATCCTTTAAATACTAGTATGTAGTTCTTTTCTTTTACTTATTTTTAAAGGCGACTAAGATAGTCGCCTTTATAATTAACAATTAATGAATACAAGCCTTTTTTTTCGAATATTAACTATTACTTCGGCAATATTATCGGTTATTCCATTTACCATTGCAATAATTAATATAAAAAGCATACAAAAGTACTTGATAATGTTGTTTCTTTTGATGATGGCCAATGTAATTATGGAATTCTTAAACATAGGATTTTCTGAATTCGGTTATAGTAATTTATATATCTATCATTATTTTACAGTGATAGAGTTTGCATTTATTAGCCTATTCTATGCTTTATTCTTTAAAAAGTATTTTAATACAATATTTATTTATTTTTTAATTCCTGCTTTTTTAGTGGTAGCATATACTGATTATAAGATTAATGGATTAAATTCAATGGATAATTTTTCGACATCCGTCGAATCTATAATTTTAATATTCTTTTCTCTTTTCTTCTTTTATTATGTTTTAAAGAATTTAGTTTTTGAGAACCTTTTATCAACACCTGTGTTTTGGCTTAACACTGCTATTTTATTTTATTTTTCAGGGAATATGATACTTTTTGTATTTAGTAATCATATGGCTAAGACTGATAACGCAAAGTATATTATTTTATGGGCAATCATACATACCTTTTTTAATGTTATATATAATACTTTATTAAGTTTAGGATTTTGGAAAGTAAGGCTCAGATAGATATTTATACACTTATTATTATGTCAACAATGGGCATATTGGTACTAATACTTTTTTTAGTATTTATTGTTGTCCTTTACCAAAAAAGAATGTTAGCTAACAAAGCGGTTTTAATTGATACAGAAAATAAACATCAAAAAAAATTATTGGATGCTTCACTCGAAATAGCCGAACAGGAACGTGTAAAAATAGCCACCAACCTGCACGATGATATTGGTATTACCCTTAATGTTTTAAAATTAAATTTAAGCAGACTTAAAAAAAATATTGAAAATAAAGAGGTATTTGAAGAGATTGTTGCTGCCAGCTACAAGAACATTGATGATTCTTTAGACACCGTGCGCACCATTTATAATGATATTATCCCGCCAACTTTAATGAATCTTGGTTTTGTAAAAGGACTTAAAGAAGTATGCAGACAAATAAACGCAGTTGGTGAAACAGATATTGCTTTTAATTGCGAAGAAGAAAATATTGAATTTGATAAAAAAATAAAGATTCAATTATACCGTTTAACAAAAGAGATCTTAAATAACACCGTTAAACATGCAAAGCCAAAAAATGTTGAAATTAATATTGAAAAAAAAATTACAGAGCTCGTAATTATTATCCTTCACAATGGCGAAGGAATTACTACAAAACAAATTGAGCAATTTGCCGATAAATCTACAGGTTTGGGTTTAAAAAGTATTTTAACCCGCGCTCAATTAATAAATGCTACTTTAAATTTTAATATCCTAAACAAAAATCAAGCACAAGTACTTATTAAAACTCCTATACTATTATGAACGATCATGCTAAAATAACCGAATTGCCTGCAATAATTAAAGTTGCCGTTGTAGACGATCACCACATTTTTCGCTCTGGCGTTGTGGCGTTATTAAGCGATTACAAAGATATGGAAGTGGTATTACAAGCCTCAAATGGATTAGATCTCTTAAACCAACTCCGATCAAAACGCCATACTCCTCATGTAATATTGCTGGATATTGAAATGCCTGAAATGAATGGTATTGAAACTACACTGATCCTAAAAAAGGAATTTCCAAAAACCAAGATCATTGTTTTAACAATGCACAATGAGGAAGAGTTTATTTTTGACCTTATGAGCAAAGGTGCAAACGGTTTTTTACCAAAGGATAAAAGTGTTGATGCGGTAATTGACGCCATTTATGCGGTAATGCAAAAGGGCTACTATTATAACGATCAAATAACACAGGCTATTATTAAAGGCAACAGCGGTAATCTTAAAGCGCCACAATTATTAAGTAAAGCTGCCTTAACTGATAGGGAAATTGAGATAGTTAAACTTATTTGTGAGCAAAAAACCAATAAAGAGATAGGGGAAATACTATTTATTAGTGCCCGAACGGTTGATCATCACAAGAACAATATTTTTACAAAAATCGGAACTAAAACAACAATTGGTATAGTTATGTTTGCTATGCAAACCCGACTGATTACCTAATGTTTTTCGCGAAATTATATAAGTTAAAATTTCGATTTTTTAAAAATTTTAATTAAATTTAGTAATACAAACAGTGAGTAAAATATTTATTTAAAACTAGCAACATGAAAAGAAAAGACCCACAATACAAATATAAGTATGCTATGTTACTTGATGATAACGAACTTGATAATTTTATCAATCAAAAAATAATCGAAGCCAGTCATTTTGCAGGTAAAATATACGTTAATACAGGTAGCAAAAGCGCATTGGAATTTTTAAACAATTTATCTGTTTCAAGTACTGATGCTGCAAATATTTTTCCTGAAATAATTTTTATAGACCTTAACATGCCAATGATGGATGGTTTTCAATTCATAGAAAATCTTAAGACTAATTTACCCGAAAAATTAAAAACATTAAAGCTTGTTATATTAACGTCCTCTGTAAATCCGGAAGACAAGAAAAAAGCAAGCGAGATATCATTGGATATTACATTTTTAAATAAGCCTTTAACACAAGAAATGCTCGAGAAGCTTTAGGTTAAATACATTTAACAGTAACATTAATTGATATAATGATCAAGTTAAAACAAGTAATAGTTCAACTTAGTAACGAAGATTTTGAAGCGATCGCTGAATCCTTTAAAAAAACTAAAGCAGATAATTATCATTTGCTTTTTCAATCTTATCGTTCAGGAAAAGTAAGTGATTCAGAGATAACCGAAAAACTTGGCATTAGCTCTAATTCATTTTATGTTTTAAAATCCAGGTTGTACGATAAAATTCAGGAACATCTTTCGGTTGATGTTTTTGAAACGCAGGAAAGTCTTATAAAACAATTGTTGCAAGTGCCTGAGGTATGTTTTAATATGCCGCGCGAAACTGCTATTGCATTTTTAAACAAGCTCGAAAAAGAATTGTTAAAATTTGATCTGCATAATGATCTACTTGTAGTTTATAGTGCCTTAAAAAAAATGCACTTGTATTCAGAAAAATATTTTTATTACTCACAGCTTTTTAATAAACATACTGCATTTGGACTTTCATTAGAAAAAGCCGAAGAGATACTTGGTAATTTTAACCGCATATTTAGCCAATATAGTTTTTCAAGAAGTCAACAGCATTTAGATACATTATATTTTCTTAAAAACGAGATCAACAACCTTTTTTCATTAAATCCATCTCGTCAGATAGAGATTATAAAGTATTTTGTTGAATTGCAACTGGCTATTTTTTGTGAAGAAAAAAGAGGTTCAGAATTTTCGACAACAGAACTGCTTCAAAAAGCACGAAAATTATTTTCTGAGCTTCCTCAAACGTCTCCACAAAAAAAGTGGGAATTTGTTTTAGATCACCTTTCTTTTGAATATTATTTATCTACCGAAGAATATAAGACCGCAACGGGGTTTTATGAAAAAGTGAATGACCAGCTTTCTACATTATTATTATATAATAATATATGTGTTACTTCTAAGTTTTTGCCGGCAAAAATTAAATTTTGCGGCGAAAACGGTCGTGAAGAAGATCTGATGACAGATCCTAAAAAAACTGAACTGTTTTATGATTCGGAAGACGGGCATGCTAAAGTGCAAATAGCAATTTATAACGCTATGCTTTATTTTATGCAAAAGAATTTTAAAGAAGCTATCAATTGCCTTAATAACATTTTAAATAATTTTAGCTTTAAAGATTTTTTTCATGAAAGCATTAATGTAAAGCTTACCCTTGCTTATTTTTACCTTGTTCAAAGAGATTATGATCTTGTAGAGATCACTTTAAAAAGTATTTCGCGTAAAATTAAATCAGATCAGCTCGAAAAATATTATCATGTGTTGCACCTGATAAAAATATTCGAATTAGAGATGAATCAAACCGGTAATACAAAAGCCACTCTAAAAAGTAAAGACCTTTTTGTGTTATTTACAGCTAATAATAAAAAAGCAAACGAAGTGTTACCTCATTTAATACCTTTATTAAGAAAAAAGTATTAATTTCTTTTATTACCTCTAAAGCCCTTTACACGGGCTGGTTTCAGCAATTTAAGTATTCTTTGTTTCTAAGGATTTTCGCTTAGCTACTGCGTTGTTTTCCATATTTTGGAATTGCAAAATCCAAAAAAATCTTACATATGTGAATTTGCCTCTAAAAACAGGAAATTATTTTTTTAAAATAGCCGCAACTTTGTTTTAAGAAAATAATTAATAACAATAAAAAATAAAATAAAATGAAAAGATCAAACCTAAACTTCGCAACAATAGCAATATTAGCTATTATATTATTTGTAAACAGTTCATTTGCTTCAATAAGCAAAAAAGATTCGGCTGTGTGCTTAAAAATAAACGGTATAATTCTTAAAGCGCCACATAAAGCAGAAAGAGGTGCATATAAGGTAGAACTATTAAATGAAAACAAAGTTGTTGATTCATGTAAAGTAACGGTTAATAAAGAGTTTAAATTTTCGTTGCGCAAGAATAACTGGTATACTGTACGCGTTACAAAAGAAGGATATGTGCCTTTATTAATAAGTTTTGACACAAAAATGGACGAAGGAAACGCGTTAGTGTATGAATTCTTGTTTGAAAGTGAAGTGTTAGATGCTAAAAAGGTAGATGCTACTCATGAGGTGATGGATTTGCCAATAGGTTTGGTAAAATTTGATAAGGCAAACAATCGTTTTTATCCTGTTGAAAATTATACAGCAAGTATTAAGCAAAAGATCTTCGATCCTTCTAAAACCAAATTCTTTAATGCTGATGGAAATGATAGCGGTAAAAGCATGATGGCTAACCAGGATGATGAAGATATGATCGTTAAATAATGAAAGCAGGAAAAATAAAATTAAAAACTATGAATAATTTAAATAAGCGAAAAGCCAATATCTTAATAGTTGAAGATAATGAACTAGATATGTTGGTATTAAAAGTACTGTTAGAAAGGCATTTTAATTTATACATTGTATCTAACGGTCAGGAGGCGATAAATGCATCTATAGAGTTTGATTTTGATGTTGTTTTAGCCGACATTAACCTTGGAGACCCTAAAATGGACGGTGTTAAGACCATGCAAGAAATACGAAAGATCAAGAAAAATGAAGCGCTTAAGATATTTGCCGTTACAGCCTATGCCGAAAACAGTGAATACTACCTTGCAGAAGGATTTAACCAGGTGCTTACAAAACCGGTAATTAAAGAAGAGATCTTTGCGATCTTAAACGAAACTTATGAAGCATATAAATTTGGTGAAGAACATTTTCAGAAGAAAAGTTATAATTAAATTGTTGCCGGAGTCTGACGTTTGAATTTTAAAATGAAGGTGGTGCCAATACCGACACAGCTTTCTATATCAATGCTTCCGTTAAGTGCCTCCATCTGCGATTTAACAAGAAATAAACCAAGGCCTTTACCTTCTGCATGATCGTGAAATCTTTGATATAAACTAAATAAACGTTCTTTATATAATGCAATATCAAGCCCTAAGCCATTATCACTAAATTTTACAACCACTTTGTCATTTATATTTTCTGAAGAAACCATTATTTTTAATTGACGGGCAGGTGATCGGTACTTTATAGCATTTGATACCAGGTTAAAAAATATACTCTCAAGATAGGCTTTATTAAAATTTAAAGATGGCGCCTTATCCAAATCGGTTTTTATTTCAGCTTTTGTTTCAAGGATCATAGTTTCGTTTTGCGCAATTCCTTTCTCAAGAGCTGTAAGAATATTTAAATTTTCCTGTGGAATAGAGGTATGATCTTTTACATTTAAAACCTTAGTAAGATCTTTAATAATATCATCAAACATAAAAGTAGCCTTTTTAATGCCGGCCAATATTTGTTTTAACGAATCGTCTTTTATATCATAAGTATCAATAAGTGATGACAGGCCCAGTAAATTTGCAATAGGCCCTCTTAAATTATGCGAAGTAATGTATGAAAACTGTTTAAGATCCTTATTGTTTTGTATTAGTTCAGTTATCAGTTTTTCTTTTTCCTGTTCCTCTATCTTTTGCCTTGTAATATCTTGTTTTGCCCCCAGCATTCTTACAGCTTTACCGTTATCCCTGATTATGAAAAACCGGTCGCGCACGTGCGCATAATTTCCATCGGCTTTTAAGAAGCGGTATTCCATTTCAGATTGAATGATATGTGGATCATTGATGAGGTTATTAAGCTGTTGAGTGATGTATTCCTTTTCACTAGGGTGTAAACGTGTTTCCCAAAAAAGATCTTCGGAAAACTGGTTGGCTAAATTGTAACCAAATAAATTTTTATAACCTTCACCTGCAATATAAGTTCTGTCTATTTCAAAATCATGGTCCCAGATAGCATCGCTGGTAGCTTTTGCTAATGATTCGTATCGCTCAAAATTTTGTTTTAATTTTTGATTATAATTTATATTTAAAGTAATATCCCTTGAGTTGGAAATAATACCCTGCACCGCAGGATCATCCATCATATTGGTAGCTATTGTTTCCAGCCAGATCCAATGGTTGTTTACATTTTTAAAACGAAAGGGCGAGATCTGTACCCTTTTTTTTCTTTTCAATAAATTAAATTGGTTAACAACTCTTTGCCGGTCATCCTCATGAATAAAGTCAAAAGCATTTTTTCCAACCAATTCATTTGCATTTATACCAATGATCGACGATGCTGAAGGACTTACAAATTTATAATTTCCGGTATTGTCTAAAATGCTTATCAGGTCGGCACCATCCTGCACTAATGCTTTAAAGAGTTGTTCGCTTAGTTTTAAAGCCTCTTCTGCTTTTAATTTTTCGGTAACATCAATAGCAATAATAAGTTTAGCCTCCTTGCTGTTAAATAATATTTTACTGCTTTGTATTTCTACTTTTATAACAGTGCCATCTTTTTTAACATGTGTAAATATGCCGCTAAACAGGCTATTGGTAGTTTTATTTTTTTCTATAACACTATGTAATCTTTCATGTTCAAATGAAGGCCGTATATCTTTAATTGTCATTGAAAGAAACTCTTCGTTGCTATAGCCATAATGTTTAAGGGCAGCATTGTTTACGTTCAAAAATTTTAATGTATCAGGGTCAAATACCCACATTGGTATTGGGCAAACATGAAATAAGGTACGATACTTTTTTTCAGATTCTCTTAATTCTAAGCTAATTCTTTTTCGCTCAATATTGTAAACAATACTTTTGTAAAGAAGTGATGGATTTAGTTCATCTTTAAACAAATAATCAGAAATGCCTAGAGAAAGTGTTTTTACACTAAAATCCTTATCCTCATAACCTGTTAATGCTATTATTGGTGTATCGCCTGAAATTTCAAGCAATTCACTCACTAATTTTTTGCCACTCAGATCAGGGAGCGTAAGATCCAAAAAGATAACATCAAAGATTTCGCCCCTGCCTAATAATTTTTTTGTATCATTAAAACTGGTTGTATTTACTATATGTGGATTTATTACCTGATCACGAAGATGATCTTCTATCAAAACAAAATCACCGGGATTGTCTTCGATGATGAGAATAGAAAATGGTCGCGTAAAGGTCGACATAATTGAATTATTATTTTAAAAGCGTGAAATAAAATGTGCATCCATTTCCGGGCAAGGATTCGAGCCAGATCTTACCACCATGATTTTCAATTATTTTTTTGCAAATAGCAAGTCCCAATCCGGTTCCGGCATACTCCGAACGGTTATGTAAACGGTGAAAGGCAACAAATATTTTTTCAAAGTATTGTTGTTCTATTCCAATGCCGTTATCAGCAAATGAAAATTTCCAATGCGTTTCAGTTTCTTCTGCACTTATTTTTATTAAAGGTTTTTGCCCGGATTTTTGATATTTTAAACCGTTGCCGATAAGATTTTGAAACACCTGCAATAAGGACGATTTGTTAGCTAAAAGAGTAGGCATTGGCCCCCACTTTATTTCGGCATTTTTTTCTTCAATTGTTTTTCGTAAAAGCTGCATCGATTCTACAAGCACCATTTCAGTGTCTACTATTTCAAGATCAATTGTTTTTTTTCCTGCTAACGAATATTCTAAGAGGTCAAGAATAATTTTGCGCAACCTTGTTGCACCATCAGTTGCAAAATAGATGTATTGTTGCGCTTTATCATCCAGCTGATCTTTATATTTAAGCTCTAATTGCTTTAGAAAACTGGTTATCATTCTTAAAGGTTCCTGCAGATCGTGAGATGCAGTATATGCAAATTGTTCAAGCTCAGTATTAGAATCGGCTAATTCTCTTGCCCTAGCTTCAAGATTTTCATTTAAATTCTTTAAAAGTAATTCTGTTTCCTTCCTATGCGTGATATCCTGTGTTGCACCTATCATTCTAATGGCTTTACCTGAGCTGTTGCGTATAATAAAACCCTTATCAAAAACAAATGCATAAGTGTCATCGGCTTTCAAGAACCGATATTCCTGATTACAATAAAAGTTATCTGGCTTTAAAAGCAGGTGCTCGAGTTTTTTCGTTACGTTTTCAATATCGTCAGGATGGATTCTATTTCTCCAGAAATCTTTTTCTGCGGCGTCTTCAGCGTCATACCCAAAAAGTACCTTTAAGCCATCTCCTGTTCTTATTATTTCACCAGTTTGTAGATTCCAGTCATATATCGCATCGTTTGTCGCTTTTGCAACAATGTCGTAACGTTCTTTGGCTATTTGAATGCTTTCTTCAGCCAGTTTTTTTTCTGTAATATCACGTCGCGCAATACAGATACCTGTAATTTTATTATTTTCTCTAACGGGATTTAATGTTGCATGAAACCATGTTAAGCTGCCATCAGAATTTGTATAATCAATATCGTATTCAATAGTATTTCCATTTAAAACCTGACTTAAATAATCTTTAAAATACGAACGCCTTTCTTCTAAAATATAATCCAAAAGAATTTCTCCAACCCGCAAATGTTTGTTAAAGATTAGTTTATTATCGTCGGCCTTAGAATTAAAAGCTTTAATTACGCCTTTTTTGTCTAATAGTATTAAGCCTTCCGCTGAATTATCAAATACAGCTCTGAGATTGTTTTCGGATTCTTTTAATTTTGATTCAGCTGCTTTTTTTTCTGTGACATCTCTAAAATTAGAGACAATTGCTTTTATATTTTTATCTTCTAATAAATTTGTAACAGTTCCTTCCATCCAAATGGTGTTACCATCTTTATGCACTAAGCGATTAAGTCTGTAAACGGGAACGCCAGGGTTTTTAAGAACTTCATCAAGTATTTTTTTTGAATCTTTTCTATAATCAGGATGCATTTTATCAAAGCAGGCCGGATCTTTTAATTCATCAAAAGAGTAACCGGTAATTTTACTTACAGTAGGACTGATGTAAATCATGTTACCATCTTTATCTGTTAGGCTAACAATTACATCTGCATTTTCAATTAGTGATTGAAAGCGGTTATGTGATTCAATGGCTCGTTTTTTTTCGGTTATATCAATTATACTTACAAAAACTCCAAAAATTTTGCCTCTTTCGTTGAGCGCAGGTTTATATTTTATTAAAACGGTGTGCCATACATCTTCTGTAACCGGTATAGTTAATTCTGTTTCTGTTCTTATACCTTCAAAAGCCTTTTTATATATTTCTTTTAGTTTTTCTGTTCCGGATCTTGCATAATCCAATATCGACTGCCCTTTAGATACCTGTAAACTAAAATATTTAAAATATTGGTATTTAAACTCTTCATTAAAAGCAACAATTTTTAGATCACGATCAACAAGCACAAAAGGCTCTTCGGTATTTCGCATTAAGATCTCAATTTTTTGTTGAAGATCTTCGAGCTGTAAATCATTTTCTTGTTTTTCTAGCATTGTTAAAAACGGCTGTAGTAGTTTGTTTTTTGAAGAACTAAATTACGAAAATTGATTTTTTTTGAATAAAACAATTGCTTACATAAACGTGCAAAATCTTACATATGAAATAATTGTGAGGGTATTGAAAGTACTTTTTTTAACTGTGTTAAAATAGTTTTTCCATGGCAATTTTAAACCAGGATGTATATTTGGCCGGGTTTTTAACAATATCTGCTACTACTTTTTCAGGCGCCATCCATACATAACTTTCTACTTCTAAAGGATTGATCTTTGGTGCCTGATCGTTTTTACCAAAAAAAACATGGTCAAACTCGTGTTCAGTTAAATTATTATCAAAAACCGTTTTATATATAAAATGGGTTTTATGCTCAAGTTGGGCGCTAATTCCCATTTCTTCCTGCAACCTTCTTTGTGCTGCTGTTAAAGTATCTTCGCCCGGGCGCGGATGCGAACAGCAGGTATTTGTCCACAAGCCTGCACTGTGATATTTATTAATTGCTCTTTGCTGCAATAATATCTCTCCTTGAGAATTAAAAATAAAAACTGAAAAGGCGCGGTGCAAAAGCCCTTTTTGATGCGCTTCTATTTTTTCCATAGTGCCAATGGCCTTATCCCACTCATCTACTAAAATAACCTCTTCCTTCATTAGCAATATAAATATGGGTGCAATTTAATCAATTTTGTGTCACCTAATTTAACGGCAAAGGCATAATTTTTGGCCAATTAAAAAACCAGAACAACCATTTATTTAAGATACTTTACTTT
This sequence comes from Bacteroidota bacterium, assembly GCA_032229505.1. Classification (GTDB taxonomy): domain Bacteria; phylum Bacteroidota; class Bacteroidia; order B-17B0; family Aurantibacillaceae; genus Aurantibacillus. Next base: position 274,085 of record JAVTWD010000024.1, read on the forward strand.
TTAAACAATTAAGTTTAAATTAGTGAAGATTATCAAAAGGATACAGCATATACTCGTTGTTTTTTTTATTTCTTCTTTTTTAAGAATTGAAGCGCAACAATATTTTTTTAAAAATTATAGTGTTGAAAGTGGCTTGCCTTTTGTACAGGTATCTTGCATGTTTCAGCAAAAGAATGGTTATTTATGGAGTGGTGGCTATGGAGGTTTATGCCGCTTTGATGGCAAATCTTTTTTAACCTTTAATCCTAAAAAAGGCCTTATCGATCATAATGTAAATGCCATTGCAGAAGATGATAGCGGCTATGTTTTTGCAGGTACAAATAAAGGTTTAAGCGTAATTAAAGATACAAAGATCTATAATTTTTCAAAGGATAACGGCCTTTTAAATCCTTATGTTGTATCTATATGTAATGGCATTGATCATAAAATGTATCTGGGTACGCGCAAGGGTTTATATACTTTTGAAAATAATAAAATTACCACGGTTAAGAAATTTGAACAATTAAAGATCAATTGTATTTATAATGTTGCAGGTTTTGATGCCAAACCGGGCTTTATGTGTATAGGAACAGATGCAGGCCTGGTGTTGTACAGTCAAACTTCATTTGAGTTAATAAGCTCTTTAAATGGTTTGCCGTCTAATCAGGTAAATTGTGTTACACATCAAACCGGTAAATTAATTATTGGTACAACCGGCGGCCTGTGTGTATATGATCTTTCAACTAAAAAAGCAATTAATTATCATATTGAGAACGGTTTGATAGATGAGAACATTAATGATGTAGTAAACCAGAATGACAAATTTATCTGGATAGGATCTGAGAATGGGTTGTTGAGATTTGATGGTACACAGTTTAGTTATTATAATATCGGGCCCGACAATAATTCAAATGTGGTGCGCTGTTTGGTACATGCGCGTGAAGATAATATCTGGATTGGTACACATAGTGGTTTGTTTCGTTATAAGGATAATTCGTTTTCTACTTTTGATAAGATCAATGGTCCGGGTAATGCCTTTGTTTATCAGATCTTCAGAGATAGCAGAGGCGATCTTTGGATGGCATCTGATAATAATGGTATTTACAAATATTCGCAAGGTTATTTTAAACGTTACGGAATTATTGATGGCTTAACTACTAATTCGGTAAAATCAGGCTTACAGGATACAGAAGGCAGATTAATATTTGGTACTGAAAATGATCTTACACAGTTTAAAAATGATAAATTTCAAACAATTACAATTACTCCAGAATTAAAGGGCTCTCACGAGGTATTATTTCTAGCATCAGATAACAGGTTGTGGACAGGCGGAAATAATGGCGTTATTTCAATAACCTGGAAAAATAATAAACCCGAATCTGAATTTTATCCCATTAATTTTAAAGGAGAATTTCAGGTGTATGGCATTTGTGAGGGTGATGAGCGCGAAATATACATTGGTACACAACATGCAGGATTATACAAACTTGTAGGCGATTCAATGATTGGTTTGAGCAAAAAACTGGCCTGGGAATTTGAAGATTTTCTGGCGCTTAAATATACTAACGGTTACCTGTTTGCCGCAACTTTGGATGGACTCTTGATATATAACACAAAAAATAATGAACTTAAGCGTATAACATTAAATGACGGATTAAATTCTGAAATGATCTATTCGTTAGAGTTTGCAGAGAACAAACAAGCCATTTGGATGGGAACCAACCAGGGCATTAATAAATTAAACCTGAAAAAATACTTTGAAAATAAAACTGTAGAAATTACATCGTATGGCAAACAAGAAGGTTTTGCCGGGGTTGAATGTAATGGCAATGGTATTTGGGAGGATGGTGATGGCACTTTATGGTTTGGTACAGTAAGCGGCATTGTAAGACATGAGCCGTTTAACGTTAAAAAAAATACAGTTCAAAACTCAACATTAATACAAGGTATAAAGATTTTTAATGAAGATACGGTTCTTGAAAATAATGTAACCCTGCCATATAATTATAATACAATTACGTTTAATTATCGTGGTATTTGTTTAACAAATCCGGATAAAGTGTTGTATCAAAAAAAATTGGAAGGATTAGATAAAGACTGGAGTTTACCAAGTACTGAAGATTATAGTAAATATGCCAATCTTACACCCGGCAAATATATTTTTAAAGTTCGCTCCTGCAATAACGAAGGTATTTGGGATACCAACGAAACAACTTTTGCATTTACTATTGCAAGGCCATTTTATTTAACCTGGTGGTTCACGATAATAGTGCTCACTTTTATTGGCAGCAGTGTTTATACAATTTTCAGAATTCGTTTACTTTCTATTGCCAAACAGCAAAAATTAGAGTTTAATCGTAAGGTGGAAATGAGTAAGATCGAATTAAAAGCGTTGCGTTCGCAAATGAATCCGCATTTTATCTTTAATTCATTAAATTCTATTCAACATTATATCTTTCATACAAAATCAGATGAAGCTATAAAATACCTTAGCAAATTTGCGCGTTTGGTAAGAGTTATTTTGAATAATTCTGATAAACCAACCGTAACTGTTGAAGAAGATGTAGAGGCCCTAAAACTCTATCTTGAGTTGGAACAAATGCGCTTTGAAGGTAAGTTTGATTATGAGGTGATCATTGATCCAAGTGTTGATACAGATTATGATATCATGCCACCCATGTTGATGCAGCCTTATGTTGAGAACTCTATATTGCATGGATTAAACCCAAACACTAAAAAAGGAAAATTAATTATACATTTAAGTGTTAAAAATAATTTTTTAATTTGTACTATTACAGATGATGGAATAGGCCGTGAAAAAGCTGCTGAAATTAAAAGAACGATGCCTGTTGCAAAACATAAATCTTTAGGAATGAAAATTACCGAAGATCGTTTAAAGATCCTGAATGAAATTAATAATTCACGATTAAGCGTAATAATAACAGATCTGAAAGAGGATAACAGATCAATAGGAACTCAGGTACAATTATTTATTCCGTTAATAGGTTAAAAAAATAAGGTTATGATAAGAACAGTGATCATTGAAGATGAACAAAAGAGCCGCGAAATGCTAGCGGGTATCATCCAAAAAAATTGCCCGCAGTTAAATGTTGTTGGCCTTGCAAAAAATGTGAACGAAGGTGTTGAGATTATAAAAAAAGAAAATCCTGAGCTGGTTTTTTTAGATATTAGCATGCCCGATGGCAGCGGTTTTGATCTTTTAGAAAAAGTACAGGGCCATAAATTTGAATTGATCTTTGCAACAGCAAGCGATCAACATGCTATTCGCGCCATAAAATACAGTGCCTGTGATTATTTGTTAAAGCCAATTGATATTGAAGAGCTTAAGAATGCCGTTGAAAAAGTATCGCAAAAGAAAAATGCCAGTCCAAATATGGAAAATCTGAATTTTTTAATTCAACAATTAAAAAAATCGGACGACAGTTTTCAAAAGATCACCCTGCCAACCGGTAATGCTTACGAAATTGTAAACATTAAAGATATTATACGCTGCGAGGCCGATGGCAGTTATACTACCTTCTTTTTAACCGATAAACGTAAATTAATGATCAGCGCAGGGTTAAAACATTATGAAGAGTTACTGCCTGAAAGTGAATTTATTCGTGTACACCACCACCATTTAATTAATATGAACCATGTGGTAAGGTTCTTAAAAGAGGATGGAGGCTATGCTGTAATGAGTGATGGTACCAAGATAGAGATCTCGCGCCGTAAAAAAGATGCCTTCATGGATAAGCTCAATAAATCCTAGCGCCTTTTTTTAGCCACATCCCGATAGCTATCGGGAGCACTAATTTTTACTGATTTTTTTTCAAATCATCGATTCGTGAAATTTGCAAATTCACAATGAAAAGTTTTATGAATTGAATCAGCACTAAACCTATTTAGTTATTTTGTTTAATTAGTGAAATTAGTGGCTTGGTGCAATTAAAATACCACTTATAAAGTAAAGTTTGCCACTTATTTGAACGCATAAAAAACCGCCAAAAACCGCCGTAACTTTGCTATAAGTTCTTTCAATAGGGTTTTTGTTTAGTTTATAACAAAATAATTAAGCCACTTTCAGATTTTGGAGATTTTCTGTTAGTGGCTTTTTTCTTTTTACACCTTTTAGCACTATTCTCCTCTAAAGCGCTAATTTTGAAGCCCTATTTCAGAAAAAAACACTATATTTGCCCGAATTTTAAAACCTTAAAGTTCACCCAATGGCTTCCATTAACAGTATCACAAACAAGTTTGTAGCAGAAGGCTTAACGTACGACGACGTATTGTTAGTGCCCGATTATTCTGAGATCTTACCAAGAGATGCGAATATCAGCTCTTACTTTACTAAAAATATAAAATTAAATACCCCTATCGTTTCTGCCGCTATGGATACGGTTACGGAGCATAAGTTGGCTATCGCTATTGCCCAAGAAGGAGGTATTGGAGTGTTGCACAAGAACATGAGCATTGAAGATCAGGCGGCACAGGTACGTAAAGTAAAACGTAGCGAAAGTGGTATGATCATGGATCCGGTTACCCTGTTTAACGGCGCTACCATTGGCGATGCTTTAAATATCATGTCAGATAATAAGATCGGCGGTATACCGGTTATTGATAATTCGGGCAAATTGTTGGGAATTGTTACCAACCGTGACCTTCGTTTCGAAAAAGATCTTAAAAAGCCGGTAATTAATGTAATGACTCCTTTTAAAAATGTGATCACAGCACAAAAAGGCATTACTTTAAAACAAGCCGAAGAAATTCTTCAGAACCATAAAATTGAAAAATTGCCTATTCTTGATAAAGCCAATAAATTAGTTGGACTTATTACCTATAAAGATATCATCAAAATTAAAGTGCGTCCTAACGCTTGTAAAGATGAGCGCGGTCGGTTACGTGTAGCTGCTGCGGTTGGCGTTACTGCCGATGCCATGCAGCGTGTTGATGCCTTGGTAGAAGCCGGTGTAGATGCCATTATTATTGATACGGCGCACGGTCATAGCAAAGGTGTTATTGAAAAATTAAAAGAAGTAAAAAAGAAACATAAAAATTTACAGGTTGTTGTTGGGAATATTGCAACCGGCAAAGCTGCGCTGGCGCTGGTAAAAGCAGGTGCAGATGCCGTTAAGGTTGGTATTGGCCCCGGCTCAATTTGTACTACACGTGTTATTGCAGGTGTTGGTGTGCCTCAGCTTACGGCTATTTTAGAAGTTGCTGTTGCTTTAAAAGGTACCGGCGTTCCATTAATTGCAGATGGCGGTGTGCGTTTTACCGGTGATGTGGTAAAGGCGCTGGCAGCAGGTGCTGGCACAGTAATGATGGGTGGTATGTTTGCAGGTACTGAAGAAAGTCCGGGTGAGACCATCATTTTTGAAGGACGTAAATTTAAATCGTATCGTGGTATGGGCTCGTTAGAGGCTATGCAAAAAGGTAGTAAAGACCGTTATTTTCAGGATGCAGAAGATGATATTAAAAAATTAGTACCTGAAGGTATCAGTGGCCGTGTGCCATATAAAGGAAGCCTTGCAGAGATCATGTATCAGATAATTGGTGGTTTACGTGCTGGGATGGGTTACTGTGGCGCAAAAGATATTAAAACTTTACAGGAAGCTAAGTTTATCCGCATAACAGCTGCAGGTGTAAAGGAAAGTCATCCGCACGATGTGGTGGTAACCCGCGAAGCACCAAATTACAGCAGATAATTTTATGAAAAGGTTAAGTACTTATTTTTTTATTATTGCGGTAATTTTTTCTGTTGCTTTTGTTTCTTGCAAAAAATATCCTGAAGGGCCGTCTTTTTCTTTAAGATCAAAAAAAGAAAGACTTGCTAATTCATGGAAGATCGAGAAATATATATTTAATGGCGGCGATAGTACTTCCTTTGCAAAAAGCCATGTATTTAATGGTTACATTTTAAATATAAATAAGAACGGAGAGTATTCCTTTAGTTATAATTTAACCATCGGGTCTCTTACATTTCCTTTTAATGAAGCAGGTAACTGGACATTTAGCGAGGATAAGAAGAAAGTAATATTTACAAAAGAAAGCGGTAATACATCGGCAGCGATGGGTTCAAGCGCCAACTGGGAAGTGTTGCGTTTAAAAGAAAAAGAATTTTGGGCAAAGTACACCCAGGATGATGATGTTACCGAAGTACATTTTAATTAAATTAAAAAAATGATTTTACCAATTGTTGTATATGGCGATCCGGTGCTTAGAAAAGTAGGCGCGGATATTGATAAGAATTATGAAGGCCTTGACGCGCTTATAAAAAATATGTTTGAGACCATGTACAATGCTAATGGTGTTGGTTTGGCCGCCCCGCAAATTGGTAAAGCCATTCGTTTGTTTGTTATTGATACTGGCCCGTTTGCAGAAAGCGATGATGATGAGGACGATGAATTTACACCTGAACAAAAAAAGCAATTAGAAGCCTTTAAAAAAGTATTTATTAATGCGCGCATTTTAAATGAAGAAGGTACTGAGTGGAAATTTAACGAAGGTTGTTTAAGTATTCCAAAAATTAGGGAGGATGTAAATCGTAAACCGAATATTGAAATAGAATATTACGATGAGAAATTTGTGAAGCATACCGAAAAATACGATGGTGTTATTGCGCGTGTTATTCAGCACGAATACGATCATATCGAAGGAAAATTATTTACAGATATCATCAGTCCTTTTAAGCGTAAATTGATCTCTGGAAAATTAGCCGATATTGCTAACGGGAAGATTTCTGCAGATTATAAAACCCGTGTTTACAGAAAATAAATTAAAATGAAAAACAGGTTGTATAATTATTTATTGCCGGTTTTAATTTTAATGGTTGCCTGTTCATCTGAACAATCAAAGCAGGACATAAATGCCACTGCTATTAATAGCGAGCATGATAATATTTCCGGTAAAGTTGATACTATTCCTTCCACTAAAAATTATTTTACAGATTGTAAACAGCTTTTAGCTGAGGCAAAAAAAATGGATAGTACTTTACTTAAAGAAATGGAAGTAAAGAAGGATGTTGCTGATAAAGCCATTAAAGCATTTACCGATTTTGCTTTTTATTGCACAGCCGATACACTTTGTCCTATTTATTTAATTAAAACAGCGCAAGTAGCGCAAGCTATAAACAATATGCCGCAAGCGCAGGTAGCTTTAGAAAAATGCGTAACAGCATATCCAAAATCAAAGCACAGAGCTGCAGCTATGTTTTTGTTAGCGCAATTGTATGATGAAGCTGTTTATTTAAATAATGAGCAAGAAGCAAAAAAACTTTATGAAATGATCATTTACGAATATCCAAAAAGCGATTGGGCAAAAAGTGCAAAAGGCGCGCTTAATTTTATTGGCAAAACCGATGAGCAGATAATGGAAGAACTTAAGAAGAAAAAGTAGGCAGTATTTAGTTTACAGTAAGCAGTCAAAATAAAAAAACAAATAGTTGAGCATGGAACAAGAAACCCGAAACCCGAAACAAGAAATTCCTAAGCAATTAATAACAATTGGTTTTCTTGGCGCTATTGCTGTAGCCCTTGGTGCCCTTGGTGCACACGCTTTAAAAGGTAAATTGGAAACCGGTTTAATTACTCCCGATCTTTTAAACGGTTTTGATACCGGTGTAAAATATCACATGTATCACACCTTTGCTATGTTGGCAGTTGTGCTTTTAAAATTAAAATTTGATAGTAAATTTTTAAACTGGGCATATCATTTATTTTTCTGGGGCATTATTTTGTTCAGTGGCTCTTTGTATTTTTTATGTACACGTAATTTATACGGAGCCGATTGGTTAAAATTTTTAGGCCCAATAACACCAATAGGCGGCTTGCTTTTTGTTGCAGGATGGTTGTGTTTAGCGCTTTCAGCCACAAAAAAGCCTAAATAGTTTTTATTCTCAATAATTATTTGCCATATTTACAATACAAAAACCTAAGTATGAAAAAATCAGTTATTCTTTTAAGCAGTGTTTTATTTTTTGGCCTTACATCTTGCAAAACCAAAAAAAGCCAAACTACTACTTCAAGTACTTCAACAACTACAAACAATAATACAGCGTATAATACTTCAGAGCCTAAGTCTGTAAATGAATCGGGTTCTACTTCGGTATCATCAACTTCTAATCCTAAATCAACTACTGAGGCAGAAACAACTTCTTCGCCAAAAAGTACCAGTCCAAAAAGTACAAAAAGTGGTGTAACTGAATCTGAAAGTTCTTCTACATCAACACCTAAAGGTTCTACAAAATCTGAAAGTACAAGCTCATCCTCTGCTTCAAACCCTAAAGCGGTAACCGAGTACGAAACTGCCACGCCAAACAGTACACCAACAAAAACAAAAACTACCACAGTTTCGCAAGGCGAAGTTGCTTATGAAACGGTAACTGATAAAAGTTGTGCTGCTGAAATTTATTTTGGAAGTCCGGGAACAGGAATTGACGGTACTGCATTAGATAAAACAACTGCTTTATTAGATGGCAAAAAGATAAAATATACTACAAAAAATCAGGGCCGAGAAGGTGAAAGACGTATTTGTATGCCTTTAACCGAATTAAAAGAAGCGGAAAAAAAGGAACTTCTTGACCAGTTGAAAAAAATCGCTAAAGAAGGCCAATTTGTCTCATTATCAATTAGATAAAATACATTAATAAGTCCTTAAATTGTGGAAAAACGGTCTTTTTAAGGCCGTTTTTTTTTTGTACTTTTGCCCCACTAACAAAACACTAATAATATAATGAACGAAATTGGTTTAAAAGCAGATGGTGCCTCGGTTGCGCAACTTGGTCTTTCAAATGTTGAAATGGCTTTTTGGAACCTTCATCCAAGCGAATTGGTTGAAGAAACAATATTAAGGGGAGAAGGAGTTTTAACAGATGTAGGTGCATTGGCAATTGATACCGGAGAATTTACAGGCCGTTCGCCAAAAGATAAATTTGTTGTTGTTGATGAAAATACAAAAGACAGCGTTTGGTGGGGAGATGTAAATAACCGTTTTGACGCGGCAAAATTTGAGATCCTGCATAACCGTATGTTGGCTTATTTAGGTGGTAAAGAAATTTGGATCCGTGATGCTTATGCTTGTGCCGATCCTAAATACCGTATCAACATTCGTTGTGTAAACGAATATCCTTCGCATAACTTATTTGCAAACAATTTATTTTTACGTCCAACGGTTGAAGAAATTAAAAACTTTCAACACGATTGGTTGATCATCAATGCCCCGGGTTTTAAAGCTGATCCTAAAATTGATGGTACACGTCAACACAACTTTGCTATACTTGACTTCACTAAAAAAATTATTTTAATTGGTGGTACAGGTTATACAGGTGAAATTAAAAAAGGAATTTTTGCTGTATTAAATTATGTATTACCACACGAAAAAGGTGTGTTGCCAATGCATTGCTCGGCAAACATTGGTAAAGATGGCGATACTGCTATTTTCTTTGGTTTATCTGGTACAGGTAAAACAACCTTAAGCGCAGATCCTAACCGTAAATTAATTGGTGATGATGAGCACGGCTGGAGCGATAAAGGTGTGTTTAACTTTGAAGGTGGTTGCTACGCAAAATGTGTTGACTTAACTGCTGAAAAAGAACCGCAAATTTTTAACGCTATTAAATTTGGTTCGTTATTAGAGAACATTAACTTTTTTGACGGCACAACAACGGTTGATTACGCTAACATTTCTAAAACAGAAAATACACGCGTAAGTTATCCTTCTAATTACATTGATAACGCAGTTACACCGGCAGTTGGTGATGTGCCAAAAAATATTTTCTTTTTAACTTGTGATGCATTTGGTGTATTGCCTCCAATTTCAAAATTAACACCGGCACAAGCTATGTACCATTTTATTAGCGGTTACACTGCTAAAGTAGCGGGTACTGAAGTAGGTGTTACCGAACCAACTTTAACGTTCTCTGCTTGTTTTGGAAAAGTATTTTTACCATTACATCCAACAAAATACGCTGAGTTATTAGGCGAGAAATTGAAAAAAGGAAATGTGAACGTTTGGTTATTAAATACCGGCTGGGTAGGTGGTAAATATGGCGTTGGTAGCCGTATTAAATTATCATACACACGTTCGTTAATTACTGCGGCATTAAACGGTGAATTAGATAAAGTAGAATATGGAACTACACCATACTTTAAATTAAATTTTCCTAAAGCTTGCCCTAATGTTCCGGCAGAGATCTTAGAACCAAAAAATGCATGGAAAGATAAAGATGCTTTCAACCAAACTGCACAAAGCTTAGCGGCTTCGTTCGTTAAGAATTTTGAACAATATGCTTCGGCTGCAAATGCAGAGATCTTAGCTGCTGCTCCAAAAGTAGAAGTAACAGTTTAAAAATAATATCAATTATCCAAGAACATCAGATCCCGGCCAAATGGCTGGGATCTTTTGTTTTTAACTATACGGGATGGAACGGGGATACTGCTGATTGTAAAAATCTTTCACAGATCTAATCTGTGGTTTATCTGTTAAATCTGTCAGATCTGTGTTCTATCATGTAAATCATAAATTATTTTTTTGTATTTTTAATTAACATGAAAAACATTCACATACAAAAACCCTGCGCCGAAAACTTCAATGCAATGACCAATGTTGAAGGTGGAAAATTTTGTGGTAGCTGTAAAACCAAAGTAGTTGATTTTACAAAAATGAGTTTAAATGAAATTGAAACTTATTTCAAAAATAATTCCACTCAAACGGTTTGTGGTTTGTATAATCAAAGGCACACCACTTCTTCAAACGTATTTGAAAGGTTTATTAATAAAATTGAAAATACCGTTTATAAAACCCGCTTTAGGAAAGTAGCGGTGTGGACAGTTTCTGTTGTTTTCTTTTTACTGAACAGTTATAAATGTATGGGAAAACGAATGGATCCTGTTGATAGATATGATCACAAGCCATTAAAGAATGATACCATTGTAAAGCCTCACTAATTGTCGCAAACAACCCTGTTTCTGTCGTATTAATACCTTACAAAATAGTTTTGAAAGAATTATTTTTATTTAAAATTAATTCAAATGAAAACAGCTACTCCTGAAAATGTTGATGAATACATTAACAGCTTTCCAAAAGAAACCCAAAAATATTTAAAGCAAATGCGCGCTGCTATAAAAAAAGCCGCGCCAAAAGCAGAAGAGGGCATAGGTTATAAAATGCCGGCATATAAATTAAATGATCGTCCTTTGGTTTACTTTGCAGGCTATGCCAAACATATTGGTTTTTATGCAACACCCACCGGACATAAGGAATTTAAGAAAGAACTTTCGGTTTATAAAGAAGGAAAAGGCTCAGTACAATTTCCATTGGATGAACCTTTGCCAATTGCCCTTATTACAAAAATTGTAAAATTCAGGGTACAGGAAAATTTAGCGAAAGCAAAAAAATAAGATCAGGTGATGGAACACTGATCAAACGGATCTTACAGGTTTTAGCAGATAAGAAACATCAGTGTAAATCTGCTGAATCAGTGTCATCTGTGTTCCATCACGTCAATTACTTTTCATCCACAGGTTCCCAAAGCTCAATTTTATTTCCTTCAGGATCATAGGCCCAGGCAAACTTACCATACGATTCGTTCATCCTGTTCTCATCTAATTTAACGCCTGCAGCTTTTAACTGGTCATAAAATTTATCAAGATCGCTTACTCTGAAATTGATCATGAATTGTTGTTCCATGTTTCCAAAATATTTGGTGTCTGCTTTAAAGGGCGCAAATACTGTTGGCCCAGCTTCTTGCTGCCAGGGTTTATAATTTTGCACGGCATTAATGCCAAAATATTTTTCGTACCAAAGCGCTAATGCTTTATCATCTTTTGAACGAAAAAATATTCCACCAATTCCTGTTACTAATCTTTCCATATTAAACTGTTTGAGGCTGTTCTTTATTTTTCTTTTTTAATATAAGTGCTGCAATAAGCGAAACAATTAACCCTACGGGTAATATTTCCATATAAGTTAGCAAGGCAAAGAAAACAGGATTTTTATACATGTCGCTGTATTCTTTCATTTGTGCTATTTGCGCGTCAATTGATGCTTTTGTCGCGCCGCTTTTTGTCGCTTTTTCTATTACATTTTGGCTGTATCTTTCCATAAAATCGGGCATAACAAAATTATACTCAAATGCCCAGGTAACTACATAAAATGTTGATCCTATGAGTGCTACCAAAGCACCTATCTGAAAAGCTTTACCAAAACTAACCAAACCATTATTGTATTTATCCCTGTAATTTTTAATAGCAACAAAAATAAAAGAGAAGGCTATAAGCATAGAGGCATAACCAACAAGCATACTGCCCTCAAAGCCATTATGGCTGCAATAATACATACTTATAAACATAAAGGCGCTTGCAATAATGCCAGATACCGATCCAAAGACTAATACATTTTTTTTCATTCTTTAAAAATTTAAATTGGTTAATATGCCGCAAAAGTAAGTTGCCCTATTTCCTTTTTGGTCATACTAAAGTATGATTTTAGTATGAATTTTAGCTTTCATACAAAAGTATGATTGGTTTTACTGTATGATATTCAGTCTTTTAGCTTTTTCAATAGCTTGTGTTCTTCTTTTTACATCCAGTTTTTCAAAAAGCTTTGAAGAATGTGTTTTAACAGTATTAAGCGATACAAATAGTTTTTCGGCAATTTCGTTATTACTTAAACCTACTGCCATTAATTGTAAAACTTCAAGTTCGCGGGAGCTGATTCCCAGTTTTTCAAATTCTTTTTGGTTAAATATAAAGTCGGCACCGGCATTAACATAAACTTCTTCTTTAACAAGAATTTCTTTTTCAACCACAACTGTTTTTATTTTTGGTTTTGCCAGTTTTAATGCCAGCCAAATGCCAAGGCCCATAAAAATAATAGCAATAATACCAATGTAGATCTCAAAAGAATGGCTTATAAGAATAAACTTGTATTCGAGCCATTTTAATAAAAATAAAAGTAAAGCTAAAGAAATGCCGTACAAGACAATGAGTTTGTTTTTTGAGAAGAAAACAGTAGGCATTCGTTTTACTTTTTAATAAAAACAAAGATAGTTCTTTATTTTAACCGTACGTTATAATAACAAATTGGACTTTTATATAATTAAGAAAGCACATTGTTTTATTCACCTTTTATTTGTTTTACATGATGTAAAAGATGTACAACATAATCTTCCGTTAACCAAGCTAAGGTTTTTATTTCATTTGATGAAACTAACAGTACTTTATAATTTAAGGTATCTTCTGTTTGCGCATTAATAAGGTGTATAACCTGAACGTTTAGTTGTTTCCAAAGTAAAAAGAGCTCATTTATTTTTTGTTGCTGATAGGCATTTGCTATTACAACATCATTTTGTTGGTACCCAATAACAGGATAAGGTTTTTCTTTGAACTGAATTTCGGTAAAACGTTTTATGTTATTAATGGCAGAATCTATCAAGTGCCCCAATTCTTCTTTCTTGCTCCATTTGCCGGGCTTGCGGTTAGCTAGTTCTTTTTCACTTAAAGTTGAAATTGTTTTTTCAACTTCAACAAAAGCATTTTGCATATCAGTTACCAATTTCTCTTTATTCATGATCTATCTTTTACGTGGATCAATGTCTTTAAAAGTATCCTGAACTATTTTGTATTTCTCAAAACTTACGGGCCTGAATTTTTTTTCTTTTTTTGCAGGATAATTTTCAAGGCAATAAGTAGTTAAACAATTTACGGGCCTGCTGGGTCGTTTTTCAAAACCACCACCGCAATTAGGACAAACGTTGTGTAGTACATCGCGTACACAGTCAACACAAAACGTACACTCAAAAGTGCAGATCATGGCTTCTGTGGAATTGTTTGGAAGCGATTTGTCACAGTGTTCGCAGGATGGTCTTAATTCAAGCATATTATAAATAGTTTTTTAGCCATTGCCGGGCCTCATTCTCATTGGTAAACATTTTTATAGGAACCGGTTGACTCGTTAAAGTTAAAAATAAAATTACAATATATTTTCAGGTTACATCACTAACCATTTTTTGCTAAGCCTTTTTTAACTAACATAAGTTACTTTTTATATTAATGTTGTTTTTAACTAAAGGCCTCACATGGTTTTATTTTTGTGCTTTTTAAGCTTAAATTGCTGTATGAGGAAAAACACCCATGCTTATTTTATGTTATTGGTACTGCCGAAGTGGCAATTTTTACTACAATTATGCAAATACAGCCTGAATTATTTTTAATAAAATATTTTTTTTGTATATTTATATATGCAATTAAAATCAGTTATTTTTTTAATAGTATGTATGGTTTTTTTTATGTCTTGTAAAAAATCAGCAAATGATCCTGCATTGGCTTCAAACACAAATTCACCCACAGCAACAACTTCTTCACCGCCAAAACCAACCAAAACAATTTATATTTCTAATGAGCTAAAACAATGGGCTTATTTTGATGTTGGTACTTATTGGATCTATAAAGACAGTACTGACAATTCATTAGATAGTATTTATGTTTATAATGTTACATCGGAATTTAAAACATACCCCGCTCAGGATACTAATCGGATTTATGAAGAGATAAGAATTTGGCTTGGAGGATATTCGTCAGACATGGACTGGATATTAAAAGAAAATGGAATTGAGAGGTTTGGCGGAAAGTATTCAAGAATGAGGGTTTTTGATCTGGATACCAGTTCAATTGCGCAATTACCTGCATACGGACCAAACAAAAACTATAGTATTTCCAACTTTAATGTTTTAAATACAAATTACGGTAACGTACGTTGTTTTGGATTTAAATATTTTTTTAATGGATATAATCATACACCTTCTTTCGACCATTACGAAATAAATTACTGGAAAAAAAATATTGGTATAGTTAAAAAATTAGCAGGCCAGTCTTCTGACTATTCAAATTCTCTTCTCCGTTATAATATAGTTCAATAATGATCTTAATAAATTCATTATTTGATCAGATTCTTATTCAAAGTTAAGAAATCAGCAGCCTCGCCGTTTATATTGCTCATTTGTATTTGTGTACTGCTTTGTTGTATTACATTCCAATCATGTGTAAGGTCTTCAAAGCCGCCATCATTCACAAAATCTAAATTCAATTTTAAACGCCCTCCCTGGTTATCACTCCACCAGCTACCGGTAAAGGTTTTAGTACCGTTTTTAGCAGTAACCACGCCATTTTTATTAAATTCCAATTTAAAATCAGTAAAGTTGTTTGTTTTGTCTGTACCATTATCAATAAAGGTACCTACACGCCAGGTGCCCGTGGTTAATGATGGTTCAATAGAACCTGTGACAATAGTTGGAGTAGGGGCAGTGCTGTTATCTTTTTTGCAGCTTGCAAAAACAAATAAGAAAAGAAATGTTAATGCTGTTAATGTTGATGTTAGAGTTCTCATGGCAATATATTTTTATATTACATGAGAGGCAAATGTTATGCCAGCAAAGAATTGAGTCAATTGATAAAGAGAAAAAATATCTACAATTATCTTTAAAAATTAAACTTGAATTTTTTTAGATCGCCGCCATCAGCAAATTAATATCTTTGAACGGCAGATTAAACGCTTCGCCTAAATATTGGTTGGTTAAAATGCCATTGTAAATATAAACACCGTTACGCAAGCCCGGGTCTTTACGCACTATACTATCAAAGCCACCTTCATCGCCCATGTTTAAAATAATTTGCGAGAAGATGTTGCTTAAGGCATAAGATGCAGTTCTTGCAACACGGCTATTAATATTAGGTACACAATAATGAATAACGCCATGTTTTCTAAATACAGGTTTAGTATGATTGGTAACCTGCGATGTTTCAAATACACCGCCTTGGTCAATACTCACATCAATAATTACAGATCCTGTTTTCATTTCGCCAACCATATTCTCGGTTACTACACATGGTGTGCGTCCGCGTGTTGCGCGTAACGCGCCAATAGCAACATCAGCAGTTTTTAAATGTTTTTCTAAAACCTTAGGTACAATAACAGAAGTAAATACGCGGCTTCCTAATTGATTTTGTAAACGACGTAAACGCGAAGTACTATTATCAAAAACTTTTACGGTTGCTCCTAACCCAATAGCAGCACGCGCTGCAAATTCGCCTACGGTGCCCGCACCTATGATAACTACTTCGGTTGGTGATATACCACTAATGCCACCAAGAATTGCCCCAACGCCATTATTAACGTTGCTTAAAAGCTCTGCTGCAATTAATATACTGGCGCCACCGGCAATTTCGCCCATGGCACGAATAACAGGAAAGATACCTGCTTCATCAATAATAAGATCAAATGCAACGCAGTTTAATTTTTTAGAAATTAATTTCTTTAAAAAATCCTGTGGTTGTACGGTGAGTTGTAATGCACTAAACAAAGTTTGCTTAGGTTGCATTAACTCAATTTCTTCAAGTGTTGGCGGGGCTATCTTAAAGATCACGTCTGCCTTATAAACATCCGCAGGCGACATTACAATTTCTGCACCTGCTTCACTATAATCGCTATCATCAAAATTGGCAGTTTTACCTGCGCCACTTTCAATAACAATACGGTGACCATTGTTTACTAATAACGCAACGGCATCAGGTACAAGCGCCACACGGTTTTCCTGGAAAGCAACTTCTTTAGGAATGCCAATATATAATTTACCTTTTTTACGGGCTACTTCCAGCATTTCTTCCTGTGGAGCAAAAGCTCCTTTTGTTAAAGAAAATAAAACATCTTTTGTCATTACCATAATTTCTTAAAAATTAATTTAATTAGTAAGCCGGCCCGTTATAACGCGGTGCGTTGCAATCATCAATATTTCGTTTTCTTGGCCTGTACATAATGCCAATTTTAAGTTCAAAGGTGCGGTTGCGATAGCTTACGGCATCTTTTTTATGCGAAAGCACATCTGGGTTCCAGTGGTATTCGGTAAAGCCATAAAAATTCTTGAATAAAGGAAATTCATAACCCAATCCTACATCACCACTAAAAAATATTTTAGGAAAACTGCCAGCGTATGCCCCGTATGCACTAACGCTTTGTGAGAATAAATATTCAAGCTTAACTCCCGCTAATAAGTACCAATGTGATGAAAGTCCGATTGGATTATAAAATTTTAAATAATTATTCCATTGAATGTAAGTGTATTTATTTACCGAAAAGCCATCTGTACGCGTACCAATAAACGGATCTATTAGTTCTTTTTCTTTTGCACCTTTATGAGTAAATTCAAATTCAGTTTGCCAACGCACACGGTCGTAAGGCAATAGTTCTGCAAAAATGCCTGCGCCCCAGCTAAAATATTCGCGTGAGATGTGATTGCGTGGGTAATAATAAGTATATGTGGAAGAATTATAATCTAAAGGATCGAGGGTTCGTTTGTCAGCATCTTTGTTAGTGTAATAATGGCAAGAATGGTTAACGGCCCCAAAGATGCCAAACCCGCGAAAGAATTGCGCGTTTGCTTTTTGTAACGCGATCATTAAAAAAAGTATAAGAATTTTTTTCAATTTAAAATCTTTAATTTATAATTTTTAATCTTTTTATACGCTAACGGCTTCCGATGTGCCGCTTATTTTCTTAACCAGACCTTGTAAAACTTTTCCCGGGCCAACTTCAATAAATTGTGTAGCTCCATCATTTACCATTTGTTGCACACTTTGGGTCCATTTTACAGGTGCGGTTAATTGTGCAACCAAATTTTGTTGAATTTGTTTTGGATCAGATACTGCGCTGGCTGTTACATTTTGATAAACAGGGCAAATAGGTGTGTTGAACTTTGTTGCTGTAATAGCGGCTTCTAATTCAACGCGTGCAGGTTCCATTAAAGGTGAGTGAAAAGCACCACCAACAGGCAATACCAAAGCGCGTTTTGCGCCTGCAGCTTTTAATTTTTCGCAGGCAATATTAATACCTTCAATACTTCCTGAAATAACTAATTGACCCGGGCAGTTATAGTTAGCTGCAACAACTACTTGTCCGCTTTTGGTTATCTCGGCACAAATATCCTCAACTACCTTATCATCCAAATTTAAAATGGCAGCCATCGTACTGGGGTTTATTTCACAAGCTTTTTGCATTGCTAAAGCACGTTTATAAACGAGTTTTAAAGCATCATCAAAGCTTAGACATTTGTTAGCAACCAGTGCAGAAAACTCACCTAAAGAATGGCCTGCAACCATATCGGGTTTAAAAGTAGCCTCGTTAACAGCCGCTAAAATAACTGAGTGTAAAAAAATGGCCGGTTGGGTAATTTTAGTTTGTTTTAGCTCTTCATCTGTTCCACCAAACATAGTATCAGTGATCTTAAAGCCCAAAATAGAATTGGCTTTTTCGAATAATTCTTTTGCTAATGGGTTGTTTTCGTAAAGATCCTTGCCCATTCCTGAAAATTGTGAGCCTTGCCCGGGAAATATGTATGCTTTTTTCATAGTTAAATCTAAAAAAGTCTAGAATTGTAAATTTAGCAGATTAAAGCGACTAAATCAATTAAGGAAATGAGCAATAGTTAACGGGGTGTTGTTAGGAAAGTAGACTTCACCCTAAATCCCTCTTAAAGGGAAAGGGGTTTGAAAAATGTTAGCTCCCTTCTCCTTTGGAGAAGTCCCGATAGCTATCGGGAGGGGATGAGGCTCAAAAACCAAAAAAGCCCGCAGCGTATTACCGTGCGGGCTTTTAAAGAAGGGAAAACCCTTATTAAATTATTTAATAGTAGCTACTTTTTTAGCTAGTTTTGACTTAAGGTTACCTGCTTTGTTTTTATGGATCACGTTCTTTTTAGCCAATTTGTCGATCATGCTCGAAACCTTTGGTAATAAGTCTTGTGCTTCTTTTTTAGAAGTAGAAGTACGTAATTTATTAACCGCATTACGGGTAGTTTTTGCGTAATAACGATTTTCTGTACGTTTAGCATCGTTAGAACGGATGCGTTTAATTGCTGATTTATGATTTGCCATTGTTGTTAATTTCTTTGTTTACCCTAAAATTGGGAAGGCAAATATACGATTTTTTTTGAATATGCAAGTGTTAAAAACAATTTTAGCTATAAAATCTATTAAAGGTTATTTTTGTATTATGAGGGCCGGTTTTCTTTTGAATTTAGCGCTATTGCTTGGTTTTACGGGTTTTACGCAAACCGTATTAACGCCCAAACCCGAAAAAAATCTAATACCTAATGGCAGTTTTGAGAATTACAGGCGTAAAACTAATAATATCAAGCAGGCTGTGCCCTGGCGGCCAATTGCTTCTATCGATTATTACCATAATCCCTTAGATAACGATACAACCGCTCAAAAAGGGGCTTTTACCGGAGATAGCTATACAGGTTTTCGTTTTCAGAAAAGATATAAGGAATTTTTGCAGGTAAAGCTGGCAGAGCCTTTACATAGAGGTACTGTGTATGAATTTTCAATGCATCTGCGTCTGGCTTACTGGAGCAACGCGGTTTTGCGGAGTTTTGGGGTTTTAATAAGCAAGGCCGGCTATAGCAAGCAGGCCGATGCTGTAAAGGCCAATATCATTGATACAGTTGCCAAAAAAGGTGGCCTTTTTAAAGCTCATGAATGGTTTGTTATCAGGGGCATTTATAAGGCTGATGGTGGCGAAAAGTACATTACCATCGGCAATTTTTCGCCAAAAATTAAAAAAGACATGGTACGCATGAACCTGTTTAAAGTTGGCTATAAAGAAGCCTATTATTTTGTAGATGAGATAAAGCTGGTACAAAGTAAAGCTTACGAAGAGCAGGTAGATATAGAAATTGTTGGACCAAATCGCCCAACTGAAGATTCGACCTTAAATGTGAATACCGATATTAAAGTTGGGGATAAGGTAAGCCTAAATAATATTTTCTTTACCAATGGTAAATATTATTTACAACCCCAATCTTACCAGGAATTAAATAAACTGGCGCAATACCTCTTAAGAAATCCAACCATTGAAATTCAGATAAATGGTCATAGCGATAACAGCGGTTTAAAAAGTAAAAATCAAAAAATGTCTGAGCTGCGTGCCCGCGAAGTATTTGAATATTTAATTAAAAAAGGCGTGCAAAATAAAATGTACTTTAAAGGTTTTGGTAGTACACAGCCTGTAGCTACAAATGATACAGATGAGGGTAAGGCAAAAAACCGGCGTGTTGAATTTCAAATCATTAAAAAATAAACTATGACAGAAGGAAAATTAAAAATTGATGATCCTAAAACAATAAAAGCCTGGACCTTTTATGATTGGGCTAATTCTGTTTTTCCGCTGGTAATTACCTCGGCAATCTTCCCAAACTTTTACGATTATGTTACAACGCATGACAGCACCGGAAATTTTTTAGGTAAAACTGTTACCTGTTTTGGTTCAACGTTCGATAATGCAAATATTTATTCGTTCGTATACGCCTTTGCTTTGGCAATTGTTGTTTTGATCTCTCCTATATTAAGTGGTATAGCTGATTATTTAGGTAACAAAAAAAGATTTCTTCAGTTTTTTTGTTACTTAGGCGCTATTTCATGCATGTGCCTTTTCTTTTTTAAACGAGAGCATTTAGAATTGAGTTTTATTCCATTCATTACTGCAACAGTTGGTTTTTGGGGAAGTTTGGTGTATTATAATTCTTATTTGCCCGAGATAGCTTCAGAAAAGAATCAGGATAAAGTAAGCGCAAGAGGTTTTGCAATGGGTTATTTGGGAAGTTCATTACTATTGATAGTTTGTTTGGTTGGTATTATGGTTTTTAAGTATGAAGAAACCATTGTAGATGGTGTTGTGGTAGCCACCAAAGGTTTTTTTAAAGTGAAGTATTCGTTCTTGTTGGTAGGTATTTGGTGGATAGGTTTTGCGCAATATACCTTTAAACACTTACCTGCTTTAAATCATGCAGCTCATGGTGCCGATAAAAGAGGTTTATTTTCAAAAGGTTTTAAAGAGTTGGTTTCGGTATTTAAACAAATAAAAGATCTGCCTCAATTAAAACGTTTTTTGGGAGGTTACTTTTTTTATAACATGGGTGTGCAAACCATTATGGTGGTTGCAGTTTTATTTGCACGTAATGAAATTACATGGGCCGATGAAAAAGCAAAAACAACTTCTCTTATCATTAGCATTTTAATTATACAATTTGTTGGCATTGCCGGCTCTTTCTTTTTCTCTAAGCTTTCCGAAAAAATAGGCAATATTAAATCCTTAATGATCGCCATTTTTATCTGGATCTTTATTTGTGTGTTCACTTACCTGGTAGCGCGCATGCCGGTTCATTTTTACATTGTGGCATTTTTAGTAGGTTTTGTAATGGGCGGTATCCAGGCATTATCAAGAAGTACCTATAGTAAATTACTACCTGAAACAGATGACAATACCAGCTTTTTTAGTTTTTATGATGTTATGGAAAAATTAGGAATGATATTTGGTACCATAACATTTGGCGTTATCAGCGAAATGGTTGGTGGTATGCGCCCTTCTATTTTATCGTTGATCAGTTACTTTATTTTAGGCTTCATCATCTTATTAACGATGAAGAAGAATGTTGGCGGGAAGACGGTTTAGGCGTTTTAAGCCTCACCCTATCCCGATAGCTATCGGGACCTCCCCAAAGGAGAGGGACTTCATACTGCTAACTCCCTTCTCCTTTGGAGAAGGGTTGGGGTTGAGGCTTGATAACATGACACCATAATTTTTGTTAAACAAAAAACATTTGTCTGATCTTTGTATTATACAATTATGCTAAACAGGTTTTTTTTATTTTTTATTTTCTGTGGATCCTTTGTTCATGCACAATTGCAATTTAACCAGCAGGATACTGACCTTGGCGATATTAAAGAAGCTTACGAAATAAAAGGAGATGTTTTAGTAAAGAACAATACCGATAAAAAAGTTTTTTTGATGCGTGCAGATGCCGATAGAGGTGTGAAAGTGTACAGTTCAAAAAAAACATTGTTGCCAGGTGATACTTGTTTAATAATTATTTCTTTTTTACCTGAAAAGGATGGCAAGTTTAAAAAGAAGATCAATTTAATAAGCAGCGATAATTTAAAACCCTATGAATTGAGCGTTTCAGGAGATCTTGCAAAATTAAAAAGCGATGATAAAACAGCTTGTTTTTATTTTGGCAACCGGAAAAATACTTCTATAAAAACACCGTCTGAACCAATTGTTGTAAATGTTCCAAAAGAAAAAAGAGATAATTCAAATAAGATCCCTGATAATTCTACCTCTCCAAAAATTGATACCATTTGGGAACATCCTGTTGTGAAAATTCCTACAGAAGACCCAAACGAAATTTCTTTACTGGAATATAAACCTAACAACATTTTATTTTTAATTGATGTAAGCAGTTCAATGAAAGACTCATTAAAATTACCTTTAATGAAAACTGCCATGCATACCTTGATAAATGCGGTACGTGAAGTGGATATTATAACTTTGGTTACGTATGCCGATAGTGTAAAGATCATAAAAGAAGGCATTAACGGATCAAATAAAAAACAACTACACTATATTGTAGATGGCTTAAAAGCAAAAGGTTTAACAAAAGGAAACAAAGCTATTTTGTTTAGCCAGCAATTGGCTCAAAAACATTTTATTAAAGAAGGTAATAATCAAATTATAATGGCCACTGACGGTAAATTCCGTTTTTATAGTGAAGATCAAAACACATGGACGCAAAAACAATCTGATAAAAAAATTGTTTTGAGTACAGTTGCCTTTGGAAACGATAAAGACGCCATGAAAAATTTAAAAGAGATAGCAGAGAAAGGCGAAGGCTCTTTTATTCATATTAAAAAACGCCATGGCAGCGAAGATAAGTTGATAGAAGAAGTGAAGATGCGTAGCAGAAGATAATTTAACCACATAGGCATGTAGTTTTTATAGTTCTTTTTTTGTAGGAGATTAAATCATAGTTTTTTTTCGTCAAAGACGAAAAATTATGTTTTCTTTTAGGCGTTGTTGGCGATTTTCTTTTTCTATGTGTTTAAATTTTGTACGCTATGTTAAAATTTGTAAATTTTGAAAGGTTAAAGCACTGTGATCGTATATAACATATAAGCAAATGCTTCTTATAAATAAAATACTATGAAAAAATTAATTTTATCATCACTTTTAGTTGCAGCCTTTGGTTTGGTGTCTTGCCAAACACCGAGTGCAACCAATACAACAAAAGAAGAAACAACAGCAATAAAAAAACCTATGGATACGAGCTATAAAAAAACAGAAGAAGAATGGAAAAAAATATTAACTCCAGATCAATATTATGTATTGCGTCAAAAAGGAACAGAGAGTCCCGGTACCGGCGAATATTTAAATCATAAAGAAAAGGGTTTTTATACCTGCGCAGGTTGCGGAACAGAATTATTCTCTAACGAAGAAAAATTTGACAGTCATTGTGGCTGGCCAAGTTTTGACGGAGAATTGGGCGGGGGCGACCGTGTAGTAAAAGTAAAAGATTTTTCACATGGCATGATCCGTACCGAAATTGTGTGTGCAAAATGCGGCGGTCATTTAGGCCATTTGTTTGACGATGGGCCAACTTCAAGCGGTTTACGTTATTGTGTTAATAGTTTGAGTTTAGGATTTAAACCTGCTGAAAAAAAATAAATACTATTAATTCTTAAATAGCCTCATTGATCAAAAGATCTTTGAGGCTATTTTAATACTGCTGTTTTTTTGAGTATATTCGAAAATGCAGTTTCCTGTAAATCCCAGTTTGTTTGGAAAAGAGATCTCAACACATTTTGTTTTAGAGCTCCTGAGCATTTTTATTGGTGTTAGGTATTATGTTTTTTTAAGAAAACGCCAGGCAGACGCGATAAGTGACATTGACAGATTAAAAATATTTGCTGCGGTGTGTGTTGGTGCACTTATTGGTTCAAGACTAGTTGGTGTATTTGAAGATCCACCGGCTTTTTTTGGATCAGAGAATAAGTTTCAATTTATTTTTAGTAATAAAACTATAGTTGGCGGACTGCTGTTTGGGCTTTTTGCGGTTGAATTATTAAAACTAAGGCTCGGCATAAAAACATCAAGTGGTGATGTAATGACTTTTCCGCTAATATTAGCTTTAATGATTGGTCGTATTGGTTGTTTTTGCGAAGGCTTAGCAGATGGTACTATTGGCAGGCAAACACACTTATTTTCCGGTGTTGATTTTGGAGATGGGATCAAGCGCCACCCGCTTCCGCTTTATGAGATAACATTTCTTATTATTTTATGGATGTTTATCTTTATTCTCGATAAAAAGCAACTACTTGCAAACGGCGCAAAATTTAAAATATTTTTGATCAGTTATTTTCTTTACCGTTTTTTAGTTGAGTTTTTAAAAAACAATTCTTTTACATTCTTAAATTTAAGTATAATTCAAATTGCCTGTCTCATAGGTTTAGTTTATTATTTTAAAACAATTACCAAACCAAAAACCTTATTTTTACAATATGCCTGAAAGAAGCTGGATCTATTACGACTATACAATTAGTTTGTGTTCAAAATGTTTACGCCGCATTAGCGCGAAGATAGTTTTTGAGAACGATAATGTTTACATGATCAAAAATTGCCCCGAACATGGAATGGAAAAAGTTTTAATTGCAACGGATATTGAATATTATAAGCGCATTCGCAATTATAATAAGCGCAGCGAGATACCTTTAAAATTTAATACTCCTACACTCTACGGTTGCCCATATGATTGTGGCTTGTGTCCTGATCACGAACAACATTCCTGTTTAACGTTAATAGAAATTACAGATCGTTGTAATTTAACCTGTCCTACCTGCTACGCTGAGTCGTCGCCTCATTTTGGTAATCACCGGTCGCTTGAGGAAGTAAAAAAAATGCTTGATCTTATTGTAGCAAACGAGGGCAATCCTGATGTGGTACAAATAAGTGGAGGCGAACCAACTATTCATCCACAGTTTTTTGAGATCCTGGATGAAGCCAAGAAAAGACCAATAAAGCACATCATGCTTAATACAAACGGGATAAGAATTGCCAAAGAAGAAGATTTTGTAAAACGTTTGGCAAGCTACATGCCCGATTTTGAAATTTATTTGCAATGGGATAGTTTTGAGAATACTGCCTTAAATAAATTGCGTGGAGCTGATCTTTTGGATCTGCATTATAAGGCAATGGAACATCTGAATAAATATAATCTTTCTACCACATTGGTTGTTACATTACAACGTGGCGTAAATAATCACGAGATAGGAAAGATAATTGAATATGCATTAAAACAGCCATGCGTAAGAGGAGTAACCTTTCAACCGGTTCAGGTAGCCGGCAGAAACGAAAAATTCGATCCTTCAAAGGAAAGATACACCTTAACAGAAGTTCGTAAGGATATTTTAACTCAGGCAAATTTTTTTAATGAAGACGATCTTATTCCGGTACCCTGTAATCCTGATGCACTTGTAATGGGTTATGCGTTAAAACTGGATGAAGAAATAATTCCATTAACACGTTATATAAATCCTGCGGACCTTTTAGATAATTCTAAGAACACAATTGTTTACGAACAGGATGAGCGTTTACATCAACATGTTTTAAAAATGTTTAGCACCGCAAATTCCGTTGAAACTGTTACCGAAGACCTTAAGGAATTAATGTGCTGTCTGCCATTTGTGAAAGCTCCGGATCTATCCTATAATAATTTGTTCAGAATAATTATTATGAATTTTATTGATGCTTATAATTTTGATGTTAGAGCCATAAAAAAATCTTGTGTGCATATTGTACATAAAGACAAGATAATTCCCTTTGAGACAATGAATTTGTTTTATCGAAATGGGAAGGATAAACAATTAGAGGAATTAAGAAAATTGCATATTGTATAAGAATTTTGTAAATTAAACTATGGAAATCAATCAAATTGAAGCCGAAGCAAAAAAAGCTGCTAAAACGATCGGTATAATAAATGTTAGCACAGTTGTGCTAATGTTACTTTGCTGCCTAAGCAAGGATGCAGCATTTTTTGCATTTCTGCTGGGTTTAATAGCAGCCCTGGTAAATTTCATTATGATGATCGTTTATATCGTTCAGAAAAAAGCATACGCTTATATTATATGCATCATAAGCATGTTATTGCTACCTATTATTGGTTTTGGTTGCTGTGCCGCAGGTATAGGCGATATGCGTATTTAAAATAAGGGCTGCACAGGTTTATTCTGTAAGATCTTTTCTATTTTTTCTATTACCTCAGTTGTAAGCAATGGTAATATTTCTAAAGAAGTAATTGTTTCTTTTAACTGTTCAGTTTTACTGGCACCTAAAATTACAGTGCTAACATTTGGATTCTTGGCGCACCAGGCAATTCCTAGTTTTGGCAGGGTAGTACCAATTTCTTTTGCAACAACATCCAACAATTTTGTTTTTTCAATTTTTGATTGATCCCCTAAGGTTCTTTCTTTTAACCAATCCATTCCGTCAATGTGCAAACGGTTATCTGTTGGCATACCGTTATTATATTTACCTGTTAGCAAACCGCTTGCGAGCGGACTCCAAATGGTAGTTCCCAAACCAAAATCTCTGAATAATAATAAATAATCTTTTTCCAATTTGGTACGCTCAAACATATTGTATTGAGGTTGTTCCATAGTTGGCCCAATTAAATGATTTTTTTCTGCAAATACAAAAGCGGCCATTAACTCATCATTGGCCCATTCGCTGGTACCCCAGTATAAAATTTTACCTTGTTGAATCAATGTATTCATTGCCCAAACCGTTTCTTCTATAGGTGTATTTTTATCGGGGCGGTGACAAAATAAAAGGTCAACATAATCTACCTGCAAACGCTTTAATGCTGCATTACAACCTTCAATTATATGTTTACGTGATAAACCCGTTTGATTAGGCTTACCATCTTCAAATCCAAAATACACTTTACTTGATAAAACAAATGAGCTTCTTGCCCAATTTTTTTTCTTTAAAATAGCTCCCATTACTTCTTCAGATTTGCCACGTGCATATATTTCTGCATTATCAAAAAAGTTTACACCATTATCATACGCAATACTCATTAATTCATCGGCAGTTGTATCACCAATTTGTTTACCAAACGTAACCCAGCTTCCAAAAGAAAGTGTGCTTACCTGCAATCCCGATTTTCCAAGTCTCCTGTATTCCATAATAAAAATAAAAGCTAAAGGTATTGTAATTTTATAATAAAAAAAAGGGAAGCAATAGAGCTTCCCTTTGTATATACAGATGTTAAAATGCTATTTAGTAACAACAATTTTTTGTTTGATGTTATTATCTGAACTTGTAATAAAATAAATTCCGTTAGGTAGATCATTTACAGAAACTTTATAGTTATTGGCGGCAGTTACAGATATTGTTTTTACCAGCTGACCGGCATTATTTAGAATTGATAAATTCATTTCTTTACCCGCTGCTATTGTAAAATCACCTTTATTTGGGTTTGGATAAATAGAGATGGTTTCTGCGGTAAGAGCATTTACATTAGCAATTCCTGTACATGCTGAAACATTTTGTGTGATGATAGTTGTATTAGCACAGTTATTACTTGTACCCGTAACTGTATAAGAAGTAGTAATTGTTGGTGAAACAACAATACTATTTGTAGGTGCAGTAGTGCTCCACGAATAGGTTGTTGCACCACTTGCTGTTAACGTTGCACTTTGTCCGTTACAAATTAATGAAGCACTTGAAGTTGCACTTACACTTGGTACAGAATTAACTGTAACTGTAATTGGTGTACGAGGCCCTTCTGCGCAGGTGTTTGTAGATGCAGCATAATAAGTATAATTTCCCGCAGTAAGTGTTGGTGTGATATAAGAGTTACCTGTAAATAATGAAGTTGTTGACGTTGGTGTTGCATACCAATTTACGGTTGCAGTTCCTGCGGCAGATAATGTTGTTGTATTATTAGCGCATATCATTTGATTAGTAACAGGTGTTGAATTTGTTGGTGCTGCAGGTGCAGCGCACGAAAGCCATGAGATCTGGCAATAGCCATCTGCACCGGCACTTCCAGGTCCGCTGTTACCATTTCCACCACCACCGCCGGCACCAAAGTTACCACCGGCAGCCGATGGATTATTGTTATTGCAAGATGCATCGGTAAATCCCGAACCTTTACCGCCATTACCTCCCGGGGCTCCACCACCATTACCGCCCGTACCACCGGGTTGTAAACAGTTACTTCCTGTCCATGCCACTACATTTCCTCCGTTAGTACCGTTTCCTAATGGTCCGCCTGCGCCTGCACCACCGCCGCCAAAATAAGTATAATAACCGCCGCCGCCTGTGCCGCCGTTACTATTTATAAGTGTGCCGCCAGAACCTACGCCCGCAGCGCCACCGCCACCAACGTTAGGATTACTTACCGAAACACCATTAGCACCACCGGTTGCTGAAAGCAATCCTGTAACACTTGTTGTACCTGCAGCTGCACCCGATCCGCCTAAACCAACTTTTACCGCAAGTGTTGAGCTGGGTGTTACATTATAAACACCTTTTGCATAACCGCCACCACCACCACCGCCGGTGCCGTTACCACCACCTGAGCCGCCGCCGCCCACAACTTCAATAGTAACCGATGTAACACTTACAGGAACAGTAAATGTGTATAAGCCCGGAACAGTATATGTTTGCGGACTTACCTGCGCTAAAGCACAAGCCGTAAAGGCAAAGAGCATTGTTGTAAATATTTTTTTCATGAAATAAAAATTTTATGGTTCAATTAAATGTAACCAAAAAAAAGCAAATTAGTTCATACAAAAGACAAACGAAATAGTTAAAAATATTACTAAAACGATTTTTGTGTATAAGTAAAATGTAAATGGAAAAAAGATCAGGATCAATCTTCTTTAGCAACAAATTCAAACGTGCGTTTAAGTATCTCTTGCATGGCTTCTCCCTGTTCCAGCATATCACTGTCTTCTGGAGCATAGATCCAGATAATTTGCAGATTTTTTTTACCGTTCGTTATTTTGCTGAGTTTTCTTAAGATCTGTAACATCATGCGTGTGCTGGAGGTATTTACATGATCCAACTCAAAGCTGACAGATATTTTAGGTGGCGATTTTATTTTTAATTCTTCAAGCCATTCAAGAATAGGGTCGTAAAATTTATTAATGTCAGCCGGTAATGAATTTCCACTGATCATGAGGTCTCCGTTGGTTTTAAAAATAATTTCAGGTGTTTTTTTTGTAGAGGCAATTACCAAGTTCTTCATCGAGTTCCGTTATTCTTAAGCACCCAAAATACAAATAATAAATGAAACGGCTGTTTTATTTTGGAGGTAAAATGGGAGTTTGTTTTTCTGAATGAGTTTTGTTGTCATTTTTGTTTTTATCGTTTCGCGCATCAATGTCTTCAACAGTTACCCATTTATCTTTTTTTAATTCAAGTGCATCAAAACTACCATCCGGACCATAATACTGATACATGCCTTCCAATAAACTTCCTTCCTGTTTAGGGGCTAAATGGCTATAAACTATCTGGTTCTTTTTTTCATTGAATTTTAAACTCATAGTTACTTCACTGCTATATTCAAACATCAAACGGCGGGGGTTTTTGCGGGGAAATTTAAATACATCTTTTCCAAAAACAGGGGTGCCGTCAGGTTTAAAATACAATACATCAATAAATTTACGCGTAATAAGTTTGCTGTTGCCATCCCAGGCAATAAGTGTATAATAACCATCACATTCTACTATTGAGGTATACAGCATGCCAAACCATTTGGCCGTTGTACCGATGTAAGTTTCGGGATTTTTGATCTCAAAAGATTTGTCGGTTAATTTAAAGTGTTCAAATGCTTCAATGGTTTCGTGTTTAAACAAACCTTTTTTAATTCGCTTGCTATTGTTCACCACCAAATAACCAAAATATGCTTCAGTACCATCATCTTTATTTAAATTCCAGGTAATTAATTTAAATTTTTTGTCTTTTGGGCTTAGTATTGAAATGCCTTTTATACTGTCAAAGGAGTAAGCTAAAATTTTAGGATCATCAATAATGGCATCCCAGGCAGCAATGAGTTTTTTATTAGCTTCTATCCTGTCTGCCTCTTTACGGCTATTAAACCCTTTTTCAATTTTTATGATCTCTTTTTCTGCTAACCGTAGTTTTTGAAAAGAGGTATCATTTTTTTGCGCGAAAGCAAATACGTTAATTAAAAGAAAAAAATAAAATATCGCCTTTTTAAACATTAATTTTATAATGGATATATGCACCAAAGATACAAATATCGAATGATGTTTACGTTTTTTAGATGGCTAAGGTTAATATTTGCGTATTTATTTTCTGCTTTAGTAATAATTTGTCTTATAAATTATAAAACAAGCATTTATATAGTTAGGCAGGCCAAAGGCCAGTTAACCATTCTTTCCGGAACGGAGCCCATTTCTGAATTTATTCAAAAGAACGAGCTTACACAACAGGAAAAAAAAAATATACAATTGATCGAAGAAATTAAACGCTATTCGATGGATAGCCTGGACTATTTACCCACTAAAAATTTCACAGAAATTTATGATCAAAAAAGTAAACCAATACTTTGGGTAATTACGGCAAGCGAACCATACGCTTTTAATGCTTTTGAATGGAATTTTCCGGTGGTTGGAAAAGTAAGTTATAAAGGTTTTTTTAAAAAAGAACTGGCCGAGAAAGAATATAATCACATGGTTGCAGAAGGCTACGATGTAGATATAAGAAGTGTTTCGGCCTGGAGTACCTTGGGATGGTTTAACGATCCTTTATTAAGTTCTATGCTTCGCCGGCAAAAAGGGAGTTTGTGTAATTTATTATTTCACGAATTATTTCATGCTACTTATTATGCGCCAAATGCTGTTAATTTTAATGAAAATATTGCAAGCTTTATTGCCCATAAGGCAACTTTACAATTTTTAAAAAATGATACTATGGCATTAAAAAAATATATAAACGGTTTTTCAGATAATGCCATTTATAACCGATACATGATCCGCAAAACTGAAATGTTAAACGC
This sequence comes from Bacteroidota bacterium, assembly GCA_032229505.1. Classification (GTDB taxonomy): domain Bacteria; phylum Bacteroidota; class Bacteroidia; order B-17B0; family Aurantibacillaceae; genus Aurantibacillus. Next base: position 304,980 of record JAVTWD010000024.1, read on the forward strand.
TTATTATCCAACAATTAAAAACAATAAAAATAAACTAGCGCTTAAACTAAAAGCTATGTACGCTATTGCAGATAGTATTCAGTATCTTCCATTAAAGGATAAAGATAAATTCATAGCAAAAAAAGAAGAGATCTTTCGTTATAAAAACGCTTATTTTATTGATTTTGAACAGTATGATAGTATGCAGGATAGTTTGGAACTTATTTTTAACAAAATTTATAAAGGAGACCTTAAAAAATTGGTACAAGATTTGAAGCGGGATAAAACAATCATTAAATTTGGTAATTAAACAAATCCTTAAGTATGAAAAGATCTATCCTTGTATTACTGGCATTCTTTATTGCGTCATTTTCATTACAAGCTCAAAAAGGATATGATATCAAATTAAATTTAAAGAATTGTCCCGATACATCTATGTATCTGGTTAGGTACCTTTTTACGTATAATTTTATTGTTGATAGTTGCAAAAAAATAAAGAACGGAAAGATCCAGTTTAAAGGAGACACAGATCTTGATAAAGGTGTTTACGCAATTGTTGGCCAAAATAAATCCGGCATGCTTTTCCAGATATTTGTGAATGAGAATCAAAAGTATACTGTTAGCGGTGATATTACTGATCTGGTAAATACGTTAAAGGCCGAAGGGAGCAAAGAAAATGAAATAGCTTTTTCTTTTATGAGATTTATGACCAATAAACAACGCGATTTTCAAAAAATACTGGCCGAATCAAAAGGAAGAAAAGACAGTCTTGCTTTTTTATTAGAGAAGCAGAAATTATTTAATGAAGAGTCTTCTAAATTTGAAGCTGATTTTAATGAAAAAAACAAAGGCAGTTATGTTGTTGATTTTTTAAATCTTACTAAAGAAAAATATCCTACTGATATTCCTAAAGCATCTAATGGTAGACCGGACAGTGTTTATCAATATTACTATTACAAGAACCATTATTTTGATGGTATGAATTTAAAAGACGATCGCTTGATCGCCACTCCTTTTTTTGCAGATCGCGTAAAAAAATATTTTGAATCTGTGATCGTTCAAAATCCGGATACTTTAATAGTAGAAGTAGATAAATTTCTTGTACAGTGTAACGAAGGAAGCGATACATACAATACCATGCTTGGTTATTTTACACACAGTTTTGAGAATAATAAAACCATGACCTTTGATAACAAAGGTAATACCATCACTTTTGAAAAAGCATTTGTACACATGTGTGATAAGTACATCATAAGCGGAAAAGCAAAAGGTGTTTATACGGAAGAAACTGTTACAAAAATAAAACAGAAGATAGATATAATGCGCAATTTGTTGCCGGGCGCTAAAGTGCCTGATATTTCGATGTTTGATACAATTGGCGGTAAAGCACTTATGAAAATGGGTTTTGATACAGCCAGAACAAGTTTGGGAATAAGTGCTTTGTATGAAAAAAATATTAATCAAATAACACCACTTTATAGAAATCTTTACCAGGTAAATGCTAAATATACTATTTTGGTTTTTTGGGCAGAAGACTGCGGACATTGTCAAACAGAGATCCCAAAATTAAATGAGAATTTAAAGGAGTTAAAAGGTAAGGTAGACTTTAAAGTATTTGCAGTACAAACCAAAGGTGATCTGTATGAAAAATGGCGAAAGTTTGTGGTAGATAAAAAACTCGATTTTATAAATGTATACGAAGGCATTCCTTTTAATAATTTAAAAGACCGTTTTGATATTTTTGCAACACCGGTAATTTATATTTTGGATAAGGACAAAAAAATAAAAGCAAAAAAATTAGCCGCCGAACAGGTTGTTGAGATCATCAACATTATGGAAAAAATGGAGAAAAAAGGCTAACATCAATTTATACTACGCGTAAAAAATAAACATATGAAAAAAACACTACTTTTTGTTACTGCAATTTTTATTTTTTCTTTCTCATCATTAGCGCAAGGCTATGATATTAAATTTAATTTTAAAGGCACTAAAGATTCCATGATGTATTTGGTTAAATACAGATTTGATCAAAAAGTGATCGTTGATACATCTAAAAGAATTAAAAACGGTCTTGTACAATTTAAAGGCAAAAAAGATCTTGATAAAGGTGTTTACATTTTAGTAAGCCAGGAAAAATCTATTTACTTTGATTTCTTTATTAACGAAAGTCAAAAATTTACTGTTAACCTTGAAAGTACAGACATGGTTAATACCCTTAAATCTATTGGTAATAAAGAGAATGAGCAGTTCTTTTCTTACATTAAATATATTACCAATAAAAATCTGGAGTTCGGAAAAATAAGAGAAGCAACAAAAGGAAAAAGCAAAGCAGATAGTACAAAGTATGTAAATGATAAATTAAAAGAGTTGAACGCCGAAGTAAAGAAATTTGAAAAAGAATTTATGGAAAGCGTAAAAGGCACTTTTGTTTACGATGTATTAAATCTTAAAACTGAAAAGGAAGCTACTGATATCCCTAAAGCAAAAAATGGTCGCCCGGATAGTTTATACCAATATTATTATTACAAAAATCATTTTTTTGATGGCGTTGATCTTAAAGATGAGCGCATCATCCATACGCCTTTTTTTGCCGATAGGGTTAAAAAATATTTTGATAACGTAATTGTACAACACCCGGATACTGTTATCCAGGAAATTGATAAGATGATGGCAAAATGCAACGAATGTAATTTAAATTACATTTTATTATTAGGCCATTTTACCTACAAGTATGAGCAAAGCAAAATAATGGGCTTTGATAAAGTTTTTGTGCATTTGGCAGATAACTATATCTTAAATGGTAAAGCTGTCAAATGTGGCGTGTATACGCAGGAAACAGCTAATAAAATAAAAGAACGTGTAGATATTATGCGCGGTTTGTTATTAGAATCTAAAGTTGCAGAATTATACATGGTAGATACTGTTTATGCCAAACAAGTAATGAAGATGGGGTTTGATACTGCTAAAACAAGTAAAAGTGTAACTGATCTGTATTACAAAAATGTAGATAAGTTAACGCCAATGTTCACTACCTTATATTCAATAAAATCAAAATATACAGTGTTGGTATTCTGGGCTTCTGATTGTGGACATTGCCAAACAGAGATACCTAAATTAAACGATAATTTAAAAGAGCTGAAAGGTAAAATAGATTTTAGAGTATTTGCTGTGCAAACCAAGGATGAAGTTGAAGCCTGGAAAAAATTTATTATTGAGAAAAAGCTGGATTTTATAAATGTATTTGATCCTGTGCATTTAAATAATTTAAAAGAACGCTTTGATATTTATTCAACGCCGGTTATTTATATTTTAGATAAGGATAAAAAGATAAAAGCAAAACGATTAAGTGCAGATCAGGTACCCGACATGTTAAAGATGTTGGAAGATATGGATAAGAGAGGGGTGAAGTAATTTTTTGTCATGCTGACGAAGGAAGCATCTGTGAAACCAGATCCCTCCTTCGTCGGGATGACGTTAGTAAACTTCCTGCTTTAAAAGCTTAATATCCTTAATTAGTTTAGTTACCTGTACTTTATCTGTTCCATCGTACATCCCACGGATCCTTCCTTTTTTATCTATTAGCAATAATAGTTCACTGTGTAAAAACCCTTCGGGTGTTCCGTCATCTTCAAATGCGTTTACAAGGTAACTTGTTTTAGCAAGATCATAAATTTGTTTTTTATCACCGGTTAAAAAATGCCACTTATTTTTCTTCGCTTCATATTTTTGCCCGTACGCGTTCAATACTTCAACTGTATCATGCATGGGGTTAACGGTATGGCAAAGAATCAATACCGAGTCATCGGTTTCAAACGCTTTTTGTACATCTCTTAAATTACCGCTCATTTGCGGACAAATGCTTTGGCAGGTAGCAAAAAAGAAATCTGCAACAAAGATTTTATTTTCTACTGTTTTATTATTTACAGTTTCACCAAACTGGTTAGTAAAACTAAAATCGCCAATGGTATGGTAAATAGTATCGTTATTGCTTAATTTTTTTTCGCCAATAATGGGCAATAATATTTTTTTTTCGTTATGCGGTTTACAAGCGCAAAACAAAACAGCAACTACAATCGCAGCAAGGCTAAGAGTTTGATTTAATTTCATTAGTCTGTATTAATTTATTTTTTTCTTCTTTTAAACGCATATGCTGATATTCATCTATCAAACGCTTTATTTCTGCAACGTAACGTCCATCGTAATAACCACGTATGTTACGGTTAATATCTATCAGCACAAAAAAACTCTGATCAATATAATAAGGCTTTTGTAAAAAGTAAGAATTATTAATACTGTCAAAGCTTTGTTTATTCCAGGTATAAAAATGAACGTTCTTATTTTCTTCGGTTAGTTTTTTTAATTCGTCCTGTATCTCCGATCTTCCGTTCTCAGATGCAGTGATCAGAACAATGGGAATATGTTCTATTTTTTGTTTTTTATAATTTAAGTATTCCCATAAACCTGCCAGGCGAAGATCATTTTTTTTGTATTCGTCTTTAATGAACATTAAAGCATATAATGGAAATTTTTCTTTTGTAAGCGTAACGGCTTGCCGCAATGTATCAGTTTGATCAAGAGAGTAGAAAGTATCGTTTACTTTATAATAAAGAGTATCATTTGCAGCCACTACTTTACGTGGACCATAGATCGGTAATTTTTTTGAGTTGATGGTACTTGTCTCTAATATCAACCACATGGTAGACGGTAAAGCAAGAATTAAAAGCAATAACCACTTTTTGTTTTTCATGAACCGAACGTTTTAAAAAGAAACATGTACTAACATGTTTAAAATTCCGCCACAAAGATACGCCAGTTAAGGCAAATAAAAAACCCCACCTATTAATAAGCGGGGTTTATTTTAAAATAGGGTAAAATTATTCAACTATCAATCTTCTTGCCGAAGACTTATCGCCTAAACTTGTTTTAACAATGTAAATACCGCTAGCAAGATCAGAGATGTTAATGTTATTCTCTAATACAGATGCATTACCTAAATAAATGGTTTTTACAACTTGTCCAACTGAGTTATAGATGGCAACTGTTGCATTTTCATTGTTAGCATTGCTTAATTTTACATTAAAGGCATCTTTTGCAGGGTTAGGATAAATAGCAAAAGTAGCGTCAAAATTCTTGTCATTTAAACCTGTAATTAAAGCCATGTTTAACCAGATCTCGCCAACGTTACCTGTACCCTGGTTAGAATAATTAACCGTTAATAAAGGAAATTTTTGACTACCATGGTAATAAGTATAATCAATACCTGTAATGCCTAAAGTGGTGGCAATTGGCACCGTAATACTAACATTTACTGTATTACTTGTTTTTACTTGCAGGATATTGGTGAAGTTTGTTCCGCCCGGAATGATCAGTGTGCCGTTACCTGCGCCAATAGTAGTTATAGTACCGGCTAAAGTACCGCTAAACGAGCCGCCAACAGTACCTGAATAAGTGTCAGTATTTGTATAACCAAAATTAACGGGCCAGATAGCTGCTATAGCTGAACTACCGTTATAATTAAAATTAATGGTACTGCTGCTGCTGCCTAACAATTCATAATTGGTTGTAGTTGCTTTCCAGTAATTGTAATTACCTCCCCCCTGGTTTTCAACAATAGTTACACCAGTGTAGGCCGAACTACCTGCAACAGAAGCAGGCGTTACAAACGAAGAAGATTTTGTGTTTGCGTTGGCAGCAAAGTTGGTAAAATTCCAGGTTTGGTTAGCACCAATTGTTTTTGGAACCACAATGGATAAGGAATCATATTCTTTTTGATTTTGCACATCTCCAACAATTGGCTCGTTAAAAGCTTTTGTAAGATTTAATTGTGCACTCATTTGGCTTACGAATAAACCTGCCAGTGCCAGTAAGTAGATCTTTTTCATATTTATTTTTTTATTTATTGGTTTATAATTATTCTACAATTAATTTTTTTGATGAAGAAGAAGAGCCAATACTTGTTTTAACAATATAAATACCACTACTTAGGTCTGTAAGATCAATTTGTTTATTGATACTTGTTGAATTGCCTAATTCAATTGTTTTAACCATTTGGCCAAGGTTGTTTAAGATCTTTACCGAAACATTTTCTGCTTTTTGATTGGTAAGAGCAACGTTTAACTGATCGTTTGCAGGATTTGGATAAACCGAAAAATCAAATTTTGATTGGGCCTCTTTAATACCGGCAATAACATTGTTATTGATACGGATGCTTGCAGAGCTGCCACTAAATGATCCTGAAATGTTTTGATAATTTACAGTTAAAATAGGAAACTTTTGCGTGCTATGGTAATACTGATAACTTGTACTTAATACAGATGCTGTGCCTACAGGAATTGGACCTGCCATAAGCGCTATATTAATGGTTTGCGTTGCGGTTACCTGCAATACGTTAGTAAAAGTTAAGCCGCCTGGTAACAAAACTGTTCCTGTACCGCTTGCCATAGTTTTAATGTTTCCTGTAGCATTTCCACCAACTCCAGTAGTTGCCGTTGTTACTGTGCCTCCTAATGCATCTGTTTTATTATAACCATAGGCAATTGGCCAAACAGCAATAATTGCGGGGTTAGTATTTAAATTTATAGAAAGACTAGGTTGATAAATACCTAACAATTCTAATTGTGGAGTTGCAGTAGAGGTTGCTCTATAATAAGTATAACCTGAATTGCCGTCAAATTCAACAAAAGTAGCAGTTGGGTAACCCGATGCGCTAGGTGTACCGGCAACAGCGGTATAGTTACTAGTGGCTACACCTGTATTAGTTGTTAGGGAAGAAAAATCCCATAAAGTATTTGGGCCCGCATTGTTATCAAGCGCAGCAACCGAATCCCAACGGTGGTTAACATTAATATCGCCAATTACAGGCTCATTAAAAGCTTTGGTTAAACTTAACTGGGCTTTTGAAACTTGAGAGCATAGTAAAGCAGAGAAAATTGCAAGGTAGATTTTTTTCATGTTTTTTGAGTTTAAGAGATAAAAATAAGAAAAAAACCTCCCTATCCAACAAAATTATGATAGAGAGCATCCAAAAGCGCTGTTAAAATTGGGCTTAATGTTAAAAATCATGAGTTCTAAATAAATAAAGCCACTAATTTCACGAATTCCACAAAATAATATTTAAATGATAATTGGTGTAATTTTTAATGTACAAGTGATATTTCACTTGTACATTTATTTCACTAATCGAAATGTTTTGAATAAAATTTGAGCTTAGTGCAATTTGTGAAATTCGTGGCTGTTTTTTGCCTGGAAGTTAATTAGTATTTTCAATAAGGATCTTATTATCTATCTCAAAAGGACGAATATTTTCTTTTAATCCGCTTAAAAAGGCTTTGCCGTATTTTAAATAAAAGCCTGCAAAATTATCCGATCTTTCCTGCGGTGTACCATTTGGAAATAATTTTTGTTTTACACCGTTTATCTGGTTTATCTCGGTTTCAGAGCGTTGCTTTAATGCTTTATTGGCTTTGCCTATTAATTGCTCAACACCATTCACCGCTTTTTGCAATTCGGCCATAGCTGCACCATTTAATGTTTTATCTACAGCGCTTACTTTTTCAATAAGCGTAGTATATAATTTATTTAGCTCTTCTTTTTCTTTATCTAAAGCAAAAACATTATTTGTTTTTAATTGATAAGCATCAATTAATTCTTTAGTGTCTTTAAAAAAATCGGCCGGCTTAAAATTTAATTTATCAATTTTATTTTTTGTACCTGCATCAATGACCGTAATAAAATTGCGGGGCATTAAGATCGGGAATAAAATATCCAATGCATTAAACATACTCTTATACTGCAGCCAGTAAGCCAGTTCACCCGGCCCGCCAACATACGCAATATTTGGTAAAATAAGCTGCTGGTAAACCGGCCGTAATACAACATTCGGACTTATTTTTTCCGGCTCGTTTGAAATTATTTTTTTTATTTCAGTTTCTGTAAATGATAATTCTGTTCCTAAAACTTTAAAATCAGTGCCTGTTTTTTCAATACGCGCGCGTAAATTATCAGCAATATAAAAACAATTTATTGGGCGTGGATTAACCTGCGTACTATACCCCATTTTATTTAAAGCTTCGGTACTTTCTTTTACTTTAGAAAACGAAATGTTCTCAAAAATTTCTTTTTCTAAAATGCCCGCAAATTGTTTTTTAAATTCTTTATCGTGTCCGTCAACAATTACCAAGCCATATTCGCCAAACAATTCGTTCACTAAAAAACGCGTAGCATCTTTTAAAGTTGAATTATTTAAGTAAGCTTTTTCAAATAAAGAAGATAAGTAATTGCCATTTTCATTGGTACCAAAGCTTTCTTTTACTAAATTGAAAAGCTCTGTTAACTCCTGAGTTTTAAAATCACCAACTGCACCTGCTTGTTTACTTTCCCACTTAAAATTTTTATTAAAGGCATTAAAGTTGTTTACTTCTTCAAAATCGTGGTCTTCACTGGCCATCCAATACACCGGCACAAAATCAAATTGCGGAAATTGTTTTTTTAATTCTTCTGCCAGGTTTATAGTTGATAATATTTTATGGATAAAATACAATGGCCCGGTAAATAAACATAACTGATGCCCGGTAGTAACTGTAAACGTATTTTTTTGTTTTAAGTTTTCAATTTTTTTAATGGAAACAGCAGACGTATTATTTACTAATTTGCTTTGGGCTGAAATAATTTCAGAAAGTTTGTTACGATCAAGATCTGAATACAGGTTTGTTTTTAAAAGATCGGCAAAACCACTTTCATTTGGGTAATGATCATAAAAAGGTTTTAAAGTTTCTTTTTTATCCAGGTAATCCTGTACCAGCGGATTTAAAGTTCCGGAAGTTTTGAGATCAATTTTTTCTGTTTTAAGCATATTATAGTTTGCTTCCAAATGCAAGGTCGCCGGCATCGCCTAAACCCGGTACAATATATGAGTGTGCAGTTAATTCTTCATCAATAGCACCACACCAAAGTGTATAATTAGGGCTTGGCATGTTTGCTTTTAAATAATCAATACCCACCTGACTTGCAACTGCTGTAACAATATGTGTGTGTTTAGGAATACCTTTTGCTAAAAGTGCTTTGTAGGTTAACACCATTGATGAACCCGTTGCCAGCATTGGGTCGCAGAGGATAACAATTTTATCGGTAAGATCGGGGCAGGCAACATATTCTAAAATAATTTCGAATGTATTGTTTTTGTGATGTCTGCGATACGCACTTATAAAAGCATTTTGAGCTTTATCAAAATAATTTAAAAGACCAATATGCAAAGGCAATCCGGCTCTTAAAATAGTACCAATTACCGGCTGATCTGCCAACTGTTTGGTTTCTGCAACACCTAAAGAGGTTGTTGTTTGAATAGTGTTATAAGCAAGTGATTTACTTATTTCATAAGCAAAAATCTCACCCATGCGCTCTAAGTTTCTTCTAAAACGCATACTGTCTTTTTGAATTTCAATATCTCTTAATTCAGCTATGAATTGATTGAAGATAGAGTTTTGGCCTGCTAAATTATGTATCATGCTATTTTATTTTGAGAGGGTGATGGTTAGATTTTTTTCGGATTGATAAGACACTTTATCAAAAATTTCGATTGGGTATTTATAATCTTTAAAGCCCGGAGATTCTACCAAAATAGAATATTTGCCGGGAGGAAGAATGATAATAAAACGTCCGGTAGATGGATTTGGTAAATAATTGCCTACAATCTCATTAGTGATGGTATTATTAACCGAAATAAAAGTATCTCTGAATTCTATTTTATCAAGCGTGTCTTTAGCAGTAAAATCACCAATTAAAACAGTATAATCTGTTTCTACATCGTTGAATGAAACGCGATAAATATCGTAATCACCATTGCCACCTCCTCTTACCGAGCTTACGTATCCAAAACGGCCATTTTTTGATATCCTGAAATTAAGATCATCATAAGAAGTATTTAAAGGATAACCCATATTCTTTACATCTCCATCAAAAGCTGTGCCTTCTTCATTTATAGCAATCTTAAAAAGATCGTAGCCGCCCATACTACTATGACCTTTGCTGCTAAAATATAATGTTTTAGCATCCGGCGAAAGATTTGGGAAGTCTTCATCCAGAGGTGTATTTATTTTTGGACCAAGATTTTTTGCCTCACTCCATTTACCATTTGGTAGTTTAACACAACTGTAAATATCTGTTCCACCAAAACCACCCTTTCTATTACTTGCAAAATAAATTAATTTGCCATCGTTATCCATTGTTGCAGCAATAACATCGCCACTGCCGTTTATGGTTGCCGGTAATTCTTCTAGTTTTGAGAACATACCGCCACCAATTAATGTAGATAAATATAATTTTCCTTCGCCACGTAAATTTGGTTTATTGATCAATAAAATATTTCCATGTGCATTCATGCCAATTACTTCATCGTTTGAATTACCAATGCCAATTGGTTTTCCAATAACCTCAGACGTTGCATACTCTCCATTAATTACTTTAGAGATATAAATTGAATTTAAAAAAGTACCATTGGGTGATTTACTTACTTCTTTATCTACCGGGCGTTTAGAGTTGTAAACCATATACGCTTCGGTTTCGTTTACAAATGGATAATAATCGGCAAAGGGTGAATTAATTCCTTTACCAAGATTTTGAAAAACAACATTTAAAGGAAATTTAATGATCTCTTTTGCATTGATGCAATGCTGAATTTGCTCATCTACTTCTTTTAAATTTGATTCACTGCCTTTTCCATTCTTTTTAAATTTTTCGAAAGAGGCCAATGCTTCATCAAAACGGTTAGCATATTGATAGGCTCTTCCTAATAAATAATCTGCATTTGGATTGTGGCTATCGTTACGGATAATATTCTCTAAATAAGGAACCGCTTTTGCTTTATTAATATTGGTATTTAAATAACAAACAGCTGTATTGTAATTGTACGATTCATTCTTAGGTTCAATAGCAACCAATTGTAAAAAATCTTCTAAAGCATCTTCATAGTTTTCCAACTTTAATCTTGCTTCGCCTTCTGCCAATAATTCTTTAGCATCTTTATTTGTTTGCGCAAAATTATTTGTGCCGATAAAAGCAAAAAAACCTATTACGAAAATTTTAAATTTCATTTTTTGTTTAGTTTATTTTTAACAACGTTCAATAATTACCGCATACCCTTGCCCAACACCAATACACATGGTTACCAAAGCATATTTTTTATTGTGTAATTGAAGATCAATAGCTGCTGAATTTAAAATGCGGGCACCACTCATGCCTAATGGATGACCAATAGCAATAGCACCACCATTAATATTTATTCTTTCATCATTATCTGCCAATCCCCATGTGCGCGTGCAAGCAAGACTTTGTGCCGCAAAAGCTTCATTCAATTCAATAAGATCAATATCTTTAAATGTTAAGCCTGCGCGTTTTAATGCTTTGTTGGCAGCTTCTACCGGGCCAATGCCCATAATGCGTGGTTCAACACCAACAACAGCACTCGAAACAATTCTTGCTAAAGGTTTTAAATTATTTTTTTTGATACCTTCTTCGCTTGCTAATAAAATAGCCGCTGCACCATCATTCAACCCACTAGCATTACCCGCGGTTACAGTACCGTCTTTTTTGAATGAAGCTTTTAAATTAGACAGGCCTTCTAAATTTGTTTTTGGTTTTCCAAATTCATCTTTTGCAAAAATTATTGCATCGCCTTTGCGTTGCGGAATTTCTAAAGCAACAATTTCTTTTTCGAAACGTTTATTTTCTAACGCTTTTCCAAATTTTTGCTGGCTCCATAAAGCAAATTTATCCTGGTCAGCCCGATTGATATTATATTTTTCAGCAACATTCTCGGCCGTTTCACCCATTGCATCTACACCATAAAGTTCTTTCATTTTTGGATTAATAAAGCGCCATCCAAAGCTACTGTCAAATAGTTGTTGATCGCGACCAAAAGCTGAAGAAGCTTTGCTCATTACCAAGGGGCCACGTGTCATATTTTCAACACCACCAGATATCATTAATTCTTCATCACCAACCTGTATTGCCCTTGCGGCATCAATGCTGGCACTAAGCCCACTGGCACACAAACGGTTAACGGTTTGTCCGGGAACCGTAATAGGTAAGCCTGCCAATAAAGCAGACATGCGCGCTACGTTACGATTATCTTCGCCCGCCTGATTAGCACAGCCCAGAATAACATCACCCACAGCACTAAAATTAACGCCGGGATTTTTTTTCATTAGTTCTTTTAGAACAAAAGCGGCGAGATCATCTGTGCGAACAGTAGATAATGTTCCTCCAAAGTTTCCGATAGCAGTTCGAACGCCGTTTATAATATAAGCTTGTTGCATAAATAATTTCAGTTTAACAGATAGTAAATGTAATTATTATTATTGTTTTAAGGAATGAATAAAGGAGGCTATTTTTTGAGACAAAATACAATTTAATTTAAAAATAGCCTTGTTTAGTGATAAAAAAGCCCTTTATACTTGTGTACAAAGGGCTTTAGTAAATAAAAAAATAAACTAATGTTAATCGGGTTTTATTTCTTCCTTATGTTTTGTGTTGTTTTGATATACATCATCTACATCGTCTTCATCTTCTTTTAATTCCACATTTTTTTCATTCTCTAAATTTACATTTACAATAACAGCCGGCGCGGTTGGTTGCGATACCCAAACACCACCGTTATAAAATACATAATGGTTTCTCCAGTTATCCCAATAAAAATTATAGCGTGGAAAAAATACCCACCTGCGATTGTATGCGTATTTTGGGCGCCAATAAGGATGATATACAACAACTTTTGCCGGACGATAAGGGCTTCTTTTTACCACCACTTTTGCATGACGGTGTCCGCGGCGATGCCCATGGCCTTTACCTTTTTGAGCAAAAAAATCAGAACTGATACATAAAAAGATGAATAGCGGAATTATATATTTGAACGTTTTCATAATGCTTATTTTATTAGTAAGACAGTTAAAAACGCAAAAGGTTTAATTACCATTTTTTTGAAGTTTTGTAAACTATGCCCTTAAAAAGAGCTACGATCTTAGAGGGATCGTTTTTTAGATGAACGTTTATGTTGTAATGGCCTAACTTTTCAGTTTCTGTTTCGCAAACCGCATCTGCAATTATTTGGTCATTTTCTTTTAAACTAATAATGTGTGAAATAGATGTTTCTATACTTACACTTTTTGTGCCTTTTGAATTGGAAGCAAAAGCCAGCGCACTATCAGCAAGGGAGTAGGTAATACCACCATGTGCAATGCCAAAACCGTTAAGCATATCTTTACGAATGGTGAGCTTTAATTTGCATTCGCCTTCAGATTGTTCTAAAATAGTAATGCCTAACCATTGACTAAAATAATCGTTGGCCATCATTGTATTTACAATATCTTTTGACTCCATATTTCACTAATTAAATTAAAACACATAGATACATAGAAAATTGAAAATAAAATAGAGTTAAAGATAAACATAGGTTTGCTCATCTTTGATGAGCAAAAAAACTTTGATTTCTCTTAAATAGTAAAAACATAAGAACCTATGTGCCTATGTGGTTTAAAATTTGTAGGATTATAATTTTGCTTTCCAGGGAATTTCGTTGGCTTTTTTATCCATAGTTATCCATCTTGATAACATAAACAGATAATCAGATAAACGGTTTAGATATTTTATGTGAATGCCTTCTATCTTTTCATTTTCTGCAAGGCGTAAAACCGCTCTCTCGGCCCTGCGACAAACGCAACGGGCAATGTGGCAATACGATACGTGAATATGCCCGCCGGGTAAAACAAAAGATTTCATTTCAGGTACCTGCTCGTTGATCTTATCAATTGCTTTTTCTAAGGCAGTAACATCCTCTTCATGAATAGGTGGTAGTTGCATTTTATTTTTTTCAGGATCTGCGGCAAGATGCGAACCGATAGTAAATAAACGATCCTGAATAGAGATCAAAAGATCAAAAGTATTTTTTTCTTCAATAACATCGCGCAACAAACCAATGTGCGAATTTAATTCATCAACCGTGCCGTAAGCTTCTATTCTAACATGGTGTTTAGGTAATCGCGTTCCTCCAATCAAAGAGGTTTGTCCTTTATCACCTGTTTTAGTATAGATCTTAAAAGCCATTATATTTTAAAATGATAAGCTTAAGTTAATGCTTGGCATAATTGGTAACTGATTAATGCGTTTAAATGTAAAACGATCAACATAAAAAATGTTTTCACGGTTATAAATATTAGTTGCGCCACCATTTACTTCAAAAGTAGTTTTTTCTGAAACGGCATATTTATATTTTATCCCAATATCAAAACGGTGATAATCCGGTAACCGGCCACCATTAAGTGCTCCGGGAATATAGCCTAAGTTACCATTGGCAGTATTAAAATTATAATTAACATTACCTGATGGATTTAACTGGTTAACAAAACCCTGTGTTTGAGTAAATGGAAAACCTGTACCATAGTTCCAGCGGGCATTAAATTCCCAATTCTTTTTCTTGCCAAAAGAATAAGAACTTACTAAGTTGATGTTGTGTCTGCGATCAAAATTAGGAGGGTAATTTGTAACCTTACCGGTTGCATTATTTCCTATCCATCTATCGTTAAAGGTAAGTGAGTAAACTGCCCAAAAGTAAAAGCGTTTTCTGTCAAATTTTAAAACAACATCAAAACCACGTGCGCGGCCTTGTTCAATTATAAAATCTTTTTTGTATTCATCGGGGCGGGAAGCATTAAGATCGTTATCATCAAATATTTTTTCGCGGTTAACATTAATAACCTGGTTAAAATTCTTTTGATATGCTTCTACATTTAATTCAAAATATTTAAAAAGATCAAACTCAAATCCACCAACTATATGAGTGGCCTTTTGAACAGAAGAGTTAACATTTTGTGTTTTGCCATTATAATCAATGTAGGTTTTAGAGATTTGATTATTTTCTGGTGAATTAATAAAGCCGTAAAATAAGTTTACGATATCCCTGTCGCTATTAGCACTTAGCAATGTTTGGCTATATAAACCACCTGCGCCTTTAAACCTGATCTTAGGAGTAACATTGATCTTAATGGAAGCGCGTGGCTCAGGAGAAAAAACACCAAGTGTTGCATAGTATTGCAAACGTAAACTTGGTTCAAAAACAATACGTTTTTTCTTATCAATGAATTTATGTTTTAAAAAACCAGCTACATCAATTGTAGAACGTCCTAATTTTATAGAGGCAAAGTATGGGTTTTGGATCTCATAATTGGTAGTTGTAATTACACCTTCTATACCAAATCTTAACTCCTGGCGGCCAATGAACTTAACAAAATTAAAGCCTGTATTTACACCGCTTACGTCACTTTTTTTAGAATCAGTTTCTAATGAAGGATTAGTGAAATTGATAGCGTATTTTGAATAAGCAAAAACACCTTCAACCAATAAGTTGCTTGATTGAGGTACTAAAACAAAGTTAGATCCAACGCCAACATTATTCCATGCAAAAGACGCTACATCACTATATTTAACGGCATCCGTAAAATTAAAACCAAATACACTAAACTTACTTCCACTGGTTGAATTAATGGATGTTTTGGCATAAAGATCGGTATAATAAAAAGGCAAGCCATTAGGGTTAGCATAATTATAAATGATTTTTGAGGTTTGCGGTAAATATGAATGTTTAAATGAAAGTAAGAAAGATGCACTTGTATTACCTTCATCTTTTAATTTTACAATTGGCCCTTCTAATGTAGCTTTTGCACCAAAAGTAGAAGCCGCAATTTTACCGCTTATGCGTTTTTTATTCCCATCGCGTGTTGTAACATCCATAATAGATGAAGTTCTTCCGCCATATTCGCCACCAAAACCGGCACTGTAAACATTAGCGTTTTTCATAATATCATTATCAAAAACAGAGAATAATCCAATAGAATGGAAGGGATTGTAAACGATCAAACCATCCAGTAACACCTTATTTTGTACTGGTAAACCACCACGTATGTATAGCTGCCCACCCTGGTCGCCAGTAAAAATAACCCCGGGTAACACCTGTAAATATTGCGCAATGTCGGGCTCACCTACACTTGGTAATTTACCTATAATTATAGGATCGATCTTTTGAACAGCCACGGTTGTGTTTTCTACTTTATCCGCCGCAGTAGTCGAAACTTCTATCTCTTCTAACTTAACACCACCTTTTACCGCATAAAATTTTTCGGTTAAAATATCGCCGGCTTTTATAGTAATCTTTTTTGATATGGTATCAAAATCAAAATTGGTAACTAATATTGTATACTCACCTGGCGGTATACGCGTAATTGTAAAAAAACCATTCATGTCGGTGTTAGCACCAATAGTTGTGCCTTTAAAATATACGTTACTGAATGGAACCGGCTCACCATTTGCTTTATCGTACACAAAACCTTTAACCAAACCACTGGTTTGTGATATGCCGTTATATGAAAACAGGCAAATGCTTAATACGAAAAATGTTTTTTTTATGAGAGTAGAAAATGCCATAAACCAGATCTTTTTTGAGCAAAATTTTGATTCGTAAATGTAATTATTATTAAATTAAACAACCTTTAAGAGGGCACATTTTTGATAAGTGGTAGAATTCCTCTTTTAACCTGTAAATCTTACATATGTAATAAGTTAAAAAAAGTGTTTTTTTAGCTTAAAACAGTTGGTGTATCTTTAATCTAAATAAATTAGGTTTCTTGTATTTCGGTTAATTAAGAAGGTAAAAATGAGGTTTTGTCTAAATGAATTTAATTTTTTTTAACTTTTCTTAAAAAGGCTTGAATAAATAGAAAAATTAGTTTACATTTACTTATATAATAAAATTTAACAGTATGAAAAAAAGTCTATTCATTTTATTGATAGTTTTCGCTTTTTTTAAAAGTAATTCTCAAACCGTTCTGGTGCATTCGGAAGATTTTAACGCACTAACGCCACCTGCTGTTCCGTCAGGATGGTCTGCGGGCATTGGTTATTTTTTGGGTGAAGATGGTACAAATAACCCTTGTGGTGTTCAAACATGTACAGTTCCGGGATCGTCTGGCGGCAACATGCTTAGTTGTTATGATGGTGGAGTTCCTGATGCTGCTACCTCACCTGTGTTTTCTACTTTAGGTAAAAGTACCATGACCATGGATCTTAATCAATTCAGGGATAATACTTCTACAGCAACGTTTACAATTTTCTTCAGTATAGATGGTGGTTCAACATTTCCTATAAGTGTACCATTCACAAATTCAGCAGCCAATTGTTCCTGGACAGCTGTACCTTCAATTATCTTGCCTTCTTCAATTGATAATCAGTCTACAGTTTGTTACCAGATAGCTCTTGACGGCGCTTCCGGCAATGCAGCATTTCACGCTTTTGACGATATTATTATTAATGGTGTTCAATCTCCTATATTTTATTATAAAGGAACCGGTGCGCTGGATGTTTTTGCCAACTGGGGTGCAAATCCAGATGGTACCGGAACGGCACCAACCAGTTTTACAACCGTTGCTCAAACCTTTTATATTACAAATGCAAGTGCAGTTAACTTCAATAACATGTCTGGTAATAGTGTAACTTTTTCTGGTACAGGATCTATGTTATATATTGGTACAGGAACAGCTAACATTAATGTAACTATTCCAACAACGCACACTCTAACAACAAGTGGTGGTTGTGGTTTAGTAATAAGTAACCAGGCTACATTAACCCTCCAAAACACTTTATTTCCTACAAGTTCAGTTACTTTAGCAACGGGCTCTGCGGTTGATTATAAACAGGCATCGGGTACTATTAATGTTATTCCTACTACGCACTACGACATGCTTATTTCAGGCGGGGCCGATGTTACAAGTGTAAATACTTTTACAGTTTCAAATAACCTTATTATTACAAGCGGAAATTACAAGATGAGCGTAATTCCACCAAACTCTGTATCTTTTTTAGGTCCAATAAGTGTTGGCGGTAGTGGAAGTATAATAACAGCGAATTCAAAATTAAATATTGCCGGTTCAGGTGCCATTGGTACTATTAATTTTACCGGTACACAAGCTGTGAGCCAGTTTACACTTGATAGGACAGGACAAACCTTAACGCTTGGGAGCAACTTTACTGTAAATAGTACAGCTTCTATAGCAAACGGTAACATAAATATAAATGGCAAAAGTCTTAGGTTTAGTGGTGCTACTACATTAGGTACAGGTAATTTTGTTGGCTCTACAACCTCTTCTTTAACTGTTAGTGGCGCTGTTACCGGAAGCTTAAAAATGGATCAAACGTCAGCTTCTACCAGGGCGCTATCAGATCTTACATTAAATAATGCAGCAGGTCTTACATTAAACAATGCTGTTGAAATTTGGGGTGCTGTTACACCATCTGTTGGAACAATGACTACGGGCGGTAATTTAACTATTAAACAAGATGCAAGTAATAAAGGAAGAATCGGTAGAATTTCAACAGGAGGTTTTTCGGGTAACGTTACCGCAGAATGTTATGCTCCCGGGCCAACAACTGGCTGGGCTTTATTAAGCACAAACGGTATTAGCGGTAAAACTTTTAACGATTGGTACGGTCAGTTCCCAATGTCTATTGAAGGTTCTGCTACCGGCGTTACTTCTGCAGGTGGTTATTTTGAATCAGTGCAGGGTTGGAACGAAGCAGATGCATATGGTTACGATACAACCATTACAGTTTCAACACCAATTGCTCAAGGAAAAGGATATTGGGTTTATCTTGGTAATGGGCAATTTACTACTTCAGATTTTATTCTTAAACTCACAGGAAGCGCTATTACAGGAAATGTTACTATTCCTTTAACTAATTCTGCACAAAGTGGAACTTGCTTAATTGCTAATCCGTATGCTTCGCCAATATCTTGGACAGCGTTACGCAATTCAAATCCGGGTGTAACCAATGCTGTGTACATCTATAATGCTGATGGTTCTTACGCTTCTTTTGTTAATGGAGTTGGAACAAATGGTGGAAGCGATGTGCTTCCAACAGGTCAGGGCTTTTATGTTGTTGCCTTATCAAATACAAACTTAACCGCTCAAGAATCAAATAAACTGGCAAGTAATACTAACTTAATGAAAACAACAAACAGCCAGGCTTCCGCAAGCGTTGGTTTACCAATAAAATTGAAGATCAGCGGAACTAACAGTGATATTGATGAAACTGCTATTCGTTTTCATGGTTCGGCAACTAACGCTTATGATGTTGAATTAGATGCTTACAAGATCTTCCAAACGCCGGGTTATTTAGGTTACCCTGGTGGTTATAGTAAATACACTACTATTTCTACAAAAAATGGAAATACAGATTACTCTATTAACAGCTTGCCTTATGCTTTAACACAAAATGCTGTTATCCCCGTATTGGTAAAAGTTATGGCTACGGGTCAATATACTATTAATGGTATTGATATGCAATTATTACCTGCCGGCGCTTGTGTAACTTTAAAAGACAAATTATTAAATGTTACTCATAACCTTAAAAACAGTCCATATATTTGTACCATCAATGATACAACTTCGGTACCACGTTTTGAGTTAACTATTTGTGCTGATATTACGGCAGGTATAAACGATAATAACACCAGCATATCTATTGATGATCTTTCCGTAAATGTTTTACAAGATCTTAATGGAATTAACGTAGGTCTTAATTTTGATAAAACTACCAAAGCAAGAATTTCAATAACTAATATTCTTGGTCAAAAAATTGTAGAGAGCAAAAAAGTAACGGCGCAAAACGAAACAGTACATTTTGGTTTAGAGCCAAAAAATCAATTGTTATTTGTAACTGTTGAAACTGAAAACAATAAAATAACTAAAAAGATCATTCACTAATTTTTTGATCAGTTGATATATCCCGCCTGGCTTTGCCACGGCGGGATTTTTTTTGTTTTTTTACAATATTTAGCGGTATTATTTCGTTTTAGAGATTTAGCTTTGTTTATATTTGATCATGGTAAATAAGATCCTCGTTTATTTTTTATTGTTTTTGCCGGTTTTAGTTTTCTCTCAATCAAAAAGTGGTGATGACGAAGATTACGTTAACGATAACGTTTTAAAATACGACGACTATAATTATAAGCCAAACATTAAAACAGTAAAACTTCATGAAACAACTTGGGAGTATAGTGCTCCAATAATTGAACTTAACAGTGGCGAACAATTGGAACTGACCTTTGATGATCTGGATGGCGATCAAAAGCAATACTCAATGACCTTTGTACATTGTAATGCAGATTGGACACCCAGTGATCTTATGATAAGCGAATACCTGAATGGTTATTTTGATCTTAACATCATTAACTTTACTTACTCAATGAATACGTATCAAAAGTATACGCATTATTCGATCCTGTTTCCACAACAAAATTTGAATTTCACTAAAAGCGGCAATTATATTTTATATGTTTATGCCTATGGCGATAAAAAAGATCTTGTATTAAGCAGGCGCTTTCTTTTATATGATAATAAAATTGCAGTAGCAGCAAACTTTAGGCAGCCTATTGGTGATAACGAACAATATAACAAGCAGCACATTGATTTTACGATCAGCAATAGTGGTTATGATATTACAAACCCTTACAAAGATCTTAAGGTAGTTATCACTCAAAATAATCGTTGGGATAATGCCGTTACTGATATAAAACCAACGTTTATGGGGGGCAACACATTAACTTATTCTTTGGATGATGCATCCACTTTTAACGGAGGTAATGAGTTTAGGTATTTTGATGCGCGTAGTGTAAGGTATTATTCCGAAAAAGTAAAAGAGATCTTTAAAGATGAGAATTTTAAAAGCCACATAGTTCTTTATAAAGATGAAACCCGATCAGTAAAACCTTATTTATATTATCCCGACTTTAACGGCAATTTTTTAATTAAGAATAACGATTTTAAAGGTAATCAGGATTTTGAAGCAGATTATGTGTATGTAGAATTTTTTGTGCCTTATTTAAACCCTGAAGTAAATGGTAATTTTTACATACTAGGAAAATTAACCGATTGGCGAATGAATAAAATAAGTAAAATGACCTATAATTATAAACGCCTGGGTTATGAAGCAAAGTTGTATTTAAAGCAGGGTTATTATAATTATATGTATGTTTTAAGCAATGATAGCAAACCCGGAGGAGATGAAACTGTAATGGAAGGAAATCATTGGGATACAGAGAACGATTATAATATTATTGTTTACCATCGTAAAATAGGAACCTATTATGATCAGTTAATAGGCTATAAAAAATTAAATTCCTTAAAAAAATAATTATTTTACAAGGATCTTTGCTTCCAGCATATCCATAATAGCATACTTAACACCTTCACGGCCCAAGCCACTTTCTTTAATGCCACCGTATGGCATTTGATCAAAACGTAAAGTAGGTACATCATTATGAATAATGCCCCCCACATCAATGTTTTTAAAACAATGATCAAGCTCTAAAACCGAATCTGTAAAAATGCCGCACTGTAATCCAAATTTTGAGTCATTTATTTTTTTAACAGCATCTTCTATTTTACCATTATATTTTTCAATACAAATTACCGGACCAAAAACTTCTTCAGCATTTACTTTCATGTTAGAAGTAGTGTTGGTTAAAATTGTAGGCTCATAAAAAGCCTTTTTTCTTTTACCGCCGCAAATAAGTTTTGCACCTTCTGCTACTGCCTCTGTAACCCAATTGCCAATACGTTTAGCATTCTCTTCATCTATCATTACAGAAATGCGTGTTTCTTTTTTTAGCGGATCGCCTTGTAATAATTTTTCAGTTTCTTTTTTCATCAGGTCTAAAAAATCATCAAATATATCAGTGTGAACAATAAAGCGCTGCGCATGAATACAAATTTGCCCGCTATAAGCAAAGGCACCACTTACGCATTTGTCAATTGTTTTTTTAAGATCAACACCTCTAGAAATTATCACACCAGCATTCCCCCCAAGTTCTAAAACAACTTTCTTTTTACCGCTTTGTTTTTTTAATTCCCAACCAACCACAGGCGAGCCCGTAAAGCTTAATAAATTAATACGCTCATCTGTTACCAATAAATTTCCTGTAGCTCTATCCATTGGTAAAATAGAGATCATACCTTTTGGCAAATTAGTTTCATGAATAATATTTGCGAGCTCTAAAGTAGAGAGTGGAGTAGTGGATGCAGGCTTTAAAATAATAGGGCAGCCGGCGGCAATAGCCGGCGCCAATTTATGCACAGCTAAATTCATAGGAAAATTAAAAGGAGCAATACCTGCAACTATGCCAATAGGAAAATAATTAACGATACCTTCTTTGCCTTTTCCATTAGGCGTCCAGTCTAAACTGATATATTCTTTGGGCAAGCGTTTACACTCTTCGGCCGCAATTAAAAAAGTTTGTGCTGCACGTTCAATCTCAGAGATGGCATATATAATGGGTTTACCACTTTCAATGCTTAAAACCTTTGCAAGATGTATTTTTTTCTTTTCTAATTGTTCTGAAATAAAACGTAATGCAGTAAACTTTTCGTGAGAGGATAATTCTTTACAGGTCTGCTTTGCTTTTTCGGCTGCTATAATGGCTTTATCCAATACTTTTTTATCGGCTAAAAAAGTTTGTGTAAATAATTTGCCTGTGTATTTATTTATAACATCCAGTTTTTTATCGGTGCTTATAAAATTTCCGGCTAAAAATATCTTGCATTCTACCATGTTGCAATTTAAATAATTTTATTTTTTTGTGATGTGTGAAGATCTGTGTTTTTCCATCTCTTTTTTAAGGGCATGGTTTTGCTGTGCCTCATCAATAGAGTGCGATTGTTGAAGGCTTTCTTCCTGCATGGTCATTTCACTCAATTTTATATAATATTTTTTTATTACATGAAGCTCTTCTTCTGTCATGCCTTCAACATTTACCAATCGGTTACTTGCAAATTCGTGCGAAGCC
Organism: Bacteroidota bacterium; assembly: GCA_032229505.1. Taxonomy (GTDB): domain Bacteria; phylum Bacteroidota; class Bacteroidia; order B-17B0; family Aurantibacillaceae; genus Aurantibacillus. Next base: position 327,841 of record JAVTWD010000024.1, read on the forward strand.
ACCAGCTCATTTAATTTTAATTGTATGGCCAAAGAATCTTTATTTTGAGCTTTTTGAATTAAAAAAACCATTAAAAACGTAATAATTGTTGTTCCGGTATTAATTACCAGTTGCCAGTTTTCTGAAAAATTAAAAAAAGGCCCGCTTACAGCCCATGCAATAACAACACTAAGAGCTAAAATAAATGCCAAAGTACTTCCTGTTGCTTCGGCAACACGGCTTGAAAAACGTTCGAAAAAGTTTTTGTTATGTGATGTTTTCATTTTATTGATTTTTGGGATAATTAATGTAAAGATGCAAAATTTATGCCTGTGCTGCAGTTTTAAAAGGATATTTAAAAATTAATAAACTTTTTATCGCTCATTATGCACATTTATTTCCACACTATTTTAAATGATCAGGTGTATATAATATTATAAACACTTTAGGTATGCATTTTGCGAAAGAAAAGGCATGGACAATTTTTTTAGAGGTTTTACTTTATCATGGACTGCTTTTCTTGATCTTTTACCGGCAATTTTAGGCGCAATAATTTGTTTTATACTAACAGTTGTCATTGCCAATTTTGTTTCAAAGATGGCATCAAAATATTCTGTAAGGCGAACAAAAGATAGTTTGATAGCCAACTTCATAAGTAAAATAGTTTGGTCGGTTATTTTTATAATGGGTACTGTTTTAGCTTTAGGTATTTTGGGCTTAGGCACCATCTCCAATAAAATATTGGCAGGGGCGGGCATAACTACTTTTATTGTGGGCTTTGCTTTGAAAGATATTGGCGAGAATTTTTTATCAGGACTAATACTCGCTTTTAGCAGGCCTTATAAGGTTGGGAATGTTATTGAATGCGATGGGGTGAGGGGCATAGTAAAAGATATGACTATGCGACAAACTACGGTTGAAGGCGACAATGGAAAAATAATTTTCATTCCAAATTCTTCTATTATTAAAAATCCATTAATAAAGTACACTAATAATGACAACAACGCACGGCAAGAATTTAATGTAAGCGTGAATATTGCAGATGCAAAAAAAGCAACAAAAATTATAGCCGATACCGTTAATGCCTTTGATATGGTTGTAAAGAATAAAGAAAATGCTGTAAAAATAATTATAGATTCATTAAGCGGCGATAAAGCAAAATTATTGGTTATTTTTTGGTATAGTTTTGTTGATTTTAAAGGCTCACGCTCCGGTTCGCGCTCTGATATAATGCTAACTGTTTTTGAAAAATTAAATGAAGCCGGTATAAAATATTCCGGGTAATTTTTTGTTGTATATTTTATAATAACTCCTTTTAAAAAATTATAAATTTTGTTTTATTTTGTACTTGTAATGAGTACCATCGAAATCAATTCTCAGTTTGAACATGTTTTAAATTTTGTAAACCAAACCAACCAACCTATTTTTTTAACGGGTAAAGCTGGTACAGGTAAAACAACATTATTAAAATACATTAAAGAAAATACAATTAAAAATATGGCGGTTGTTGCACCAACTGGTGTGGCAGCAATAAATGCAGGTGGTACAACTATTCATTCTTTTTTTCAATTTCCATTTACTCCTTTTTTACCGGTTTTAAATTTAGAAGGCAATGCCGACCAATCAAAACAATCTTTAGCCTCTTTTAAATACAACAGTTTACGACTTTCTATTTTCAGAAAATTAGAATTGCTGGTGATTGATGAAATAAGTATGGTGCGTGCCGATCTTTTGGATCAGATTGATTTTGTATTGCGCAGTAGTCGCAAAAAAACACATTTACCTTTTGGCGGTGTTCAGCTTATGTTTATTGGAGATATGCACCAGTTGCCACCGGTTGTTAATCACGAAGAATGGAAATTACTAAGTCACATTTATCAAAGCCCATATTTTTTTGATAGCCTTGTGGTTAAAAGTAACCCACCGGTTTATATTGAGCTAGAAAAAATTTACAGGCAAAAAGACCAGGATTTTATTGATATTTTAAATAAAGTACGTAACAATAATTTAAGTTTTAATGATCTTGAAGAATTAAATAAACATTTTAAACCCGATCTTTCAAATGAACTTATTCGTGATAATATTACATTAACAACTCATAATCAAAAAGCCGATGAGATCAATCAAAGATTATTGAACGAATTACCTGATAAAGCATATGTTTTTAAAAGTAAAACGGAAGGTGTTTTTGGAGAAAAAAATTATCCGGCTGATGAACAATTAACTCTGAAAAAAGGTACACGGGTAATGTTCCTTAAAAACAATAGCGAGAAAAATTATTATAATGGTAAAATAGGAATTGTAACAAGTGTTAGCGATTCTAACATAAAAGTTAAATGCGAAGAAGATCATAACGAAATAGAAGTTGGACGAGAAACATGGACAAACGTTTCTTATAAATTAAATAAAGAAACAAAAGTTATTGAAGAAGAAATTTTAGGAACATTTTCGCAATATCCTTTGCGTTTGGCCTGGGCAATTACCATTCATAAAAGCCAGGGTTTAACCTTTGAAAAAGTAATTATTGATGCAGCACATTCTTTTAGCGCCGGCCAGGTGTATGTTGCTTTAAGCCGCTGCAGAAGTTTGCAGGGTTTAATTTTAAGCTCAAAAATAAATGCAGAAACTTTATTTAACGATAAAAAGATCTTACATTTTTCTTCCACCAAGCAAGATCAGGCGGCAATTGATGCAGTTTTCAGATCTTCAAAAGAAGAATATATAAAAACTGTTTTGCTTAATTTAATTGATCTTACTGATGTAATTTATACAAGAAAAGACCTTGCAGGAATTTTTCAAATGTATAAAACACGTTTGCATAACTCGGTAAATGAGTGGAGTGAAATGCTGTTTTCAAAATTAGATGCTTTAAATGAAGTGAGTATTAAATTTAAAAACCAATTGGTAAATTTAATTTCAGCATCAACAAATGTTGAATATGACGAAAATATTTCTAAACGTTTAGGTCAGGCTACAACTTATTTCTTGGCAGAGTTTGAGTTGATATTAAATTCATTAAAAAATATTCCATTCACTACCGAAAGTAAAGAAGCGGCTGAAGAAATAAATGCAGAATTACAAAGCTTATTTGAGCAGATATTTGCAAAAAATGCATTATTTAAGTCAGCGGCATATGGATTTAATTTGCATGAATTTTTAAAAGCAAAATTAAAAATTGTCTATCCTGCCATTCGCATAAATGTTTATGAGAATGCAAAAAATGCGAAGATCGCGAACGATATAAATCATCCTGCATTGTATAAAAAGTTATTATTACTAAGAGATGATATTGTGAATGATTCGCACAAACCCATTTATATGGTGGCCAGTAACAAAACTTTAAAAGAGCTGACTGATTTTTTGCCAACAACTGAAGAAGAGTTGATGAAAATTGGCGGTTTTGGTGAAGCAAAGGTTGAAGCGTTTGGCAGTGACTTTTTAAATATTATAAAGGAGTATATGGAAGAGCACAACCTTGAATCCAATATGCAGGCAAAAGCTCCGGCCAAAACAAAAAAAGCAAAAAAAGAAAAAGCTGTTCCGGAAGAAAAAGAAGCAAAGGTAAGCAGTAAAGAACAAACCTTTAGGCTATTTAAAGAAGGCATGAGCTTACAGGAAATTGCTGCGGTGCGCGGTTATACTGTTGGCACATTGGAAAGTCATTTAACACCCTATATTACAAGTGGTGAAATAAATATTGATCAATTGGTTTCTGAAGAAAAGCAAAAAACAATTTTAAAAGCACTCGAAAAATTTGATAAGAGTGAAGGATTAAATCCTGTAAAAAGTAAATTACCTTCAGATATTTCTTTTTCGGAAATTAAATTTGTGTTAGCACATAAAATGAAAGAGGAGAATTGAATTCTGCGTTATTTGTCATGTCGATCGGAGTTGAGACATATAAAATCACTTCTTGTAGTTAACCATATAATGCAAACCAACGCTTTCTTTACGCTTCATGGCATGTTTTATTACAAGATAACCAATACAAATTAAGTTACGCAGCTCGCATAATTTTTGTGTGATAATTGTTTTATCGTAAAGCGCTTCATTCTCCATGTATAAAATTTCTAAACGATCAAATGCGCGTTTTAAACGTAATTCACTTCTTACAATGCCAACATAATTACTCATTATTTGTTGCACTTCTTTTTGTGATTGAGTAATTAAGATCATCTCTTCCGCATGTTCTGTCCCCTCAGCATTCCATTCAGGAATACTATTTTCGATCTCTGCTTTATCAAAAACACTTTTTGCATGTTCTGATGCACGGTGCGCAAACACAACAGCTTCTAACAAAGAATTGCTTGCTAAGCGATTAGCGCCGTGTAAACCTGTGCAAGCGCATTCACCTATAGCATATAAATTTTTTATAGAGGATAGTGCCTGATCATTCACAGCAATACCACCACACAAATAATGCTGTGCAGGTACAACGGGTATCATTTTTACAAATGGATCAATACCTAAACCCATACACTTGTTGTAAATATTAGGGAAGTGTTCTATAAAACCTTTTCTGTCTAAATGACGGCAATCCAAATAAACAAAATCCTCACCTTTCATTTTTAATTCATTATCAATGGCACGCGCAACAATATCGCGTGGCGCTAAAGATCCGCGGGTATCATACTTTTGCATGAACTCTCGGCCATCCTGCGTTTTTAAAACACCGCCAAAGCCACGCATGGCTTCTGTAATTAAAAAGCTTGGATTCTCGCCCGGATTAAAAAGTGAAGTAGGGTGAAACTGCACAAACTCCATATCTTTTACCTGGCCTTTTGCGCGATACACCATGGCAATACCATCGCCCGTTGCAATTTTTGGATTGGTTGTTGTTGCATACACATGGCCAGCGCCACCGGTTGCCATAATGGTAAATTTAGAAAGCACTGTATCAATAACACCATTTTTAATGTTAACAACATAAGCGCCGTAACAAGCAATGTCAGGGGTTTTAGAAGTAACGGTTTTTCCTAAATGATGTTGCGTAATGATATCAATTGCAAAATAATGATCATAAACAGTTATGTTTTTATGGTTATGAATTTGCTGTAAAAGTGCGCGCTCAATTTCAAAACCTGTAATATCTTTATAATGTAAAATGCGGTGTTCGCTATGGCCCCCTTCTTTTGCAAGATCGTATTCGCCCTTATCGGTCTTGTCAAATTTGGTTCCAAGGCCAATTAATTCTTTAACGCGTTCTGTTCCTTCAGAAACAACCATGCGCACAATTCGCTCATCGCATAAGCCACCGCCGGCATCTAAAGTATCTGCAACATGTTTTTCAATACTGTCTTTATCGTGCCACACGGCTGCAATGCCACCTTGTGCGTATTTGGTGTTGCTTTCATCCTCATTACTTTTGGTAATTAAAATTACCTTGCCCTTATCTGCCACTTTAAGAGCAAAGCTTAGTCCTGCAATTCCGGAGCCAATGACTAAAAAATCAGTTTTTATCTGCATGATCGTTGCTGTAAAAATACTATCTTTTAACGACTAATGTTATAATTTATTAAATAGCAAATCATAAATTTTAAGTTCGTATTTTTGTATTAATTATGAATCTCGACGAAATACCATATATTATTTATGCCGAAGAAACTCCAAATCCTTCGAGTGTAAAATTTGTTGCCAATAAATTACTTTTAGTGAGTGGCGCTTCGGCAGAATATCAAACTATTTCTGAAACAAATGATGCGCCAATTGCCAAAAAATTATTTCAATTTCCATTTGTAAAACGTTTATATATTGCTTCTAATTTTATAACTGTTACAAAGCAGGATGCGGTTGATTGGGAAGAGATAAGAGATGAATTGCGTGTTTTTATAACGGATTATTTAAACAAGGGTAATGCCATTATTAACAAATTACCGCAACAGCAGGTACCAAAAGATTCTTCTTTTAAAGAAACTGTATCAATAAATACGCAGCACGTGCCGCCTACAAATGATGTGGAAAATAAAATTATTGAAGTGTTGGAACAATACATTCGCCCGGCTGTTGAATCGGACGGCGGCTTAATTACTTTTAAGGAATTAAAAGATGGTATTGTTACCGTTCAAATGCGCGGAAGTTGTAGTGGTTGCCCCAGCAGCACCATGACTTTAAAAGCTGGCATTGAAGCACTTTTAAAACGCTTGCTTCCCGATCATGTAAAAGAAGTGGTAAGTGAGGCAGTTTAAAAAGTTTTTAATGTTGAGTTATTAGTTCTCAATAAAATTAATTACTCGGTAAATTAAAAACTTAACACTAAAAATTAAAAACTATTTATGCAAAAGCCCTCGTTTAACGATATTTATATGGAACTGGCTGAAAAGCTGGCACTACGTTCACATTGTGTAAAAGCGCAGGTGGGCGCTGTATTAACAAAAGATACACGTATAATTTCATTAGGCTATAACGGCCCACCGGCGGGTACGCATAATTGTGATATTGAATTTCCTGTAGTTGGTTGTCCGCGTGATAGTAAGGGCAGTTGTTCATTAGCCTTGCATGCAGAACAAAACGCAATTTTATATGCTGCAAAAAATGGTGTGAGTATGGAAAATGCAACATTGTACGTTACACTATCTCCCTGCATTTCCTGCGCAAGAGTTATTTACACTACAGGAATTAAAAAAGTTTATTTTAAAGACAGTTATGCAAAATACAAAGGCCTTGCAACCGATGAAGGCGTAGATTTTTTAAGACGTTTTGGTGTAGAGGTGCTTGAATATAAAAAGCAGGATGCGGTTTAAACGATCCATATTTTTTTTAATTTTTATTACTTTTTTGTCGCCTGTTTTTTCGCAGGAAAAAAACTCAGGACCAAAAGATAAAACATTTGCGCAGGAACGTAAAGCCCGTAAAAAAGCAAAATTTGAAGCACGTGAAAAGCGGAGAGCAGAAAGAGCTGAGCGCAAGGCCATAAAAAAACATCACAAACGTTTACAAACAAAACAAGTTCGTAAGCGCATGAAGGAAAGTAAAAGACGATCAAAACTCAATAATAACAATAAGCGGGAGCCTTTTTTCAGACGGATCTTTAAAAAGAAAAAACGCAGTACATATTAAAATTTTAAAGAGATAATTTTTCATCTAAAATCCATCTAAAATCCCGTTTTCCATTTATCCTGATTTTTTAGCCACTTATAAATTTGAAGTGGCCACATTAGAACTTGTTAATTTTTTACAAATGCAAGTTTCGTAGCTTTAGAGTATGAAAATAATGTTAATAGCACATTAAAAGTTTAATAAATTGAATATCAGTAGATTAATAAAATATGAAGTTTTTTGTTTGTTATTAATCACTAGGGTTTATACTTTTAAGGCTTTTATAAGTAGAAAAATTAAGGTAATTTAACAATATATGATAAAGAAGATTTACTTAGCGGTTGTATTAGTTGTTTTCACCAGTCTTGCAGCAATGGCGCAGGATGGGAATGGTGCAATTAAAGTTGTTTTACAGGATAAAGGAACCAAGGAAGCCATTCCTTTTGCCAATGTTGTGGCTTATAAAGATGGGGTTCAGGTAGGTGTAGCTACTACAAACATGGATGGTGAGGCCTTTATTAAGCCATTATCTCCCGGTAAGTACACTGTTAAAGGTGTTTACGTAGGTTACCAGGCCTCAGAGGTTAAAGATATTATAGTTGGCGATGGAAAAACCGCCTATATCACTATTGGCCTATCAAACGGCGAGGGGGTTAAATTAGATGAGGTAGAGGTTGTAACTTACCAGGTACCGCTTATCGATCCGGATACAAAATCAGGAGCAACTGTTACCCGTGAAGAATATCAGAATTTAGCTACTAAAAATGTTAACTCAGTTGCCGCAACTACTGCCGGGGTATACCAAGCCGATGAAGGAAAAGATATCAACGTGCGTGGTGGTCGTAGCTCAAACACAACTTATTTTGTGGATGGTGTAAAAGTTTTCGGTCAACCCAATCTTCCTCAACAATCAATTGAGCAAATTAGCGTAATTACTGGTGGTGTACCTGCACAATTTGGTGACTTAACTTCAGGTGCCATCTCTATTTCAACAAGGGGGCCTCAATCAAAATATTTTGGTGGCATTGAGTTGATCTCTTCTCAGTTAACTGATAAATTTGGTTACAATTCATTAGGTGCAAGTGTTGGTGGGCCTATCTACAAAGCAAAAGACTCTACACACCGCACTGTTTTAGGTTTCTTCGTTTCAGTACAAGGTAATTATGTAAAAGATAATGCGCCATCATTTGTACCTGTATACGTTATTAAAGAAGAAAAATTACAGGAAATTAAAGATGCTCCATTATTACCCTCGCCATCTGGTACAGGTTTTGTGCGTTCATCAGAGTACATTACAAAAGACGATCTTAATACACAAAAGTTCAGACCAAATGCAGCTTCTCGTTTATTAACCATTAGCGGTAAATTAGATTATGCACCCACAGCAAACACTAACATTTCGTTAGGTGGTTTTTTTGATTACAATGATGCGTATAATGCTGCCATTCAGGACCAAATTTTAAATTCGGCAAACAACTCAAGAACCAGCAAAAGAAGCTACCGTGTTAATTTAGGTATTACTCAAAAATTAGGTGGTTCGGGTAATAAAGAAAAAACGCAATCTCTTTTAAATAACTCTTTCTTTAAATTCTTAATTAGTTATGAGAACGGTTATGATGTTACACAAAGTACAAAACATAAAGACAAGATATTTAATTATGGTTACGTTGGTAAATTTAACAGAACTTTCTTAGAGAAAGATTGGGCGTTTAACTACCAGTATAACGATGCTTTTGATTTGAATGGACAAACTATTAATGCCTACGAATACAGAGGCAGAAATGAATTACCTCTAACTTTTGAACCATCTGACCTTAATCCTGATATGGGGATCTATACTTCTTATCTTCTATCGCAATCACCTGCCGGAATAGCTTCTATGAATTATATACAAGGAAATGGTGGACTTGTTAACGGTGGAGATCCTCAGAGTATCTACAACTTATTCAACAACTTTGGAGCTTATCCAAATAATTACAGAAGAGATCTTAAAGATCAATTCCGTATTGCAACAAGCTTTAATACAGATATTAAAAACCATGCCATTACTTTTGGTTTAGAGTTTGATCAACGTACACAAAGTTTCCACGCATTAAATGCTTCAGGACTTTGGACTTTAATGCGCTTAAAAGCTAACAGCCATACAGAACAATTAGATGTTACAAATCCTATTTTAGTTCCCGAGCTTTCAGGTTTAGTACCATATTATTATTACGAGAATAAATATGAAGCTGCAAAACAAACTAAATTCTCTGAAAAATTATTAGAAAAATTAGGATTACCAATTGACTACACAGGATTTGTAAATACAGATGCTTTAGATCCAAATGACCTTAGCTTAGATATGTTTGGTCCGGAAGATCTTTTCTTTAACGGTGCAAGCAGATATGTTGGTTACGCAGGTTTTACACACGATGGTAAAAAAGTAGGTGGTACAACTTCTATCAGCAAATTCCTTGAAACAACAGATGATAAAGGAAGAAATCAATTCCCTATCGGTTCTTTCCGTCCTATTTACGCATCGGTTTACATCATGGATAAGTTTGACTTTAAAGACATTAAATTTAACGTAGGTTTACGTGTTGACCGTTATGATGCTAATCAACAAGTTTTAAAAGACAAGTACGCTTTACATGAATTAGCAAAAGTTAGCGATCTTGGTTCATTAGAAAATTTACCTGCTGGTTTTTCTGATAACGTGCCGGGTAACATTTCTAGAGATGCTGCAATTTATGTAGCACAAACTCCCTCAGGCGGTAAATCTCCTTTATATATTAAAGGTTACAGAGATGGAGACAAATGGTTTGACTCAGAAGGTAATGAGATCTCAGATCCATCTTTGATCGCTTCGGCATCAGGTAACCCCGTTCCATTATTTAAAGACCGTTCAAACTACGAGAAAAAAATGTCAGTTGGCGCATTTAAACAATATGCTGCTGCAATTAATGTAATGCCTCGTATTGCGTTCTCTTTCCCTATTTCAGATGTTGCAAACTTTTTTGCTCACTACGATATCTTAACGCAACGTCCATCAAACAATCAATTACAACCACTTGATTTTTATTATTTAGATGCTGAAAGTAGCTCACCATTATTAACTAATCCAAATCAAAGACCACAACAAACAATTGATTATGAATTAGGTTTCTCTCAAATTTTAAATGAGCGTAAAAATGCTTCATTAACAATTACTTCGTTTTACCGTGAGATGCGTAATTTGATCAATCAACGTGTTATTACAGGTGCATATCCTAAAACCTATATCCAATACGATAATATCGATTTTGGAACAGTTAAAGGTTTATCCTTTGTATTGGATTTCCGTAGAACAGGTGGTTCAAGATATTCATTCAACTATACACTTCAATTTGCTGAAGGTACAGGTTCAGGTATTAACTCAGGTGCTAACTTAGCTTCATCAGGTACACCAAATCTACGTATCCTTCAACCATTAGATTATGATCAACGCCATGGTTTTGTATTTAATTACGATTACCGTTTTGGTTCAGAAGGTGATTATAAAGGCCCAAGCATTAAAAAGAAAAGCGGAAAAACAATTCAATTATTTGAAGATGTTGGTTTCAATATTTCATTCTTGTTAGGTTCTGGTACACCTTACACACGTTGGAACACTGCAGTACCTTATTCAGTATTCTTTGTGGGTGCACGTTCAAGTATCGTTGGTCAGATCAATGGATCTAACCTTCCTTGGAATTTCAGATCTAACTTAAGAATTGATAAAAACATTGCATTGGCTTTTGGTAAAAAAGACGATGAGAACAGAAAAACTGCAAATTTAAATGTTTATTTACAAGTATTAAATCTGTTCAACAGCCGTAACGTATTAGGTGTATATAACTACACCGGTGAGCCTACTGATGATGGTTACTTAACATCAACACAAGCTCAGGCTTCATTAGCACTTGCTAATAGCGCTACAGCATTTACAGATCTTTATAATATCAGTATCAATAAAGCAAGTAACTATAATACACCACGTCAGATCCGTATTGGTTTGATGTTTGAATTTTAATTTTTGGGAGGAATTACACTATGAAAAAAATCATAATAATATTAAGTGCTTTATGTAGCATAAGCATTTATGGCAGAGAAAAGGCCGCCAGCGAAAGACACGCCGGCTCAAATCTTAGTCAAAAGATTATGGCTGATTGTGCAGCGCCAAAAGCAGCGCAAGAATTGTGGGTTAACAACGTTAGAACGATCATTTATAGTGGTGGTGATATGTGGTGGGATCTTCAAGGTAACGGTAACGCTTATTACATTGTTCCTGCAACAGCTAACAGAAATAATGGTGTGTCATCAACTTTTGCAGGCTCAATTTGGCTAGGTGGCTTAGATGCCGGTGGTCAGTTAAAAGTGGCAGCTATGACATATCGTCAAAACGGTATCGATTTTTGGCCAGGGCCTTTAGATAAAATTACTGCTGCTGCAGATCCTGCAGAGTGTTTAAAATACGATCAGATATTTAATATCAACCGTGCAGAAGTAGACAACTTTGTAGCAGGCGGACCAATTACAGCAAACATTTTAGGCTGGCCGGGTAACGGTGATCCAACAAAAAATCAGGATTTGAATTTAGCACCATTTGTAGATAAAACTCCTGATGGTTTTTACGATCCTGCAAGCGGTGATTATCCTGCTTACGATGTTCAAAACCTTGCATTAAAAGATAATTTAGGATTTTGTAAAACTAAATTATATGGTGATCAAACTTTATTTTGGGTATTTAATGATAAAGGTGGTTCTCATACAGAAACACAAGGTGTAGCAATTGGGGTTGAGGTAAGGGCGCAAGCTTTTGCTTTTAAAACAAATGATGAGATCAATAACATGACATTCTATAGTTATGAAGTTCATAACCGTTCTTCTTTCCAGTTAAATCAAACTTACTTTACTATTTGGAACGATTGTGATCTTGGTTATTATTTGGATGATTATGTTGGTTGCGATGTTTCAAGAGGTTTAGGTTATATCTACAATGCCGATCCATTTGATGAAACTGCATCTGGTACTAATGGTTATGGTGATTTCCCACCTTCAATGGGTTGCGATTTCTTTAAAGGTCCTATTGCCGATTTGGATGGAGTAGATAATGATCAGGATAATTTAGTTGACGAACCAGGGGAAACTATTCAAATGAGCCGCTTTACATATTATAATAATAATATCGGCGCATTCCCTCCTCAAACAACAAATCCCGATATTGCTATCCATTACTATAATTTTATGACAGGTTTTTGGAAAGATGGTTCGCCATTTACTTTTGGTGGTAACGCTTATGGTGGAACTGCTCCTGCTACATTTGTATACGATGGTAACCCTGTAACAGGAACAGGTTGGACAGAAAAATCAGCCGGTAACTTACCTGGTGACAGACGTTTCTTACAATCAGCAGGCCCTTTTACATTAAAACCGGGTGCTGTTAACGAAGTAACTTACGGTATGCCATGGGCACAAAGTCCTGTAAAAGGTGGTAACTTAACATCAATTGATCTTTTAAAATCTGCCGATGATAAAGCTCAGGCTTTATTTGACAACTGTTTTAAATTATTAGATGGTCCTGAAGCTCCAAACTTAACTATTCAGGAAATGAATAATGAGTTGATCATTTATTTAACTAACGAAAAAGGAAAATCAAATAACTACAAACAATACAATAATGATTATGCTGAAACAGATATCTCAATTTTATCTGATCCAACATCAAACATTCCTGAAATTAAAAATCCTGATAAAGTTTATCGCTTTGAAGGATATATTGTTTATCAAATTGCAAACGATCAGGTAACTTCAACTGATCTTGCTGACAGAACAAAAGCTATTCCTGTTTTTCAATGTGATATTACGAATGGTGTTTCGCGTTTAATTAATTATGAATTAGATAATACAGTTGGAGCTATTGCACCAAAGGTAAAAGTAGAAGGCTCTGATAAAGGTATTGTTTCTACATTTAAAGTTACTGATGATGCGTTCTCTACTTCATCAAACAGAAAACTAGTAAACAACAAAACTTATTATTTTCTTGCAGTAGCATATGCTTACAATAACTACTTAACTTATGCACCGGATGTACCGGTTACAGTTAATCCTGCTGCAAACTTATTAGGTCAAAAACGTCCTTACCTTGAAGGTCGTAAACTAAAACGTGCAGCCGGTATCCCTCACATTCCTGAAGTTGAAAAAGATGGAACTGTTACTCAATCTGCTTATGGTTTTGGCCCAAAAATTACCAGAATTGAAGGTCAGGGTAATGGTGGAAACATGTTAACTATGACTGCTGCATCAGAAGATGAGATCGTAGCAAATGGTTTTAAAGCTGATATTACTTATGAAAATGCACAAGGCCCTATCAATATTAAAGTGGTAGATCCATTGAACGTAAAAAACTCTGATTTCACTTTCAGATTTATTAATAGTGTTGATAGTGCATCTGCACCTCAAACAAGCATTAACCCAATGCCAACCGGTTCGGCTGCTGGTATTGCTGCTTTAAATATTGATAATACAAGCTGGGAATTAAAAGATCTACAGTCTGGTAAAATATACCATCCAAATACTACATCTGCAACAGGTACAGTTGATGTTTATTATGAAACAATTAAAGTTGGTAATGAGTTTTATTTCCCTGATCTTGGTTTTTCGTTAACTATAAAACAAGTTGGTGACCCGGGCGAAACATCAGGTAAGTTCACAAACTTTGCACTAGAAACTTCTGATTATGCCGGCCCTGCTCAAAATTCATTTATTGGAGCAAGCATGTCTTATTTTAATGGTACTGCCGGTTGGTTAAATCCTGTAAAAGACGTTGATGGTGCAACACCAACAAACTGGATCCTTTCAGGAAACAACAAAACAGCCGGAAGTGAAGATGCGTATTACAAAAAAGATAATGATGGTGTAATTGCAGCATTTTACGATCCTAAGAAACAATTTGGAAATATATTAGGTGGTACATGGGCTCCATATGCTTTAGCTGCTTCTTATTATTCAATTACTCCAAGTAGTGCTCCAAGCGTTCCTTCTCGTGTATTTGGTGGCCCTGGTTTAAATGGTAAAATTTGGGAAGCTAATAAAGTTGCATTCCCTGGTATCTTTGGTTTATCAGGTAATACTTCGCCTAGCCAGGATGGAAATGTTGATTTAAGAAAAGTTAGCAGTGTAATTATTGTATACACAAAAGATAAGAGTAAATGGACAAGATGCCCTGTTATTGAAATGCAAGAAAAATATCAACTTGCAGAAAATGGTGGTATCTTCTTTGGTCCAAGACAACATGCTTCAGTAAATAAAGATGGTGTTTACGCAACTGGTACAACCCCAAGTAATAACCCTGATGATCCTAATTATATTTCTGCAACAGGTATGGGTTGGTTCCCGGGTTATGCAATTAATATCGAAACCGGTGAGCGTTTAAATATGATGTTTGGGGAAGATAGTTACCAAAAAGAAAACAATGGTAATGATATGATCTGGAATCCTACTTCAAGAGACAACTCTCCTTATCCATATGCATTTGGTGGTAAACACTTCGTGTATGTTTTTGGTGGTAATGTAATTCAATCAACTTACCCAACTCCTGGAAACTTTGGATGGGAAGCTACTTTGGGTGGAAAACCATATGGACAAACAAAATATGATGCTGGTGCAAGAAACATTTTTGTGTTAAAAGAGTATTTCGGTGCATCTTTCGGTAACGATAATAGTGGTGCGGGACTTGGGCCGTTAAATGGTTTAGAGCGTGATATCATGTGGGTATCAATGCCTATGCCGGCTCCTGGGTATGATTTTAATAAACCTGAGAACATGCCTTCTGATGTTAGAATGCAGATAAACGTTGCAAAACCTTACCGTTATGGTTTCTCAGGTGTTGCAACATACACTACTCCGCAAACTGCTATCAGTATTAATAAATTGCAGAATGTAAATTCTCCAAGCATGTTAACAACTGATATTAATAGCGTTGATCCGCAAAATAACAATTTCCCTATGTATAAATTTAATACAAGTGATATTGCTACTTTATTTGCAGATGCTTCTACTGCTAAGAATGCTTTAGATCTTATTAAGATCGTTCCTAATCCTTATTACGGTTCTTCTTCGTACGAAACAAAAAGGATTGACAACCGCGTAAGAATTACAAATCTTCCTAATAAGTGTACAATTAAAATATTTACAATGAACGGAACGTTGGTTAGATCAATTACCCGCGATGTTACCGGTCAGGAAGATATTTTCTTAGGAACTTCGGGTCAGGGTTCAGATATTAAGCAGGCTAAACGTAGTCCTTATACTGATTGGGATCTGAAAAATCAAAGTGGTATTTCGGTAGCAAGTGGTTTATATATATTCCATATTGATGCTCCCGGAATTGGTGAAAAAATATTAAAATGGTTTGGTGTAATGCGTCCACTGGATGTTCAAAGCTACTAATCTTTAACAGGTAAAGTTTATGATGAAAAATTTAAAATATATTAGTTTATCTGCCCTAATGGTTGCCGCAACAGTTGGTAACGCAGGTAATCCTGAAAGAAGAGGTCAGGCTGGTGCAAGTCAGTTATTGATTAATCCTTATGCAAGAAATGCCGGGATGGTTGGTTCTAACTCAGCCAAAGCAAGAGGTTTGGAAGCACAATTCTTAAACATTGCAGGTACAGCTTTTACACGTAAAACTGAGGTGATCTTTAATCGTTCAAACTGGTTACAAGGCACTGATATTTTTATCAATAGCTTTGGTTTAACACAAGGCGTTGGCGAAACCGGTACAATTGGTTTAGGTGTTGTTGCTATTAACGCCGGTAAAATAGAAATTACTACAGAAGATCAGCCTGAAGGTGGTTTAGGTACTTATAATCCTACATTCTATAATATCAGCTTATCATATGCAAAAATGTTCTCTGATAATATTTATGGTGGTATTAACTTTAAATTACTTAGCGAGCAAATACCAAATGCTAATGCCCGTGGCTTAGCTATCGATGCAGGTATCCAATACCACACAGGTAAATATGATCAAATTCATATTGGTATAGCATTAAAAAACTGGGGGCCAAAAATGCGTTACCAGGGTGACGGTTTATCACGTCAGGCAACTATTTCAAATAGTGGGGACTTTGAATTAACTGTTAACAACCGTTCAAATGCATTTGAATTACCTGCTTTGGTTAATATTGGTTTAGCTTACGATCTTTATCTTACAAAAGATAGTACTGGTTTATCTAAAAAGCACCGTTTATCATTTAACGGTACTTATACCTCTAACTCATTTACAAACGATAACTTTTTATTTGGTTTAGAATATGCCTGGAAAGATATGTTAATGTTTAGAGGTGGTTATTATGCTGAAAAAGGAATTTTAAAAGCAGATACCCGTCAAACCGTATTTACTGGTCCTGCGGCAGGTGTAACTTTCGAAGTTCCTGTTAATGAGAAAAAATCAACCGTTGGTTTAGATTATTCTTACCGCTTTACAAATCCATTCGGTGGTACGCATACTTTTGGAATACGATTGAATCTATAGAGTTTTTTTATTACATTTGTTTATATATTATAGAGTCCCGGTTATTAACCGGGATTCTTTGTTTTTTTAAGAGTACGTAATTATGGCACAAATTGGATATTATACAGAAGAAGGCCTGCAAAAAATGAAAGATGAGTTGCAGCAGCTAAAAACCGTTGAAAGAAAAGCGGCTACACAAGCTATTGTAGATGCCCGCGATAAAGGTGATCTTAGTGAGAATGCAGAGTATGATGCAGCTCGGGAAGCTCAGGCATTACTCGAACTTAGAATTGCAAAATTAGAAGATGTTATTGCCAACGCGCGCATTGTAGACGAAACACAGCTCGATCTTTCTAAAGTAAGCATCCTAACCACTGTTAAGATCAAAAATACCACTAATGGCGCTGTTATGAAATACACTTTGGTTGCAGAGAATGAAGCCGATCTCAAAAGTGGAAAGATTTCTGTTGATTCTCCAATTGGTAAAGCTTTACTTGGCAAAAAAGTTGGCGAAAAAGTGGATGTGCAAGTACCTGCCGGAAAAATGACATTAGAGATCTCAGAAATTACAATATAAGTTATAATGGCCGGTATATTTTCAAAGATCATAGCGGGCGAAATACCTTCTTATAAAATTGCCGAAGACGAAAATTATTTTTCTTTTTTAGATATTAATCCATTAACAAAAGGTCACGCATTAGTGGTTCCAAAAAAAGAAGTAGATTATATTTTTGATCTTGATAATAAAACATATTCCGGCTTAATGGATTTTAGTAAAAGAGTGGCCGAAGCTATAAAAAAGTCGGTAGCTTGTAATAGAATATCCATGCAGGTAATAGGCCTTGAAGTACCACACGCCCACGTTCATTTAATACCCATAAGAACAATGAATGATTGTAATTTTTCAAACCAAAAATTAAAATTATCTAAAGAAGAGTTTGAACAAATTGCTAATTCAATAGCAGTAAACTTTAAATAAACTTAACGTTTTGGGTTTTAAGCATAAAAAAAATTATAAGTAATTTTAAGATACACTTTTTAATATGACGAAGATAAAATTTGGAACAGATGGATGGCGTGCAATTATAGCACGCGATTTTACCGAAGAGAATGTAGCAAGAGTTACCGAAGCTACCGCAAAGTGGCTAATTAAAAGCAACAAAAACCCAATTGTAGTGGTTGGGCACGATTGCCGTTTTGCCGGCCCTATGTTTGCAGAAGTTACTGCTAAAGTATTTATTGCAAACGGTGTAAAAGTTTTATTGGCAAAAGGATTTATTAGCACACCTATGATCTCGTTAGGTTGTGTAAAGTATAAAACACATTTAGGTATCATTATTACTGCAAGTCATAACCCGCCAACGTATAACGGTTATAAAATAAAAGCGCATTACGGTGGCCCACTTGGCCCTGAATTGGTGCAGGAAATCGAAGACATTATTCCTGAAAAATGTACTACTGAATATAACGCTATCGACCTTGCCGCAGCAGAAAAAAAAGGTGATTTGCAAATTGTTCCGTTAGAAGATCTTTATATTCAACACGTAGAAGCTAACTTTGATCTTAAAGCAATAAAAAAATCAAATTTAAACCTGGCTTACGATTCAATGTTTGGCGCAGGCCAGCGTGTAATGACACGTTTATTTCCTGAGATCCATCATTTGCATAATGATCACAATCCGGGTTTTCACGGGCAAGCTCCTGAGCCCATTCATAAAAACCTTTTGGAGTTCAGCAATTTTATCAAACAAAAAGGAGATATCTCTTGCGGTTTAGCAACAGATGGTGATGCAGATAGAATTGGGCTTTACGATTCAAAAGGTAATTTTGTTGATTCGCATCACATTATTTTATTATTGATTCATTATCTTGTAAAATATAAAGGTCAAAAAGGTAAAGTAGCAACAGCCTTTAGTACTACTGTTAAAATAAAAAACATGTGCGAGTATTATGGCTTGCCGTTAGATGTTGTGAAAATTGGCTTTAAATATATTTGCAGTATTATGGTTGCTGAAGATGTTTTGGTTGGAGGTGAGGAGAGTGGGGGTATTGCTATTAAAGGTCACATTCCTGAACGTGATGGTATTTGGATGGGATTGACCATTTGGGAATTTATGGCTAAGACAGGTAAATCATTAAACGAATTAATTGAAGAAGTATACAGTATTACAGGAACTTTTTCTTTTGAGCGTAACGATTTGCATATTGATGAAGCTGTAAAGCAAAAAGTATTACAAAACTGCAAAGGCAATTCATATAAAGAATTTGGAAAATATAAAGTATCGCGTGTAGATGATCTGGATGGTTATAAATTTTTCTTTGATGAAAATACCTGGTTAATGATCCGCGCAAGCGGTACAGAGCCTGTATTGCGTGTGTATGCTGAAGCTGCAACTCAGGAAAAAGCATTTGATATTTTAGCCGATGCTAAAAAAGTTTTATTGGCCTGATAAAAATTATTTAAATTAAAAAGCCCCCGAAAATACTTTCGGGGGCTTTTTTTATGAATTTATTTTTTAGAGATCTAAGATCGCAATATCATCTAATTCCCAGGTGGACCCTGAGCTGCCGGTACCTGTGTATTTAAATGCAATGGTTACACCCGCAGTTTTATAAGCGCTTAAAGAAATATTACCCGAGTTCACAAAATTAAAACCGCCTGTTGATGCCGTATAAGGTAAGGCCGTCCAGGATGCTGTGTTTACCGCGCCACCTGTATAGTTTGTTGAGATCATTGCAACTAATGCAGGCCCTGTATAATTATAAGCATTATTAAATGAAAGCGCCGGATTAATGTTATTTGTAAGATCAAATGGCGGAGAGATCAACCATGTTTCGCAAGCCTGATTTCCTGAAATATAATTAGAGATAGATGCATAATAAGTAGGTGAACCTCCTGCGTTTGAAGTTACCCAGTTAATATTACCTGTTACATTTTGTGTTGTCCAACCGCCGCTGGTAACACTGTTATCATTAAAGTTTTTTACATATACCGGACAAGTACCTGTTGAAATACTTACATCGCCCAATTGGCGTATGGTAAGTTGAATAGCGCCATTATATTGACCAACTATGGCGATTATTTTTCCTTTACCACAAGGTACAGTGCTGGCAGCAAAATTAGAGTAGCCGGATGTTCTTACAATTACTTTGCTTCCAAAAGAATTTAAAAGAACGTGAGAGATAGAGCCTTTGTTAACAGCATCTGCAAAAGTCGAACCTTTCGAACCAATAGAGAATTCAACAGAATCCAGCTCAACTAATTCTGATTGAAAATAGAGTTGTGATACCAATGTATTTGTTGTTATTAATTGATTCATGGTTACTTTTTTTGGTGTTACCAAAGTACCGCTCGAAATTTTATGTACGCTTTTTTCAAGGTCAATAGAATCAAGCTGTATCTGATTTCCGTAACTATTTAATTTAACTCCCTTTAAATTCACGCGAATGCTATCACCAACATATAAACCTCCGGCATAGGTTAAATTTAATTTCATACCACCTGTTGCATCTTTAATGTAAACCGATTTGTAAAGGTTGCCACTAACTTCATCTGCAGTTACAATACCTGTAACATTTAAATCGGTAGCAAATTTGTAAACCTTGCTTGGTGGTATTGCATAGTATACATTATATCTTTTTATAATAGAGTCTATTGTAATGTAACCACTAACAGCAGGCGGGGCTTGTGGCTCCGGATTATCAAACTTTTTTTTACAAGAAGTAAATACAACTGATACAACAATTAATAAATAAAATATTTTTTTCATTTTTCTTTTTGATCAAATTAATTTTCAGAAACTATAACATCATCTACTTCCCATGTTTTACCTGAAGTAGAAGTGCCTGTGTATTTAAATGCAATAGTTACACCTGCCGTTTTATAAGCACCTAAAGAAATATTGCCTGAGTTAACAAATGCAAAACCCCCACTAGATAAAGTAAAAGTTACCGGTGTCCATGTTGCTGTTGATGGTAAACCGGATGTATAATTAGTTGAGACCATTAATTCTAAAACAGGTCCGGAGTAATTACATGCGTTTTGAAAAACAAGTACAGGGTTTGTAGATGCTGAAAGATCCATAGGTGGCGAAATTAACCATGTTTCGCAAGGTTGATTAGCACTCGAAACAAAATTGGAAATTTGCGCGTAAGGTTTATTTGCCCATGAACCAAGTGTTGACGGAACCCACGGGATGGCACCACTTACGTTTTGTGTTGTCCAGCCACCACTGGTAACAGAGTTATCATTAAAATTCTTTTTAAGATATAAACCCGGTGTAACACAGGTTGCATTGTTCATGCTCCATTCAGTTGTGTTTCTTATCACTAATTGTTTGGTGGTTCCGTAATTCGTTGCAATGCCAATAATATTTCCGTAACCTTTTGGGGTTTTTTGGCCTGAGAAGGTCGCATAAGAATTTGTTCTTAAAGTAATAGGGTCTCCACCACACGAGTACATTAGCCTGCTTTGTGCAGTAGAGTTAATGTTTACATATAATTTATTTGTATCTGCCGGTGCAAAACCTATTCCTTTAATTTCAATAAGATCATTTATAAAGCTTGCAAAATAACCCGGTGTATTTATCAAATTCATATCCATTATTTTTGGCTTTGGCTCAGCACCTTTACCAAGTATAACCATTGATCTGTCAGGGTCAAGAGAATCTACCTCTAACATGGAAGTTGAAGGATTATAGCCAATGCTTAACCCCTTCATGTTAATGCGAATGCTATCACCAACAAAAATAAGTGGTGCTGATTTTAAAGTTAAATGTATTGCACCGGTTGCATCTCTTAAAAATGTTTCTTTGTAAAAATTACCTTTTACATTATCTGCTAAAACCACACCAGCTAAATATGTATCTGTTGTAAATACTTTTTCGCAATTGTTAGTACAGCTTGCAATAGCTTTTAATTCTGCTATTGTTAAAGAGGGGCCTTCAGGTTTTATTGGTGGCAATTCTCCTTTTCTTTTACAGGAAACAACCGCTACAAACAGAACGGCAAACAAGAAAAGATTTAAAATATTTTTTTTCATTGTGTAAATTATTTATCAATTAAAAACTAAAACTAACATTTACGCGATAGGTTAAACCCATCATGTATTGGTATTTATTCTGAAACCTGTTTAACTGGCCAATGTCCCAACGCATTTGCTCATAACCAAAAGTTAAAGCGTTTTTATTGTTCAATAAATTATTGATGCCACCATTAAAGTTTAAATAATATTTACCTTTTATCCTAAAAGATTTTCCGGCATTTAAATTAACTGTATAAAAATCCGGCATTTTTTCCTGGCCTACAACATCGTTTATTCCTTTATCACCTGCTTGGTAAGCTACAACAGCTTCTTCAGTTCTTCTGTCGGGATTGGTCATAATGTACAGTTCGCCAAAATAGTTAAATGTAGCGCTCACATTCCAGAATTTTTTACCCACATATTTATAAGAAAACGCACTAACCAATTGCGGTGTACCACCTACGTAGTAATCTTTCCAATAAACAGTTCTGTTGGTATACAATTCTGTATTATTATTGGTTTGCCAAGCCTGGGCTTTTGGACGGTTAGTGTAATAATAATTTCCATAACCAAATACACCTTGTAAAACGTGAGAGGTTTTTATTGTTTTTTCAAGCGTAACTTCAACACCCTGGTGCTTTTCGTTTAAGCCGGTTAAAAAATAATTTACGTTACAATTATATATATCATACCAAAAAATACGCATTTGACTTTGATTATTAATGGAGGTATTGTAATAGGTCGCCCTTGCTTTAAATGCTGGAGATTTAAGTAGGTAACTTAATTCATAGCTAGCTACCTGTTCAGATGTAACACCTTTTGTAATATCATTTCTTGTTTCAGGAGAAATGAACATGGTGTTTACCTCAGGTGGGCGGGTTAAAAAACTACCATTAGCAGTTATAAAATTTCTGCCATTGATCTTATAAGTTACACCACCTTTTATACCATAATTAGTAAACGAAATAACATCACTTTTTCCTTTACTTCCTGTCGGAAATTTTCCGTTAGTTACAAATCCTTCTCTCCAAACCTGCATGCTTGAAAGCTGAAGCCCGGCATAAGCATCAAGCTTGCCAATACTATATTCTGCTTGCGTCCACGCTTGTGCTTTATTGATGTTAATATTAAAATCGTAACCAAATTTATCACCTGCATAAATTTTTCTATCAGGATTCTCTAAATTGTTTTGCTGAAAATCAGAGCTAACACCAAGGTTTGATGCGAACTGATCGTAATCTAACCAAAAAGTACCGCCTAAAAGATCATTCATAACTTTGTATTTATGATTGCGGTAAATGTTTCCACTTATTCCTGCGCTGATAAATAAATTTTCAATACGTTTGTTGTAAACCGAATTAAAAACAAAATTCTTAAGATCTTCAACTCTGTCTTCAAGAATGTAGCGTGACCTGGTTTCTGTAGTATTTGTTCCCTGTCCAACTTGTGACGGAACAGTATATACATTATCCTGGTTCATGGCAATCATCCTGTCCCAGTTTAATTGCTGTGTGTTCACATCATTTTCCCACAATGCTTTTTGCGCATCGCCTTGTTCGGTTAAACCCTGGTTATAAAAATAGCTTGGAAAATACCTGTAATAATCGGGCCAAGGGTTTGGAGAATTATTCCAGTTTATTCCAGACACGCTCGATTTTCCTGAATTATAAAATAACGTACTTGTTAATTTTGATGTATTATTCGGCGTTAAAATATGTGTTAACATAAATGTTGGCCTTTGCGATTTACGAACAACCGAGTTTCGTATTTCTCCATTTTGATAACCCCAATTTCTATTGTAAAAATGATCGTTGGTGAGTTCATATGCTTCTAATTGTGCATATGAGCGACCACCAATTTCTGAAGGAGTAAAGTAGCCTGTTAATGATAGCATATTTTTACTGTTTATTTTTTTATCAAGCCCAATGTAAAAAGTATTTGATTGAATATAAGTGCCGGGAATATATACCTGATTGCCACTAATATTACTAACCATCACTCTAAGCGCCCAACCATTATCCATCATGCCTGTTGAGTGTGTTACTGAAATGCGATGTCTATAATTTCTATTTGTAGTTCCATAAGCAATACGTGTACCTTTTCTGAAAGAAGAAGCTTTTGAATCAAAATTATTATAACCTGCCGGTCCGGAAAAGCCATAACGGGAAGCACCATTACCAAGTCTGTATTCACTAAAAGGTGCAGCGCCAAATAAACCGCCCCATTCACCAAAGGATGCAAAACCCATTTCAGGATTATTAATGTCAATGCCGTTAAGCATCATCGATAAATTTTCTGCTGAATAACCTCTTATACGGTAACGTGCAGCGTTAAAATTATAAATTGCAAATTGAGAAAAAAGATCGCGGCTCGATTGTAATAAAGAAGAGGTTTCCTGTTGGCCGAGGTCAGAATCAATATCACTGCCGGTGGCATTAAATACCGGGATATTAAAAGTATTGTCAAGGCTATCCGCACTATTATCAGTAATAGTTGAATCAGATTGAGAAACCTGCGCGAAAGTTATTCCCGCAAAAAATAAAAAGGCAAAACAAATTAAATGTTTGATACTTGTAAATTTTATCATTAAGCTAAAATATTAAATATTGTTTTATTAAAACTGTTAAAACGTTAATTACTTATTTGTTCTTTTAAATAAATTAGGATGAAATTTATACCTGCTTTCATCCTAATTATTGCTAACTATTATGAAGCGGCTTCGGGCCTATAAAGAGAAACTTTATATTACCTCAAGGGTGATCACTTCTTACTAAATCGCGGTAAATATATAAATATTTAATGGGTGCATTATTAGGTAATTGTCAACAATATATTACCAAATTCATGAATTTTTCAATTAAAACGGTTTAAACTTTCTAAATATTCATTTAACATATCACCTCATATTATTTACTACTTTTAAGCCCTAATTAAATTTTATCATGACACTAAAAAATAAATTATTTTTCTTATTCGTACTATTTGTTTGTTCTCTCAATGCACAAAAATTAGATAAGGATAAAAAATATTTCATTTCTGCCATTGGTTTTTGGAACGTTGAAAATTTATACGATACTTTAAACGATCAATGGAAAAATGATGAAGAATTTACACCAAGCGGTAAAAATGTTTGGAATGGTGAACGTTACCGCACAAAGATAGACCATCTTGCAGATGTTATTTCGCAAATGGCAACCGATGTAACACCCGATGGTTTGGCCATTTTAGGCTTATGTGAAATTGAAAATAAAAGTGTGGTTGAAGATCTTGTAAATTCACCAAAGTTAAAAAAGCGCAATTATAAAGTTGAGCATATCGAAGGGCCCGATGCGCGAGGCGTTGATCCTTCATTTATTTATAATCCTGCTTATTTTAAAGTTACTAAATCAGTATCCTATCATGTAACATTGGTAACCGATTCTTCGTACAAAACACGCGATATTTTAGTAGTGAGTGGATCTTTTTTGGGCGAGTCACTAACTGTATTGATCAATCACTGGCCATCACGCCGCGGTGGCGAATTAAAAAGCAGGCCAAATCGTAACGGCGCGGCAAAAGTAGCGCGCCATATTTCAGATAGTATTACAAAGGCTGATCCCAATGCAAAAGTTATTTTGTTGGGTGATTTTAACGACGATCCTACAAGCGTTTCAATTAAAGAAATAGTAAATACCTGTGGCGAAATAAAAAAATGTGAAGGCGAAAAATATTATAACCCAATGGAAAAATTGTATAACGAGGGTACAGGTTCAATAGCATGGAATGATAGTTGGAATTTATTTGACCAAGCCATCATGAATAAAAATTTTCTTCCAAAAAATTATGAAAGCTGGCAATATTATGCCGTAAGAATTTTTAATAAATCATTTTTAAAATTCGATTACGGAAACAGCAAAGGTTATCCTTTTACAACGTATCATATTGGCACTTACACCGGTGGTTATAGCGATCATTTTCCGGTGTATGTTTTAATAGCAAAAGAAAATACAGGTAAAAAATAAATTTGTTTTTTTGGGCGCCTTGGCGGGCTGCTACAGGCTTCGCTTCGCTACGGTGTTTTGCCTTAGCAGGCAAAAGCACTAAACCTTTTGCATCCCTGGCGCAAATAATTCTGTAATTTTAAACTTCATAAAAAAAGCGTTGAAATTAATTTCAACGCTTTTTTATTTTCACCAATAGGTATTATTGTTTTAATAATGTTACATGTCCTACATAATTCTTCTTGTTATTTTCAAGATCGGTGATCGTTATCTTGTAAATGTAAACACCATCTTGCCCGGTAACATTTGTTCCTTTTACTTTTCCGTCCCATCCTTTTCTAAACTCGTTTGAAGTAAAGATGAGCTCACCCCAGCGGTCAAAGATCTCCATTTTATAATTCTCTTCACTAATGCCATAACCGTAAGGCATAAACACTTCATTGCGTCCGTTATTATCCGGTGTAAATGCGTTTGGTATATATACACCCATATCAGGCGTTATATCTATAGTTGCAGTAGCTGTATCTTTACAGCCTTTTGTATTAATGGCAACTAAATAAATCTGGTAAGCGCCAACATAACTATATATATGATCAGGATTTACGGCAAAAGATGAATTCGCATTCGGGAAATTATAATCGCCAAAATCCCATATATAACCATTTGCATTTGAAGATGTATTAGTAAAATGTATGTTTGGCTCCATTAAGCTTGCGCTTTGCGGGCTTGGGAAGAAACCTGCAACCGGCACCGAAAATGCTTCTGCAGCTGTAGGATCTGTCATTGTTTGAATACAACCATATTTATTGGTAACAGTTAATGTTAACGAATAAACTCCCGGTTCTGCATAGGTTATTACTTGTGGATTTAGCATTGGGTTAACGGTTTGCGGTATGCCGCTAAATGTCCAGAAGAACGGATTAAAATTTGTAGTTGTAGAATCACCTATACCATTATAAGTTACTGTTAACGGTGCACAGCCTTCACTTCTCACTGGTGTAAACGTAGCGTTAGGTGAAGGATTTACAATTACTGTGAATATTGCTGTTGCATTTGGTATCGAACAACCATCATCAACTACTACCGAATAAGTGCTTGTTTGCGCAGCAGCATAATTTGCCGTGATTGTAGCAGTTGCTCCAGTTGCAGCGTTGCTCCACGAATAATTATAAGGGCCGCCTTTACCCGGACTTGTAATTGTTGGACTTAACGTTAATGTTTTTGTATCACAAATTGTACTTGTTGATCCTACGGCCAAAAGCGCCGGCCTTACCCCAACGTTAATAGTTTGCGGGCCGGCCGAACATCCATTCGCATCAATTACCGAAATGGTGTATTGATTAGCCGTTGTCAAGGTCGGCGTAGAATTCATACCGTTAGGTGTGATAGAGTTGGTAGAGATGTTTGTTGTAAGGTCTGTAAGGGTGTAGTTATAAGGGATGGTACCGCCGGAAG